>NZ_JBIRQJ010000011.1:0-332079 GCF_044333135.1 Streptomyces sp. NPDC021093 | reverse complement strand
ATCCCCTTCCCGGTCGGCCGCCCCCGGTTCTCCCGGATCTCGAACTCCATCGCATCCCCTGAGCTGGGGTGTTGCGACAACCACTAGAACTCAAGGGTCAGGCGGAGGCTCCGGCGGTCGGCTCGGGAGCCGGTTACTTCTCCGTGACGCCGGCCGAGTCGAACGTCGCCACCTCGTGCATCGCCCGCGCCGCGCTCTGCACCACCGGCAGCGCCAGCAGCGCGCCCGTGCCCTCGCCGAGGCGGAGGTCCAGGTCGACGAGCGGGCGCAGGCCCAGCTTGTTGAGGGCTGCGACGTGGCCGGGTTCCGCGCTGCGGTGGCCCGCGATGCAGGCCGCGAGGGCCTCGGGGGCGACCGCGCGGGCGACCAGGGCTGCCGCGCCCGCGCTCACGCCGTCCAGGATCACGGGCGTACGCAGCGACGCTCCGCCGAGGAGGAAGCCGACCAGTGCCGCGTGCTCCAGGCCGCCGACGGCGGCGAGGACGCCGATGGGATCGGCCGGGTCCGGCTTGTGGAGGTCCAGCGCGCGGCGGACGACGTCGACCTTGCGGGCGTGCATCTCGTCGTTGATGCCGGTGCCCCGGCCGGTGACCTCGGCCGGGTCCTGACCCGTGTAGACGCAGATCAGGGCGGCGGAGACGGTGGTGTTGGCGATGCCCATCTCACCGGTGAGGAGGGCCTTGTTGCCTGCCGCGACCAGGTCGCGGGCGGTCTCGATGCCGACCTCGATCGCGGACAGGACCTCTTCGCGGGTGAGCGCGGGACCGGTCGTGAAGTCGGCCGTGCCCGCGCGCACCTTGCGGGGCAACAGGCCCGGCGTGGCGGGGAGTTCACCGGCCACGCCCACGTCGATCACGCAGACCTCCGCGCCGACCTGGTTGGCGAACGCGTTGCAGACCGCTCCCCCGCCGAGGAAGTTGGCCACCATCTGCATGGTGACCTCCTGGGGCCACGCCGTGACGCCCTGGGCGTGCACGCCGTGGTCGCCCGCGAAGATCGCGACGGCCGCGGGCTCCGGGATCGGCGGCGGGCAGACCCGGGACAGACCGCTGAGCTGCGCGGAGATGATCTCCAGCATGCCGAGCGCACCGGCGGGCTTGGTCATCCGCTTCTGGCGTTCCCACGCCTCGCCGAGCGCCTTGGCGTCCAGCGGGCGGATGTTGGTGATCGTCTCCTGGAGGAGGTCGTGCGGCTCCTCGCCGGGCAGGGCGCGGCGGCCGTACGTCTCCTCGTGGACGACCCAGGACAGCGGGCGGCGCTTGGACCAGCCCGCCTGGAGCAGTTCGGGCTCCTCGGGGAACTCGTCGACGTACCCCACGCAGAGGTACGCGACGACTTCGAGGTGCTCGGGCAGGCCCAGCGCCCGTACCATCTCGCGCTCGTCGAAGAAGCTGACCCAGCCGACGCCCAGGCCCTCGGCGCGGGCCGCGAGCCACAGGTTCTCGACGGCGAGCGCCGAGGAGTACGGGGCCATCTGCGGCTGCGTGTGGCGGCCGAGGGTGTGCCGGCCGCCACGGGTCGGGTCGGCGGTGACGACGATGTTGACCGGGGTGTCGAGGATGGCCTCGATCTTCAGTTCCTTGAACTGCTTGGCCCGGCCCTTGGGCAGCGACTTGGCGTACGCGTCGCGCTGGCGGGCGGCCAGTTCGTGCATCGCGCGGCGGGTCTCGGCCGAGCGGATGACGACGAAGTCCCAGGGCTGGGAGTGGCCGACGCTCGGCGCGTGGTGCGCGGCCTCCAGGACGCGGAGCAGGACCTCGTGCGGGATGGGGTCGCTGCGGAAGCCGTTGCGGATGTCGCGGCGCTCGCGCATGACGCGCAGCACGGCCTCGCGCTCGGCGTCGTCGTAGCCGGGGGCGGCGGGGACCGCCGGGGTCTCGGGGGCGGGCTGCTCCGCCGCGGGGTCGGTCTCGGCGCCAGGTGTTTCTGCCTGCACGGGTTCTTCCTGCACGGGCTCCTCCTGTACGGACTCGGCGTCCGCGGCACCGGTCCGGGCCGGCCCGGACCGCCCGGGTTCGGTGTCCACCGGCCCGGCGGGCGCCTCGGTGTGCGTCCCGGTGGCTTCGGCCGTCTCGATGACCTCCGCCGTCTCGATGACTTCGGCCGTCTCCGCCTCGTCGGCCGACTGCTCCGGCAGAGGGGGCAGCGGCGCGGCCGGGCCGCCGTTCAGCGGGGCGGGGACCGTCGCGGACGGCTCCGCCGGTACGTCACCTGCGGCGGGGGCGGCTGCGGGCTCGTCCTGGGGGACGACCGCCTCGGGCTCGGCCCCGGCATCGGCCTGACCGGCCTGACCGGTCTCCTCCGGTACGGCGGCGGGCTCGGGCACCTGCTGCGCGGATGCGTCGGGTCCGGGAGTCGCTTCGACGGGGGCCGCCGCGGCGACGGGATCGGCAGTGGGCTCGGGCAGGGCGGCCTGCGCAGCCTCCGCGGAAGCGGAAGCGGGTGCGGGTGCGGGTGCGGGTACACCCTCCGCGGGTACGGCAACGAGCTCCTGCTCGGGGGCCGCAGCAGCGGCGGGCGCGGCGGCCTGTTCGGGGGCCGCGGCGGGCTCCGTCACGGGCGGCACCGGGATCGGCGCCAGCTGCGAATCGACCGGTACCGAGCCTTCCACCTGTACGAACTGCCCGGCGGGCGGCGTCGCCTGCGCACCGGCCGGAACCTGGGCGGGTACCGGGACCACCGGGGTGGCGTGGGCCGGGCCCGGCTGGAACACCGGCTCCGGAACGGCGGGTTCGGCGGAGGCGTCGGCGGCCGGGGCAGGAGCGGCGGCCTCAGGGGCCGTCTGGTCCGGAGCCTCGGGGGCCGTGTGCCCGTGGGCGGGAGTGGCTGCTTCCGGAGCGCTCTCGGGGGCGGGACTTCCGGCGACGGCGCCTTCGGGCGCGCTCGCGGGCGGAACGACCACGGCATCCGGAACGATGCCGTCCGGGGCTGCGCCCCCTGGAACGGTCCCTTCCGCCGCGACGACCGCCGGAGCAGCAGCCGCCGGGACGTCGGCCTCAGCGGCCGGAACCGGAACCGCACCCTCCGCGCCGACAACGGCAACGGCGTCGGCGTCAGGAGCGGTGACCTCTGGAGCAACGGTTTCCGGAATGACCTGTTCCGGAACGACCGTTTCTGCAGTACTGCCCTGAGGCTCCTGGTGCGGCTGCGACTGCGACTGCGACTGCGACGGAACGGCCTCCGCCGTCTGGTCCACCGCCTGATCCCGCACCTCGTCCGGCACCTGGGCCTGAGCCTGGACCTGCACATGCGTCTCGGCCTGATCCTGGACCTGCACCTGGCCCGGGACAACGGCCGATGCCGGGGCCGTGACCTGAGCCGCCTGGGCGGCGGGGGCCTGGGCCATCGCGTGGCCCGCTCCCTGCGACTGCCCCTGCGCGGGCACCGGAACCGGCACCTGCACCGGCGCGACCTGTGCCTGCGGGACCTGTACCTGCGGCGCCTGCGACTGCGGCTGCGCGAACTGCCCGGACGAGCCCGCGGGCACCGCCGCCGACTGCATCGGGGCCGACTGCATCGGGTCCCGGGCCTCCTCAGCTGCCACCTGCGGCTGCGGCTGCGGCGTCCACGACGTCGGGCCCTGCGAGGGGATCTCGCCGAGCTGCGGGCCGGGCAGCAGCGCGGTCCCGTCGCCCGGGACGTCGAGGTACTCGGGGCCCGTCGTCGGCGGCCCCGCATTGCGCATCGGCACCGGCGTGGGGAGCTGACCCTGGGGCTGAGTCCGAGGCGGGGTCTGGGTCTGCGGCAGGCCCGACGGAGCGCCGGGCACCGCGCCCGGCGTGATGCCCTGGCTCGGCACGGGGCCCTGGGCAAGGCTCTGCGCCGGCACCGGGGCCGAGCTCTGGACCGGAGGAGCCTGGACCGTGTTCTGCACCGGAGCGGCCTGGTTCTGCACCGCCGCGGGTCCACGGTCGGCCAGCGACCGCACGACGCCGCCCGAGGCATCCGGGACGGGCGGGCCCATGTGCAGCGGGCGACGGGCCGGCGGAGGCGTCGGCGCGGCCGTGGACGCGGGCGGCGGAGGCATCCGTACGCCCGAGAGGTCGACCGAACCGGAGTCCCGCCCACCGGCCTCGTGCGCACCGGACTCCACGAGGTGCGGCGCGGCCGCAGCCAGGTGCGGCGCGGACTCCGCGAGATGCGGGGCCGCCTCGGCGAAGTGCGCGGCCGCCTCCGCGGGATGCGGGGCCGGTGCGGGGGGAGCCTGTGCGGGCACCACCTGCGGGTCGCTCCACGCGCCCTGCGAGGCAGGCATCAGCAGGAGGTCGTCGTCCTCAAGTCCGGACTCTGCGGCGTTCCCTGAAGGATCGGAGGGGTCGAGGAAGGTGTAGGCGCCTGGGGCGGGGATGCCCGGCTGCTCCACCATGCCTGCGTTCTCCGGCAGTCCCTCGCCCGGGACCTGGCCGGTGTCAGTCATGCGTACCCCTCGCCCATCTGTAGCGCCAGCGCTTCTTCGGCCCGGCCGCCTTCCCTTCCGCCGGCAGGACCCCGTCGCCCGGAACGACCGCTCGACACGACCGCGCCCGTCAATGGTTGAACGAGCGGGGGTGCCGCGCGGCACGAAAGGTTCCGCGGACACCAAGCATTGTCGCGGCCCTTCGGAGCCGGGGCAGGAAGAACTGCCACGGCCCGCTGTGGGCTGCGCCACGTCGCGCACGTCCCGGGTGTGCCGTACCGCACGCGACCCCAAAGAGGGCCCCTTTTCCAGACATTGGCGAACGTTCCACCAACCGCCCATCTGCGGTACAACGATCGGCCAGCCTACCCCGCGCCACCGACAGCGCTCGCCCTGGGGAGCGATCGGCAGAACATCCGTGCGAAGAAAGGGACATGGTCCCGCCGGATCAGGTACGAGGGTCCAGAAACGCCCCCGGGACGGCCCCCGGTCGGGTAGGCGGCCGGCCGACGGCCCCGGTCAGGTACGGGCGTCCCGCGTCGCGCGCTCCTTGCGGCGCCCCGTCACCAGGAACACCACCGACCGCCTGCGCTCCTCCCAGTCCCCCGCCGGGTCGAGGTCGACCGTCTGGAACAGCGTGCACTCCACGGCGTAGCCGCCCTCGTCGAGGGTGCGGGCGATCGCCTCGGCGTCGTCGCGGTTCTGCGCGTGCGTGACGATCCGCTCGGGCCGCCGGTCGACGCAAGCCTGAACGACGGGTGCGCCACCGCCCCCGATGCGTACGACATCCGGTTCGGGGAGGTCCTCCAGTACGTACGGGGCGTGGCCACGCACCACCTGGAGCTGTACGCCGAACCGCCGAGCCGCGGCCGCGCTCCGTACGCAGGCGTCCGCGCTCTCGTCGACGGCGATGACCGCCGCACCGAACCGGGCGGCCTCGACGGCGAGCGCGCCGCTGCCGGAGCCGATGTCCCACACGAGGTCCCCGGCGCGCGGGCCGAGCCGGGCGAGCTGGGCCGCGCGCAGGCCGGGGGTCTCGCCGTCGGCCAGGTCCTCGCCGTACTCGTCCGACTTCAGCGCCCAGCCGCGCGGTTCCTGCGGGTAGCCGGGTTCGCTGCCGGCGAGCCAGCCGCCGCCCTGGGCGGCGGCCTGCGCCGGGGCCTGCGCGGGTGCCTGGCTGCCGCCGATGACGATGACGACGTTCGGGTCGCGCCAGACGTGGTCGGCGACCCGGTCGGAGGTGAGGACGGTGATGCTCTCACGGTCGGTGCCGAGCTCCTCGCAGATGACGAACGTGCGGTGCACGCCGTCGAGGAGCAGGGCGAGCTCGGCGGGCCCCGCTCCCGGCGAGGTGAGGACGGCGACCTTGGTGTGCGCCCGGCAGACGTTGACCGCGCGGCGCAGCGTGCGGCGATGGGCGACGACCACCTGGGCGTCGTCCCACGGCATTCCGGCGCGGGCGAAGGCGGTGGCGACGGCCGACACGGCGGGCACGACCTCGACCTCAAGTCCGAAGGCGGGTGCCCGCAGGGTCCGTACGACGCCGAAGAAGCCCGGGTCCCCGTCGGCCAGGACGACGGCGGTGCCGCGGTGGCCCGCGATCCGGCGGGCGGCGAGGTCAACGCTGCCGAGCCGGATGCGCTCGGCGCCCTGCGGCACTTCGCCCAGGGCGAGATGGTGCGGGGCTCCCGCGACGAGGGTGGCCGCCGAGAGGGCGGACCTGGCCGCCGCGGTCAGGGGCGAGCCGTCCCAGCCGATCACCGTGACGCGGTCGGCCATCGTGGTCTGTCTCCTGAGCGATCGTGGGGGGAGGCTGAGACTACCTGGTCCAGACCACTCGGGGGGTCTGGACCTGCCTCAGTTCCAGTCGGTGTAGGCGGACGCGTAGCCGCCCGCGTCCGCCATCCGGTCGGCGACCCCTTCGAGGTCCTCGGGGAGCAGGCTCCAGACGATCAGGTCGGTGCGGATGTTCGTCCAGCCTCCGTCGGTGCCGTTCTCCGTGCGCGTACGCGCTATCCAGGCGTTGCGCAGCACGCCCTCGCTGATGCAGCCGATCTTCTGGGCGACCTGCTGGGCGGCGGTGTTGTCGGCCGGGGTGCGCAGCTCGATGCGTTCGAAGCGCTGGTCGCGGAAGAGCCACTGGGCGACGGCGAGCACGGCCTCGGTCGCGTATCCCTCGCCGCGTGCCCAGGGGGCGGTGATGTACGAGATCTCCGCGGCCTGGATGTGCCAGTCGGTGCGGGAGAGGTGCACGAGGCCGACGAGGCGCTGGGTGAGGAATTCGGTGACGGCGAAGATGATGCCGCGCCCCTGGGTGCGCTCGGTGGGCGCGATGCGGCGGACCCAGCGTTCGGCGTCGCGCGCGGTGTAGGGGTGCGGGACGGTCGTCCAGGCGGTGACGGCCTCGTCGTTCATCATCTCGATGTGCGCCGGGACGTCCGCCTCCTCGTAGGGGCGCAGCACCAGCCGGTCCGTGCTGATCGAGACGTCCGGAAAGGTGGTAGTCATGCGCTGCTCCATACCGAAGGGGCGTGAACGGACAGCATGCAGCATGGGGCGGGCGCCGTGCATGGCCGGGTCCGTGGTGCGGGTGACGGTCGCAGCACGGACCGAAGCCCCGTACTCCGCGCGGGAGTACGGGGCTTCAGCACCGCAGGGCGACAAGTATCGTACGATATCTACTACTTGACGGCACCGAAGGCGGGCACGACCGAACCGGTGTACTTGTCCTCGATGAACTTCTTGACCTCGTCCGAGTTGAGCAGCTTGGCGAGCTTCTCGACGCGCGGGTCCTTCTCGTTGCCCTTCTTGACGGCGAGGAAGTTGGCGTACGGGTTGCCGTCCGCCTTCTCGATCACCAGGGAGTCCTTGGACGGCTTGAGGTCGGCCTCGATGGCGTAGTTGCCGTTGATGACGGCGGCGTCGACCTGGTCCAGGGCGCGGGGCAGCGTGGCCGCCTCCAGCTCCTTGAACTCCAGGCCCTTCTTGTCCTTGATGTCGGACAGCTTGGCGTCGGTGCCGACGCCGTCCTTGAGGACGATCACGCCGTTGTCCGCGAGCAGGTGCAGCGCGCGGCCCTCGTTGGTGGTGTCGTTGGGGACGGCGACGGTCTGGCCGGCCTTGAGGTCCTTGAGGTCCTTGACCTTCTTGGAGTAGAGGGCCAGCGGCTCCAGCTCGACGTTGACGACCGGGACGATGGTGGTCTTCTGCTTCTTGTTGAAGTCGTCGAGGTAGGGCTTGTGCTGGAAGAAGTTGGCGTCGACCTCGCCGGACTGGGTGGCGGTGTTCGGCAGGACGTAGTCCGTGAACTCCTTCACCTCCAGCTTGAGTCCGGCCTTGTCGGCCAGCTCCTTCTTCACGTAGTTGAGGATGTCGGCGTGCGGCGTCGGGGACGCGGCGACGACGAGCGGCTTGCTGGTGTCGGTCGTGCCGTCCGCCGACTTCGCGGCGGGGTCGGACGCGGTGCCGCAGGCAGTGGCGCCCAGGGCGAGCGCGGTGACGGCAGCGGCGGCAACGGAGATCTTGATGTTCTTGCGCACGAAAAGTGCCTCTTTCTTGATCTTGTTGATGGTTCGCCCGGACAAGGAGTGCGGGCTCTTCGGAAGGAAGGTTTCGGGGAGGTCCTCGGTGGTTCCGGAAGGTCCTAGGCGGTACGGCCGCGGCGGGCGAGCAGGCGTACGACGCCGTCGCCGAGCAGCTGGACGACCGTGACCAGGACGACCAGGATCACGACGGTGGTGAGCATGAAGGTGGTCTCGAAGCGCTGGTAGCCGTAGGAGACCGCCACGCTGCCGAGTCCGCCGCCGCCGACCGCTCCGGCCATCGCCGAGTAGCCGACCAGGACGATCACCGTGGTGGTGACGGCGGAGATCAGCGACGGCAGGGCCTGCGGCAGCAGCACCTTGAAGACCACGGTCGGCACTCCGCCGCCCATGGCCTGGGCGGCCTCGACGAGCCCGTGGTCGACCTCGCGCACGGCCGTCTCGACGAGCCGGGCGAAGAACGGGATGGCGCCGATGGCGAGCGGCACCACCATGGCGCTGGGGCCGATGAACGTGCCGACCACCAGGGTCGTGAAGGGGATCAGCGCGATCAGCAGCACGATGAACGGCAGCGACCGGCCGATGTTCACGATCACGCCGACGATCTTGTTGACCACCGTGTTCTGGAGCAGGCCGCCCTTGTCGGTGAGGACGAGCAGCAGGCCCAGCGGCAGGCCGCCGAGCACGGAGACGACAGTGGCCCACAGGACCATGTACAGCGTGTCGATGACGCCCTGTTCGAGCAGGGGCTGCATCTCTGACCAGGTCACTTCGCGGTCTCCTTGACGAGCTGGGTCTCCTTGACCGGGGCAAGAACCTGCGCCGGTACGTCGGCGGGCTCGACCACGTCGACCTGGAGGCCCTGCTCGCGCAGGAAGCCGACCGGGACGACGTTCTCCTCGTACCGACCGGGGAGCTCGATGCGCATCCGGCCGATCTGCCGGCCGGCGACGGTGTCCATCGCGGCACCCAGGATCGAGATGTCGATGTTGTACGTACGGGAGAGCTGCGAGATGACCGGCTGGCCGGTGCTCTCGCCGTGGAAGGTGACGTCGATGACGGTGCGGCCGGGGCCGGTCGCCTGTCCGGTCACCGGGAACAGCTCGGCGGCCAGCTCGGAGCCGGGGGTGGCGAGCAGTTCGGCGACCGTGCCGGTCTCGACGACGCGGCCGCGCTTCATCAGGGCGGCCGAGTCGCAGATCGTCTTGACGACGTCCATCTCGTGCGTGATGAGCAGGACGGTCAGGCCGAGCTGCTGGTTGAGGTCGCGCAGCAGCTGGAGGATCGAGCGGGTGGTCTCCGGGTCGAGGGCGCTGGTCGCCTCGTCGGAGAGCAGCACCTTCGGGTCGCCGGCGAGGGCGCGGGCGATGCCCACGCGCTGCTTCTGGCCGCCGGACAGCTGACCGGGGTACGACTTCGCCTTGTCGGCGAGACCGACCAGGTCGAGCAGTTCCAGGGCCTTGCGGCTGCGCTCTTTGCCGGAGACGCCGAGGATCTCAAGGGGCAGCTCGATGTTGCCCTGCACGGTGCGCGAGGACAGCAGGTTGAAGTGCTGGAAGACCATCCCGATCCGGGAGCGGGCCTCGCGCAGCTGCTTGCCGGCGCGCTGACCGCGTCCGGCGAGTGCGGTGAGGTCCGTGCCGTCGACGGTCACGGTGCCGGAGGTGGGGCGCTCCAGCAGGTTGACGCAGCGGATGAGCGAGGACTTGCCGGCGCCGCTCTGACCGATCACGCCGAACACCTCGCCCTCGCGGACGTGCAGGTCGACGCCGTCGAGGGCGGTGACCTCACGGCCGCGCGAGGCGTAGACCTTGGTCAGGCCAGTAGTGGTGATCACAGGGTTTCCATCACTGTTGTCGAGTGCGCGGCGGTTCTTGCCGCCGGGCGCACGGGGCAGGTGTCCGGGGGCGCGGCACGGCTCGGCTCGGAGATCTCGGGGAACCGGGGGGCGCGCGGGGCGGGCGGCGCGATGCGTACGTCCGCGGGCGTTGCGGATGCGTACGAACGCGGCCGGACCAGGTCTCGCTTCGGGGCGCGAGGCTCAGGCAGGGGCCCTCAGAAGTCGCACATTCGACACATACAACGAGCACCGGGCGTCATCATCGCCTCGGTCGCAAGGGTGCGGCTGCTCGTCGTGGTCATGGGAACGAGTAAACCAGACGTGCGTCCGAGCCGATCACTCCTGTCCGAATAGCGGACAGGAAGTGTCCATCCGTGGACACCGGAACGGTGGGACGCCTTGCCTCGCGCGGCCTCCGGCGCACCGGCTGTGGCCAACGCCACGCCGCACGGCGGGCCCGGGACCCGGGGCGACGGGACCGGGGGTCAGCGGCGGCCGCCCGGAAGCGCCCAGTACGCTCCTTTCCATGCTTGACGCCCTGACGGTCGCGGTCTCCGTGGCCGCGCTCGCCCTCGCCGCGTGGTGCGGTTACGCCGCCTTCCGCGACCAGCCCACCAAGGACTGGCACTTCATCGGCATGGCCGTGGTGACGGTCCTCGCCCTTGCCCAGCTGGTGATCGGCATCGTGCAACTGGCACGCGGCGAGAAGCCGGCCGAGGGCAACGTGATCTTCGTGTCGTACCTGGTCGGCGCGTTCGCCGCGGTCCCGGCCGCCGGGTTCATGTCGCTCGCCGAGCGGACCAGGTGGGGCTCGATCACGGTGGCGGCGGGCGCGGTCGTGCTGGCCGTGCTCGAAGTCCGGCTGTACGACATCTGGAGCGGCTGATGACCGCCGAGACGGCACCGGGCGAGCGCAAGCGCCTGGTCAAGGGACCCGGGCTGCTGCTGGTGTGGCTGTACGGGGTGATGTCGGTGGGCGCGGTGTCGCGCTCGGCGTACCAGATCGCGACCGAGTTCGACCGGGCGCCGCTGGCGTACACGCTGTCGGCGGTGGCCGCGGTGGTCTACGCGTTCATCACGTACACGCTGGTACGGGGCGGGGAGACGGCTCGGCGGGTGGCACTGGGGTGCTGCGCGGTGGAGCTGCTGGGCGTGCTCGTGGTGGGGACGTGGACGGTCGTTTCACCGGGGTCGTTCCCGGACGCGACCGTGTGGTCGAAGTACGGGGCGGGGTACTTGCTGATCCCCGTGATCCTGCCGGTCACCGGGCTGATGTGGCTGCGTAGGCGGCGGTAGCGGGGGCGCGCCGTTGGACGGGCGAGGGCGGCCGGTGGTCTTCGTGCGGGTGCGTCGTGGCTGGCCGCGCAGTTCCCCGCGCCCCTAAATGCCTGCCCCCTACCCCCCAGCCGCCTTGGGCAGCGGGGCCGCCCCCCCGGGGGCAGTGGGGTCTCCCCTGCTCCTTAAGAGCTTGGGGAAGGGTGGGCAAGGGGGCGGCCCCCACTGCGGCACGCCCCCTCACGATCGCCTACGCGCTCGCGGCGAAGGCTCCCGCCTCCGCCTCCTTCTCCAGCGTGACCACCGTCAGCCTCGGCCCCGCCTGTTCCTTCGACACCGTCGCGTACCCCCTGCTCCGGTAGAGCCGCAGGTTCGTCTCACTGCGGTGCCCGGTGAAGAGCCGGAAGCGCTTCGCCGCCAGTTCCGCCGTCAAGTGACCCTCTATGGCGGCGAGGAGCCGCCCGCCCAGCCCGTGCCGCCGCATCCTCGGGTGCACGATCAGCTTCGCGATCCGCGCCGTGCCGCCCTCGTCGACCACCGCCCTTACCGAGCCCACGACTTCGTCGCCGAGGCGGGCCACCAGTGCGTACCCCCGGCCGAGTTCGGCCGTCAGATCCACGAGGGTCTGGGTGAGGGGCTCGATCGTGTAGTCGTCGTAGAGCTCCGCCTCGCTCTGGTAGCAGAGGTACTGGAGTTTGAGGATCTGCTCGGCGTCCCGCTCGCCCGCCACCGCAGAGATGATCACGCTCGTGCCCATGTGCTGCCTCCTGCTCGCCCGCTCCACCGGCTGGTTCTACGGCTCCATTCCCCTGCGCGCAGGGGGCGCAACCTCAGCCAGCTCCGCCGCGAGCATTCTGCGCAGGCATCCAAGGCAACGGGAACGCATGGGCCCCAAACTCCCTTGTGACATTCCCAACTCCCCTGCGATTTCCCGGTAGGTGGGGTCGGTCGGGGAGAGCAGGAGGGCGAGCAGGGGGCGGCAGCGCGCCGGGAGGCGGCGGACGGCGGCCCGCAGCGCCCGGCGCCGTTCGGCGGCGAGCACCTCGGGTTCGGGGCCGCTGTCGTACGCCGCCGGCGGCTCGGCGGCGTACGGCAGTTCGCGCAGCGCGCGGCGCCTGGCGAGCCGCGCCTCGGCACGTACCGCGCCCCGCAGCCAGTCGGCCGGCTCCGCGGGCACCCCGTCCGGGTGCTCCAACAGCCGCACCCAGACGGCCTGTTCGAGATCGGCGGCCTCGACCCCCGCACCCGGCGCCTCCGCCGCGGCCTCGGCGGCGAGCAGCGGAGCCAGGGCCTGCACCTCTTGCAGCAGTAGATCCATGCCCGGCGGGACGCGCCCGTCGGCGGGGCCGGTTGCCGGTGGGGGCCCGTCTCACCCGTACGGGTAACGAATCGATTACGCCCTGAAGTCCGCGGCGGCGAGCAGCGCCGTGTCCGCGTTGTCCGAGAAGATGCCGTCGATGCCGGTCGCGAAGTACGCCTTGAAGGCGCCGAAGACGTCGCCGTAGGCGGCCGGGTCGGTGCCGCGGCGGAAGTCCGCGGGCAGGAAGCTGTTCTCGTTGCGCATCGTGTACGGGTGCAGGACCAGGCCCCTGGCGTGCGCGTCCCGTACGAGCGTGGTCGGCCTGCCCAGCTTGCCCGCCGCGTCACGCGGAATGACCAGGTCCAGGCTCGGGCCGATGCCCTGCGCGAAGCCGGAGATCCACTTCAGCCCCGCGGGCTCGACCAGGTCGGCGACGGTGCGCGGGTCGCCGGACTGGACGAAGTCCCAGGGCCTGTCGGTGCGGCCGCCGAGCAGGACGACGCGCGGCCCCGCCACCAGCTTCGCCATCCGCTGTATGCTGCTCGGCTCGAAGGACTGGAGGAAGGTCGTGGAGTCCTTCTTGTGCCGGCCGTACTTGCGCAGCAGGCGGGCGAGCGGCTCCTCCAGACCGAGACCCAGGCCCCGGAAGTAACTGGGGTGCTTGGTCTCGACGTGCAGCCAGACCGGGCGCCCGCGCCTGCGGCCCTCCTGCTCGGCCCAGCGCAGCACCTCCTCGAAGGTGGGTATCTGCCAGCGGCCGTCGTAGAGGGTGTTCTCCTGGCGCACGGCGGGGATGCGTTCCTTCGCCCGCAGGGTCTTGAGCTCGGCGAGGGTGAAGTCCTCGGTGAACCAGCCGGTCAGCTCGGCCCCGTCGACCTTCTTCGTCGTCCTGCGGGAGGCGAACTCGGGGTGTGCGGCGACGTCGGTCGTGCCGGTGATGTCGTTCTCGTGGCGGCAGACCAGGTGACCGTCCTTGGTGGGGACCAGGTCCTGCTCGATCACGTGCGCGCCCATGTCGAGGGCGAGCTGGTACGAGCCGAGGGTGTGCTCGGGGCGGTAGCCGCTGGCGCCGCGGTGGGCCACGACGGTCGGTACGGGCAGGTTCCGGTAGGCCGGTCCGCCGTGACCGTGGCCACTTCTCGCGGGGCTCGCGGCACTCGCCGTACCGGAGAGCCCGAGGGCGGCGCCCGAGGCGCCCAGCACCGCGGCGCCCAGCAGCGCGCGCCGCCCGGGACCGAATTCCGCACCTTGTGTCATGAAAGCTCCTCGTTGTCCTGACCGGCCCTTGACCTGCTCTTGACCGGCCCCTGCCTCAGTGGGGCCCGATGGTAGGCGGCTACGCATTACAGAGGGGAGACCTGGGACGGAACGCAGTGGAAACACACGTCAACACTGCGTATCCACCTGATGAACCCGATGTGCGATCAGCGGCAACCCGCGAGTATCGTCCTCACCTGCGCGGAACCCGCGCGGGCCTGAAGCTTCCAGCCTGAAACTCACCGACTTCGGAGGAACCGTTGTCCCGTCTCGCGCTCATCAAGGCAGTGCTCGGACCGATCCTGCGCCTGATGTTCCGCCCCCAGGTGGAAGGCGCTGAGAACATCCCCGGGACGGGGCCGGTCATTCTCGCCGGAAACCACCTCACCTTCATCGACTCGATGATCATGCCGATCTGTCTGGACCGCCCGGTCCACTACATCGGCAAGGACGAGTACGTGACGGGCAAGGGCTTCAAGGGCCGTCTGATGGCCTGGTTCTTCACCAGCTGCGGCATGATCCCGGTGGACCGGGACGGCGGGCGCGGCGGCGTCGCGGCGCTGATGACCGGCCGCCGGGTGCTGGAGGAGGGCAAGATGTTCTCCATCTACCCCGAGGGCACCCGCTCCCCCGACGGCCGGCTGTACCGGGGCCGTACCGGCATCGCGCGCCTCACGCTGATGACCGGTGCGCCGGTGGTCCCCTTCGCGATGATCGGCACCGACAAGATCCAGCCGGGCGGCTCGGGTCTGCCGCGCCCCGGCAAGGTGACGGTCCGGTTCGGCGAGCCGATGGAGTTCTCGCGGTACGAGGGCATGGACCGCGACCGTTACGTGCTGCGGGCGGTGACCGACTCGGTGATGTCGGAGGTCATGCAGCTGTCCGGCCAGGAGTACGTGGACATGTACGCCACGAAGGCCAAGGCGGCCTGACCGTACGGCAGTCGCCACGCAGGTGTACGAGGAAGGGCCCCGCCGGGAAACTCCGGCGGGGCCCTTCCTCGTACACACCGCGTACGTCAGTGCTCGATGCCCTCTTCGAGCTTCTGGCCGCGCAGCATGGTCCACGCGGCGACCGCCGTGGCGAACAGCACCAGCGCACCGGCCAGGGCCGCCGTCTGGAATCCGTCGGTGAAGGAGTCCCGGGCCGCCTCCAGGAGTGCGAAGGCCTGGTCCTTGGGCAGTTCGGCCGCCGACTCGACGGCGCCGCCCAGCGAGTCGTGGGCCGAGGCCGCCACGTCGGCGGGGACCCCCGCCGGGACCGGGAAGCCCCGGTAGATGCCGGTCACGATGGAGCCGAGCAGGGCGATGCCGAGGGCCGCGCCGAGTTCGTACGCCGTCTCGGAAACGGCGGACGCGGCGCCCGCCTGCTCCTTGGGGACGCTGGAGAGGATGACGTCGGCGGTGACCGTGAAGGCGAGTCCCGCGCCGAGTCCGCCGAGGAACAGCGCACAGCCGAGCGCGACCACCCCGGTGTCGGAGGTGAACAGCGTGCACGCGAGGAGGGAGAGGCCGACGGCGGTCAGTCCGCCGGACACCGCGAGGCGTACCGACGTACGGCGGGCCAGGAATCCGGCCGTGAGGCCCGCGCCCACCGCGCCGACGGCCGCCGGGAGCTCGATGAGTCCGGCGTTCAGCGGGGAGCGCTCCTGGACCAGCTGGAGGAACTGGGAGAGGAAGAAGACCAGTCCGGAGAGGCCGAGGATGGTCAGCAGGTCGGCCAGTACGGCGCCGGAGAAGCCCTTGTGCTGGAAGAGCCGCATGTCGAGCAGCGGGGACGGCAGTCTGCGCTGGCGCCGTACGAACCAGACCAGCGCGCCCACGCCGACCACCGCCGACACGGCGATGTCCCAGCGGAAGCCGTGCACCGCCGCTTCCTTGATCGCGTACACGACGGCGACCATGCCGACGAGCGAGAGCAGCACGCTCAGCATGTCCCACGGGCCCGGCGAGGGGTCCTTGGACTCGGGCAGCAGCTTGATGCCGACGACGACGAGGACGGCCATCACGGGGAGGTTGATGAGGAAGACCGAACCCCACCAGAAGTTCTCCAGGAGGAATCCGCCGACCACGGGGCCGACCGCGGCGCCGGCCGAGGCGGCGGCGCCCCAGATGCCGACGGCGAGGCTGCGCTCCTTGGGGTCGTGGAAGATGTTGCGGATCAGCGCGAGCGTGGACGGCATGAGCGTCGCACCGGCGACACCGAGCAGCGCACGGGCGACGATCATCATCTCGGGGCTGGTGGCGTACGCGTTGAGCACCGACACCGCACCGAACGCGACGGCACCCGTGAGCAGCAGCTTCTTGCGGCCGATGCGGTCGCCGAGGCTGCCCATCGAGACCAGCAGGCCCGCGATGATGAACGAGTAGACGTCGCCGATCCACAGGAGCTGGGTGCCCGAGGGCTTGAGGTCCTCGCTCAGGAACGGCGTCGCGAGGCCGAGCACGGTGGCGTCGACGGCCACCAGGAGCACGGCGAAGACGAGCACGGCGAGCGCGAGCCAGCGGCCGGGGCTGGCTATGCCTCCGTGGCCGGGCCCGGCGGCCGGATGCTGCTGGTCGGTGCTTGTCATTTCTCCACGCTCCGTCGTGCGCCGCCGAGCAGCAACTCGACGATCATGTGCTGGAAGTCCTTCGCGGCGCTCCGCCCGTCCTGGACGGACCAGGCGGCGGCCGAGACGAGCCCGTACAGGGCGTCGGTCAGCCAGGCCGGGCTGAGGTCGATGCGGAACTCGCCGCTCTCCTGGCCGCGCCGGAACAGGGCGGCCAGTCGGGCGTCGACGCGGGCCCAGCCGGGGTTCTGGTTCGCCTCGAAGAGCTGGTTCTCGGTGATGAGGAAGGCGAACAGTCCGGCGACCGGCTCGACCTCTGCGACGAGGCGGCGGACGGCGTCCGTGGCCCGCCCCTCGTCGAGGTCGGCGGCGTCGAGTGCCGCGTCCAGCTCGCTCAGCCCGAACTCTTCGAGCGCCCTGATGAGGGCGTCGCGGCCGGCGAAGTGCCGGTGCAGGGTGGCCCGTCCGATGCCGGCGGCCTTGGCGACCTCGTCCATGGTGGAGGTCGCCTTCCGGGTGAGGAGGGCGGCGGCGGTACGGAGGACGCGCTCGCGGTCGACTGTCATGAGACGAGCATAGCCCGCGTGAGACATGGATGTCTCAGAGCGGGCTATGGGGCGGGGCGGTGGCGAGGGCATGCGGTCGGGGAGGGCCGTGCCGCAGCGGGGCCGCCCCCTTGCCCACCCGTCCCGCCCCCGGGGGGGCGGCCCCGCTGCCCAAGGGGTCGGCGGGGGTCGGCGGCGTCAACCGCCCACGGGGGCAGGCATTTAGGGGCGCGGGGAACTGCGCGATCAGCCACGACGCACCCGCACGACGACGACCACCAGCCCCCGCCCCACCCGCACCCCCGGACGGGCTACCCCTTGGCCGTGGCCCAGGCGTGCTGGGTTGCCAGGTCCGCCTTCAGCTCGGCGAGTTGGACCGCGACGGCCGAAGGGGCCGTACCGCCACGCCCGTTGCGGGACGCCAGCGCGCCCGGGACGTTCAGGACCGCCCGTACCTCCGGCGTCAAGTGTTCGGAGATCTTGGCGAATTGAGCGTCCGTCAGCTCGTCCAGCTCGATCCCCTCCCCCTCGCACACCTTCACGCACTCGCCCGCGACCTCGTGCGCGACCCGGAACGGCACGCCCTGCTTGACCAGCCACTCCGCAATGTCCGTGGCGAGCGAGAAGCCCGCCGGGGCCAGCTCCTCCATCCGCTCGCGGTTGACCGTGAGGGTGGCCATCATGCCGGTGAAGGCGGGGAGCAGGACTTCGAGCGTGTCGCAGGAGTCGAAGACCGGCTCCTTGTCCTCCTGGAGGTCCCGGTTGTAGGCGAGGGGAAGGGCCTTCAGGGTCGCCATCAGCCCCGTCAGATTCCCGATCAGCCGCCCCGACTTGCCGCGCGCCAGCTCCGCGATGTCCGGGTTCTTCTTCTGCGGCATGATCGACGAGCCGGTCGAGAAGGCGTCGTGGAGGGTGACGAAGGAGAACTCCTTCGTGTTCCAGATGATGATCTCCTCGGCGATCCGCGACAGGTTCACGCCGATCATCGCCGTGATGAACGCGAACTCGGCGACGAAGTCCCGGGACGCCGTCCCGTCGATGGAGTTGCCCACCGAGCCGTGCTCGAAGCCGAGGTCGGCGGCGACCGCCTCCGGGTCGAGCCCGAGCGAGGAGCCCGCCAGCGCGCCCGAGCCGTACGGCGACACGGCGGTCCGCTCGTCCCACTGCCGCAGCCGCTCCGCGTCCCGGGACAGCGGCTGGACATGGGCGAGTACGTGGTGCGCGAAGAGGACCGGCTGCGCGTGCTGGAGGTGGGTGCGCCCCGGCATCGCGACGTCCGGGTGTGCCTCCGCCAACCCCACCAGCGCGTCCTGGAGTTCGGCGATCAAGCCGCCGATGATCCGGGCGTGGTCCCTCAGGTACATCCGGAAGAGGGTGGCGACCTGGTCGTTGCGGGACCGCCCGGCCCTGAGCTTGCCGCCGAGGTCGGCGCCGAGGCGTTCGATGAGGCCCCGCTCCAGTGCCGAGTGCACGTCCTCGTCGGCGACCGTACCGACGAAGTCCCCGGAGGCGACATCCGCTTCGAGCCGGTCGAGCCCGGCCAGCATGCCGGTCAGCTCGTCGACGGTGAGCAGCCCGGCCTTGTGCAGTACGCGGGCGTGGGCGCGGGATCCGGCGATGTCGTACGGCGCGAGGACCCAGTCGAAGTGGACGGAAGCGGACAGCTTGGCCAGGGCCTCGGCCGGACCGTCTGCGAACCGGCCGCCCCAGAGCCGACCTTCACCGGTGTTGCTGCTCACAGCTGGAACTCCTCAGAGATACAGAGATGCGGGGATACGGAGATGTCGATGTGCGGCGGCCTCCCCGCGCGGAGGAACGGGGAGGCCGCAGGTCTCACGGGTAACGAGTGACGGTCAGGCGAGGTCGCGCCGGGCCGCGATCTTCGAGGACAGGCCGATGACCTCGGTGCCCGTCCCTTGCGTTCCCCGCAATGCCCATGCAGTGATGGGCATAACTATGCAGAGGGCCGTATGGTTTGTCAAAGCAGTGGGACGGGGGCCGCCCTCATCGACAGCCCCCGTACGCGGCAGCTCAGTGGTGCCCGCCGTGCCCCGCCCCGTGGTCGAACTTCACGGCCTCCGGCGGCATCACCACGAAGGGCCGCATCATCCCCATGTCCTCGTGCTCCAGCAGGTGGCAGTGGTACATGAAGCGTCCGTACGCCCCGTCGAACCGCCCGATCACCCGCAGCAGCTGCCCCGGCGGGACCAGGAAGACGTCCTTCCAGCCGCGCTCGTTGGGAGCAAGCGGAATCTTCTTCTCCGGGTCGAACTCCACCGGCGTCCGGGTCCCGCCCGCCCCGAGGTCGAAGCCCGCCACCTTGTACGCGTCGCGGCCCGTCAGCTGGAAGTCGGTGAGGTGGATGTGCATCGGGTGGCGCGGTCCGCCCAGGTTGAGGAAGCTCCACTGCTCGTACGCGCCTTCGGCGATGGTGAAGCCGAGTCCGTCGTTGAAGGTCCTGGCGGTGCGCCGGTAGGTCCTCACCTTCCCGTCGGCCCCCTTGACCTGGACGATCCCGTCGGTCGGGAGCCGGATCCCGGCGGCCTCCTCCGGTGTCAGCTCGACCGTCTCCCAGATCTCCGGGTGACCGCCGCCGCCGACCGTGCCCGGGGTGGTGAGCAGGATCAGCCGGTGGTTGTGCTCGACCTCCGCGTGCTCGTACGCCCGGAAGGACCCGGACAGCACCGCGGGCAGCTCGAAGCCGTCGCACTCGCCCGCCTCGCCCACCCGGAACTCCATGACCTGCGGGTAGCGGACGTCGTTGGCCGCGTCCGGCACCCCCGCGGGCTGCCCGCGCCCCTTGTTGACCAGCCGCAGCCGCCTGCCGGAGAGGGCCCGGAAGTCGATCAGGAGGTCCATCCGCTCGGCGGGCGCCACGGTCAGCGCGGGCAGCGCCCCGTCGAAGTCGACCGGCACCGGGTGCGGCAGCAGGCCGCCGTCGCTGCCGATCTGGTGGAGGACGCCGGGGACCGGTTCGTTGTCCTCGTCGACCAGGACGAGGTCGTAGACGCGGGCGTTGGAGGCGTTGACGAGGCGGTAGCGGTACCAGTCGGCGGCCACGTCCTGGTACGGCCAGATGCGGCCGTTGACCGTGGTGTACGGGCCGGTGAAGGGCAGCGTCACGGGCTTCTTGGTCTCGGAGTTCTCCGGGTCGACGATCACCGTCTTGTGCAGCAGCCGCCCGTTGAGCCGGCCGTCCGCGTCGGTGTCGAGGTTGCGGTCGGCGAGGATCAGCGGCAGCTCGCGGTCGCCGGACGGCAGCCCGAGCGCGTCCTCCTCGTCGTCGCGGACCAGATAGGTGCCGACCAGCCCGGCGTGGACGTTCCACCGGGTGATGTTCATGGCGTGGTCGTGGTACCACCACTGGACGGCCTGGTGGTCGTTCGGGTACTCGGACAGCTGGGCATCCCCGAAGCCGACCGCGTTGTCGGCCCAGCCGTCGTTGCCGCCGCCGGTCTGCGCGCCGTGCAGGTGCGTGACGGACCAGGCGGGCAGGGCCGCGACGTCCTTGCTGGGCTCGGCGCCGCCCCGGCCGGGCTCGGTGGAGGCGGGCGGCTCGCCCGCCGGGCGGACCGGCACCTCGACGACGGTGACCGGGTACTCACTGCCCTTGGGTATGCGGTTCGTCCAGGCGACGCGGATGCGCTGGCCGCGCCGCACCTCGATGGTCGGCCCCGGCACCGTACCGCCGTATCCCCACATCAGGGTGGGCGGCAGTCCGCGGTGCAGCCTGGCCCAGACGGGGCGCAGGGCGATCTCGGTCTCCCGGCGCACGTCGCCGTGGTCGCCCGCGTACGGGCGCAGGACCGGTGGGACGGTCAACTCGTCGACGAACGGCTGGAGTTCGTTCCCCTCCGTGCTCCACTCCGCGAACTTCGCGCCGATCCTGCGGCTCAGTTCTTCGATGGTGTCGGTCAAGGCGTTTCCCCCGTACCAGTGGTTCGCGTTTGTACTTCCTTCTCCTGTGAAGACCCCCCTTCCACGGCCGGGGTTTTCCGTCCCACCCGATGTGTCCGAAATTGGGCGGGGTGGTGCCGCATCCCACCAGGTCAGGAAAATCCGATCTTTCCCGACCCGTCGGATTCCCGCCGCGCCCCTCTGAACGCCCCCCTGAACACACCCCGGCCACCCCCGAACGCACCCCGCCGACGCGCGGCCCCGGCGCCGAGCCCCGATGCTGGAGAAGATTCCCGACGTACCGAAGGAGCAGTGAGACCATGACGCGACCGAGGATTGTGGTGGTCGGCGCAGGCTTCGTCGGGATCGAGTGTCTGCACCGGCTGGAGCGCAAGCTCTCCCCGCGCGACGCCGAACTGATACTGATCTCGCCGACGGACTACCAGCTCTATCTCCCGCTGCTCCCCCATGTCGCGGCGGGCGTCCTCACCCCGCAGTCCGTCGCGGTCTCGCTCCGCCGCCGCCTGCGCCGTACGAAGATCGTGCCCGGCGTGGCGATCGGCATCGACGCGGCGGCCCAGGTGTGCGTCGTCCGCAGGTCGACGGGCGAGGTGACGGTCAAGCCGTACGACCACCTGGTCATCGCCGCCGGTTCCACCACCCGCACCTTCGACATCCCGGGCCTCACGGACCACGCGCTCGGGGTGAAGACGCTGGCCCAGGCCGCGTACATCCGCGACCACGTGATCGCCCAGCTCGACCTGGCCGCGGCCACCGTCGACGAGGAGGAGCGCAGGGCCCGCCTGCAGTTCGTGGTCGTCGGCGGCGGTTACGCGGGCGTGGAGACGGCCGCCTGCCTGCAGCGGCTCACCACCAACGCCCTCAAGCGCTACCCCCGTCTGGACCCCGCCCAGCTGCGCTGGCACCTGGTGGACGTGGCCCCCCGCCTGCTCCCGGAGCTGGGCGACCGGCTCGGCATCAAGGCGATGGCGATGCTCCGCGAACGCGGCATCGAGTTCTCGCTGGGCACCTCCGTGGCCTCCGTCGACGAGAACACCATCAAGCTCACCGACGGCCGCACCCTGCCGTCCCGCACCCTCATCTGGACGGCGGGCGTCGCCGCGTCGCCCCTGGTCACGACGCTCGGCGCGGAGACGGTGCGCGGCCGCATCATCGCCTCGAACCAGCTCACCGTCCCCGGCCACCACGGCCTGTACGCGGCCGGCGACGTGGCCGCGGTGCCCGACGTCGCCAAGGGCGGCGACGCGATCTGCCCGCCGACCGCCCAGCACGCCCAGCGCCAGGGCAAGGTGCTCGCCGACAACATCGTGGCGAGCATGTCCGGCACCCCCCTGAAGCCGTACATCCACAAGGACCTCGGCCTGGTCGTGGACCTGGGCGGTGCCGACGCCGTCTCCAAGCCCCTGGGCATCGAGCTCCACGGCCTGCCCGCCCAGGTGGTGGCCCGCGGCTACCACCTGATGGCCCTGCCGACGATGACCGCCCGGTCCCGCGTGGCGGTCAACTGGGGCCTCAACGCGGTCGCGGGCGACGACTTCGTCCGCACCGGCTTCCAGGACAACAGGCCCAAGACCCTCCAGGACTTCGAGCGCACGAAGTCGTACCTGACGCCGGACGAGGTGAAGAAGTACAGCGAGACGCTGAACGCGCGGGCCTGACCGCCACCCGTCTCCTAATGTCGGGGGATGACCTTGCTGCGCACCGCCGCCGGTTCCGCCGTCCTGATCGCCGTCCTCGCCCTGCCGGACGGAGGTCGGCAGGTCCCGTTGCCCGAGCGGATGGCCGACACCGGCGGCGGGCGCCAGCTCGTCACCGCCGTCGCGGCCGGCACCCGGGCGACCACGGGCACGGTGACCTGGTGGGACCGGCGGGGCGGGCGGTGGGCCGAGGCGGGGCGGGCTCCGGCGCGGTTCGGGGCGAAGGGGCTCGTGGAGGGCGCCGTACGGGTGCAGAGCACGAACACCACGCCGACCGGTCTCTACGACCTGCCCTACGGATTCGGGACCGAGGCCGCGCCGGAGGGCACGGAGGTCGTGTACCGGCGGATCGGGCCGAAGTCCTGGTGGTGCCAGGACAATCGGTCGCTCTCGTACAACCGGTGGGTGGAGGGGCTGCCGAAGGACTGCCGCCCCGGCGAGGCCGAGAAGCTCGACGAGTACGGAACGCAGTACGCGCACGCGCTGCTCGTCGGTTTCAACTACACGAAGCCGGTACGAGGGCGCGGCGCGGGCATCTTCCTGCACGTCAACGGGAAGGGCGCGACGGCCGGTTGCGTGTCCGTGCCCAGGGACGCCATGCGGGAGATCCTGCGGTGGGCCGAGCCGCGGCGGCGGCCTCACCTCGCGATCGGGACCGTCGGCGGGGCGACGGCGATCACTCGCTACTGAGGCCGCGGCGGAAGCCTCCGCCCGCCGCTGCGTGTAGCGACCACATACCGAGACGGTGTTGCGCGGTACGCCCGCCGGGGCGTTGCATCACCGCGTGCACACCGAATCCGAATCCCCGTCCGGCATAGCTCCGACCAGCAAGAACGACAGCGATCGGGCCGCCCGCCGGGCCGTCACGGTCTTCCCCGTACTGGTCCTCGTGGCGGGGGTGCTGGGGCTCGTCACCCCGGGCACCTTCGCCGACTGGAAGACCTCCGTGCCGTACCTGCTCGGCATCGTCATGTTCTGCATGGGGCTGACGATGACCCCGCTGGACTTCAAGGGGGTCGCGAAGCGGCCGTGGGCGGTGGCGCTCGGGCTCGGGGCGCACTACGTGATCATGCCGGGGCTCGGCTGGCTCATCGCGCACGCACTGGACCTGCCGCCGCAGCTCGCGGCCGGGGTGATCCTGGTCGGCTGTGCGCCCAGCGGCACCGCGTCGAACGTGGTGACGTACCTGGCCCGGGGCGACGTGGCGCTCTCGGTGTCCGTGGCGACCGTGTCCACGGTCCTCGCACCGCTGGTCACGCCGCCGTTGACGCTGCTCCTCGCGGGCGAGTACCTGCCCGTGGACGCCGGGTCGATGGTCGAGGACATCCTCAAGACCGTGCTGCTGCCGGTGATCGCGGGACTGCTGGTGCGGCTGGTGGCCGGGCGGTACGTGGACCGGGTGCTCGACGCGCTGCCGTGGCTGTCGGCGGTGACCATCGCCGTGATCGTGGCGGTCGTGGTGGCGGGGAGCGCCGCCGCGATCAAGTCGGCCGCGCTGCTCGTCTTCGTCGCGGTCGTCCTGCACAACGGGCTCGGACTCGCGCTCGGGTACGGGGCCGGGAAGCTGGCCCGGCTCGGGCGGCCCGCGAGCCGGGCGATGGCCTTCGAGGTCGGCATGCAGAACTCGGGCCTCGCCGCCTCCCTGGCCACCGCCCACTTCAGCCCGCTGGCCGCGCTGCCGTCCGCGGTCTTCTCGGTCTGGCACAACGTGTCGGGCGCGCTGGTCGCCGCCTGGATGTCCCACCGCAAGCACCACTAGGGGCGCGGGGCCGTACTGGATGTGCGGCTCCGCCACGTGGGCGCGACCGGCCGCGACGGAGCCGCAGCGGGCCGACGGCACCCGGCGGCAGGTCCGGCGGACCGGTGGCAGGTCCGGCGGACCGCTCAGCGTTCCTTCTGCGCCAGCCGCAACAAGTGGTCGGCCAGGGCCTGGCCGCCCGCCGGGTCGCGGCTGATCAGCATCAGGGTGTCGTCGCCCGCGATCGTGCCGAGGATCGCGCGCAGTTCCGCCTGGTCGATGGCGGAGGCCAGGAACTGGGCGGCGCCCGGCGGAGTGCGCAGGACGACCAGGTTGGCCGATGCCTCGGCGGAGATCAGCAGCTCCGCCGAGAGGCGGCGCATCCGCTCCTCCTTGGCCGACTCGCCGAGCGGTGCCTGCGGGGTGCGGTAGCCGCCCTCGCTGGGCACCGCGTAGATCAGCTCGCC
This sequence comes from Streptomyces sp. NPDC021093, assembly GCF_044333135.1. Taxonomy (NCBI): domain Bacteria; kingdom Bacillati; phylum Actinomycetota; class Actinomycetes; order Kitasatosporales; family Streptomycetaceae; genus Streptomyces; species Streptomyces sp. NPDC021093. The sequence goes on along the minus strand of NZ_JBIRQJ010000011.1, from coordinate 307,553 downwards.
GCCGGTGTTGCGGATCTTGACCGCGCCGAGCTCGTCGAGGTCGCGGCTGAGCGTCGCCTGGGTGACGCTCAGCCCGTCGTCGCTGAGGAGCTTGGCGAGCTGGCTCTGCGAGCGCACCGGCTGCCGGTTCAGGATGTCCACGATCCGGCGGTGGCGTGCGGTCCGGGTCTGGGGTACCGCGGGCCCGCCGTTGCCGTGCTCGTTGTCCCGCGCCTGCGCCTCGGTCATCGTCGTCATTCTCCGGATCGTTGGTCCCCGTGTGCTGCGGCGTACGCCTCGTCGAGGATGCCGGGGAGGGTCTGGAGGAAGGCGTCCAGCACGTCGTCCCCGATGGTCAGAGCAGGCATCAGCCGTACGACATCGGGGGCGGGCGCGTTCACCAGGAAACCGGCATCCTGAGCCGCCTGCTGCACCTGGGGAGCGAGGGACTCGGACAAGACGATACCCAGGAGCAGGCCCGCACCCCGGACGTGGGAGACCAGCGGGTGTCCGAGTGACTGGATTCCGTCCCGCAGTTTCTCGCCCTTGCGCTTGGTTTCGTCGAGCAGCCCGGCACTGGCGATGGTGTCCACAACGGCGATTCCGGCGGCGCACGCGACGGGGTTGCCGCCGAAGGTGGAGCCGTGGTGGCCGGGCTGCAGGAGGTCGGCGGCCGGGCCGTAGGCGATCGTCGCGCCCAGCGGGAGGCCGCCGCCGATGCCCTTGGCGAGCGTGACGACGTCCGGGTCGATGCCCTCCTCGGCCTGGTGGGCGAAGAAGTGTCCGGTACGTCCGGTCCCGGTCTGCACCTCGTCGAGGACCAGGAGCGTACCGGTGGCACGTGTGATCTCGCGGGCCGCCAAGAGGTAGCCGGGCGGCGGCACGACGACGCCGATCTCGCCCTGGACGGGCTCGATGACCAGCAGCGCGGTGTCCTCCGTGACCGCCGCGCGCAGCGCTTCCACGTCTCCGTACGGTACGTGCGTGACGTCGCCGGGGAGCGGCAGGAACGGCTCGCGCTTGCCCTGCTGGCCTGTGAGGGCGAGGGCGCCCATGGTGCGGCCGTGGAATCCGCCGGTCGTGGCGACCATGTGGGTGCGTCCGGTGAGCCGGCCGATCTTGAAGGCGGCCTCGTTGGCCTCGGCGCCCGAGTTGCAGAAGTAGACGCGGCCGGGACGCCCGGAGGCCTCGATCAGCCGCTCGGCGAGCGCGACGGGCGGCTCCGCGACGAAGAGGTTGGAGACGTGGCCGAGCGCGGCGACCTGGCGGGACACGGCCTCGACGATCGCGGGGTGGGCGTGGCCGAGGGCGTTGACCGCGATGCCGCCGACGAAATCGGCGTATTCCTTGCCGTCGGCGTCCCAGAGGCGGGAACCCTCGCCGCGGACCAGGGCGAGCTCCGGGGTGCCGTAGTTGTTGGCCAGGGCGCTCTGCCAGCGCCCGGTGAGTTCCGCGTTGCTCATGACTCCCCCTGTGTGTCCTGCGCGTCGGGCACGACCATCGTGCCGATTCCCTCGTCCGTGAAGATCTCCAGCAGGATCGAGTGCTGGACCCGCCCGTCGATCACGCGGGCCGTGGTGACGCCGTTGCGTACGGCGTGCAGACAGCCCTGCATCTTGGGGACCATGCCGCTGGCCAGCTCGGGCAGGAGCTTCTCCAGCTCGGTGGCGGTGAGGCGGCTGATGACGTCGTCGCTGTTCGGCCAGTCCTCGTAGAGGCCCTCGACGTCGGTGAGGACCATCAGCGTTTCGGCGTCCAGCGCCGCAGCGAGCGCCGCAGCCGCCGTATCAGCATTGACGTTGTAGACATGTCCGTCGTCCTGGGAGCGGGCGATCGAGGAGACGACCGGGATGCGGCCGTCGGCGAGGAGCGCTTCGATGGCGCCCGTGTCGATCGCGGTGATTTCGCCGACCCGGCCGATGTCGACCGACTCGCCGTCGATCTGCGGGAAGTGCTGGGTGGCGGTGATGGTGTGCGCGTCCTCGCCGGTCAGGCCGACGGCGAGCGGGCCGTGCTGGTTGAGCAGGCCGACGAGCTCGCGCTGCACCTGGCCGGCCAGGACCATCCGTACGACGTCCATCGCCTCCGGCGTGGTGACCCGCAGCCCGGCCTTGAACTCGCTGACGATGCCCGCGGCGTCGAGCTGCCTGCTGATCTGCGGGCCGCCGCCGTGCACGACGACCGGCTTGAGGCCGGCGTGGTGCAGGAAGACGACGTCCTGGGCGAAGGCCGCCTTCAGGTCCTCGTCGACCATGGCGTTGCCGCCGAACTTGATGACGACGGTCTTGCCCTGGTGACGGGTCAGCCAGGGCAGGGCCTCGATGAGGATCTGCGCCTTGGGGAGGGCGGTGTGCTTGCGGGCGGTGGGGTGCGCCGGTGCGTCGGCGGTCGTGCCCGTGGCGGTGTCGGCGGTCGCGCCGGTGGCTGTGGCGGCGGTCGTGCCCGCGCTCGATTCGGCGGTCGACGCGGCGCTCGCGGCGCTGCTCGGGTCGCTGCTCGGGTCGCTGCTCATGAGGAGTACGCGCTGTTCTCGTGGACGTAGTCGGCGGTGAGGTCGTTCGCCCAGATCACGGCGGACTCGGAGCCCTCGGAGAGGTCGGCGGTGATCTTGATCTCCCGGTAGCGCATGTCGACCAGGTCGCGGTCGTCGCCGACGGAGCCCTTCTTGCAGACCCAGACGCCGTTGATGGCGACGTTGAGCGCGTCCGGGTCGAAGGCGGCCTTCGTGGTGCCGATGGCGGAGAGCACCCGGCCCCAGTTGGGGTCCTCGCCGTGCAGGGCGCACTTGAGGAGGTTGTTGCGGGCGATGGACCGGCCCACCTCGACGGCGTCGTCCTCGGTCGCCGCGTTGATCACCTCGATCCGGATGTCCTTGCTGGCCCCCTCGGCGTCGCCGATCAGCTGCCGGGCGAGGTCGTCGCAGACGGTACGTACCGCGGCCGCGAACGCGTCGTACTCCGGGGCGACTTGAGCAGCCCCCGAGGCGAGCAGCAGCACGGTGTCGTTGGTGGACATGCAGCCGTCGGAGTCGACCCGGTCGAAGGTCTGCCGGGTCGCGTCGCGCAGCGCCCGGTCGAGCACGGCGGCTTCGAGGTCGGCGTCGGTGGTGAGGACGACCAGCATGGTGGCGAGGCCGGGGGCGAGCATGCCCGCGCCCTTGGCCATGCCGCCGACGGTCCAGCCGCCGCCGTCCACCACCGCCGTCTTGTGGACGGAGTCCGTGGTCTTGATGGCGATGGCGGCCTTCTCCCCGCCGTGCACGGACAGCTCGGTGGCGGCCTTCTCGATGCCGGGGAGCAGCTTGTCCATGGGGAGCAGTACGCCGATGAGGCCGGTCGACGCGACGGCGACCTCGCCCGCGCCGATCTCCAGCACCTCTCCCGCCTTCTCGGCGGTGGCGTGGGTGTCCTGGAAGCCCTTCGGTCCCGTACAGGCGTTGGCGCCGCCGGAGTTGAGGACGACGGCGGAGATCTCGCCGCTCTTGACGACCTGCTCGGACCAGAGGACCGGGGCGGCCTTGACGCGGTTGGAGGTGAAGACGCCCGCGGCGGCTCGGCGCGGTCCGGTGTTGACCACGAGGGCCAGGTCCGGGTTGCCGTTCGCCTTGATCCCGGCGGCGATGCCCGCCGCCGTGAATCCCTGTGCTGCCGTGACGCTCACGGTGCCACTCCGATCGTGGTGAGGCCTGTGGACTCGTCGAGTCCGAGGGCGATGTTCATGCTCTGTACCGCGCCGCCGGCGGTGCCCTTGGCGAGGTTGTCGATGGCGCTGACGACGACGATGCGGTGTGCGGCGGCGTCGTACGCGACCTGGATGCGGACGGCGTTGGAGCCGTACACGGAGGCGGTGGCGGGCCACTGCCCCTCGGGGAGCAGCGTGACGAACGGCTCGGCCGCGTAGGCCTTCTCGTACGCGGTCCGTACGTCCTCGGCGCCCACTCCCGGCTTCGCCTTCGCGCTGCTGGTGGCGAGGATGCCGCGCGGCATCGGCGCCAGCGTCGGCGTGAAGGAGACGGTGACCCGCTCCCCCGCGACCGCGCTGAGGTTCTGGATCATCTCGGGCGTGTGCCGGTGACCGCCGCCCACTCCGTACGGGGACATGGAGCCCATGACCTCGGAGCCGAGCAGGTGCGGCTTGGCCGCCTTGCCCGCGCCGGAGGTGCCGGACGCGGCGACGATCACGGCCTCCGGCTCGGCCAGCCCCGCCGCGTACGCGGGGAAGAGACCGAGGGTGACGGCCGTCGGGTAGCAGCCGGGCACCGCGATGCGCTTGGTACCCGCCAACGCGGCACGTGCGCCCGGCAGTTCGGGAAGTCCGTACGGCCAGGTACCGGCGTGCGGCGAACCGTAGAACCGCTCCCAGTCGGCGGCGTCGGCGAGCCGGAAGTCGGCCCCCATGTCGACGACCAGGACCTCGTCGCCGAGCTGCTCGGCCACCGCGGCGGACTGGCCGTGCGGCAGCGCCAGAAAGACGACATCGTGGCCGGCAAGCACCTCGGGGGTGGTCGGCTCCAGGATCCGGTCCGCGAGCGGACCGAGGTGGGGCTGTACCGCACCGAGCGTCTGACCTGCGTTGGAGTGCCCGGTCAGGGCGCCGATCTCCACCTCGGGGTGGGCGAGGAGAAGGCGCAGCAGTTCCCCGCCCGCATATCCGCTCGCACCAGCCACTGCTGCACGTACCACCATCGAACCCTCCTCGTCGATGGCATGACTATACGTATAGGCGTAGTTTTATGCAAAGCCCTGGAAGATCCGAGCCCGGCCCGATGGGCTGTTTGAAGTCCGGCAGAAGAATTTCGCGAGGGGATGTCGAGATCCCGTACCCGGCTCCGTCCCAGGGGCGAAGGCGGCCACAATGGGCCGCATCTCACCAAGGAGAGCATCATGGCCAAGTACCTGCTGCTGAAGCACTACCGCGGCGCTCCGGCACCGGTGAACGACGCGCCGATGGACCAGTGGGAGCCCGAGGAGGTCTCGGCCCACATGCAGTACATGCGCGATTTCGCCGCTCGGCTCGAAGGCACCGGCGAGTTCGTCGACGCTCAGGCGCTCTCCCCTCAGGGCACGTTCGTCCGCTACGACGGCGAGGGGCGGCCGCCGGTCACCGACGGCCCGTTCGCGGAGACCAAGGACCTGATCGCCGGCTGGATGGTGATCGACGTCGAGACCTACGAGCGCGCGCTCGAACTGGCCGGCGAGCTGTCCGCGGCCCCGGGCGCGGGTGGGAAGCCGATCCACGAGTGGCTCGAAGTGCGCCCGTTCTACGGCGAGCAGCCCACGGCCACCGGGTGAACGAGTCGCTGCTCCGGGAGCTGGTGCCCTCGGTGATCGGTGTCCTCGTCCGCCGCGGAGCGGACTTCGCGGCGGCCGAGGACGCCGTGCAGGACGCCCTGGTCGAGGCCGTGCGCGGGCGGCCGGACGACCCCTCCGCCGGCTCTTCGGACAGCGGGCAATCCGTGCGGGACCCCAAGGGCTGGCTGATCACGGTGGCCTGGCGCAAGTACCTCGACGCCGTCCGCGCCGACACCTCCCGGCGGCGGCGGGAGGAGCTGGTCGAGGCCGAGCCGGTGCCGGGCCCCGGCGAGGCGGGGGACGACACGCTGCAGCTGTACTTTCTGTGCGCGCACCCGTCCCTGACACCGGCCTCGGCCGTCGCGCTCACGCTGCGCGCGGTCGGTGGTCTCACCACGCGGCAGATCGCGCAGGCCTACCTCGTGCCGGAGGCGACCATGGCAATGGGGTATCCCCTGCTCGAGCGAAGCCGAGAGCTTGGGGAAGGATCAGCAGGGCCAAGCGGACCGTCTCCGGCGTCCGGTTCGACAGGACCGGCAACGTCGCCACGGTGCTGCGCGTGCTCTACCTGGTCTTCAACGAGGGCTACTCCGGCGACGTCGACCTCGCCGCCGAGGCGATCCGGCTCACCCGCCGGCTGGCGGCAAGGACCGACCACGAGGAGGTCGCGGGCCTGCTCGCGCTCATGCTGCTGCACCACGCGCGGCGCCCGGCACGGACCGGCCCCGACGGCAGGCTCGTGCCGCTCGCCGAGCAGGACCGCGGCCGGTGGAACACCCGGCTGATCGCCGAGGGCGTCGAGGTACTCCAGGCCGCCCTGGCCCGCGACCGGCTGGGCGATTTCCAGGCCCAGGCGGCCATCGCCGCGCTCCACGCCGACGCCCGTACGGCCGAGGAGACCGACTGGGTGCAGATCGTCGAGTGGTACGACGAGCTGGTGCGCCTCACCGACAGCCCGGTGGCCCGCCTCAACCGGGCCGTCGCGGTGGGCGAGGCCGACGGGCCACGGGCAGGTCTTGCCGCCCTGGCGGTGCTCGACCCCGCCCTGCCGCGGTACGCCGCCGTCGCGGCGTACCTGCACGAGCGCGACGGCGATCCGGTGACCGCGGCACGGCTCTACGCCCAGGCCGCCGGGTCGGCGCCCAACATCCCCGAGCGCGACCACCTCGTGCGACAGGCCGCCCGGCTCAATGCGCGGCTGCGCGGTTGACCGGCCAGGCCCGCCGGCGGGCCCACTGCACCGGCCCTCCCGCATTCCGAACACATCGAGCAGATCGAGCAGACCGAGTAGACCGAGCAGATCAAGCAGATCGAGCGCGCCGAATTTCTCCTCGGTCCGCCCGGAGCCGCCCGTACTTCCGGATCCCGCTCGCACTGCCATCTCCGGTGCCGGGAGCGCCACTTCGCACCTGGCCGGATTCAAGCGCCCATTGCTTCCCTTTGCGCCGATTCTTTGCGGACGCCTTTGGAGTGCGGCCACCCTCTTGACCGTCGCCGTCCTTCAATACCGCCCAATTTCAAGCCACTTGACCGCCGCTTGACCGTCGCTCGCACTCTCCGCTCTCAGCGAACGGCTTCGTGGCCCCCACCGGTCTGCGTGTTAGCTTCGCCATGCATGAGGTCAGGAGTGAACTCTCCTGAATCTCCGCCTGGTTGGACACCGGCTGAACGGACGGAGTCCGGGCCCTCCAGGGGGCCGCGCAAGGACAGAGGAGTAAATCGCATGACCCCTCGACAGTTACCTCTCGAAGCAGGGCAGATGATGCCCTACGCCCGTGGTGCCGGTGACGCCGGCGGCGTGGACGCGGTCTACAACCGCCTTCTCGACGACCGCATCATCTTCCTCGGCAAGGAAGTCGACGACGACATCGCCAACCGCATTACCGCGCAGATGCTGATGCTCGCCACCGACCCGACCCGTGACATTTACCTGTACATCCACTCACCGGGCGGTTCGGTCACCGCGGGCATGGCGGTCTACGACACCATGCAATACATCAAGAACGATGTCGTGACCATTGCGATGGGATTCTGTGCCTCCATGGGCCAGTTCCTCCTCACCGCCGGTACACCGGGCAAGCGCTTCGCACTGCCGCACACCAAGATCCTGATGCACCAGCCCTCGGCGGGCTTCGCCGGCTCGGCCTCGGACATCAAGATCTACGTGGACCAACTGGTGCGCACCAAGCGGGAGATGGCCGAGCTCATCGGGCAGCACTCCGGCCAGGACACCGAGACGATCACCCGTGACTCCGACCGGGACCGCTGGTTCACCGCCCAGGAGGCCAAGGAGTACGGCCTGATCGACGAGGTCATGACGTCGACGGCGGATCACCCGGGCCTGGGCGCGGCGGCCTAGTCCTCCTCCCGACGGACCAGTACACCTATCCACCCCGGGAGGACCACACACAGTGAGCACGCGCATGCCCACCTCAGCATCGTCCCCGTTCGGCTCCGGCAACCTGCTGCCGGAAAGCCGTTATGTCGTCCCGCGCTTCGTGGAACGCACGTCGCAGGGCACCAGGGAGTACGACCCCTACGCGAAGCTCTTCGAGGAACGCGTGATCTTCCTCGGCCAGGAGCTCGACGAGGTCGTGGCGAACGACATCATGGCCCAACTGCTGTGCCTGGAGTCCCAGGACCCCGACCGGGACATCTCCATGTACATCAACTCGCCCGGCGGCGGCCTCACCGCGCTCACCGCGGTGTACGACACCATGCAGTTCGTACGCCCCGACATCCAGACGGTCTGTCTGGGGCAGGCCAGTTCGGTGGCCGCCGTGATCCTGGCGGCCGGCACCCCCGGCAAGCGGCTGGCCCTGCCGGGCGCCCGGGTCCTCCTCCAGCAGCCGCACAGTCCCGGCACCCAGGGCCAGATCTCCGACCTGGAGATCCAGGGCCGTGAGGTGCAGCGCCAGCGGGAACTGATCGAGGGGTTCCTCGCCAAGCACACCGGGCGGGACGTCTCGCAGATCCATGCGGACGTCGAGCGGGACCACGTCCTCACCGCCGACCAGGCCCTGGAGTTCGGGATCGTCGACCAGGTGGTGGCCCCTCGCTCCACCGCACACGTACGCGGATGACCGATACCGGGATCCGGGACTCGACGCGGGTGGTCGAGGCCTAGAAGGTCTGCGGAAATCCTGGGGTCCGGCCCCGGCCCTGTGGGGCCGGGGCCGGACCCATGGGCATGCGAAAAAGCGGGAACCTCTGTCGAACAGACCGTTTTCGGCCTTGTAGTCGAACGGGCTTCCGGTCGCCTCCGGTGCTCCGGCGGCCCCAAGTGACCGGATGTCGAGGGGGCCACCACACGATTCGCGCCATCGACGGAGCCTCTGTGGCCTGAGAGGCCTTGTGTGACCCACGAGTTTGTTGTTGCCTCTTGGTGCATAGAGACCCACCCAGGTTGGCTGGACTTCACCACAACTCGGCCGATGGTGCACACCTGAGGCCCGCAACACCGCGAAGGGGATCAGCATGACCAAACCGTCGGCGACCGCCATGGACGAGCTGTGGAAACTGGTGTACGGCAGCTTCCGGTTCCCGTTCCTGCATGCCGCGTTACGCCTGAAGTTATTCACGCTGCTCAAGGAACAGCCGGGCAGCACCCTCGACGAGATCACCGCTGAGCTGGGGCTGGAGAAGCGCGCGGGACACGTACTCCTGCTGGGGTGCAGCACGTTCGAGCTCGTACGCAAGGAAGGCGACGGGTATCACAACTCCGCCGCGACCGATCTCCTGGCGGGCGATCCGGACGCCTTCATGCCCGTCATCATCCGCTACACCCACGAGATGCTGTACCGGCCGATGGGCTGGCTCTACGAATCGCTGGTGGAGAACGACAACCTGGGGCTGCACCGCGAGCTGCTCGCCGGGTCGTCGGCGACCACGCTCTACGAACTCCTCGGCGAGGACAAGAACCTCGAAAAGGTCTTCACCGCCATGATGGAGCACCAGAGCCGCTCGGTGGTCGAGGACTTCGTCAACGCCGTGGACTTCTCGTCGTACCAGCACATCCTGGACGTCGGCGGCGGCACCGGCACCAACGCCATCGGCTTCGCCCGGCGTTGGCCCGATCTCCAGGCGACGATCCTCGAACTGCCCAACGTGGCGAAGATGGCGAACGACCAGATCGCCGAGGCCGGTCTGTCCGAGCGGGTCCGCGCGGTCGGCACCGACATCATGCAGGACGAGTTCCCCACGTCCTCCCACGACTGCGTCGTGTTCTCCCGCTTCCTCGAAATCTGGTCCCCCGAGCAGGTCCGCTCCCTCTTCGCGAAGACCTACCGGGCGTTGAAGCCGGGCGGTCACCTGGTGATCGTCGCCTGCGCCCAGGACGACGACGAGACCGGCCCCGCCCACGCCGCGTTCATGTCGGCGTACGTCCACACCATCGCCTCGCCCGAAGGCCGCGTGTACACACCGCGGGAATTCGAGCAGTGGTACACCGAAGCGGGCTTCGAGCCGATGGACCGCCAGCACCCCGGGCGGTTCGACGTCATCCTCCGCGCCCGCAAGCCCGAGGCCGGCTGACCCTGCCCACCCGGCAGGCACCGGCGGGAACCGCTCCTTGACGATCCGCAGGCAGGTACGGAACCTGCCTGCGGACCGACCCGTGTGCGCGGTCGTCGCCGACCGCCGGGGACGGGCTTCGATTCCACGGTGAACCGGCCGCCTCCACGGCATGCCCTGCCGCTGCCGCAGGACGATTCTTGGACGAAACGGAACTTGAGTGAAATCACCTGACAAGTTGGCCATTGTTACCGGCGGCACCAAGGGCATCGGGCTCGCATTCAGCCACCGGCTCACCCGGATGGGATATCGGGTGGTCGCGACGTTCCGCAGTGACGAGGAGTCCGCGAACCGGGCCCTGCAGGAGATAAAGAAGGGCCTTTCGGTCGTCCGGTCGGACGTGTCGGACCCCGACGACGTGGCACAGCTGGCCGAACTCGTGCGCACCGGACACGGAATTCCGCAGGTGCTGGTCAACAATGCCGGACTGAACATCGACCGGCCGGTGCTCGAAATCTCCGACTCGGACTGGCGCCGTGTACTGGACACCAATCTCTCGGGGCCCTTCTACATGACCCGGGCTTTCGCTCCGCACATGTTGGAGGCCGGTGGCGGCTCCATCGTCAACATCGCTTCGACCACCGCGATACGCCCCCGGCTGAACGGCGCAAATTACTGTTCGAGCAAAGCGGGCCTGCTCCACCTGACCAAATGTCTGGCCATGGAACTCGCGCCGAGCATCCGGGTGAACTGCCTCATCCCGGGAATGATCGACACGGAAGAGATGCGGACCCGCTACCGGCTGGCCGAGCCCGAATACCTGACCGCACTGCTGGACGAGATTCCGCAGGGCAGGATCGGCGCCACCGACGAGATGGCGAACGCATTGGAATTCCTGGTGGGCGAGGGTGCCGCCTACGTCACGGGCCAGAAGCTCATTGTGGACGGCGGCCAGTTCATGTGGTGAGGGATTCGGCAGTCTCCTGAAGATCATGAATCACCGCCCGCTGACATCACCAGTCATTGACGAGGAGAGAAAAGTCCATGCGATCACGCCTTGAGCGCTATCAGGAATTCCTGGAGCAGGAGTACCGCACCGGCTTCACGAAGTCGGACGAGTACGACATATCCGGGATCTCGGAAGATCTCGTGAAACAAATGTGGGACGGCCGGTTCACCCGCATCGTGTTCAGCGGCATGGGCTGCTCGGCCATCGTGTCGGACGTGATCAAGGTCTTCTTCAACTCGATCAGGAGCGACCTCGAAGTACATGTCTTCAACGACTACGACTTCGAGTACCTGATCCCGCGCTCGGTGATCGAGGACGAGCGGACGCTCATCATCCTGAGTTCGTACAGCGGTCACTCCAACGAGCCGGTCCGGGCCTTCCACGCGCTGCGCCCGATGCACGACCGGGTGCTGCTGCTCACCTCCGGCGGCCGGCTCGGCGAGCTGGGCGAGGAGCACGGGGTGTCCATCGCACGCTGGACCCTGAGCAGGCCGGACCGTGAGTACCCGCTGTTCCACGTCGGTCAGTACTTCTCGATTCTGGTCGACATGTTCCTGAAGCTCGGGCTCCTCGAAACGGATCACGGCCCGGAGGTCCGTGCCCTGGCCAAGACGCTGGAGACCGACTTCACGCCTTCTCTGCGGGAGTTGGCGGCCGATGCCGCCGCCCGGAGCGAGAACGCCAACATCATCATGCTCGGCTCGCCGAAGTGGCACGAGAGCCTGCTGAAGCTCGCCAAGATGCACTTCAACGAGATCGCCATGGTGCCCGCGACGCGGAACTACTTCCACGAGTTCTGCCACAGCGAGGTGGCCACGCTTTCCGATCCCGAGCGCCGGCACAGCATTCTCATCTTCTCCGACCCGGAGGAGGACGACTACACCCGGGCCAAGCGCAGGAACCTGGTGTCGTTGCTGACCGCGCCGATCCCGCAGAACGCGAACGTCACGGTGACCGAGATCGAACTCGACCAACCGACCTTCATGCGCCAGTACTTCACCGCGCTGGAATTCGTCCAGTACCTGACCCTGGATCTCGGCAGGGCGCGGGAGACGCAGTCGCGCAATCTCATCTCCGAGGCGGCCGGAAACCCCTGGTACCACGGCAGCACGATCGACGCGGAGAACACAGCGAACACGGCGAACACCGAGAACACGGAGAACACCGAAAGCGCTCGCTGAAGAAGTTGCACGGCTCGGACATCGAAGGCAACAGGCGAGGAAAATGGAGCGATCGTGAATCTCCGGGGGCGCAACTCACTCACGGCCTATCAGCAGGACATCTGGGCGGCGAATTCCCTCTTCCCGGATCTCCCGCAGTTCAACTGCTTCATCACCGACCGGTTCACCGGTGAGGTCGACGTCGACCTGCTCAAGGAGTGCCTGCGCCGTGCGGCCGACCGCAACGACGCGTTCCGGCTCCGGATCGACCCCGAGGACGGAACCCCGAGCCAGTGGGCCGAGCACGAGCCGTTCGACATCCCGACGGTCGACCTCTCCGCGGCTGCCGCGCCGCGTGCGGCCTGTGAGACCTGGATCAAGGACGCGTTCGACGTCCCGTTCGAGGTGGAGCGCCGCCGGTTGTTCACGATCGCGGTCCTCAAGGAGCGCGAGGACGTCGTCCACGCCTACGTCAAGGTGCATCACATCGTCGCCGACGCCTGGGGCCTGAACCTGTTCATGTCCCAGGTCCGCGCCGAGTACGACCAGGTGCGGCGGACCGGGAAGTACGACGACCGGCCCGTGCCGTCGTACCTGGACTTCGCCGAGGAGGAGCGCAGCTACCGGGGTTCGGACGACCACGAGCGGGACCGTGAGTTCTTCCAGGAGCAGTTACGGGGCGTCGCTCCGGCCTTCTTCCGCCGCGCCGCACCGGCCGGCACCCGGCGGAGCGCCCGGCACAGCTTCCTGATCGAGCGCGCTCTCATCGAGCGCATACGTGACCGCGGGCATTCGGTCTTCGCGTTCGTCGCCAGTGCCTTCGCCGTCTACCTCTCCCGGATCCACGGCAGCGACGAGGTCGTTCTGGGCATCCCGCTGCTGAACCGGCCCACCGCGGGACAGAAGGAGACCGTCGGCCACTTCGCCAACACCCTGCCGCTGCGGGTGACTGCGGCCCCGGAGCGCACGATGACCGAACTGGTCACCGGGGTGCAGGCCGCGACCCGGGCGCTCAAACCCCACGAGCGGTTCTCCGTGGGAGACCTGCTGCGCTCGGTGCCGCTCCAAGGCAGCGGCCCCAAGCGGCTGTTCGACACCACCATCGCCTATCTGCGCTGGCCGAGCCCGCTCGACGTACAGGGCGTGGCGTACGAAACCGTCGTGCAGGCCCGCGCCCACGACGACGACGTACTGGCGGTCGTCGTCAACGAGCTGGACGACGTCAGCGACGTCCTGGTCGACATGGACCACGCCCTCGACGTCTTCGACGCGGACTTCCCCATCGAGTCGGTGGCCACCCACATCGAGGCGATCCTCCGGGGCACCCTCGACCGGGCGGACCGCCCGCTGTCGGAGGTCCCCATGGTCGGTGCCGCCGAGCGTGCCGCTCTGATCGCGACGGGCACAGGCCCGGTGACCGAGTACTCCCACGACACCACGGTCCATGCGCTCTTCGAACGGCAGGCGGCCAGGACACCCGACCGGTTGGCCGTCGTCGCGGACGATCCCGCCGATGCGCTCACCTTCGCGCAGCTGGACGCCTGGGCGAACCATGTCGCGCACGAGTTGCGCGGCGACGGCGTGGCCGTCGGCGACCGGGTGGCCGTGCTGGCCGAGCGCGGCCCGCAACTGGTCGCCGCCGTCCTGGGGGTGCTCAAGGCCGGTGGCGCGTACGTACCGGTCGACCCGAGCCATCCCGCCGAGCGGGTCGGGTTCCTGCTGGCCGACAGCGGGACGAAGTCCGTGCTGCTGGGCACTACCGTGTCCGCTGCCCTGATCGGCGACGCCGTGCCCGTGCGGCACCTGACGGCCGCCCCGCTCGCCGCGTCCGCGCCGCCCGTGCCCGTCGGCGGCCCGCACGATCTCGCCTACGTCATCTACACCTCGGGGTCCACGGGGCAGCCCAAGGGTGTGCAGGTCGAGCACCGTTCCGTGGTGAACCGGCTGGAGTGGATGCAGCGCGGCTATCCGGTCGGCGTCGGGGACGTGCTGCTCCAGAAGACACCGGCGACCTTCGACGTCTCGGTGTGGGAGCTGTTCTGGTGGGCGATCACCGGTGCCGGAGTCGCGCTGCTCCCGCCCCGGGGCGAGCGGGATCCGGGGGCCGTCCTCAAGACCGTCAAGGCGCACGGGGTGAGTGTGGCCCACTTCGTGCCCTCGATGCTCGGCCCCTTCCTCGACCTGCTCGAAGAGACTCCGGCGCTGCTGGACGACCTGGCGTCCCTGCGTCTGGTGTTCTGCAGCGGTGAGGCGCTGACGCCCGCCCAGGTGAACCGGTTCAACCAGGTCTTCGCGGCGGCCGGCGCCGCTGCGCCACGGCTGGTCAACCTCTACGGCCCGACCGAGGGCACGGTCGACGTCACGTACTACGACTGCCCGGCGGACCCGGCCGACGAGGTGCGACGGGTGCCGATCGGGCGGCCGATCGACAACATCCGGCTGTACGTGGTCGGGGCGCACGGCGATCTCCAGCCCGCCGGGGTGCCCGGTGAGCTGTGCATCGCGGGCGCGGGCGTGGCCCGCGGCTATCTGGACCGGCCCGAGCTGGACGCGGCGGTGTTCGTGGCCGACCCGTTCACGCCCGGCGGGCGGCTGTACCGGACCGGGGACCGGGCGCGCTGGCTCGCGGACGGCACCCTCGAATACCTGGGCCGGCTGGACGACCAGGTCAAGATCCGCGGAAACCGGGTGGAGCTCGGCGAGGTGCGGGGCCGCCTGACGGCCTTCCCCGGCGTCCGGGACGCGGTCGTCGTGGACCGGAGCACACCGGCCCACGGAGTCCACCTGGTGGGCTACTACGTCGCGGACGAGGACGTGCGGCCGGCCGACCTCAGGGCCCGACTCCTGGACTCACTCCCGGAGTTCATGGTCCCGTCCTTCTTCGTACGGATCGACCGGATCCCGCTCACCGCCAACGGCAAGACCGACCGCCGCGCGCTGCCCGCTCCCGCCGTGGAGACGGAGGCCAGGCCCGCGGCACCGGCCAACGAGATCGAGGCGAAGATCGCGGCGGCCTGGGCGGCCGTACTCGAAACCGACCGGGTCGGCGTCGACCAGGACTACTACTCCCTGGGCGGCGACTCGATCCTGATGCTCCGCATCCAGGCCGAGGCACGCCGCGCGGGCGTCCACTTCACCCTGGCCGACATGGTCCGCAACCCCACCGTGGCGACGCTCGCCACCACCGCGACCACCTCGTCACCGGACGCACAGGATGCCCCGCTGGAGCCGTTCGCGCTGGTGTCGGGCGTCGACCGCGCACGCCTGACCGGTCTGGCGGACGCCTACCCGGCGACCCGGCTGCACCTCGGCCTGCTCTACCACAGCCGGGAACACGAGCGGACGGCCGTCTACCACGACGTCTTCCGCTACTCCCTCACCACGGTCTGGAACGAAGAGGCACTGCGCCGCGCCTTCGACGACCTGGTCCTGCGCCACCCCGTCCTGCGCTCCGCGTTCGACCTCGGCGGCTACTCCGAACCCCTGCAGCTCGTCCACCGGGAGGCCGACGGCGGACTGCAGATCGCGGATCTGCGCGACCTCGGCGAGGAGGCGGCGCAGGCCGAGATCGACCGGCACGTCGAGGAGCGGCGCTACCACGAGTACCGGCTGGACCGGCCGCCGCTCTACCTCTTCCGCGCGCATGTCCTGAACAACGACACCGTGGAGCTGGTGTTCAGCTTCCACCACGCGATCCTGGACGGCTGGAGCGTGGCCACCCTCGTCCGCGAACTGCTCCAGGACTACCTCCACCACGCCGGCAGTCCTGTCGAAGCCGTCCCGTCCGGACAACTGCCGTCCCCCGCCCTCTACGTGCGCGAGGAACGGCGGGCCCTCGCCTCCGACCTCAGCAGGCGCTACTGGCAACGGCTGCTCACCGGCGCCGAACTGGTCCAGATCGACGGACTGCGACCCTACGAGCCCGCGGGCGACGAGGGCATCGTCGTCCACCGGGTGGAACTGCCGGACGGCCTCGACACCACGCTGCGCCACCTGGCGCGCGCCCACAGCCTGCCCGTCAAGTCCCTGCTGCTCGCGGCGCACTGCCTGACCCTGCGGCTGTTCTCCGACACACAGGACATCACCACCGGCCTGGTCACCGGCGGACGGCCGGAGGAGGCCGACGCCGAACGGATCACCGGACTCTTCCTGGAGACACTGCCACTGCGCCTCGACACCCGGCCGCGCAGCTGGATCGGCGCGGCGCGCGAGGTCTACCAGCAGGAACAGGACAGCCACCCGCACCGGCGCTACCCGCTCAGCGCGATCCAGGAGGACCGCGGCGGCGACGTCGTCTTCGAGACGGCCTTCAACTACGTCCACCCGCACGTCCTCAGCTCGCTCTTCGAGAACACCGACATGGCGCTGACCGACTTCAGGACCTGGGAGGAGACGAACTTCAAACTCCTGGTCAACGCGGTCGTCGACCCGGTCGACGAACGCCTCTGGCTGCGCATGGACTGCGACGGACGCACCTTCTCCCGGTCCCAGGTGGAGAGCATCGGTCAGACCTACGTCGCCGTCCTGCGGCAGATGACCGAACACCCCGACACGGACGCCGACTTCGCCTTCCTGCGCGATCCTCGGGCCGAAGCGGCACTGCGGGCCGACTCCGCCCCCGTCGGGGACGCTCCCCTGAACGTCATCCGGCGGATCGAGGAGCACGTCGCACGCACTCCCGACGCGGTGGCCGTCTCCTGCGGCTCGCGGCAGTGGACGTACGCCCAGCTCGACGAGGCCGCGAACCGGATGGCCCGCGGTCTGATCGAGGCCGGAGCCCGGCCGGGTTCGACCGTCGGCATCGCCATGGACCGCTCTCCCGAGACGCTCGCCACCGTCCTGGGCGTCGGGAAGGCAGGCTCCACCTGCGTCCCGCTCGACGTCAGCTATCCCCCGGCCAGGCTCGCGGCGATGGTCGCCCAGGCCGACCCGCTGCGGATCCTCACGGACCGGGCGCACGCGCACCTCTTCGAGGACTCCTCCCGGCTGTTGTACGTCGCCGACCTGCTCGCCGCAGAGCCGGCGCCCGGGGGTCAGCCGGAGCTGCCGGACATCACCGGCGAGACCGTCGCCTACCTGCTGTTCACCTCCGGGTCCAGCGGCGAGCCCAAGGGCGTCGAACTCCCGCACCGGGTGCTCGCCAACTACATGGAGTGGCAGATCCCCTCGGCCAGCGGCGCGGCGGGCGGCAGGACCCTTCAGTTCGCACCGCTCAGCTTCGACGTGGCGTTCCAGGAGATCTACTCCACCCTGTGCGGCGGCGGCACCCTCCAGCTGCTCGCCGAGGACGAGCGACGCGACATGCCCGCGCTGCTGCGGCTCCTGGACCGCGAGGAGGTGGAGCGGGTCTTCATGCCGTGTGTCGCGCTCCAGCAGCTCGCGGAGACCTCCCAGGCGCTGGGCATCCGGCCGCGCGCGCTGCGGGTCGTGATCTCCTCCGGCGAGCAGCTGCGGATCACCGACGAGATCCGGCGGTTCTGCGCCGCACTGCCCGGCACCGTACTGGAGAACCAGTACGGACCGACCGAAACGCATCTGCTGACCCACCACACGATGACCGGCGACCCGGCCGGCTTCCCCGACCTGCCGCCCATCGGCGTCCCGGTCGACGGGATCGGGATCCACCTGCTCGACGGGCTGATGCGGCCGGTGCCGCCGGGCGCGAAGGGCGAGGTCTACGTCGGCGGGGTGTGCCTGGCCCACGGTTACCGCAACCGGCCCGACCTGACCGAGCAGCGCTTCGTACCGCATCCCTCCGGCGAGCCGGGCGCCCGCCTCTACCGCACCGGCGACCTGGCCAGGGTCATGCCCGACGGCAACCTCGTCTGGCTCGGCCGTGCCGACTCCCAGGTGAAGGTGCGCGGCTTCCGGGTCGAGCTCGCCGAGGTGGAGATCGCGATCGCCAAGCTCGCCGAGGAGCTGCCCGGCATCCGGGAGGCCGCGGTGGTGGCCCGGCGCAGGGAGGGCGCCGACGCGTTCCTCGCCGCGTTCCTCGTCGGAGACGCGGCGGCCGTGGACCTGGACGAGGTGCGGACCCGGCTGCGCGCGGTGCTGCCGGACTACATGATGCCCGCGCACCTGGAGTGGCTGCCTGGCCTGCCGCTGACGCCCAGCGGCAAGCGGGACGACGCCCTGCTGCGCCGCATGCCGCTCGCCGCGCCGACGGCGGACGCCACCCCGCCGGGCGACGCGTACGAGAGGGCGCTGGTGGACATCCTCGCGGAGCTGCTGGAACTGCCCACGGTGGGCGTGCGGGACAATTTCTTCGACATCGGCGGCACCTCACTGACCGCGATGCGGCTGGTGATGACGATCGAGAAGCGCTACGGCGTCAGCGTCCCGCTCTCCGCGTTCGTCGCCGCCCCGAACGTGGCCGGGCTCGCGCAGCGGTTGCGGGCCGGGGAGTCGGCGGCGGAGTTCGACCCCGTCGTACCGATCCGCACCGGGGGCGGCAAGCCGCCGCTGTTCCTGGTCCACCCGCTCGGCGGCCATGTGCTGTGCTACGTACGCCTCGCCCGCCACCTCCCCGAGGACCAGCCGGTGTACGCGCTCCAGGCCGCCGGGACCGCCCCCGGCACGGAGCCGCTCAGCTCCGTCCCCGAACTGGCCGACAGCTATCTGAAGGCGATGCGCCGGGCGTGCCCGGAGGGCCCGTACGTGATCGGCGGCTGGTCGTTCGGCGGCTTCGTCGCCTTTGAGATGGCGCGTCAGCTGCGGAGCACCGACCCGGGAGCCCTCCGGGGCACCGTGCTGATCGACCCGATCGCCGTCAAGCAGGGCGAACGCCCCGACGTCGCCGACCACTCGCTCCTTGAGTGGTTCTTCTGGGAGCTGCTGTGGATGGAGCGCGGCGGCACCGCACCGGTGGTCCCGCTGCCGGAAGGCCTGGACGACGAGGCGAAGTTCGACTTCATCGTCGGACACGCCACACAGGCGGGCGTCCTGCCCGCGGGCAGCTCACGCACCACCGTGCGCCGCCTGTTCCGGATGTTCAAGGCGCACTGGCAGGCGATCCTCACCTACCGGCCGGAACCTGCCGACGGGGACCTGGTCCTGCTCCGCGCCACCTCGGAACTGCCGGAGATCCTCCAGCCGATGCACGGAGCCGCGCAGAGCCTGCACGAGGACCCCACCAACGGCTGGGGCGACCTGACCACAGGACGGCTCCAGGTGGTCGACGTCCCCGGCGACCACCTGGTCCTCCTGGAGGAACCGCACGTGAACGACGTCGCCCGAACATTCGTCGAAGCGATGGCCGACCACCTCGACCGGCGGCCGACCGACAGGAGCGGAAAATGACGCAGCACTCCCCGCGCAAGGCCCTCGTCATCGGGGCAGGGATCGGCGGGCTCGCGGCCGCGGCCACACTCCGCAGGGCCGGTGTCGAGGTCCAGGTCTTCGAGCAGGCTCCCGAGCTGCGCCCCGGGACCACGGCGGTCTCCCTGATGTCCAACGCGATCCTGGCGCTGCGCACCCTGGACATCGACATCGCCCCGGGCCTGGCCAAGCGCGGTGAGATGTTCGACGAGCTGAAGTTCCTCACCAGGCGCGGCCGGACGATCAGGGCGCTGCCGTTCCGTGACCTCGCGGACCGGCTGGGCGCGTCGAACTACGCCGTCCACCGGGCCGACCTCCAGCAGACGCTCCTGGACGCGCTCGGAGACGACTCCGTCATCGAACTGAACGCCGCGGCAAAGGAGTTCGTCTCCGGCGACGACGGGGTCGAGGTGACCTTCGAGGACGGCCGGAAGGCCTCGGGCGACGTCCTGATCGGCGCGGACGGCTTCAACTCCGTGGTGCGCCGCCAGGTGGCCACGGTCGACGACGAGCCGCGGCCGGGCAACTACATGTGCTGGCTGGCGACGGTGCCCTTCAGCCATCCCCGGCTGACCAAGGGCTACGCCGCGCACTACTGGGGGCGTGGCCAGCGCTTCGGCCTGGCCGACATCGGCCACGGCCGCGCGTACTGGTGGGCGACGAAGAACGTCCCCGACTGGGTCACCGGGAAGCCGCGGCTCGGCAAGGAGAAGGTCGCCGGTCTCTTCGCCGGCTGGGCCGACGAGGTGCGGGAGGCGATCCGGGTCACCCCCGAGGAGACGATCGTCAGCATCACCGCCCAGGACCGCCCGTACCTCCAGCGGTGGGGCACCGGGCGCACGACCCTGCTCGGCGACGCGGCGCACCCGATGCTGGTGAGCCTCGGCCAGGGCGCGGCGCTCGCCATCGAGGACGCCGTCGTCCTCGCCCAGCACCTGAAAGCGACAGCGGACCCGGTCGCGGCGCTGCGCGGTTACGAGGACGAGCGCAGGCCGCGTACCGAGGCGCTGGTCGCCACGGCCCGCGCGCTCAGCGAGACCGAGCAGTTCGAGGGCCCGCTCGACTCCCGGCTGCGCGACCTCTACTTCCGGTTCGCGCCCCTGGCCAAGCTCACCGGCCAGAACGAAGCAGTCCTCACCTGGCCCCCGCAGGGATGACCGCGCGCCCCCACTGAGCGTCGCGGCGGGCACCCAGGTGCCCGCCGCGACGGCTGTCCCCCCGTCCGGCGGCGGGCGTGGGAGTGCTACTGCGGGCGGAGCAGGTGCGGTGCCTCCGGGCGTACGACGACGGGGGCGCGGCGGCTCGCGAAACTGGACGGCATGACGACGAACCGCGCACCCGCGTACCGCATCCGCGGCAGGACCGCCCACCGTGCCCTGCGTGCCCTGCGCCCGGTCGAGCGGGTCTGTGTCCTGGTCGGGGGCCTGCTCGTCGTCTCAGGGCTCGTGCACCTCGGGGTCTTCGCGGTGGACGGCGGGCCGTGGACCGGTCCTGTGTCGTGGCGCAAGCCGGTGACGTTCGGGCTGTCCTTCGGGGTGACGCTGCTCGCGGTCGCGTGGGTGGCGTCGTACCTGCGCGTCGGGGAGCGGACGCGGGCCGTGGTGCTGGGGCTCTTCGCGGCGGACTGCGTACTGGAGGTCGGCGGGATCACGCTCCAGGCGTGGCGCCGCCGCCCCTCGCACCTCAACATGGAGACCAGCTTCGACTCGGCCGTGTCGATGTCGCTCGCGGTGGGCGGCGGGCTGCTGGTGGTGCTGCTGACGGTGCTGGCCGTGGCGTCGTTCCGGCAGCGTCCCGCCGGGCCCGCAGGGATGGCGCTCGCGCTGCGGGCCGGGTTCGCGATCCTGCTGGTGGGGCTGGTGTCGGGGGCGGTGATGATCGCGCGCGGGGTGGTCCTGACCCGTACCGGGCACCAGCTGGACGCGTACGCCTCGACGGCCGTACTGAAGCCGCTGCACGGGGTGAGCCTGCACGCGGTGCTGGTGCTGCCCGCGCTGGCGTGGCTGATGGCGGCGCGTACGGCGTGGCGCGAGGACGTGCGGGAGCGGGTAGTACGGGGAGGGGTGTGGGTGTACGGGGCGGCGGTGGCGGGAGCGGCCGCCTGGGGGTTCCTCGCCTGACCACCCAGGAACCAGGACACCTGGACACCTGGACACAGGGCTGCCCCGGACGGTGAAGTACCGTCCGGGGCAGCCCCGTTGATGCGGCGTCAGGCAGTTCAGGCGAGGATGGACAGCGCCTGGTTCAGCGTCTTCGACGGGCGCATGACGGCCGCGGCCTTCTTGGCGTCCGGCTGGTAGTAGCCGCCGATCTCGACCGGCGAGCCCTGCACGGCGATCAGCTCGTCGACGATGGTCTGCTCCTGCTCGGCCAGCGTCTTGGCCAGCGGGCCGAACGCCTCGGCGAGCTTGGCGTCGTCGGTCTGCTTGGCCAGCTCCTGGGCCCAGTACAGGGCCAGGTAGAAGTGGCTGCCGCGGTTGTCGATGCCGCCGAGCTTGCGGCTCGGGGACTTGTCCTCGTTGAGGAAGGTGCCCGTGGCGCGGTCCAGGGTGTCGGCGAGCACCTGGGCGCGCGCGTTGCCCGTGGTGGTGGCGAGGTGCTCGAAGGAGACGGCCAGCGCCAGGAACTCACCGAGGGAGTCCCAGCGGAGGTAGTTCTCCTTGACGAGCTGCTGGACGTGCTTCGGGGCGGAGCCGCCGGCGCCCGTCTCGAAGAGGCCGCCGCCGTTCATCAGCGGGACCACGGAGAGCATCTTGGCGCTGGTGCCCAGCTCCAGGATCGGGAAGAGGTCCGTGAGGTAGTCGCGGAGCACGTTGCCGGTCACCGAGATGGTGTCCTCGCCGCGGCGGATGCGCTCCAGGGAGTAGGCGATGGCCTTCTCCGGCGCCATGATCTCGATCGTCAGGCCGTCCGTGTCGTGGTCGGCGAGGTACGTCTTGACCTTGGCGATGAGCTGCGCGTCGTGGGCGCGGTCCTCGTCCAGCCAGAACACGGCCGGGACGCCGGTGGCGCGGGCGCGCGTGACGGCCAGCTTGACCCAGTCCTGGATCGGGAGGTCCTTGGTCTGGCACATCCGGAAGATGTCGCCGGCGCCGACGGCCTGCTCCAGGACTGCGGTGCCGTTGGCGTCGACGACGCGGACGGTACCGGTGGTCCGGATCTCGAAGGTCTTGTCGTGGCTGCCGTACTCCTCGGCCTTCTGCGCCATCAGACCGACGTTGGGTACGGAGCCCATGGTCGACGGGTCGTAGGCGCCGTGCGCGCGGCAGTCGTCGATGACGACCTGGTAGATGCCTGCGTACGAGGAGTCCGGGAGGACCGCGAGGGTGTCGGCCTCGCCGCCGTCCGGGCCCCACATGTGGCCGGAGGTGCGGATCATGGCCGGCATCGAGGCGTCGACGATGACGTCGGACGGCACGTGCAGGTTGGTGATGCCCTTGTCGGAGTCGACCATCGCCAGCTCCGGGCCCTCGGCGAGCTCGGCGTCGAAGGAGGCCTTGATCTCGGCGCCCTGGGGCAGGCCTTCGAGGCCCTTGTAGATGCCGCCGAGGCCGTCGTTCGGGGTGAGGCCGGCCGCGGTGAGCACGTCGCCGTACTGGGCGAAGGTCTTCGGGAAGAAGGCGCGGACCACGTGGCCGAAGATGATCGGGTCGGAGACCTTCATCATCGTGGCCTTGAGGTGCACGGAGAAGAGCACGCCCTCGGACTTGGCGCGGGCGAGCTGCGCGGTGAAGAACTCGCGCAGCGCGGCGACGCGCATGACCGAGGCGTCGACGACCTCACCGGCGAGGACCGGTACGGACTCGCGCAGCACGGTGGTGGAGCCGTCGTCGCCGACCAGCTCGATGCGGAGCGAGCCCGCGTCGGCGATCACGGCGGACTTCTCGGTGGAGCGGAAGTCGTCGGCGCCCATGGTGGCGACGTTCGTCTTCGAGTCCGGGGTCCACTTGCCCATGCGGTGGGGGTGGGCCTTGGCGTAGTTCTTCACCGAGGCGGGGGCGCGGCGGTCGGAGTTGCCCTCGCGCAGGACCGGGTTGACGGCGCTGCCCTTGATCTTGTCGTAGCGGGCGCGGACGTCCTTGTCCTGCTCGGACTTCGCCTCGTCCGGGTAGTCCGGAAGCGCGTAGCCCTGCGCCTGGAGCTCGGCGACCGCGGCCTTCAGCTGCGGGATCGAGGCCGAGACGTTGGGCAGCTTGATGATGTTCGCGCCGGGCGTCTTGGCCAGCTCGCCGAGCTCGGCGAGTGCGTCATCAATACGCTGCTCCTCCTTCAGGAACTCGGGGAAGCTCGCGATGATGCGGCCTGCGAGGGAGATGTCGCGGCTTTCGACCGTGACACCGGCCGTGGAGGCGTAGGCCTCGACGACGGGCAGGAACGAATACGTCGCGAGGGCCGGGGCCTCGTCGGTGTGCGTATAGATGATGGTCGAGTCAGTCACCGGGTACTCCGCTCCACGTCTGCAACATTGCTTGACGTCAAGATATCTCGTGAGGGCGGGTGAGGGTGACTGGGGGGCTGGGCGGGGTTCGCGGGCGCGGGCCGGTGGGTGGCCGGCGTTGCCTGCGGCGCGGTCCCCTACCCGCCCTTCACCCGTTCTCCGGGCGCTGCCCGGACCCGGACAGCCCTCCGGGCTGTGTCCTCAAACGCCGGACGGGCTGAAAATTCAGCCCGTCCGGCGTTTGAGGACCGCGCGGCCGCAGGCCGTGCACCAGCCCGCCGCAGGCGCTTCGCACCCGCACGCGCCGCCTCCCGCCTACTCGTCCAGGAAGCTCACGTCCAGCCCCGCCAGCCGCTCCCCGTCCGCCAGGATGTTCAGCTCGACGATCCTCCCGTCCACGACCGTGAAGTCCATCACCGACATCGTCCGGCCGTTGATCACCGTGACCAGCCCCGGCGCCCCGTTGACCAGCGCGATCCGCGCGAACTGCGCCGCCCGCGAGAACATGAGCGCGTTCGAGACGACCTCCCGCGCCCCCCTGATCACCCTCGACGCCCCCGGGACCGCCGTCCCCACGTCCGCCCGCAGCACGCACTCCGGGTCCAGCAGCGCCAGCAGGCCGTCGAAGTCGCCGCCCCGGGACGCCGCCAGGAACGCGCCGACGATCTCGCGCCTGCGTACCGCGTTCGTGTCCGGTGCGGGCGCGGTGCCCTGGACCCGCCGGCGGGCCCGGCTCGCGAGCTGCCGGGTCGCCGCCGGGGTCCGGTCCACCAGCGGCGCGATCTCCTCGAAGGGCACAGCGAACATGTCGTGGAGGACGAAGGCGAGCCGTTCCGCGGGGCCCAGCGTCTCCAGTACGACGAGCAGTGCGAGCCCCACCGAGTCCGCGAGCAGCGCCTGCTGCTCCGGGTCGGCGTCGTCGCGGCGCACGATCGGGTCGGGTACGTGGGTGTCATCGAGCGGGTCGAGCGGGGCCTCCCGGCGCGAGGTCCGCGAGCGCAGCTGGTCGAGGCAGACGCGGGCGACAACGGTGGTCAGCCAGCCGGGCAGGTTGTCGATGCTGCCCGCCTCCTGGCGGCCGAGCCGCAGCCAGGCCTCCTGGACGGCGTCCTCGGCCTCGCTGGCGGAGCCCAGCATGCGGTAGGCGACACCGCGCAGGCGGTCGCGGTTGGCCTCGAACTGCCCGGCCAGGAAGTCGGGTTCGCTCTGTGGGGTGGTGACGGGTTCCATCGGGCCCTCGTTCTCGCTCTCGTTGCTCGTCTTCGTCAGCGCCATGAGGTCGCAAGGGACTGACGATCCTCGGACGGCGAATGTGACGGGGGGCGGCCCCGGCCGGGCCCTGACCGGGCTCCGCCCCCGGCCGGCCGCCCCGTCAGGCCCCCGGCACCCGGTCCAGGAAGCCCTTGACCGAGGAGACCCGGCCGTCCTCGGCAACCGTGGCGACGTCGAAGCCCGCCACCGGCGCCGACCCGTCGGTCAGGGAGACCAGTTCCCAGCCGAAGCGGACGATGTCGTGGTGCCCGTCGGGCGCACCGCTCAGCCGGAACTCGAACCCGGGGAACTGGGCGAGCGCCCCGGCGATCATGGCGGTCACTTCCGCGTGCCCGCGCACGTCGGCGGCCGGGTCGGTGTAGGCGGCGTCCTCGGTGAAGGCGGCCGCGACGGCCTTGGCGAGGTCGTCGGCCCCGGTGGTGGTGTTCCAGGCGGCGAAGTAGCGCTGGAGGGTGGTCTCGAAGGCGGCGCTCATGGTCGTGTCCTCGTCTTCCGTGGATCCGTGGATCCGTGGTCTCTACCGCTGTGCGGGCCGGCCGGGATCGGTACCGGCAGAAGTACGATCTCCCGCCGGCGCGGCACCGTCGATTACCCCCGAGGTAACTCCCCTGCCGCTCAGGGCATTTCCGGGCCGAGTGGCACACCCCGCCACAGCTCGCGCGGCGGGCCGTCCGCCGTGGGCGCGCCCCAGATCCGTACCGCACCCGCGTCCGTACCGTCGTACGACGGCCATCCGGGGTCCCCGTGGGCCACGAACCCGGCCCAGGCGCGGACCAGTTGCACGGACAGCTCGTCGTCGGCCGCGGTCGGCGGCCCGCCGACGAGGAACTCCAGGTGCGGGTCGTGGTGGTTGCCGAAGGCGAAGGGGATGTCCGCGCAGTGCCAGGCGCGCACCACGGGCCGCCCGGTGGAGTCCGTACGGCGGCGGGCGAAGCGGGAGAGGAAGGTGCGGCCTCCGGCGCCGACATGGGCGTCGGCGACGCGGTTGCTGTACTCGGCGAACCTCAGGTCGCCGAACAGCGCGAGGTAGACATCGAGGACGGAGGCGTCCGGCATGCGCTCGCGGTAGCCCTCGACGAGGGGACCGGGAAGGCCGAAGTCGTCGCAGAAGGAGGACAGTTGGGGCTCTGTGGTGATCTTCGCGCTGCTGCCGACCGCGTCCAGGAGCCAGTACTCCTCGGTGGTGTGGCAGACCAGGAGATCCACGCCTTCGACGGGCGCGGCGGCGTGTGCGGCGAGGGGGTCGGCGGGCAGGACCGTGCCGTCGGCGACCGGGCCGTACAGGACGGGGTCGTAGTGCCGGGAACCGGAGCCCGGGTCCCGGCGGAGGGTCTCGGCCACCTGGTCGGAGGCGGCGACGAGGTCCCGCGGGGAGGCGGCGAGCAGCCCTTCGGCGGTGGCGGGGACGCCTGCGGCCGCGGCGATCCAGCGGGTGTTCTCGGCTGCGGTGTCCCGCGAGAAGCACGGGCCGACGGCGCTGTGTGCGACGACCCGCCGGAACAGCCCGCGCGCCTCGTCCATGAGCATGAGGCTCACCGCGGAGGTCGCCCCTGCCGACTGTCCGGCGACGGTCACCCGGTCCGGGTCGCCGCCGAAGGCCGCGATGTTCGTACGTACCCAGCGCAGTGCGGCGGCCTGGTCGAGGAGGCCGCGGTTCTCCGGGTGGGCGTCGCCGCCGCCGGGGACGTGCCCGAACCCTTCGAAGCCGATCCGGTAGTTGACGGTGACCACGACCAGGCCCGCGCGGGCCAGGGCCGTGCCGTCGAAGTCGGGCTGGGCACTGGAGCCGAAGGTGTAGGCGCCGCCGTGGATCCAGACGAGCACCGGCAGCGGTCCGTCCACGCCCGCGGCCCACTCGCCGGCGCGCGGCGCCCACACGTTGAGCGTGAGGACGTCCTCGTCGCCGGGTGCCCAGGCGGGTGCGCCTGGCAGTTCCGCGGACTGCGGACAGACCGGGCCGAAGGCGGTGCAGTCCCGGACGCCGTCCCACGGGGCGGGCGGCTGCGGGGCCCGGAACCGGTGCGGGCCGAACGGCGGTGCGGCGTAAGGGATTCCGAGGTGAGCGGCGATGCCGGGGGCGGCCGTCAGGCCCCGTACCCGGCCCTGCTCCACCCGTACGACGAAGCCTTCGGACGCGGCGTCCGCAGCCCCGTCCGGCACGCAGTCCACCGCTCCGCCCACCACTCCGTCCGCCGCGGCGTCCGCAGGCCGGAGCAGCCGCTCCCACCTGACCTCACCGTCCTCCCGCTTCTCCGTCGGCTCCAGCCCTGCGGCCCGTGCGACGGCCTGTGAGGCCAGGTGCTCCGGGTGGACGTGGGCGCACAGTGCGCCGATGCCCGGCTGCCTCGACAGCCACTCCGCCAGGCCGCGGGCCGCCTCGGTCGCGATGCCGCGGCCCTGCAGGCCGGTGCCCACCACCCAGGCGATCTCGGCGACCCCGGCCTCGACCGTCGCCTGGACGGTGCCCGCCAGGCGGTTCTCGTCGCGCAGCCGGACGACCCAGTTGAACCAGCCGACGGCCGGGTCGGGCGAGCCGGCCGCCAGGCGTACGTACCGGGTGTGCAGCGCTTCGGCGGACAGCGGTTCCCCGCCGATGAACGTGTGCAGGGCGGGGTCGGCGAGGACCTCGG
This sequence comes from Streptomyces sp. NPDC021093, assembly GCF_044333135.1. NCBI lineage: Bacteria > Bacillati > Actinomycetota > Actinomycetes > Kitasatosporales > Streptomycetaceae > Streptomyces > Streptomyces sp. NPDC021093. The sequence continues at coordinate 279,945 of NZ_JBIRQJ010000011.1, read as the reverse complement.
CCATCTCCGCTGCGTGCGCGGCGGCGAGGGGGACGAGGTCGAGGCGGTCGGTCCTGAGGACCTCGGGCTGCGGCAGTTGGTGCGGGCGGGGCATGCGGTGCGGGTCTCCGTCTGTCGGTGTGCCGTCACGTTAGCCGCACGCCCGTCTACGATCCCAGGGAGTTTCCGCGACTCGATCAGGACCCAGCCCGTACCGACCCACCAGGGAGAACCCGATGGCCGACGAGACCGACCTGACCCACCTGCGCCGCTGCGTGCGGCTCGCCGCCGAGGCGCTGGCCGCAGGCGACCAGCCGTTCGGCTCCGTACTCGTCGGCGCGGACGGCTCGGTGCTCGCCGAGGACCGCAACAAGGTGGGCGGCGGCGACCACACCCAGCACCCCGAGTTCGCGCTCGCCCGCTGGGCCGCCGCACACCTGACGCCCGAGGAGCGGCGGACCGCGACCGTCTACACCTCCAGCGAGCACTGCACGATGTGCGCCGCCGCACACGGCTGGGTGGGCCTCGGCCGGATCTCGTACGCCAGCTCGTCCGAGCAGCTCATGGGATGGCTCGCCGAGTTGGGTGCCGGCGCACCGCCGCTGACGATCCTCCCGGTGCAGCAGGTGGTACCGGGCATCACGGTGGAGGGGCCGGTGCCGGAGCTCGCCGAGGAGATCCGCGGACTGTTCCGCAAGATGCTGGGAGCAGGCTGACTCCGCCTCGCGGACGGGCGTGAACAGCGCACGGAGGAGCGTAACTTCGCCTCGTACCCGCCGAGTTGACCGATTCGTTGCGGTACGAGGTCTTCTGGCGGGCGGTGTCCCGGCCGTAGGCTCCTGGCCGTGTACGACAAGGGTCTGCCCCTCGCCGAGCCCCGCTCCGAGCCCTGTCCCGGGTCCCGCTCGCTCCACGCCTTCGCCACCGCTCCCGCCGCCACGGTCTGTGTCCTCGTGGCGGCGCTGCTCACCGCGCTGTCCGGGCGGTACGGCTACCACCGCGACGAGCTGTACTTTCTCGTCGCGGGCGACCATCCGGACTGGGGCTATGTCGACCAGCCGCCCCTGACCCCGCTCCTGACCAGGGCGTTCAGCTCGGTGTTCGGGGACAGCCCGGCCGGGCTGCGGGTCGCGGGGACGCTCGCCTGCGTACTGCTGGTGCTGCTGGTGACCGCGGTGGCGCGGGAGCTGGGCGGCGACCGGCGGGCCCAGACCCTCGCGGCGGTGTGCGCGGCGACGTCGACGTTCGTGCTGGCCGTGGGGCACATGGTGACCACGGCGACGTACGACCTGGTCGCGTGGTCGGCGATCAGCTGGCTGTTCCTGCGGCTGCTGCGGTCCGGCGACGCCCTGTGGTGGGTGCCGGTCGGGGCGGCCGTCGGCATCGGCGTGCAGAACAAGTACCTGGTGGCGATGCTGGTGGCCGCGCTGCTCGGCGGGCTCGCGATCGCCGAGCCGCGCAGGCTGCTGCGCAGCGGGTGGCTGGGCGTCGGCATCGCGGTCGCGGTGCTGATCGCCTGGCCCAACCTGTGGTGGCAGGAACAGCACGGCTGGCCCCAACTCACCGTCGCGGGCGGCATCGTGGCCGACGACGGCACCGAGAACCGGCTCCTGTTCGTACCGCAGCAGCTGCTCTTCCTCTCCCCGCTGTACGTTCCGCTGTGCGTCGCGGGCTGGCTGCGGCTGTGGCGGCACGCGGAAGCGCGCTGGGCACGGGCGGTGGCCTGGGCGTACCCGCTGCTGTGCCTCCAGGTGGTCGGCACGGGCGGCAAGCCGTACTACGCGCTGCCGCTGCTACTGGTGCTGCTCGCGGCGGGCTGCGAACCGGCGGTGGAGTGGCTGGCGCGCGGGACGCGGCGGCTGCGGCGGGGGCTGCCGGCCGGGGCGGTCGCGGTGACGGCGGCGATGAGTCTGGCGGTGGGGCTGCCGGTGCTGCCGCCGAGCGAGCTGAAGTGGGTCGTCGGGATCAACCCGGAGCAGGGCGAGCAGGTGGGCTGGCCGGAGCTGGCGGACGCGGTGGCGGCGGGCTGGCAGCGGATACCCGAGGCCGAGCGGGCCACGTCGGTCGTCTTCACGCAGAACTACGGCCAGGCCGGCGCCCTCGTACGGTACGGGCCCGCGCGCCGCCTCCCCACCCCGTACTCCGGCCACATGAGCTTCGCCGACTGGGGCCCGCCGCCGGACACGGCGGACGGCCGGGTGCTCCTGCTCCAGCAGCGCGGCACCGGGGCGGGGACCGGGGCGTTCTTCCGCGACTGCCGCCGGGTGGGCCGCGTCGACAACGGCCGGGACGTGGAGAACGAGGAGCAGGGCACAGCGGTCCTGCTGTGCGCGGGCACGACCGAACACTGGTCCCGACTCTGGCCCCGCCTAAGGCACTTCTACTGACGGACGAGCCTCCGCCCCCTTGGGCAGCGGGGCCGCCCCCCGGGGGCAGTGGGGTCTCCCCTGCTCCTTAAGAGCTTGGGGAAGGGTGGGCAAGGGGGCGGCCCCCACGCGGACCGCGCCCTCTCACGACCGCACGCGCCCGCCCCACCTCACTCCTCCGCCCCGCGAACCCGCACCACCGTGTCCGGCCCCGGCGACATCACCGTCTCCCGCCCGTCCGCGAACCGCACCCGGTACGGCGGCGTCCCGTCCGGCCCCAGCACTTCGACGATCTCCGCGACCCGGTCCTGCTGGCCCACGATCCTGCCGTGTGTCAACAGCCGGTCGCCCACACTCGCTCGCATCGGGACTGACCTCCTGAGCTCGGACGAGGTCGGACGAGGTCCGATCTGCGGGGCCAAGTCTAGGTCCGCCCAAGGGAGTTGACACCCGCCGGTACCACCGGGTGTCAATACTGGCCGACTCCCGCCGTCGACTCCCGCCGCCAGCTCCCGCCGCCGGCTCCTGCCGTCAGCTCCGCACCCGCTGGGTGACCGCGATGCACACCAGCACCGCCACCGCCGCGACAGGAGCCGCCACCGGCAGCACCTCGCCGAGCAGCAGCACGGACCAGACCAGTGTCAACAGGGGCTGGGCCAGCTGGAGTTGACTCGCCCTGGCGACCCCGATCTCGGCCATCCCCCGGTACCACACCACCAGCCCCAGGAACTGCGACCCGATCGCCACCCACAGCAGTCCGGCCACGCTGTGCACGGTCGGGTGCAGCGGTTCGACGGTGAGCGCGACCGCCGCCACCGGTACCGCCACCGGCAGGCACATGACCAGCGCCCACCCGATGACCTGCCACCCCGGCATCTCCCGGGCGAGGCCTCCGCCCTCGGTGTATCCGGCGGCGCACACCAGCAGCGCCCCGAACAGGCAGAGGTCCGCCGCCGAGAGTTCCCCGCCGCTCTGCTGCACCGTGAAGCCGATGACCACGGCCGCTCCGGCGAGTGCCGCCGCCCAGAAGGCGCGCGAGGGCCGGTTCCCGGTGCGTACGGCCGAGAAGACGGCCGTGGTCAGCGGCAGCAGACCCACCACCACCGCGGAATGGGCGGTGGTGGACGTCTGGAGCGCGAGCGTGGTCAGCATCGGGAAGCCGAGCACGACCCCGATGCCGACGACGGCGAGGCCGCCCCAGTGCCGGCGGTGCGGCACGGGCACCCGCAGGGCGAGCAGCGCGCTCCCGGCGACGAGCGCGGCGAGCACGCTGCGCACGGCGACCAGGGTCCACGGCCCGAAGCCTTCGAGACCCCACGCGGTGGCGGGAAAGGTGAGCGAGAAGGCGACGATGCCGAGGGCGGCGAGCAGGGTGCCGTTGCGGGCCAGGGGCGCGGTGTCGGGACCCGCCGCAGGGGTCGGGGCCGTCCCCCGAGCCGCAGCCGTCCCCGGAGCCTCCGGCCCCGCAACTGCTATCGAGGGAACGGGAGTAGCGCTATTCTGTGCTGTCATGCATGAGCGTAGCAGCGTCGCCGACCTGGCATCTGTCCTCCGAGCAGATCTTCACCGCTACTCCCCTGGTGGAAAGCTGCCGTCCAGCCGTGCCCTCGTCGAGCGCCATCACGTCAGCCCCGTCACCGTCTCCCGGGCCCTCGCGCAGCTCGCCGCCGAGGGTCTCGTCGTCACCCGCCCCGGCGCCGGTGCCTTCCGGGCCGAGGCGCGCGAGGAGTCCCGGCCGGCCGGTGACACCTCCTGGCAGGCGGTCGCGCTCAGCGCGGACGGGGCCACCGATCTCGTACCGCGCACGGTGGACGCGTCCGGTGTCCTGGTGACCCTGGCCGCGCCCGCCGCCGGAGTCATCGAGTTCAACGGCGGCTATCTGCACGCCTCCCTCCAGCCCGAGCGGGCGATGGCCGCCGCCCTCGCCCGCGCCGGGCGGCGGCCGGGCGCGTGGGGGCGCCCGCCCACCGACGGCATCCCCGAGCTGCGCGAGTGGTTCGCCCGTGGCATCGGCGGGGCGGTCACCGCCGCCGACGTGCTGATCACCGCCGGCGGACAGAGCGCCCTCACCACCACACTGCGCGCACTCGCCCCGCCCGGCTCCCCGGTCCTGGTGGAGTCACCGACCTACCCGGGCATGCTCGCCATCGCACGGGCCGCCGGGCTGCGGCCGGTGCCGGTGCCGGTGGATGCCGACGGGGTACGTCCCGACCTGCTCGAAGCCGCCTTCCGGGCGACCGGGGCCCGGGTCTTCATCTGCCAGCCGCTGTTCCAGAACCCGACCGGCGCGGTCCTGTCGCCGGAGCGCCGCCCGGAGGTGCTGCGGATCGCGCGCGCGGCGGGGGCGTTCGTGGTCGAGGACGACTTCGTACGCCGTCTGGTGCACACCGACGCCGGGCCGCTGCCCCGCCCCCTGGCCACCGACGACCACGACGGGGTGGTGGTCCACGTCTGCTCGCTCACCAAGGCGACCTCGCCCAGCTTCCGGGTGTGCGCGCTCGTCGCACGCGGGCCGGTCCTGGAGCGGCTGCGCGCCATCCAGGTGGTCGAGAACTTCTTCGTGCCGCGTCCCCTCCAGGAGGCCGCCACCGAACTGGTCGGCTCCCCCGCCTGGCCCCGCCATCTGCGCACCGTGGCAGGGGAGTTGAGGAACCGCAGGGAGACCCTCACCGCCGCCCTCCGTCTCCGGCTGCCCGAACTCGGCCTCGCGCACGTTCCGTCCGGCGGCTACCACCTGTGGCTCCGCCTCCCGGACACCGCCGACGAGAGCGCGGTGGTGTCCGCCGCGCTGCGGGCCGGGGTGGCCGTCGCCCCCGGCCGCCCGTACTTCAGCGCGGAGGCCCCCGCCGGGCACATCCGGCTGAGCTTCGCGGCGGTGGCGTCCGCCGCCGAGATCACCGAGGGCGTACGGCGGCTGCGCACGGCCTGCGACGGGCTGACCGGGTAGCACCCGGCAGGGGGGCAGGCCCGCCCGCTCTCACCCCAGGCGTACGTCCACCCCGTGCTCGCCCAGCACGTCGAGCGCGGAGTCGAAGAACGCCACCAGGTGGGTGCGGGCGGTATCGGATTCGGGCCAGTCGAGGACGAAGGGCGCGGTCGCGCCGAAGCCGCCGCGCAGACAGTCGCTGAGGGCGTCCAGATTGGCCCCGAAGTAGCCGCCTGGCCCGTTGACGGCCTCCCCGAGGGCGAGGAAGAGGGCGGAGCGGTCGGTGATGTGCCGCCCGTCGATCACGTACGTACGCCCGGCGGGGGCGTCCTCGCCCACGACCGGCCGGGAGAAGTGGTGCTCCTGGACGGCGGCCAGCCACGCCAGGCGGCCCTCCGGGTCGAGGTCGGTCCAGCCGCCGGGGCGGGTGAGGGCGCTGATGTCCACGGGACGCTGATCATCGCTCATGGGGGCATTGTGCCCGTACGGGCAGGGGGCCGCCGAGCGGAGACGGCTCACCCCCTCCGCCCGGAGACCCGCGCTCCTCGTTACCGGTAGTGGTCCGCCACCACCCGTTCCATCGCTCCCGTCCGGTCCGTCCCGACCTGTCGTGCCGAGAAGAACACGTGGCCCCGCACCTCGGGGTACGACGCCGCCAGCGTCAGGTGCCGGGACAGTTCCGCGGGGTCCTGCCACGCCGCCGGCTGGGCCGGGTCGCCCGCCTTGTAGAGGGCCTCGCCCACGTACAGCTCGGTCCCCGTGCCCCGCACCGTCGCCGCCCACCACCGCACCAGTTCCGCGTAGTCCGCCGGCGGGAAGCCGATGTTCCAGTAGAGCTGTGGGCAGACGTGGTCGATCCAGCCCTCCCGCACCCACTTGCGCGTGTCCGCGTACAGGTCGTCGTACGTGCCGAAGCCCGCCCGGGTCCGCGACCCCTCGGGGTCCCGGGCGAAGTTGCGCCACACCCCGAACGGGCTGACCCCGAAGCGCACCCCCGGCCGCACCTCCCGGATCCGCTCGCTCATCTCCCGTACGAGCAGGTCGGTGTTGTGCCGCCGCCAGTCGGCGAGTTCCCCGAAGCCCGCCCCGTGCGCCGCGTAGGCGTCGGCGTCGGCGAAGGTCTGTCCCGCCACCGGGTACGGGTAGAAGTAGTCGTCCCAGTGGACCGCGTCCACCTCGTAGCGCCGTACCGCGTCGAGCATCGCGTCCTGCACGAAGCGGCGGACCTCCGGCAGGCCGGGGTTGTAGAGGAGCTTGCCGCCGTACGCGACGATCCACTCGGGGTTCCGACGGGCCGGATGGGCCGCGGAGAGGCGCCCGGGGTCTGTGTGATTCGCCACCCGGTAGGGGTTGAACCAGGCGTGCAGTTCCAGACCCCTGCGGTGGGCCTCCTCGACGGCCGTGCCGAGGGGGTCCCAGCCGGGGTCGCGGCCCTGTTCCCCGGTGAGGCACTCCGCCCAGGGTTCGTACGGGGAGGGCCACAGGGCGTCGGCGGTCGGGCGCACCTGGAACACCACCGTGTTCAGCCGTCTGCGTACCGCGGTGTCCAGGTGAACCAGCAGCTCAGCGCGTTGTTCATCGGCGCTGAGGCCCTTGCGGGACGGCCAGTCCAGGTTGGCCACGGAGGCCAGCCACATCCCCCGCATCTCCCGTCCGGCGGGCGGCCCTGTACGTGCTGCGGAGCTTCCGGTCAGGGCCAGTGCGGAGAGCGCGCCGACCGCGCCCGCCACAAGCCTCCTTCGTGCGATATGTCCCACAAAACAACACCTCACCGTTCCGGTACGGACCTGCCTTCCGGCACAGCATGCCCGCCCCTCCCGGCCGCCACCGCGCAGACGCGGAGTAACGTCGGGGGTTCGGATACGTAGAGCGAAAGGCACGATGTGACCGACATCGAACGCGTCGGAGTAGTGGGCTGCGGCCAGATGGGCGCCGGCATCGCGGAGGTGTGCGCCCGCAGCGGCCTTGAGGTCAAGGTCGCCGAGACCACCGGCGAGGCCCTGGAGATCGGCCGCACCCGGCTCTACAACTCCCTCTCGAAGGCCGCCGAGCGCGGCAAGATCTCCGAGGAGGAGCGCGACGCGACGCTCGCCCGCCTGAGCTTCACCACCGACCTCGGGGAGTTCGCGGACCGCGACCTCGTCATCGAGGCCGTCGTCGAGAACGAGCAGGTCAAGACGGAGATCTTCCAGGTCCTGGACCAGGTGGTGACCCGCCCGGACGCCATCCTGGCCTCCAACACCTCCTCCATCCCGCTGGTGAAGCTGGCCGTCGCCACGTCCCGTCCGGACGCCGTCATCGGCATTCACTTCTTCAACCCGGCCCCGGTGCAGAAGCTCGTCGAGCTGATCCCGGCCCTCACCACGTCCGAGGGCACGATCAGCCGGGCGCACGCCATGGTGGAGAAGATCCTCGGCAAGCACGCGATCCGCGCCCAGGACCGCTCAGGCTTCGTGGTGAACGCGCTGCTCATCCCGTATCTGCTCTCCGCGATCCGGATGTTCGAGTCGGGCATCGCCTCGCGCGAGGACATCGACAACGGCATGGAGCTGGGCTGCGCCCACCCGATGGGTCCGCTGAAGCTCGCGGACCTGATCGGCCTGGACACGGTCGCCTCGGTGGCGGACTCCATGTACGCCGAGTTCAAGGAGCCGCTGTACGCCGCCCCGCCGCTGCTCCAGCGGATGGTGGACGCGGGCAGGCTCGGCCGCAAGACGGGCTCGGGCTTCTACCCGTACGGCTGACACAGCGTCACATGCCTTCGCAGCGCCCCCCGCACTCCTGATTCGCACGGAGTGTGCGGGGGCGCGCGCGGTGTGCGGGGTGTGCTCGCATATGCCCCGCACACACGCTCGCGCCATACGGGCAAAGGGAGTTGACTCATCGTCAACAACAGCTGAACCAACTCCCCCGTGAAGGAGCGGACATCGTGACCACCGGCCCCGAACAGAGCGTGGTCGTAGAGGAAGTCTCGGAGATTCGCCGCCGCCTCGACGTGGGGATCGCCCACATCGAGGGACGGCTCGCCGTACACACACTGCGTGACGACCAGAACGACAAGGACCTCGCCGATCTGATCACCCGCGTGAGCGTCCTGGAACACTCTCGCTGGCCGCTGCCCGCGGTGGCGGCGCTCACCGCACTCGGCGCGCTCGCCGTCGCCGTCTGGCAGGCCATCGGCCACTAGCGGCCGACCCCGGCCCACGGGCCGACCCCGGCACCGGACTTCCGCTATCCCAGCCGCAGGTGATGCAGCATCAGCAGCCCGGCCGCCATGTTGGCGGCCGGGACCTCACCCCGCGCGATCATGTCGGGGATCAGCTTCAGCGGTATCCACTCGCGGCGCGAGGACTCGAAGTCGTCCACCGGGTAGCCGGTGTAGGTGGCCCCCTCCGCCCAGTAGAGGTGGTGCCGGGCGTCGGTGAGACCGTTCGACGGCTCGACGGTGAGGAGGTGCTGCAGCGGTCCTGGCCGCCAGCCCGTCTCCTCCTCCATCTCGCGGGCCGCTGCCGCTTCGACCTCCTCGCCGTCCTCGACGACGCCCGCGGCCAGTTCCCAGCCCCAGCTGTCGGTGATGAAGCGGTGGCGCCAGAGCATCAGCACCTCGTTCGCCTCGTTGACGGCTGTCGCGACGGCGACCGCGCGCAGGCGGATGAGGAAGTGGTTCAGATGACGGCCGTTGGGGAGTTCGACGTCCGCGAGATTCACCCGGAACCACGGGTTCTCATACACAGTTTGTTCGTTTAGGTTCGTCCACTGCACGGTTCTGCCACCTTCCGGCAATTGGATGCACGTAGATGGCAACATCGCAGCAGGGAGCACGCTGGGGGAACCAGCGCCCGGCGGCCCTTACAGGGGAATACGCAGAGCCCCGTCGATCATTTCGGCCGCCTCGTCGGCCTGGGCGCATCCGCTGGCCGCCAGATGCTCTCGCACGGCACGCAGCCGGTCTCTCAGCCGCTGGGACTCCATGCCCCGCGCCTGCTCGGCCATCTCGACCGCGGTGGCCACCGCCCGGTCGGCCTCCCCCTGCCGCAGTTCGACATGGGTGAGGATGGCGAGCCGGTGCACCCGGCCGCGGTCGTGTGCGCGGGTGTCGACCGCCGCCGCCGCGTGCTCCCGCGCGGTCGCGAGGTCCCCCATGCTGAGCAGTGCCTCCGCCACCTGCACATTAACCAGGCCCGGTTGTACGTAGCCGGTCTCGTCCGGCTCGTGGCCGGGGCGGATGCGGTCGGCGGCCTTCTCGGCCCGCCGGATGCAGGCGAGCGCGCTGCCCCCGTCCCCGAGGTGGGCGTACGACTTGGCCTGCATCGCATACAGGTCGGCAGCGAGCGCCGGGCTGATTTCCCGCCCGGCGGTGCGCAGGGCGGCCTCCGCGAAGGCGACCGCCTGCCGGTACTCCCGCATGAACAGCGACTGGTTGACGAGCAGGGCGATGACGTACGCGCCAAGACCCCGGTCGCAGCTGGCCTTGGCCAGCCGCAGTGCCTGGTGGAAGTAGCGCTGCGCGAGCCCCTGGGCGTCCGAGTCGTAGGCGCAGATGCCCGCGATGGCCACCAACCCGCCGGTGGCACGGTGCAGTTGGCGCCCCGTGGTGTCGTTGTAGCCGCCGCGCAGCAGGGGCGCCGTCTCGGAGTTGAGGAAGCCGACGATGCGGGAGCGGGTCGCGACGCCACCGGCCTTGCGGTACATCTGCTCGTAGTGCGCCCGGGCGGCCTTGAGGGTCTCGATGTCCGCGAGGTTCACATGGGTCTGCCCGGACCGGGAGACGTCGCTGTCCTCGGGCGGGTTCTCCCACTCCCAGACCGGCATCACGGCCGGCGTGCCCGTGACGGCGGGGGCGCCGAGGACGTGCGGGCGCTGCTGCTCGTCGGAGCGCCACAGGGCGGTGGCCCGCTCCACGAATCCGCAGAGGGAGGAGCCGGAGCTGCTGCCCGGCGAGACCAACTCGCCCTGGAATCCGCCGAGTCCGATGTCGTCGAGCGCCACCTGCCGGTGCAGCCGTGCGCTGAGCACCTCGCAGATCAGGTCGGGCACCTGACCTCGTGGACGCTGCCCCTTGAGCCATCGGCGGACCGCCGTGTGGTCGTAACGCAGCGCCAACCCCCGTTTCCCTCCCGCGTGGTTGACGTGCGCGGCCAGACCGGCCTGGGAGACCCCGGCCTCGTCCAGCAGAGCATCGAGAAGAGCATTGGGCTGCATCGGAGCGCCTCCGGCTGACTCGGTCGTGCACCAGCGTAGTACCGGGGTATTCACACGGGGAGTGAACGGAATGCCTGCATCCAGGCCCCTCACCCACTCCCGCCGCACCCCGTGAACCGGTTGACTTAACTGCCTCGCAAGAGGCGGCCGGGCCGCCGGCTCCCCCCTCCATCAGCGCGGCGGCCCGATCCCACCCCCGTCCGTCCCGCCCGGCTGACCTGCACCTTCCGCGGCGGGACGGACGGCAGCCGCGCCGGGCCGCACCCCCTTCGGCCCGAACTCCCCTCAGCGGTGCGAGGGTTCGGGGCGCTGGCGGCGGGAGGCCGCCGTGCCCTGCACGGGCACCCGCAGCCGGTCGTTGCGCAGCACCACAAGCGCCACGTCGTCGCACACCAGCCCGCCGGTGTGCCGCAGCAGCGCCCGCTGTACGCCCGCGACGAGCGCGACGGGCGACACCGGCAGCTCGGCCGCCGCCCCGGTGAGCGCGGACCGCAGCGAGAAGAACTCCCCGTCCGCGTTCCTGGCGTCCTCCGCGCCGTCGGTGTGCAGTACGAGGAGTTCCCCGGGCAGCAGCGTGACGCACAGCTGCGCGGGCAGCTCGGCGGGCAGCGGGAACGGACCGAGCGGCGGCAGCGGATCCCCGCCGACGACGGGCTCGGCGCTCCTGCGCAGCCGGTAGGGCCACGGGTGACCGCAGTTGAGGGCCAGCACCTCGCCGTCCGCGTGGATCTCCAGGAGCAGTACGGTGACGAACTCCTCGGCCTGCGGTCCTTCCGGCTCCGCCGCCGCGGAGGCCGGCTGCTCGTCCCGGGCGCGCTCGCGCAGATGCCGGTGCAGGGCCCGCTCCAACCGCCGCATCACGCCCCCGAGTTCGCGCTCGTCGTGGGCGGCCTCGCGGAAGCTGCCGAGCAGGGCGGCGACCGCCCCGATCGCCGGGAGGCCGTGCCCCCGTACGTCCCCGATCACCACCCGCACCCCGTGCGCGGTCGACATCACCTCGTACAGGTCGCCGCCGACGACGGCCCCCTGACTCGCGGAGAGCTGTCCTGCGGCCAGGGCGAGGCCTTCGAGGCGGGCGGGCAGCGGTCTCAGCAGCACCTCCTGGGCGGCGCGCGCGACCTCCTTGATCCGGCGCAGCTCCCGCAGCGGCCCGATCCTCACCCCCACCCCCAGGGCCACTCCGCCGAGCACGAAGCACCCGCAGGTGACGAGGTCCGGGAACGGGCGGGACAGCTCCCGGGCGACGACGGCGGCGAGCCAGAGGCCGAGGAACGCGGCACCGAGCGCGTACCGGGCGGAACAGGTCCCGCGGCGGATGCACTGTCCCGTCCGTGGGCACCGCACCACCCCGATGCGCCGCCGCGGCCTGTGGCGCAGCCCCGCCCTCTGACTGATCATTCCTGACGGCCCCCTCGGAGCACTTCGCAGCGGCGCGGCCGGTCGGCCGGAATGATTCTGTCTATCGTTCGTGCCGCGATGCGTACATCGCCCGCCCATCTCACCCAAATGAGTGAGGGGCACACCCGTGTCCCGGATGTGCCCCTCGGTAACGCGCTCAACAGCGGTGACACGCCTGCACCATCGCCGCTGCGTACCGCCCCCTACGCGCCGCGCAGTACGGCTCCCGTGTGCTCGGCCGCGAGTGCCACCGCGGCGTCGCGGGCGGCCGAGGCCTCCTCGACGGTGAGCGTGCGGTCGGCGGCGCGGAAGCGCAGCGCGTACGCCAGGGACTTCTTGCCCTCGCCGAGCTGATCACCGGTGAAGACGTCGAACAGGCGGATGTCCTCCAGGAGTTCACCCGCACCCTCGCGCAGCAGGTCCTCCACCCGTACGTTCGTCACGTCGGCGTCGACGACCAGGGCGACGTCCTGGGTGGCGACGGGGAAGGTGGAGATCCGGGGCGCCTGCAGCGCACCCCGGCCGGCCTTCTCCAGCACGTCCAGGTCGAGCTCCATCGCGCAGGTGCGCTCGGGGAGGTTCATCGCCTTGATGACGCGCGGGTGCAGCTCACCGGCGTACCCGATGACCTGCTCCGCACCGTCCACGACGACCGACAGCGCGGCGCAACGGCCCGGGTGCCAGGGCGCGTTCACGGCGGCGGCGACGAGCAGCTCGGCACCGGCCTCACGGGCCAGGCCGCGGGCGGCCTCGATCGCGTCGGCCCAGGTCGCCGGGCGGCCCTTGCCCCACCAGCCGGCCTGCTCGCGGGCGCCCGCGAGGACGGCGGCCGCGTGCCGGGGCTGGGCGGGCAGCGAGGCGTTGAGGCCCGCGATCTCGTCGTCCGTGGGACGGCGGTCGACCGGCAGCCGTACGGCCTTGGTCTCCTCGCCGGACGGCAGGAAGACGAGTCCGGTCTCGAAGAGCGCCAGGTCGTGCGCACCGCGCCCGTCGTTGCGGCGCAGCGCGCCGAGCAGCCCCGGGAGCAGCGTCGTACGGAGCGCGGGCTCCGTGTCGGCGAGCGGGTTGACCAGCTTGACGGTGTTGCGGCGCGCGTCGTCGGCGGCCAGCTGGAGCTGGTCGAAGGCGGCGTCCCCGACGAACGGGTAGTTCAGCGCCTCGACGTAACCGGCGCCCGCCAGGGAGCGGCCGATGCGGCGGTGCAGCCGCTGGCGCTCGGTGAGGCCGCGGCCCGAGGGCGGGGTCGGCAGCGTGGAGGGCAGGTTCTCGTACCCCTCCAGCCGGATGACCTCTTCGGCCAGGTCGTTCGGGAACGCCAGGTCGGGCCGCCAGGACGGCACGGTCACGACGAGCTCGTCCGAGCCGTAGACGTCGCAGCCGACCTGCTGGAGGCGGCGCACGACGGTCTCGCGGCCGTACAGCACGCCCGCGACGCGGTCCGGGTGGTCCGCCCGCATGGAGATCGAGCGGGGCGCGGAGGGCGCGATGACCTCGGTGACCCCGGCGTCGGCGGTGCCGCCCGCGAGGAGGACGAGGAGGTCGACGGTGCGCTGGACGGCGGCGGGACCGGCCGCCGGGTCCACACCGCGCTCGAAGCGCTTGGACGCCTCGGAGGTCAGCTTGTGGCGGCGCGACGCACGCGCGATGGTCAGCGCGTCGAAGTGCGCGGCCTCGATGACGACGTCGGTGGTGCCGCGCGCCTCGCCGGTCTCCGCGTCCGTCTCGACGTCGGCGATCTCGGTGTTGGCGCCGCCCATGACGCCCGCGAGGCCGATCGGCCCGCGGTCGTCGGTGATGACCAGGTCCTCGGCGTCGAGGACGCGCTTGGCGCCGTCGAGCGTCGTGAACTTCTCGCCCTGCTCGGCACGGCGGACACCGATGGTGCCCTGGACGCGCGAGCGGTCGTAGGCGTGCAGCGGCTGGCCGAGCTCCAGCATCACGTAGTTGGTGATGTCGACGGCGAGCGAGATCGGGCGCATGCCGGCCTTCTGCAGCCGTCGCTGCATCCAGATCGGCGAGCGGGCCTCGGGGTCGAGACCGGTGACCGTGCGCGCGGTGAAGCGGTCGCAGCCCTGCGGGTCGCTGATCTTCACCGGGTAGCCGTACGAGTTCGGGGCGGGCACGTCGAGCAGCGCCGGGTCGCGCAGCGGCAGGCCGTACGCGGTGGCCGCCTCGCGGGCGATGCCGCGCATCGACAGCGCGTAACCCCGGTCGGGGGTGACGGCGATGTCGAGGACCTCGTCGACGAGCTCAAGCAGCTCGATGGCGTCCGTGCCGGGCTCGTACTCCATCGGCAGCACGATGATGCCGTGCGTGCCGTCGTCGCCCATGCCCAGCTCGTCGCCGGAGCAGATCATGCCGTGCGAGGTCTTGCCGTACGTCTTGCGCGCGGCGATCGCGAAGTCGCCGGGCAGGACGGCGCCCGGGAGGACCACGACGACCTTGTCGCCGACGGCGAAGTTGCGGGCGCCGCAGACGATCTCCTGCGGCTCGCCGGTGCCGTTGGCGGTGCCGACGTTCACCGTGCAGAAGCGGATCGGCTTCTTGAAGCCCTCCAGCTCCTCGATGGTCAGGACCTGGCCGACGACCAGCGGGCCCTTGAGGCCGGCGCCGGTCTGCTCGACCGTCTCGACCTCCAGACCTGCGGACACCAGCTTGGCCTGCACGTCACGGCCGGTCTCGGTGGCGGGGAGGTCTACGTACTCCCGCAGCCAGGAAAGCGGGACCCGCATCAGATCTCCATCCCGAAGGGCCGAGTGAAACGCACGTCACCCTCGACCATGTCTCGCATGTCTTCCACGTTGTGCCGGAACATCAGCATCCGCTCGATGCCGAAGCCGAAGGCGAAGCCGCTGTACTTCTCCGGGTCGACGCCGCAGGCCGTGAGGACCTTCGGGTTGACCATGCCGCAGCCGCCGAGCTCGATCCAGCCCTCGCTGCCGCAGGTGCGGCAGGGACGGTCCGGGTTGCCGACGGACTCGCCGCGGCAGACGTAGCAGACCATGTCCATCTCGGCGGACGGCTCGGTGAAGGGGAAGTAGTTGGGGCGCAGCCGGGTCTTCATGCCCTCGCCGAAGAGCGCCTGGACCATGTGGTCGAGGGTGCCCTTCAGGTCGGCCATGGTCAGGCCCTCGTCGACGGCCAGCAGCTCGATCTGGTGGAAGACCGGGGTGTGCGTGGCGTCGAGCTCGTCGGTGCGGTAGACGCGGCCGGGGCACACGACGTACACGGGCGGCTCACGGCGCTCAAGGAGCGCGCGGGCCTGCACGGGCGAGGTGTGCGTGCGCAGCACGACACCCGACTCGTCCGTCTTGGCGCCGCCCGCGCCCTGTACGAAGAAGGTGTCCTGCATCTGCCGGGCCGGGTGGTCCGGCACGAAGTTCAGGGCGTCGAAGTTGAACCACTCCGCCTCGACCTCGGGTCCCTCCGCGACCTCGTAGCCCATCGCCACGAAGACGTCGGCGACGCGCTCCATGAAGGTGGTCAGCGGGTGGCGGGCGCCGGCCGGGGTGCGGTCGTACGGCAGCGTGACGTCCACCGCCTCCTCGACCAGCACGCGCTCGTCGCGCTCGGCCTCCAGGACCGTCAGCCGGGAGCTGAGGGCCTTGTTGACGGCGCCGCGGGCCATGCCGACGCGCTTGCCCGCCTCGGCCTTGGCCTGGGGCGGGAGCGCGCCGATCTCGCGGTTGGCGAGGGACAGCGGCGAGGTGGGCCCGGTGTGCGCGGTCTTGGCGTGCGTCAGCGCGTCGAGGTCGGCGGCGGCCTCGAAGGCGGCCAGCGCCTCGTCCCGCATGCGCTCGATCTCTTCGGGTTTCAGCGCCTCGACCTCGACAGGGTCGTACGACTTATTGGGTGCGGACATCTCTTCCCGTACTTCCGATGGCTGGTGGGCGGCCCCGCTCGACACGTGTGAGGACGCAAAGGTGCCAAAGGTCGAGTCTAAAGGGCCAGGGGAGGCGAAGGTGCCCGAGGGCGGCTCAGGCCAGATAGGCCGGGGCCCCGACGGGCAGGATAAATCGGAATTCGGCGCCACCGCCGGGCCCGCGGCCGACCGTGATCGTGCCGCCGTGCGCCTCGACGATGCCCTTGACGATGTACAGCCCAAGACCGGTGCCGCCCCGCTTGCTGCCCCGCCAGAAACGGGTGAAGACGCGGCTCAGCGATTCCTCGGGAATGCCCGGGCCTTCGTCGCTGACGGTCACGGCCGTGCCCTTCTCGTCGTCCTTGCCGGTGGCGGGTGCCACCTCAATGGTGACCATTCCCTCGCCGTGCCGCACCGCATTTTCCAACAGGTTGCCGAGCACTTGGTCGACCTTGTCCGGGTCGGCCCACAGGTCCGGCAGCGGGTGCTGGATCTGCACCAGAAACCGGTCGGCGGCCTGACCTGCCGAAATGCGTGCGTGAACATGCCGTCCGACGGCGGCGGCGACATCGACGGGCTGACGGCGCAGTTCGAGCCGTCCGGTGTCGATGCGGGCGATGTCGAGGAGTTCGGCGATCAGCCGGGCGATGCGGTCGGCGTCGTTGTCGACGGTCTCCAGCATCATCAGCTTCTGGTCGTCGGTGAAGCGCTCCCACTTCCTGAGCAGGGTCCTGGTGAACCCCTTCACCGAGGTCAGCGGCGACCGCAGCTCATGGGCGACCGTCGCGATCAGCTCGGCGTGGCTGCGCTCGGTGCGCCGCCGCGCCTCGGTCCCGCGCAGCGACACCACGACGCGGCGCACCGGACCGCACGGCTTCGTTCGTACGTACCGCGCGGAGACCAGCACCTCACGCCCGCCCGGCAGCAGCAGATTGCGCTCCGGCTGGCCGCCCCGGATGGCGAGCCCGCCGTACGGGTCGGTGAGGGTCCACCAGCGGCGGCCCTTGAGGTCCTCCAGCGGCAGTACGTCGACGAGCGGCCGGCCCAGCGCGAGGGCGGCCGGCACGGCGCTGATGCGTACGGCGGCCGCGTTGAAGCAGACGATGCGGCCGGTCTCGTCGGCGACCACCAGACCGTCCGGGAGGTCGTCGGGACCGATCCCGGACGCGTCCAACTCCCGTACGCCTACGACCTGTTCCGACACTTCCGCAACCATCCCCGCCCCGCCTCCACCCGTCCGACAGTGCGGCGGGCCCGAGCCCGTCACCCTACTCCGAACCTGTTGCCCTCAGGCAGTGGTGCGTACCCGCTGTGCGCGCGCGGATGCATAGAGGCACACGGCGGCTGCCGTGGCCAGGTTCAGACTCTCGGCCTTTCCGTGGATCGGGACGCGCACGACGGCGTCCGCGAGGGCGCGGGTCTCCTCGGGGAGCCCCCAGGCCTCGTTGCCGAAGACCCAGGCGGTGGGGCCGCCCATGGTGCCGGCGTCCAGCTCGTCGTCGAGGTCCCGGTCCCCCGCGCCGTCGGCGGCCAGGATCCGTACCCCGGCCGCCTGGAGCTTCGCGACGGCCTGCTCCACGGGCACGCCGACGGCGACCGGCAGGTGGAAGTGCGAACCGACCGACGCACGCACCGACTTGGGGTTGTACAGGTCCACGGAGGCGTCGGTGAGCACGACCGCGTCGGCGCCCGCCGCGTCCGCGCAGCGCAGCACCGTACCGGCGTTCCCGGGGTCGCGCACGTGCGCGAGGACGGCGACCAGCTTGGGCTTCGCGGCGAGGATGTCCTCGAACGGGGAGTCCAGGAAGTGGCAGACGCCGACGATGCCCTGCGGGGTGATGGTCTGCGAGATCTCCGCGAGCACGTCGTCCCCGGCCAGGTGCACCCGGGCGCCGGCGGCGTGCGCGGCGTCCACGATGTCGGCGTACCGCTCGGCGGTCTCCACGGTCGCGAACAGCTCGATCAGCGTCGGCTGCCCGTCGGGCCCCCGGTGGTCGACGGCCTCCCGCACGGCCTGCGGTCCCTCGGCGATGAACCGGCGCTCCTTGCCCCGGAAGCTCCGCTTGGCCAGCCGCTTGGCGGCGGTGACGCGGGGGGAACGCGGGGAGATCAGCTCGGGGGTGCCCATGGGTGTGCGGCTCACTTCTCTACGTACGTACGAGGGGGCGGACTGTGCCGGCCCGGGGGCGACCCCCGGGCCCCCGGGAAACAACCGGACCCGCAGGCGCGGAATGCGCCTGCGGGTCCGGCTTCAAGCCAAGAAGAACTCTGCCTGCCTGAGGACTAGGCGGCGGCCTTCGGGGCGTTGACGTCGCTCGGAAGCGCCTTCTGGGCGACCTCGACGAGCGCGGCGAACGCGTTCGGGTCGTTGACGGCCAGCTCGGCGAGGATCTTGCGGTCCACCTCGATGTTGGCGGCGTTCAGACCCTGGATGAGGCGGTTGTACGTCATGCCGTTCTCGCGGGCAGCGGCGTTGATGCGCTGGATCCACAGACGGCGGAAGTCGCCCTTGCGCTTCTTGCGGTCGTTGTAGTTGTAGACCAGGGAGTGGGTGACCTGCTCCTTGGCCTTGCGGTACAGGCGCGAACGCTGGCCGCGGTAGCCCTTGGCGGCTTCGAGGATTGCCCGGCGCTTCTTGTGGGCGTTTACTGCGCGCTTGACGCGTGCCACTTTTGACTCCTTGTAGCGGGGTCGTGGGGGTGTTCACACGACCCGAAAACGAATTGGTCCCGGTCTCGATCCAGCGCCTCCGGCAGATGTGCCGGAGACAGCGGAATCACTTGCCGAGAAGCTTCTTGATCTTCGCGGCGTCGCCCGGGGCCAGCTCAACGGTGCCGGTGAGGCGGCGCGTCACGCGGGACGACTTGTGCTCGAGCAGGTGGCGCTTGCCGGCGCGCTCGCGGAGCACCTTGCCGGAGCCGGTGATCTTGAAGCGCTTCTTGGAACCGCTGTGCGTCTTGTTCTTCGGCATCGCGCCGTATCTCCTCGTCAGTGCCGCTCCCCCGGCCCCCGGTGCGGGCACCGGACTGCAGGAGCGTCAGATCTTTGGTTGGGGGTTTCCGGTCCGGGATCCGGGGGCCGCCTGGGTGGCGGCCCCGTGGATCACGCCTCGGAAGGTGCCTCGGCCGGGGCCTCGGCAGCGACTTCGGCAACCTCGGCCGCGGGCTCGTCGTCCTGGGCAGTGGTGCCCTGACGCTCCGCCTTGCGGGCGGCCTGGGCCTCGCGGGCCTCGGCCATCGCCTCGGTCTTCTTCTTGTGCGGGCCAAGAACCATGATCATGTTCCGGCCGTCCTGCTTCGGGTTGGACTCGATGAAGCCCAGTTCCTCCACGTCGGAGGCGAGTCGCTGAAGCAGCCGGAAGCCAAGCTCGGGACGGGACTGCTCACGACCACGGAACATGATCGTGATCTTGACCTTGTCACCCTGCTTGAGGAACCGGACGACGTGACCCTTTTTGGTGTCGTAGTCGTGCGGGTCGATCTTCGGGCGGAGCTTCATTTCCTTGATGACCGTGTGCGCCTGGTTCTTGCGCGCCTCACGGGCCTTCATGGCCGACTCGTACTTGAACTTCCCGTAGTCCATGAGCTTGCACACGGGCGGACGGGCGGTCGCCGCGACCTCGACCAGGTCGAGGTCGTACTCCTGCGCCAGCTCAAGGGCCTTTGCGAGGGGAACGATGCCGACCTGCTCGCCGCTGGGGCCCACAAGCCGTACCTCGGGAACGCGAATCCGGTCGTTAATGCGGGGCTCGGCGCTGATGGATCCTCCTCAGTAGCACCACACGGCTGTCTGGCAGACAGCCACGTAACGTCTTATTTCTTCGGACCAACCGCATCGGGATACAAAAAATGCCCCGGACGGGACACAGGCAGGGCTCCTGGAAAAACCGGAGCACCGCCGCGTCTGAAACCGCGGGGCGCACACATCGGACAGTTCCATCGTCCGTACGGAACGATGGGGACCGTCTTCTGACCGGTGACCCGCCGTCCCGGAGGACGGTCAGGTGGGAGAAAAGGAGCCTCCACTTGTGGGCCGGGCACAGATGTGTCCGGCCGGTCGCTCGACCAGCCTACCAGGGTGGCCGGGAAGGGGCGAACCGGTCCGGTGTGCGGGGGCCCGCCCACCGGGACCTATCGTTGACGTCATGAGCGACGCGACCAGCACTGACGACAACACCACCCCCGCCTTCGACGACATGACCCGCGACATCGCGGACGTGCCCGCCGTCGAGGTGATCACCACGGTCGCCGTGCACCTGATGAGCGCCGCCGCCGTGAACCTGGGTCTCGCCGAGGGCGGCGAGGAGCAGAAGGACCTGGACGAGGCCCGCAAGCTGATCCAGGCGCTGGCCGGCCTGATCACCGCCAGCGCGACCGAGATCAGCTCCTTCCACGCGGCGCCGCTGCGGGACGGGCTGAAGTCCCTGCAGCTGGCGTTCCGCGAGGCGTCGGTCGTGCCGGACGAGCCGGGACAGGGCCCCGGCGAGAAGTTCACCGGCCCCGTCTACGGCTAGTCCCCCGGCCCTTTTACAGCGCTGCCTCGTCCGCTTGCAGCGCTGCCTCGTCCGCGTGGTTGCGCGGGCTGTCGGCGCGGTGCGTCAGCCGGTGAGCAGGGACTCCCCGGGAGGTGTGCTGCCCGGCGGCAGCAGGGCCAGGTCGAGTCCTCGTACGAGCCGGGCCCTGAGCACCTCGTCGGAGGCGAGGGCGTTCGCGATGCGGCGGACGGTGTCGGCGGGGACGGCGTCCGGGGCGAGTACGAGCGCGAGGGTGCCGTCGGCCTCACCGGGGCCGAGATGGGCCCGGAGCACACCGGGCTCGGCGGCGACGAGACGGCGGACCGCTTCGACGACGGCCGGGTCGTCCAGCGGCCGGGGGCTGGTGCGGCCCTCGGCGAGGGCGCGCAGGGCGGGTCCGGTGAGCTGGTAAGGCACGGGGCCCGCGAGGTCCAGGACGACGGTGTCGGCCTGCTCGTGGGCGGCTGCCTGGAGCGCCTGGTGCAGCGGGACGGCGACGGGGCGGGCGGCGGGGTCCCAGCGCGCGAGGGCCTCGATGGAGGTGAAGGCGGGCAGTGCCTTCCGGTCCCCCGAGCGGAGGGTCGGAACGGCCATGTCGCTCGTCTTCTCCCGCTTCAGCCCGGTCTCCGGGTCGGTCTCGACCTCGCCGAGAACGGCGACGATGGGGACGAGGAGGCGGGCGGCGGGCAGCGCGTCGAGGACGCGCCGGTGGGCCTGCTCGTCCTTGTTCCCCTCCGCCCAGGCCGCGAGGGCCGCGGTGAGGGTGGGGTCGGCGGTGCCGTCGTCGTCGGAGAAGCCGGGGTCCGGAATGTTCTTGAGCTGCACGGGTCGAGGGTATCGGGCGGGGCCGGAGCATCTTCAGCCCGTCCGGCGTTTGAGGACGCGCGGCGCAGCCGGGCACGGGGCGCAGCCCCGGAGATCGGCCCCCACCGGCCCGCGCGCCTCAGCGCGGTCGGCCTCCGCGCCACACCACGACCGCCGCCGCCAGCACCAGTACTCCCGCACCGCCCGCGACCAGCGCCCACACCTCCGGTCCCGCCGACCGGTCGGCGGGGCTTTCCGGGCCCGCGCCGAAGTAGCGCTTCGGGTAGCCCGCCGCCGTCGACCGCACCGCCGCCCCGCGTCCGCCCGCGGCGATCGCCGCCGCCGGGTCGACCATCCCGTGGCCCCGGGAGTCGTCCCGGCCGCCCTGCGGAGAGTCCCGCGCGGTCTTCGCGAGGAGGCGTTTGATCTCGGCCGGGGGGAGCGCCGGGTGCGCGGCCCTGACCAGGGCCACCGCACCCGAGACGAAGGCGGCCGCCGCGCTGGTGCCCCAGCCCTCGTAGTAGCTGCGGTCGGGGTCCGCGATCACGATGTCGTCGCCCGGCGCGGCCACGGTCGCGTACCACCGCCGCGTGGAGAAGGAGGCGTGCGTGCCGGCCTCGTTGACGGCCGTCACCGCGATGACGCCGGGGTAGGCGGCCGGGTAGGAGATGTGGTCGCCCTTCTCGCCGCCGTTCCCCGCGGAGGCGACGACGACGGCGCCCTTGCTCAGTGCGTACTGGACGGCCGCGTCCTCCTCCGCCTCCGGGTGCGCGGACTCGCTGTCGTCGCCGAGCGAGAGGTTGATGACGTCGGCGCCCTGGTCGACGGCCCAGCGGATGCCCTTGGCCAGGGCGTTGCCGCGGGACTCGCGGGCCTTGTCGCGGGCCGGGTCGCCGCCTTCGAGGATGACCCGGACGGGCAGGATCTTCGCCTCGGGGGCGATGCCGAGCACGCCGTCGCCGCGGTCCTGGCCGTGTCCGTGGCCCGCGATGATGGACGCCATCGCGGTGCCGTGCCTGGCCCACGAGCGGTCGCCGCTCCGCGCCCCGAAGCCGACAAGGTCGTTGCCCTTCAGTACGTTGCCGCGCAGGTCGGGGTGGCGGTCGTCGACGCCGGTGTCGAGGACGGCGACCGTCGTTCCCGCGCCCTTGGTGGTACGCCACGCCTCCTGCGTGTGCATGGCGGCCAGGCCCCACTGCTTGTCGCGGATGGCGTCCGCGTGCGCGGCGGGCACCGGCAGCACGACGAGCGCGGTGGCCGTGAGAGCGGACGCCGCGGCGGTGGTCGCGGTGCGCCGCCGGGGGCCCGGACGTGAGGTGCCGAGTCGTCGGGGACTCGCGCGTCGGGGGGTCATCCGGGCTGCTCCGTGGGCGAGTTGACGGTTCTGCGCAGCCCGCGCTCGACACGGTCCGCGATGCCCTTGGCCTCGTGCGCGAGGCCCGACTCGGCGGGGGCGGAGGTCGCGCCGACGGCGGTGGCGAGCGTGGCGGGCTGAGGGTCGGTGACGGTGCGTCCGTCGGCGAAGCCGGAGACCGCGTACACGACGACGGGCACGTCCTTGAGGATGCTGATCGCCCAGCTGGCCCGCTGCCCGTCGCCGAATCCGGCCGCGACGGTGCCGGGCACCGGGAACGTACGCGGCATCAGATCGGTGCGCTCGGCGAGCTTTTCGCGGGCGAAGCGGGTGCGCAGGGCGTTCGTCGCGGCCTCGTCGGCCTGGGTGAAGACCATGCCGACGGTGGTGACGCTGCTGGTGGTGGCGTCGGTGTAGGTGGCGCGCAGCAGGCGGGTGCAGCCGACGGGGCCGAGGGCCTTGAGGAGGAGGGGGTCCAGGGCGTTCGTACAGGTGCTGTCGGGGGCGACGGCGACCCGGGTCCAGGCCCGGTCGGCGCCGCCGGGGCCCGCTCCGGAGCCCTTGAGGGCGCGTGGGAAGAGGGTGTCGACGGGGACGCTGCGCCAGGCGGTGCGGGCGTCGGCGAAGCGGGTGCTCGCGGTGGGCGTCCGGGGGGCGTCGGAGGCGAGCCAACTGCCGGCGGCGGCGCCGACGATGAGGCCGGTGCCGAGGATGGTGGAGGCGGTGAGGGTGGCCAGGCGGGCGGGGGTGCGGGGCGGGCGTGGGGCGGTCGCGGGATGGGGCGGTTGCTCGGGGCGCGGGGCGGT
Source organism: Streptomyces sp. NPDC021093 (assembly GCF_044333135.1). Taxonomy (NCBI): domain Bacteria; kingdom Bacillati; phylum Actinomycetota; class Actinomycetes; order Kitasatosporales; family Streptomycetaceae; genus Streptomyces; species Streptomyces sp. NPDC021093. The sequence goes on along the minus strand of NZ_JBIRQJ010000011.1, from coordinate 256,735 downwards.
GGCGAGCGCGTGCGGTCGCGGGAGGGGGCGCTCCGCGTGGGGGCCGCCCCCTTGCCCGCCCGTTCCGCCCCCGGGGGGCGGCCCCGCCGCCCAAGAGGACGGCGGTGGCGGCGTGGTGGACGGAGGTGGCGGCAGCGTGTCTACAGGGGACGGTGCGGGGGACCGCAGCGGCGGCGTGGTTGTGGGGGGTGGGAAAGGGGGGACGGGTGGGGTGACGGGGTGGTGTGGTTCGGTGGTCATCCCGGCCCCCAGGTCCGTCTGTTGTCGTACTCCCGGCTTGTGCCCTTCAGCAGCCCCGTCACCCGGGCTGCCAGCGGGATTCCGTCACTCTACGGGCTGGCCGGGCCGCGACGGGAACCGATGTGCGGCATGGGGCCGATCTGACCGGATCGTCCCCCTCCGGCTCTCTCCTGCCCGAATGGAACCAGCGGCCCGTCAGGGCCTACCGGGCGGTAATCCACTCTGGCAAGCTGCGCCCATGACTCCTCGTACAGCTCCCCGAGCCGACGACCGTGCCCGTTACGACCGGGCGACCGCGCATCTCGACGGTCCGCTGGCCGTCGTCGACCTGGAGGCCTTCGACGACAACGCCGCCGATCTCGTACGTCGCGCGGGCGGCAAGCCCGTACGGGTGGCGAGCAAGTCGGTGCGGTGCCGGGCGCTGCTGGAGCGCGTACTGGAGAAGGACGGCTTCGCCGGGGTGATGTCGTACACCCTGGCCGAGTCGCTGTGGCTGGCGCGGTCCGGTTTCGATGACGTGCTGCTCGCCTATCCGTCCGCCGACCGCGGAGCGTACGCGGAGCTGGCGGCCGATCCGAAGCTGGCCGCCGCCGTGACCGTGATGGTGGACGATGCCGCGCAGCTGGAGCTGATCGAGCGGGCGCGGGACGGCGGGACGGAGGAGATCCGGGTCTGTCTGGAGCTGGACACCTCGCTGCGGATGCTGGGTGGGAGGGTGCGGATCGGGGCGCTGCGTTCGCCGCTGCGCGAGCCCGCGCAGCTGGCCGAGCTGGCCCGGTCGATCGACCGGCGGCCCGGCTTCCGGCTGGTGGGGATCATGGCGTACGAGGGCCATGTCGCGGGCGTCGGCGACTCGATCGCCGGGCGGCCGGTGCGCTCCCGGCTGGTGCGCGCGATGCAGGGTGCGGCGCGCCGCGAGCTGGCGGTGCGGCGGGCTGCCGTCGTACGGGCGGTCAGGTCGGTCGTACCCGATCTGGAGTTCGTGAACGGCGGCGGCACCGGGAGCGTGGAGAGCACCGTCGCGGAGGACGCCGTGACCGAGGTGGCGGCCGGGTCGGGGCTCTACGTGCCGCGGCTGTTCGACAACTACCGGTCGTTCAGCGGGCGTCCGGCCGCCCTCTTCGCGATGCCGGTCGTACGGCGTCCGGGGGTCGGGGTCGTGACGGTGCTCGGCGGCGGGTATCCCGCGTCGGGCGTCGCAGGGCCTGACCGCTCCCCCGTGCCGTACCTGCCCGAGGGGCTGCGGTACGACGGGCAGGAGGGGGCGGGCGAGGTGCAGACGCCGCTGCTCGGGGCGGCGGCGGACGATCTGCTCATCGGTGACAAGGTGTGGTTCCGGCACGCCAAGGCGGGTGAACTGTGCGAGCGCTTCGCCCGGTTGCAGCTGATCGAGGGCGACCGGGTGACGGACACCGTGCCCACCTACCGGGGCGAGGGCCACACCTTCCTGTGAGGCCCCGCCCGGGGGCGGGTCGCGAGGCAGCGGCGGGGGTCAGGTCGTGTTGCGGATGCCCTGGGTGATCTTGTCCATGCCGTCCAGCGGCGGTCCGCCGGGGCCCTCGTCGAAGTTGAAGCGGACCAGGATGATCGACCCGGGGCCCAGGCTGCTGGGGAAGGCGAGGGACTGGACGTGGCCGCCGGCGCCCTTGCCGGTGACGACCTTCCAGCGGACCAGGTAGCCCTGCTTGCCCGCGACGGTGACGGCCTCGGACTTGACCTCCGTGTGGGACTTCACGCCGCCGTACTTCTGGCGGCCGAGGGAGTCCTTGTTGTAGGCGAGGTCGGTGGCCTTCGCGATGTCGGCCTTGGCGACGGCCTCCGGGGTGGTCTGGTCGGAGGGCGCGGTGCGCGAGGTGACCGTGCCGTGGTGGCAGAAGCCGCCGTCGGCCGGGCAGTCGTACGTCTCCTTGGTCTGCATGGTGGCGGCTTCGCGGTCGCCGCCGAACTCGGGCCGCTCCCAGCCGTCGAGGATCGGCAGCGTGATGCCGTTCAGCTGGTCCGGGAGGGTGCCGGCGTCACCGGCCGGGGCCGAGGCGGGCGGCGGGGTGGGCACGTTCTGCCCGCCGCCGGGGACCTCGGGGGAGGACGAGGGCGCCGCGACCGGAGGCGCGGGGTCGTCGTCCTTGCCGAGGACGACGACGCCGGTGACGATCGCGGCGACCAGGACGACTCCCGCGGTGACGACCGCGATGAGCGCGCTCTTGCTGAGCCCGCCGCCCGAGCCGCCCCCGGCGGGCGGTGCCGGCGGGGGCTGCGGGGTGGCGTACTGCTGCGGGGCGGCGCCCGGGTATCCGTAACCCTGCGGCTGCTGCGGCTGGCCGAACTGCGGCGCCTGCTGGGGTGCGGGCGCCGGGGGCTGCTGGGGCTGGCCGGGGGCACGGGTGTGCGCGCTCCAGGCGTTGCCGTCCCACCAGCGCTCCTGGGTGGGAGCGCTGGGGTCCTGGTACCAGCCGGGCGGGGTCGTCATGCTCATGCGGCTCACCTTAAGGGCAGGCCTAGGGCCTGTCCGGCGGATCTTGCCGCGGTCGCATGCCCTGGCACGCACATCTGCGGCGTTGTCGTCAATCGACGACGCTCCGCGTCGCCTCAATCCTCCGCCTTGCATCTGCACGCACCAGACCCCGCTCCGCCGAACCGAACGGGCAAGGTCACCCCATGCAGCCTGATCCGCCGGACAGGCCCTACAGCGGGGTGACGTATGCGCCCGAGATGCCGCCGTCGACCAGGAAGTCCGTCGCGTTGACGAAGGACGAGTCGTCGCTGGCGAGGAAGGCGACGGCCGCCGCGATCTCGGTCGCCTCGGCGAACCGGCCGAGCGGGATGTGCACCAGACGGCGGGCCGCCCGCTCCGGGTCGGACGCGAACAGTTCCTGCAGGAGCGGGGTGTTGACGGGCCCAGGGCAGAGCGCGTTGACGCGGATGCCCTCCCGGGCGAACTGCACGCCCAGCTCGCGCGACATGGCCAGCACGCCGCCCTTGGACGCGGTGTACGAGATCTGGGAGGTCGCGGCCCCCATGATCGCCACGAAGGACGCGGTGTTGATGATCGAGCCCCGGCCCTGGCGCTGCATGTACGGGAGGGCGGCCTTGCAGCAGAGGTAGACGGAGGTGAGGTTGACGTCCTGGACGCGCTTCCAGGCCTCCAGGCCCGTGGTGAGGATGGAGTCGTCGTCGGGCGGGCTGATGCCGGCGTTGTTGAAGGCGATGTCGACGCTGCCGTAGGTGTCGTACGCGGCCTTGAAGAGCGCGTCGACCTGTTCGGCGTCGGTGACGTCGACCTTGACGAAGGTGCCGCCCACTGCTTCGGCGGCGGCCATGCCCGCCGTCTCGTCGATGTCGCCGCAGACGACGTTCGCACCCTCGGATGCGAGGCGGCGGGCGGCGGCGAGGCCGATCCCGCTGCCGGCTCCGGTGATGACGGCGGTGCGTCCGACGAGGCGGCGGCAGATGATCTCTTCAGTGGTCATGGTTCAGGCCTCCGTGCTGATGAAGACGTTCTTGGTCTCGGTGAAAGCGGTGAGGGCGTCGGGGCCCAGTTCGCGGCCCAGGCCCGACTGGCCGTAGCCGCCGAAGGGGGTCCAGTAGCGGACGCTGCTGTGGGAGTTGACGGCGAGGTTGCCCGCGCGGACTGCCTGTGCGACGCGCAGTGCGCGGCCCACGTCGCGGGTCCAGACGGATCCGGCGAGCCCGTACTCGGTGGCGTTGGCGAGGCGGATCGCGTCGGCCTCGTCGTCGAAGGGGAGGACGACGGCGACGGGGCCGAAGATCTCCTCCACGGCGGCGGGCGCGTCGGCGTCGAGGCCGGTGAGGACGGTCGGCGGGAACCAGAAGCCGGGGCCGTCGGGGGCCGTCCCCCGGATCGCTTCCGCACCCTCGGGGACGTACGAACGCACCTTCTCCAGCTGGGACTTGGAGATCAGTGGCCCCATCTGGGTCTTCTCGTCGGAGGGGTCGCCGACGACGATCGACTCGATGGCGGGGGCCAGGAGTTCGAGGAAGCGGTCGTACACGCCGCGCTCGACGAGGATGCGGGTACGGGCGCAGCAGTCCTGGCCGGAGTTGTCGAGGAACGACATGGGGGTGGCGGCGACGGCGGCTTCGAGGTCGGCGTCGGCGAAGACGATGTTGGGGCTCTTGCCGCCGAGTTCGAGGGTGACGCGCTTCACACGGTCGGCGCACTTGGCCATGATCTGCTTGCCGACGCGGGTGGAGCCGGTGAAGACGATCTTGCCGACGCCGGGGTGTTCGACGAGCGCGTTGCCCGCGACGGCGCCCTCGCCGGGGAGGACCTGGAAGAGGTGCTCGGGAAGGCCTGATTCCAGGGCGAGTTCGGCGAGCCGGAGTGCGGTGAGGGGGGTGGTCTCGGCGGGCTTGAGGAGCACCGCGTTGCCCGCGGCGAGCGCGGGGGCGGTGGCCCAGGCGGCGATCGGCATGGGGAAGTTCCACGGGGCGATCACGCCGATGACGCCGAGGGGTTCGAGGATCGTGACGTCGAGGCCGCCGGGGACGGGGATCTGGCGGCCGTTGAGGCGTTCCGCTCCCCCGGCCGCGTAGTCGAGGAGGTCCCGGACGTTGCCCGCTTCCCAGCGGGCGTTGCCGAGGGTGTGGCCGGCTTCGCGCACTTCCAGCTGTGCGAGTTCCTCGATGTGCTGGTCGACGGTGGCGGCGAAGCGGCGGAGGTGGCGGGCGCGGTCGGCGGGGGCGGCGGAGGCCCAGGTGCGCTGGGCTTCTGTCGCGCGTGCTACTGCCGCGTCGACGTCTGCCGTGGTCGCGGCGGGGACGGTGGCGATGACTTCGCCGGTGGCGGGATTCAGGATCTGCAAGGGGTTCGGTTCCTTACGGGGGTGGGGCGGTGTCCGGGGGGTGCGGTCGGGAGGGTGGGGCTTCGTGTGGGGGGGCCGCCCCCTTGCCCACCCGTCCCGCCCCTGGGGGGGGCGGCCCCGCTGCCCAAGGGGGCTAGGGGGCGGCGGCTTCAGCCGCCCGAGGGGGCTAGGGGGCAGGCTTTTAGGGGCGCGGGGAACTGCGCGGCCAGCCACGACGTGCCCGCACATGCCCACCGGCCCCGCACAGGGCGGAGGAGCTACATCCGCTCAAAGGTGCGCCGGAGCTCCCAGTCCGTGACCGCCGCATCGAACGCGTCCAGCTCGACCCGCGCCATGTTGGCGTAGTGCGCGACGACCTCGTCCCCGAAGGCCGCCCTGGCGATGGGGCTCGCTCCCCACAGCTCGGCCGCCTCGCGCAGCGTGGTGGGGACGTGCTCGTAGTCGGCGGTGTACGCGTTCCCGGTACAGGGCTCGGGGAGTTCGAGCTTCTGCTCGACGCCGTGCAGTCCGGCGGCGATCAGCCCGGCGACGGCCAGGTAGGGGTTGACGTCGCCGCCGGGGAGCCGGTTCTCGAAGCGCATCGAGGGCCCGTGGCCTACGACGCGCAGCGAGCAGGTGCGGTTGTCGTGGCCCCAGGCGACGGCGGTCGGGGCGAACGAGCCCGGCTGGAAGCGCTTGTACGAGTTGATGTTGGGGGCGTAGAGCAGGGAGAAGTCGCGCAGCGCGGCGAGCTGTCCGGCGAGGAAGTGGCGCATCAGCGGGGACATGCCGTCGGGGCTGTCGGCGTCGCCCGCCATGACGCTGCGGTTGTCGGCGTCGCGCAGCGAGAGGTGGATGTGGCAGGAGTTGCCCTCGCGCTCGTTGTACTTCGCCATGAAGGTGAGCGAGACGCCCTCCTGGGCGGCGATCTCCTTGGCGCCGTTCTTGTAGAGGGCGTGCTGGTCGCAGGTGGTGAGGGCCTCGTCGTACTTGAAGGCGATCTCGTGCTGGCCGGGGTTGCACTCGCCCTTGGCGGACTCGACGGTCAGCCCTGCGACGGCCATCTCGTTGCGGATGCGGCGCAGCAGGGGCTCGACGCGGCCGGTGCCGAGGATGGAGTAGTCGACGTTGTACTGGTTGACCGGGGTCAGTTCGCGGTAGTTGGCGTCCCAGGCCTGCTCGTAGGTGTCCTTGAAGACGATGAATTCGAGCTCGGTGCCCGCGTGGGCGGTGAGTCCGAGCTCGGCGAGGCGCTCCAGCTGGCGGCGGAGTATCTGCCGGGGCGCGGCGACGACGGGTGAGCCGTCGTGCCACAGCAGGTCGGCCATCAGCAGGGCGGTGCCGTCGTTCCAGGGCACGCGGCGCAGGGTGGCGAGGTCGGGACGCATGGCGAAGTCGCCGTAGCCGCTGTCCCAGGAGGACATGGCGTAGCCGTCGACGGTGTTCAGGTCGACGTCGACGGCGAGGAGGTAGTTGCAGCCCTCCGCGCCGTTGGTCAGTACGTCGTCCAGGAAGAACGGGGCGGCGAACCGCTTGCCCGTCAGGCGCCCCTGCATGTCGGGGAAGGCAAGGACGACGGTGTCGATCTCGCCGTCCGCGACCAGGGCGCGCAGCTCTTCGAGCGGGAGCGGGGGTGTGCGGTCTGCGGGACCTGGCTGTGCTGCCACGGGGATGTACCTCCTGCGTCGGCCGGGAGCTCTAAGGTATGACCCAAGACCATTGATTGGGAAGGGGGTTCGGGCGCGTGTCGGACGAGGTGCGAAGCGATGAGGTACGAAAAGACGGGGTACGGAGCGGCGGCGTACGCGACGACAGGCTGACGGCCGTGCTGCGTCCCGTGCGGGCGGGCAACGGTTTCGAGGAGGCGCTGGAGCAGGTGCTGCAGGTGCTCCGCCTCGGGCTCGTACCGGCGGGCGAACGACTGCCCGCCGAGCGGGAGTTGGCCGACCGGCTGCGGATAAGCCGGGTCACCCTGCGCGAGGTGCTGAAGGTGCTCCAGGAGCAGGGGCTGGTGGAGAGCCGGCGGGGGCGGTACGGGGGTACGTTCGTATGCCGTCGGCCCGAGACCCCCGGCGAGGCCGAACTGCGGCGCCGGGTCGGGGCCTTGGACGTGGAGGACGCGCTGCGGTTCCGCGAGGTGCTGGAGGTCGGCGCGGCCGGGCTCTGCGCCGGGGAGGGCCTGGCGGGAGCGGACGCGGACCGGCTGCGAGCCGCGCTGGCCGCGACGCACGACGCACCGCTGGCCGACTACCGCCGTGCGGACACCCTCCTGCACCTGACGCTGGCGGAGCTGTCCGGGTCGCCCACGCTGGCCGCCCGGTACGCCGCCGTACGGGCCGAGGTGAACGAACTCCTCGACTGCATCCCCCTGTTGGTGCGCAACCTGGAGCACTCGCAGGCCCAGCACACCGCCCTCGTCGAGGCCGTGCTCGACGGGGACGCGGAGGCGGCGCGCGAGATGATGCGGGAGCACTGCTCGGGGACGGCGGCGCTGCTGCGGGGGTTCTTGACCTGACCGCAATACCTGACCGCAATACCTGACCGCGATTCCTGACCGCGACATCTGACCGCGACACCTGACGGCGAACCTGACCGCGATCATTCCCGGTGATTCCCGGCGCGCCCTGCGGGGAAGTAACTTCCCCGTAATCGCACGGGGGTTGCGCACTCCCGCCACGGCCGCAATGGTGTGGAGCCACACCATTGCCAGGCAACGGCGGGAGCGGCCCATGGCCACGGAAGAACGCACAGGCCCAGCGAGCCCGGAAGGGGCGTCAGGGCCGGGAGGGGCTGCGGGGGCGGCAGGCCCGGCGGGCCCCGAGGGTTCCGACTACCTCAAACGGCGCGCCCTGCGCCGCGGCAGCGCGGGCTGGCTGCTGCTCACCGGGCTCGGCGTCGCCTATGTCGTCTCGGGCGACTTCTCCGGCTGGAACGTCGGTCTCTCCAAGGGCGGCTTCGGCGGTCTCGCCATCGCCACCCTGCTGATGGGCGTGATGTACGCCTGTCTGGTCTTCGCCCTCGCGGAGCTGTCCGCCATCCTCCCCACCGCGGGCGGCGGTTACGGCTTCGCCCGCCGGGCGCTCGGCACCTGGGGCGGCTTTCTCACCGGCACGGCGATCCTCATCGAGTACATCCTCGCCCCGGCCGCGATCTCCATCTTCATCGGCGACTACGTCGAGTCGCTCAACCTCTTCGGACTGACCTCCGGCTGGCCGGTCTACCTCGCCTGCTTCGTGATCTTCATCGGCATCCATCTGTGGGGCGTCGGCGAGGCGCTGCGCTTCAGCCTGGTCGTGACGGCCATCGCGGTGGCGGCGCTGCTGATCTTCGCGGTGGGTGCGTTCACCGAGTTCAACGCGGACAACCTCAATGACATCCCGGTGGACAACGGCGCGTTCGGCGCGAACTCCTGGCTGCCGTTCGGGCTGATCGGGATCTGGTCGGCGTTCCCGTTCGGCATGTGGTTCTTCCTCGGTGTGGAAGGAGTGCCGCTGGCCGCCGAGGAGGCGAAGGACCCGGTGCGGTCGATGCCGCGCGCCCTGTCGATCGCGATGGGCGTCCTGATCCTGCTCGCGATGCTGACGTTCTTCGCGGCGACCGGTGCGCGCGGCTCGGCCGCCGTGCAGGACGCGGGGAACCCGCTGGTCGTGGCGCTCCAGGGCGACGGTGCGGCGACCGGGCTCAGCCGGTTCGTCAACTACGCGGGCCTGGCCGGTCTCGTCGCCTCGTTCTTCTCCCTGATCTACGCCGGTTCCCGCCAGCTCTTCGCGCTGTCCCGGGCCGGCTACCTGCCCCGGTTCCTGTCCCTCACCAGCCGCCGCAAGGCGCCGTACCTCGGGCTGCTCATCCCGGGCGCGATCGGTTTCGCGCTGGCCGCCTCGACCGGCAACGGCGCCAGGATGCTGAACATCGCGGTGTTCGGCGCGACCATCTCGTACGCCCTGATGGCGCTGTCGCACATCGTCCTGCGCCGCCGCGAACCCGGGCTGCCGCGCCCGTACCGGACCCCCGGCGGCATCGCCACGTCGTCGACGGCCTTCGTGCTGGCGCTGTTCGCGCTGGTGGCGACGTTCCTGGTGGACAAGACCGCGGCGTTCACCGCGCTCGCCGTGTACGGCGTCGCACTCGCCTACTTCGCCCTCTACTCTCGGCACCGTCTGGTCGCGTCCGCGCCGGAGGAGGAGTTCGCGGCACTGGCCGCCGCCGAGGCCGAACTCGACCGCAAGTAGCTTTCGCACCCCCGTAGTTGGAGGATCCGCCCGTGCCCCGCAAGCCCCTCGTCGGCATCAGCACGTATCTGGAACAGTCCGTGAAGTGGGGCGTCTGGGACCTCCCGGCCACCCTGGTCCCGGCGGGCTACCCGCAGCTCGTGCAGGCGTCGGGCGGCACCGCCGCCCTGCTGCCGCCCGACGACCCGTCGTACGCGGCGGAGGTCGTGGCCCGTCTCGACGCCCTGGTGATCGCGGGCGGGCCCGATGTGGAGCCCGTGCGGTACGGGGCGGAGCGCGATCCGCGCACCGGGCCGCCCGCCGTGCGGCGGGACGCCTGGGAACTCGCCCTGATCCGGGCGGCCCTGGCCGACGGCACCCCGCTGCTGGGCGTCTGCCGGGGCATGCAGCTGCTGAACGTGGCGCTCGGCGGCACCCTCGTCCAGCACCTCGACGGGCACGCGCGGACGGTCGGCGTCTTCGGGGAGCACCCGGTGACACCGGTGCCGGGCACCCGCTACGCGGCGGCCGTGCCGGACCCGGACGACGTACCGACGTACCACCACCAGGCCGTTGACCGGCTCGGCGAAGGCCTGGTGGTGTCGGCCCACGCGGCGGACGGCACCGTCGAGGCCGTCGAACTCCCGGGCACCGCCTGGGTGTTGGGCGTCCAGTGGCATCCGGAGATGGGCCAGGACCTGCGGGTGATGCAGGCCCTGGTCGCGGCCGCCGCCTCCGAATCCGGCGTCAGGCTCCCTTGAACTTCCAGATGAACGGCTCCGTGGAGTCGTCGTCCGCCGCCCAGTGCACCTCGATCTCCTTGGCACCCTTGGGGATCATGTAGGTCTCGCAGATGACGTGGCTCTGGCCCGGCTTCCAGTTCTCGATGTCGCTGTCGGACTCACAGCCGGGGGCGTCGTCGGAGGCGCCGATCAGCAGACCGCCGCGGGCGCCGTCGGCGTGGATCTCGACGTTGTCGCCGACGTCCGGGTAGTCCGCGACGGGCTTGCCGCTCTTGTGGGTGTACTTCACATGGGCGACGACGGGCACCAGACCCTTGGCCTTCGCCGGGTCGTCGACCATCTTCTTGGCGTCGGCCTCGGTGCCGACGTCCACCTTCTGGGCGACGATCTCGTACGTGACCTGTCCGGCCTCCTTCTCCTTGAAGGGGCTGGTCACGGCCTCGCCGGTGCCCAGCTCCTTCTTGCCCGCGGCCTCCCCTGCGCCGCCCGCGCCGCCGGCGCCGTCGGCCGGGGGCTTCTCGGCGCCGCCGGTCTCCTTGGCGGCTCCGGCAGCACCGCCCTTGGCACCCTCGGCCTTGTCGTCCCCGTTGCAGCCCGTCAGGGCGAGCGCCAGGACGGCGACGGGGGCGGCGGCACGCAGGGCGAGCTTCTTCCGGTGGGACACACGAACTCCTCGGCAGATGACAGTGAAGGTGCCCGTGGGGAACCGGACACCGCCCGCAGTGGCACCGGGCACGGCGCACCCTACGAAGCGGACCGCTGCCCGCCGACCCCGGGGTCGGTGACTGTCCGTATGACACCGGGCACCCACCGCGTGCTCACGCGATGGTTTCGCTCTCCTCACCCGCCCTCCTCCGGACTGCACCCCCACCGCTCCGCGTGCGGTGCCCGGCGACCGAGGAACCAGGGGCGCGGGGAACTGCGCGACCAGCCACGACGCACCCGCACGGCGCCCACCCACACACCTCCCCCCATCACCCCGCACCGCGCCCAAGCGCCCCGCACCGGCCTTCCCCCCTACCCCCTCCGGGTAAGCCCCAGCAGATCCCTCCCCGGCCCCGCAGGACCCGGCCCCGTGGGCCAGACCGCCCGCAGGTCGCGCCGCAGGACCACCCCCTCCACCTCCACCCGCACGAGCCGCCGCGACGCCACCTCCTCCCCCACCGCCAGCTCACTCAGCACGCTCGGCCCGGCCCCGCTCACCGCCGCCGCCTTCACGGCGGTCGTGGAGGACAGCTCAAGGAGGGGTTCCGCCAGCCCCCCGTACGGGGCCAGCGCCGCGTCGAGGACCTGCCGGGTCCCCGACCCCTCCTCCCGCAGGATGAGCGGCGTGGCCGCCAACTCCGCCGCGGCCAACGGTCGTCCGCGCCGCGCCCACGCGTGCCCCGGCGCCGCCACCACTATCAGCCGGTCGTGCCCGATCACCACTCCGTCGAGCCCCTCCGGCACCGCGAGCCCCTCCACGAACCCCAGGTCCGCGGCCCCCTCCAGCAACTGCCGTGCCACAGCTGCCGAGTTGCCCGCCAGCAGCGACACGGCCGTCCCCGGCCGCTCCGCCTGCAGCGCGACCAGCCAGCCCGGCAGCAGGTACTCCGCGATCGTCATGCTCGCCGCCACCCGCAGCCGCGAGTCCCGCTGACCGCGCAGCGCCCGCGCGCCCGCGTCGAAGGCCTCCGCCGCCTCGACGATCCGCCCGGCCCAGTCCGTGACCAGCGCTCCGGCGGCCGTCAGCCGTGATCCCCGCGGCGAGCGCTCCACCAGCGTCACCCCCAGCTGCCGCTCCATCGACCGGATCCGGCCGCTGGCCGCGGGCTGCGAGATGCCCCGCTCCCGGGCGGCCCGCCCGAGGCTCCCGAGCCGGGCGACGGCGAGGAGCAGTTCCAGCGCCGCCAGGTCGGGGACACGGTGCGACAGCTGTACGGGTACCGGCGACTCGGGGCTCATAACCCCAGCTTATGTGCCCATAGAGACATAGTGCCTGGTGGGGGCGGGTCCTTGGGCCGACGCTGGATACATGGCCACCACCGCGAACCCCCTCGCTCCCACCCCAGCGCTCCCCGCCTCTCCCCGCACCTCCCCCCTGCGCCACCTCGGCCCCAACTGGTACGCCACCGTCATGGGCACCGCGATCCTGGCCACCGCCGGCACGGCCCTCCCGTACCGTTCCCCCGTCCTGCACACCGCGCTGACCTGCGCCTGGGCGCTCGCCGCAGTCGTCCTGGTGACTCTCCTGCCGGCCCGCGCCGCCCACTGGCACCACCACCGCGACCAGGCCCGCGCGCACCTCCTCGATCCGGCGGTCGCGCCGTTCTACGGCTGCCTGGCGATGGCCGTGCTCGCCGTCGGCGGCTCGACGATGGCCGTCGGGCAGGACGTTCTCGGCCCGGACGCCGCGCTCGCCGTCGCGTCCGTGCTCTGGGTGACCGGCACCGCCCTCGGACTGCTGGCCGCGCTGGCCATCCCGTACCTGATGGTCGTACGGCACCGGATAGAGGGGCCGGGGAGCGCTTCGCCGGTGTGGCTGCTGCCGGTGGTCGCGCCGATGGTGTCGGCGGCGCTGGGACCGCAGCTGATCCCGCACCTGCCGCAGGGGCAGCTGCGGACCTCGATGCTGCTCGCCTGCTACGCCCTGTTCGGGCTGAGCCTGCTGGCCACGCTGCTCCTGCTGCCGCTGATCTTCGCCCGGCTGATCGTGCACGGCCCGCTGCCGCTGGCGCTCACTCCCACGCTGTTCCTGGTGCTCGGCCCGCTCGGCCAGTCGACCACCGCCGTCAACCAGCTCGCGGACGTCGCTCCGGGGGCGATCGGGGCGACGTACGCCCACGGCTTCCAGGCCTTCGCCGTCGTCTACGGGGTTCCGGTGCTCGGCTTCGCCCTGCTGTGGCTGCTGCTGGCCGTCGCACTGGTCGTCCGGGCCGCCCGCGCCGGAATGCCGTTCGCGATGACGTGGTGGGGCTTCACCTTCCCCGTCGGTACGTGCGTGACGGGAGCCGCCGGCCTGGCCAGGCACACCGGGCTCGAAGCCCTCGGGTGGCTGGCGACGGGTCTGTTCGTCCTGCTGGTGGCGGCGTGGGCGGTGACGGCGGTCCGTACCGTACGGGGCCTGTTCAGCGGCGCGCTGCTCGCAGCGCCGCGCTGAGGGCGGCCGGGGCGTCGGCCAGCGAGGGCCCGTACCAGGTGAGCATGCGTCCGTCGACGAGCGCGGCCGGGAGCCCGGGGAAGGCTTCCGGCCCGTCGTCGGCGGTGAAGCGGTAGGGCTCGTCGGGGAGGACCACCAACTCGGCGCCGTCGGCGACCAGTTGGTCGATGCCGATCTTCGGGTAGCGGTCCTCGTGGGCGGCGTACGCGTTCTCGACGCCGAGCCTGCGCAGCAGGTCGCCCGCGAAGGTGTCCCGGCCGAGCACCATCCAGGGCCGCCGCCAGACCGGCACGACGGCCCGACGGGCGGGTGCCGCGGGGGTCACCGCGGCCCACGCCTTCTCCGCCGCGGTCAGCCACTGGGGGCGGCCGGCCGCCCCGCACGCGCGCAGCACCCGTTCCAGCTCGGTGAAGGCCTGCCGCAGGGTGCGCACCTCGGTGACCAGGACTTCGGTGCCCGCCGCCCGCAGGGCGGCGAGGTCAGGTTCCCTGTTCTCCTCCTCGTTGGCGACGACGAGGTCGGGGCGCAGCGCGAGGACCGCCGGAACGTCGGGGTTCTTGGTGCCGCCGATGCGTACGACACCGGGCCCGAGGTCCGCCGGGCGGGTGCACCAGTCGGTGGCCCCGACCAGCGCGCCCGGCACGGTGACGGCGATCGCCTCGGTCAGCGACGGCACCAGCGAGACGATCCGCACCGCGCGCTCACCGCCGCGATTCGTCGGCGGCGTCGATGTGTTCGGCGACCGCCACGACCACGATCCGGGTGTCCGGTTCGGTGGCCCGCCACCGGTGCCGCACCCCGCCGGACAGGTGCAGGGTGTCGCCGCGGGACAGCCGGTAGGCGCGGCCCTCCGCCTCGACCTCCACCGCGCCGTCCGCGACGTACATCAGCTCGTCGTTGCGGTGCTGGTACTCGCGGCCCGCGTCCTGCATGCCGGTGAACTCCACGGCGTGCAGCTGGTGGTGGCCGCGCACCAACGGCCGTACCCCGGAGCCGAGTTCGAGCCCGGGGTCGTCGGCGGCCCGCAGCAGGTCGACGGAGAGCGCGGAGTCGGCGGCGGCGAGGAGCTGCACCGCCGTGGTCTCCAGCGCCTCGGCGACGCGCTGGAGGGAACGCATGCTGGGGCGGGCCCGCTCGTTCTCTATCTGGCTGAGGAAGGGCACCGACAGTCCGCTGCGCTGGGCCACCACGGCGAGGGTGAGCTCCAGGGCGCGGCGCCGCCTCCGGACGGCCGTGCCGACCCGGAGGATCTCCTTGTCGTCCTTCTTGTCGTCGTCCTTCACGGCTTTGTCGACCTCGACGACCTTGTCGCTCTTTGGCATGGCGGCTCCTCTCCCTTCCCCATCTCGTTCTTTCCACCGACGCACAGCAGACTACGCAGCTTCATGCCATGGTTTCGTACACATGTCACACCTGCGTTACCCACCTGCTCCGTCCTCAAGTCCCTGACGAGTCCCGGACGGGCCCCGGACGGCCGAAAAGAGCCGGGCCCCGCCGTTCGTCGTGAACGGCGGGGCCCGGCGGGGAAAGCGGGGGGAAGGGGACGATCAGCCCGCGGCAGGGGCCATCTTGTCCGCGATTCCCGGGTTCTCCTTCATCCAGGCCTCGACGGCCTCCGGCTCGTGACCCGTGCCGCGCTTCTGGATCTCGTCCTCCAGGCTGGCGAGCTGCTTCTCGTCCAGCTTGAAGTCCTTGAACCACTTGGTCAGCTGCGGGTAGTTCTTGCCGAAGTCCTTGTTGCCGATGATGTGCAGGCGGTCGCCCTCGCCGAAGAGCTTCTTGGAGTCGGTGAGCTTGTTCATCTCGTACGCGTTGTACGCCCAGTGCGGCGTCCACAGCAGTACGGCGACCGGCTCCTTCTTGGCGTACGCGCGCTTCAGCTCGGTCAGCATGGCGGGCGTGGAGCCCTCGACGAGCGTGTACTCCCCGTCCAGGCCGTAGCCGGGAAGGACGTTGTCCTTGACGTTCTTCATGGCGGCGGCGCCGGGCTCGATGCCGATGATCTTGCCCTTGAACCGCTCGCCCTTGCCCTTGAGGTCCTCCAGGGACTTGACGTCCTTGACGTAGGACGGCACGGCGATCTCGACGGAGGTGGGTCCGTACCAGGAGCCGACGTCGGTCAGCTTGTCCTTGTACTTGTCCCAGTAGTTCTTCTGCGTGTACGGCAGCCAGCCGTCGAGCTGGACGTCGACGTCACCGGCGGCGAGACCCGCGTACATCGGACCGACCTCGAACTGCTTGAGGTTGATCTTGTAGCCGCGCTGCTCCAGGACGTTCTTCCACAGGTACGTGGCGGCGATGTCCTCTTCCCAGGGGAACCAGCCCATCTCGACCGCACGGTCCCGCTCGTCCTTGCCGCCTGCGGCCGGGGCGCTCTTGGCCACCGGGGCGAGCTTCTCGACCAGGCCGGGCTGGGTCTTCAGCCAGACGCGGACGGCCTCCTGCTCCTTGCCCTTGCCGGACTTCTGGATCTGCGCCTCAAGGCTGGTGAGCTGCTTCTCGTCCAGCTTGAAGTCCTTGATCCACTTGCCGACCTCGGGGTTGTCCGCCGAGAAGCCCTTGCGGGCCAGCGTGTGGACGCCGTCGCCCTTGCCCCAGGCGCCCTTCGGGTCCTTGAGCTTCTTGAGCTTGTACTCGTTGTACGCCCAGTGCGGCGACCACAGCGGAACCACGATCGGCTCCTTCTTGGCGTACGCGCGCTTCAGCTCGGCCAGCATGCCGGGCGTGGAGCCCTCGACGAGCTTGTACTCCTTGTCGAGGCCGTAGGCGCCGAGGACCTTGTCCTTGAGCAGGCCCATCTCACCGGCGCTGGGCTCGATGCCGATGATCTTGCCGCCGAACTTGTCGGCCTTGCCCTTGAGGTCGTCCATGGTGTTGACGTCCGTCATGTACTCCGGGACGGTCAGCTCCAGGGAGGTCGGGCCGTACCAGGCGCCCATGTCCTCCAGCTTGTCCTTGTACTTCGCCCAGTACTGGGCGTGCGTGGTGGGCAGCCAGGCGTCGGTGTTGAGGTCGATCTGACCCGTCGACTGACCGGTGTAGAGGGCGCCCGCCTCGTACTGCTTGGCGTCGACCTCGAAGCCGCGCTGCTCCAGGATCTCCTTCCAGAGGAAGGTGGAGGCGATGCCCTCGTCCCACGGGATGTAACCCATGGAGATCTTCTTGCCCTTGCCGATCTGCGCCGGGTCGGACGCGGTGTCGGCCTTCTTGCCGCCGAACATGCTCATGCTGCCCGCGACGAGCGCGAGGACCACGATGCCCGCGACGGCCACGACGGGCTGCGGACGGTACGACCAGATCTTCGTGCCGCCGGCCATGGCGCGGGCCTTGGCCAGGGCGCGCCGGCCCAGCGGGGAGACGGCGGTGCCCAGCGAGCTGGTCATGCGGTCCAGGTACATCGCCAGGATGACGATGGAGATGCCCGCCTCGAAGCCGAGGCCGATGTCGACGTTGCCGATCGCGCGGTAGACGGCGCCACCGAGGCCGCCGGCGCCGACCATGCCCGCGATGACGACCATCGACAGGCAGAGCATGATCTTCTGGTTGATGCCGGCCATGATCGTCGGCAGGGCCAGCGGCAGCTGGATGCGCTTGAGGATGTCGCCGGGCCTGGTGCCGAACGCCTCGGCCGCCTCGACCAGTTCACCGTCGACCTGCCGGATGCCCAGCTCGGTCATGCGCACGCCCGGGGGCAGCGAGAAGATGATGGTGGCGATGATGCCGGGGACGGCGCCGACGCCGAAGAACAGGATGCCGGGGATCAGGTAGACCATCGCGGGCATCGTCTGCATGAAGTCCATGACCGGCCGGGTCACGGCGCTGACGCGGTCCGAGCGCGCGGCCCAGATGCCCAGCGGGATCGCGATGATCATCGTGATGATGGTCGCCACGAGCACGAGCGAGAGGGTCGACATGGCGTCGTCCCACAGCTCGATGGAGTCGATCAGCGCGAAGCCGACGAAGGAGAGCACACCGGCGGTCAGACCGCGCAGCCAGAAGGCGACGACGGCGAGGATGCCCGCCATGAGCAGCGGCTGCGGGGCACCAAGGACGGCGTAGATGCCCTCCTGCATGCCGCCGACGACGGTGGAGATGAAGTCGAAGAGCCACGCGAGGTTCTTGGTCAGCCAGTCGACTGCGGAGTCGACCCACTGGCCGAGGTTGAGCCTAGGCACCTGCGGACACCTTCTTCACGTTCGTGGCGTCCTGCTGGTCGGCCTCGTCGTCCTCCATGGGCGCGGGCGCGGTCGGCTCCATCGGCTCGCCGAGCACGGCGAGCAGCCGGGAGCGCGGGACGACGCCGATCAGGGAGCCCTTCGCGTCGGTCACGGCGACGGGCACCCCGCTCGTCGAGCACGGCGTGAACAGCTCGATGATCGGGGTGTCCGCGGCGACCGTGGCGGGGGCGGCGGCGAGCACGTCCTGCGGGTTGCGCAGTTCCTTGCCCTCGTCGTCCTTCGTCCCCATCGCGGTGTGCGGCTCGGCCATGATGGCGCCTGCCGTCAGCACGCGGGAGCGGTCGACGTCCTGGGTGAAGGAGGCGACGTACTCGTTGGCGGGCGTGACGAGGATGTCCTCGGCGGTGCCGAGCTGGACGATACGGCCGTCCCGCATCACGGCGATGCTGTCGCCGAGGCGCATGGCCTCGTTGAGGTCGTGGGTGATGAAGACGATGGTCTTCTTCAGGGTCTTCTGGAGTTCGAGCAGCTGGTCCTGCATGTCGCGGCGGATCAGCGGGTCGAGCGCGCTGAACGACTCGTCCATGAGGAGCAGGTCGGCGTCGGTGGCGAGCGCACGGGCGAGGCCCACGCGCTGCTGCATGCCGCCGGACAGCTCGTCGGGCCAGGACTTCTCCCAGCCCTTCAGGCCGGCCATCTCCAGCGCCTCGTGGGCGCGCTTCTCGCGCTCGGCGCGCGGGACGCCCTGCACTTCGAGGCCGTACGCGGCGTTCTCCAGCACACTGCGGTGCGGGAAGAGCGCGAAGTGCTGGAAGACCATGGAGATCTTCTTGGCGCGCACGTCGCGCAGGTCCTTCGGGGACAGGGCGGTCAGGTCCTGTCCGTCGAAGAGGACGCGTCCCGCGGTCGGGTCGAGCAGTCCGTTGAGCATGCGCAGCAACGTGGACTTGCCGGAGCCCGAGAGGCCCATCACGACGAATATCTGGCCGGGCTCGACGCTGAACGAGGCGTCGATCACCGCGGCGGTCGTACCTTCGGCGCGCAGCTCGTCGCGGTCGGAACCGTTTTCGAGCTTCTTGACCGCCTCGCTGGGTCGTCTGCCGAAGACCTTGTACAGGTTTTCGGCTTGCAGCCTGGACACATACACCTCACGCGTTGAACCGATGACGACCTGCCACCCCCGTGGGCAGGTCGTGGAGCGGCGCGGATTCGGCCCGCTCTCACCCGCCGGAAGATGCAGCTTCAAATCAAGAAGTTGAACTTCGGACCAGGCTCGCTCCGAAGGCGCCCCTGCCCCGGGCGGCACGAGCCAAACGGAAAGTGATCCAGTTCACTTACGGATCTCCGACGCGCGGGGAGGGGGTCGCGGAGCCGTGCGGTGCAGGCGGGGCCGGGGGCGGAGGCAGGTCGTGGAGGCGGAGCCGGTCGGTCGGTCAGGGGCGGCGTCGGTCGAGGAGGCGGAGCCGGTCGGTCGATCAGGGGCGGCGTCGGTCGTGAAGCCGGAGCCGGTCGGTCGGTCCGGGGCGGTGTCGGCCGTGGAGGCTGAGCCGGTCGGCCGGTCCGGGGCGGTGTCGGCCGTGGAGGCTGAGCCGGTCGGCCGGTCCGGGGCGGTATCGGCCGTGGAGCCCGAGCCGGTCGGCCGGTCCGGGGCGGTATCGGCCGTGGAGCCCGAGCCAGTCGGTCGGTCCGGGGCCGAGGCCGGCCGTGGAGCCGGAGCCGGTCGGTCGGTCCGGGGCGGTATCGGTCGTGGAGCCGGAGCCGGTCGGTCGGTCCGGGGCGGTGTCGGTGGTGTGCGGCATCATCGGGGGCGTGACTCGACGTCTGATGCTCCTCGACACCGCTTCCCTCTACTACCGGGCCTATTTCGGGGTCCCCGACTCGGTCCGCGCCCCCGACGGCACCCCCGTCAACGCGGTCCGCGGCCTGCTCGACTTCATCGCCCGCCTGGTCCAGGACCACCGGCCGGACGACCTGGTGGCCTGCTGGGACAACGACTGGCGCCCGCAGTGGCGGGTCGACCTCATCCCCTCCTACAAGGCGCACCGCGTCGCCGAGGAGATCGAGGGCGGCCCCGACGCGGAGGAGACCCCCGACACCCTCTCCCCGCAGGTCCCGGTGATCGAGGAGGTCCTCGCCGCACTCGGTATCGCCCGGGTGGGCTCCGACGGGTACGAGGCGGACGACGTGATCGGCACCCTGACCGGCCGCGCCGAGGGCCCGGTCGACGTCGTGACCGGCGACCGCGACCTGTTCCAGCTCGTCGATGACGCCCGCGGGCGCCGCATCCTCTACCCGCTCAAGGGCGTCGGCACGCTCCAGGTCACCGACGAGGCCTGGCTGCGCGAGAGGTACGGAGTGGACGGCCCGGGGTACGTGGACCTGGCCCTGCTGCGCGGCGACCCGAGCGACGGCCTGCCGGGCGTGCCCGGGATCGGCGAGAAGACCGCCGCCAAACTGCTCGACACGTACGGGAACCTGGCCGGGATCATGGCCGCCGTCGACGACCCCGCCGCGAAGCTCACCCCGTCCCAGCGCAAGAAGCTGGACGAGGCGCGGCCGTACATCGCGGTGGCGCCGAAGGTGGTGCGGGTCGCGGGGGACGTACCGCTGCCGCCGTTCGACGCGGCACTGCCGTCCGCGCCGCACGACCCCGTGGCGCTGGACGCGCTGGCCGAGCGGTGGGGCTTGGGAGGTTCTTTGCAGCGCCTGCTCTCGGTGCTCCAGCGATGAGCTGTTAGCTTAGCTTAGGCAAGCCTAAGTAATTAAGTGATGCAGTCGTCCAGCGTTTTGGGGAGAACACCGTGGCAGAACGACCGGCCCGCAAGGCACCGCGAGCGCACGAGGCGACGGTGCTGCGCACCGAGCGGATCACCCCGCACATGGTGCGCGTCGTCCTCGGCGGCGAGGCCCTCGCGAGCCTCGGCGCCGACGAGTTCACCGACCACTACGTCAAGGTGCTCTTCCCGGCACCCGGCGTGACCTATCCGGAGCCCTTCGACATGGCCCGCATCCGCGAGGAGTTCCCCGCGGAGCAGTGGCCGGTCAACCGGACGTACACGATCCGCAGCTGGGACGCGGAGGCGGGCGAGCTGGCGATCGACTTCGTGGTGCACGGCGACGAGGGCCTGGCCGGCCCGTGGGCGGCCCGCGCCCGGGCCGGCGAGACGGTCCGCTTCCTGGGTCCCGGCGGCGGGTACGCCCCGGACCCGGCGGCGGACTGGCACCTCCTGGTCGGCGACGAGAGCGCGCTGCCCGCGATCGCGGCCTCGCTGGAGCGGATGCCGACGGGTGCGGTGGTGCACGCCTTCGTCGAGGTCTCGGACGCGGCCGAGGAACAGAAGATCGTGACGCCGGACGGCGTCTCGGTGACCTGGCTGCACCGGGGCTCCGCGCCGGTCGGCGAGCAACTGGTCGCAGCGGTGCGGGAGTTGGAGTTCCCGGCGGGTGACGTGCACGCGTTCGTGCACGGCGAGGCGGGCTTCGTGAAGGACCTGCGCCGGCACCTGCGGATGGAGCGCGAGATCCCGCGCGAGCGGCTCTCGATCTCCGGTTACTGGCGCCTCGGCCAGGACGACGACGCGTGGCGCGCGGTGAAGAGGGAGTGGAACGAGCAGGTGGAACGCGAGCAGGAGACTGCGTCGGCCTAACGGCACCCGCGGGAGCCGCACCCTCGGAGCCACACCCAGCCCCCTTGGGCACAGGGGCCGCCCCCTGGGGCGGGACGGGTGGGCAAGGGGGCGGCCCCCGCGCGGAGCCGCCCCCTTCGCTCCGGCCTGCGCCCGCTCCCGCACCGCCCCCGAGCACCCTGCGGGCCGCTGGTCGCGCCTGCGGCGGGCCACGCCCCTCCCCGCCCCTTCCCTGAACCGCTGGCCGCGGGGCCAGGGGCAGCACGCCTCGCACCGGCGGGGGCTGATGTCCGGGGCTCCGCCCCGTGCACGGCCTGCGGCCGTGCGTCCTCAAACGCCGGACGGGCTGGGTGCGCCACCCGCCCCCGCCCCATAGATCCGCGCCGACGCCTCCGCCTGCGCGATCCTCCTCAGTGATGCGAACATCGCGTCCCCCAGCACCATCCCGATCACCACACTCTCCAGTACGTCGTCCCGCGCCCCCCGCCCCCCGACGTACTCCAGGTCCGCCCGCGCCACCTTCTCCGCCGCCTCCGCGTACGCGTCGAGCGCCACCGCGAACTCCTCGTGGCCGAGCCGTTCCGCCTCGCTCAGCGTGCGGGCGAGTGCCTCGCTGTCCGGGTGGCCCTGCGGCACGAACCAGCCGCGCCGCTCCGACAGTTCGGCCACCTGTCTGCGGGCCGCGTCCGACGGCTCCCCGGCTCCGACCGCGCTCGGCGACGCCACCGCTCCCGCCACCGCGCCGAGCAGTTTGTGCGTCGGCTGCGTGGTGTCGTCCACCGCCGCGAGGATCTCGCCGATCCGGGCAAGCGACAGCTTCCCCGCGCCCAGGAGCGCGCGGATCAGGCGCAGCCGCCGCTCGTGCTCGCCCCCGTACTTCGCCTGGTTCGGGCTGGTCAACTCCCCTGCGGGGAGCAGCCCTTCACGAACGTAGTACTTGATCGTCGGGACCGGAACGCCGGTCCTGCGGCTCAACTCACCTATGCGCACTGCCCGTTCACCTCTCTTCCTACTCAAGGGCCTTGCCAACTCCCAGCCCCGCATGGATAGTTTAGCTATCCGATAGTGGCGAGTACCACTATCCATTGCATTCATGGGGGAAACTCATGCCTGACTGGCGTGCCTGGCACCGACCTCTGGTCGTCTTCTCGGCCCTGATGATCGCTTCCACCGTATTAACCGGCATCGGACTGATCGTCGACGACCGCACGGTCGTCAACTCTCCGGTGTGGTTCAAGCCGTTCAAGTTCTCGGCGTCGTTCGCCGCCTACGGCCTGGCGCTGGCCTGGATGGTGTCGCTGCTGCCCCGGGGACGGGCGGCCAAGGCCGGCAAGTGGGCCGGGAGCGTCGTCGCCGTGGCGAGCCTCCTGGAAATGGTGCTGATCGTGGGCCAGGCGGTCCGCGGCAAGCGCAGTCACTTCAACTCGGAATCCTCGTTCGACGGCGCCGTGTTCGCCGTGATGGGCCTGACCGTGGCGGTGCTGTGGCTGGGCACCCTGGTCATAGCCGTACTCCTGCTGAGGGCCCGGATCCTCGACCGGGCGACCTCCCTCGCTGTGAAGGCCGGTGCGGTGCTCGCCCTCGCCGGGACCGCGCTCGGCTTCCTGATGACGCCGCAGACCTCCGCCCAACGCGAGGCGGGCATCGAGGACACCACCGGGGCACACGGCGTGGGCATCACCGACGGCGGCCCCTCGATGGCCGTGACCGGCTGGGAGACCACCGGCGGCGACCTGCGCGTACCGCACTTCGTCGGCATGCACTCGCTCCAACTCCTGCCGCTGCTCGCCCTGTTGCTGGTGGCGCTGGCCCCGCGCGCCGCCCGGCTCGCCGACCCGGTGATCCGGCTGCGCCTGACGGCCGTCGCCGCCACCGCGTACACCGCCCTTCTCGCCCTGGTGACCTGGCAGGCGCTGCGCGGACAGGCGCTGATCCGTCCGGACGCGACGACCCTGATCGCGGCGGGCGCGATCGCCGTCCTCACCGCCGCCGGGATCGCCTTCTCCCTCCGCGCCCGCCCCGCGCACCACCGCGGCCCCGACCGGGACGACAAGGAACTCGCGGCATGACCCACACCCTCTTCGGCCTGGCGTTCTTCCTCGCCTCCCCGTTCTGGCTGCTGATGATCCTCGCGCCGCGCTGGGGCTGGACCGTACGGATCGCGCTCTCACCGCTGACGGTGCTGCCGGTCCTGGCCGTCTATCTGGCGATGGCGGTCCCGGTCTTCCCCGAGCTGTGGGCGGCGGTCAGCAGCCCGAGCCTGGCGGGCTTCCGGGAACTGACGGCCCTGGGAGGCGGCGCGGGCGCGATCTGGGCGCAGGTCATCGCCTGGGACCTCTTGATCGGGCAGTGGATGTTCCTGGAGGCGCGGAAGATGAATCTGCATCCGCTGCTGATGGGCCCGCTGCTGCTGTTCACGATCCTGCTGTCGCCGCTCGGCCTGCTGGTCTTCCTTGCGATCCGCGCACTGCACACGGCAAGGACCCGCCGGGCGGCCCCCGACCGGAGCGCCTACAGCGCCGCGGGCCGCAGCTGACCGGAGAATCGTGGGCGGGGCGACCAACCCACCGTCCCACCTCCTCCGAATACCCGGTGGGAGTGGACCGCCCGCCCCGCCGTCAGCGAAGGAAAGTCGCGTGAGAGAAGCCGTCCGCGTTCAAGGCACACCCGCCCCCGGACCCGATGGGCTCCAGGAGCTCATCGGCCGGGTGGCCAGGGGCGACCAGGAGGCATTCGGCCGGGTGTACGACCTGGTCAGCGGACCTGTCCTGGGCCTGGTCCGCAGCGTGCTGCGGGATCCGGCGCAGTCCGAGGAGGTCGCTCAGGAGGTCCTGGTGGAGGTGTGGCGCACCGCCGCCCGCTTCCAGCCGGCCCGGGGCAGCGGCATGACCTGGGTGCTCACCATGGCGCACCGCCGGGCCGTCGACCGGGTGCGCTCGGCACAGGCGTCGGCCGACCGCGAGCAGCGGGCCGCGCTGCTCGACCGTACGCCCGCGTACGACGAGGTCACCGAGCAGGTCGAGGCGCGCCTCGAACGCGAGCAGGTGCGCCGCTGTCTGCGCACCCTCACCGAGCTCCAGCGCCAGTCGGTGACCCTCGCGTACTACCGCGGCCTCGCCTACCGCGAGGTCGCCGAACTCCTCTCCGTGCCGCTGGGGACGGTCAAGACCCGTATGCGCGACGGACTGATCCGGCTGCGCGACTGCCTGGGGGTGGGCGCATGAGCACCGCCGAACTGCACACGCTGACCGGGGCGTACGCACTGCACTCCCTGCCCGATGACGAGCGGGCGGCCTTCGAACGCCATCTCGCCGCCTGCCCGTCCTGCACCCGGGAAGTGGCCGAACTGACCTCCACCGCGGCCCGGTTGGGCCGGGCGATGACCGAGACGCCGCCCGGCCACCTGAAGGACCAGGTGCTGCGGCGGATCGCCACCGAACGCCAGGAAGGCCCCTTGACGGTACGTCAGGGACACCCGCGGACCCGGTACGGTCGGACCGCCTCCCGCTTCGCCCTGGCCGCGTGCGTGGCGGCTGCCGCCGCGTTCGGCGGGATCGCCGTGTGGCAGCACCAGGAGGCGAAGGACGCGCAGCAGCAGGCGCAGGCGGCGCAGGGCAGGGCCGAGGCGCTGGCAGCGGTGCTGGCCGCGCCGGACGCGAGGGCGACCACGGGGAAACTGGCGGACGGGGCGTCGGCGACGGTCGTCGTCTCACGCAGCCGCGACCGGGCCGCTTTCGT
The DNA here is from genome assembly GCF_044333135.1 of Streptomyces sp. NPDC021093. NCBI lineage: Bacteria > Bacillati > Actinomycetota > Actinomycetes > Kitasatosporales > Streptomycetaceae > Streptomyces > Streptomyces sp. NPDC021093. Next base: position 232,061 of record NZ_JBIRQJ010000011.1, on the reverse strand, counting down.
TACCTCCGGACTGCCGCGGCCACCGGCGGGCAAGGTCTACCAGCTGTGGTTCGACGACGGCGGCACCATGCGCGCGGCGGGCCTGCTGAACCCGGCCGCGCGCACGGACGCGGTCCTGCTGGACGGCCCGGTCGGCAGGGCGTCTGGCATGGGCATCACGGTGGAGCCGGCCGGCGGATCCGCCGCACCGACGTCGGCGCCGGTCGCACTGATGGGGTTCCCCGCATGAGCCGTACGAGCCGTACGAGCCGTACGAGCCGCACGAGGTCGGACGGCAGTACGAGCCGCACGAGGTCGGACGGCAGTACGGCGCCCCGTACCGCCGTCGCCCTCTTCACCTCCGACCTGCGCGTCCACGACCAGCCCGTGCTGCGGGCCGCGCTGCGCGACGCCGACGAAGTGGTGCCGCTGTTCGTGCTCGACGACGGGGTACGGGCCGCGGGCTTCGCGGCGCCGAACCGGCGCGCGTTCCTCGCCGACTGCCTGGCGGACCTGGACGCGGAGCTGCGCGACCGCGGCGGCCGGCTGGTGGTCCGTACCGGAGCGGTCGTCGAGGAGGTCGCCCGGGTGGTGACCGAGACCGGAGCGCGGGCGGTGCACGTGGCGGGCGGGGCGAGCGGGTACGCCGCGCACCGCGAGGAACGGCTGCGGACGGCGCTCGCGCGGGCCCGCTGCGAGCTGACGGTGCACGATGCGGTGGTCACGGTGCTGGCACCGGGCGCGCAGACCCCGGCGGGCTCGGACAAGGACCACTTCGCGGTGTTCACGCCGTACCACCGCAGGTGGGAGGCGGCGGGCACGCGCGCGGTCGTCGCGGCACCGAGGACGGTACGGGTGCCGGAGCGGGTGGCGAGCGACCGGCTGCCGTCGCGCGCGGCGATCGGGTCCACCTCCCCCGCCCTGGCGACGGGCGGCGAACGCACGGCCCGCAAGCGCCTCAACTCCTGGCTTTCGGACACCGCTTCGGGCATCGAGGCGTACGAGGCCCGCCACGACGACCTGCCGGGCGACGCGACGTCGAGGCTCTCCCCGTACTTCCACTTCGGATGCCTGTCACCGGTGGAAGCGGTGCACCGGGCCCGGCGGAAGGGCGGTACGGGCGCGGAGGCGTTCGTACGGCAGCTGGCCTGGCGGGACTTCCACCACCAGGTGCTCGCGGCACGCCCCGCCGCCTCCTGGTCCAACTACCGTGACAGGAACGACCGTTGGCGCTCCGCCCCGGAGGAGATCGCGGCCTGGAAGGCGGGCCTGACCGGGTACCCGGTGGTCGACGCGGCGATGCGGCAGCTCGCGCACGAGGGCTGGATGCACAACCGGGGCCGGCTGCTGGTCGCCGCCTTCCTCACCAAGACCCTGTACGTGGACTGGCGGGTGGGCGCCCGGCACTTCCTCTCCCTCCTGGTCGACGGCGACGTGGCGAACAACCAGCTGAACTGGCAGTGGGCGGCGGGCACGGGCACGGACACCCGCCCCAACCGCCTGCTGAACCCCCTCACCCAGGCGAAGCGCTTCGACCCGCAGGGCGACTACGTACGGCGCTGGGTCCCGGAGCTCGCGGACCTCGCGGGCCCGGCGGTCCACCAGCCCTGGCGCCTGGAAGCCCGGGTCCGGGCCCGCTTCGCCTACCCGGCCCCGATCGTGGACCTGGCCGAGGGACGCACGCGCTTCGAGAGGGCACGCGCGATCAGCCCGTCCGGTGTTTGAGGACGCCCGGCGCAGCCGTACCGACTCCGCCCCTAGACCCGCACCCGCGCCGCCACCGGCACATGGTCGCTCCCCGTCCCGCCAAGAGTCCACGCCTCCACCGGCACCACCCCACGACTCAGCACATGGTCCAGCCGCGTCAGCGGAAACGCCGCGGGCCAGCTGAACCCGAACCCCCCGCCCACCACGTCCTGCACCGGCCGCAGCCTGCCCACGAGAGGAGCCAGGCTGCGGTCGCCGGTGCTGCCGTTGAGATCCCCGAGCAGCAGCACCTTGTCCCGCCGCTCCTGGGCCAGCACCCGGTCCAGCTCCTGGATGTTCCGGTCGCGTGCACCCGTACCGAAGCCGAAGAGACCGACCCGTACCGACGGCAGGTGCACCACGTACACAGCGACCGGACCGCCGGGGGTACGGACCTCGGCCCGCAGCGACCTGCTCCAGCCCGGGTCGAGGACGACCCGCCGGGTGTCGGCCAGGGGGTGGCGGCTCCACAGGGCGACGGTCCCGATCCGCACGGAGTACGGCAGCGCCTTGTCCAGAGCCCGCCGGTAGGCCGGGAGCGCACCGTCGGTGATCTCCTCCAGCGCCACCAGGTCCGGGCCTGCGGCGAGCAGGGTGCGCGCGGTTCCACCGGGGTCGGGGTTCTCGGCACCCACGTTGTGCGTCACGACGGTCAGATTCGGCTTCTCGGCGGCCGACCCGGCAGCCACCGCCGGCCAGAACGCGCCGAGCCACAGCACGGCGGCGACCCCCGCCGCCACGGCGGCCGACGCCGAACGCCGCCGCACCGCCGCTGCCAGCGCGAAGGGAACGGCCAGCCCGGCCCAGGGCAGCACCGTCTCCAGCAGACTGCCCAGATTGCCGACGGAGTTGGGCACGGCGGCGTGGACGAGCGGCAGGAACCCCACGAGAACAGCACAGACCGCTGCGACCCTCCCCCGCCGCCAGTGGCTGCCACCGGGAGCGGGAACGGGACTCAGCCGCTGGACCCACCGACGGAACGGCGCCGGGGCAACGGGATCCGCCGCGACGGGATCCGGCCCCGCGGGATCCTGCCCAACGGGATCCGGCCCAACGGAATTCTGCTCATCAGGATCCGGCTCGGAAGGATCCGATCCCGAAGCCCCGTCCCCGGACCGTGTCCCCGCCTCCGCCTCCGCCTCCGCCCCCGCCTCCGAGAACCCCCCGCCGATGTACACGTCCGGATAGGGATCGTTGCGTACGTGCGTCATGCCATGCTGCCCTTCGGAGGAAGTGTGCGCTCGGACCTGTTTCGGCTCATCGGCTTCACCCCGCCGCATCCGCCTTCAGCGCCGGGCACGTGCCGCCCGGCTCCGTGCGCAGCTCGAAGTGCCACATCTCGTTGCCGTAGACCTGGCACAGGCCGTACGCCGCGCCCTTGCGGATGAGCCAGTCGTCCGCGTTCGTGGGGCCGATGTCGATCGCCCTGCCCAGCGCGTGCTCGGACGTCTCCGGCGTCTTCACGAACTGCCGCGCCCGCTCAAGACCGCCGTACTTGATCACGCCCTCGTCGAGCAGCCGGTGCTGGTACTCCTTGCTGCGCCAGCCCGAGGTCACGAAGAAGTCGACCCCGTCCTTCTTGGCGTCCTTCGCCGCCGCCTGGACCGCCTTGAGCAGGGCGGGGTCGAGGTTGCGCAGAGCGGAGTGCCCGGTGTCGAAGGGCGTCAGCGTGCGGGCCGCGGGGACGGCGCCGTCGCCCGCGTCCGCCGCACCGTCCTCGTTCGGCGCACCGTCCTCGTTCGGGGCACCGCCCTGGTTCGGCGCACCGCCCGCCGGAGGCTTCCCGTCCGGCCCCGGCCGTCCGCCGGGCGGCACCGCCGGGGCTCCCGCCCCCGCCTCCGCCGCCTCCACCCGCGTCCCCATGCCCGAGTCGGTCGTCAGGACCGCGGCCGCTCCCACTCCCACCGCGCCCGCGAGGACGAGTCCTCCCGCCGTCCCCCAGATGCGGGCCCGCTTCACTTCACGCATGTGTTCCTCCGGACGGCGTGTGTCCCCCGGATCCGGGGGCCGCTGTGCAATACCTCCAGTGGAGCGGGCGCCGTGTTGCCCGGACGTTTCGAGTTCCGGATACGTTCCCGATATGCCCGCCGTAGTTCCATGGGGCGGCGGACCGGACGCCCGTACGACAAGCACCACGAACAGAACGAGTGCGCCAAGCACCACAAGCACAGGGAGAACCCGCCGATGCGCGTGCTGATCGTCGAGGACGAGCTCTATCTCGCGGAGGCCGTCCAGGCGGGGCTCCGGCTGGAGGCCATCGCCGCCGACATCGCCGGGGACGGCGACACCGCCCTCGAACGCCTCGGCCTGTACCCGTACGACGTGGTCGTGCTCGACCGCGACATCCCCGGCACGCACGGCGACGACGTCTGCCGCACCATCGTGGAGCGCCGGCTCGGCTGTCGCGTGCTGATGCTGACCGCGGCGGGCCACCTCGACGAGAAGGTCACCGGTTTCGAACTCGGCGCCGACGACTACCTCACCAAGCCCTTCGACCTGAAGGAGCTCGTCGTACGGCTGCGCTCGCTGGCCCGTCGCCCCAAGGACAGCGCTCCGCCGATCCTCGAACACGGGGATCTGCGCCTGGACCCGTTCCGCCGCGAGGTGTTCCGCTCGGGCCGCTACGTCTCGCTCACCCGTAAGCAGTTCGCCGTACTGGAGGTCCTGATGGCCGCCCGGGGCGGTGTCGTCAGCGCGGAGAGCCTGCTGGAGAAGGCCTGGGACGAGCACGCCGACCCGTTCACCAACGCGGTCCGCATCACCATTTCCACCCTGCGCAAGCGACTCGGCCAGCCGTGGGCCATCCACACCGTGCCCGGCGTCGGCTACCGCCTCGACGAAGGATCAGACCCCTCCGTATGAACGCCGTGAACACCCCCCGCACCCCCCTCCGCACTGCCCAGGACCCTGCCGCGACCCGTCCCCGCCGCCTCTCCGCCCGCCTTCGGCTGACGCTCAGCTACGCCCTGTTCGCCGTCGTCGCGGGCGCGCTCGCCCTGGCCGTCGTCTACGTGGCCATGTACAAGATCCCCAACTACCCGCTCACGGCGTCGAATCCGCGCGACAACGCCGTCGCCCCCACCCGGGGCGAGATCCTGCACCAGGTGGTGCAGTACTCCGCCCTCGCCCTCCTCGTCGTCACCGTGATCGGCCTCGCCGGGGGCTGGATCATCGCGGGCCGGGTGCTGCGCCCGCTGCAGGAGATCACCCGGGCGGCCGACCGGGCCGCCGCCGGTTCGCTGGAGCACCGCATCGGACTCACCGGCAGGCGCGACGAGTTCACGGATCTCTCCGACACCTTCGACCACATGCTGGGCCGCATCCAGGAGTCCTTCGAGGCACAGCGCCGCTTCACCGCGAACGCCTCGCACGAGCTGCGCACCCCCCTCACCGTCTCCCGCACCATGCTGGACGTCGCGGTCGCCGACCCGTCGGGCCAGGACTACGGGCGGCTGGTCTCCCGGCTGTACGAGACCAACCAGCGCGGCATCGAGATCGTCGAGGCGCTGCTCCAGCTGTCGGCCCTGGACCGCACCGAACTCGCCCTGGATTCGGCCGACTTGGCGGAGGCCGCCACCGAGTCCCTCGGCCTGATCGGCGAGGAGGCCGCCGAGCGGGGCATCACCGTCTCCGCCGAAACCCTGCCCGCCCCGGTCACCGGCAACGCCGTCCTGCTGCGCCAGGCCGCCCTCAACCTGCTGCAGAACGGCCTGCGGCACAACCTGCCCACCGGCGGCACCGTCACCCTGACCACCGGCACCACCCCCGCCGGGCAGTCCACGCTGACCGTGACGAGCACCGGCGAGCAGCTCCGGCCCGAGGCGGTCGCCACGTACGCCGAACCCTTCCTGCGCGGCCGTGGCCGGCTGGCGGGCACCACCGGGGGCTCGCCGCGCGGCCACGGCCTGGGGCTGGCCATCGTCTCCGGCATCGTCGACGCGCACGGCGGCACCCTGGACCTGCGTCCGGCCCCCGGCGGCGGCCTCACCGCGTCGGTCACCCTCCCCGGACCCCGCTGACCCCCTTCACCGGGTTCCCCGGGGCCCCTCTCCCGCCGTCAGCAGCAGCTGCCGCACATCGAGGTACCCGGACCGGAATCCCGCCTCCGAGTACGCCAGGTAGAAGGACCACAGCCGGCGGAACGTCAGGTCGAAGCCGAGTGCGTCCACCTGGCCCGCCCGCCCCTCGAAGCGCTCGCGCCACAGCCGCAGGGTCTCCGCGTAGTGCGCGCCGAAGCCGTCCGAGCGGGTCACCCGCAGCCCGGTGCGCGCGGCGGTGATCTGCTCGATGGCGTCCACCGAGGGGATCAGCCCGCCGGGGAAGACGTACTTCTGGATCCAGGTGTACGTGTTCCGGCTGGCCAGCAGCCTGTCGTGCGGCATGGTGATGGCCTGGAGGGCGACCTTGCCGCCGGGGGCGAGGAGCCGCTCCAGGGTGGCGAAGTACTCGGGCCAGAACTCCTCCCCCACCGCCTCGATCATCTCGACGCTGACCACGGCGTCGTAACTCCCGCTCACCCGGCGGTAGTCGCGCAGCAGAACCGTCACCCGGTCCTCGAATCCCGCCTCCGCGATGCGCCGCATCGCCAGCTCCCGCTGCTCGGTCGAGAGGGTGACGGTGGTGACGCGGGCCCCGCGCCGGGCCGCCCGGATCGCCAACTCGCCCCAGCCGGTGCCTATTTCGAGCACCTCGCTGCCCGCGCCGACATCCGCGAGGTCGAGCAGCCGGTCGATCTTGCGGCGCTGGGCGGCGGGCAGGAGTTCGTGCGTCGCCGGGAGGGCGGGGAAGACGGCGGACGAGTAGGTGAGGGTCTCGTCGAGGAAGAGGGCGAAGAGGTCGTTGGACAGGTCGTAGTGGTGGCTGATGTTGTCGCGCGACCCCTCGGGGGTGTTGCGGCGGGCGGCGGGCTGCTTCAACGCCCAGACCCCGCGCAGCCGTTGAAGGGGGCGCGGCACCAGGGCCGCCGCGTGGTCGGCGAGTACGGTCAGTACGCCGACGAGGTCCTCCGCCACCCACTCCCCGGCCATGTAGGACTCGCCGAAGCCGATCAGTCCGCCCGCGCCGACCCGCCGGTACAGGGCGCCGGGCGCGTACACCCGCATGACGGGGCCGCCGCGCCCCAGCGTCGTACCGTCCCGGAACCTCACGGTCAGCGGCAGCCCGGCCAGCGCGCGCCGCACGATCAGCCGGGCGGCGGCGGTGCGCACCGCGGACGCCTTCGGCAGCCGGGCCACATCGGGCCAGCGGCCCGCGTCCACGCGGAAGGCAGCGGCGGGCACGGTCTCCGGGGACACGGCCGTCGCGGGACCGGCCGTCGCGGGACCGGCCGTCGCGGAACGGGCCGTCACGGGACGGCCCGTCGGGGGCAGGGACACGCTCATTCGACACCCTCCTGGGGTTGATGACAGGGACATGGCCGCACGGCGGCCGCAGGCGAGGGTGCCCGTCGGCGGGACAGACCGGCGAGGACACCCAACTCCTTCTTCACATCGGCCAGTTGACCCTTCGACAGGGCCCGTCCGCAACAGGTGGCGGCGGCGTGGCCCGTCAGCGTGTCGGACCTCGGCGAAGACTCCCCCTACTTCTTCGGAACCGTGGGCCCGGTGGATTGGTCGATGCCCCGGAAGAAGGAACCGGTCCGCAGGACCAATCCGCCCCCGTACCCCGCTGCGAATCACTTGCGTGAGCGGAAAACAACGCACCTTCGCAAGCGCGGCCGGCGGTCTGGTCGCCGGATTCGCGGCGCTGTGCGCCGCGGAACTGGCGGCAGCGGCGGTACGCCCCGAGGCTGGCCCGGTGGCCGCCGTGGGCGGCGCGGTCGTGGACCGCACGCCCGCCGCGGTGAAGGACTTCGCGGTCCGCACCTTCGGCACCGCCGACAAGCTGGTCCTCCAGCTCGGCATCCTGACGCTGCTGGCCCTGTTCGCGGTGACGGTGGGCCTGCTGTCCGCCCGGTACCGCCGCACCGGGGTGCTCCTGGTCCTCGCCTTCGGCGCGCTCGGCGCGTGGGCGGCCCTGGAACGCCCCGACGGACGGCCCCCGGACGCACTGCCCTCGCTGATCGGCGGTCTGACGGGCTGCGCGGTGCTGTTTCTCCTCACCTCAAAACTGGGCCCCCGGCCGTCTCCCGCGGCTGAGGAGACGGCCGGGGCGCCCGGGTCCTGGCCGGACTCCGACAAGGGGAATGTGGGCTCCCGTTCCGGCCCGGCCGGCCCCGACCAGGCCGGGGGCCCGCCGGATGCGGCTTCCCCGGCCGCCCCCGACGGGCGGAGGCGGGGCGCTGCGGGACCTGCCTCCGCCCGTACGGAAGACTCGCCGGACGACGGTCCCGTGGCCTCGGGGCCGCACCGCCCGGACCTCCCCCGGAACATGGTCCCGGGGCCCGTCGGGAGCGACGGTGCCCGCACGGACACCGCGCACGCGGACGGCGAGGCCCCGAACAACACGGACGCGACGCCCGCCGTCACGCCCCGCACCCCCGCCCCCGACCGCCGCGCTCTTGACCGCCCCGCCTTCGACCGCCGTGCCTTCGTGATCGCCGCGTCCGCCGTTGCCGCCGCGTCCGCCGGTGCCGGGCTGCTCGGCCGTCGGCTGAACTCCGGGCGGCAGGCCGACGCCGCCGCCGCACGCTCCCGGATCGCGATTCCCGCACCGGCCGAGCGGGCCCGCCCTGTGCCTTCAGGCGCCGAGCTGCGCGTGCCCGGCCTGGGCCCGCTGACCACCCCCAACCGGGACTTCTACCGCGTCGACACCGCCCTCGTCGTGCCCCGCGTGGACGCCACCCGCTGGCGCCTGACGATCCGCGGCAAGGGCGTGTCCCGCCCGCTGACCCTCTCGTACGAGGACCTGCTCAGGCGCCCGCTGATCGAGCGCGACATCACCCTGACCTGCGTGTCCAACCAGGTCGGCGGCCCCTACGTGGGCAACGCGCGGTGGATCGGCGTACGGCTGGCGGACCTGCTCCGCGAAGCGGGCGTACGGCCGCCCAGCGGCGGCGGCCCCGCCGACCAGCTCGTGGCGCGCTCCGTCGACGGCATGACGCTCGGCTCGCCCGTCGAGACGGTCCTGGACGGCCGCGACGCCCTCCTCGCCGTGGGGATGAACGGGGAGCCGCTCCCCTTCGACCACGGCTTCCCGGTCCGCATGCTCGTCCCCGGCCTGTACGGCTATGTATCGGCGTGCAAGTGGATCCAGGGCCTCGAACTGACCTCGTTCGACGACTTCGACGCGTACTGGGTGCGCCGCGACTGGGCCCGCGAGGCGCCGGTCAAGACGCAGTCGCGCATCGACACCCCGCGCCCCTTCGCGTCGCCGAAGGCGGGCGAGGTGACGGTCGCCGGGGTCGCCTGGGCGCAGCACCGGGGCATCGCCCGGGTGGAAGTGCGCGTCGACGGCGGCCCGTGGCAGGACGCCGAGCTGGCCGCCGAGACCAGCCGCGACACCTGGCGGCAGTGGCGGTGGCCGTGGCGGGCCGCCGCCGGGAGCCACACCCTCGAAGTCCGCGCGACGGACCGCGAGGGCGACACCCAGACCGAACGCCGCGTCGGAACGGTCCCCGACGGCGCGACCGGCCTCCATTCGGTGGTGGTCTCCGTGACCTGACCCCGAACGCACCATCCCCCCACCCCAATTCCCGCGCACTGTCCAAGGAGAACGTCATGAGCACCACCCGTACCCTCGCCCGTCGTGCCGCCCTCGCCGTCGCCGCGGCGGCCGTCGTCCCGCTGGCTCTCACCGGCTGCTCGGACGACGGCAAGTCCACGGACGCCGCCGCCAAGTCCTCGCCCTCGCAGGAGGCGAGCACGGGCGCGGCCCCCTCCGACACGGCCCCGGCTTCCGGCCCGTTCGGCCCGGGCTGTGCCGGTGTCCCGAAGGAGGGCAAGGGCAGCTTCGACGGCATGGCCAAGGACCCGGTGGCCACCGCCGCGTCCAACAACCCGGCCCTCTCCACCCTGGTGACCGCGGTCAAGAAGGCAGGCCTGGTCGACACCCTCAACAACGCCCAGAACATCACGGTGTTCGCGCCCACCAACGACGCCTTCGCCAAGCTCCCGAAGGCCGACCTGGACGCGGTGCTCGCCGACAAGGCCAAGCTGACCAGCATCCTCACCTACCACGTGGTCGGCCAGAAGCTGACCCCGAAGCAGCTGGAGAGCGGCACCTACCCGACCCTCCAGAAGTCCACCCTCACCACCTCGGGATCCGGCGAGGCGTACGAGGTCAACGACGCGTCGAAGGTGGTCTGCGGCAACGTCCCGACCGCCAACGCGACGGTCTACATCGTCGACACCGTCCTGATGCCGAAGGCCTGACGGCACCCGGGCGAAGGACCCGGACGCAGGCTCGTCCGCCGGCACGGTCGTCCGCGGTCGTCCGCGGCCGTCCGCGACGCCTTGGGCGCGCCCCCGAGTTTCCCCTCGGGGGCGCGCCCCCGTGCGCTTCGGGCACTGCCGCCGACCGCACAGCGGTCCGCCCCTCCGTACCCTTGTCCCGACATGAACCGAAGACCCCGCCGCCGCAGGCCCACCCCGTCCCCGCTTCCCCAGCGCCTCGGCATCGACCCCGTCCACCTGAAGTTCCCGCCCGCCGGGACGGCAGGCACAGCAGGCACGACAGGCACGGCAGGCACAGCAGGCACGGCAGGCACAGGCTGCCCGCCCAGCGCCCGCTCCCACCTCCTCGCCACCCTCTCCGCCGCCGGCCCCGGCACCGTCGACCGCATGCTCCGCACCGGCGCGTTCGTCACCGCCGACGGCACCCCCCTCGCCCCGGACGCCCCCTACACCCCGGGTCTCGACATCTGGTTCCACCGCGACCTCCCCGCGGAGCCCCCGGTCCCCTTCGCCCTCCAGGTGGTCCACCGCGACGACCGCATCCTGGTCGCGGACAAGCCGCACTTCCTGGCCACCACCCCGCGCGGCAGCCACATCACCCAGACCGCGCTCGCCCGCCTCCGCCACGACCTCGGCATCCCCGCCCTGAGCCCGGCGCACCGCCTGGACCGGCTGACCGCGGGCCTGGTGCTCTTCGTCGTCGACCCGTCCGCCAGGGGCGCGTACCAGAACCTCTTCCGGGACCGCCAGGTCCGCAAGGAGTACGAGGCGTTGGCCCCGTACGACCCGGACCTCGCCCTCCCCCGCACGGTCCGCAGCCGGATCGAGAAGGTCCCCGGCATCGTCGCCGCCCGCGAGGTCCCCGGCGAGCCCAACAGCGAGAGCCGCATCGAACTGGCCGAACACCGGGCGGACCTGGCCCGCTACCGCCTCACCCCCCGCACCGGCCGCACCCACCAGCTGCGCGTCCACATGAACGCCGTCGGCCTCCCCATCCTCGGCGACCCGTACTTCCCGCACCTCACGGACCCGGCCCCGGACGACTTCTCCCGCCCGCTCCAACTCCTCGCCCGCACCCTGGAGTTCACCGATCCCCTCACCGGCGCCCACCGCCGCTTCGAGAGCCGCCGCACCCTCCGGGCCTGGGCGGACCCCGACGGCTGGGCAGCATGACGAAGGCCCCGGCCGGATCAGAGTCCGACCGGGGCCCAGCGCATCAGCGGGCTATCCCACCGAGCTGTACGCCACCACTCCCCGCCGCACCGCGTCCACGGCCTTCCGGGCGTTCTTGGCGACCGTGCTGTCCTCCCTCGGTGCCGCGGCGGCGACCTGCCCCAGCACGTCGATCACCTGCTTGCACCAGCGCACGAAGTCACCGGCCGGCATCTCCGCCTCGCGCAGCACCTCGTCGAGGTTCCTGCCGGAGGCCCACAGGTGGACCGCCCAGGCGAATCCGAGGTCGGGCTCGCGCTGGCCGACGCCCTCCGCCTGGTTGATCCTGTGGTCCTCCTCCAGGGCGTCGAGCCGGCCCCAGATCCGCACCATCTCGCCGAGCGCCTCCTTCGCCGCACCCCCGGGCACCTTCGGCGCCACCGCGTCGTCGGACTGGCGCGCCTCGTAGACCAACGCCGAGACGCACGCGGCCAGTTCGGCCGGGCCAAGGCCCTCCCAGACGCCCTCGCGCAAGCACTCCGAGGCCAGCAGATCCAGCTCGCCGTACAGGCGCGCCAGCCGCTTGCCGTGCTCGGTGGCCTCGTCGCCGCGCAGGTAGTCCAGCTCGGTCAGCAGGGCGTAGATCCGGTCGAAGGTACGGGCGATGGTGTTGGTCCGCCCCTCGATCCGCTGCTCCAGCTGCCGGGTGTCGCGCTGCAGCCGGTAGTACCGCTCCGCCCAGCGGGCGTGGTCCTCGCGCTCGTCGCAGCCGTGGCACGGGTGCGCGCGCAGTGCGGCCCGCAGCCGGGCGATCTCCCGGTCGTCGGCCGCCTCAGCCCGCCCCTTGCGGTGCCGCTCGGGCGCGATGTGCCCGGCCTTGGAACGCAGTTGGGACGCGAGGTCGCGCCGCGACTGCGGAGAGCGCGGGTTGAAGGACTTCGGGATCCGCATCCGGTCCAGCGCCTCCACCGGCACCGGGAAGTCGATGCCCGCGAGCCGCTTGACCTGCCGCTCGGCGGTCAGCACCAGGGGCCGCGGCCCGTCGTGCTGCTCGAACCCGCGGTGCCCGTTGGTGCGGCCCGCCGGAACTCCCGGGTCCAGCACCAGTGCCAGGCCCGCGAACTTCCCCGTCGGCACGTGGATGACGTCACCGATCTTGAGCTTCTCCAGCGAGCCTGCCGCAGCCGCCCGCCGCTGGGCCGCGCCCTGCTTGGCCAGGTCGGTCTCCCGGTCCTTGAGCTCACGGCGCAGCGCCGCGTACTGGGCGAAGTCCCCGAGGTGGCAGGTCATGCCCTGCTCGTAGCCCTCAAGACCCTCCTCGTTCCGCTGGACCTGCTTGGAGATGCCGACGACCGACTTGTCCGCCTGGAACTGCGCGAAGGAGGTCTCCAGGAGCTCGCGCGAGCGGTGCCTGCCGAACTGCTGGACCAGGTTGACCGCCATGTTGTACGACGGCTTGAAGCTGGAGCGCAGCGGATACGTGCGCGTGCCGGCGAGGCCCGCGAGCGCGCCCGGGTCCATGCCGCGCTGCCAGAGCACCGCCGCGTGTCCCTCGACGTCGATGCCGCGCCGCCCGGCCCGCCCGGTGAGCTGGGTGTACTCGCCGGGGGTGATGTCGGCGTGCTGCTCGCCGTTCCACTTGACGAGCTTCTCCAGCACCACGGACCTGGCGGGCATGTTGATGCCCAGTGCCAGGGTCTCCGTCGCGAAGACGGCCTTCACCAGGCCGCGTACGAACAGCTCCTCCACGACCTCCTTGAAGGTCGGCAGCATGCCCGCGTGGTGCGCGGCGATGCCCCGCTCCAGGCCTTCCAGCCACTCGTAGTAGCCGAGGACGTGGAGGTCCTCGCCCGGGATCGCGGCGGTCCGCTCCTCGACGATCTCGCGGACCCGCTGCCGGGCGTCCTCGTCGTTGAGCCGCAGCCCCGCGTACAGGCACTGCTGGACGGCGGCCTCGCAGCCGGCCCGGCTGAAGATGAACGTGATCGCGGGCAGCAGCCCTGCGGAGTCGAGCCGCTCGATGACCTCGGCCCGGCTCGGCGTCCAGATCCGGGTGCGGGAGCGGCGCTCGCGCTCCCGGTCGGCCTCGCGGACCATCTTGCCCTTGCGCCGGTCGCGCGGATTGTACGTCTTCTGGTTCTCCATGCGGGCCATGCGCAGCAGGTCCGGGTTGACCTCGCGGCGCCCGCCGCGGCCGTCGTCGGACTCCTCGAAGAGGTCGTACATCTTCCGCCCGGCCAGCACGTGCTGCCACAGGGGGACGGGGCGGTGCTCGGAGACGATGACGGCGGTGTCGCCGCGCACCGTGTCGAGCCAGTCGCCGAACTCCTCCGCGTTGGACACGGTCGCCGACAGCGACACCAGGGTCACCGACTCGGGCAGGTGAATGATCACCTCCTCCCACACTGCTCCGCGGAAGCGGTCGGAGAGGTAGTGCACCTCGTCCATGACCACATAGGCGAGGCCGAGCAGGGACTGCGAGCCCGCGTAGAGCATGTTGCGCAGCACCTCGGTGGTCATGACGACCACGGGCGCGTCCGCGTTGACGCTGTTGTCACCCGTCAGCAGCCCGACCTTGTCCGCGCCGTAGCGCTTCACGAGGTCCTGGTACTTCTGGTTGGACAGCGCCTTGATGGGCGTGGTGTAGAAGCATTTGCCGCCCTGCGTGAGGGCGAGGTGCACGGCGAATTCGCCGACGATCGTCTTGCCCGAGCCGGTGGGTGCCGCGACCAGTACGCCCTTGCCCGCCTCCAGCGCCTGGCAGGCCTCGATCTGGAACGGGTCCAGGTCGAATTCGTACATGGCGCGGAAGGGGGCGAGCGCGGTGGCCTCCTCGGCGGCGCGGATCCGGGAGGCGGCGTATCGCTCGGCTGGTGAGAGGTCCTCTGTCATCTTGTCTTCGAGCCTACCCGCCACCTCTGACACTCAGCCCGATCTTTATTCACCCTTGGAATCCGGCCGCGGGACCCGGCTCTCGCGGGGCGCCGGGACCGGGGTGGACCGGGGTTTCCGTGCGGCCCGGCCCGGCCCCCGTCACCGGCCCGGCGCGTCCTGCAGCAGCACCCGCACGGCCCCCGGCACGCACTGCGCGGTCAGCGGCAGCGCCCCGAGCGGCTCCCCGTCGGCGTACGCGGTGATCCCCGCCGCCGACAGCTCGATCTTCTTCGCCCGGTGGGTGCTGATGGCGGGGTGGCCCAGATGCGTCCCCCGGTACACCTTCGGGAAGACCCGGACGAGGGTCGTACGGGAGCAGTCGCCGACCACCGTCACGTCGAACAGGCCGTCGTCTAAGCGGGCGCCCGCACAGATCCGCATGCCGCCGCCGTACGACGTCCCGTTGCCGACGGCGACGAGCGTGGCGGCGATCTCCCGCACGGGCCCGTCGTCGAGGCGCATCCGGTACGGGGTCGGCCGGAAGGACGCGAGTTCGGCGAGGATCGCCAGGTCGTACTTGAAGCGTCCGGCGGGCAGCCGCATCCGGTTGCCGCGGTCGTTGACCCGCGAGTCGAACCCGGAGGCCAGCACCCCGCCGAACCACCGGCCGCCGGTCCGCCCCAGGTCGATCTCCCGGGCCCGGCCGGCCAGCAGCGCCCCGGCCGCCCGGCGGGCGGCCGCCCACGGGTCCCGTACCGGAAGGCCGAGCGCCCGCGCGAAGTCGTTCCCGGTGCCCACGGCGACCACCCCGAGCGGGACGGCGGTGCCCGCGACGGCCTGCAGCGCGAGGTTGACCATGCCGTCGCCGCCGACGGCGACCAACGCCCCGGTCCCGGCGGCGACGGCCTCGCGCGCCCGCCGCAGCGCGTCGTCGGCGTCGATGCCCAGCACCGTACGCACGGAGAAACCGGCCTCCCGCAACGCGGCAGCGGCCGGCTGCGCGGCCTGCGCGCCCCGGCCGCGGCCCGCGGTGGGATTGACGAACAGCGTGATCTCACCGCTCGTGGAACCGCTCACCGAGCTGGCCACAGAAAGGTCCCCCCAGACGTCGTCCGGGGGGACCCTACAAGATCAGGTGATGTCGTCGTAGCCGTTCAGCTGCTTCGGGCCCTTGGTGCCGGACTGCTCCGGCAGCATCCGGGCGGCGGAGACCGGTTCGACCTCGTGGCCCAGGGGCTCGGGCGTCAGGTCGAGGTCGGACGCCTCGTCGTCGTCGAGAGCTGCGTCCGGGTTGTTGCGCCGGCGCCGCTTGTCGTTCAGCAGCGAGAAGCCGACGGCGAGGAAGTAGAGGACGACGATCGGTCCGGAGAGGGCGAGCATGCCGACCGGGTCGGTCGTCGGGGTGATCACCGCACCGAAGACGAAGACGCCCATGATGACGCCGCGCCACCACTTGACCATCGTCTTGCCGCTGAGCACGCCGGTGAGGTTGAGCATCACCAGCACCAGCGGGAGTTCGAAGGCCAGGCCGAAGACCAGCACCATGCGCAGGGTGAAGTCGAGGACGTCACCGAGCGAGAGGATGTTCGCGGAGCCTTCCGGCGTGAGGCTGATCAGCACCTTCACGCTGACGGGAAGGATCATGTACGCGAGGTAGGCGCCCATCGCGAAGAGCGGCACGGCTGCGCCGACGAAGGCGTACGTGTACTTCTTCTCGTTGCGGTGCAGGCCCGGGGCGACGAAGGCCCACAGCTGGTACAGCCAGATCGGGCTGGAGACCACCAGACCGGCGGTGAGGCTGAGCTGGATGGTGACGCTGAAGGGTGCCATCAGCGTGTTGAACGAGACGATGGCGCAGTTGCCGCCGTCGCTCGTCTGGCCAGGACCGCACTTGGGCACGGACTGGGTGATGAACTGCATCAGGTCCTGGCTGTAGACCAGGGCCACGATGGTGACCGCCAGGATCGCGAGCACGCCCTTGGCGAGCCGGTTGCGGAGCTCACGCAGGTGCTCGATGAGGGGCATCCGCCCCTCGGGGTCCTTCTCCTGCTTGCGGGCAGACTTGAGCAACCCACGTCCTCATCTCGTGCGGCGGGCCGTCACCGGTTCAGGTGCTGCACCGGATCTTGCTGCTGGCGGAAGCCGGTGTCAGCGCTTGGTGTCGGTCGGCTCGGTCACCGGGCGCGAGCTGGTCACGTCCCCGGGGGCCGCCTTGATCGTGCGGGGCGCCGACACGTCCTGGGCGGTGCCCGGAGCCGGCGGGTCCGCAGGAGCGGCGGTGTCCGAGTCGTCCTTCTTCATCGCCTTCGCCTCGCTCTTGAGGATGCGGGCGGACTTGCCCAGCGAACGCGCCATGTCGGGAAGCTTCTTGGCGCCGAAGAGCAGCACGATGAGCAGAATGATCAGGATGATTTCGGTGGGACCGAGCCTACCCATTGTGTTTACCTTCTTCACCGAGGCGACGGAGTCTGGTTGCCCGACCGGCCGGACACCTGTCCGGTCGCCGCGCTGGCAGCGATCGTAACCCGTGGGGGTAAACGCAGGGCAATGCTTGTGCGTCCCCCCGGTTGCGGCCCGCCGCCTCGATCGGGGCCGCACACTTCGAGCGTACCGCCCCTGTCGGCACTGGTGGAGACCAGTGCGGTGAGTGGGGCGGGACCCGGTGCTACCGCAGTGCGTCACCGGTCCGCGCCAGGCTTTCCGCCGACCGTTCCAGGTCCCCCGCGGCGACGTTGATCCGCTGCGAGGCCTCCGCGACCTGGCGCCCCAGACGGCGCACTTCGACGAAGACCCTGATTGCCAGGGCGCCGAGCACGGCGAGTCCGAGGAATCCGAGAGCGATGGCGAGCATGGGCCAGAACATGGGCAGAGCCTAAGGGGTCGGATCGGGTCGGATCGGTGTGCGGAGCGCGGAGGTCAGAGCGCGGAGTGCAGGCGCAGCGTGCGCACGCCGCCGCGCGTGAGGAGTTCCACGATCCGCTCCCCGGCCGGCTTGCGGACCGCGTTCCCGCACTCCGGGCAGGTGAAGGAGTAGAAGGTGGTACGACGGCTGCCGCCGATCGCCAGCCGCAGCGCGTCCGCGTCCAGCTCGAAGCGGGCGCGGCAGTCCGGGCAGGCCGCCTTGAAGAAGACCGCCTCCACCGGAGCGGCAAAACCAGACATCACAGACATGTCCCCAGCTCTCCTCGTGCCTTGTTCTCCACGCGTGGTTCTTTACGCCCGCTCCGCGGGACACCTTGCTGCGCGAGCTGCTACGCGAGCCCGTCCGGCCCCTCGGCCGGCTCCGACTCGTACGCCGCGAGGGCGTCCCTGGCCGCCTCCCGCGCACTGACCGCGAGCCCGACCGGCGACACGATCCGCCCGTCCCTGCCGAGACGCAGCGCGAGCCGCCGCAGCGAGGTGGGGTCCGGGGTGCGCAGCGTGACCCGCAGCCCCCCGTCGGCAAGTTCCTCGGCACTGTCGTGCGGGTAGTACTCGGCGACCCAGCGCCCGCCGGGCCCCACCTCGACCACCACCTCCGGGTCCTCCGCGGCCGGCTGCACGAGCCCCTCCGACAGGTCCCGCAGCTCGATCTCCGGCGGCGCCGACGGCTCGTCGAGCAGCTTGATCTCCGCGACCCGGTCCAGGCGGAACGTACGCCGCGCCTCGGACAGCCGGCACCACGCCTCCACGTACGTATGACCCACCGCGAACAGCCGGATCGGGTCCACCTCGCGCTCGGTCAGCTCGTCCCTGGCCGGCGAGTAGTAGCGCAGCCAGAGCCGCCGCCGCTCCGAGATCGCCCGGTCGACGTCCGCGAAGACCCCGCCCTCCGACTCGAACGTCACCGAAAGCCGCGAGCTCGCACCGGCCGCCTCACCGGCCGCCGCCTCCAGCTTCGCCGTCGCCCGCAGCAGCGCCTGCCGGTCGCCCTCGCGCAGACCGGGCAGCGTGGACACCGCCCGCGCGGCCACCAGCAGCGCCGTCGCCTCGTCCGCCGCCAGCCGCAGCGGCTCCGCCACGTCGTCCGGGTTGTGCCACCAGATCCGCTCGCCGTCGGTGTCGATGTCGAGCAGGTCACCGCCCCTGAAACTCGTCCCGCACATCGGCAGCACGTCCAGGTCCGAGATCAGCTCGTCCTGGGTGATGCCGAAGGCCCGCGCCACGTCGTCGACGTGCGCCCCGGGCCGTTCCCGCAAATACGTCACCAGCGACAGCATCCGCCGCGTCTGGTCGATGGCATTGGTCGCCATGAGAAGTCCCCGCCCTCAGCCCTTGGCCACGGCGCGCAGCCGGTCCACGACGTCCGCCCGCAGATCAGCGGGCTCCAGCACGACCACGTCCGGGCCGAATTCCACCAGCCAGGCATCAAGACCGTGCCCGTACGGAATCGCCAACTCGTCCCACCCGTCGCCCAGTTCCCGCACCGCGGTCGCCCGCGAACGCAGCGGATACCCCGACCCCGCCCGCAGCCTGATCAGCGCACTGCGGGTCGCGGTCTCCCCCGCCCAGCTCTCCACGGTCTCCCGTACGGTCACCACGTCCGGCACCTCCACGGTGAAGGCCCCCGCCCGCGAGCGCACCTTGCCCGTGATCCGCGACAGCCTGAAGACCCGCTCCGCCCCCCGGTCGCGGTCCCAGCCCGCCAGGTACCAGTGACCGCGCCAGCACTCCAGCGTCCACGGCTCCACATGCCGGGTCTCCGGACGGGCCGCGGTCGCCTTGCGGTAGTCGAACACGACAGGACGGCGGTCCCGGCAGGCCAGCATCAACGGCTCGAACGCCGCCTCGTGCACCGGAATCCGCGGCTCCAGCGCACTGTGCTGCTGCGTCGCGTACGGGTCGTCCGCCTCCGGCATCCCGGCCGCACGCAGCTTCTGCAGCGCACCACTGGCCGCCCCCGCGAGCCGGGCCTGCTGCCACACCTTCGCGGCAAGACCCAGCGCGGCGGCCTCCTCCGCGTCGAGCGTGATGGCCGGCAGCCGGTTGCTGTCCCGGCGGGCCAGATAACCGACGTCGCCGTCCAGGTTCTCCACGGTCTCGATGACCAGACCCAGTTCGCGCAGATCGTCCTTGTCCCGCTCGAACATCCGGTTGAAGGACTCCTCGTTGCCCGCCTCCAGGTAGGCCTCGATGGACTCCTTCAACTCACGCTTGCTGAGCGGGCGCCGGGTCCCCAGCAGGCACAGCGCCAGGTTCATCAAACGCTCGGCCTTGGCAATCGCCATCGACGCCCTCTCTCCCGAAGTGCGCCGTGAACCGTCCCGGCGCTACGACCGTCGACCGTACCGCCCCGGGGTGTCGCGGCAAAAGCCGAGGGCAGAAGCAGAGGGCCCCCGCCGGTCCGGCAGGGGCCCTCGTACCACTGCGCGCGGATGCGCGCCGCTACTCTCCGCGATCAGACGGAAACCAGGTCGCAGACGAAGATCAGCGTCTCGCCCGGAGCGATCACACCGCCGCCCGCGCCACGCTCGCCGTACGCCAGGTGCGACGGGATGGTCAGCCGACGACGGCCGCCGACCTTCATGCCCTGCACACCCTGGTCCCAGCCCGCGATGACCTGACCGGCGCCGAGCTGGAACTCCAGCGGGTTGCCGCGGTTCCACGAGGCGTCGAACTCCTCGCCGGTGGAGAAGGCCACACCGACGTAGTGGACCTTCACGTAGTCGCCGGCCTTGGCAACGGCGCCGTCGCCCTCCCAGATGTCCTTGATCTCAAGGTCCTTCGGGACGTCACCCTCGGGAAAGTCGATCTCGGGCTTCTCGATGCTCACTGCTCTGCTCCTACTTCGTACCTGTCGGGACAACCGGGACAGTCTTACATTGCCGCCAGGATGTCCACCACGAAGACCAGCGTGGAGTTGGCCGGCAGGGTCTCGCCCTTGGCCTCCTTGCCGTAACCCATCTCCGGCGGGATCACCAGCAGAACGCGGCTGCCGACCTTCTTGCCGACCAGACCCTGGTCCCAGCCCGGAATGACCTGACCCGCACCGATCGCGGTGACGAACGGCGAACCCGTCTTCCAACTGGCGTCGAAGAGCTCCGCCTTCGGCTTGCCCTCGTTCAGCTTCCAGGCCGCACCGCTGTACTGCATGTACACGGTCTGGCCCTTCTTCACCTCCGCGCCGTCACCCTCGATCAGCGTGTCCGAGACCAGCTTCTTCGGCGGGTCGTTCTTCGGAATCGTGATCGTGGCGGCCTCTTCCTTGTCCGCCTGGATCTGCGGCAGGTCCGCGGCGATGTCCTTCTGCTTCCCCTCCGCCTTCTTGGGGATGATCTTCTGGATGTCCAGCACGAAGACCAGGTTGTCCTTCGGACCGACCTTCATCTCCGGCTTGCCCTGCGGACCCCACGCGGCAGCCGGCGGAGCCACGACCAGCACCCGGCTGCCGACCTTCTGCCCCAGCACACCCTGCGCGAACGCCGGAATGACCGTCGGCGAACCCGCCGAGATGACCTGCGGCGGCGCGGCCTTCTCCCCGTACGAACCACCCAGCGACTGGGCGCCCTTCCAGATCCTGGCCTCGTAACCGGCCATCACGAGGTCGCCCTTCTTGACCTCGGCGCCGTCCCCCTCCGAGACCGTCTTCACGACGAACTTCCCGCTCGGCTCCTTGTCCGGGATGGTCAGCTGGGGCTGCTTGCCCGCCTCGCCCTTCACCGTCGGCATCGGCGCGGCATCCGTCACCGGCTTGGGCGCCTCGGGCTGCTTCTCCTGCTCCGCCGCCTTGTCGGGCGACGAGGACGAGCTCTTCCCGTCCGTCGGTTCCTTGTCACCGCCCCCACAGGCGGTCAGCGCCAGGGCCGGAACGATCAGGAAGGCTGCAAGTCGGCGTCGCACAGGTGTCCTCGGGGTTGCTGGGACTGGTCAGTGGCCGCCACTCTACGGCCCGGTCCCCCCAGGACGGCGGAGGGCGTGCAGAGGGCCCCGCAGACAAAGGTCCACGGGGCCCCGGGAGTGAGAACACTCCGCCGCACGCCCGCCGGAAAGCCCGATCACCCTCCTGCCGGCGTCCCGGCTACATGCCCGCGATCAGCTTCTCCACCCGGTCGTCCACCGACCGGAACGGGTCCTTGCACAGCACGGTGCGCTGCGCCTGGTCGTTGAGCTTCAGATGCACCCAGTCGACGGTGAAGTCCCGCCGCTGCTCCTGCGCCCGCCGGATGAAGTCCCCGCGCAGCCGCGCCCTGGTCGTCTGCGGAGGCACCGACTTGCCCTCGAAGATCTTCAGGTCGTTGCAGATCCGGGCCGCCTGGCCCTTCTTCTCCAACAGGTAGTACAGACCCCGGCGCCGGTGGATGTCGTGGTAGGCGAGGTCTATCTGCGCGACCCTCGGGTGCGACATGGGCATGTTGTGCTTCGCCCGGTACCGCTCGATCAGCTTGTACTTCATGACCCAGTCGATCTCGGTGCCGATCCGGTCCAGATCCTCCGCCTCGATCGCGTCGAGGGTCCGGCCCCACAGCTCCAGCACCCTCGCCACATTGCCCTCACGGATCCCGCGACGGTCGACGAAGTCCACGGCCTTCTCGTAGTACTCGCGCTGCACCTCCAGCGCGGACGCCTCCCGCCCACTGGCGAGACGCACCTTGCGCTGGCCCGTGATGTCGTGACTGACCTCACGGATCGCCCGGATCGGGTTCTCCAGCGTCAGGTCCCGCATCACCGTGCCCGCCTCGATCATGCGCAGCACGAGATCGGTGGCACCGACCTTCAGCAGCATGGTCGTCTCGGACATGTTCGAGTCGCCCACGATCACATGCAGACGGCGGTAGCGCTCCGCGTCCGCGTGCGGCTCGTCACGGGTGTTGATGATCGGCCGGGAACGGGTCGTCGCGGAACTGACGCCCTCCCAGATGTGCTCGGCACGCTGACTCACGCAATACACCGCACCGCGCGGCGTCTGCAGCACCTTGCCCGCACCGCACAACAACTGGCGCGTCACCAGGAACGGAATGAGGATGTCCGCGAGCCGCGAGAACTCACCGTGACGGGCCACGAGGTAATTCTCGTGACAGCCGTAGGAGTTCCCGGCGGAATCGGTGTTGTTCTTGAACAGATAGACGTCGCCCGCGATTCCCTCCTCGTGCAGGCGGCGTTCGGCGTCGACGAGCAGGCCTTCGAGAATGCGCTCGCCGGCCTTGTCGTGGGTGACCAGCTCGGTCAGGTTGTCGCACTCGGGTGTTGCGTATTCCGGATGCGATCCCACGTCGAGGTACAGGCGGGCGCCGTTCCGCAGGAAGACGTTGCTGCTGCGGCCCCATGACACAACACGGCGGAAGAGGTAGCGCGCCACTTCGTCAGGAGACAGTCGGCGCTGTCCCCTGAACGTGCACGTGACGCCGTACTCGTTCTCCAGCCCGAAAATGCGGCGGTCCATGTCTGAACATTACGCCTGATGGCCTGAGCTGAAACCGGGTTCGACGGCACCGATTCGATCATTTTCAAAAGCCCCGTCGATGTTTACGGCCGCTGCGCCTCCCTCGCCCACCAGGCCGTCAGCCGGAGGAACCGTCAGCACCCGGCGCGTCGACAGCAGAACCAGCAGCGCCAGCACCCCGCCGACCGACGCCACCGCGAAACTCGCCGCCGTACCGCCCAGTTCGACCGCGGGCCCCGCCGCACCCGTACCGACCGCCGAACCCACCCCGAACGTCGTCACCAGCCACGAGAACGCCTCCGTCACCGTCCCGCGCGGCGCATGACGGTCCACCACGATGAACGCACACGCCAACGCCGGCGCCAGGAACACCCCCGCCACCCCCGCCAGCACCGACATCGCCACGATCCCCGGCGTCAGCATCAACGGCAGATACCCCGCCGCCAACAGCGCCACGATCACCCGCAGCCGCGGCTCCGGAGCCCCCGCCCACTGCCGCGCCCCGTACACCAGACCGCCCAGCAGCGCACCGAGCCCCAGCGCCGCCATCAGCACCCCGTACACCCACGACTTCCCGTGGTCGTCGCCGTACGCCACCCCCGCCACCGTGATCGACCCCAGCGCCACCCCCACGAAGAAGAACGCCCCGAGCAGCGCCAGCAGACCCGGCGAACGCAGCGCCCCCAGCCAGTGCGCCTCGCGCGGCGCCGAACGCCACTTGCGCGACGGCTCCGAGACCACCACCGAGAGCGCGCCCAGCACACCTATCCCGTTGATCACCAGCAGCGCGGCCGCCGGGGACCACAACGACACCAGCAGCGTCACCAGCAACGGGCCGACCGTGAACATGATCTCCTGGGCGACCGCGTCCATCGCGTACGCCCGGTGCACCTTGTCCCCGTCCCCCAGCACACTCGGCCACAGCGCCCGCAGCCCGCCCTCAAGAGGCGGCGTGAAGAGACCCGCGACCACCACCGCCGCGTACGCGAGCACCGGGTGGCCGATGCCGGACAGGCACAGCAGCAGCACACCCAGCGCGGACAGGAACGCCGCCGGGAGCTGCACCCTCGGCTGCCCCTTCAGGTCCACCGCCCGCCCGAGCAGCGGCTGCCCGACCGCGTTCGCCACCCCGTACACCGCCGCCAGCGCACCGCCCAGCGTGTAGCTCCCGCCCTCGGCCCGGGTGAACAGCATGATCGCGATCGGCGCCGTCGCATTCGGCAGCCGCCCCACCAGCGTCCCGGCCAGCAGGCGCGCGGCGTGCCGCGTCCCGAGCAGTTCGGCGTATCCCGCGGCCATCTGTTCCGCCCTTCGCCTCGGCGCCGTCAGCGCGCAGGTTTTACGTATAACGTCCGGCGTCATACGTACCATGTGCACAGCCCGGAGGTCCACCGCACGACCCCGGCCCAGGCACGTACGGAGAACCCGGTGACCACCCCCGCCCACCCCGCCCGCACCACCCCCACCAGCCGGGACGTCGCCCGGGCGGCAGGCGTCTCCCAGGCCACCGTCTCCCTCGTCCTCGGCGACAAGTGGCAGGGCCGCGTCTCCGAACGCACCGCGGGACTCGTCCGCGCCACCGCCGCCGACCTCGGCTACCGCCCCAACCAGGCCGCCCGCAGCCTGCGCCTCGGCCGCACCCGCACCGCCCTCCTCGTCGTCCCCGCCCTCACCAACGAATTCTTCGCCCGCGTCTACGCCGGAGCCGCCGCCACCGCCGCCGAGCACGGCTTCGGCGTCGTCCTCTACCCCTCCCCCGACGGCATCGGCCCCGCCCGCGACCCCTTCGCCTCCGCCCGCACCGCCCTCGACGGCGTCATCGCCTCCTCCATGGCCACCGGCGCACTCGGCGCGCTGCGCAGCGCGGGCCTCCCCCTCGTCATGCTCGACAGCGACCCCGACGACACGGACGACACCGACGGCACCGGGGGCACCCGGGACACGGGAAGCACTGGTGGCGCCGAGGGCGCCGCCGCCCACGTCAACCTCGCCATCGCCGACGGCATGCACCAGATCGCCGCCCACCTCCTCGACCTCGGCCACCGCCGCTTCGTCCACCTCGCGTCCGCCGTCGACTCCTGGACCTTCGACGTGCGCGCCCGCGCACTCGCCGAAACCCTCGGCGCGACCCCCGACGCCTCGCTGCGCACCGTACGGGCCGCCCTCGACGTGCACAGCGCCCGCGAGGCCACCACCCGCACCCTCACCGAAACCACCACCCGCCCCACCGCCCTGATCTGCGACGACGACATCCTCGCTGCCGGCGCCTGCAAGGCCCTGCACCGCCTCGGACTGCGCGTCCCCGACGACGTCTCCGTCACCGGCTTCGACGACCTCGCCCTCGCCACCGCCCTCGAACCCGAGCTGACGACCGTACGACTCCCCGCCGAACAGGTCGGAAACCGCGGCATGGCCGCCCTCATCGCCGTGCTTGAGGGACGGACCCCCGACAGCACCGACCTCCCCGTCGAACTGGTCGTACGGGGCACCACCGCACCGCCCCCTCCCGCGCCCTGACACACGTGTGGCCCCGGACCGCGCTCACGGTCCGGGGCCACACGCCGACTCCTGGGGAACTACTCCTCCTCGGTGTCCGAAGGCACCTCGGTCGGCGCCGACGCATCACCGTCGGCCTCAAGCAGCCGCGACAGCTGCCGCCCCACGATCCGCTTGAACTTCCGCTGCTGCGGCCGCGTACGATCCAGCACGGCCACTTCGAGCCGCTCCGCCGGAATCTCCCGCTCCGTACCGTTGGTGTCCCGCGACAGCGCCTGCACGGCAAGCTTCAGCGCCTCCGCCAGACCCATGTCGTCACGGTGCCGCTGATCCAGATAACTGCTGATCTGCTCGGCATTGCCGCCCACCGCGACCGAACCGTGCTCGTCCACGATCGACCCGTCGTGCGGCAACCGGTAGATCTGGTCGCCCTCCGGCTCCGTACCGACCTCGGCGACCACCAGCTCCACCTCGTACGGCTTCTCCGCATTGCTGGAGAAGATCGAACCGAGCGACTGGGCATACACGTTCGCCAGACCGCGCGCCGTCACATCGTCACGGTCGTAGGTGTACCCGCGCAGATCGGCGTACCTGACGCCACCGATCCGCAGGTTCTCGTACTCGTTGTACTTGCCGGCGGCCGCGAAGCCGATCCGGTCGTAGATCTCGCTGAACTTGTGCAGCGCACGGGACGGGTTCTCGCCGACGAAGACAATGCCGTCGGCAAACTGCAGCACAACCAGGCTGCGTCCACGGGCGATGCCCTTCCGAGCGTATTCCGCCCGGTCGGCCATGGCCTGCTGGGGTGAGACATAGAACGGCGTCGACACCGGCTATCCGTCCCTTTCTGTCAGAGGCAAAAACATCAAAGAAGCTGAAGAATCTCGGGAATTCACACAGAACCCCGGAACTCAGAGCAGCGCGGCCCGCGGACCGTCGGGCTGCACCAGACGCTTCTCCAGAATCGTCCGGGCCAGCTCGGCGGACTCGTCGTCCGTCAACCGCCGGAAACCGTCCTCCGTGATGACGGTCACGATCGGATAGATCCGCCGCGCCACATCGGGCCCGCCGGTCGCCGAATCGTCGTCGGCCGCGTCGTAGAGCGCCTGGATGACCAGCGTCGTGGTCTCCTGCTCCGTCAGGTCCTTCCGGTACAGCTTCTTCATCGAGCCGCGCGCGAACACGGAACCCGACCCGGTGGCCGCGAACCCGAGTTCTTCCGAGCGGCCGCCCGTGACGTCGTACGAGAAGATACGGCCCTTCTCGCGGTCGACGTCGTAACCGGCGAAGAGTGGCACAACGGCCAGCCCCTGCATGGCCATTCCGAGATTCGACCGGATCATCGTCGAGAGGCGGTTCGCCTTGCCCTCGAACGAGAGCGTGGCGCCTTCCACCTTCTCGAAGTGCTCCAGCTCAAGCTGGAAGAGCTTCACCATCTCGACGGCCAGACCGGCCGTGCCCGCGATCCCGACCGCCGAGTACTCGTCGGCCGGGAAGACCTTCTCGATGTCGCGCTGGGCGATCATGTTCCCCATGGTCGCGCGCCGGTCGCCGGCGAGGACGACCCCGCCGGGGAACGAGGCGGCCACGATGGTCGTCCCGTGCGGCGCTTCGACGACGCCCTGCACGGGCGGCAGCACCCGGTTGCCGGGGAGCATCTCGGGCGAGTGCTCACCGAGGAAGTCCATGAACGAGGACGACCCGGGCGTCAGGAAGGCAGCTGGTAGACGCCCGGTGCTACGAGTGTTGGCTTCCACGCGTTTCCCTCCAGGTATGCGATGGCCCGACGCAAGGTGTCGGGATCATCTCCCAACTGGCCGATGGCCGCATTGCAGTTGAAGCACAGTACGCCTCGGACCCTACCCGTCTCGTGGCAGTGATCCACATGCACGGCGGGAGCCTTCAGACAGATCGTGCAGACGCCGGCTTGGGAGGCGATCATTTCGTCGCGTTCGGCTTCGGTGAGGCCGTAGGAGCGTTTCAGGTGGTCGGCACGCCCCTGTTCCGCCCGGCACGGTTTGCACCGCGTGGCCAACCCGTCCGAAGCGGTGGCATTGCGATGCCATTCGCTGTGCGGCTTGATCTGGCCACAACCGCGGCACTCTTTGTAGCCAGGCGGAACATGCACTTTTTCGCGAACCGCTTTTCCCAGCGCTTCTTGGCGTCGACGGTAATGCTGAGCACCATATTCCGCGACACATTGTCGACACCTGACTTGAAGCCCATCAGGCCGCGAACGGTTGGCAGCGAATTGCTCCAGAGGAAGAACTCGAGAGCATCCCGTACAGCGTTTCTCTTTCACAACCCGAACCGTGTCCGATTTGCCCTACTGACCGCCCTTTTGTACGAATCCGCGCACGAACTCCTCGGCATTTTCCTCAAGCACGTCGTCGATTTCGTCGAGTACAGAGTCCACGTCGTCCGAAAGCTTTTCCTGTCGTTCCTTGAGGTCTTCCGAGCCCTGCGCCTCCGCAGTCTGCTCTTCGGTCTCCTCGGTGGAACGCGTCGCCTTCTGCTGTCCGCCGCCGGTGTCCTTGGTCGCCATCTCTACCTCACCCCGCTCGGTTGGATGCTTTTGCTGCTGGTCGCTTACCGGACCCTTGATCAGACCCTATAACCGGGGTCCGACATCCGCTCCGTACTTCTGTGATTCCCACTTGTCGCGCATTTCAGCCGCGCCACCGTGTGTCAGCCGCGCATCAGCCGCACATCAGCCGCCCGACAGCACCCGGACCAGTTCGTCCGCCGTGCGACACCTGTCCAGCAGCTCCTTGACGTGGTTCCTGGTGCCCCGCAGCGGCTCAAGCGTCGGTACCCGCTGGAGCGAGTCCCGCCCCGGCAGGTCGAAGATCACCGAGTCCCAGGAGGCCGCCGCGACGTCGTCCGCGTACTGCTCCAGGCAGCGGCCGCGGAAGTACGCCCTGGTGTCCTCAGGAGGCTTCGTCTCGGCCCGCTCGACCGCGCTCTCGTCCAGCAGCCGCTTCATCTTTCCGCGGGCCGCCAGACGGTTGTAGAGCCCCTTGTCAGGCCGTACGTCCGCGTACTGGAGGTCGACCAGGTGGAGCCTGGGCGCGTCCCATTCGAGGTTGTCGCGGCGGCGGTAGCCCTCCAGGAGCTCCCGCTTGGCGATCCAGTCCAGTTCCCCGGACAGGCTCATCGGGTCGTTCTCCAGACGGTTCAGCACGTCCTCCCACCGAGTGAGGACGTCCTTGGTCTGGTCGTCGGCGTCGGCCCCGTACCGCTCCTCCACGTACTTCCTGGCCAGCTCGAAGTACTCCATCTGCAGTTGTACGGCGGTCAGTGAGCGGCCGCTGCGCAGCGTGACCAGATGCTGCAGGGAGGGGTCGTGGGAGACCTGGTGCAGGGTGCGCACCGGCTGGTCCACGGCGAGGTCGACGTTGATGAAGCCGTCCTCGATCATGGACAGCACCAACGCCGTCGTCCCCAGCTTCAGGTACGTCGAGATCTCGGAGAGGTTCGCGTCACCGATGATCACGTGCAGCCTGCGGTACTTCTCGGCGTCGGAGTGGGGTTCGTCGCGGGTGTTGATGATGGGGCGCTTGAGGGTGGTCTCCAGGCCGACCTCCACCTCGAAGTAGTCGGCGCGCTGGCTGATCTGGAAGCCGTGTTCGTGTCCGTCCTGGCCGATGCCGATGCGTCCGGCGCCGGTGATGACCTGGCGGGAGACGAAGAACGGGGTGAGGTGGCGCACGATGTCCGAGAAGGGGGTCTCCCGCTTCATCAGGTAGTTCTCGTGCGTGCCGTAGGAGGCGCCCTTGTTGTCGGTGTTGTTCTTGTAGAGCAGGATCGGCTGGGCGCCGGGGAGCTGGGCCGCGCGTTCGGCGGCTTCGGCCATGATGCGTTCGCCGGCCTTGTCCCAGAGGACGGCGTCCATGGGGTTGGTGATTTCCGGGGAGCTGTACTCGGGGTGCGCGTGGTCGACGTAGAGCCTGGCGCCGTTGGTCAGGATGACGTTGGCCAGGCCGATGTCCTCGTCGGTGAGCTGGCTGGAGTCGGCTGCTTCGCGGGCGAGGTCGAAGCCCCGTGCGTCCCTGAGCGGGTTCTCTTCCTCGAAGTCCCAGCGGGCGCGGCGCGCCCGGTGCATCGCCGCCGCGTAGGCGTTGACGATCTGGGACGAGGTGAGCATGGCATTGGCGTTGGGGTGCCCGGGGACGGAGATTCCGTATTCCGTCTCGATGCCCATTACTCGCCGTACGGTCATGCGGCCCTCCTTGCCCGGCGCTGCCCCCGTCCTGGGGCGGCGCTCAAGTACCGCTGGATTTCGGGTGCGTGTGCGGTGCCCGTCCCCGCACTGTGCGTCCGGCGGTGGCGGTAGGGAAGAGCCTAGAACGCCTTTGCGCTGGTGGGGAGATCAATACCGTCATTGCTGTGTTGTGGCTGGGTTGTGCTGTGGTTTCCGGTGGGTTTCTGCGGTTGCCGTTGGTCTCCGGTGGAATGCAGTCGGCTGCGGATACCGGGCGGGGTGTCCGCAGGTATCCGCAGCCGGGCTGTGATTTACAGGTACTGGCCTGTGTTGGCCACCGTGTCGATGGAGCGCCCGGTGTCCGCGCCCTGCTTTCCGGTGACGAGGGTGCGGATGAAGACGATCCGCTCGCCCTTCTTGCCGGAGATGCGGGCCCAGTCGTCGGGGTTGGTGGTGTTGGGCAGGTCCTCGTTCTCCTTGAACTCGTCCACGCAGGCCTGGAGGAGGTGCGCGACTCGCAGGCCCTTCTGGTTGTGGTCGAGGAAGGCCTTGATCGCCATCTTCTTGGCCCGGTCGACGATGTTCTGGATCATCGCGCCGGAGTTGAAGTCCTTGAAGTAGAGGACTTCCTTGTCGCCGTTGGCGTACGTGACTTCCAGGAAGCGGTTCTCCTCGGATTCCGCGTACATCTGCTCGACGACGGACTGGATCATGCCGTGTACTGCGGCGTCCTTGGAGCCGGTGTGTTCGGCGAGGTCGTCGGAGTGCAGTGGCAGGGTTGCCTTGAGGTACTTCGCGAAGATGTCCTTGGCCGCTTCCGCGTCCGGGCGCTCGATCTTGATTTTGACGTCGAGTCGTCCGGGTCGGAGGATCGCGGGGTCGATCATGTCTTCGCGGTTGGAGGCGCCGATGACGATGACGTTCTCCAGGCCTTCCACGCCGTCGATCTCGGCGAGCAGCTGGGGGACGATGGTGTTCTCCACGTCCGAGCTGACGCCGGATCCGCGGGTGCGGAAGAGGGATTCCATCTCGTCGAAGAAGACGATGACGGGGGTGCCTTCGCTCGCCTTCTCGCGGGCACGTTGGAAGACCAGGCGGATGTGGCGCTCGGTCTCGCCGACGTACTTGTTGAGGAGTTCGGGTCCCTTGATGTTGAGGAAGTACGACTTTCCTGCGGGCTGGCCGGTGACTTCGGCGACCTTCTTGGCAAGGGAGTTGGCGACTGCCTTGGCGATGAGTGTCTTGCCGCAGCCGGGCGGGCCGTAGAGCAGGATGCCCTTCGGGGGCCGCAGTTCGTGCTCCTTGAAGAGGTCGGGGTAGAGGTAGGGGAGTTCGACCGCGTCGCGGATCAGCTCGATCTGGTTGCCCAGGCCGCCGATCTTCTCGTAGTCGACGTCCGGGACCTCTTCGAGGACGAGTTCCTCGACCTCGCTCTTCGGGATGACTTCGTAGACGTAGCCGGACCTGGGTTCCAGCAGCAGGGCGTCGCCGGGGCGGATGGTGACGTCCAGCAGCGGCTCGGCGAGCCTGACCACCCGTTCCTCGTCGGTGTGCCCGGTGACCAGGGCGCGTTCGCCGTCCTCAAGGATTTCCTTGAGGGTGACGATGTCCCCGGCGCGCTCGAACTCCATGGCTTCGACCACGTTGAGTGCTTCGTTGAGCATCACTTCTTGACCGCGTCGGAGCTCTTCGAGCTCGACGCCTGGGCTGACGTTCACCCGGAGCTTGCGGCCCCCGGTGAAGATGTCGGCCGTGCCGTCCTCGATGGCTTCCAGGAACACACCGAAGCCGGCCGGCGGCTGTGCGAGCCGGTCCACTTCTTCTTTGAGGGCCACGATCTGGTCGCGGGCCTCGCGGAGTGTGTTGGCGAGCCGCTCGTTCTGGGCGGACACGCCTGCCAGGTTGGTCTGCAGCTCGACGATCCGCTCTTCGAGAATCCTCGTATGACGCGGAGAGTCGGCGAGCTTGCGTCGCAGGACGGCGATTTCCTGCTCTAGATAGGCAACCTGTCCGGCGGGGTCCTCGGACCCTCGCGCGGGCCGGATGCCGCGGTTGATGTCGTCGTCGTGGGCTGCCACGGTCCTCACCTCCTCCAAGGGGAGCTGGACGCTTCCTGACCCTACCTGGGTGGGTGCTGGTTGAAACCCCTAGATCACAAACAGGATCGAGGAGTGTCTGATCTTCACCCTTGCGTACTCCCTCACACTGGGGGGATACCCACCCAGCAACATCGGAAAGCGGGCGGTTGTATCGTCGAAGTGTTCAACACCCGTCAGGGCTGGCTTCAATTGGTGCATACCGCGCAGGGAACGGCAGGAGATATGACCGTGCAGGAAGAGGCTCCCACCGCAGAAGGTGCCCAGGTCGGGGACCCTCTTGAGGTGTGGATCGACCAGGACCTCTGCACCGGCGACGGGATCTGCGCGCAGTACGCGCCGGAGGTCTTCGAGCTCGACATCGACGGGCTGGCGTACGTGAAGAGCAGTGACGACGAGTTGCTGCAGGCCCCCGGGGCCACGACGCCGGTACCGCTGACTCTGCTGAACGATGTGGTGGACTCCGCGAAGGAGTGCCCGGGCGACTGTATTCATGTACGTCGCGTTTCGGACAGGGTCGAGGTGTACGGGCCGGAGGCGGAGTAGTTCCTTCCGGCCCGGTCGCGGGTCAGACGCCGCGGGCGTCGGTGGTGGCGGAGCGGGTGAACTTCCCGTTCCGCCACTGCCATTTGATCTTCTGCTTGGTGTCGGGGCAGCAGCGGGCGACGGTCTCGGCGGAGTAGCCGAGGAGGGTCGCGGTGACGGTGTCGCCGGTGATCGCGAAGTCGGTGGCGTTCTGCTGGTCGGCGGGGTCGAGGAGGGTCGCGACGACGCGGTGGGGTGCGGTGAGTACGTAGATTCCGCTGGGGGGCGTGCCGAATCCGCTCTCGCAGCGGACGACGGCGACGGTTTCGGGGTGGTGGTCCCCGTCGAGGTCGCCGGAGGCGTGCTGCACGACGCGGTGCTTGCCGCCGCGGCATTTCAGCGGGTACGTGGCGGCTGCCGCGTCGGGGGCGGGGCGGGCGGCCGCCGGGCCGCCGGGGGCGTTCTGCGGCGTGGCCCTGGAGGCGGTGGCCGCTGCGGGCTGGATCAGTCCTGCGAGGGCGACGACTGCGGCTGTGGCGGCGGCGGTGGCCAGCCAGTGCATCGCGCGGGGCCGGGTGTGTGCGAGGTCCGGGAGCGCGGGGGTCTGCACGCGGGGTGTCTCCTGTGGGCTGTGCCGGGAGGGGCGCCGGCGACGGGAGGGAGGCTGGCATCGTGCCACACGGGGTGGGCGGGGCGGAACGCCGGGGTGCGGGCCCGCGGGCAAAGTCTTGGTACGGAGACTGCGTGCCGGGTTTGCGTACGGAGGCCGTGTGGCGGGGTTGCGTACGGGCACCTCGTGCGGAGGCGTACGGAGGCCTCGTGCGGAGGTTGCGGGCAGGGGGTTCGCGCGGTGGTTGCGTACGGCAGGCTCGCGCGGTGGCTGCGTGCGGCAGGCTCGCGCGGTGGTTGCGTACGGCGAAGGCGAAGGGGCAACGGGAAGGCGCCGCCGTCCAGTTCTCGTGTCGGTCCGGGAACTGGACGGCGGCGCCGGTCTGTTGGGGCGGCGGGCAGGTGTCAGGCCTGCTGGCTGTTGCCGCGCTCCTTGTTGGGTCCCTCGTAGTCCTCGCCGTAGGCGCCCTTGGAGGGGCGGCGGCGGCGCATGGGGGGCTCGACGCCGTCGGCGAGGCGCCGGGCGGTGACGAGGAAGCCGGTGTGGCCGATCATGCGGTGGTCGGGGCGGACTGCGAGGCCTTCGACGTGCCAGTTGCGGACCATCGACTCCCACGGCTGGGGTTCGGCGAAGCAGCCGATCTCGCGGATGGACTCGACGGTCCTGGCGAGCTGCGTGGTGGTGGCGACGTACGCGCACATGATGCCGCCGGGGACGAGCGCCTTGGAGACGGCTTCGAGGGTTTCCCAGGGGGCGAGCATGTCGAGGACGACGCGGTCGACCTCGGTGTCGGAGAGGTTGTCCTGGAGGTCGCCGACGGTGAGGGTCCACGCGGGGTGGGGGCCGCCGAAGTAGCGCTCGACGTTGCCCTGGGCGATGTCCGCGAAGTCCTGGCGGCGCTCGTAGGAGTGCAGCATTCCGTGGTCGCCGATGGCGCGCAGCAGGAAGGCGCTGAGGGCGCCGGAGCCCACTCCGGCTTCGACGACGCGGGCGCCGGCGAAGATGTCGGCGAAGGCCAGGATCTGCCCCGCGTCCTTGGGGTAGACCACGGCTGCGCCGCGGGGCATGGACAGGACGTAGTCGGGGAGCAGGGGGCGGAGAGCCAGGTAGGCGACGTTCCCCGTGGTACGGACAACACTGCCCTCGGACGCCCCGATCAGCTCGTCGTGCGAGAAGGCACCCTTGTGGGTGTGGAACTGCTTCCCGGCTTCGAGCGTGAACGTGTAGTGGCGGCCCTTGGGGTCAGTCAGCTGGACCTGGTCCCCGACCTTGAAGGGCCCGCGTCGTCGGGCGGCACCGGTCGGTTCGGACATGTGACCAGCCTACCGGCTGTTTGACGGGCCTCGTGCCGCGTCCCCGTCCGCCGGGGGCCCTACTGCGGGCGGGCCATGGCCTTGACGAAGGCGCGCTCGACGTCGGCGGTGGAGAGGACTCCGTAGATCTCGCCGGTTTCCTCGACGACGAGGTATTCGGTGGCGGGGTTGGCCCGGAGCCGGTCGAGGAGGGCTTCGCCGGCGAGTTCGGCGGGGACGCGCAGGCGGTCGGTGAGGTCCTGGGCGAGGCCGCTGACGGCGACCCAGGGGCGGCGGTGCTCGGGGACGGCGCCGATGGCTGCTTCGCGGACGACGGCGGTGGGTTCGCCCTGTCCGTCGACGACGACGAGGGCGCGGGCGCCTGCTTCGTTGGCGCGGCGGAGTGCTTCGGAGAGGGGGGTGGCGGATTCGACGGGGACGGCGCGCCGGGTGAGGGTGCGGGCGCGCAGGTCGGGGAGGTGTTCGCGGAGGCGGGCCATGCGGAGGCTGTTGCCGGCGCCGGTCCAGATGATGGCGGCGAGGATCGCGGCGAGGAGTGCGTCGAGGACGGTGTCCATGCCGGTGATGTCCTGGGTGCGGTTGCCGAGGGCGCCGGTGTGGGTGAGGAGGGGAAGGCCGATGAGTACGGCGACGGCGAGGGCGCGGCCGATCCAGGCGGCGGCGACGGTGCCGGTCATGGGGTTGCCGGTGATTTTCCAGACGACGGCGCGGAGCATGCGGCCGCCGTCGAGCGGGAGGCCGGGGAGGAGGTTGAAGGCGGCGACGATGAGGTTGGAGACCATCAGGCCGGCCAGGAGGACGCCGGGGACGGTGCTCGCTTCGACGAGGCCCATGGCGAAGTAGAAGACGCCGCCGAGGGCGAGGGAGAGGAGGGGGCCGACGAAGGCGAGGACGAATTCGCGGCCGGGGGTCTCGGTCTCCTTCTCGATCTCGGAGACTCCGCCGAAGAACTGGAGCTGGATGCGCCGGACGGGGAGTTTGAAGCGGAGGGCGGCGACGGTGTGGGCGAGTTCGTGGACGAGTACGGAGGCGTAGAAGGCGACCGCGAAGAAGAGGGAGACGAGGTAGCGGGCGGCGCCGAGTTCGGGCAGGACGAGGTCGAGCTGGCCGCCGAAGACCCAGGTGATGAGGGCGGCGACGACGAACCAGCTGGGGGCGACGTAGACGGGGACGCCGAAGGGGCGGCCCATGAGGAGGCCGCCACCGGGCTCGCCGGGGCGTTCGGGGCCGCCCTTGGCCGGGGCACCGGTCGCGCCCGAGGTCGCGGGGGCGTCGGTGGTGTCCGCCGTGCCGGTGGTCGCGGGGGCGTCGGCGGCGGCGGTCTTGTCGGTGGTCGTGGTGGCCCCGGCGGCGCTCGCCTTGTCCGTGGTCGCAGCGGCCCCGGCGGTGCTCGGCTTGCCCGTGGTCGGGGGGGCGTCGGTGACGTCAGTCTTGCCCGTGGTCGCGGGGGTGTCGGCGGCGCTCGACTTGCCCGTGGTCGCAGCAGCCTCGGCGATGCTCGACTTGCCCGTGGTCGCGGTGACCCCGGCGACGTCAGTCTTGCCCGTGGTCGCGAGGGTGTCGGCGGCGCTCGACTTGCCCGTGGTCGCAGCGGCCTCGGCGGTGCCCGTCTTGTCGGTGGCGCTCGCCTTGTCGGTGGCGTCGTTCGCGTCCGTGGCGTCCGTCGGGTCCGTGCTGTCCGCCGCGTCCGTGGTGCCCTTGGTACCTGTGGCGTCCGTGGTGCCCTTGGCGTCCGTGGTGCCCGTCATGTCCGTCGCGTCCGTGGCGTCCGTCGTGTCCGTGCCGGGCTTGGGGCGTCCGCTGTCGCCGCTCTCGTCCACGGTGTCCCTTCGTTGGTGCTGCTTCGTCTCGCCGGTGGAACATCGTACGGAAAACGTTCGTAAATCCTCTGTCTCCCTGATGCCGTTGTGCGGGGCATTGCCCCGATCATGCAGTGCGGGAGGGTCTGCCGTCGATGGTAGAGGGGCGTTGTCGGTGGTGGGCCGTAGGGTCGGAGTCATGAATACGAGTACCGGTCCGGCGGCCGCGGCGAGGCGGCCCACTTCGCTGTCGCCCTCACGGGCGAGCGACTTCATGCAGTGCCCGCTGCTGTATCGGTTCCGGGTGATCGACAAGCTGCCGGAGAAGCCGAGTGAGGCGGCTACCCGGGGGACGCTGGTGCATGCCGTCCTTGAGCGGTTGTTCGACGATCCGGCGGTGGAGCGGACGGCTCCGAAGGCGCGGGCGATGGTGCCGGGGCAGTGGGACCGGCTGCTGGAGTCGAAGCCGGAGCTGTCCGGGCTGTTCGCGGAGGATGCCGGGGGCGAGCGGCTGTCGCGGTGGCTTGGGCAGGCGGAGGACCTGGTCGAGAAGTGGTTCACGCTGGAGGATCCGACGCGGTTGGAGCCGGCCGAGCGGGAGCTGTTCGTCGAGACGGAGCTGGAGTCGGGGCTGCGGCTGCGCGGGGTGATCGACCGGGTGGACGTGGCGCCGTCGGGCGAGGTGCGGATCGTCGACTACAAGACGGGGAAGGCGCCGCGTCCGGAGTATGCGGAGGGTGCGCTGTTCCAGATGAAGTTCTACGCGCTGGTGATCTGGCGGTGGAAGCGGATCGTGCCGCGCAGGCTTCAGCTGGTGTATCTGGGCAGCGGCGACGTGATGACGTACGACCCGACCGAGGTGGATCTGGAGCGGATGGAGCGGAAGCTGCATGCGCTGTGGGAGGCGATCAAGGAGGCGACGGAGACGGGCGAGTGGCGTCCCCGTCCGACGAAGCTGTGCGGCTGGTGCGACCACCAGGCGGTGTGCCCGGAGTTCGGCGGCACCCCGCCGCTGTACCCGCTGGAGGTCCGTCCGCGGGAGGTGTCGGAGTAGGGGGCCGTGGGCCCGGGTGGTGGGCAGGGCAGAATGGGGCCGTCTAGCGAAGGAGTACCTGTGGCTATCCGCGTCCTACTGGTCGACGACCAGCCTCTGCTGCGTACCGGATTCCGGATGATTCTGGAGGCCGAGCAGGATCTTGCGGTCGTCGGTGAGGCCGGGGACGGTCTGCAGGCGCTCGATCAGGTGCGGGCGTTGCAGCCCGATGTGGTGCTGATGGACATCCGGATGCCGCGGATGGACGGTGTCGAGGCGACCCGGCAGATCACGGGTCCCGGCCGGGACGGTCCGGCGAAGGTGCTGGTGCTGACCACGTTCGATCTGGACGAGTACGTGGTGGAGGCGCTGCGGGCGGGGGCGAGCGGGTTCCTGCTGAAGGACGCGCCCGCGCACGAGCTGGTGCAGGCGATCCGGGTGGTGGCGGCGGGTGAGGCGATGCTGGCGCCGAGCATCACGCGTCGGCTGCTGGACAAGTACGCGGATCATCTTCCGTCCGGCGAGGACGAGATGCCGGACACTCTGCACACGCTGACGGAGCGCGAGGTGGAGGTCCTGAAGCTGGTGGCGCGCGGTCTGTCGAACGCGGAGATCGCGGCGGACCTGTTCGTGAGCGAGACGACGGTGAAGACGCATGTCGGGCACGTGCTGACGAAGCTGGGGCTGCGCGACCGGGTGCAGGCGGCGGTCTATGCGTACGAGAGCGGCCTGGTCCGTCCCGGCGCGGGCGGCAGCTAGCGGTACGGAGCGCTTGAGCGTTACGAGCACGAGGGGAAGGGCCCCCGCCGGACATTCCGGCGGGGGCCCTTCCGCGTACTGGCTGTGTCGCCCGTACTGCCTGTACCGCTTGTTCTGCGTGTACAGCCCGTTCTGTCTGTACCGCTTGTGCGGTCAGCCCTTGCTGATTTCCCAGAAGCGGAAGACGGTCGAGCTGTCGAGGGTCCATTCCAGGCCTGCGACGTCGTTGCGGGCGACGGCGTACTGCTTGCCCTGCCACAGCGGGAGGACCGGTACGTCCTCGGCGACCAGGTTCTGCAGCCGGCCGAATTCCTCGTTGGTGCTGCCGCGGTCGGCGACGGCCGCTGCGCCGGGGAGGATGCGGCGGGTGATCTCGGTGTTCTCGTAGTGGTTGGAGAGGACGTTGCCCTTGCCGAAGAAGGGCTGGGTGAAGTTGTCGGGGTCCGGGTAGTCGGGGATCCAGCCCTTGACGTAGACGCCGTACTTTCCGGCGGCGATGTCCTTCTCGTACTGCTCCTCGCCGACGGACTTGACGTCGGCGTCGAACAGGCCGCTGCGGTTGAGCTGCCGGGCGAGGGCCTTGAACTCCTGGACGGTGGCGGGTCCGTAGCGGCTGGGGGTGGCCCAGAGGGTGAGCTTGACCTTGCCGGTGATGCCTTCTTCACGCAGTGCCTGCTTGGCCTTGGCGGGCTGCGGGCGGCCTCCGTACCGGTTGAAGAAGGCGGTGTTGTGGCCGGAGATGCCGGCCGGGACGATCGAGTACAGCGGGGTGGCGGTGGAGCGGTAGACGTCGCGGACGAGGGCGTCGCGGTCGACGAGGTGGGCGATGGCGCGACGGACGCCGAGCTTTCCCGCGACGGGGTCCTTGGTGTTGAAGACCAGGTGGTGGACTTCGGCGCTGCTGCCCTCGACGGCTTCGACGGGGTTGTCGCCGCTGAGGTCGTTGGTCTCCGTGCGGGCGATTTCCTTGGCGTCGAGGCCTCGGTAGGCGAGGTCGATCTCGCCCTTCTTGAGGGACTCCCCCAGTGCCTTCTGGTTGTCGTGGAAGAGCTTGAGGGTCATGCCGGTGTTCTTGATCTTCGCGGTGCCGCGGTAGCTGTTGTTGACCGTGAAGACGGCCTGCCCCTTGTCGAAGGAGTCCAGCCGGTACGGTCCCGAGCCGACCGCCTTGTGGTCGGTGCGCAGTGCGCCGGCCGGGTATTCGCGGTGGTCGACGATCGATCCCGCACCGGAGGCGATCTTGCTGGGGAAGGTGGCGTCGGCGACCTTGAGGTGGAAGACGACGTGCTGGTCGTCGGGGGTCTCGATGCTCTTGATGGAGGAGAGCATGACGGCGGGACCGGCGGGGTCGTTGATCTTCAGGGTGCGCTCGAAGGAGTACTTGACGTCCTTGGAGGTGAGCGCGTTGCCGTTGCTGAAGGTGAGGCCGCTGCGCAGGGTGCAGCGGTAGACGGTGCTGCCCTCGTCGAAGGCGCAGCTCTCGGCGGCTTCGGGTGCGGGTTCGGAGCCGCCCTTGGGGAACGCCATCAGTGACTGGAAGACGTTGTTGAACAGGAGCCAGGAGCCGGGGTCGTAGCCGGATGCCGGGTCGGTGGCCTTGATCTCGTCGGACATGCCCATGGTGACGGGTTTGCCGGTTCCGGTCGTGTTGCCTTCGCCGTTGCTGCTGCTGGCGTTGCCGCAGCCGACGAGGAGGCCTGCCGAGAGTCCGGCGGCGAGGGGGGCCGTCAGCCATGGCTTGCGTATCTGCACCGCTGTCTCAGATCTTTCGTGGGGGACTTGCGTCGTACTCGTACGTGGGGGGGGTGGAAGGGCGCCGGGGCGGGGTCCCAGGACGGGGCCCCGCCCCGGAGATGGAGCCCGGAACGGGGTCCTGGTCAGGCGACGCCGCGGCCGAGTTCCCAGAGCTGGAGGTCGGCGGCGAAGTTGACCGCCCATTCGGTGCCGGTGATGTCGCTGCGGGCGGCGATGTACTGCTTGCCCTGCCACAGCGGGAGGATCGGCACGTCCTCGGCGACGATGTCCTGGATCTTCTCGAAGGCCGGGGTGGCGGAGCCGCGCTGGGCCTCGCGGCGGGACTGCGGGATGAGCGAGGAGCGGATCTCGTTGTTGGTGTACGGGCTGTTGAGGAAGTTGTCCTTGTCCAGGAACGGGGCGACGTAGTTGTCGCCGTCCGTGAAGTCGGGGAACCAGCCCATGCCGTACACGGCGTACTTGCCGGCCTTCTGGTCGGGGCTGAAGGTGCTCCACTTGACGCCCTGGAGGGTGACGTCGAAGAGCTTGGAGTCGTTGAGCTGCTGCTGCAGGACCTCGAACTCCTTCTTCGTCGCGGCGCCGTAGTGGTCGGTGGTGTGCGTGAGGGTGACCTTGACCGGGGTCTTGATGCCCGCGTCGCGCAGCAGGTCCGCCGCCTTCTTGGGATCCGCCTTGGGGTACTTGTTGAAGAAGGAGTTCTTGTGACCGGTGATGGTCGTGGGAATCAGCGAGTAGAGCGGTTCGGCGGTGGAGCCGTAGACGGTGCTGGTGAGCTTGGTGCGGTCGATGATGCTGGCCATGGCCTGGCGCACGGCCTTGTTCTTGACCGACGGGTCGGTGGTGTCGAAGCCGAGGTAGCGGATTTCGAGGCCGGAGAGCTCGACGAGCTTGATCTTCTGGTCCTGGGAGGTGGACAGGTTGTTGATCTGCTCGGGCGTGATGGTGCGCGACATCATGTCGATCTCGCCGGTCTTGAGCGCCTTCTCCATGGCTGTGGAGTTGGCGTAGGAGCGGATTTCGACCTTGTCGTTCTTCAGCTCGACGCTGCCCTTGTAGAGGGGGTTCTTGGTGAAGACGGCCTTGGTGACGGCCTTGCCCTTGGCCTCGATGTTGACCGTGTAGGGGCCGGAGCCGCTCACCTCGAAGCCCGCACGGAGCTTGTCCGGGGCGTAGACCTGGTTGTCGACGATGGAGCTGGCGGGGGTGGCGAGCTTGTACGGGAAGGTGGCGTCGGACGTCTTGAGGTGGAAGACGACCTCGTTGTCCCCCTTGGCCTCGACGGTGTCGATGTTGGTGAGGAGGGAGACGGGGCCGGTCTTGTCCTTGATCTTCAGCGAGCGCTCGATGGAGAACTTCACGTCGGCGGCGTCCAGCGGCTTGCCGTCGGAGAACTGGAGTCCGGGGCGCAGCTTGCAGCGGTAGCTGGTGTTCTCGGTGTCCGTGAAGCCGCACTGTTCGGCGGCCTCGGGGATCGGTGCGCCGCCGCCGCGGGGGACGCGCATCAGGGTCTGCAGGGACGGCCGCAGGATGTTCCAGGCGCCGACGTCGTAGGCGTGGGCCGGGTCGAAGGGGGCCGGCCCTTCCGGCGTCGCCTCGAAGGTGTCCGTGGTGCCCACGACAATGGGCTTGCCGGCCGCATTCCCGCTGTCCGAGCTGCCGCAGGCGGCGAGTACGGGCGTGAGCAGGCCGACGATCGCCGGCAGCACCAGAGTCTTGCGGTTCATCCTGGAAGTTCTCCCTCAACCGGCACTGCAATGCAATGCAGCTTTTGTACGAACACTTCGCCATTTTCCGCCTGTTGGGGCGGGCGGACCGGGCCGGATACCGAACCGCAGAGGGGTGCGGCGAAGTTCTCGCGTTGAGATTAGTGGGAATGCGGGGGCCGCCCTACCCGTGCCCTGCTCCGGGGTTGGCACGCCGGAGTACGGGACCTTTCGTACAGGTCTTCACCAATCGGGACACAAGGGTAGGTAAAACGGCCCGCCGACCGGGGTTCTCGCGTTGCCGCACCCGTGCCGACGGACCGTCCAGTGACCAAGCTCACCCAAGGAATACATGTACGGAGGCGTGAATTCCCAATAAGGGATCTCACGCCATACACATGCTTCGCTGCCCTGTGTTTCCGCCTATTCAAAAAGCCGCGCGAAAGCCACGCTGGGTGTCCGGATCAGTTCATTCCCGTAATCAGGGTCCGGAGAAATGCGAGATCGACCTCTTCGAGCGAGGCGACGACGACGCGGCCGTCCGCGGGGGCGATCGGCGCCACCGAAGGTACGGCGACCACCCGGCAGCCCGCCGCCTCGGCGGCGGCCACTCCGGTCGCGGTGTCCTCGACGACCGCGCATCTCGCCGGGTCGGCGCCGAGCCGGGCCGCCGCGTGCAGATAGGGGTCGGGGTGCGGCTTGGTGCGGGCGATCTCGTCACCGGCGACGGTGAGGGCGAAGGCGTCGGGGCCGAACGACGGGAGGATCCGGTCGATGATGCGCCGGTGCGAGGCCGAGACGAGGGCCATGGGGATGTCGTACGACCGGAGTTCGGCCAGCAGCCGTGCGGCGCCCGGCATGAGCGGTACTCGGCTGCCGATGCGGGCCTCGAAGCGGTCGTTGAGCAGCACGGTCAGTTCGGGGAGCGTGATGTCGGCGCCGGTGGACTCGATGAGGAAGCCGGCGCTGCGGGTCATCGGCCCGCCGACGACCACCTCCCGCCAGGCCTCGTCCAGTTGGTGCCCGAGCTCGGCGAAGACCGCCTTCTCGGCGTCCCACCAGAAGCCCTCGGTGTCGACGAGGGTGCCGTCCATGTCGAGGAAGACCGCCTGGAGGGCGGGGTCTTCGGCCGGTGGGGTCTCCCCTGCTCGCACGGAGTTGAGAGCTTGGGGATGCGTACTGGGCGCGGGGACCGTGCTTGTCATCCGGGCACACCTCTCCTGGGGGACGAGAAGGCCGACCACCCTCCGAGTGGGGAGAGCGGCCGGCCTGCACTGGGCCGACCAGTGTACGTCCGGCCCGGTGAACACGCGTTCCTGTATTGCTGCGCGCAGATTAACGCGCGTTGAAGTAGGTGGCGTCCGGGTGGTGGATGACGATCGCGTCGGTGGACTGCTCGGGGTGGAGCTGGAACTCCTCGGAGAGGTGGACGCCGATCCGCTCGGGCTTGAGCAGTTCGGCGATCTTGGCGCGGTCCTCCAGGTTGGGGCAGGCGCCGTAGCCGAGCGAGAAGCGCGCACCGCGGTACTTGAGGGCGAACATGTCCTCGACGTCCTTGGGGTCCTCGCCGGCGAAGCCGAGCTCGGAGCGGACCCGGGCGTGCCAGTACTCGGCCATGGCCTCGGCCAACTGGACGGAGAGGCCGTGCAGTTCGAGGTAGTCGCGGTAGGCGTTGGCCTCGAAGA
This sequence comes from Streptomyces sp. NPDC021093, assembly GCF_044333135.1. Taxonomy (NCBI): domain Bacteria; kingdom Bacillati; phylum Actinomycetota; class Actinomycetes; order Kitasatosporales; family Streptomycetaceae; genus Streptomyces; species Streptomyces sp. NPDC021093. The sequence continues at coordinate 189,640 of NZ_JBIRQJ010000011.1, read as the reverse complement.
GCTTGGCGGTCTCCTCGCCGATGCGCGAGCCCACGGTGACGACCTGGAGGCCGACGACGTCGACCTCGCCGGACTCCTCGGGGCGGAAGAAGTCCGCGAGGCACAGGCGGCGGCCGCGGCGCTGGCGAGGGAAGGAGAAGCGGGTGCGCTCGGAGCCGTCCTCGTGCAGGAGGATCAGGTCGTCGCCCTTGGAGACGCAGGGGAAGTAGCCGTAGACGACGGCCGCTTCGAGGAGGCCTTCGGTGTGCAGCTTGTCGAGCCAGCCGCGCAGGTGCGGGCGGCCCTCGCTCTCCACCAGCTCCTCGTAGGTGGGGCCGCCCTTGCGGGCCTCCTTGAGGCCCCACTGGCCCTTGAAGAGGGCGCCCTCGTCGAGCCAGGAGGCGTACTCCTTGAGCTGGATGCCCTTGACGACGCGGGTGCCCCAGAAGGGCGGCTCGGGGATCTTGTTGTCGGTGGGGGTGTCGGAGCGGACCGAGCCCTCGGGCTCCTCGACCTCCAGGACCGCGACGTTGTCCCGCTTGGGGACGCGGCGCTGCTTGAGTTCGGGGAGGACGGCGCCGGGGACGCCGCGCTTGACCCCGATGAGGGCGTCCATCAGGCGCAGGCCCTCGAACGCGTCGCGGGCGTACCGTACTTCGCCCTCGTAGATCTCGTGCAGGTCCTGCTCGACGTACGCGCGGGTGAGGGCGGCGCCTCCCAGGATGACGGGGAAGTCGGCGGCCATCTTGCGCTGGTTGAGCTCCTCCAGGTTCTCCTTCATGATCACCGTGGACTTGACCAGCAGTCCTGACATGCCGATGACGTCGGCGCGGTGTTCCTCGGCGGCTTCCAGGATCGCGGAGACGGGCTGCTTGATGCCCAGGTTGACGACGTTGTAGCCGTTGTTGGAGAGGATGATGTCGACGAGGTTCTTGCCGATGTCGTGAACGTCGCCGCGGACGGTGGCGAGCACGATGGTGCCCTTGCCGTCGTCGTCGGTCTTCTCCATGTGCGGCTCCAGGTAGGCCACCGCGGTCTTCATGACCTCGGCGGACTGGAGCACGAACGGCAGCTGCATCTGGCCGGAGCCGAAGAGCTCGCCGACCACCTTCATGCCTTCGAGCAGCGTGTTGTTGACGATGTCGAGGGCGGGGGTGTCGGTGAGGGCCTCGTCGAGGTCGGCCTCCAGGCCGTTCTTCTCGCCGTCGATGATGCGGCGCTGGAGGCGCTCGCCGAGCGGCAACGCCATGAGTTCCTCGGCGCGGCCCGCCTTCATCGACTTCATGTTGACGCCCTCGAAGAGCTCCATGAGCTTCTGCAGGGGGTCGTAGCCCTCGGCGCGGCGGTCGTAGATCAGGTCGAGAGCGACCTTGACCTGCTCCTCCTCCAGCCGGGCGATCGGCAGGATCTTGGAGGCATGCACGATCGCGGAGTCGAGTCCGGCCTTGACGCACTCGTCGAGGAACACGGAGTTGAGGATGACGCGGGCGGCCGGGTTGAGGCCGAAGGAGATGTTGGAGAGGCCCAGGGTGGTCTGGACGTCGGGGTGGCGCTTCTTGAGTTCGCGGATCGCCCCGATGGTGGAGATGCCGTCGCCCCTGGACTCCTCCTGGCCGGTGCAGATGGTGAAGGTGAGGACGTCGATGAGGATGTCGGACTCCTGCACCCCCCAGTTGCCGGTCAGGTCGTTGATGAGGCGCTCGGCGATGGCGACCTTGTGCTCGACGGTGCGGGCCTGGCCCTCCTCGTCGATGGTCAGCGCGATCAGTGCGGCGCCGTGCTCGGTGGCGAGCTCGGTGACCTTCGCGAAGCGGGACTCGGGGCCGTCGCCGTCCTCGTAGTTGACGGAGTTGATGACGGCGCGCCCGCCGAGCATCTCCAGGCCGGCCTTCAGGACGGGGAGTTCGGTGGAGTCCAGGACGATGGGGAGGGTGGAGGCGGTGGCGAAGCGGCCGGCGAGTTCCTTCATGTCGGCGACGCCGTCGCGGCCCACGTAGTCGACGCAGAGGTCGAGCATGTGGGCGCCCTCGCGGATCTGGTCGCGGGCCATCTCCACGCAGTCGTCCCAGCGGGCGTCCAGCATGGCCTCGCGGAACTTCTTCGATCCGTTGGCGTTCGTCCGCTCGCCGATGGCGAGGTACGAGGTGTCCTGGCGGAACGGGACGGTCTGGTAGAGGGAGGCGGCGCCCGGCTCGGGGCGCGGTTCGCGGACGGCGGGAGTCAGACCGCGGGCCCGGTCGACGACCTGCCGCAGGTGCTCGGGCGTCGTACCGCAGCAGCCGCCGATCAGGGACAGGCCGTAGTCGTTGACGAAGGCTTCCTGGGCGTCGGCCAGGCCCTCGGGGCCGAGCGGGAAGTGCGCGCCGGCCTTGGTCAGGACCGGCAGGCCGGCGTTGGGCATGCACATCAGGGGCGTACGGGAGTGGCGGGCGAGGTAGCGCAGGTGCTCGCTCATCTCCGCGGGGCCCGTCGAGCAGTTGAGGCCGATGAGGTCGATGCCGAGGGGTTCCAGGGCGGTGAGTGCCGCGCCGATCTCGGAGCCCAGCAGCATGACGCCGGTCGTCTCGAAGGCGAGCGAGCAGATCAGCGGCACGTCGATGCCGAGGGCCTCCATGGCCCTGCGGGCGCCGATGAGGCTGGACTTGGTCTGCAGGAGGTCCTGCGTGGTCTCCACGATCAGGGCGTCGGCGCCGCCGGTGAGGAGGCCCTCGGCGTTCTGCTGGTAGCCGTCGCGGATGACGTCGTAGGTGATGTGGCCGAGCGAGGGCAGCTTGGTGCCGGGGCCCACGGAGCCGAGGACCCAGCGGGTGCGGCCGTCCTGCGCGGCGAACTCGTCGGCGACCTCGCGGGCGATGCGGGCGCCGGACTCGGAGAGTTCGACGATGCGGTCGGCGATGTCGTATTCGTTGGCGGCGGAGTGGTTGGCGCCGAAGGTGTTGGTCTCCACGCAGTCCACGCCGACCGCGAAGTACTCCTTGTGCACGTTGCGGACGATGTCCGGGCGCGTCAGGTTCAGGATCTCGTTGCAGCCTTCGAGATCCTGGAAGTCTTCGAGGGTGGGGTCCTGTGCCTGGAGCATCGTGCCCATCGCGCCGTCGGCCACCACTACGCGGGTGGCGAGTGCCTCCCGGAGGGCTTCGACTCGGGTGCGGGCGTCGGGCGTGGAGTTCGGCAACGAGGCCATGGATGTGCTCCCAGGGTTGCGACGGCTGTCGGCTTTGCACCCGCCCAGGTGGCGGGCGCACCCGGTCAGGGTAGCGGGGCCGGTCCCAGGAGTCTGCAGGTGTCCCGGTCGGCGGACAGTAGGGCGGCGCTGGAGACGGTGGCCCGAGTGGGTGACGCCTCGGTGACAGGGGTCGGCAACGGCCGATACTGTTCAGCATTGCCGAACATCGGCTCTTTTGGACTGTTGAACTGTGGGACTTCTCGGATTCCCAGTGGAGAGGTGATCGGGCGATGGCTCGCAATATCCAGTCGCTGGAGCGGGCGGCCGCGATGCTGCGGCTGCTCGCGGGCGGCGAGCGGCGGCTGGGCCTGACGGAGGTGGCGGCCGCGCTGGGTCTTGCCAAGGGCACCGCGCACGGCATTCTGCGCACCCTGCAGCACGAGGGCTTCGTCGAGCAGGACCCGGCGTCGGGCCGTTACCAGCTGGGCGCGGAGCTGCTGCGGCTCGGCAACAGCTTCCTGGACGTGCACGAGCTGCGCGCCCGCGCCCTGGTGTGGACGGACGATCTGGCGCGTTCCAGCGGCGAGAGCGTCTATCTGGGGGTGCTGCACCAGCAGGGCGTGCTGATCGTGCACCACGTCTTCCGGCCCGACGACAGCCGCCAGGTGCTTGAGGTGGGGGCGATGCAGCCGCTGCACAGCACCGCGCTGGGCAAGGTGCTCTCCGCGTACGACCCGGTGGCGCACACCGAGGCGGTGGAGGCCGGCCGGGAGTCGTTCACCGCGCACACCCTCACTTCGGCGGAGCACTTCGAGGAGGTGCTCGATCTCACCCGGGCGCGCGGCTGGGCCGCCGACGTGGAGGAGACCTGGGAGGGCGTGGCGTCGATCGCGGCCCCCATTCACGACCGGCGGCGGATGCCGGTGGGCGCGGTGGGCATCACGGGTGCGGTCGAACGGGTGCGGCCCGACGGGGAGTTGAAGCCCGAGCTGGTGGCCGCGGTACGGGACTGTGCGCGCGCGGTGTCGCGGGATCTGGGTGCCGGGCGGTTCTGAGCGGTGTCGGGGCCGGTCCGCAGCCCGCTGGGATGCCGGTCACAGAACCCTTGACGCGCTGGTAACAGGGGTGAAAACTGCCGTTCATCGGTCGGCATTGTCGAACACCTAACGGCATAAGAGTTAGGGTGGGGAACAAGCCAGGAACCGACTGGGCCCTCATCGAGGGTCTGAACCTGGACGAAGGACAAAGGAGTCGCGGGTGTCCAGCCTCGACATCTTCACCGGCGAGACCATCGGTACCGCCGTGCTCATCCTGCTGGGCGGTGGCGTCTGTGCGGCGGTCACCCTCAAGCGCTCGAAGGCGTTCAACGCCGGCTGGGTCGCCATCACCTTCGGGTGGGGCTTCGCGGTGCTGACCGGTGCGTACATCTCCGCCGGTCTCTCCGGAGCCCACCTGAACCCGGCCGTCACGGTCGGCCTCGCGATCAAGGGCGTGACGCCCTGGGGCGACACCCCGGTCTACTTCGCCGGTCAGCTGCTGGGCGCGATGATCGGTGCGCTGCTGGTGTGGGCGACGTACGCGGGCCAGTTCCGCGCCCACCTCACCGACCCCGGGGCTGTCGAGCTGAAGAGCGCGAACCCGGGCCAGGTGCACGGAGTCTTCTTCACCTCGCCCGAGATCCGCAACGCCGCGCAGAACCTGGTCACCGAGGTCATCGCCACCGTCGTGCTGGTACTGGCGATCCTCACCCAGTCGATGATTCCCGGCGTGTCTCCCGAGGACCCGAAGGGCCCCGGGGTGATGGGCGCGATGATCACCGCGTTCGTCGTCGTCGGCATCGGTCTGTCCCTCGGCGGTCCGACTGGATACGCCATCAACCCGGTCCGTGACCTCGGTCCGCGCATCGTGCACGCACTGCTCCCGCTGCCCAACAAGGGCGGTTCGGACTGGAGCTACGCCTGGATCCCCGTGGTCGGTCCGCTGCTCGGCGGCGCGATCGCGGGCGGGATCTACCAGCTTGCCTTCGCCTGATCCGGCAAGCTGCCGATCCGGCCCGGTAACGGGGCCGGCCCAGCCGATCCGTACGGCACGAGACGTACGACACAAGACTTCGAGGAGCACACCGTGAGCGACGCACACACCACCGGACCGTTCATCGCGGCCATCGACCAGGGCACCACCTCCAGCCGCTGCATCGTCTTCGACAAGGACGGCCGGATCGTCTCGGTCGACCAGAAGGAGCACGAGCAGATCTTCCCGAAGCCGGGCTGGGTCGAGCACGACGCGACCGAGATCTGGGAGAACGTCCAGGAGGTCGTCGCGGGGGCGGTCGTGAAGGCGGGCATCTCCGCCGCCGACGTCAAGGCGATCGGCATCACCAACCAGCGCGAGACCACGATGATGTGGGACAGGACGACCGGTGAGCCCGTCCACAACGCCATCGTCTGGCAGGACACCCGCACCGACGCCCTGTGCAAGGAGCTCGGCCGCAACGTCGGCCAGGACCGCTTCCGCCGCGAGACCGGCCTCCCGCTGGCCTCGTACTTCGCGGGACCGAAGATCCGCTGGCTGCTCGACAACGTCGAGGGCCTGCGCGAGCGCGCCGAGCGCGGCGAGATCCTCTTCGGCACCATGGACTCCTGGGTCATCTGGAACCTCACCGGCGGTGTCAACGGCGGTGTGCACGTCACCGACGTCACCAACGCCTCGCGCACCCTCTTGATGAACCTGCACACGATGGCCTGGGACGACAAGATCCTGACGTCCATGGACATCCCGGCCGCCGTCCTCCCGGAGATCAGGTCCTCCGCCGAGGTGTACGGAACTGCCGCTTCCGGTGTGCTGGCGGGTGTGCCGGTCGCGTCCGCGCTCGGTGACCAGCAGGCGGCGCTGTTCGGCCAGACCTGCTTCTCCGAGGGCGAGGCCAAGTCGACGTACGGCACCGGCACGTTCATGCTGATGAACACCGGCGAGGAGCCCGTCAACTCGTACAACGGCCTGCTGACGACCGTCGGCTACCAGATCGGCGACCAGAAGCCGGTCTACGCGCTCGAAGGCTCGATCGCCGTCACCGGTTCGCTGGTGCAGTGGATGCGCGACCAGATGGGCATGATCAAGACCGCGGCCGAGATCGAGACGCTGGCCTCCAGCGTCGAGGACAACGGCGGCGCGTACTTCGTGCCCGCGTTCTCCGGTCTGTTCGCCCCGTACTGGCGCTCCGACGCCCGCGGCGTGATCGCCGGTCTCACCCGGTACGTCACCAAGGCGCACATCGCACGCGCCGTCCTGGAGGCGACCGCGTGGCAGACCCGTGAGATCACCGACGCCATGACCAAGGACTCCGGCGTCGAGCTGACCGCCCTCAAGGTCGACGGCGGCATGACCTCCAACAACCTGCTGATGCAGACCCTGTCGGACTTCCTGGACGCGCCCGTCGTCCGTCCGATGGTCGCCGAGACCACGTGTCTGGGCGCTGCCTACGCGGCCGGCCTCGCGGTCGGCTTCTGGTCCGGCACCGACGAGCTGCGCGCCAACTGGCGCCGGGCCGCCGAGTGGACCCCCCGCATGGACGACGCCCAGCGGGACCGCGAGTACAAGAACTGGCTCAAGGCCGTCGAGCGCTCCATGGGCTGGCTCGACGACGAAGAAGTCTGAGGCGATCCGCGGCGGATCGACAGGGATCCGCCGCGATCCGCAGAAGTAGATCTGAAACAGAGATCTGAAGAGGAGCAAGCGACATGACCACCCTGCAGAGCGTCCCGGCCCCCGGGATGCGACCGGCCGACGGTTCCACAGCGAGCCGCGCCGAGACCCGGGAGCGGCTTTCCAAGGCGACGTACGACCTCCTGGTGATCGGCGGTGGCATCCTGGGCATCTCCACCGCCTGGCACGCCGCACAGTCCGGGCTGCGGGTGGCGCTGGTGGACGCCGGCGACTTCGCCGGCGCCACCTCCTCCGCCTCCTCCAAGCTGCTGCACGGCGGTCTGCGCTACCTGCAGACCGGTGCGGTCAAGCTGGTGGCGGAGAACCACTTCGAGCGGCGTGCGGTCTCCCGCGACGTGGCTCCGCACCTGGCCAACCCGCTGACCTTCTACCTCCCCGTCTACAAGGGCGGCCCGCACGGCGCGGCCAAGCTCGGTGCGGGCGTCTTCGCCTACTCCGCGCTGTCCGCCTTCGGTGACGGTGTCGGTCACGTCATCTCGCCGTCGAAGGCGGCCCGTGACGTCCCCGAGCTGCGCACGGACAACCTGAAGGCCGTCGCGGTCTACGGCGACGACCAGATGAACGACTCGCGGATGGCCCTGATGACGGTCCGCGCGGCCGTCGAGGCCGGGGCGACCGTCCTCAACCACGCCGAGGTGACCGGGCTGCGCTTCACGCACGGCCGGGTGACGGGCGCGGAGCTCAAGGACCGCATGGACGGTACGGAGTTCGGCGTCGACGCCCGTCTGGTGCTGAACGCGACCGGCCCGTGGGTGGACCACCTGCGCAAGCTGGAGGACCCCAACTCGGCGCCCTCCATCCGCCTCTCCAAGGGCGCGCACCTCGTCCTCAAGAGGACGTCGCCGTGGAACGCCGCGCTGGCGACGCCGATCGACAAGTACCGGATCACCTTCGCGCTGCCGTGGGAGGACCAGCTCCTGCTCGGCACCACCGACGAGGAGTACGAGGGCGACCCCGCGGACGTCAGCGTGAACGAGAAGGACATCACGCAGATCCTCGACGAGGCCGCGTTCTCGATCCGCGACCAGCAGCTCTCGCGCGACCTGATCACGTACTCCTTCGCGGGTCTGCGGGTGCTGCCCGGCGGGCCCGGCGACACCTCGAAGGCCAAGCGCGAGACGGTCGTCACCGAGGGCCGCGGCGGCATGCTGTCGGTGGCCGGCGGCAAGTGGACGACTTTCCGCCACATCGGCCGCACGGTCATGAACAAGCTCGCCGCCCTCCCCGGCCACCCGCTGGGCGAGGACATGGAGCCGATCTCGCACCTGCCCAGGAAGCTTCCGCTGCCGGGCATCTCCAACCCGAACGCGGTCGCGCACCGGCTGCTGGTCGACGGCGGCACCCCCGGCCCCCGGATGTCCCCGGAGACCGCCCGCCACCTGGCCACGCACTACGGCTCGCTGTCCTTCGACATCGCGCGCCTGGCGAGTGAGAACCCGGCACTGGCCGAGCGCATCCACCCGGACGCCCCGGAGATCTGGGCGCAGGTCGTGTACGCGCGCGACCACGAGTGGGCGGAGACCGCGGACGACGTGCTGCGCCGCCGCACCACCCTGACGATCCGGGGCCTGGCGACGGACGACGTACGGGCGAAGGTCGAGCGGGTGCTGAGCCGCGAGGCATAGGCGGCCGAGCGGTACGGGCCTCTCCCGGGGCCACCGCACGGCGGCGGGCGGCGCTTTCCGGAGCCCGCCCGCCGCCGCTCCACGAGGCGGGCCGCCGCCGTGTTCCGGGCCCGCCCGCCGTCGTTCCTGGCCCTTGGTCCGCCGTGCGACCATTGGTCGGATGTCTGGCGGTGGGCCGGGCGGGGAGCAGGAGGAAGCCCATGGCCGTCACCGACGAGGCCATCGAACGCATCAAGGCCATGATCGTCTCGGGTGCGCTGCGCCCCGGCGACCGGCTGCCCAAGGAGAGCGAGCTCGCCGCCGAGCTCGGCCTGTCGCGCAACTCCCTGCGCGAGGCGGTGCGGGCACTGTCGCTGATCCGGATCCTGGACGTGCGGCAGGGCGACGGCACGTACGTCACCAGTCTCGATCCGCAGCTCCTCCTGGAGGCGGTGAGCTTCGTGGTGGACTTCCACCGCGACGACACCGTGCTGGAGTTCCTGGCCGTACGGAGGATCCTGGAGCCCGCCGCGACGGCGATGGCCTGCCTGCACATCGAAGAGGCCGAGCTGGACACGCTGGAGGAGCAGCTGACGGCGCTGGGTCCGGCCCCCTCGGTGGAGGAACTGGTCGCTGCCGACCTGGAGTTCCACCGGTCGATCGTGCGGGGTTCGGGGAACTCGGTGCTCTGCTCGCTGCTCGACGGGCTGTCCGGGCCGACCACCAGGGCCCGGATCTGGCGCGGACTCACCCAGGAGGACGCGATCACCCGCACGCTGCACGAGCACCGGGCGATCCTGGGCGCGCTGCGGGCCAGGGACGCCGAGGCGGCCAAGTCGTGGGCGACGGTGCACATCGCGAGCGTGGAGCAGTGGCTGCGGTCCACGCTGTAGCGGTGGGTCCGCGCGGTGGAAGCCGGACCCGGGCTCGGGCCATGGCTCGGACTCGGACCATGGCTCAGACTCGGGCCAGGACTCGGCCAACAACGAAGATCCGACGTCTCTGATCTGGCCGATTTCGATTGATTCCGTGCCCGGAGGGCACGCTTCCCGCATGCTTAAGTGAGGGAACTGGACGGGGGAAACGTCGTATGAAGACGGATGAAGGAGGCGCTGGGTGATCGAGCTCGACGGGGTTCCCGAGCTGGTCGACCCGGTCATGGTGGCCGCGTTCGAAGGCTGGAACGACGCTGGTGACGCCGCCTCCGCAGCGGTCGCACACCTGGACCGGGAGTGGAAGGGCGAGGTGTTCGCGGCGCTCGACGCCGAGGACTACTACGACTTTCAGGTCAACCGTCCCACCGTCTTCCTGGAGAACGGCGTACGGAAGGTCACCTGGCCGACGACCCGGCTCTCGGTGATCCGCACCGGTGGCGAGAAGCCGCGCGACCTGGTGCTGGTGCGCGGAATCGAGCCCTCCATGAGGTGGCGCTCGTTCTGCAACGAGATTCTGGGCTTCGCGCACGAACTGGGTGTGGAGATGGTGGTGATCCTGGGCGCACTGCTCGGCGACACCCCGCACACCCGGCCGGTTCCGGTCAGCGGGGTCACCTCCGACCCCGACCTGGCACGGACGATGGATCTTGAGGAGACGCGGTACGAGGGCCCCACGGGCATCGTCGGCATCCTCCAGGAGGCGTGCACGCACGCGGGAGTGCCCGCGGTGAGTCTGTGGGCCGCGGTGCCGCACTACGTGTCGCAGCCGCCGAACCCGAAGGCGACGCTGGCCCTGCTGAACCGGCTGGAGGACCTCATCGGGCTGCGCATCCCGCTCGGTGAGCTGCCCGAGGACGCGCGGGCCTGGCAGGTCGGCGTGGACCAACTGGCGGCGGAGGACAGCGAAGTCGCGGAGTACGTGCAGTCGCTGGAGGAGGCGCGGGACACCGCCGATCTTCCGGAGGCCTCGGGCGAGGCCATCGCCCGCGAGTTCGAGCGGTATCTGCGGCGCCGCGATCCGGGTGCCGGTCCCGGCGGCGCGGGCGCGGGGCCCGGCGGTCCCAGCCACGCGACGGACGGCGGTGACGCGTCCGCCGGCGGTGCGTACCTGCGCGACACCGCCGGAGGCCGGACCCGGCCGCCGAAGAAGCCCCGTACGGGCACGGACGAGGAGTCCGACGGCGGGGACGACGGTGGTGGTGGCGACGACGGTGCGCCCCCGGGCGATTCCGGGGGCGGCGGGGAGTGACCGGCGAGTGACCGGTGAGGGGCGGTGCCTGAGAAGGCGCCGCCCCTCTCGTCTGCGCTCTGTCTGTGCTCCTTACTCTGTTCCTGCTTCTCTGTGCCGAATTGACCGGGGTTCCCTATTCCGCTTTTGTTCAAACGCAGTTGGCGTGATTCGGGTGGACGGATCGGCGAGGCGGTAGCAATGTGGGCCACCGAGGATCCGTAGAGACCGATGGCACGCAACGCACGGCACCCGAGGGGAGCGGTGGAAGCGATGACCGATCAGGTACACCCCGGAGAAGGCCCCGGAACACCGGGTCCTGGTCCCGGCGGAGCGGGATTCACCTACCAGGACGCCGAGCCGGAGCTGATCGTCGTCGCACTCGGCGAGGCCCGGCTGCGGGCCGGGGCCGAGGGCGTCCGGTCGGCTGTGGGCTCGGACGTATCGGCCCTGAACATGTTTCTGAGCGACGAACAGCTCGTGCTGGAGCCGCTGTTCGGCCACGAGGAGCGGCACACGAACGCGGCCCGCGAGGACGAGGAGCTGTCGCTCTTCTACCGTGTACGGGGCGCGGAGGACCGGGCGCGCGAGCTGACCGCGCGGCTGGCGGCGCTGCCCGGCATCGAGACGGCGTACGTGAAGCCCGGCGCGGTACCGGCCTCGTACCCGCAGCAGTCGTATCCGGGGCAGTCGTATCCGGAGGAGGCCAAGCGCCTCAAAGAGGGTGCGCCCGCGACTCCCGACTTCACCGGCCGGCAGGGCTATCTGCGGCCCGCCCCCGAGGGCATCGACGCCCAGTGGGCGTGGGCCAGGCCCGGCGGTTCAGGCGAGGGCGTCTCGGTCATCGACATCGAGGGCGCCTGGCAGTTGGGGCACGAGGATCTGGCGGACCGGCTCGCCGGTGTCGTCATCGGCACCCCCGTGCAGGACCTGGCCTGGCGCAACCACGGGACGGCCGTCCTCGGCGTGATCGGCGGCGACCGCAACGAGCGCGGCATCACGGGCATCGCCCCGCAGGCCCACACCGCGGCGGCGTCCTTCAGGGGGCTCGGCACTGCGGCGACGATCCAGGCGGCGGCCGCCCGCCTCTCCCCCGGTGACCTCGTGCTGATCGAACTGCACCGGCCAGGACCGCGGTTCGACTTCGCCGAGCGCGACGACCAGCGCGGCTACATCGCGCTGGAGTGGTGGCCGGACGACCTGGCGGCGATCCGCTGGGCGACCTCGCGGGGCGTCATCGTCGTGGAGCCGGCCGGCAACGGCGCGGAGAGCCTGGACGACGCCCTGTACGAGCGCAGGCCGGACGAGTTCCCCGAGCAGTGGCGCAATCCCTTCAACCCGTCGCACGGGTCCTCGGGGGCCGTTCTGGTGGGTGCGGGCGCTCCCCCGCCCGGGACGCACGGCCGCGATCACGGTCCTGACCGGTCGCGGCTCGCGTTCTCGAACTACGGAGCGCGCATCGATGCCCAGGGCTGGGGCCGGGAGACCACCACCACGGGCGGCTCCTGGGACCGCGCGGGCGACCTCCAGGGCGGCGCCGAGGAGATCGCCTGGTACACCGACACCTTCTCCGGCACGTCGTCGGCCTCGCCGGTGGTGGTCGGTGCGCTGGCCTCGCTGCAGGGCATCCTCAAAGCGGCGAACCTGGGGCCGATGAGCCCGCAGCGGGCCCGCGAGGTGCTGCGGGCGACGGGTTCCCCGCAGCAGGACGCGCCCGGCCGGCCGTCCTCGCAGCGGATCGGCAACCGGCCCGACATCAAGTCCGCGATCACCCGGCTGCTGCCGTCCGCGGTGGGCACCGGACAGGCCGAACGGTACTGGGACGAACTGCTCCCGTACCCCCGTGAACTCCCGCCGCGGCTGCGGCTGTTCGTGGCGGGCGCTTGGCGCAACCTGAACGACCCGGCCCCCGACATCCGCCAGGCGGTGCACGCCGCCTTCGCGGGGGGCCGGCCGGACGTACGCGTGTGGTTCTCGGACGAGGAGATCGTCGGTCTCGTCGTCACCGGCTGAAACGAACGCCCACAGAGCGACGCAACGACGGAAGGTGGCACAGCATGAGCACCACCCCGCAGATGCAGGGCCAGAGTTACGGGCAGAGCTACGGCCAGCAGCAGTTCGGCCAGGGCCTCCAGGGCCACCAGCAGGGTTCTGACAGCACCGCCCCACCGCCGCCCCAGCAGTTCGGGCAGCAGCAGGTTCCGCAGTACATGCAGCAGCAGCTCCAGCAGCTCGGCCAGCAGCAGCCGTACCAGCAGTTGCTGCAGCAGCTCGGCCAGGGCCAGCAGGGCCAGCAGGGCCAGCAGGGCCAGCAGGGCCAGCAGCAGTTCGGGCAGCTGGGCCTGGAGCAGCAGGTCATCAAGAGCAACACCGCCACGCAGTACTGGGACGTCGTACAGCCCCTGCCGGGCCAGCCGCCGATCCTGTACCTGCTCGTCGACAACGCCTGGCGCCAGCTGGTCAACCCGAGCCAGATCGTGCACGACGCGGTCCAGCGCGCGTTCGCGTTCGGGCACCGGGTCATCGGCTTCTACGACGACCAGACCCCGACGATCCTGAAGGCGATCGTCGTCACGAAGTAGTCGCCACGAAGCAGTCGTCAGGAAGTAGTCGTCACGAAGCAGGTTCCCTGCACAGACCGGCGGCGCCGGGCGGTGGATTCTCCCCCCGCCCGGCGCCGCTTCCATGCTCACTCCGTGCTCACTCCGTGCTCACTCCGTGCTCATGAGGTTCAGGCGCAGCTGAACCGGGCCGCCGCCCAGTCGGCGTGGTCGCCCGACTTGGAGCCGTTGGTGTCGGTGACCTTCAGGCGCACGTGCCGGGCGCCGTCCAGCCGCACGTCCACCGGGACGGTCGCGGAGGCGCCCGTCACCTTGGGCGAGGTCCAGAGCACCGTGCCGTCCGCCTCGACGGAGAAGGCCACCTCGCCGTAGCCGTTGATCTCGTCGTCGATGCCGGCGTCGGCGGTGAACGCGGTGCACCGGCCGCCCGTGTAGACCTCGATGTCGGAGTCGGCGTGCGTGCCGATGCCCTTGTCGTACGTCTTCCCCGCGAGGGTGATCCTCTTGCCGTCCGTCGCGCCCGATTCGCCGTTGCTGCGGTCGCGTTCGGGCGGACCGTAGCCGTTGGCGGACTTCAGCCACACCATGTCGCTCGCCCAGGTGGCGGCCGTCGGCGGCGGGGGCATCACGGAAGCCCCGAAGCGCTGCACCGCGGTGCGGTCCTGGCCGGCCGCACGGTAGCGGGCGGTCGCGGTGAGCGTGGTGTCGCCCACTCCGGCGTCCTTGGGCGGGGTGACGGCGACCTCGACCCGGTGCGTCGTGCCTGCCGGGATCCGGCCGACGGTGACAGGGGTGACCTGCCAGCCCGCCGGGGCGTCCAGCGAGACGGTGACACCGGTGGCGTCGCGCCTGCCCGCCGTCACGTCGACGGCGGCCTTCCCCGCGACGCCCGCGCCCAGCTCCTGCCCGGGGGCGGCTGCCACGGCGGCGGCCGCACCGGCGTCGGAGCCGCCCACCGCGCTCGTGTCGGCCAGTTCCAGCTCGAAGGCCCGGTCGGTGCGCAGCGGTGCGGTCTTCACCCTGACGACTCCGCCGCGGTCGTCCTGGTCGTACCACCAGCCCTGTACGGCCTTGTCGTACGCCGACCTGCTCTTCAGCCGCGGCAGTTCGCGCCCGCCGAGTTCGACCTCGTCCGGTGCGGAGTTGGTGTGGACGGTGAAGGCGTAGGGCCGCTTGGTCTGCTTGCCCCGGAAGTCGCCCTTGCTCGCGCCGATCCGGATGCTCACGTCGCCCTCGCCGCGGCGCGGGGCCTCGACGTCGGCGCGCTGGGTGGCGTACTTCCCGGTCCGGTGCTGGCGGGTCACGCCGTCGTCCTCATAGAGGGTGAAGGAGGACTTGCCCTGCGGGTAGACGTCCCAGGCGAGCGGGGAGTCCGCGGTCCGGTCCGCGTACGAGCGGATGCCCGGCCACATCGGCACGCTGGCGCCCGCCTTCACGAACAGCGGGAGGGTGTCGAGGGGAGCGCTGTGGTTGTCGACGGTCGTGGGCCCCTCATAGAGGCGGCCGCTCCAGTAGTCGACCCAGGTCCCCTTGGGGAGGTAGATCCCGTCGCGTTCGGCGCTGTCCTGGTACACGGGTGCGACGAGGAAGTCCTCGCCCGACATGAACTCGTACTTGGCGGCGTCGGTGCCGGCCTTCGGGTCTTCCGGGTACTCCAGCGCCAGCGGACGCACCATGCCCACACCGGACTTGGTGGCCTCGTGGGCGTACGAGTACTGGTAGGGCAGCAGCGACTCCTTCAGCTTGAGGTAGTCGCGGTTGATGGAGGTGTACGGCTCCCCGTAGCGGAAGGGCTGCTTGTCGTTGGCGGCCCAGCCGTCCATCGTCATGGTCGTGCCGAGGAACATCTTCCACTGGAGGTCACGGGTGTACGTCTTGGCGCTGCCGCCGAAGATGCCGTCGACGTCGCCGGTGGTGTAGGCGAGCCCGGACATGGTCGATCCGGCATAGGTCGGGATCTGCCAGCGGATGTACTCCCAGCTGCCCGACTGGTCGCCGGACCACTGCACGCCGCAGCGCTGGGCGCCCGCCCAGCTCTCCGGGGCCCAGGTGAAACCGCGGGCGTCGCTGTTGGCTTCGATGCCCTTGTGGGCGTCCTTGCAGCCGTCGAGGGCGAACTTGTAGCCGTCGCCGACCCAGGCGACGTCCAGCTTGGCGACGCGCTGTCCCGCCTTCACCTGGTCGGCGAGCTTGTCGATGCCGTCCTCGGTCCACAGGCCGAGCTGCATCTTGCGGTCCTGCAGCCCCTTCGCGGTCTCGGCGAGGTCCTCGTAGCCGCAGCCGTAGCCGTCGTTGACGAGCATCCACCCGTTGGGCATGTCGTTCTCGACGTAGCCGTCGGCGACCTTGAGGGAGTCGGCGAGCGTGCGGCGCTCGCCGCGGTTGGCGTTGTGCAGGTAGCAGTCCGCGTCGCCGATCTCCATGCCGTAGATCGGCGGCAGGAAGGGCTTGCCGGTCAGCTTGGTGTACTGCCCGATGACGTCCTTGGCCGCGTCCTTCCCCTCCCCCGCGAAGTAGTACGCGTCGAAGCGCTGCTCCTTGGCGGCGGTGGTGACCGCGGGTCCGGCCGAGCCGAAGTCGTACGTGTTGGGGGCGTAGGTGTTGCGGTAGACGCCGTAGCCGGCCGTGGAGAGGTAGAACGGCACGGAGTTGGGGTGGCCGCCGTCGTCCCAGTTGTAGTCGACGCCGACCTCGACCTTCTTGCCGCGGTGCGAGGTGTTGCCGCGGCCGTTCTGCATTCCGGCACCGTAGAACTGCTCGTCGGCGCGGGGTGCGAGGGTCTGCGTGGTCGTGTCCTTGCCGTCGGCGCCCCTGCCCCAGCTCAGCCCCTTGGACTCGGCCCAGACCCGGGTGCCGTCGGCACGGTGGAGGGCGAAGCGCAGCGGGCTCTTGTAGGCGCGCAGGGTGAGCTTGGAGGTGCTCAGCTCATAGCGGTCGCCCTTGTCGCTCCAGCGGGTCCTGGGCGGCTTGTCGCCCTGCGGCAGGACGATGTCCTGACCGGTCGGGTCGGTGAACCTCCCGTCCGGCGCGAGCTCGATCCGGAACGTCTCGTCGGAGACGAAACTGACGCGGGCCTCGGCGCTGCCCGCGTGGAGGCGGTACGAGGCGGCGGGTCCTGCCTCGAAGCCGGTGAGGTCGCCGACGGTGGTGTCGGCGGGGGCGGCAGCGGCGCTCTCCGCACCGGAGGCGGGCCCGGCGAACCCGAAGGCCAGCCCGAGCAGGGCGGCAAGGGCCGCGGCTCTGAGGCGAGTTGGTGATCTCATCCCGCCGTACTAGCGCGTGGGCGGCGGGCGGGACCATGGACTTACGCGGAACATACGTGGACTTCCGCAGCACAGCGCGGGGCGGGGGTCGTCATCGCGCGGGTGCACGGGCGGGTGGTCTTCGCGCGGGTACGTCGTGGCTGATCGCGCAGTTCCCCGCGCCCCTAAAAGCCTGCCCCCTAGCCCCCTTGGGCAGTGAACCCGCCCCAGCCTCCTTGGGCAGCGGGGCCGCCCCCCGGGGGCAGTGGGGTCTCCCCTGCTCCTTAAGAGCTTGGGGAAGGGTGGGCAAGGGGGCGGCCCCCACGCGGAGCACGCCCCCTCACGGCCGCACACGCTCGCGACCGCCCCTCCCACACATTCCTAGAGCGCGACCCCGAGCAGTGCGTCCACTGCCCGAGAGACCACTCCCGGCGCCCCTTCCTCCGCACCCCCGGCGGAAGCCTGCAGCTCCGCCCACCGGTCCACCGCGAGCAAGGCGGCAGGCGCGTCCAGGTCGTTCGCCAGCGCCACCCGCATCTCCTCCACGACCGCCTCCGCCGAAGGACCGTCCGGCCGTGACACCGCCGCGCGCCAGCGGCCCAGGCGGGCCACCGCGTCCGCGAGGACCTGGTCGGTCCATTCCCAGTCGGAGCGGTAGTGGTGCGAGAGGAGGGCCAGGCGGATCGCCGCCGGGTCGACGCCCTCGCGGCGCAGGGCCGAGACGAAGACCAGGTTGCCGCGCGACTTCGACATCTTCTCGCCGTCCAGGCCGACCATGCCCGCGTGCACGTACGCCTTCGCGAAGGGGTGCTCGCCGGTCAGCGCCTGCGCGTGCGAGGCGCCCATCTCGTGGTGCGGGAAGGCGAGGTCGGAACCGCCGCCCTGCACGTCGAAGCCCATGCCCAGGTGCTCCAGGGCGATGGCGACGCACTCGATGTGCCAGCCGGGACGTCCGGCGCCCAGCGACGCGCCGTCCCAGCTGGGCTCGCCCTCGCGGGCCGCCATCCACAGCATCGGGTCGAGGGGGTTCTTCTTGCCGGGGCGCTCGGGGTCGCCGCCGCGCTCCGCGGAGAGGATCCGCATCGCTTCCGCGTCGAGCCGGGAGACCTCGCCGAAGTGCGGGTCGGCCTCGACGGAGAAGTAGATGTCTCCGTCCAGCTCGTACGCGGCGCCCGAGTCCCGCAGCCGCTCGACGAGCGGCACGATGCCGGGAATGGCTTCGACCGCGCCCACGTACTGCTGCGGGGGCAGCATCCGCAGGGCGGTCATGTCCTCGCGGAAGAGGGCGGTCTCGCGCTCGGCGAGGCCGGTCCAGTCGATGCCGTCGCGGATCGCGCGCTCCAGGAGCGGGTCGTCGACGTCCGTGACGTTCTGGACGTAGTGGACCTGCCTCTTGGTGTCGAGCCACACGCGCTGTACGAGGTCGAACGCGTTGTAGGTCGCCGCGTGCCCCATGTGGGTCGCGTCGTACGGCGTGATGCCGCACACGTAGATACGGGCGACGGGACCGGGGTCGAGGGTGATCAACCCGTTGGTCGCGGTGTCGTGGATCTGGAGGTCGCGGCCCTTGCCAGGCAGGGCGGGGACCTCAGAAGCGGGCCAGGCATGCATGCCACGAGCGTAACCGGACGCAGGTTCCGTTTACGACCCGGTTCGAGATCTTGACCGAATACGCCGTCTTGTGAAGCCCCGCCCGGAACCCATATGTCAGGACAACAGGTCAACTGGGCACCCGCTGAGCCCCCTGCGACCGCTCAAGCACCGCGCCCGTGCGGCCCCCTGCGACCGCTCAGACCGGCGGCCACGGGATCGCGGGCCACTCCCCGCTCGGCGCCGGATGCACGCCCGCGGTGCGCAGTCCGGCCACCCTGGCCCGCAGTGCGTCCAGCTCCACCGCGGTGACGAGTTCGGCCAGTCGGGTGGCGAGCGGGGTCCCGTCGCGCAGGCCCGCTTCGAGCCGCTCCAGCACCTCGACCGCTTCGGCGGGCAGCGGCTCCCCCGCCCAGCCCCACAGCAGCGTGCGCAGCTTGTCGTCGGCGTGGAAGGTGACGCCGTGGTCGATGCCGTAGAGGCGGCCGTCACCTGCGGGCAGCAGGTGGCCGCCCTTGCGGTCGCCGTTGTTGATCACCGCGTCGAGTACCGCGAGCCGCCGCAGCCGTACGTCGTCGGCGTGCACGAGGAGCGCGGTGCGGCCCTCCGCGATCTCGGCCAGGACCACCGGTTTCCAGCCGTCGCCGGGTTCTCCGTCCTCCATGAGGGCGAGGAGCGCGCCGCCCTCCTCGGCGTCCCCCTCGATCCACAGCTGGCACATGCCCTCGCCGTACGGGCCGTCACGCAGCACCGTCGGCGGGATCAGGCCCCATCCCGTGGCCTCGGAGATCTCGTACGAGGCGACCTCGCGGCGCGCGAGGTTGCCGTCGGGGAAGTCCCAGAGGGGCTGTTCCCCCGCGACCGGCTTGTAGACGCACCGGGCGCTCTCGCCCTCGTACGAGATCTCGCAGTAGAGCACCGCGTTGGAGGCTTCCCTGACCTGGCCGAGCACCTTGAGTTCGCCCTTGGCGAGGAGGGTCGACGGGTCGGCGGGCGGTGTCACAGCCCCCGCCGGTATCCGTTCTGGCGCGGGCATACGTGTCCCTCCGGGTCGAGCGGCAGGCTGCACAGCGGGCACGGCGGGCGGCCCGCGTTGACGACGTCCAGGGCCCGCTTGGCGAAGGCCCTCGCCTGGGCCCCGCTGAGCCGCACGCGCAGCATGGGCGGCCCGTTCTCCTCGTCCTGGAGCATCCGCTCCTCGGCCTCGGCGAGGTCTTCCTCGGTGTCGACGTCCAGCTCGACCAGGGCCTGCGCCTCGACGATCATGCGCTGGTCCTCGCCGTCCCAGGCGAGCGCCATGGTGCCGACCCGGAACTCCTCCTCGACGGGGGCGTCCAGGGGGGCGGTGTCGTGCACGTCGGAGGGGGCGACGGCCGGGACGGGGGCGTTGCCCCCGGTGCGGCGCACGACCTCGTCGAGCAGTTCGTCGATGCGCTCGGCCAGGGCCTCGACCTGGGTCTTCTCCAGGGAAACGCTGGTGACGCGACCGGCCGCCGAAGCCTGGAGGAAGAAGGTACGGCGGCCAGGCAGCCCGACCGTACCGGCCACGAAACGCTCCGGCGGGTCGTAGAGGAACACCTGACGGGACACGTCCTGATCTCCATCGGTTCGGGGGTTGGGGAGCCGACTGCCGTGCGGCAATGGCTTACGGCGCGACCACCCTACTGTGCACGTCGATCACGCCGCCCCGGCACACGGCCGTCACGGCGCACCGGCGCCGCCTCCCACGGCCGCTTCGCCGTCGTCCTTGCCGTCCGGGACCCCCTGCGGGGCGAGTCCCGACAGGTCTCCGGTGTCCCCGAGCCGCACGAGAAAGGGCCGCAGCCTGGTGTAGCGGATCACCGTCAGGGAACACGGGTCGACGTGAATGCGCTGGAAGAGGTCGAGATGCATGCCGAGGGCGTCCGCGACGAGGGACTTGATGATGTCGCCGTGCGAGCACATGACGTAGCAGGCGTCGGTGCCGTGCTCGGCGTCGATCGTCGCGTTCCAGTCGTGCACGGCGTCCACCGCGCGCGCCTGCATGGCGCGCAGGGACTCGCCGCCGGGGAAGGACGCGGCCGAGGCGTGCCGTTGCACGACCTCCATCAGCGGGTGGTCGGTGAGTTCGCCGAGCTTGCGCCCGGACCACTCGCCGTAGTCGCACTCGTTGATCCGTTCCTCGGTGTGCAGCGGCAGACCGGGGCGTGCGTCGAGCAGCGGCTGCAGGGTTTCCCGGCAGCGCTGCAGGGGGCTGCTCACCACCGCCTCAAGAGGCAGTCCGGCGAGCCGTCCGGGCAGTGCGGCGGCCTGCTCGGTGCCGCGTTCGTCGAGGGCGACACCGGGCGTCCGGCCCGCGAGCAGCCCGGCGGTGTTGGCGGTGGAACGTCCGTGCCGTACGAGGATCAGCGTGGCCATGCCTCCCAGCCTAGGCGGAGCGGTGACCCCGGGTGCGCAGGACCCCGTGGCCGGGGAGAATGCACGCCGTGATCGTCGACTGCGCCATCTACCGCGAGGGCCGCCGCACCGAGGGCCCGTCCGACTTCTCCGACGCGCTCGAAGAGGCGCGCGCCGCGCAGGACCGCTTCCTGTGGATCGGGCTGCACGAGCCGACGGAGCAGGAGTTCGGCCTGGTCACCTCGGAGTTCGGGCTGCATCCGCTGGCCGTGGAGGACTCCCTGTCGGCGCATCAGCGGCCGAAGCTGGAGGTGTACGAGGACTCTCTGTTCGCCGTGCTGAAGCCGGTCGTGTACGAGCCGGAGAGCGACACGGTGACCTCCGGCGAGCTGATGGTCTTCGTCGGCGACTCGTTCGTGGTGACCGTCCGGCACGGCGAGGGCGCGCCGCTGGCCGCCGTACGCAAACGTCTTGAGTCCGACCCGCAGGTGCTGGCGCACGGTCCGACGTCAGTGCTCTACGCGGTGAGCGACGCGGTCGTCGACCACTATCTGGAGGTGGCGGCGGAGCTGGCGACGGACATGGAGGAGCTGGAGGCGGAGGTGTTCTCGCCGCAGGGCGGCGACGCCAAGGGCACCGCGGGCCGGATCTACACGTTCAAGCGGCAGGTGCTGGAGTTCCGCCGGGCGAGCGCGCCGCTGGCGCAGCCGATGCTGCGGCTGTCCAGCCCGGGGCTGCCGTTCGTGCACGACCACGCGCAGCCGTTCTTCCGGGACGTCGGCGACCACCTGACCCGCGCCAACGAGCAGGTGGACGGCCTGGACCGGCTGCTCTCCGACATCCTTTCCGCGCATCTGGCGCAGATGGGCGTCCGGCAGAACGACGACATGCGGAAGATCTCGGCCTGGGCGGCGATGGCGGCCGTGCCGACGATGGTGGCGGGGATCTACGGCATGAACTTCGAGCACATGCCGGAGCTGAAGTGGGGGTGGGCGTACTACGGGGTGCTGCTGTTCATGGCGTTGTGCGAGGTGGGCCTGTACCGGCTGTTCAAGCGGCGCGGCTGGCTCTGAGCCGGCCGGGTCCGCCCCGTCCGCTCACGCCGCTTCTCCGGCGGTGGCGGGCCCGTCCAGCGCTCCCCTGCGCTCCGGCATCGTCAGTGTGACCGCCTTGCGCCAGCCGCCGAGCCGTTCGTACAGGTACATCAGGCGGATGCCCGTGGAGAGCAGGGCGGACTTGTGCGCGGGCCAGCCCAGGACGCGGCCCATCCGGTCCATCACGGCGAGGCTGACGTCCCGGTAGACCTTGATCTCCACGCGCACGCACTCGCGCAGGGTGCGCTGGATGGTGCGGCCGTGGCCGAGGGCGGCGAGGCGCAGCAGCTCCTCGTGGCAGTAGGCGAGGTGGTTCTCCTCGTCCTGGCAGATCATCTTGATCGGCTTGCCCGCCTCGGGGTGGTCGCCGAAGTAGGTGACGAGCATGTCCATCTGGTCGGCGGCCCGCTGTTCGGTGACGCGGCTGTGCGAGAGGTAGACGACGATGTCCTCCTCGGTGAGGGTCTCGTCGGCGCGCAGCTTGCTGTGCGCGAGGCCGATGCCGGCGCGCTCCAGGAGGAGCGTGTAGTCGAGTTCGAGGGGCACCTCGACCTCTTTGAGGTCGCGTTTGCGCAGCAGAGCTCGGAAGAGGCGGCCGTGCTTGTCCTCGTCGGCGCCGTGCCGGGTGATCTTGGGCGCGAGGTCGCGCATGGTGTCCGGGACCAGGGCGGCGATCCGGCCGTTCTCCCAGCCGCCCTGTGCCTCACCGCTGGCGGCGACCGAACAGAACAGCTGGAACGACTCGTCGTTGTCGAGGATTTCCTGGAAGAGACTCCGAGCAGAGAGCATCACTGCCACCTCCGTGTGCCCTTCCGGGCGCCTGTCCGTACGCACTCAACTGCGCTCGATGAATCGAGTGAAGTGCGGCACGGACCGGGAGGCAACAGGTATGACGGACAAGTCGCCCGCATGGCGGAGTGTGCAATCCCTCAAGAGGGCGTAACCCCCTGGCGTCTCGGGCGTTGTTCTGCGTGACGGCCGTGGCGGGGAAGACCCCCGAGCCCCCACCACGGCCGCAGACTTCAACTCCCGCACACCTCTTGAGGGTTGTCCCCCTTGAGGAGTGCGCCCCTTCGAGGGTTACGCCAGTCCGGCGCGCTCCAGCGCCTCCGTGCCCGCCCGCAGTGCGGTGATCCGCTCGTCGAGCGTGAACCCCGCGGGGGCCAGCGTCAGCGTGGTGACTCCGGCGGCGGCGTACGCCTGCATCCGCTCGGCGATCCGCTCGACCGGGCCGAGCAGCGTGGTCTGGTCGATGAGCTGGTGCGGCACGGCTGCGGCTGCGCCGTTCTTGTCGCCGGACAGGTACTTGTCCTGGATCTCGGCGGCTTCCTTCTCGTAACCCATGCGCTGGGCAAGGCTGTTGTAGAAGTTCTGCTTGCGGCTGCCCATGCCGCCGACGTACAGCGCGGTGTACGGACGGAACATGTCGGCCAGTGCCGAGACGTCGTCGCCGACGGCGAGCGGCAGCGTCGGACAGACGTCGAACCCGTCCATCGACTTGCCGGCCTTCTCGCGGCCCGCGCGCAGCGGGGCGATCGCCGTCTCCTCAAGATGTTCGGCGGACGGGAAGATGAGCAGTGCGCCGTCGGCGATCTCGCCGGTCTGCTCCAGGTTCTTGGGGCCGATGGCGGCGATGTAGAGCGGGATGGTCTCGCGCTCGGGGTGCACGGTCAGCTTGATGGGCTTGCCGGGGCCGCCGGGCAGCGGCAGCGTCCAGTGCTGCCCTTCGTACGAGAGCCGCTCGCGGGACATGGCCTTGCGGACGATCTCGACGTACTCGCGAGTGCGGGCGAGCGGCTTGTCGAACTTCACGCCGTACCAGCCCTCGGACACCTGGGGGCCCGAGACGCCGAGGCCGAGCCGGAAGCGGCCGCCGGAGAGGGAGTCGAGGGTGGCGGCGGTCATCGCCGTCATGGCGGGCTGGCGGGCCGGGATCTGCATGATCGCGGAACCGATGTCGATGCGCTCGGTCTGGGCGGCCACCCAGGAGAGCACGGTGGGGGCGTCCGAGCCGTAGGCCTCGGCGGCCCAGCAGACCGAGTAGCCGAGCCGGTCCGCTTCCTTGGCGACGGCGAGGTTGTCGCCGTCCATGCCCGCTCCCCAGTAGCCGAGGTTGATCCCGAGCCGCATGCGTCGCTCCTCTTACTGATCAGTAACGTTCTGGTGCGGCGGAGCCTAGCGCGCATCGGGGGAATTCGTCAGCGGCGGGTTGTCCACAGGCCTCCTTCGAGCGGGGGTGCGGACCAGTAATCTCGCGGCCATGGAGCAGAGGCATCTCGGCCGCACGGGCCTGCGCGTTTCCAGAATCGGGCTGGGCACCCTCACCTGGGGCCGGGACACCGGCGAGCACGACGCCGCCGATCTGTTGAAGGTCTTCTGGGAGGCGGGCGGCACCCTCGTCGACACCGCCGACGTGTACGGGGACGGCGATGCGGAGTACGTGCTCGGGCAGCTCGTGGAATCCCTCGTACCGCGCCGCGACCTGGTGATCGCCACCAAGGCGGGCAGCGTCCCCGACCCGTACCGCCGCTTCGACTGCTCGCGCGGGCACCTGCTGGCCGCGCTCGACGCCTCGCTGGAGCGGCTGGGGACGGACTACGTCGACGTGTGGCAGGTGCACGCCTTCGACCCGGGCACCCCGCTGGACGAGACGCTGCAGGCCCTCGACATCGCGGTGGCCAGCGGACGGGCCCGCTATGCGGGGGTCTCCAACTTCTGCGGCTGGCAGCTCGCGAAGGCCGCCACCTGGCAGCTGGCCGCCCCCGGCACACGGACCCGGCTGGCCAGTACCCAGATGGAATACTCCCTGCTCCAGCGGGGCGTGGAACGCGAGGTGCTGCCCGCGGCGCTGGACCTCGGGGTCGGGCTGCTGCCGTCCTCCCCGCTCGGCCGGGGCGTGCTGACGGGCAAGTACCGGCACGGCACGCCGCCCGACTCGCGCGGCGCCTCCGAGCAGCTTTCCCCCTTCGTCGCCCCGTACCTGGACGACGCGGCGGGGCGCATCGTGGACGCGGTCGCGACCGCCGCCGACGGCCTGGCGACGACCGCGCTCCAGGTGGCTCTCGCCTGGGTGCGGGACCGGCCGGGAGTGGTCGCGCCGATCGTGGGGGCGCGCAACGCGCAGCAGCTCGCGGCGGCATTGTCAGTGGAGGCGCTTAGTCTTCCTGACGAGATCTGCCGAGCGCTGGACGATGTGTCCGCGCCCGTGCACCGCTATCCCGACCAGGACTGGAGCACGCTGTGACCGCGCACCCCCGGGGGGAGACCCCCGTCCCCCCGGCCGACCCCGAGACCGCCGACACGGCGGCCGGGACACCGGACGACGACACAGCAGCCGCGCCGCCGGACGCGCAGGCCGCACAGCACGACACCGGGACGGTGGAGACCATGGACACGGACGCGCGCACGGACGCGGAGACCACGACGGACCCGCAGGACGAAGCGGACGGGACGGATCCGCAGGACCAGGAGGGCGAGGCGGCCGAGGCGGCCTCGACGGCCGAGGAGGGCGAGGCGGGCGAGGCGGGCGAGACAGCCGCGGTGGCCGAACCCGCGGACGGCGAGGCAAACGCCGAATCCGCGGAAGCTGCCCCCGACGCCCCCGCCGTCCCCCAACTCTCCGAGGCCCAGGCCGAGTTGGCCGCCCAGCGGGAGTTCCGGGCGAAGATCGAGCAGCGCAAGGCCGAGAAGGCCGCCATTGCCGCCGGGTCCAAGCTGAGCGGTACGGCAGCCGACCTGATGGCTGCCGTACGGGCCGTGGAGAGCGGTGCGAAGCCGTCGGCCGCGTTCACGGCGGCGCCCACGCCCGCGCCCGCACCACCGCGTGCCGGGTCCGCGCCGGTCGCCGCCCCCGTTCAGGCATCCCCCGCAGCCGTACCGGCGCAGGCCGCGCAGACCGCGTCGGCCCCGCCCGCGCCCACCGCCGGAGCCGTCGTCGCGCCGGAGACGGTGGCGGACGTCCGGAGCGTGCTGACCGCCGGCGGCGCCCCCGATTCGCTTGCCCCCGAGGTCGCAGGGGCGCTCGGCGACCGGGCCGCGCAGGCGCTGCGCGAGGATCCCTGGCTGCTGCTGTCCGTCCCCGGGACGCTGCCGGAGCAGGCCGACGGGTTCGCCCGCGCGCTGCTCGGCGCTGAGTGCGGTCCCGCCGACGGACGGCGGGCCGCCGCTCTCGTCGGCTGGCTGCTGGAGCGGGCCGCCCTCAAGGGGCACACGGCCGTCACGACGGACCAGATCTGCAAGGCGCTCGCCGGGCTCGGGGTCCCCGACCCTGCCGAGGCGGTGGCGCACGCGGTCGCCGAGGGCGTCGCACTGGCCCTCCAGGACGGGCCCGAGGCCGAGGACACCGCGGAAGAAGCCCCGGAGGGGGCCGAGGACCCGGCGGCGGAAGCGGTCGAGCCCGCCCCGGCCCTCCTCGGCCTCGACCGGTACGCGATGGCCGAGGAGAGCCTGGCCGAGGGCCTCGCCCGGCTGGTGAACTCCCCCGTGCAGGACGCCGGGGAGTGGGAGCTGCTCCCGGGGTCCGCCGGTGATCTGGTGCGTGCAGTGGCGGGCCACGGCCTGGTCGCCCACACCGGCGGCGAGGCGTCCCGCGCCGAGCCCGCCGCCCTGCTGGCCGCCGCCCACCGGCTCGGCCTGCGGGCGTACGCGGCCACGCACAGCGCGGACGGCCGGGACCGGGTGGCGGCGGTGCTGCGCGCCCGCGCGGCAGACCCGGCAGGCGCGGCAGGCGCGGCAGGCGCGGCAGGCGCGGCAAAGGACGCAGCGGAGGACTCCGAGGGCGCGACGGCGGGCACCGAAGGATCCGAAGGCACGGACGGCACCTGGGCCGTCACCCTCTCCGGTCTGCTGTCCGGCGCCGAGGGGCCCGGCCGGGACGCCGACGGCGCCCTCGACCTCGATCTCCTGGTCGTGTTCGACGCCCCCCAGCTGGACGTGGAGACGGGTGCGGTGCTCGTCGAGGCGCTGCCCGACGGGGCCCGGCTGGTGCTCGCCGGCGACCCGGGTGTGCTGCCGTCGGCCGGTGCCGGGCAGGTCTTCGTGGATGTGCTGGGCGCCCGGGCCTGCCCGCAGGTCGCCTCCCGCACCCCCGACCCGGGCCCCATCGGCGAGCTGGTGTCCGGCATCGGCATCGGTGAGCTGAACCAGGTGGAGGCCCCGGAGAAGGAGGTCGTGATCGTGCCGGTGCGCGACGCGGGCGAGGCCGTGCACCGTACGGTCCAGCTCGTCGCGGACTCGGTGCCCAGGGCCATCGGCGTACCGCCCGAGCACACCCAGGTGATCACCCCGGGCCACGGTGGTTCGGCCGGCACCCGGGCGTTGAACGCGGCGCTCAAGCAGCGCCTCAACCCCGGTCCAGGGCGCTTCGGCGGCTTCGACCCCGGCGACCGGATCGCGTACGTCCCGGTGCCCGGCCGGACCGTGCCCGGCACGGTCCGGGGAGCCGACGCGGACGGGCTCCGACTGGACTGCTCCGGGGTACCCGTCGTCGTACCGAAGGAGCGGGTCGAGGCGTCCGTACGGCACGCGTGGGCGCTGACCGCGCACCAGGCGGCCGGGATGCGGTGGCCCGCGGTGGTCGTGGTACTGCCGGGCGACGCGGCGCAGGCCCTGAGCCGCGCGTGGGTGTACACCGCGTTCGGCCGGGGCGAGCGGCACCTGTCCGTGGTGCACGGCGTGGACCAGGCGCTGCCGCGCGCGGTGGCGGAGGTGGTGGCCCAGCCGCGCACGACCAGGCTGGCGGAACTGCTGCGCCCGGCACCGGCCGAGGCCCCGGCGTAACGGGGCAGTACGACGTAAGCAGGGCGGCGTACGGAGCAGGGGGTGCGGGCATTCGATGCCCACGCCCCCTCCTCCGTACCGCAGCGTGCTCAGGCCTCTTCGAGGTCGTCCATCTCGTCGTCGTCGAAGACCGAGCTGACGTCGAAGCGGCACACGACGTCTCTCTGGTCGGCGCTGTCGAAGGGGGAGCCCAGCCACTCCCCCGGCTCCGGCAGTTCCTCCACCGCGGCCACCCACAGCGTGGAGTCGCCCTCCTCCAGGCCGAACTCCTTGTGCCTGGAGGCGATTTCGTCCGGCTCGTACTCGCCGAAGAGGATCCCCAGTGCGGCCTGCACGCTGCTGCCGACGACTCCTCCGGAGGCGGGCAGTCCGTTCGGCCCGGAGTCCGGGTCGAGGTCGGCGAGGCGCTGCGCCTGGGACAGGAGGCGCTGGGGCTGGGCGACGGAGTAGTCGCGGCGGATCAGCACACTGAGCGCGTCGACCGGCCCCTTGTGGGCGGATACGGAGTCCTCGGGGCTGGGGATCTCGAAGGGGGTGACCTCGTCGTACCGCTCGTAGAGCAGTTCGTCGTAGTCCTCCGCGGCCGCGGCCAGTTCGTTGAAGGCGTCGTAGACGGCGGGGTCGTCGTCTCCGGAACGGCGCTCGACCGCCTCAAGGTGGCGGTCCAGCGCGGCTTTTACCGCCTCGGCGGCGGCGCGTACCTCGGCAGCGGTGGTGGGCTGAGCGGCATCAGACATAGTGCAGACGCTATCCGTAGACGACCTCTGCCCGCACAATAGATGCGATGCCGGAATACGAATTTGTCGACGTGTACGTCCCGCGCGGGGTCTCCCGCAAGGAAGCGACGCGTCTGCTGACCGACCACGCCGAATACGGACACTGGGAGCTGGACCGACTGAGTCTGCACCGCGACGGAAGCCGCCGGGTGCGGCTGCGCAGGCGGATCATCCGCCAGGTGCGCGCCACGTGGTGAGCCCACCGGACCACGGGTGAACCACAGGCACGACGCACGGAGCGGGCCCCGCGACCACGGGGCCCGCTCCGGGTACAGCTGTGTACGGTGCGGGTGTGACGCCGCCGGGTACAGGGGTGTTACGCCGCCGAGCGTGCCCTGCGGTAGAGCACCGCGCCCGTGAGGAGCAGTCCGGCGCCCACCGGGATCACCGTGCCGAGCGCACCGGACGCACCGGTCTCCGCCAGCATCTCGGTGGCCCTGGGCTGGGTGACGGTCTGCGTCTGCGGAGTGTTCGGGATCGCCCGGGTGGGCGGGGGGCCCGGCTCGTCCGGGGTGGCGGGGGGCAGCGGCTCGTCGGGGGTGGCCGGAATCGGCGGCTCGTCCGGGGTGGCCGGGGCCTGCGGCTCGTCGGGGGTGGCCGGGCCGGACTCGTTGGCGCAGTCGTTGCCGAAGGTCGGGTTGAGGAGCCCGATGACGCTGACGCCGTTGCCGCAGGCGTTCACCGGGACGTGCACCGGAACCTTGACGTTGTTGCCGGAGCCGACGCCCGGCGAGTTGCTCGTGTCGCCGTCGGCGGACGCACCGCCACCCGTGTGGGTGCCGGTGTGCGTGCCCGGTCCGCCGGGCGTGGCCGAACCGGACTTGTTGGCGCAGGCGTTGCCCATCGCCGGGTTGAGGGCTCCGACGACGCTGACGGTGTTGCCGCACGCGTTGACCGGGACGTGCACCGGGACCTGCACCGAGTTGCCGGACAGCACGCCCGGTGAGTTCGACGCGGTCCCGTCGGCACCCGAGTCGGCGTGCGCAGCGCCGCCGCTCAGTGCGAGCACGCCACCGGCGGCCGCGACGGTGATCAGACCTTTTGTGGTGACCTGACGCATTGGATCGTTCCCTTGCCTCTGCCTACCGGAATGTCCGCGGACGTCTGTGTCCGCGGACGGAAATCGCGAACGGCCCCGGAGTGCATGGCGCGCACTCCGGGGCCGCCCGGGAATATCAGACCCTCAGAGGGTCATACACACAGCGTCACTTGTTGATGCAGGTGTTGCCGAAGGTGGGGTTCAGCAGACCGATCACGTTGACCGTGTTGCCGCACGCGTTCACCGGCACGTGGACCGGGACCTGCACGACGTTGCCCGAGACGACGCCGGGGGAGTTCAGCGCGGCACCCTGGGCGCCCGAGTCGGCGACGGCCATGCCCGCACCCGCGAGAACGAGGCCACCCGTGGCAGCCGCAGCAGCGACGATCTTCTTGATCATTTTGTTCCTCCTAGTTGAAAGGTGCGATCCCAGCCGCGGACCGCATCACCTGTAACGAAGAGAAACCAGTGGGGCTACGACCCCGTCCGCCCATTCACTCTTTTCATTCAAGTAGCACACGCTGGCGAATAGTTGGGCAATACGTTTCCTCGGTCACAGCCCCGGGCATCAGCAGTTGTCGATGAACCGGTCCAGCACCCGGGCGCCGAACTTGAGCCCGTCGACCGGCACCCGCTCGTCCACGCCGTGGAACATGCCCGCGAAGTCCAGCTCGGGCGGGAGCTGGAGCGGCGCGAAGCCGAAGCAGCGGATGCCCAGGTCGTCGAAGTGCTTGGCGTCGGTGCCGCCCGAGAGCATGTACGGGATGGCGCGGGCGATCGGGTCCTCGGCGCGCAGCGCGCTCTGCATCGCGTCCACGAGATGGCCGTCGAAGTCGGTCTCCAGCGCCTTGTCGCGGTGCGAGCGACTCTCGTCGATCTTCACCTTCGGGCCGAGGATGCGGGCGAGGTCGGCGTGGAACTCCTCCTCGTACCCGGGCAGGAAGCGGCCGTCGACGTGGGCGCTGGCCTGGCCGGGAATGACGTTCACCTTGTAGCCCGCGTCCAGCATGGTCGGGGCGGCCGAGTTGCGCAGGGTCGCGCCCACCATCTTGGCGATGCCGCCGAGCTTGGCCAGGGTCTCGTCCATGTTCTCCGGGTCGAGCTCGGTCCCGAGCGCGTCGGAGAGCTCGTCGAGGAAGGACCGCACGGTCTTGGTGACGCGCACCGGCCATTCGTAACGGCCGAGCCGCCCCACCGCCTCGCACAGCTCGGTGATGGCGTTGTCCTTGTTGGTCATCGAACCGTGGCCCGCGGTGCCGTCCACCGTGAGCCGCATCCAGTTCATGCCCTTCTGCGCGGTCTCCACCAGGTACAGGCGCAGGTTCTCGTTCACGGTGAAGGAGAAGCCGCCGACCTCGCCGATGGCCTCCGTGACGCCCTCGAAGAGGTCCGGATGGTCGTCGACCAGATGCCGCGCCCCGTACGTGCCCCCCGCCTCCTCGTCGGCGAGGAAGGCCAGCACGATGTCGCGCGGGGGCTTGCGGCCGGTGCGCAGACGGTCGCGCACGACCGCGAGGGTCATCGCGTCCATGTCCTTCATGTCGACCGCGCCGCGGCCCCACACGCAGCCGTCGGCGATCTCGCCGGAGAACGGGTGGTGCGTCCAGTCCTCCGCGTTGGCCGGTACGACGTCGGTGTGGCCGTGGATGAGTAGCGCCGGCCGCGACGGGTCCTCGCCCTCGATGCGGGCCACGGTCGAGGCGCGTCCCTGGTGGGACTCGAAGATCTTCGGTTCGAGGCCGACCTCGGCGAGCTTCTCCGCGACGTACTCGGCGGCCTTGCGCTCCCCCGGCCCGGAGTGGTCGCCGTAGTTGCTGGTGTCGATGCGGATGAGATCCCGGCAGAGGTCGACGACCTCGTCCTCGCCGCTCACTGTCCGGGTCGTGTTCGACTCGCTCACGTTGCTTCCTCCCACTGCGTTGCTGGTGGTCCCCCTCATCCTCCCGCTCCCGGCTCCGCCGCCCAAGGGGGGCCCACCTGCGCAATGTGCCGTTCATGCAGGTGGGAGGGGACGAGGAGGGTGGTGATCGAGCACCCGAAACCCCTGGTATTGTTTTCCACGTCGGAACGGGACAGCACAGAACAGCCCCGAACGACAGACACCTTGTCCGGGTGGCGGAATGGCAGACGCGCTAGCTTGAGGTGCTAGTGCCCTTTATCGGGCGTGGGGGTTCAAGTCCCCCCTCGGACACCACAGAGAAGACCCCAGTTCATCTGGGGTCTTTTTGTATGTCCTGGAGCGTTCTCGCAGGCCGATATCCTGGGCGAATGATGGAGAACCTCCCCCCTTGCCCCGAATGTTCCTGTGAGTACACCTACGAGATGGACGCCCTCGTGGTGTGCCCGGAGTGCGGGCACGAGTGGGTGCCCCAGGAAGGGGCGGCCGACGACGGTGACGCGGGGCCGGCCGCCGTGCGGGACTCCGTGGGGAACGTGCTGGCCGACGGGGACAGCGTGACCGTGGTGAAGGCCCTCAAGGTGAAGGGCAGCCCGTCGGGGATCAAGGCGGGCACCAAGGTGCGCGGCATCCGGCTGGTCGAACCGGTCGACGGGCACGACATCGACTGCAAGGTGGACGGCTTCGGGGCGATGCGTCTCAAGTCGAGCCTGGTGAAGAAGGTCTGAGACGGGGGACGACGGAGGGGGCGGACCGTGTGCGGTCCGCCCCCTCCGTCGTCGTATGTGCCGTCAGTGGCCGCGGGCGATCCACTCGGCGAGGTGCGGAGCTTCCGCGCCGATGGTGGTGGGGTCGCCGTGACCGGTCCGTACGGACGTCTCCGCGGGCAGCGTCAGCAGGCGGTCGCGGATCGAGTCGACGATCGTCGGGAAGTGCGAGAAGGACCGGCCCGTGGCGCCCGGACCGCCCTGGAAGAGGGTGTCGCCGGTGAAGACCGTGGCCAGGGACTCGGCGTAGAGGCAGACCGCGCCCGGGGCGTGGCCCGGGGTGTGCAGGACCTTCAGGGCGGTGCCCGCGACGGTGAGTTCCTGGCCGTCGGTGAGGGCGGAGTCCGGGTCCCGGTCGGGGTGGGTCTGCTTCCAGAGGGGGAGGTCGTCCTCGTGGAGGAGGATCGGGGCGCCGGTGGCGGCCGCCAGGGCCGGGGCGGCGTCGATGTGGTCGTTGTGGGCGTGGGTGCAGACGATGGCGAGGAGGGTGCGGTCGCCGAGGGCGGCGCGGATGGCGTCCGCGTCGTGGGCGGCGTCGATGACGATCGCCTCGGAGTCGTCGCCGACGATCCACACGTTGTTGTCGACGTCCCAGGTGCCGCCGTCGAGGGAGAAGGTGCCCGAGGTGGTGAGGTGGTCGATGCGGGCCGCGGTCATGAGAACTCCACCACCGAGCGCAGTACGTCTCCCTCGTGCATCCGCGCGAAGGCCTTCTCGACGTCGCCGAGGCCGATGGTCTCCGTCACGAAGGCGGCGAGGTCGATGCGGCCCTGCTGGTGCAGGTCGATCAGCACGGGGAAGTCGCGGGAGGGCAGGCAGTCGCCGTACCAGGACGACTTGAGCGCGCCGCCTCGGCCGAAGACGTCGATGAGGGGGAGTTCGAGCTGCATGTCGGGGGTGGGGACGCCGACGAGGACGACCGTGCCGGCCAGGTCGCGGGCGTAGAAGGCCTGCTTGTACGTCTCGGGGCGGCCGACCGCCTCGATGACGACGTCGGCGCCGTTGCCGCCGGTGAGCGCGCGGACGGCCTCGACGGGGTCGGTGGAGCGGGAGTTGACGGTGTGCGTGGCGCCCATCGACTTCGCCGTTTCGAGCTTGCGGTCGTCGATGTCGACGGCGATGATCTTCGCCGCTCCGGCGAGGCGGGCGCCGACGATCGCGGCGTCGCCCACTCCCCCGCAGCCGATGACGGCGACCGAGTCGCCGCGGCCCACCTGGCCGGTGTTGATCGCGGCGCCGATGCCCGCCATGACGCCGCAGCCGAGGAGGCCCGCGACGGCCGGGGAGACCGACGGGTCGACCTTGGTGCACTGGCCGGCCGCGACCAGGGTCTTCTCGGCGAAGGCGCCGATGCCGAGCGCCGGGGAGAGCTCGGTGCCGTCGAGCAGGGTCATCTTCTGCTTGGCGTTGTGGGTGTCGAAGCAGTACTGCGGGCGGCCGCGGAGGCAGGCCCGGCACTGGCCGCAGACGGCACGCCAGTTGAGGATCACGAAGTCGCCGGGCGTGACGTCGGTGACGCCCTCGCCGACGGACTCGACGATGCCCGCCGCCTCGTGGCCGAGGAGGAAGGGGAAGTCGTCGTTGATGCCGCCCTGCTTGTAGTGCAGGTCGGTGTGGCAGACGCCACAGGCCTGGATCTTCACCACGGCCTCACCGGGGCCGGGATCGGGGACGACGATCGTCTCGACGCGTACCGGTTCGTTCTTGCCGGGGGCGATCACGCCGCGTACCTGCTGTGCCATCTGCGGTCCTTCCTGACCTGGATGCATGCCTGAATAGGTGTCTGACCTCGTAATACGTCCGACCATACGCCGGTCGGCCGCCTCCCAGGAGGGAGACGGCCGACCGGCGTGCGAGGGGGAACGGGTCAGGACTTCCCGGCCCGTTCGGCCGCGATGGCGTTCACCCGGCGGCGGACCAGGAACCAGCCGCCGACGAGCATCGCGGCGATCAGCGGGAGGCAGTAGACGGTGGTCCGGCCGACGCCTTCTCCGTACCACATCAGGAACACGACGAGCGCGAGGAAGACGAGCGTCACGATCTGGGTGTACGGGGCCCAGGGCAGCTTGTAGGAAGGCCGGCTGAGCAGGCCCTCCTTCGAGCGGCGGTAGAACAGCAGCGAGCAGATCATGATCATCGCCCAGGTGCCGAGGATGCCGATCGAGGCGAAGTTGAGGACGATCTCGAAGGCGTCGTCGGGGACGAAGAAGTTGAGGCCGACGCCGAGGGCGCCGAAGCCCGCGGTGAGCAGGATGCCGCCGTAGGGGACCTGGCCCTTGTTCATCAGGCCGGTGAACTTCGGGGCGGAGCCCGCGAGGGACATCGAGCGCAGGATGCGGCCGGTGGAGTACAGGCCCGAGTTCAGGCTGGACAGGGCGGCGGTGAGCACGACGAGGTTCATGATGCTCGCGGCGCCCGGGACGCCGATCTTGTCCATGACGGTGACGAACGGGCTCTGGTCCTCGCTGTAGGCCGTGTAGGGCAGCAGCAGCGCGAGCAGGACGACCGAGCCGACGTAGAAGATGCCGACCCGCCACATGATCGAGTTGATCGCCTTCGGCAGGATCTTCTCGGGGTTCTCGGTCTCGCCCGCGGCGACGCCGCACAGCTCCACCGAGGCGTACGCGAAGACGACGCCCTGGACGACGAGCAGCATCGGCATCATGCCCAGCGGGAAGACGCCGTTGTTGTCCGTGATCGTGGAGAAGCCGGGGGTGTGGCCGTCGACCGGGGTCTGGGTGACCACCAGGTAGATGCTGATCGCCATGAAGACCACCAGGGCGGCGACCTTGATGATCGCGAACCAGAACTCCATCTCGCCGAAGTACTTCACCGAGATCAGGTTGCCGGTCAGGACCACGGCCAGCGCGATGAGGGCGAGTACGCCCTGGGGTATGTCGCTGAAGGCGGACCAGAACTGGGCGAACACCGCGGCGGCCGTGATGTCGGCCACAGCGGTGGTCGACCAGTTCAGGAAGTACAGCCAGCCCGCCGCGAAGGCGCCCTTCTCGCCCATGAACTCACGGGCGTAGCTGACGAACGCGCCGGAGGACGGCCGGTAGAGGACCAGCTCGCCGAGCGCGCGCACGACGAAGAACGCGAAGACTCCGCAGACCGCGTACGCGATCGCCAGCGAGGGACCTGCGCCCGCCAGCCTTCCGCCCGCGCCCAGGAACAGGCCGGTGCCGATGGCGCCGCCGATCGCGATCATGTTGATGTGGCGGGACTTGAGGTCCTTGCTGTAACCCTCGTCGCCCGGGTCGACGTGGGGGGACGTCGGCGGGGCGGACAGCGGGGCAGAAGAGACTTCCGCAGTGCTGGTGCGGTCACTCATGTATCGCTTCGCCTTCGTGTGGGGGATGTGCGGGTCCGGGGCGCACGATCGAATTGAGGGCGGTCTCGACGAGTTCGAGGTGGGCGGCCATGGCGTGCACGGCTGCCCCCTCGGACCCCTCGACGATCGCTTCGACCAGGGCCCGGTGCTCGGTGTCCGACTGGCGTCGTCGGTCCCCGAGTTGGTTCAGGAAGCTGGACTGCCGCGCGAGGGCGTCCCGTATCTCTTCGATGATCTTCTGGAAGACGGGGTTGCCCGATGCCTGGGCGACGGTGAGGTGGAACAGCGTGTCCAGCGCCACCCAGGCGGTGGGGTCTGTTTCGCGCTCCATGCTCTCGATCAGCGTGAGCAGATGATCGATGTCGTCCCGGGTGCGGCGAGTGGCAGCGTACCCCGCCGCGGGGATCTCCACGTGACGGCGTACTTCCAGCAGGTCGCGGGCCGAGTAGGAACCGAAGACCGGGTTGCGGGTCGGGCCGGACGATTCGACGTACGTACCCTTTCCGGCGCGGGACACCGTCAGGCCGAGGGCCTGGAGGGTGCGCAGGGCCTCGCGGACCACGGACCGGCTGACGGCGAAGTGCTTTCCCAGCTGTGCCTCGGCGGGGAGCTTGTCGCCCACGGCCAGTTCGCCGGTCTCGATGGCGGCGCGGAGGTGGGTGAGGACGACGTCGGTCGCGCTCACGCGTCGCGGCACGGGGTCGGCGCCCGTGCCCGCGCAGGGAACGTCCGCGCTGCGGACTTCCGCGCCCGGGACGTCCGCGCTGGAGACGTCCGCGCCGGAGACGTCCGCGCCGAATGCGCGGTCGTCGGACGCGCCGCCGCCGGTTGCACCGCCGGGGGTTGTCCGGCTGTCTGACAAGGCCATGCGGAGAATGCTCGGGCGTGGTTACTGGTGCGTCAAGAGTGATCGGAGAGGAAGTGGCGGGCTGATGAATTTCTCACACGTGGTAGTGGTGATGGGCGTCGCGGGTACCGGGAAATCCACGATTGGGGCATTGGTGGCGGAACGGGTGGGGGTCTCGTACGCGGAGGGTGATGACTTCCATCCGGAGGCGAACGTCTCGAAGATGGCGGGCGGCGAGCCCCTGAGCGATGCCGACCGGTGGCCCTGGCTGGACCGGGTGGGGGCCTGGGCCCGGGAGCGGGGGGACCGGGGCGGCGTGGTGAGCTGTTCGGCCCTGAAGCGGGTGTACCGGGACCGGTTGCGGGAGGCGGCTCCGGGGGTGGTGTTCCTGCATCTGGCCGGGGAGCGGGAGTTGATCGAGGCGCGGATGGGGGCGCGGGAGGGGCACTTCATGCCGGTGGCGCTGCTGGATTCGCAGTTCGCGGCGCTGGAGTCCCTCGGGGCGGACGAGGCAGGAGTCACCGTGGGGGTGGACGGGACACCGGAGGAGGTCGCGGAGCGGGCGGCGGGGGCGCTGCGGAAGCTGTAGCGGGGGTGGGGCCTGGCTCGGTGAGCGGGGGTACCTCTGGCTCGGTGAGCGAGGGTGGTCCTGGCCTGGTGGAGTCCCCGGGCCCGGCGGAGCCCCGTGCACGGGGGAATCCGCAGGCCCGGCGGGGCCTCTGGGTCCGGTGGAGACTCCAGGCGAGGCAGAGTCCCCGGGGCCGGCGGAACCAGCGAGGGTCCAGTGGAGTCCTCGGCTCCGGCAGATCCCCTGGGCCCGGTGGGGCCTTGAGCCCAGTAGAGACCCCAGGGCCCGTGGAATCCTCGGCTCCGGCAGAACCCCTGAGCCCGGTGGGGCCTTGAGCCCAGTAGAGACCCCAGGGCCCGTGGAATCCTCGGCTCCGGCAGAACCCCTGAGCCCGGTGGGGCCTTGAGCCCGATGGAGACCCCGGGGCCGGTGGAGACCCCGGCTCCGGCAGAGCTCCTGGGCCCGGTGGGGCCTTGAGCCCAGTGGAGACCCCGGCTCCGGTGGAGTCCCCGGGTCCGGTAGAGCTCCCAGGCCTGGCGGAGTCAGGGGTGCCAGTGGGGGTGTTCGGTCTTGGCCCAGGTGCGGTCGACTTCGCCGGTGCGCATGCCCCGGCGGGACTCCGGGTGGGTCAGGGCCATCCAGAGGTGCCCGGCGATGACGACGCCCATGGCCAGGGAGAGCCAGTCGTGGACGAAGGTGGCGCCCGTGCGCCAGGTCAGCGGGGTCAGGTGGGTGAGCCACATCAGCAGGCCGGTGCCGAGCATGACGAGTGCCGCGCCCGCGATCCAGCCCGCGTACAGCTTCTGACCGGCGTTGAACTTCCCCGCGGGGCGGTGGAATTGGCGCCGGCGGGCGGCCCGCAGCCATTCCCTGTCGTACGAGGTGAAGCGGCCGAGCAGCGAGAGGTCGGCGCGGAAGGCCCGGGAGACCAGGCCCAGGACGTACGGGACGGGGAGCAGGACGCCCGTCCAGATGTGGACGGTGACCACCAGGTGGCGGCGGCCCACCAGTTCGGCGAGGGACGGCAGGTAGAGGCAGGCCGCGGTGGCGACGCAGGTGAGCATCAGGATCGCGGTCGTACGGTGCACCAGGCGTGCGGTGCGCGTGAACCTCCTTACCCGGGGCGGGAGTTCAGACGGTGGGGGTGTCGGAGCGGCCGTTGGACCTGCCGACCCAGGCGTCGACGTCATAGCCCAGTTCCTCCCAGTAGCCGGGCTGGACCCGGTCGGTGACGGTGATGCCGGAGAGCCATTTCGCCGACTTGTAGAAGTACATGGGGGCGACGTAGAGGCGGACCGGGCCGCCGTGCGCGTGGGTGACGTCCTTGTCCTGCATCCTCAGGGCCGCCAACACGTCTTTGCGGCCCGCCTGTTGGAGGGTGAGGCTCTCGCTGTACGTGCCGTCGAAGCAGGTGAAGCGGATCGCTCTGGCGGACGGCCGCACACCGGCCAGCGCGAGGAGGTGCGACAGCTGCACGCCCTCGAACGGGGTCTCCGGGACCCGCCAGCCGGTGACGCACTGGACGTCGCGGACCAGCCGGGTCTGCGGCATCGCCCTGAGCTGCGCCAGCGTGTACGTGGCGGGGCGGTCCACCAGGCCGTCGACGGTGAGGCGGTAGGTCTGCCCGGTCTTCTTCGGGGTGGAGGCTGCCACCGAGTAGTAGCGGAAGCCGCTGCTGTTGGGGAGGAGCCCGGTGACGCCGGTGGGGTCCTTTCCCGCGGCCGCCCCGAGGAAGGAGTCGATGCCGTTCTGGACGTACGGGGCCGCGGCCACGCCTGCGGCGCCGAGGCCGAGCATGCCGAGGACGAGCCGGCGGCCGATCGGAGCGCCGCGGGGTGCGGGAGCGCTCGGCACAGGGGCGCTCGGCGCGGGGTCTCGCGGCTCAGGAGCGCTCGGCGCGGAGTCGCTCGGCTCGGGGGCACGCGAGTCGGGGGCACGCGGCTCGGGGGCGCGCGGCCGTGCCGGTTCGTCCGGTGGTGGGGCTTGAGGGGTCACACCCACGATTCGAGCACTCGCGGCCGCCGGGGGCCAGGGTCCGCGAGTGCTCGTCAGCGTTTCGTCAGATTTGGACGGCGCGGATCAGCCGCGGGCCGCCTCCGACTCGGCCGCCGCCTTGTCCAGCTGGAACGCCTCGTTGCCGAGGCCGATCCGGGCGTGCACCTCGGGCTTCTTCGCCTTGAGCACCGCGCCGTACACCAGTCCGCCGACCGCGGTGACGCCGATGATGCCGGGCAGGATCCAGCCCAGTGCGGAACCGGACTCGGCGCCGACCAGGATGCCGAAGTCCTTGACGGTGTAGACGGCGATGCCCAGGAGCGCGAGCCCGGCGAGGCCGGAGCAGAGCAGCCGCCACTTCTGGGCCGCGCCCGCGCGGCGTCGTACGAAGAAGGCGATCACGGCGAACGAGGCCACCGCCATCAGCAGGATGACGCCCAGCGCACCGACGTTGCCCATCCAGGTGAAGAGGTGCAGGACCGGGGTGGTCGGGTCGCCGATCGGCTTGTCGTCGGTGAGCGCGAAGGCCAGCACGACGAGCAGGGAGACGACCGACTGGAGGACGGAGCCGGTGGCGGGGGCGCCGCTCGCCTTGTTCGTACGGCCGAAGGCGGCCGGCAGGAGGCCCTCGCGGCCCATCGCGAAGGAGTAGCGGGCGACGACGTTGTGGAAGCTGAGGAGCGCGGCGAACATGCCGGTCACGAAGAGGATGTGCAGCACGTCGGTGAAGGTGGCGCCGAGGCGCTCCTGGACCAGGGTGAAGAGCATCCCCGGGCCTTCCTTGGTGGCCATCCCGGAGACCCTGCCGGGGCCGGCGGCGACGCTGACCGCCCAGGAGCTGAGGGCCAGGAAGATCGCGGAGTAGGCGACGCCGAGGAACATCACGCGGGAGACGATCACGTGCGGGCGCTGGGTCTCCTCGGCGTACACCGGGGCCTGCTCGAAGCCGACGAAGGCGGCGATGGAGAAGCAGAGCGCGGTGCCGAGGGCGACGCCGGGGCCGGTGAGGGTGCTGGGGTCGAACGCGGTGAGGGACAGCCCGGCCGCCTTCGACGGTTCGGCAACGGCCGAAACGTCGAAGATGACGACGAGCACGCACTCGATGAGGAGCAGGACGCCGAGCACCTTGGCGTTGAGGTCGATCTTCAGCCAGCCGAGGAAGCCGACGAGGAGGACGCAGACCAGGGCCGGGATCCACCAGGCGATGCTGATGCCCAGGTACGTGGCGAAGATGCCGGACAGCTCGAAGCCGAGGATGCCGAAGATGCCGACCTGCATGGCGCTGTACGCGACCAGGGCGACCAGGGAGGCTCCGGCGCCGGCGGTGGCGCCGAGGCCGCGGGCTATGTAGGCGTAGAAGGCGCCCGCGTTGTGGATGTGCCGGCTCATCTCCGCGTAACCGACGCTGAAGAGGAGGAGGACCGCGCCGAGGATGAGGAACAGGAGCGGCTGGCCGACCACTCCCATCACACCGAAGATCGTGGGCATGACACCCGCGACGACCATCAGGGGGGCGCTCGCCGCGAGGACGGACAGCAGCAGACCGAGGGTGCCGAGGCGGCCCGCGCGCAGGGCCCCCTCCTCGCCCTTGTACGTGTTGATCCCGGTGTCGCCGCCGCCTTTGCCGCCGCTGCCGGTCGTTCTGGTCGCTCTGGTCGCGCGTGTGGGTGAACTTCCCGTCGCCATCGCGGGGTTGTCCCTTCGGTGTGGGTGAGGGGCTGGTGTGCGTAAGAGGTTCGGGTCAGGCGTCACCGAGCGCGACGCCGCGTGCGGTGCGGAACGCCTGGTGGGGGTCCCGGTCGGGGTAGGACCAGGGGGCCGCGGTGCGGTGCGGGCCGATTCGGTGGAAGAGCGCGGCGGCCTCCGCGGTGCGGCCCTCGCAGTACTTCGCGTGGGCCAGGAAGTTGAGGTCGACGCGGGAGCGCGGGTGCTCCTCGCGCTCCCACTCCAGCCACCAGTCGAAGGCGGCCTTCATGGTCTGGCGGGCACGGCGGCCGGCCCAGTGCCCGGAGGACTCGGGGTCGGGCGGCACCTGGCCCGCCACGGCGAGCGCCCGGTAGCGCTCGGCGTGCGCGACGACGGGGAGGACCGCCAACGGGGAGTCGGCGGGGGCCTGTTCGGCGGCCCAGGCGGCGAAGTCGTACACCTCGTGCAGGGGGTCCTGCCCTATGTCGGGGCGACGCTCCGCGAGCCGGGCGATGATCAGGTGGTGGGCGTGGTGGTGCTCCGGGTGGCGTGCCCTGACCTGGTCGTACAGCTGGGTGACCTCCTCCTCGGTGCCGAGGTGGCGGGCGAGCAGGAGCATGCCGAGCCAGGGCGTCGGGTCGTCCGGGGCGCGGCCGGCGGCGCGCCGGCAGGCCTGCCTGGCACGGTCCGGGCACCCCTTGCCGAGCAGGGCGCGGTGGATCTCGGCGCAGGCGAGGAGGGCGGAGGCGTCGGCGCTCTCCGGCTCGGCGATCAGCCAGTCCTGGGCCCAGGCCCGGCTGCCCTTCGGTTCGGCGAGGACGAGCAGGCGGTGGCCGCGGCGGTCCCAGTCGTCACCGGTACGGGCGAGCAGCGAGCGCACACTGGTCCAGCGCCCCTGGGCCAACTGATCGCGCACGTCGACGAGTTCGGTGTCGTCGAGGGCTGGGTCCGGGGGCGGCTCGCCCCGGCGGCGGGAACGGCCGAGGAGCGGCGGAGGTGGGGCCATCCGCGGGGTACCTCCACGGCGCGATGAGCCAGCGTTTGATCACGCACAGCAAAGCGGTAGGTGCGGCTCCACGTCAAGGCCCGATGGCTTTTAACGGCACCAACTCTCCCTTTTTGTGACGCACTTGAGGATGTCGGGTGCGGGATCTCCCCAGGTGGGGAGGGGTGTGCCTTCTAAGATGACGGGATGGATGACGACTTGACGACCAATGCCGGAAATCCGGCGGCGCAGGGCCCGGATTCGGCGCAGTCACCGGGTGAGCCGCAGTCGCCGGGTGAGCCGCGTCCGCCGCTGCCGCCGTACCTGCTCGCCTTCCCCGGCCCGTTGCGCGACCAGCTGGTCGCGGCGGTACTGTCGGGCGAGAAGGTGTCGACCACGGGGCTGCTCTGCGAGTACGAGGCGGAGAACGAGGAGCTTCCGCCGATCGGCGAGCTGGCCGCGCTGATCGACTCGGCGGGTCGCGAGGTGGCCGTCCTGGAGACGACCGAGGTACGGGTCCTGCGCCTCGGGGACGTGGACCTTCAGCACGCACTGGACGAGGGCGAGGGGTACACGTCGGTGGCCCAGTGGCGGGAGGCGCACGAGAGGTTCTGGCACGGGGAGGAGATGCGGGAGGCGATGGGGGACCCGGGATTCGTCGTGGACGATTCGACGATGGTGGTGGCGGAGAGGTTCAGGGTGGTGGAGCGGTTGTAGGTGCGGTGTCGGGCGGGGCGGTCGTGTGGGGGGGGCGTGCCGCAGTGGGGGCCGCCCCCTTGCCCACCCGTCCCGCCCCCGGGGGGCGGCCCCGCTGCCCAAGGGGGCTAGGGGGAAGCACCTAGGGGCGCGGGGAACTGCGCGATCAGCCACGACGCACCCGCACGACGAACCACCCACCGCCCCGCGCCCAAGCGGCTAGCTCACTGCTTGGGATGCTGCGCGACCCGCCGCCCGGCCCGAGAAGATGCAGCCGCCGAGGAACGTCCCCTCCAGGGACCGGTAGCCGTGGACGCCGCCGCCGCCGAAGCCCGCCGCCTCGCCCGCCGCGTAGATCCCCGGCAGCGGGCTGCCGTCC
This sequence comes from Streptomyces sp. NPDC021093, assembly GCF_044333135.1. Lineage (NCBI taxonomy): Bacteria > Bacillati > Actinomycetota > Actinomycetes > Kitasatosporales > Streptomycetaceae > Streptomyces > Streptomyces sp. NPDC021093. The sequence goes on along the minus strand of NZ_JBIRQJ010000011.1, from coordinate 147,395 downwards.
GGGGTGAGGACGCGGGAGGACAGGTCCGTCTCCAGGCCGCCCAGCGACTTCCGCGTCAGGATGTGCAGGCGGACCGCGATCAGGGGTCCCGCCGCCGGGTCCAGGATCCGGTGCGGGGTCGCGGTGCGGATCAGCTTGTCGCCGAGGTACTTGCGGGCTCCGTGGATCGCCGTGACCTGGAGGTCCTTCGTGAAGGGGTTCGCCATCTCCCGGTCGCGCGCGACGAGTTGGCGGCGCAGTTCCGCCTCGTCGATCAGCGGTTCCTCGGTGAGGGCGTTCATGCCGCGCACCAGCGAGGCGAGGTCCTTCTCGACGACGAAGTCCGCGCCGTTGTCCATGAACGCCTTCACGGGGGCGGGGACGGCGGCCCTCGCCCGGTCGAAGACACCGCGCACGGACTTGCCCGTCAGGTCCGGGTTCTGTTCGGAGCCCGACAGCGCGAACTCCTTGCCGATGATCTTCTGGTCGAGCACGAACCAGGTGTGGTCGAAGCCGGTCCTCATGATGTGGTCGAGGGTGCCGAGGGTGTCGAAGCCGGGGAAGAGGGGGACCGGGAGGCGCTGCCCCCGCGCGTCCAGCCACAGCGACGACGGGCCGGGCAGGATGCGGATGCCGTGCTTGGCCCAGATGGGGTCCCAGTTCTGGATCCCCTCGGTGTAGTGCCACATCCGGTCGCGGTTGATGTGGCTCGCGCCGGCCGCCTCCGTGATGCCGAGCATCAGGCCGTCGACGTGGGCGGGGACCCCGGAGAGCATGTGCGCGGGCGGGGTGCCGAGCCGCTCGGGCCACTGGGCGCGGACGAGGTCGTGGTTGCCGCCGATGCCGCCTGAGGTGACGATCACCGCCTGGGCGCGGAGCGAGAAGTCCCCGGTCACGGTGCGGGTGCTGGCGGTGCCGCGTGCGGCGCCGGAGGGTTCCAGGACCTCGCCGGAGACGGTGTCCACGACTCCTGCGGTACGGGAGAGACCCGTCACGCGGTGCCGGAACCTGAAGGTGACCAGGCCGCGTGCCACGCCCTCGCGGACCCGCCGTACGAAGGGAGCGAGCAGCCCGGGGCCCGTGCCCCAGGTGATGTGGAAGCGGGGCACGGAGTTGCCGTGACCGTTCGCGTCGTAGCCGCCGCGCTCCGCCCAGCCGACGACAGGGAAGAAGCGGACGCCCTGCTGGTGCAGCCAGTGGCGCTTCTCCCCCGCCGCGAAGTCGACGTACGCCTCGGCCCACTTCCGGGGCCAGGCGTCCTCGTCGCGGTCGAAGCCCGCCGTGCCCAGCCAGTCCTGGAGGGCGAGAGCGCGGCTGTCCTTGACGCGCATCCGGCGCTGTTCGGGCGAGTCGACGAGGAAGAGGCCGCCGAAGGACCAGTGCGCCTGGCCGCCCAGGGACTGCTCGGGCTCCTGGTCCAGGACGATCACCTTCCGACCTGCGTCGACCAGCTCGGCGGTGGCGACGAGGCCGGCAAGGCCCGCTCCGACGACGATGACGTCCGCGTCATGGCCCTTGGTGCCCGCTGCGCGGCCCCCGGCGGCCGCGTCGTGACCCTTGGCGTCGTTCCCCTTGGCATCCATGGCCCGATCTTCGGTACGCGGAAGTGACTAGTCAACCGTTCGACCGGCTGCTTCCCCGGCCCTGCTGCTTCCCTGGCCCCGCCGCCTTCCCGGCCCGTACGGGGGCGCCCGTAGCGGGAGCGCTCCCTCGTCTCCGCCGCAGCGATCACCGCCCTTGTACCGCTATGGTCGGCGAAACTTCCCGCATCCCCACCGCATTTTGAGGGTTTACACGGTGTCGCTGACTGTTCTGTTGCTGGCTCTGAGCGCTGCGTGCTGCCTTGGTTTCGGGTTTGTACTCCAGCAGGACGCCGCCCGGCGGGCTCCGCTCGGCGACTTCCTCTCGCTGCGGCTGCTGCTCGACCTCGTACGGGTGCCGCGCTGGCTGGCCGGGATCGGCTGCATGGTGGCGGGCATGGTGCTCGGCGCGCTGGCCCTTTCGTACGGCGAGGTGTCGCTGGTCGAGCCGCTGCTCGCGACGAACCTGCTCTTCGCCATGGCGCTGTCGCGGTGGCGGACCGGATGCCGGCTCGGCCGGCAGGGCTGGGCCGGGCTGTGGCTGCTCGCGGGCGGGGTCGCCGGATTCCTCGTGGCGGGGCAGCCGCACGGCGGCCGGGCCGAGGTCGGCCCGTTGCGGCACTGGCTGGTGATCGGGGTCGTGGTGGGGCTGGCGATGCTGCTGACCGCGCACGCGAAGCGGTCCCGGATGAGCTCCGGGCCCGCCCTGCTCGCACTGGCGGCCGGGCTGCTGTACGGGTTGCAGGACGCGCTGACCCGGCTGAGCGGGCAGCGGTTCGGCGAGGGCGGCTGGCCGGCGCTGCTCGGGAGCTGGCAGGTGTACGGGGTGCTGGTGCTCGGCCTCGCGGGGCTCGTCCTGGTGCAGAGCGCGTTCGAGACGGGGACGCTGCGCATGTCGCTGCCCGCGCTGACGGCGGCGCAGCCCCTGGCCGGGGTGGCGTGCGGGGTCGGGTTCCTGGGCGACCGGCTGCAGACCGGGCCGTGGGCGCTGGCCGGGGAGGCGGCCGGGCTGGTGGCGATCGTGGCGGGGATCGTGCTGCTCAGCCGCCACCCGGCGATGCCGAGCGGGCCGGCCGAGACCCGCGAGAAGGTCCTCGTACACAGCTGAAGCCCCCCGGAGCAGCCCCCTTCCCCGAGCCGGCCGGCACCCCCGAGCTGGTCGCCCCCCCCGAGCCGGTCCGCATCCCTGAGCCGGTCAGTCGCCCCTGAGCTGCTGCTTTCGTAATTAATAATGGCCAGCATTACAGTGTCCGCATGGCAAGGACGTCAGGACCCGAGACCCGGGAGAAGCTGATCCGCGCGGCCGAGGAGATCTTCGCCGCGCAGGGAGTCGACGGGGCGCAACTGCGGGACGTGGTGAAGCTGGCCGGGCAGAGCAATCCCTCGGCCGTCCAGTACCACTTCGGCTCGCGTGCCGGACTGCTCGACGCCGTGATGGCGGGACGCCAGGAGCGCACCGAGCAGGTGCTCGCACCGCTACTGGCCGCGTGCGGCGATTCCGTACAGGAGTTGATCACCGCACTGGTCGCGGCGGAGGCCACCGAGCTGGCCGCCGACCGGGGCCGCCGCTGTCTGCGCATCTCGGCGCAGCTCAGCCACGAGAGCGGCGTCCGCTCCAGGACCCCGCACCCGACGCTGGCGGGCACCGCGTACTGGCGGCTGATCGAGCGCGTCGAGGCCGTCCTCGTACGGGACGGGCTGCCCGAGCCGCTGCTGCTGGAGCGGCTCGACCTCGCGCTGACGCTGATCGGCGCCGCCATGTCGGACCGGGCCCGCCAGTATCTGTCCGATGTCACCCCGCTGACCGGCCAGAACGTGTTCCTGGCCGACCTCGTGGAGATGACCACGGCCCTGCTCGGCGCACCCCACACCCACGTACCCGCACACTCGTGAGAGAAGACAGCACCATGAGCAACAACGACCTCACCGGCAAGACCGTCGTCATCACCGGCGGCGCCCGGGGGCTCGGCGCGGAGGCCGCCAGGCAGGCGGTCGCCGCCGGCGCCAACGTCGTGATCACCGATGTTCTCGACGAGGAGGGCGCGGCCACCGCGGCCGAGCTCGGCGAGCGGGCCCGCTTCCAGCACCACGACGTGACGTCGGAGGAGGACTGGGCACGGGTGGCGGCCTTCGCGGTCGCCGAGTTCGGCGGCATCGACGGTCTGGTGAACAACGCCGGGATATCCACCGGCCGGTTCCTCGCGGACGAGTCGGTCGAGCACTTCCGCAAGGTCCTCGACATCAATCTGACCGGTGTCTTCATCGGCATGAAGTCCGTCGTCCCCGCGATGAAGGAGACGGGCGGCGGTTCGATCGTCAACATCTCCTCCGCCGCAGGTCTGATGGGCCTCGCGCTGACCGCCGGCTACGGCGCGTCCAAGTGGGGCGTGCGCGGTCTGACGAAGATCGGCGCGGTCGAGCTGGGCACCGCGAGGATCCGCGTCAACTCCGTCCACCCGGGCATGACGTACACCCCGATGACGGCCGCCGTCGGCATCCAGCAGGGCGAGGGCAACTACCCGAACACCCCGATGGGCCGGGTCGGCGAGGCGCACGAGATCGCGGGCGCGGTCGTCTTCCTGCTGTCGGACTCCGCTTCGTACGTCACGGGCGCCGAGCTGGCGGTGGACGGCGGCTGGACGACCGGCCCGACGGTGAAGTACGTCATGGGGCAGTAGTGGCGGGTGCTGTTGGATGGGGCGCATGACTTCCCCTTCTGGCACTTCCCCTTCCGACGAAATCCTGGACATCGTCGACGAGAACGACGAGGTCGTCGGGCAGGCCCCGCGCGGTGAGGTGTACGCGCGGGGCCTGCGCCATCGCTGCGCCTTCATCCGCGTGCGGGACGCGCGGGGCCGGACCTTCGTGCACCGGCGGACCGCGACCAAGCTGGTCTTCCCCTCCCTGTACGACATGTTCGTGGGCGGAGTCGTGGGCGCGGGCGAGTCGTACGACGCGGCGGCGCTGCGCGAGGCGGAGGAGGAGCTGGGGGTGTCGGGGCTGCCGCAGCCGGTGCCGCTGTTCAAGTTCCTCTATGAGGGCGAGGGACTCCACGGGGGCCCGGCGCCGACCTGGTGGAGCCATGTGTACGAGGTGCGCTGCGAGTTGCCGGTGGACCCTCAGGTCGAGGAGGTCGCCTGGCACGCCTTCCTGACCGACGAGGAGCTGACGCGGCGGCTCGGCGAGGGACCGGACGCCTGGGAGTGGGTGCCGGACGGGCGGGCCGCGTACGAGCTGTTGGTGCGCGGGTGAGCACCTTGCGGGAGGGGCTGCGGCTGTGGTGGGCGCCGCAGCGCATCCGTGCGGAGGGCGACACTCCGGACTACCGGTTCTCGCTGGCCAACGAGCGCACCTTCCTGGCCTGGGTGCGAACCGCGCTGGCACTGGTCGGGGCCGGTTTCGCGGTCGACCAGTTCCTGCCGGACCTGCGCTGGGGCGTACGGGTCGGGATGGCCCTCGCGCTGCTGGCGGCCGGGGCGCTGTGCGCGCTGCGCGCGGTCAACCACTGGGTGCGGTGCGAGCGGGCGATGCGGCGCGGCGAGGACCTGCCGGTGACGCGCTTCCCGACGGTGCTGAGCCTGCTGGTGGGGGTGGTCGCGGTGGCGATGGTGGTGGTCGTGCTGTTCGGGTGGGCGGGGTGAGTCCGCCTGCGGCGGTACCTGATCCGGGGCAGCACGATCCCGGTCGGCGTGATCCGGGGCTGCAGCCGGAGCGGACCCGGCTGGCGTGGCGGCGTACGACCTTGTCCTGCACGGTGGTTGCGGTGCTCGCCGGGAAGCAGACGATCCATGACGGCGTCACTCCGGCGGGGGTGCTGGCCGCCGCGCTGAGCGCGCTGGTGTGGGTGGGGTTCCTGGTCGTCGCGCATCGCAGGATGCGGGAGCTGGGCAGGGCGCGGCCGGAGGCGCTGGGGGCCCGGAGGGCGCTGACGGGGGTGTGCTGCGTGCTGGCGCTGGCGGGGTTCGGGGTCGCGGTGGTGTGGTGAGGCGCCCGGGGCGTTCCGGGGCGGACGGGGGTGCGGGCGCGGGCGCGCCGTGAGTGGGCAGGGCCACAGAGCGGGAGAGGCTCTGGACGGCATACCGACTGGTCGGCATCATGGGGCGCAACATCCCGCACGTACGTACGCGCCCGGAGGTACCGCACATGAGCACCGTCCCCCCACCAGGGCCCCAGTCCGCAGCCGCACCGCCGCCCGGTCTCGATCCGGAGCGGCTGCGCGCGCATCTGGACCGCGAGCGGCCGGGCCTGGTGGCCGGGCCGCTGTCCGCCCGGCTGATCGAGGGAGGGCGCTCCAACCTGACGTACGACGTCACGGACGGGACCTCGCGGTGGGTGGTGCGCCGCCCGCCGCTCGGCCACGTACTGGCGACGGCGCACGACATGAAGCGCGAGTTCCGGGTGATCAGCGGGCTGCATCCGACGAAGGTGCCGGTGCCCGCACCGGTCCTGCTGTGCGAGGACGAGTCGGTGCTCGGATCGCCGTTCTACGTCATGGAGTTCGTGGCGGGGACGCCGTACCGGACGGCGGAGGAGCTGGCTCCGCTGGGTCCCGAGCGGACCCGGGCAGCCGTACTGGGTCTTGTCGACACGCTCGTCGAGCTGCACGCCGTGGACCCGGAGGCGGTGGGACTCGGCGACTTCGGCCGTCCCGATGGCTTCCTGGACCGTCAACTGCGGCGCTGGGGCAAGCAGTTGGACGCCTCCCGCAACCGTGAGCTGGCCGGGATCGACGAGCTGCACGCCGCACTGGGGCGCGCACTGCCCGACTCCCCCGCACCCACGGTCGTACACGGCGACTACCGGCTCGACAACGTCCTGATCGGCGGCCCTGACGACTGCATCCGCGCCGTCCTCGACTGGGAGATGTCGACGCTCGGCGACCCGTTGACCGACCTGGGCCTCCTGGTGATGTACGGGACGGAGCTGAACCTGCCGAACTCCCCCATCTCCACGACGGCTTCGGCGGCGGGCCACCCGACGACCGACGAGATCGTCGCGCGCTACGCGGCCGCGTCCGGGCGGGACGTGTCGGCGGTGAACTGGTACACGGCGTTCGCCTGGTTCAAGCTCGCCGTGATCCTCGAAGGCATCCACTACCGCTACACGCTCGGGCAGACCGTCGGCGCCGGCTTCGACCGGATCGGCGAGCTGGTGCCCGTCTTCATCCAGCACGGCCTGACGACCCTGACGACCCCTCAGAAGGGCTGAAGACTCATGGACTTCGCATACGACGCACGGACCGAAGAGCTGCGCGGCAGGCTGCTCGCCTTCATGGACGCGTACGTGTACCCGGCGGAGGCGGTCGCGCACGAGCAGCGGGCGCGGCTGGCGTCGCCGTGGGACACCCCGCCCGTGGTCGAGGAGTTGAAGGCGGAGGCGCGGCGACAGGGGCTGTGGAACCTCTTCCTTCCGGATGCCGAGCACGGGGCGGGACTGACCAATCTCCAGTACGCGCCGCTCGCCGAGATCACCGGTCGTTCCCCGCAGTTGGCGCCGACCGCGCTGAACTGTGCGGCGCCGGACACCGGGAACATGGAGCTGCTGTTCCAGTTCGCCACCGAGCAGCAGAAGAAGCAGTGGCTGGAGCCGCTGCTGTCCGGCGAGATCCGGTCGGCGTTCGCGATGACCGAGCCCGAGGTGGCGTCGTCGGACGCGACGAACATCGAGACGCGGATCGAGCGGCAGGGGGACGCGTATGTCGTCACCGGGCGGAAGTGGTACATCTCCGGGGCGATGAACCCCGACTGCAAGATCTTCATCGTGATGGGCAAGACCGACCCGGACGGCGCCGACGTGCGCCGCCAGCAGTCGATGATCCTGGTGCCGCGCGACGCACCGGGCGTCGAGATCCGCCGCGCGATGCAGGTGTACGGGTACGAGGACCACTACCACGGGGGGCACGCGGAGGTCGTCTTCCACGGTGTACGGGTGCCGGCCGCGAATCTGGTGGGCGAGGAGGGCGGCGGTTTCGCGATCGCGCAGGCGCGGCTCGGACCCGGCCGCATCCACCACTGCATGCGGCTGATCGGCATGGCCGAGCGGGCCGTCGAGCTGATGTGCCGACGGGCGGTGGGGCGTACCGCTTTCGGTAAGTCGCTGGCCCAGCAGGGCGTCGTGCAGAACTGGATCGCGGACGCCCGGGTGACCGTCGAGCAGCTGCGGCTGCTGGTGCTGAAGACGGCCTGGATGATGGACACGGTCGGCAACCGGGGTGCGCACACCGAGATCCAGGCGATCAAGATCGCGACGCCGCGTGCGGTGCTCGACATCATCGACAACGCGGTGCAGCTGTACGGTGCGGGCGGCGTCAGCCAGGACTTCCCGCTGGCCGAGCTGTGGGCGGGGGCGCGGACGCTGCGGCTGGCGGACGGGCCGGACGAGGTGCACCAGAGGTCGCTGGCGCGGCGGGAGCTGAAGAAGTACCTGTAGCGGGTGCAGCCGCGGGGAGGCGACCGCGGGACCTTCGGCCCCTTTCGGCGGGACTTCAGACCCGGCGAAAGGGGCCGCACTTCGTAGGTCAATGTCCGGAAGGACCGGTAATTTCGATTGGTCGTCCCCCTTGATAGTCGCCCAATCGAAGGTTCCCCCATATGACTCACGCTCCGACCGCTCCGGCTGTCCCGGCTGCTCCGACCGCTCCGGCTGTTCCGACCGCTCCTGCGGCTGCCGCCCCTGCGGCTGTCAGGATCGCCAATCCCGGTCCGCTCGGGCTGGCCGCGTTCGCGCTGACCACGTTCGTGCTCAGCATGTTCAACTCGGGCCTGGTCACGAATGCCGCGCTGAGCGCGGTCGTGCTGCCGCTCGCGCTGTTCTACGGCGGGCTGGCGCAGTTCGCCGCCGGTCTCTTCGAGTTCCGGCGCGGGAACACGTTCGGGGCGACGGCCTTCGTGTCGTACGGCGCCTTCTGGATGGCCTTCGCGGGCTATGTGAAGTTCGTCGTCCCCGGGCTGCCGAAGGAGGACGCGCACCTGGCGACGGGGCTGTTCCTGATCGCGTGGTTCGTGTTCACGCTGTACATGACGGTGGCGGCGCTGAAGCTGGACGTGGCGCACCGCCTGATCTTCGTCACGCTGACCCTGACGTTCCTGTTCCTGGCGCTCGGCGACTTCGCGCAGAGCCAGGCGCTGGGTCACGTGGGCGGCTGGCTGGGCCTGCTGTGCGCGGGCTTCGCCTGGTACACGTCGTTCGCGACGGTGACGAACGAGACGTGGGGGCGGAAGGTGCTTCCGCTCGGATAGCTCCCCTCCGCCGGGGACCACTACGGCCGCAGCGCCCGCAGCAGCAGGTCCGCCAGGTGGTCCGCCACCTGCTGCGGGGCCAGCGGGCCGTCCGGGCGGTACCAGGTCGACAGGTGGTGGACCGAGCCGAAGTGGTAGTCGACCACCAGGTCGGCGGGGGTGGCGGTCGAGAAGACGCCGCTCTGCTGGCCCTCCTCCACCAGGGCGCGGAACCGCTCGTGGTAGCGCCGCCGCTCCGCCCTTACCTGCTTGTCCTTCTCCGGGCTCAGGTGGTGCATCGAGCGGAAGAAGATCGACGCGTCGTCGAGGTTCTCGATGGTGGTGACCACGACGTCAGCCGCCGCGTCCCGCAGCCGCTGCTCGACCGGTGCGTCCGCGTCGGCGAACGCGTCGAGCCGCTCCTGCTGGACCCGCAGCACCCGTGCGTACACCTCGTGCAGCAGGTCGTCCTTGGAGCCGAAGTAGTGGTAGAGGGCGCCCTTGGTGACGCCCGCCGCCTCGACGATCTCCTGGACCGAGGTGCGGTCGTAGCCGCGCTCGGCGAAGAGCCTGGTGGCGGCGGCCAGCAGCCGCTGGGGAACGGGGGTGCCGCCCGGGTCCGTCGTTCTGGCCATTGCCGCCACCTGCCTTGCGTGTACGTACGTGTGCGTGGAGTCGAAAGCTGCCGGGCTGCTGTGCTACCGGGTGGAACGTAGTTCCCGCCTGAGGATCTTCCCACTTGCCGTCTTGGGCAGCTCCGGCAGGACCTCCACCTCGCGCGGGTACTTGTACGCCGCGAGCCGCTCCTTGCAGTACGCGATCAGCTCGTCGGGCCCGGTCCCCGCGCCGGGGCGCAGGCTGACGTACGCCTTGACGCTCTCGCCCCGGTACGGGTCGGGGACGCCGACCACGGCCGCCTCGCGGACCGCCGGGTGGGTGTAGAGGACGTCCTCGACCTCGCGCGGCCAGACCTTGAAACCGGACGCGTTGATCATGTCCTTCTTGCGGTCGACGACGTACAGCCAGCCGTCCGAGTCCATGAACCCGATGTCGCCGGTGCGCAGTTCACCGTCCGGGAAGGTCTCGGCGGTGGCCTCGGGCAGCCGCCAGTAGCCGGTGACGACTTGCGGGCCGCGCACCGCGATCTCGCCCTGCTCGCCGAAGGGCACGTCCGCGCCCGTCTCGTCGATGATGCGGACGACGGTGTCGGGTCCCGGCACGCCGACCGACAGCGTCCCCGACACCGGGTCGAGGGGTGCCTCCTTCTCCGGCGGTACGGCCGCGCAGGGCGCCGTGCACTCGGTGAGCCCGTAGCCGTTGCGGATGTAGGGGCCGAAGCCCGCCCGGAACTTCTCCACCAGCGCGGGCGGCAGCGGGGCGCCGCCAGAGGAGACCACCTCGAAGGAGGCGAAGTGCTCCCGCGTGGCGCCCGGGGCGGCCGCCAGTGCCATGAACGCCGTCGAGGGGCCGACGGTGTACGCGGGCCGGTGCTCGGCGAAGGCGTCCAGGACCACCTGGGGGTGGAAGCGGTAGGCGAGGACGAGGGTGCCCGCGTTGGTGAGACAGGTGGCCAGCTGGGCGACCATTCCGGTGATGTGGAAGAGCGGGGCGAGGGCGAAGTAGGACGACCCCTCGGCGATGGGGTGCCCGGTGCGCTGCCGCTCCGCGTTGATCATGATGTTGCCGTGGGAATTCATCGCCCCCTTCGGTGTGCCGCTGGTGCCCGACGTATAACTGATCAACGCCGTGTCGGTGGGGCCCGGTTCCCGCTCCGAGGGTGAATCGAGCGGGGGCGGGCGCAGACCGGCCCGCGCGGCCTCGACCAGGTCGTCCGCGTCGGCGGCCTGCGGCAGCCGCTCGAAGTCCAGCACCCGCTCGTCGTTCGCGCTCTGCAGGTCCAGCTCGCAGCCGGTCAGCACGATCCGTACGGAGGGGGCGCCCGCGACGGTCTCCCGCAAGTATCCCTGCCAGGCCCGGTCGGCGCAGATCAGCGCGGTGACCTCGGCGTCCTTGAGGACGTGGCCGACCTCCGCGGACTTGTACATCGGGTTGAGCGGGACGACCGTGGCACCCGCCTTCCAGGCGCCGAGCAGCGCGAGCACGAAGTGCGGCGAGTTCTGCAGCATGATCGCCACGCGGTCGCCGCGCCGCAGTCCCTTCGCCGCGAGGTGACCGGCCACCGAGTCGGACAGGGCGTCCGTCTCGCGGTAGCTCAGCCGCCCGTCGAAGTAGGCGAGGGCGGTGCGGTCGGGGGCCCGCTCCGCGCTCCGCCGGAAGGCGTGCACCAGGGTCGGCGCCGGGTGCACGGGGGCCCGCTGGGCCTCGCTCAGCTGGCCGAGCCACGGCTTGGCCGCATAGATGGACCCGGCCCCTCCGCCGACGGGCCCGGTCACCTGCCCTCCCCTTCCCACTTCTGCTGGAGATGGTTCATTCCGGTCAGCCAGCGGTCAGGGTCCGCCGCCCGCGCCTTGTAGTAATCGGCCACCTCGGGGTGCGGCAGGATCAGGAAGCGGTCGGCCGCCATGCCGTCGAAGAGGGCGTCGGCGACGTCCTCCGGCTCGATCGCGGTCGGCGCGAGGACCAGGTCGCCCGCCGATCCGGCGGAGGTCAGCATGTCCGTACGGACGCCCTGCGGGCAGATCGCGTGCACCTTGACGCCCTTGTGGCGGTAGGTCAGCGACAGCCACTCGGCGAAGGCGAGCGCACCGTGCTTGGTGACGCTGTACGGGGCCGCGCCGATCATCGTCAGCAGGCCGGCCGCCGACACGGTGGAGACGAACCGGCCGCTCCCCCGTTCCAGCCACTCGGGCAGCAGCGCACGGGCCGCCCGTACGTGGGCCATCACGTTGACGTCCCAGGCCGTCTCCCAGAGTTCCTCGGCGAACGGGTCGCCGCCGCAGCCGACCCCGGCGTTGGCGCAGTACACGTCGATCGCGCCGCCGAGGGCGTCGCGCGCCTCGGCCACGATCTCTGAGGCGTCCCCCGGCACGGCCGTCGCGCCGATCTCCTCGGCGACCGCCTCGGCCTTCCCCGCATCCAGGTCGTTGACCACGACCCGGGCTCCGCCGGCCGCGAACCTCCGGGCCAGTGCGGCTCCGATGCCGCCTCCCGCGCCCGTGACCACGACTCCCGCGTCCTGCACCGCATCCATCTGGGGCCCGCCTCTCCATGCCGAATTCCTCCGCAGACTAACCAGTCGGTATGGACTGGGGAAAGGGGGCGACGCAGGTGATCCGGGGCGCGTTCCGTTCCGTACGGGAAGGACACGGGCTAGCGTGCGCGGACATGACAGACCGTCCGATCACGGAGGTTGCGCACATGAGCTTGTCCAGAAGAGGGCTGCTGGCGGCGGGCGGCGGCACGGTGGGGGTGCTCGCCGCCGGCGGTGGCCCCGCGGCTGCGCAGCCGCGGCACGGGGACGGCCCCCTGGTCCGTACCGGATTCGACCGGCTCGCGGCCGACGGGTACCGGCTGCTGCGCGGCCGGAAGGTCGGTGTCGTCACCAACCCGACCGGCGTCACCGCCGACGTCCGGCACATCGTCGACGTGATGCACGCCGATGAGCGGGTGAACCTCACCGCCGTGTTCGGCCCCGAGCACGGCTTCCGGGGGACCGCGCAGGCGGGCGGCTCCGAGGGGCGCTACGACGACCCCGCGACGGGGCTCCCGGTCTACGACACGTATCTGAAGAGCGGGCAGCCGCTCGCCGACATCTTCACCGCGTCCGGCGTGGACACCGTCGTGTTCGACATCCAGGACGCGGGCGCGCGCTTCTACACGTACATCTGGACCCTGTACGACTGCATGGTGGCGGCGGCGCTCGCGGGCAAGCGGTTCATGGTGCTCGACCGGCCGAATCCGGTGACCGGGCGGGCGGCGCTGGGTCCTGTTCTCGACCGGGCGTTCGCGACGTTCGTGGGACGGGAGCCGATCGCGCAGGCGCACGGGATGACGGTGGCGGAACTGGCGCTCTTGTTCAACGCGGAGTTCCTGACGAGGCCGGTGCCTCTTGAGGTGGTCCGGACGACGGGGTGGCGGCGCGGCGACTTCTTCGACGCGACGGGGCTGCCCTGGGTGCCGCCGAGCCCCAACATGCCCACCGCGGACACGGCGTTGGTGTACTCCGGCACCTGTCTCTTCGAGGGCACGAACCTCTCGGAGGGGCGCGGCACCACCCGCCCGTTCGAGCTGCTCGGCGCGGAGGGCATCGACCGGCGGTGGGCGGCGGCGGCGAACGCGGAGCGGCTGCCCGGGGTGCGGTTCCGGGAGGCGTACTTCGCGCCGACGTTCTCCAAGTTCCAGGGGAAGACGGTCGGGGGCGTCCAACTGCACGTCCACGACAGGAAGTCGTACGACCCGGTGCGCACCGGGATCGCGCTGCTGGTGACGGCGAAGAAGAGCTGGAGCGGCTTCGCCTGGCGGCCCGACAACTGGATCGACAAGCTCACCGGGAACGCCCGGGTGCGCACCATGATCGACGCGGGGGCGGGGACGGACGAGGTGGTGGGCGCCTGGCAGGCGGACCTGGCGGCCTTCCGCCGGGTGCGGCGGGAGCACCTGCTGTACCGCTGAGCATCACGGTCCACATTGTGGGACTGACCGTCCCACCTATTGACTGCCTCATACACCGACCGAGAACCTGCCGGTCGTGAACGACGAACCCCGCACCACGAAGACAGCGACACCGGCCACCGCCGCCGACGCACCCTCCGAGAGCCCGGAGAGTCTGCGCCGGGTGGCGGTGGCCAGTTTCATCGGCACCGCCATCGAGTTCTACGACTTCTACATCTACGGGACGGCGGCGGCGCTCGTCCTCAACGAGGCGTTCTTCCCGAACCTCACACCGCTCAACGCGACGCTCGCCTCCTTCTCCACGTACGCCGTGGCCTTCGCCGCCCGTCCCCTCGGCTCCGTGGTCTTCGGGCACTTCGGCGACCGGGTCGGCCGCAAGTCGGTCCTCGTCGTCTCGCTGCTGCTGATGGGGCTCTCGACGGCGCTGGTGGGTCTGCTGCCCGGCTACGGCAGTTGGGGCATCTGGGCGCCGCTGCTGCTGGTCCTGCTGCGCTTCCTGCAGGGCATCGGGCTCGGCGGCGAGTGGGGCGGGGCGGCGCTGCTCGCGGTGGAGCACGCGCCGCGCGGCAGGCGCGGCCTCTATGCGGCGTTCCCGCAACTCGGCCCGTCCATCGGCTTCTTCGCGGCGACAGGCATCTTCTGGCTGCTGTCGGCGGTCCTCGACGACGCGGCGTTCAAGAGCTGGGGGTGGCGGATTCCGTTCCTGCTGTCGTTCCTGCTGGTCGCGGTGGGTCTGTTCGTACGGCTGAAGATCAGCGAAACCCCGGTGTTCCAGCGGGTGATGGAGAAGCAGGAGGCCAGCAAGGTCCCCACCCTTGAGGTCTTCAAGAAGTTCCCGCGCGAACTGCTGCTCGGCGCGGGCGGCATGATCGTCGCGTACGGGCTGTTCTACACGGCGACGACGTACTGCCTGTCGTACGCGACGACGACGCTCGGGGTGCCCCGCAACACCATGCTCGGACTGTCCATGGTGGCCTGCCTGTTCCTGGCGGCGGGAACCTGGCTCGCGGCGACGCGCTCCGACGCGGGCGGCCGGCGCAGGCTGATCCTGTGCGGCTGCGGGCTGGCGGTGGTGTGGGGTCTGGTCATCTTCCCGCTGCTCGACACCGGACAGCCGGTGCTGATCGCGGTGGCACTCGGCGGGGCGCTGTTCTGCATGGGGGTCGTGTACGGGCCGATGGGCGCGTACCTGCCGGAGCTGTTCGGGGCGCGGGTGCGCTACTCGGGCGCGTCCCTGGCGTACAACCTGGGCGGGGTGCTCGGCGGGGCGGTGGCACCGCTGGTGGCGACGCGGCTCCAGGCGGGCTTCGGTTCGGCGTCGGTCGGCTGGTACGTGAGTGCGATGGCGGTCGTGTCGCTGCTGTGCGTGCTGGCGCTGCCGGAGACGCGGGAGCGGGAGCTGGGCTGAGGCGCGAAGAGGGGGCGGGGATCTCGTACGGCCCCCGCCCCTTCCGCATGCGTGCGGGCGGCGCACCACTGCTCGCCCGCCTTGCGGAGGTTGCCGGCGATCGACCCGCCGGGGAAGGTGAACACCCGTCGCTTTTCCCCGTTCTCCACACGTTCGAGTGAGGCGTTCGATTCATGGAGTGGCACGGAGAGTCGGGAGTGTTCCCTGCGAATCGGGACCAATTGATCCCTGATGGGGCCCATCGGATTTTCGATGGAGCCGAAACGGGCACTCGTACGTCCATTCATCGACGCCGAAGTACCAGCGACGGAGGTGGCAGTGCGATGGCCGGTTTTCGGAGTCTCGCGAGACAGGTCCGTGATCCGAGGTGTGATCTTGCGCTGCGGCGGTATTCGCTGCGCAAGTGTCTGGAGAGGTTCGCCCCTTACGGGCACAGGGCGACCTGGGACCATCTGTGCACCCGGCACGGGTTCGGTCAGGAGGACCGGGCGCCCGACCCGGTGCGGCTGGTGGCCGCACTGGAGGAACTGGAGGAGGCGCGGGCCGTCTGGCTCGCGTACGAGGTGGAGTTCGCACAGCGCCGCAAGCGCGAGAAGCACGACGGGCTGCGGCGGCCGGGCTCCTTCGACGACTGGCACCGGCGGACCTGGGGCGGTTTCGGGGTCGCCTGGTGCGACGATCCGACGGTCCATCCGTCGCCGCCGCTGGCCGACGTGCTGCGCGGGCTGATCTCCGCCCTGGAGTCGGAGCCCGGCACGCACTGCCCGGTGTGCGCGTCGGAACGGATCGTCTGGAAGCAGGACATGATCCACGAGCCGTGGTTCGGTCCGGTCTGCACGGGATGCGGAATCCTGGTCCCGCAGCCCGTCCTGACGCCCGGGGCACTGGCGGAGGCCAAGAGAATACGGCGCCGGGAGCTGGCGTCCGTGGCGTGAGAGCGTGGGGCGTGGCGGACCTCCATCCCCGTGGCGCCGCGTCCCCCGTGTCAGCCGCACAGTCGTTCCGCGCGTCCCGCACGGCCCCCGTGCCGTCACGAGGAGCACTCGGAATTTCCCCCGCAACAACCGTGCGAATGCTCGGTGCATGGCTGATTGTCAGTGGTGGGTGTCACCATCGAATGCATGGTCGAGCCCTTGATACAGGTCTGTTTGAACGGTCAGCGCGGTACCGGTGACGGCGCCGCGGTTCCGGTGACGCCCGGTGCGATGGCCGAATCGGCCGCGGCCGCGGTCGCGTCCGGTGCCGCGGAGGTGCATGTGCACCCCAAGTCCCCCTGCGGGGACGACACGTTGTCACCGAGCGTTCTCGCGGCGACTCTCACGGCGATACGGAGTGCGGTGGACGTGCCCGTCGGGGTGACGACCGGTGCCTGGACCGAGCCCGAACCGCAGCGGCGCATCGAGCGCATCGCGTCCTGGACGGTACTGCCCGACCACGCCTCGGTGAACTGGCACGAGCCGGGCGCGGAGGAGGTCGCCGGGGCGCTGCTCGCGCGCGGCGTCGCCGTGGAGTCCGGCCTGTGGTCCGGCACGGAGGGGGTGGACCGCTTCCTCGGCTCCCCGCTGCGGTCCAGATCCCTGCGGGTGCTGCTGGAGGTGACCGACCCCGACCCGCTCACCGCCGAGGACTCCGCGCTCCAGTTCCTGGCGGACCTCGCGCGCCGGGGCGCGGTGGGGTCGCAGGGGGACGTGTGCGGGGCCCCGATGCTGCTGCACGGCGAGGACGGCGGCGCCTGGCCGGTGCTCGCGCTGGCCCGCCGGCTGGGTCTGGCCACCCGGATCGGTCTGGAGGACACGCTGCTGCTCCCGGACGGCAGGCCGGCCGGGTCGAATGCCCAACTGGTGAGCGCGGCCAAGGACATTCGGTGGCCGGTGAAGGTGGCGTAACCGCACAGTGGGGGCGGATCCGTCGCCGTACGACACGTGGTCCGAGTGAGGACGGGTGCCGTCGGGCCGTCGGGGCGTCAAGCGGATGCGTCAAGCGGATGCGTCGGGGGGATGCGTCGGGGCCCTACAGCCCGTCGTCCAGGTGCCAGTGGTTCTGCCAGCGGCCGTCGACCGGATCGGCGGCCGACTGGTAGCGGATGTCGGTGGAGAGCCTGATCACGCCGTCCGGGTCCCGGTTGTCGAGCGAGGCGTGCACGAGGTAGGGCGAGTGGACGACCATGTCGCCCGCCGCGTAGTCGGCGACCAGCCACCGGGCGTCGTACTCCTCGGCGAGGGACGGCAGATCCGCGGTGAGCGAGGCGGCCGGGCGGCGCAGCCGGCCCGCCGTCTCCTCGGCGCGCACGCGGTGGTGGCTGCGCTCCAGGTAGACCAGGCCGCCGCGGGCCACCGGGCAGTCGCCGAGCGGGATCCAGCTGGAGAGCACCCGGTCGGTGCCCTCGCGGAGGTAGACCAGGTCGTAGTGGGCCTGGGTGGCGGTGCCAATGCCCGACTCGCCGGGCAGGGCGTGCCGGATGATCTTGCGGCGGTGCAGATGGACCTCCGGGGCGCCGAGGAACCACCGGTAGAAGGCGACCAGTTCGGGCCGTCGGCACATCGCCTCGTACGCGGGCCCCGGCACGATCCCCCGGAACAGGGCCGTCCGGAAGGCCGCGTGGTCGAAGCCGCCGCGGTCGGGTGCGGCGATGCCGTCGCCGGGGTCGGAGCCGGGGCGTACGAGACCGGTGTGCGCGGTCGCCTCGAAGTAGTGGCGGCGGAAGGCCTCCACCACCTCGGGGCGGAAGAACCCCGGGAGGTAGAGGTGGCCCTCGCGGGCGAACCGCGCCCGCAGCGCGGCGAGGTCGCCCCGCTCGCCCGGCGGCACGGGCCCCAGCCGGCCGAGCCGGTGCGGGGCCCCGGAGAGGGTGTAGCCGTTGGAGGTCGGCCCGTCCGGGCGGGACCTGGGGTGCGCAGCCGTCGCGTTCGCCATGCGCCCCATGCTGCGCGGCCCCGCCCGCCCTCGTACATGGACGGAGGCCGCCCCTCCTTGGACTCGTATCAGCCCTTCCGCTTCTCGCCCATCAGACGGGAGCCGCTGATCATGTCGCCGATGACATCGTCCGGGTTGGACAGCACGCAGGTCTCCAGGGACAGGCAGCCGCAGCCGATGCAGTCGGTGAGGTGGTCGCGCAGACGTCCCAGCTGCTTGATGCGGGCGTCGAGTTCGGAGCGCCAGTTCTCGGAGAGCCGGGCCCAGTCCTCGCGGGTCGGGGTGCGCTCCTCCGGCAGTTCGGACAGTGCGTCACGGATGGTGGCGAGCGGGATGCCGACGCGCTGTGCGGCGCGGACGAAGGCGACCCTGCGCAGCGCGTCGCGCCCGTACCGGCGCTGGTTGCCGGAGGTGCGGCGGCTGCTGATCAGGCCCTTGGCCTCGTAGAAGTGCAGGGCGGATACGGCGGCACCGCTGCGAGCGGACAGCTGACCGACGGTGAGCTCGTGGATCTTCTCTGGAATCTGCGGCACCCCGTGAAGCCTAGTGGGCGTCCGTTGACAGGAACACCTGGGCCCAACCATGCTGAGCAAGCGCTTAGGCAAGTGATGTGAGCAGTTCTTTTTGCAGTATCTGGGCAGATTTGAGCAGAGGGAGCAGACGAATGGCCGAGCCGAGGATCTTCACGTCCGCCGAGGAGCTGCGTGCCGGGGTCGGCGAGCAGCTGGGGCACAGCGAGTGGCTGGAGGTCGACCAGAAGCGGATCGACCTGTTCGCCGACGCGACCGGTGACCACCAGTGGATTCACGTCGACCCGGTACGGGCGGCCGAAGGGCCGTTCGGGAAGACGATCGCGCACGGCTATCTGACGCTGTCGCTGCTGCCGACGTTCGTACCGCAGGTGCTGCGGGTCGAGGGCATGAAGATGGGCATCAACTACGGGACGGGCAAGGTCCGTTTCCCCGCGCCGGTGCCGGTGGGCTCGCGGCTGCGCGCCACGGCGGTGCTGACGGACGTCGCCGAGGCGGGTGACGGTGTGCAGGTCACGGCGAAGGTGACGGTGGAGATCGAGGGCGGCGAGAAGCCGGTGTGCGTGGCGGAGTCGATCTCCCGCTACTACTTCTGACCCGCTCCGCTGCGGCTACGGGGTGGCCGCGACCATCCGGAGCACGAGGTCGGCGTACAGTGCGCCGACCTCGTCGGGGGTGCGCCTGCCCTCCACGTTGAACCAGCGGGCCACGTCGATGCACAGCGACAGCACGGCGAGCGTGGTACCGGGGATGTCGGGGACGTCGAACTCCCCCGCCTCCACACCGTCGTTGATGATGCGCCGCACCGCCGCGTCGCTCCTGCGGCGCAGCTCCACGATCTCCGCGCGGTGCTCGTCGCCGAGCGCGTCCAGCTCGTACTGGACGACGCGCGCCGTGGTGTGGTGCGCCGCGTGCCACCGTACGAAGGTGACGACGGCGTCCGTGAGGCGCTCGGCGGCGCTGCCGTCGCCGTCGGCGGCGCTCTCCAGGATGTGCAGGGCCTTGTCGTGCCCGATCCGGCTGATCCGGTGGAGCAGCTCTTCCTTGGTCTTGTAGTGGATGTAGAGCGCGGCCGGGCTCATGCCCGCACGGCCCGCGATGTCACGGGTGGTGGTGGCGTGGTAGCCGCGCTCGGCGAAGGCTCCGACGGCGGCGACGAGCAGCCTCCGGGCCGCTTCCGGGGCCACCTCGCCCCAGGCGGACGCCTCGCCCGACCCGGACCCGCCGCCGGGCGCCTCCTCGGTGCCCTCTGTGCCCTCCGCGTCCTCCGCCGTGCTCATCCGCTCGCCCCTTTGTCCGTACAGCAGGACGAACACCATACCGCGCACCTCTGAGCAAGCGCTTAGCCCGAATCCTCGGAGTCAGAGCTTCTGGAAGGGATCGTGCTCGGCGAGGATCTTCTCCAGGCGCGCCTGGTCGACCCGGCTGACGATCTGACCGGCCTCCTGCTTGTCCCTGATCACCTTGGCGAGTGTGAAGGCGGAGGTGGTGAGGTAGAGGACGCCGATGGCCAGGAAGGCGCGCACCCAGCCGCTGGCGTCGAGGTAGAAGATGCCGATGGCGGTCGCCGACAGCGCGACGACGAACGAGGCGATGGCCTGGCCGTAGTAGGCCCCGGTGCCCTGCTGCTTGACCTGTGTGTCACTCATGGGCCCAGAGTGGCGCCGCACACACCGGAGCGATATCCGTACGCGTACTCAGGAGGTACTCAGAAGGCCGAAACCCCGGTCAGCGCACGGCCGATGACGAGTTTCTGGATCTGGCTGGTGCCCTCGTACAGGGTCATCACCCGGGCGTCGCGCAGCAGCTTCCCCGCCGGGTACTCGTCGATGTAGCCGTAACCGCCGTACACCTGGAGGGCGTTGTTCGCGGCGCGCACGGCGGCCTCGGAGGCGAAGAGCTTGGCCTTGGAGGCCTCGGTCACGAAGGGCTCGCCGCGGTCGATCAGGTCGGCGACTCGCCAGGTGAGGAGGCGGGCGGCGTCGACGTCGACCGCGATGTCGGTGATCAGTTCCTGTACGAGCTGGTGGTGGGCGATCGTCCTGCCGAACTGCTCGCGCTCCCCCGCGTAGGAAAGGGCCGCGTCCAGTGCTGCCTGGGCGATGCCGACGCAGCCCGCGGCGACCGACATGCGGCCCTTGGCGAGCGCGGACATGGCGACGGAGAAGCCCTTGCCCTCGGGTGCCAGCATCGCGGACGCGGGGACGCGGACGTCTTCGAGGACGAGTTCGGCGGTGGCCTGGCCGCGCAGACCGAGCTTGCCGTGGATGGTGCGGCGGGTGAGGCCCGGGGTGTCCATGGGGACGAGGAAGGCGGAGACGCCCTTGTGGCCGGGGGCGTCGGTGGAACGGGCGAAAAGAAGGACGACATCGGCCCAGGTGCCGTTGGTGATGAACATCTTGGTGCCGTTGACGACGTAGTCGTCGCCGTCCCTGACGGCCCGGGTGATGAGGTTTCCGGCGTCGGATCCGGTGCCGGGCTCGGTCAGGCCGAAGCAGCCGATGGCCTCGCCCGAGGTGAGGCGGGGCAGCCACTGCCGCTTCTGCCCCTCGTCGCCCCAGGCGGCGATCGTCTTGGCGACCAGGCCGAGCGAGACGGAGACGATGCCGCGCACCGAGGAGTCGCCGCGGCCGAGCTCCTCGGTGACGAGGCAGTACGCGAGGTGGTCGCCGCCGGAGCCGCCGTACTCCTCGGGGATCGTGAGACCGAGGAAGCCGAGCGCGCCCAGCTTCTTCACTATCGACCTGTCGACGTTCTCGGCGCGGTCCCACTCGACGGCGTGCGGGGCGATCTCACGGGCCACGAAGTCCACGGCGAGCTGCCGGACCGCGCGCTGCTCCTCGCTGAGCTCCAGGTTCACGGACACCCACCCCGCTTTCTCAGTGCTTGTCCAGCGCTGTTTCCGCCGCGCTTAATTAGCACTGCTAGTTTCTTGTCGGCAGGCCTACTATGTGCCGCATGGCCCGACCGCGCAAGCCCCTGTTGAGCAGAGACCGCATCGTCGAGACGGCGAGCGCACTCGTGGACTCCGAGGGCCTCGACGCGGTCTCCACGCGGCGGCTCGCGGCGGAGCTCGGGGTCAGCGGACCCTCCCTCTACAACCACTTCCGCAACAAGGACGAGATCCTGGAGGCGGTCGCGGACGCGGTGTCGGCCAAGGTCGACCTGTCGATGTTCGAGGAGGGCGACCCACGGGACTGGCGGGTGGCACTGCACGACTGGGCCCTCTCGTACCGTTCGGCGCTCACCGAACACCCGCACATCGTCCCGGTGCTGGCACGCGGCCCCGGGCGCCGGCCGGCCGGGCTGAAGGTCGCGGACGCGGTGTTCGGCTCGATGGTGCGGGCCGGATGGCCGCCCGCCCAGGCGACGTACATCGGCGCCCTGATGCGGTACTTCATCACCGGCTCCGCGCTCGGCTCCTTCGCGCGCGGCTTCGTGGACGACGAGGCGGCGTACGACCCGGCGGACTATCCGCACCTCGGGCAGGCGCATCTGCTCGCGGACCGCAGGGAGCAGGTGGACGAGGGGGCGTTCGAGACGGGGCTGAGGGCGCTGGTGGACGGGCTGGGCCACCAGTACGAGGCGGGGGAATTCCGGACAGTTCGGCCCGTGCCGAACCATTCTTAGGGCACTCTGGAGGGATGCCGAATCCCGCCGCCAGAGCCGCTGTCAGAGCCGAAAGCCCCGGCACCCGGCTCGCCGCCCTCGCGTCCCTGCTCGCCGACGAGACCAGGGCCGTCTTCCTCCTCTCCCTCCTCGACGGCCGCGCCTGGACCGCGAGCGAGCTCGCCCGGCAGGCGGGCGTCGCCGCCTCCACCGCGAGCGAGCATCTGAGCAGGCTCATCTCGGCCGGACTGCTCACCGAGGAACGGCAGGGCAGGCACCGGTACGTACGCCTGGCGGACGCGTCCGCCGCACAGTTCGTCGAGTCGGTCGCCGCGTACGCGCTCCCCGGCCGCGACAACCCGCACACGCTGCGCGCCTCCAGCGCCAGCTCCGCCATGGCCCGGGGCCGCACCTGCTACGACCATCTGGCCGGGCGGCTCGGCATCGCGATCACGGACGCGATGGAGCGGCGCGGGCTGCTGCTGATGGGCAGCGGGTTCGCGCTCACCGACGAGGGGCTGGACTGGTTCGGCGGGCTCGGCATCCAGCTGCTCAAGGCCAAGGGCCGTCGCCCGATGGTGAGTTCGTGCCTCGACTGGACCGAGCGCAAGCGCCATCTCGCGGGCATCGCGGGCGCGGAGCTGTGCCGTCTCGCCCTGGCGGAGAAGTGGTGCGTACGGATCGGGAGCGAGCGCGCGGTGAAGGTGACGGCGGCGGGCGAACGGGCCTTCAACGACCTGCTAGACATCGACGCATCAATACTTCGGTGACAACCGAAGTATCAGTGCCCTAGCATCGCGGAATGAGCAACTCTTCCTCCCCCACGGGCCGTTCCGAGCCCCTCGCACTGGCCGCCGCCGGTGTCACCGTCGTGCTGTGGGCCTCGGCCTTCGTGTCGATCCGCAGCGCGGGCGAGTCGTACGCACCGGGCGCGCTGGCGCTGGGCCGGCTGCTGTCCGGCTCGCTCGTCCTGGTGGCGCTGCTGCTGATACGCCGCGAGGGTCTGCCGCCGCGCGCCGCCTGGCCGGGCATCATCGCCTCCGGGCTGCTGTGGTTCGGGGCGTACGCGGTCGCGCTCAACTGGGGCGAGCAGCTCGTCGACGCGGGCACGGCGTCCCTGGTGGTGAACGTGGCGCCGATCCTGATGGCGCTGCTCGCCAGCCGCTTCCTCGGCGAGGGCCTGCCGCCCCGGCTGCTGGCGGGGATGGTGGTCTCGTTCGCGGGTGCGGCGATCGTGGGCGTCTCGATGTCGGGCGGCGGCGGAACGTCACTGCTCGGTGTGGGGCTGTGCCTGGCCGCGGCCGTGACGTACGCGATCGGCGTGGTCGCACAGAAGCCCGCGCTGGGGCACGCGACGCCGCTGCAGGCGACCGCGTACGGCTGCCTGATCGGGGCGGTGGCATGCCTGCCGTTCGCCGGACAGCTGGTCAGGGACGTGGCCCAGGCGCCGCTCTCCGCCACCCTCAACATGGTCTACCTGGGCATCTTCCCGACCGCCCTGGCCTTCACCACCTGGGCGTACGCACTGAAGCGGACGACGGCCGGGAAGATGGGCGCGACCACCTACGCGGTGCCCGCGATCGTCGTCCTGATGTCGTGGCTGCTGCTGGACGAGGTGCCGGGGTGGGTGACGCTGCTCGGCGGCATGGTGTGCCTGGCGGGGGTGGCGGTCTCGCGGTCGCGGTCGCGGCGTACGGCGGCTCCGGCGGCGGGGGTGGTGGCCAAGTCCGCCACGGCCACCGCCCCTGCCGGTGCCGACGCGGACGCCGACGCCGAGAAGGTCTAGAAGGCCTAGAAGACGATCAGTGCCCGGCCGCCCTTGCCCGCGAGCATGTTGTCGAAGGCGGCCGGGATGTCGTCCAGGGTGATGCGTTCGGTGACCATGGAGGCCAGGTCGAGGCGGCCCGCCCGGATGTGTTCGGCAAGGACCGGAAGGTCGCGGGCCGGGTCGCTGTTGCCGTACACGCAGCCGGTGAGGGTGCGGCCCCAGTGGAAAATCTCCAGGGCGTTGAAGGTGACCTGCTGGTCCTTGCCGCCGATGCCGACGACCGTGGTGCGGCCTCCCCTTCGGGTGGATTCCCAGGCGGTACGGATGGTGGCGGCGCGGCCCACGCACTCGACGGCGACGTCCGCACCGTGGCCGCCGGTGAGCCTGCGCACCTCCTTCGCGGTGGTGTCGGAGGCGACGAGGTAGTCGGTGGCTCCGGCGGCGCGGGCCAGTTCCTCCTTGGCCGGGGAGACGTCGACGGCGATGATCTGTGCCGCTCCGGCGATCCGGGCCGACTGGAGGGCTGCGAGTCCGACACCGCCGACGCCGTACACGACGACGGTCTCGCCCTCGCGGACGCGGGCACTGTGGTGGACGGCGCCGTATCCGGTGAGGACGGCGCAGCCGAGGAGGGCCGCGTCGGTGAGCGGGATGCCGGGCGGGGCCGGGACGACGCACTTCGCGGCGACGACGGTCTCTTCGGCGAAGGCGGCGACGTTGAGGCCGGGGTGGAGGTCGGTGCCGTCGGCCGTCGTACGGGCGTAGATGTCGCCGGAGCCGGTGAGGGCGTCGGCGCACAGCCATACTTCGCCGAGCCCACAGGCGTGACAACTGCCGCAGGACGGGGCCCAGTTGAGGACGACGTCGTCGCCGGGGGCGAGGTGGGTGATGCCTTCGCCCACGGCGGTGACGGTGCCTGCGCCCTCGTGGCCGAGGACGGCGGGGACGGGTACTCGCATGGTGCCGTTGGTGAGGGAGAGGTCGGAGTGACAGACACCGGCGGCGGCGAGGCGGATGCGGACTTGGCCGGGGGCGGGGGCGGGGAGGTCGATGTCGGTGACTTCGAGGGGGGTGTGGGGGGCGCGGAGTATGGCGGCGCGGGTCATGTGGCGGGCTCCTGAGTATGGGAGGGGTGGGGCGGCGGCGAGGGCGTGCGGTCGGGGGGGGCGGCTCCGCGTGGGGGCCGCCCCCTTGCCCACCCGTCCCGCCCCCGGGGGGCGGCCCCGCTGCCCAAGAGGGCTAGGGGATCGGCGGCGTCAGCCGCCCAAGGGGCTAGGGGGCAGGCATTTAGGGGCGCGGGGAACTGCGCGATCAGCCACGACGCACCCGCACGTACAAACCACCCGCCCCGCGGCAGCACCACACGGCCGCCCGCCGGGCAACAGACAGCAGACAGCAGACAGCAGACAGCGTCAGAACTGCAGGGACTTGGTGTGGAGGTACTCCGCCAGCCCGTGCCGCCCCAGCTCGCGCCCCACTCCCGACTGCTTGTACCCCCCGAAAGGCGCCAGCGGATTGAAGCGGCCGCCGTTGATGTCGACCTGCCCCGCGTCCATCCCCCGCGCGAAGGCCGTCGCCGTCTCCGGGTCCGCAGCCCAGACCGCACCCGCGAGCCCGTAGACCGTGCCGTTGGCGATGCGCAGGGCGTCGGCCTCGTCCTCGTAGCGGAGGATCGAGATGACCGGGCCGAAGATCTCCTCCTGGGCGATGGTCATGTCCGGGGTGACGTCGGCGAAGACGGTCGGCGAGACGTAGTACCCCTTGTCGAGGGGGGATTCGGGGCCGCCCGCGACGATCCGGGCGCCCTCCTCGACGCCCTTCTCTATGTAGCCCCGCACGCGCGCCTGCTGCTTGGCGTTGACGAGCGGGCCGACCCGCTCGCCCGGCGCGTACTTGGCCACCGCGTCCGCGGCCAGCGACACCGCCTCGTCGTAGCTGTCGCGGTGGACCAGCATGCGGGTCCAGGCGCTGCACGTCTGACCGGAGTTGGCCATGACATTGGCGACGCCCACATTCACCGCCTTCGCGAGATCCGCGCCCGGCAGGATGACGTTGGCCGACTTGCCACCCAGCTCCAGGGCGACCCGCTTGACCGCCGCGCCCGCTGTCGCGCCGATCTGCCGGCCGACGGCGGTCGAGCCGGTGAAGGACACCAGGTCGACACCCGGGTGCTCGGCGAGCGCCTGGCCCGCGACCGGTCCCAGGCCCGTGACCAGGTTGAACACACCGGCGGGCAGGCCGGCTTCATGCACCACCTCGGCGAAGAGCTGCGCGGTCAGCGGGGTGTCCTCGGCGGGCTTGAGGACGACCGTGCAGCCCGCCGCGAGAGCGGGTGCCACCTTGGCAACGATCTGGTGCAGCGGGTAGTTCCAGGGCGTGATCGCACCGACGACGCCGACCGGCTCCGAATGGACGGTGGAGTTGCCGAGCTTCTCCTCGAAGGCGTACGTGGCGGCCAGTTCGGCGTACGAACCGGCGACCAGGATCGGCAGCCCGGCGTGCACGGCCTGGGCGAGGGCGGGCGGTGCGCCCAGCTCGGCCGTGACGGTTTCCGCGATCTCGTCCTTGCGGGCGACCAGGCCGTCCCGCAACGCGCCGATCAGTGCGGCCCGTTCGGCCTGCGGGGTGGCCGCCCAGCCGGGGAACGCGGCCCGGGCGGCGCTCACCGCGGCGTCCACGTCGGCCGCCGTACCGGCCGGGACGTGCCCGATGACCTGCTCGTCCGCCGGGTTCACGACGGCGATCGTGTCCCCTCCTTCGGCGGGCCGCCATGCGCCGCCGATGTACATGCCCCGCTGCGCCTGCACCGTCATCGAAGTTCCTCCACCGGTCCGGTCCGCCACTGCTTACGAGCCCTACGAGCCCTACGAGCCCCAAACTAGCGGCGTTAGTTTTTCGGCGCCAGGGGTCGCCCGGCCGCCAGAGCGTGAATGCTCACCTCGAACCCGTTCAGTACCGACGTCCCCGACAGCGGGTCCAGCAGGGATCCGTCCAGCAGTTGGTTGACGTTGGTACCCGGACGGGAGGCCGCCACCGACATGCGGGTTCCCGGGCGGTCGTGGCCCCAGCCGTGCGGGAGGCTCACCACTCCGGTGCGTACCGTGTCCGTGATCTCCGCCGGGGCCTCGATCTCGCCGCCCGTGCCCCGGATCCGTACCGTCGCGCCGTCCACCACGCCCAGGCGCTCCGCGTCCCGCGGGTGGAGCTGGAGGGTGCAGCGGTTGGAGCCGCGGTTCAGCGCGGGCACGTTGTGCATCCAGCTGTTGTTGGAGCGCAGATGCCGGCGGCCCACCAGGACCAGCGTGTCCTCCTCGCGCCGCCTGTCCAGGGCTCGGCGCAGCCGGGGGAGGTCGGCGGCGATCGGGGCGGGGAGCAGTTCGACCCGTCCGCTGCGGGTCTTGAGGACCTGGCCGAGGCGGGGTTTCAGCGGGCCGAGGTCGATGCCGTGCGGGGCTGCGGCGACCTTGGCCAGGGTCAGGCCCTCGTAGGGGCCGAGGCGCAGCATCAGGTCGAGGCGGCGTTCCGGGCCGGTGGAGCCCGTGAGTTCCGCCTTGAGCTGCGCCGCCCGGTCCGCCGGGAGGCCCGTCTTCGCGAGCGTACGGTCGATGACCAGGTCGTCGACCGCCGTCGGGTCGGCGCCGTGCAGGCCGCCGACGGCGAGGATCAGCCGGGCGTGGATCTCGCACTCGTCCATCGACCGGGAGCCGGGTGGTGCCGGGACCGCCGCGGGTGTGTAGCGGACCTGGTCGTGGACCGCGAAGCCGTTGAGCGCGAAGTCGAAGTGGGCGCTGCGGGACGGCGGTGGCGGCGGAAGGATCACGTCCGCGTGGCGGGACGTCTCGTTGAGGTACGGGTCCACGGCCACCATGAAGTCGAGGCCGTCCGCGAGCGCCCGGTCGAGGCGGTCCCCGTCGGGGGCCGAGAGCACCGGGTTGGCCGCGATGGTGATCAGGGCGCGGATCCGCGCGTCGCCCGGTGTGGCGATCTCCTCGGCGAGTGCGGCGAGCGGCAGTTCGCCCTTGGCCTCGGGGTGTCCGCCCACCCGGCTCCGCCACCTGCCGAGGTCGAATCCCCTGCCGGGGGCGGGAGTCCTGGGCTTCGGGGCGGTCGCGGAGAGGGGGAAGAGGGCGCCGCCCGGACGGTCCAGATTCCCGGTGAGCACGTTGAGCACGTCGACGAGCCAGTTGGCCAGCGTCCCGAACTCGACCGTCGAGCTGCCCACCCGCCCGTAGACGGCCGCCGTGGGTGCGTCGGCCAGCTCGCGCGCCACCTGCCGAATCTCCTCGGCGGGTACGTCGCACATCACGGCGACCGCCTCCGGCGTGAACCCGGCGACGGCGGCGGCCACTTCCGGCACGCCTTCCACCTGCTCCGCCAGCTCTCCCAGGTCGACCAGCTTCTCCTCGAAGAGGACGTGGGCGAGGGCGGCGAGCAGTGCGGCGTCCG
Organism: Streptomyces sp. NPDC021093; assembly: GCF_044333135.1. Lineage (NCBI taxonomy): Bacteria > Bacillati > Actinomycetota > Actinomycetes > Kitasatosporales > Streptomycetaceae > Streptomyces > Streptomyces sp. NPDC021093. The sequence continues at coordinate 119,373 of NZ_JBIRQJ010000011.1, read as the reverse complement.
CGCCGGGGCGGATCGCGAGGTGCCGGTCGGCGAGCTTCGCGGTGCGGGTACGGCGCGGGTCGACGACGGTGAGCGTGCCGCCGCGCGCCTTCAGCGCCTTGAGCCTGCCGGGGAAGTCGGGTGCGGTGCACAGACTCCCGTTGGAATCCAGGGGGTTGGCGCCGAGCAGGAGGAGGTGGTCGGTGCGGTCCAGGTCGGGGACGGGGATGGCGAACGGGTCGCCGAAGAGCAGTCCGCTGGAGACGTGCTTGGGCATCTGGTCGAGCGTGCTGGCGGTGAACAGGCTGCGGGTCTTCAGGGTGGACAGCAGTACGGGCGGGTAGAGGGCGCCCGCCATGGTGTGCACGTTGGGGTTGCCGAGGACGACGCCGACCGCGTTGCCTCCGTACCTCTCGACGAGGGCGGGCACCCGGGCGGCGATCAGGTCGAAGGCCTCGCCCCAACTCGCTTCCCGCAGCTCCCCGTTCGTACGGACGAGGGGGCCGGTCAGCCGGTCGGGGTCGCCGTCCAGCTCGCCGAAGGCGGCGCCCTTGGGGCAGATGAAGCCGCGGCTGAAGACGTCCTCGGCGTCGCCGCGGGCACCGGTGACCCGGGTTCCCTCGATGGTGAGGGTGAGCCCGCAGGTGGCCTCGCAGAGGGGGCAGATGCGGAGGGCGGTACGGGACACGGTGGGCCTCCCTGGCTTCGGCAACGGGGCGAGCATACCGACCGGTTGGGACGGTGGGAATGGGCGGGCAGCGGGCCGGGACACCCCTCCACCACCCGGCCACCACCCGCCCACGCGCTTCCCGCGCGGAGCGCCCCCGCGCCCCGTGATCCCCGCACCCCACCCGTGCGACCCCCGGGACCCCCACGACCCCGGACCCGAGCGAAACTCAGCCGCCGGACTTCAGTCGCCGAGCTTCAGTCGCCAAGCTTCAGGCGCCGGACTTCAGCCGCCGGACTTCAGTCCAGCACCCGCGCCAGATAGGCCCGCAGCAGCTCCCGCGCTTCCTGGACCACCTCGGGATCGCCCGAAGGGTCGCTGCGGAAGGCGAGTTGGAGGACCGCGTCCGCCGCCTCCACCGCGACCAGGAAGGTGCGGCGCAGGGCCGCGTCGGGGGTGCGGCCGATGTGTGCGGAGAGGAGGGTGGTCAGCCGGTCGGCGACCCGGTGGTTGGATTCGTCGGCCGGGCGGCCCAGCGGGATCTGCATGCCGAAGTCGACGAGCGTGAAGCCGGGCACGGTGCGGCGCATCGCCAGGTACTCGTCGAGGACGACGTCGATCGCGCCCCGCCAGTCGGCGCCCGCGAGCGCGGCGACCCCGGCGCCGACCCGCTCCGCGTAGTGGTCGAGGTTGCGCAGGGCGAGGGCGTCGGCCATGGCGCGTTTGTTGCCGAAGAAGCGGTAGACGGACCCGATCGGCACTCCTGCGCGGGCGGCGACCGCACGGGTGCTCAGCTCCTCGTACCCCACCTCGTCGAGGAGGGCGGCGCACGCGTCGAGTATCCGGGTGAGCCGCTCGGCGCTGCGCTGCTGCACGGGGGCCCGGCGCAGGGCTGCCACCGGGGGAACGCCGGGGGGACCGGCATCGGCGGCCGGCGGGGCGTCGGGCTCGTGTCCGTGTCCGTGTCCGTGTCCGTGGGTCACGGGCCCATCATGCCGCCCGTCCGTTTCGGCCTGCCCCTTCCTGCCGCCCACGTGTTTCGGCCTGTCCCTTTGCCCACCGTTGACGTTCCGGGCGCGCAATCCTACTGTCACGCATAGGATTCCTTATACGAGCCCTTATTCACCGGGACCCGGGAGTGGACGATGAGCGGCAACGGCACGGACCGATACGTCGAAGCGGCACGGAAGACCGCGGAGGGCCTGGCGTACTCCTCCGGCTTCGGCAACGCACACAGCTCGGAGGCAGTTCCCGGTGCGCTCCCCGATGGCCGGAACTCGCCGCAGCGCGCCCCGCTTGGCCTGTACGCGGAGCAGCTGAGCGGCAGCGCCTTCACCGAGCCCCGCGCGCACAACCACCGCTCCTGGCTGTACCGGATCCGCCCCTCCGCCGCGCACCCGCCGTTCTCCCGCGTCGACAACGGCGGCATCCGCAGCGCCCCCTTCACCGAGACCGTCCCCGACCCCAACCGGCTGCGCTGGAACCCACTGCCCGACCCCGCCCCCGGCACCGACTTCCTGGCCGGTCTGTGGACGCTCGGCGGCAACGGCGACGCCACCCAGCGCACCGGCATGGCGATCCACCTCTACCACGCCAACTCCCCCATGATCTCCCGGGTGTTCAGCGACTCGGACGGCGAGCTGCTGATCGTCCCCGAGCACGGCGGGCTGCTGCTGCGCACCGAGTTCGGCATGCTGCGCGCCGAGCCCGGCGAGGTCGCCCTGGTCCCGCGCGGCATCCGCTTCCGCGTGGAGCTGCTCGACGCCACCGCCCGGGGTTACGTCTGCGAGAACTACGGCGCACCCTTCCAGCTCCCCGACCTGGGCCCGATCGGCGCCAACGGTCTCGCGAACGCCCGGGACTTCCGTGCCCCGGTCGCCGCGTACGAGGACGTCGAGGGCCCGGTCCAGGTGGTCAACAAGTTCTGCGGCAACCTCTGGTCGGCGATGTACGACCACTCTCCGCTCGACGTCGTCGCCTGGCACGGCAACCACGTCCCGTACGTCTACGACCTGCACCGCTTCAATGTCATCGGGTCGATCTCGTACGACCACCCGGACCCGTCGATCTTCACGGTCCTCACCTCGCCGTCCGACACCCCCGGCCTGGCGGGCGTGGACTTCGTCGTCTTCGCGCCGCGCTGGCTGGTCGGCGAGGACACGTTCCGCCCGCCGTACTTCCACCGGAACGTGATGAGCGAGTACATGGGCCTCATCGAGGGCGCCTACGACGCGAAGGCGGAGGGCTTCGTGCCCGGCGGCGGATCGCTGCACAACATGATGTCGGCGCACGGGCCCGACCGGGAGACCTTCGACCGGGCGAGCGCCGCCGAGCTGAAGCCGCAGAAGATCGACGACGGCCTCGCGTTCATGTTCGAGACGCGCTGGCCGGTGACGGCGACCGAGCAGGCCGCGAACGCCGATCACCTGCAGTCCTCGTACGACGACGTGTGGCAGGGTCTCCAGCGACACTTCCGCCCGTAGCCGCCCGCAGGACCGACGGAGACCCGCCGTGACCGCCTTCGCCCCCGACTCCCTCGTCCTGAACCGGAAGCTCCCTCTCTGGTACCAGGTCTCCCAGTCGCTGCGCGCCTCGATACTGGGCCGCGCCCCCGACGCCTCGCTGCGGCTGCCCACCGAGGAGCAGCTCGCCGCGCACTACGGGGTCAGCGTCCTGACCATGCGCCAGGCGCTCAAGGAGCTGGAGTCGGAGGGTCTGATCAGCAGGCACCGGCGGCGCGGCACGTTCATCGAGCCGGGGGCCAGGCGGGGCGCCCCGCGCCGCCTCCTCGGCTCGATCGACGCGATCGTGGCCCAGCAGTCGGGCGAGCCGACCACGCTGCTCGGCCACGGCCCGGTCCGGGTGCCGGGCGAGCTGGCCGAGTACTTCCCGGACGTGACCGAGGTGATGACGTACCGGCGGCTGCGGCACGACGCGGAGAGCGGCGAGCCCACCAACTGGGCGGAGAACGCGGTACGCCCGGAGATCGCCGACTGTCTCAAGGCCGACGACCTGGAGCGCTGGCCGATGACGAAGGTGCTGCGCGACGTCGTCGGCGTGCGCATCAGCCGCATCACCGACACCATCGAGGCCCGCCTCGCCGACCCGGAGACGGCCGGCCTGCTGAACGTCCCGCTGCTGTCGCCGATCCTGCACTACACGGGCGTGACGTACGACGCGGACGGCCGGGTCGTGGACGTGGCACGGATCCGCTACCGGGGCGACCGGTTCTCCTTCACGGTGACGGTCGAGGCGAACTGACCCCGGGCTCCACCGCCTACGATGCGGGACGTGAGCGATGTTGCAGAAACGCCGCAGCCTCTACTTCCTCTGCTGCTCGACGAGCTGGTGCCGTGGTCCGTGGCGCCGCTGCGCCTGGGGCGCGGGTGGGTGACAGGACCCGATCCCGCTTCCCTGCGGGCCCGTTGGGACGCGGTGGTACGGTCCGCCGCGGCGGACCGCGAGGCACTCTTCGGCCCGACCCGCCACCGGACGCCCGCCACCTCGGTCGCCGCGCTGCCCGGCCAGCGGACCGCCACCACCCGGTTCGCTGCCGAGTCGGGGCGCTGCCCGCAGCCGGTGCGCGTCCTGCACGGCCCGTTCGACGAGCAGTGGCTGATCCCCGACCACCGGCTGATCGACGCGGCCCGCCCCGAGCTGTGGCGGGTGCTCGACTCCACCCACCAGGTGTTCGCCGTCGAGCAGGGGTACGTGCCCGGGGCGCCGGGCCCCGCCCTGCTCGCCACCGCGCTGCTGCCCGACGGCCGCTCCCCCGCGGGCAGACCGGGCCGCATCCGTCCCCTGTACCGCAGGCCGGGCGGCCTTGAGCCCAATCTGACGCCGGGCCTGACCCGCTTCCTGAGCGGCCGGTACGGCTGCCGGGTCGCTCCTCAGGACGTGCTCGCCTGGGCCCTGGCGGCCGCCCGGCCGTCGGCGCGGGGCGCGGTGGTACCGCTGCCCCGGGACGCCGCGGTGTGGTCGGTCGGAGTGGAGCGGGGCCACCGGCTGCGCACACTCCAGCTGCGGGGCGCGCACGGCGCCGAGCGCCCGCGCCTGCCGGGCGGGCGGCGCCCCTACGTGCGGGCGACGCTCCCGCCGCGGCCCGATTCGATTCGCTACGACCGCGAGGAATCGGCCCTGCTGCTCGGCTCCACGGGGCGGATCTCGCCGGTGCCCGAGGCGGCGTGGGATTTCGAGGTGGGCGGGGTGCGGATCCTGGAACGCTGGTTCGACGAGCGGGCCGCCGCCGCACCCGCGGGCACCCTGGAGGCGATCCGGCCCGGGGCGTGGCCGCAGGAGTGGTCGTCGGAGCTGCTTGAACTGGTGACGGTGCTGGCGCTGTACGCGGAACTGGCTGACGGGAAGCCGGAGTTGGACGAGGAGGACCGGATCACCCGGGCGGAGCTCACCGCGGCGGGCGTGCTGCCCGTACCGGCGAAGGCACGGCGGCCGGCGTCGGTCCTCGACCATCACGAGGAGGGGCCGGGAGGCCAGTTCGCGCTTCTCTAGAGCCGCCCCCACCGGAGCCGTCGGGACGAGTCGGCCGTCCCCTGCCCCTGCCCCCGGGCAGCCAAAAGCCGCCCCACTGCCCCGGGAATGACGGATGGATGGGCAGTCGAGCGGCCTCTGCATGTGCGTGCGGGGTCGGCCGCCGCCGTCAGCCTCGGCGGCTGCCGAACAACGACCGGCGCAACCGCCTCAGCGGCGCGAACAGCGAGACGCGCGAGATCCGCGTGCCCCTGCTGGTGTTGCGTGTACGCGGCACCTCACGCGAGGTCAGTTCACGCATCAGCATCGTGGCCTCGGCCGTCTCGCGCTGCGGGACGGCAGGGCCGCCGAGCACCGAGAGATGGCGGTCGAGCCGCGAGCTGGTCGCACTGCTCCCGCATGTGATGGCAGGCACCCGGGGCCTGCTGCGCACCGTTATCTGTTCCATGTCACTCCCCACCCGTACGAGGGCACCCGTCACCGGGCAGGTTAACCCTATCCCCCCGTCGTGACACCCGTGTATCCCACCCACAGGATTCATCGCAGGGGTACCGGTGTTGACAGACCGTAATTGTTCAAGGGGGCGGCAGGAAGGCGGAGTTGAGCTAACTTGGAGTGGTTTCGACCATGATGCCGCTCTGCTGCGGATCGGGGGATCTGTCCTGTGAGTGAAGTGCCGGGCGAAGACCGGGTGGTGGCAGGCCGATACCGCCTTTTGGCCCCCTTGGGGCAGGGCGGGATGGGCGTCGTGTGGCGGGCCCGCGACGAGGTGCTCGGCCGCGAGGTCGCCGTGAAGGAGGTCCGGGCGCCGGCCGGCCTCGGCGGCACCGACCAGACACGGCTGTACGCCCGGCTGGAGCGGGAGGCGTGGGCGGCGGCCCGGATCTCGCACCGGAACGTGGTGACGGTGTACGACGTGGCGACCGAGGACGGCCGCCCGTGGATCGTGATGGAGCTGGTACGGGGGCTGAGCCTGTCCGACGTCCTGGCGGCGGACGGCACGCTCACCCCGCAGCGGGCCGCGCACATCGGCGCCGAGGTCGTCACCGCGCTGCGGGCGGCGCACGCCGCGGGGGTGCTGCACCGGGACGTCAAGCCGGGCAACGTACTGATCGGGAACGACGGCCGGGTGGTCCTCACCGACTTCGGCATCGCCATGGTCGAGGGCACCTCGGCGCTGACGATGACGGGCGAGCTGATCGGCTCGCCGGAGTTCCTGGCGCCCGAACGCGCGATGGGGCGCACCCCGGGCCCCGAGTCGGACCTGTGGTCGCTGGGGGTGCTGCTGTACGCGGCGGTCGAGGGGAGTTCCCCGTTCCGGCTGGACACGCCGCTCTCCACGCTGCGTGCGGTGGTGGACGAGGAACTGCCGCCGCCGACCGGGGCGGGGGCGCTGCGCCCGGTGATCGAGGGGCTGCTGCGCAAGGATCCGGCGGAGCGGATGACGGGCGCGGAGGCGGAGCGGCAGCTGCGGATCGTCGGGGCGGGCGGCACGGCGACCGTCACCGGCGGGGTGCACGGCAGCCCCACCGTCACGGGGCCGACCCCCTACCGGCCCACGCCGACGCCGAGGCCGGCGCCCGCGCCCGTGCCCCTGCCGTCGACGGGGCCGCCCAGTGGCGTGTACGGCCCGCCGACCGGGCAGACGGCGACGACGAGCACCCAGGACCGGCCCCGGCGGAGTGTCGCTGTGCTCGCGCTCGGCATCGCCGTGCTGCTGCTCGCGGTCGCGGGACTGGTGTACGCATTTACCAAGAAGGACGACCCGGGCACCACCGCCGGGCAGACCGGCTCGGGAGGCACGGACAGCAGCACCGGCTCCACGGGCAGCACCGGCACCGGCGGCACCACGACCGAGGGGAACGGCGGCAGCAGTTCCACCGGAAGCAGCGATGCCACCGGCGGCACCAGCACCACCAACGGCAGCACCGGCACCACCGGCGGCAAGACCACCCCGCCCCCGCAGCAGACCGTGCAGGTGTCCGTGCACGCGGTGCGCGACAGCTATACGGGAAAGTGCCCGCCGGCGTCGGGTGCGCTGCCGGCGTTCACGGCGACGATCACCGTGGGGCGCGCTCCGGCCGATGTGGAGTACCAGTGGGCGACCGGGAGCGGGGAGACCAGCGGCGGCGAGTGGCTGAAGGCGACCTTCGCCGAAGGGACGCTCGCGCAGCAGGTGCAGCACACGGAGGGGACGTACAAGAAGGACGAGACCTGGACCGACACGATCCGGGTGAAGGTACGGAGCCCGAAGTCGGCCGAGTCGAACTCCGTGTCCTTCACGGTGACCTGCGAGAAGGAGACCCCGACCACCACCGAAGGGCAGAACGGGTCGGGCGGGACGACCGCACCGCCGCCGACGACGACCGACGGCGGTGCGACGTACGGAGCGACGTCGGGGCTAGGCGGCTGAGTCCATGACCGGGAGGTATCCGCCGGACTGGCCCGTTGCGGTGGGGTGGTAGGACTCGCCGATGTTGCCCCAGTTGAGGCTGTGCAGCCACGGCGCCGGGGTGCAGATCTCGTGGCCGGAGAAGGCGGAGGCGACCCCGGCGAAGGTGTAGCCGTGGTCGGCGGCGCGCTTGGCGGTGGCGGTGTTGAGGTAGTCGGCCGCACTGTTGATGGCCGTACGGGACTTCTCGCTGAGACCGACCGAGCAGGTCCCTCCGATCTTGTAGAAGCGGGGGTAGCCGAGGACGACGACACGGGCGGACGGTGCCTTGGCTCTGATGCCGTTGTAGACCGAGTCGAGCTGTCCCGGCAGGGTCGAGTCGACGTAGGCGCGGGCCTGGTTGACCCGGTTGATACAGGCCGACTCGCCCTGCAGGACGCAGGTCGTCATGACGTCGGCGAAGCCCGCGTCGTTGCCGCCGACGGTGATGCTGACGAGGTCGGTGGCGGCGCTGAGGGCCGTCAACTGACTGCCGGTGACATCGCCCGTACGGGCACCGCTGCACGCGGCGAAGGCGAAGCTGGTGGGTGCGGACCTGGCCGCCCAGAGGGCCGGGTAGGCCTTGGTGCTGCGCTTGCAGTTGCCGCTGGAACCGTCGTAACTGCCGGCGCCGACTCCGGAGGAGTACGAGTCGCCGAGGGCCACGTAGTCGACGCCCTGTGCCTTCTGGTCCGCACTTGCGGCGCTCGCCCCGGTGAGGGCGAGGGCTCCGGCGAGTACGAACGAGGTTGAGAATGCCGCGAATCGGGACAGTTTCATGGAACCTCCCTTAGCAGGTTTTCCGCCACTCGTTTCGTACCAGCCCCAGTGACCCGCCGGTAGTGTTCATGCCAAGAACATTCGGCTCGGATCTTCTTTACACTTTTTCCGCATCCTTGACGGCGCTCCGCAGCCTGCGCGACATTGAAGCCCGGCATCCGGCGCGTCGGGGGGCAAAGTCGCCAATGCAGACCATGCAGAACATCAGTGACAAGCCGTCGGGCAGCAGCGGACCCGGGCGTGAGTTCCTCCTCCTGGTCGCCGGGGCGGCACTCGCCGTCGCCGCGGCGGGGGCGGTCCTCGCGTTCACCGACATGTCGTCGCCACTGCGGGCGCCGTTCACCGTCGTCTTCATGGTGGTGGCCCCGGGTGCGGCGGTGGCGACGTGGCTGCGCGGCCTGGATCCGCTGGGCCGCACGGTGGCGTCCGTGGCAGCGGCCCTGGCGCTCAACCTGCTCGTCGCACAGGCCATGCTGGCCATGCACCTCTGGTCGGTCAGGGGCGGGATCGCGGCGGTCGCCGGGATCAGCGCCCTCCTCTTCCTGCTCACACTTCTGCGGCGCCGAGGCGGCCGTACGGCGAGAAGGCAGGCATCCTGACGTGGACAACCCTCGCGCAAGCTCGCGCACCACCGGCTCGCGGCTCGACCTCACCGTCTGCCGACCCGGCGAACTCAGCGCCGCCGACCGGGCGTCCTGGACGGCCATGCAGTCCAAGGCGCACCTGCACGGCTCGCCGGAACTGGCGAACCCCTTCCTGTCCCCCGAGTTCGCACTGGCGCTGGGCCGGTGCCGGCGCGGGGTGCGGATCGGGGTCGTACGGGAGGGGGGTGAACCGGCCGCGTTCTTCGCCTACCAGAGATCCACCACCGGCGTGGGCCGGGCACTGGGACTGGGCGTCTCCGACAGCCAGGGCATCGTGCACAGACCCGGCTTCGAGTGGGACGCCCGAGCGCTGCTGCGGGCGTGCGGGCTCGCGGTGTGGGAGTTCGACCATCTCGCCCAGGGGCAGGGCGCGTTCGAGGCCGGTGCGACCGGCAGCTTCGCCTCGCCGGTGATCGACACCCTGGACGGGTACGACGCGTACCTGGCCCATCTGCGGGACCACTCGCCGAAGTTCCTCAAGTCGACGCAGGCCAAGGAGCGCAGGCTCGGCCGCCAGGTCGGCGAGGTGCGGTACGTGCACGACGAGCGCGACCCGGCGGTGCTGCGGGCGCTGATGCGGTGGAAGTCCGCGCAGTACCGCAGGACCGGGCGCAGCGACCGCTTCGCACAGGAGTGGATCACCCGGCTGGTGGAGCAGCTCTTCCACACCCGCACCGACTCCTTCACGGGGCTGCTGTCGGTGCTGTACGCGGACGGCCGGCCGGTCGCGGCGCACTTCGGTCCGCGCTCGGAACGGATCATTTCCAATTGGTTCCCGGCCTACGACCCGGAGTTCGCAAAATATTCGCCGGGTTTGCTGATGCAGCTCAAGATCGCGGAATCGGCGGCCTCGGAGGGGATCGCCTACATCGATCTGGGGCGCGGCCAGAAAGAGTACAAGGATTCCCTCAAGACCAGGGAGATCATGGTCTCCGAGGGATGGGTGATGCGCCGTCACCCTGTGGCATTCGGCCACCGTGCGCACCGTGCTCCGGTGCGGGCACTCCGGAATACGGTCGTGGAACGGCCTGAACTGTTCGAACCCGCCGACCGGCTGCTCAAACGGATCGGGGAAATCCGATCAGGACGCTTCCGGATGTGACCGTCGAAGTACGGCCAAAGTCACAAAAAAGCGAGGCTACGTTCCAGGTCTTGCCATAGGGTCCCAATCATCAATACCGTCGTACATCCACCCGCAAAGGTCCATCGAGCAAAGCGGCTCTAGGGGAGGGCTCAAGCGTCGCGATGAAGGCCGGAGCGGGAGCGCGGTAGGGGGGTGCCGTGCTCGGCGAGAGAAGGTTCTCTGCCGGGGCACGTGCCGCGCAGAGCAATAGCCAGCTCACCCAACAGGTACGGCCGAACCAGTACGGAGTGCGATTCCGTCATGGCCGGGGTGAAACCCCCCTTTCGAACCGGAAACTCATCCGGACCGCCCGGGGGCGGGCGGTCCACCGGTGGAGAGGGAAAAGACTCATGAGCTCATTTCTCCGACCCGCGGTACCCGGCCAAGATCCGCTCGGCGAGCCGTCCACGAATGGCAGCAGCCGAAGTAGCGCGATCAAGAAAAGCCTGAAGTACCGGCCCATCTCTTCTCATCTCGCGATCACTCCGCCCGTGAGCGTCGTGATCCCCGCCATGAACGAGGCGGAAAACCTTCCGTACGTCTTCAAGACACTGCCGGAATGGATACACGAAGTCGTTCTCGTCGACGGGAATTCCACCGACAACACGGTGCAGGTGGCCCGTGAGCTGTGGCCGGACGTGAAGGTCGTCCGGCAGACCGGAAAGGGCAAGGGCGACGCGCTGATCACGGGATTCGCCGCGTGCACGGGCGACATCATCGTGATGGTCGACGCGGACGGCTCGGCCGACGGCCACGAGATCGTCAGCTACGTCTCCGCGCTGGTCTCCGGCGCCGACTTCGCGAAGGGCTCGCGCTTCGCGAACGGCGGCGGCACGGACGACATGACGCCGGTCCGCAAGCTCGGCAACTGGGTGCTGTGCTCGGTCGTCAACGCCAAGTTCGGCGCCCGCTACACCGACCTCTGCTACGGCTACAACGCCTTCTGGCGGCACTGCCTCGACCAGATCGACCTCGACTGCACCGGCTTCGAGGTGGAGACCCTGATGAACATCCGGGTCGTCAAGGCGGGCCTGCGCGTCCAGGAGATACCCAGCCACGAGTTCGAGCGCATCCACGGCACGAGCAACCTCAGCGCGGTGCGCGACGGGCTGCGGGTGCTGCGGGTGATCCTCAAGGAGCACGGCAAGCGGCACGGCAGGCGCCACGCGGCACTGCCCGTCGTCGCGCCCCGCCGGATCATCGGCCGGGGAGAGGCGTCTTGAGAGCACAGCCCACCGAGGAGTTCTCCGTGGTGATCTGCGTGTACACCGAGGAGCGCTGGGAGGACATCCTCGCGGCGGTCTCCTCGGTGCACGCGCAGTCGCGGCCGGCGGCGGAGACGCTGCTGGTCGTGGACCACAATCCGGCGCTCAGGGAGCGGCTGGAGAAGGAGTTCAAGGACGCCGACGACACGCGGCCGGTGCGGGTGCTCGCCAACGCGGGCCCCCGCGGGCTGTCCGCCGGCCGCAACACCGGCATCGCCGCGGCCCGCGGCTCGCTCGTCGCCTTCCTCGACGACGACGCCGTCGCCGAGCGGGACTGGCTGCACCACTTCGCCGCCGGTTACGCCGATCCGCGCGTCATGGCGGTCGGCGGCCGGACCATGCCCGCGTGGGCGTCCGGCGGGCGGCCCGACTGGTTCCCGGAGGAGTTCGACTGGGTCGTCGGCTGTACGTACAAGGGCATCCCGCCGGGCAAGGTGCGGGTCCGCAACGTGCTGGGCGGCAACGCCTCGTTCCGCAGGTCCGCCTTCGACGCGGCGGGCGGCTTCGCCACCGGCATCGGCCGGGACGGCGACAAGCGGCCGCTGGGCTGCGAGGAGACCGAGCTGTGCATCCGGCTCGGCAGGGCGCTGCCGGACGCGGTGCTCCTGATCGACGACCGGGCGGTCATCCACCACAAGGTCCCCGCGGTCCGGGAAAGGTTCGGCTATTTCCGCACCCGGGCGTACGCGGAGGGCTTGTCGAAAGCGCTCGTGGCACGGAGCGTGGGTGCGGGCAAGGGACTTGAGTCCGAACGCCGGTACACGACCCGGGTGCTGCCCGGGGGCGTCGGGCGCGGGCTGCGGGACGCGGTTCTCGGCCGCCGGGGCGGGGCGGGCAGGGCGGGGGCCATCGTGACCGGAGTGGCCGCGGCGGCGGGCGGGTACGTACTCGGGAGCGTACGGGCCCGCAGGGGAGGCGGGAGCTTCACGCCTCCCCCGATCGCACCACTGACGCACGGCGCGGGCGGGGAGAGCGAGGGACGCGAGGGGGCGCACGCATGAGAAGCACCGCTGTGAGCACGGGGACCGCTGTTCCGATCCTGATGTACCACGCCGTCGGACACCGGCCCGCCGAGGCGGCGTACGGGCTGTCCGTGTCACCGGAGTCCTTCGCCGAGCAGCTGGCCCTGCTCGAAGCGAACGGCTTCACCCCCGTCACCACCGGGGAGTTGGGGGACTCCTGGCGGTCCGGGCGCACCGTCCTGCCGCCGAAGCCGGTCCTGATCACCTTCGACGACGGGTACGAGGGCGTGCACCGGCACGCGCTGCCCGCCCTCGTCAAGCACGGCTTCCGGTCCAGCCTGTTCGTCTCGACGGGCTGGCTGCGCGGCCGGTACGAGGGTCCGGGCGCGCTGGACACCATGCTCGACTGGGACCAGGTCCGCGAACTCGCCGCCGCGGGAGCGGAGATCGGCGGGCACAGCCACAGCCATCCGCAGCTGGACCAGCTCGACGACGACGGGCTGCGGTACGAGGTGCTGCGCTGCCGGGAGCTGGTCGCCGACGAGCTCGGGAGCGCTCCCGTCTCGTTCGCGTACCCGTACGGCTACTCCAGCCGGCGGGTCCGCGCGGCGGTCAGGGACGCCGGGTTCGGGCAGGCCCTCGCGGTGAACAACGCCCTGGCCACGCGCGCCCAGGGCCCGTACGCCCTGCGCAGGGTGACCGTCCAGCGCAGCACGGACATCGGGCGGTTCGAGCGGCTGGTGGAGAACCGGGCGACCTTCCGCGACTTCGCCAGGGAGCGGGCGCTCACCCGGGGATACGCGGTGGTGCGCAGGTCCCGGTCCGCCGTCCGCCTCGTGCGGCAGTCCCGAGAGGCAGCCGCCAGCCGTGTCTGACACGACCACCGCCCAGGCCGAGAGCGACACCGGGGGGAACAGGAAGGTGCCCGGGGCGGGCCCGCCGGCCCCGCCGGCCCGCAGACTGCGGCTGCCGGTCCCCGGGAAGGGCGGCGGCAGTCCGCTCTTCCGCAACGCCTACGCGCTGATGCTCAACACGGGTGTCAGCGCCCTTCTCGGCCTGAGCTTCTGGCTGGTCGCGGCGCGGTACTACACGCCCGCCGCGGTCGGTCAGGGGTCGGCGGCGATCGCCGCGATGAAGCTGCTCGCCGGGCTGGCCGCGCTGACCCTGACCGGGGCCCTGGCGCGGTTCATCCCGGTGTCCGGCCGCCGCACCGGGCGGCTGGTGTTCCGCACGTACGCGGGAAGCTCCCTGTTCGTCGCGGTGGCGGCCGGGATCTTCCTGCTCACGCTCGACTTCTGGGGACCTTCGTACCGGTTCCTGCACGGGCCGCTGAACGGTCTCGGCTTCGTCCTCGCGGTGATCATGTGGTCGCTGCTGACGCTCCAGGACGGGGTGCTGACGGGGCTGCGCAGCGCGCTGTGGGTGCCGGTGGGCAACACCGTGTTCTCGGCGGTGAAGCTGGTCCTGCTGGTGCTGATCGCCACGTCGATCCCGACCGCGGGCGTCTTCGTGTCGTGGGTGGCGGCGATCGCGGTGTCGGTGGTTCCGCTGGGCTTCCTGGTGTTCCGGAAGCTGGTGCCCCGGCATGTGAAAGCGACCGAGGGGCTGGCCGAGCCGCCGACGACGCGTCAGATGGGGCGGTTCCTGGCCGGTGACTACACCGGTTCGCTGTTCTCACTGGCCGTGGTCTATCTGGTGCCGGTGATCGTCGCCTCGCAGGTCAGCTCGGCGGACAACGCGTACTTCTACATCACCACCACCATCGGTGGCACCGTCAATCTGCTCGCCATCAACATGGGTGCGTCACTGACGGTGGAGGGTGCGCACGACCCCGCCTCGCTGGCCCGCAACTGCCGTGCGTCGCTGAAGAAGATGGCGAAGCTGATGGTGCCGGTGGCGGCCGTCCTCTTCTTCGGGGCGCCGTACATCCTGCACGTCTTCGGCGCCGGATATGCGGAGGCGGCGACTGGGCTGCTGCGCTGGTTCGCGGTCGGCGCGCTGCTGCGGGTGGTCATAGAGGTCTACTTCGCGGTACTGCGCGCGCAGAGCCGCACCAGTGGACTCGCCTATCTCCAGGGCGGGTTGTGCGTCCTGGTGCTCGGGCTGACGCTGCTCCTGCTGCCCCGAATGGGACTGACGGGCGCGGGCGTCGCCGAGGTGTCGAGCCTCGCGGTGGTCGCTGCGATCGCCGCTTTCAAGCTGTACGGGGTGGTCAGGTCGGTTCCCGCGGAGAAGGCTCCCGTACGGACGGAGCCCGCGCCCGGGAACGTACCGGACGAGGCGGCGGCGCCGGAAGAAGCAGGGGCCGAGTCCCAGGAGGAGGCCGCCGCGTCCGTTCAGGCGCCCCCCGAGCGCCCGCGCTGGGCGCTGCGGACGGCCCTGGGCGACGCGAGGACGCTGCCGCTGGGCACCCACGTCGACTTCGACCACCAGGAGCGCAGACCGGACGTACGGATCGGCCCGGAGACTCCGGCGGCCGGGCTGTACATCCCCCGGGGCGCCTCCGGAGTCGTACCGGACATGAAGAAGACGGAGGACGGGAAGCCGGAGGGCGCCGAGGAGGCCGGCGAGGAGGGCGAGCACCGGCCGACCTGGGCGCTGCGGCTGCCCGCACCACCACCCGATCGCTTCGCCAAGTCCCATGCACCGCACACCATTTCGGACCCTGCGCGCACCGCGTCGACCTCATCCACCCCGGGCGCCCTGCCGTCCGCCGAGGAGAGCGAGAAACCCGCACCGCCGGTGGGCGAAGCCGCTGACGAGACGGGCGGGGGCACCGCTCCCCCGCCGCACCGCGCCTTCCTGGCGCTCCGCCACCGGCTCCCGGAACTCGCCCTGGGCGCAGTGCTGTTGGCGGCCGTGCTGCTGTACTGGCTCCCGGTGCGGGGCATCCGGGAAGCGGACCTGGAGCAGATCGGCGGGCTCGGTCTTGTCACCGTGCTGCCCCTCGCCACACTGATCGGCGCCGTGCTGCTCGTGGTGTCGTTCGCGTCGATGCTGTGGCTGGAGCGTCCGAGGACCGCGCTGCTCGCCGTGGCGCTGATCGCGACCGTGGTGTCGCTGCACGCCCTGCCCGCCGTCCTTGAGGAGGCGCCGCGCTTCCCGACGGCCTGGCAGCACCTGGGCTTCATGGACTACATCGACCGCACCGGCACCGCCGTGCCCGATCTGGACGCGCGGTGGAGCTGGCCGGGATTCTTCGCGGCGGCGACCTTCGTGGCCGAGGCGTGCGGGATCTCCGACATGTCGGAGGTCATCCGCTGGTGGCCGCTGACCATGCAACTCCTGTACCTGGCACCGCTGTTCCTGCTGATGAAGTCGCTGCGGGCGAGCTGGCGGGCCAAGTGGACGGGCGCCTGGTTCTTCGTGCTGAGCGGCTGGGTCGGCCAGGACTACTTCTCGCCACAGGGCTACACCTACCTCCTCTACCTCGCCTTCGTGGCGATCCTGCTGGTGTGGTTCCGGGAGCCGCGCGTCATCTGGACGAAGCGGCGCCCCGGCGAGGCGGAGGTGCGTCCGGCCGGGCGGCGCGAGAAGGCGACGCTGCTCGTGGTGCTGATCGCCCTGTTCGCGGGGACGGTGCCGGCGCACCAGCTGACCCCGTTCGTGATGGTCGGGGTGCTGGCGCTGCTGGTGATGTCCGGGCGGTCCACGCTGCGCGGACTGCCGATCCTCCTCACCGTGCTGGTCACGGTGTGGATCGGGTTCTTCGCCGAGCCGTACTGGTCGGGGCACTTCGACGAACTCTTCGGCGGCATCGGCGGGTTGGGCGACAACGTGTCCTCGTCGGTGGCCGGCCGCATCGAGGGCGGCAGCTCCACGCACAAGCTGGTGCTGTACGTACGGGTGGCGCTGGCCGGCGGTGTGATGGCGCTGGCCTGCTGGGGCGTCTCCAGACGCCGGTTCGCGGGCTACAGCGAACGCTCGCTGCTCGTCCTCGCGTTCGTGCCGTTCCTGATGCTCGGCATGCAGTCGTACGGCGGCGAGATGGCGCTGCGCGTCTTCATGTTCGCGCTGCCCGGCGCGGCCCTCCTCGCGGGCCTGGCCTTCTTCCCCCGTACCGGCGCCACCCGGGCCGAGCGGGACGCGGACCGCACCAGCCTCGCCCCGCTCGCCGCCCTGCTGGCCGGGCTCGTCCTGATGGGCGGCTTCCTGGTCGCACGCTGGGGCAACGAGGCGTTCGAACGGGTGCGGGCGGGCGAGGTCGCGGCGATGGAGTACGTGTACGCGCACGACGAGCCGACGGCCCGGCTGCTGTGGATGAGCAACGACATCGTCGACAACGTCACGCCCGCGATGCCGTGGGGCGCCAGGGACATGGAGAAGGTGCAGTACGAACCGACGGCGGCGCCGCGCGACCCGGTGCTGGTGGCCGGTCTCGTCAAGTCGCTGAAGGACGCGGGCCCGAACTCGTACCTGATGATCAACCGCAGCCAGACGGTCTACCTCCAGATGAACTCGGGCTACGCGCCGAGCTGGGAGCGGCGCCTGGTCCAGAACCTGGACGCGCGACCGGAGTTGAAGAAGGTCCTGGCGAACGAGGACGTGACGCTCTACACCAGGGCCGAGCGGCCGGAAGGGCCGGTCGCGAAGGCGGAACCGGGGCCGATCGGGCCGAGGGTGACGTGGACGCCGTGGTCGGTGGTCGGCGCGCTGGCCGCACTGGCGCTGATCGTGCTGCTGGCGGTGCGGGAGGTGGTGCGGGTGGCGCGGCCGGAGAGCGTGCGGAAGCTCCAGTGGATGCAGTCGACGTACTGGTTCTCGCTGCCGCTGCTGGCGGTGCTCCTGGGGGCGCTGGTGGAGCGGCTGGTGTCGCTGTCGGGGGTGGGCACGTAGGGCCGGGCGGGCACGTGGTGGACTGGGCGGGCACGTGGTGGGCCGGGCGGGCGCTACTTGCGGGTGAGCCAGCGCAGCTCGTACGGGCCCATGTCGAAGTCCTGGCCGTCGACCTGGGCCTCGATGGGGCGGTCGAGGGTGTTCACGACGAGGACGGTCTTCTCGCTCGCGAGCACCCGGACGTTGGGGACGTCGTCGGCGGCGACCGGGACCTTGTCGTCGTAGCGGGTGCCGGGCGGGAACTCCTTCGCGAACCGGGAGATCAGCTTCATCATGGTCAACTCTGCGCCGCCGTTGGCGAGTTGGGTGGGCGTCCAGAGACAGCCCGCGCACTTCGCGCCCTCGTTCTGCGGGTTCCAGTAGAAGGCGGTGCCGGTGCCGCCGCGTACCAGAGCGATCATGCCGGCGGCCTGGACGGCGGCGCGGTGCGGTTCGCTCCAGCCGTCGCGCTCGTCCTCGGCGTCGCCGGGTTCGACGTAGTACTCGGCCCACCAGAGCGGCAGCCTGCCGCCGGTCTGCTCCCGTACCCAGCGGCTGACCGCGGTGAGCTTGTCGGTGGCGCCGAAGTCGGACGGCAGCAGTTCGTCGTCCCTGGTGTAGCTGGAACCGTCGACGACGACGAAGTCCGCGCCCGTCTTGTGCTCGTTCCAGTACGTGAAGGCGTCGAGGGAGCGCTGGTCGAGGGAGCCCCAAGGGCCCTTGACGGCGGAGGCGTCCTCGGTGACGCGGGGTTCGAGGCTGTCCATGACGAGGTAGGGGCCGCCGACGAGGATGTCCTTGTTGACGCTCTTCAGCTCGGCACGGACGAGGTTGTAGAGCTTGGTGTAGCCCTCGTAGTCCCAGCGCCTGGCGCTGTCGTCGAAGAAGCCCTTGAACTCGTTCCACACGATGAAGTGCTTGACGTCCGGGTAGCGGCGGGCCACGACCCCGGCGAGTTTGGCGAAGTCGGCGTAGTGCTCGGGGGTGGGCGCGGTCTCCAGGGACTTCTTGGACCAGTTGGTGTTGGCGGCGCCCTGCTTCCCGCCCTTCATCCAGTCGGGGGCGCAGCACAGGGTGACGACGGGGGTGCCGCCCGACCTGCGGATCAGGTCGATGCGGCTGTCCATCTCGGCGAACTGGTAGCGGCCCGGGGAGGGTTCGGGGTTGTTGGAGCCCCAGCCCATCAGGTGCTGGATCTGCGGCAGCCGCTGGGCGGCGAGGAGCTTCTCGGCCCTGGAGCGGGCGGCGGCGTCGCCCGCGTCCGCGCTGAACTGGGTGTGCGTGAAGCCCCAGCCGAGGTTCGGGTCCGGCTTCCCGGGAGCCGGTGGCGGCGGGGTGCCGTGCACCTTGGCGCCGTCCGTGGAGGTGCCCGCGCTGTCGCCTCTGCCGTCGCCGCCCGGCCAGGCGGTGCACATGGTCAGTACGAGCGCGAGTGCGGCCATGCCCACGCCGATCAGCGCGGTGAACCGCCACCGCCGCGCCCCCGAGTCCCACCCATGACGTCCCATCATTTTTCAGGGTAGCGGCGGTAGTTGGGATTCCGGTGGGCTTGTCGGGATCCGGCCGGGACGGGGTGGGTCCGGGAGGGGGCGCGCAGAGGCTCTCGGCGGGCCCGCAGGACAAAGTCCGTGCGCGGGGCGGCCGGGTGCCGGATCATGTGCGGCATGTCTGCGAACCGCGAGTCCGCGAGTGCTGTGCCGGTGGGCCCGGTACGTCCGGAACCGGCGGGCCCCGTACGTCCGGAACCGGCGGGCCCGGTAAGCCCGGAACCGGCGGGCCCCGTGCGCCCGGAGTCTGCTCTTCCGCTTCGTCTGAACGTCGACGACTCCGACTCTCCGGCGGACGTGGTCGACGCGCTGTTCCTGGGCCGGTTCGCGACGGGCGAGCAGCCGTACTCGCACAGTTCGTCCATCGACCGGGTGCGCTCCGGCGCCGAACTGCTGCCGCCCGGCGCGACGGTGCTGCGCGCGGCCAGGGACGACGACCGCAGTGCGCTGCTCGCCGAGGGCGACGGCTGGACGCTGCTGGTGTCGCGCTGGAACCGGGGCGCGGACGTGACCGTGACGGCCACCTCGGCCGAACTGGCCGAGAAGGTACTCGGCGAGGCGACCGACGGCGCGCAGGACGAGCCGGAGCCCCAGCCCGAAGCCGTCACGATGGGCTTCTGGTACGTGTCCCCGCGGCGCGGCCCGCACCGTACGACCCGGCAGATCTCGGCCGGGACGTGGGAGGAGGTCCGCGGCAACTACACCGCTCCGGTGGCCGACGCGATGGACCGGCTGATGAAGGTGACGCCGGACGACGTCGCGGGCCGGCTGCTGCTGTTGCACGGACCGCCGGGGACGGGGAAGACGTCCGCGCTGCGGACGCTGGCGAGGTCGTGGCGGGACTGGTGCCAGGTGGACTGCGTGCTCGATCCGGAGCGGCTGTTCAACGACGTCGGCTACCTGATGGACATCGCGATCGGGGAGGAGGACGGGGCCACCGGCAAGTCCCGGTGGCGGCTGCTGTTGCTGGAGGACTGCGACGAACTGATCCGGGGCGAGGCGAAGCACACGGCGGGCCAGGCGCTCTCCCGGCTGCTGAACCTGACCGACGGTCTGCTCGGGCAGGGCCGGAACGTCCTGGTGGGCGTCACCACGAACGAGGACCTGGAACGGCTGCATCCGGCGGTGGTGCGGCCGGGGCGGTGCCTGGCACGGATCGAGGTGGGGCCGCTCTCCCGGCGGGAGGCGGTGACGTGGCTCGGCACGGACGAGGGGATCGGCCGGGACGGCACGACCTTGGCAGAGCTGTACGCGCTGCGCCGCGGGGTCTCCCCCACGGCCGTGCCGGGGGCTCGGTCGGGGGGTGCGGATGCAGGGCTGTACCTGTGAGCGGGCGGGGCGGGTGGTCTTCGTGCGGGTGCGTCGTGGCTGATCGCGCAGTTCCCCGCGCCCCTAAATGCCTACCCCCAGCCCTCTTGGGCAGCGGGGCCGCCCCCCGGGGGCGGGACGGGTGGGCAAGGGGGCGGCCCCCACCGCGGCACGCCCCTCCCGCGACCGCACGCCCTCGCCACCGCCCCCCTCAGTCCGCGTAAGCGGCCCGTACCGCCTCCTCCGCCACCGCCACCGCCGCCGCCCGACTGAGCCCGAGCCGTCGAGCACGCTCGGCGTACGACCGCGCCGCCGACGCCGCCTCCCTCTCCGCCGCGTCCCCCGCCGCCGCCACGAACGTCCCGTTCCGCCCCCGCGTCTCGACCACCCCGTCCGCCTCCAGCGCCCGGTACGCCTTGGCGACCGTGTTCGCCGCGAGTCCCAGGTCGGCGGCCAGGCCCCGGACCGTCGGCAGTTTGTAGCCCACCGGCAACGCCCCGGAGCGGGCCTGCTCCGAGACCTGTGCGCGGAGTTGCTCGTACGGGGCGGCTGCGTCGTCGAAGTCCACGACAATCTTGAGAGTCACGGAACGGATTGTCCCCCACCGCCGACAGCGAAAGCGGCCCCCTGCGCCGAAAAAGAAGAGGCGCCCGCGCCCTCCCGTTGCGTACCGTCGCCGCTGATGACAGTGATCATTCGTGACTTCCGGCCAGAGACCTCCGACCTCGCCGCCATGGTGCGGTTCCGGCGGACGACCCTCCCCTACAACCTGACCACCGCCGCGAGCGTCGCGGACAACGTGGCATCCGTTCCCGCCGAGGCCCACAGCCGCTTCCTGGTGGCCGAGGACAGCACGACCGGCGAGATCGTCGGCGCGTTGCAGGCCCGGTTGCACCACACGAGCACCGAACCCGGCCACGCCTCCTGCATCCCCGTCGTCCTCCCCGACCGCCGTGGGCAGGGCATCGGTTCCGCGTTGAGGCGGGCGGGCGAGGAGCACCTGGCCGCGCTCGGAGCGACCACCCTGCACGCCTGGACACTGGACGCCCGGTCCGCCGCCTACGCGGAGAAGCTCGGATACGCCCCCGCGCACTCCATGCACTATCAGCGCCTCGACCTCGTGGACCGCGTCCTGCCCCAACCGCCGCCGCTGCCCGAGGGGTTGACGCTGATCAGCGCCGCCCGGCTCGGCGACGATCCGCGTCCGCTGTACGACGCGGACGCAGAGGCCACGGAGGACGAGCCGAACTCCGTGCCCGTGGTCGTGGAACCGTACGAGGAGTGGCTGGTGAGCGTCTGGAACAAGCCTGTGCTTGACCACGGGCTCACCACCCTGGCCGTGACCGACGACGGCACGGTCGCCTCGTTCAGCCTCGCCCACACGGACGGCGAGACCCGCTACCTCTCCGGCATGACCGGCACCCGCCGGGACTTCCGGGGGCTGGGGCTGGCGAAGGCCGCCAAGCACGATTCGCTGGTCCGGGCCCGCGCCGCGGGCTACCGCGAGGCGTTCACCAGCAACGACGACGTCAACGGGCCGATGCTGGCCATCAACAAGTGGTTCGGTTACGAGCACGGCAACACGGAGGTCGAATATGTCCGCACCGTCGACTGAGGCAGATCTGCCGGACGGACCGGGCGGACCGGGCGGACCGGCCGGACCGGGCACGCCGGTGGAGACCGTCCAGATCGCCCTCACCAAGGCCGGCCGTCTCAAGATCCGCTACCCGGCGACCCTGCTCTCCGACGACGGCACGCACCTCACCGTGCGCGCGGACTGGGCGCGGGAGACGGTGAAGGACTTCGGGTTCGTGCAGTTCGCACCGGGCGACGTCTTCGTCGAGCACTACTGGCGGGACCGGTGGTACGCGGTCAAGGAGGTCCGCTCGGGGGACGGCACCCTCAAGGGCTGGTACTGCGACGTGGCCCGCCCCGCCGTCGTGCACACGGACGGCGGGGAGACCACCGTGGAGGTCGAGGACCTGGACCTCGACCTGTGGCGGTCCGCCGACGGGTCGAGCGTGCTGCGCCTGGACGAGGACGAGTTCGCCGAGAGCGGTCTCGCGGACCGCGACCCGCGGGCGGCCGCCGAGGCCGTCCGCACCCTGGACGCGCTCGAACTCGCCGCCCGTACCGGGGAGTTCACCGACCTTCTGGTCAGCCGCTAGCGCCCACGTCGTTGCGGGGTGCTCCGTCGCCGACCGGCGGCAGGTCGCCCCGCTCGACGACCGCCCCGCCCTGCGACCTCGCCTCCGGCAGCACCTCGTCCATCTCTTCCGGGCTCGCGTGGTGGGCCTTCTCCGCGGCCGCCTTGACCGTGGCCCGGTCCGCACCTCCGGAGCCGGTGAGCCGCACCACATGTCCGCTCTCGGCGCGCAGGTAGGCGCTGTCGCCGTTGGCGGAGCTGTACCAGTGGTCGCCGTCCTTGGTGCAACCGGCGCAGCCGTCGGCAGGCAGCGTGCCGCGGTCCACAGAGAGCTGGACCTGCCCGCCGCCGCCCGTCGAGACGTACGTACCGGAGAAGCCGTCGTCCCCGATGACGCCCACCGACTGGGCGGCGAGCGTGAAGCCGGGTATCTCGGTGACGTAGACGTGCTCCAGCGCGGACTCCCCCGCGCGCTTCTTCAGCTCGGCCCGGTCGATGTCCTTGGACGCGCCGAACGTCTCCGTCCCGCACCCGGCCAGCACCAGCGGCAGCAGCACCGCGGCCGCCCTCCGCACTCCATGTCTCATGACACCCATCAAACCGCACACCCGTTCTCCCCCCGGGCCGCTACCGCCACGATCTCGACCTCGTATCCGTTTCGATCCTCCAGGTATGCCGCGCAGTGATCTTCCCCGCCCGCGTACGGATGGCGGTCGGCGAAGAGCAGGGTCCAGCCGTGCTCCGGGGCCGCCGCAACCAGGGCGTCCAGGGCCGCCCGGTCGCGGGCCCGGAAGGCGAGGTGGTTAAGGCCGGGGGCCCGGCGTTCGTGCGCGGAGCCGATCAGGGCAGGCGACTGCTCCAGCACCACGTACGTACGGCCGAGGCGCCAGCTCCTGCCGTCGGCCCAGTGCTGATGGGGGGTGTGGCCCAGCTCGCCGAGCAGCCAGCCCCAACTCTCCGCCGCGGCCACCAGGTCCGGCACCCACAGCTCGACGTGGTGCACCGAGCCGACGGCCCCGGACTCGCGGAGCGCAATCCTCCGGTCCGGCACCGCTTCCTCGTACGCGATCGGATCGCCGTCCTCGTGCCAGTGCAGGACGAACCGTTCCCCCGCCCGGTACGCCTCCAGGCCCGCCCGGCAGTACGCCACCATGTCGTCCGGCAGCGCGGCCAGGGGGTGCCAGGACAGGCCGGAGCACTTGTCGGGCTCGCGGTTGACCGGCGGGTCCGCCGGGTCGTACCGCGCCTCGAAGAACCAGCCCGTGCGCGGCTGTCCGCCGGGGCCCCGGTGCTGCATGACCAGGGCCACCGACAGATCGTCCGGGGAGAGGGTGATGCCGATCTCCTCGGCGGCCTCGCGGATCATCGCCGTACGCACGTCCTCGCCGTCCTCGACGTGTCCGGAGGTGGCGTGCAGCAGGCCGTCCGCATACCCCGTGTTGGCGCGGCGGGCGAGGAGCACGTCCGCGCCCCGGCGCAGGATCAGGTGGACGTCGACCACCTCGGAGTGCCGGGACGCGGGCGCGGAATGCCGGTTTTCGAGCTTCATGCCCCGATGGTGGCATCCGCCACTGACAACGGGCGTTCGGCGGCGGCCGACGGCTGCTTCCGCCGTGCGAGGGCGAGTTCCGGGATCAGCGTCAGCACGCCGAGCACCGCCAGGCCCGCGCCCAGCCACAGCGGCGCCCGAAGCCCCCACGTTCCGATCGCCAGGCCGCCGACCGACGATCCGATCATGACGCCGAACGTGATGAAGGACGAGTGGACGGTGTTGAGGAACGGTCCTGTGCTTCCGATCCGCTGGATCCGGGTGATCATCGCGGGGTTCATCGTCACGCCGACCAGCCCGATGCCCAGCATGAACAGGACCGCGGGGACGGGCAGTTGGGCGAAGACGGCGAACCCGGTGAGGAAGACGAGGTTCAGCAGGAGCCCGGTGAGCATGACGGGCAGCGCGTACCGGTCGGCGAGGCGGCCGACGACGTTGTTGCCGACGACGGTGGCCGCTCCGTACGCGACGAGCAGCAGCGGCACCGTCCCGGTGGAGAAGCCGGTGACCTCGGTCAGGATCGGGTTGAAGTAGCTGAAGGCGGAGAAGGTCGCGCCGATGATGAGGGCGCTGGTGGCGAGCGCCAGCCAGAGGCGGGGCCTGCGGAACACCCCGAGTTCCTGGCGGAGCCCGCCGCCGCCCTCGGCCCGCCCGAGCTTCGGTACGCCGAAGGTCGTGGCGACGGCGGCGAGCACGGTCAGGCCGGTGATGGTCCAGAACGCCGCACGCCAGCCGAAGCTTTCACCGATCAGGGTGGACAGCGGCAGGCCGAGCAGGGTGCCCAGCATCAGCCCGTTCAGGACCATCGCGGTGGCCCGGCCGCGCAGTTCGGGCTTGACGAGGTGCGCGCACAGCGAGAGCGAGACGCCGAAGAAGGCCGCGGACGCGGTCCCCGTGACGAGGCGCGCGACGAACATGACGGCGTAGTCGGAGGCGGTCGCGGCCAGCACGTTGCCCACGAGGAAGACGGCGAAGAGCGCCATCAGCGCCTTCTTCTGCGGCAGCTTGACGACCGCCGTGGTCAGGACGGGCCCGCCGACCGCCATCGCCGCCGCGAACGCGGTGATGAGGTAGCCGATCTGCGGAATGGTGACGTCCAGGCCCGCCGCCATCTGCGGCATCAGCCCGGCGACGACGAACTCGCTGGTCACCATGGCGAAGATGCCCATGGCGAGGACGTATATGGCAAGTGGCACGGCAGGTTGCCTCTTCCTAGATTTTGGATAGATCAGTACAGAACAAGGGCAAAAGAAAGTGCCGCAAACAGCACGGCACGGGACATGACGCGAACAGTACGAACTGCACGAACAGCGTGATCAGGGCAATCGGTGCGAACAGGGAAAGGCGGAGCCGGGAATCAGCGCGTCAGCGCATCCAGCGCGGTCTCGGCAACCGCCTCCAGCGTCGCCCGGTCCGCACCCCCCTGGGCGGAGATCCGCATACCGCCGATGACGGCGTTGATGAAGCGGGCGAGCGAGTCCGCACCCCGGTCGGAGGCGACGGAGCCGTCCCGCCGCCCCGCCTCCAGGGTGGCGCGCAGCGCGGCCAGCCGGCGGGCGAGGTCGCGCTCCAGCAGCCTCGCCACCTCCGGATCGTCGTAACGGGCCAGCTCCACCGTGGCATTGACGGTGAGGCAGCCGATGCTGCGCCCGGCACCCCTGACCTCGAACTCTCCGTCGATGATCAGCGCGAAGAGGGCGCGGATCCGCTCGGCTCCCGAGCGCGAGGCGTCCTCCAGCAGGACTTCCTGCCGGTCGGTCATCATGTCGACGTACCGTCCGAGCGCCCGCCGGAAGAGGTCGCGCTTGCTCGCGAAGGTGTTGTAGATGCTGCTCCGCCCCAGACCGGTGGCCTCGCACAGGTCCTGGGTCGAGGTCGCCTCGTACCCCTTGGCCCAGAAGGCGTGCATCGCCGCTTCCAGGGCCTGGTCCTCGTCGAACGTTCTCGGTCGCGCCATGCGGAAGACCGTAGCACAGGTTATGGATCGATCTGTTCAATACCCTTGCGGTAGTGGAAGCGGTCGTAGATCCCCTCGTCGAGGCGCCGTTCGACCAGCTCGTAGCCGTAGCGCGGGTAGATCCTCTGGTTCTCCCACATCATGGCGTTCGTGTAGAGCCTGATCTCGGGGAGCCCCAGCTCCCGTGCGTACGCGTCGACGAACGCGAGCAGTTCCCGGCCGACCCCCTTCCCCGCCATGTCCGGGTGGACCGCGATCGAGTCGAGGAAGAGGTGGTCCGGCTCGGGGACGAGCACCAGCACGCCGTGCACCGGCTCGCCGACGACGAACACCCGTCCCGCCGCGACGTTCTCCCCGTGGTCGGCCAGCATCGGGACGGGCGCGCGGCTTATCCGTTCGATGTAGTGCTGGTACGCCGCGTCGGTCACGGCTTTCACGGCGGGGACGTCGTCCGCGGTGGCGGGACGGATGCGTGTGTCGCTCATGCGGTTACGTTACGACCGCTCCCCGCTCCGCAGGAAGGGCAGCCTCGTCAGCAGCGGGCGCAGCAGCGGCCAGGCCAGGAGCAGCAGGATCACCGCGTACACGGCGATCGAGAAGGGCGTGTTGACCAGGCCCGTCACACTGCCGTCGCTGATCTGGAGCGCGCGGCGCAACTGCTGTTCGGCAGCCGGGCCGAGGATGACGCCGATGACCGCGGGCAGGACGGGAAGCCCGTACCGCCGCATCCCGAAGCCGATCAGGCCGATGATCAGCAGCACCACCAGGTCCAGTGCCTCGCCGCCGACCGCGTACGCGCCGACGGAGGCGAAGAAGAGGATGCCCGCGTAGAGGTACGGGCGCGGGATGCGCAGCAGCTTCGCCCAGAGCGGGGCGAGCGGGAGGTTGAGCGCGAGGAGCAGGATCATGCCGACGAAGAGGGACGCGATGAGGCCCCAGACCAGTTCGGGTTCGCGCTCGAAGAGGAGTGGGCCCGGCTGGATTCCGTACTGCTGGAAGGCGGCCAGCATGACGGCGGCGACGGCGGTGGTGGGCAGGCCGAGGGTGAGCATCGAGACGAGGGTGCCGGCGGCCGACGCGGAGGCCGCGGACTCCGGGCCCGCGACGCCCTCGATGGCGCCCTTGCCGAACTCGTCCTTGTGCTTCGAGAGCCGCTTCTCCGTGACGTACGAGAGGAAGGTGGGGATCTCCGCGCCGCCGGCCGGGATCGCGCCGAACGGGAAGCCGATGAGCGGGCCGCGCAGCCAGGACTTCCAGGTGCGCCTGACGTCCTTCCTGCCGAGCCAGGGGCGGCCGACCGGGATCGCTTCCGCGCCGCCGCGCCGCAGGTGGGCGGCGACCCAGAGGGCCTCGCCGATGGCGAAGAGGCCGACCGCGACGATCACCACGTCCACGCCGTCGGCGAGTTCGAGCGAGCCGAAGGTGAGACGGGACTGGCCGGTCATCTGGTCGAGGCCGACGAGCCCGATGGTGAGGCCGATGAGGAGGGAGGCGAGGCCGCGGATGCGGGAGGAACCGAGGACGGAGGTGACCGCGATGAAGGCGAGCACCATGATGGCGAAGTAGTCGGGTGCGCCGATGTCGACGGCGAGGGCCGCGACGGCGGGGGCGAGGGCGACCAGCAGGATCGTGCCGATCATGCCGCCCGCGAAGTGGCCGATGGCGGCGGCGGCGAGTGCCTGCGCACCGCGCCCCGCCTTCGCCATCGGATGGCCTTCCATCGCGGCCACCACGGCGGCGCTCTCGCCCGGGGTGTTGAGCAGGATCGAGGTCGTCGAGCCGCCGAACATCGCCCCGTAGTAGATGCCCGCGAACATGATGAACGCGCCGGTCGGCTCAAGCCCGTACGTCACGGGCAGCAGCAGCGCGACGGCCATGGCGGGGCCGATGCCGGGGAGGACGCCGATGGCGGTGCCGAGGAGGACGCCGATGGCGGCCCAGAGGAGGTTGATCGGGGTGAGGGCGGTTCCGAAACCGTCCATCAAGGAGTTGAGGGAGTCCATGGTGGTTACAGCACTCCCATCAGGGGGCCGCCGGGGAGCGGGACGCCCAGCAGGTTGTTGAAGACGAAGTAGGTGAAGAGGGAGAGCCCGGCCGCGATCAGCGGGTCGCGGCTGAAGTGGCGGCTGCCGAGTGCGTACGCGGAGCCCCAGAAGAGCAGGGCGCCGGAGATCGGGAAGCCGATCGGGCCGATCAGGACGGCGTTGCCGAGGAAGACTCCGGCGAGGAGCACGACCGTGCGCCAGTCGCTGGGCTCGGACAGGTCGACGTCCTCGCCGCCCTCGGCCTCGCCCCGGCCGCCGCGCAGGACGTCCACGGCGAGGAGTACGGCGACGAGCAGCAGGGCGCCGCCGACGACGATCGGCACGGTGGTCGGGCCGACCGGGCCGCGCTGGGCGATCTCGACGTGCATGGTGAGCGCATCGGTGAGGACGAGGATCCCGATCACCAGCAGCAGGGCGCTGACGCCGAGTTCGGAGTGCTCGCGCAGCCAGGCGGCGCGGCCGACGGGTCCAGGAGCCTGCGAGGTCTCGGTCGAACTGGGCGACTTCTCCAGGGAGTTCACAGGCCCAGCTCCTTCAGGACGGAGTCCACCCGCTTGTCTTCCTCGGCGAGGAAGTCGCCGAACTTCTCCCCCGTGAGGAACGCGTCGTCCCAGCCGTTCTTCTTCATCGAGTCCTTCCACTCCTTCGAGGCGTGCAGCTTCTCGAAGAGCTGGACGAGCTTGGTGCGTTCGGCGTCGGTGAGGCCGGGCGGGGCGACGACGCCACGCCAGTTGGTGAACTCGGTGTCGAGACCGGACTCGCGCAGGGTCGGCGCGTCGAGGCCGGGGACCCGCTTCGGCCCTGTGACCGCGAGCAGCCGCAGTTCGCCCGCCTTGATCTGGTCCAGGTACTCGCCGACGCCGGAGACGCCGAAGGCGACCTTGTTGCCGAGGATGGAGGCGAGGAGTTCGCCGCCGCCGTCGAAGGGGACGTAGTTGACGTCCTTCGGTTTGATCCCGGCGGCGCGGGCCATCAGCATCGGCGCGAGGTGGTCGGGGCCGCCCGGCGCGGAACCGCCGCCGACGGGGACCTTGGCCGGGTTCGCCTTCCAGGCGGCGATCAGGTCCTTGATGTTCTTGTACGGGGAGTCCTTGCCGACCACCACGATGTCCTGCTCCTCGGTGAGCCGGGCGACGGGGGTGGTGTCGGCGAGGGTCTTGGGCGCCTTGTTGGTGTGGACGGCGCCGACGACGCCGAGCCCCATCGACATGGCGACCTTGCCGTTGCCGTGGTCGGCGGCGAGCCGGGCGAGGCCGACGGTGCCGCCCGCGCCGGGGAGGTTGAACACCTCGATGCCGCTGGTGAGTTCGGCCTCCTCGGCGTTCTTGGCCGCGGTGCGCGCGGTGATGTCGTAACCGCCGCCGGGGGTGTTGGGGACCATGAAGCGCAGGCCGGGGATCTGGGTGCCGGTGTCGGAGCCGCTGCCCGTGGAGAGCAGCGGCGGCCCCACGAGCACCAGGAGTGCCGCCCCGGCCATGGCGAGGGGGGTGCGCAATCGCACGGGCGCCGCCTTTCGGTTCGTGTATCAGGGGGAGGTTTCGCAGGGGGGAGGTGGGGACATGTTGCCGGTGCGTCAACCAGCTGTCGCCGTTCCGGAACCAACGGACGTTGTGGTCCTTGTGGTCGCGCCCTAGCTTGAGCGGGTGACGAATGTGCTGGTCGTGGACGACGACTTCATGGTGGCGAAGGTCCACAGCCGCTGCGTGTCCGCGATGGACGGTTTTACGGTGGTCGGGGTCGCCCACAGCGGCGCCGACGCACTGCGCGCCGCCGAGCGGCTGCACCCGGACCTCGTACTCCTGGACGTGTACCTGCCCGACATGGACGGGCTCGATGTACTGCGCGGGCTGCGTGCCGCCGAGGAGCGGGACGCGGACCGGCCGACGGCGGACGCCCTGTTCATCACGGCGGCGCGGGACGCGGGGATCGTACGGGCGGCGCTGCGGGCCGGGGCCCTGCACTATCTGATCAAGCCGTTCCACCAGGCGGCGCTGCGCGAGCAGCTGCAGCACGTGGCGGCGCTGCGGAACCGGTTCGACGCGCTGTCCGCGCAGGGGCAGGCCCGGCAGGAGGACGTGGACCAGCTGTTCGGGACGCGTCCGCCGGGCTCGCGGGAGCTGCCCAAGGGGCTGGCCGCGCACACCGCGGATCTGGTCGAGCGGACGCTGCGGGCGCACCCGGCGGGGCTGTCGGCTACGGAGTGCGCGCAGGGCGGGGCGCTGTCCCGGGTGAGTGCGCGCCGGTACCTGGAGTACTTCACGACGACCGGCCGGGCCGAGGTAACGCTGCGGTACGGGGGCACGGGGCGGCCCGAGCGGCGGTACAGGTGGGTGGCGTGAGCGGCGGTACCGGTGGGGTGGCCTGAGCGGCGGTACGGGTGCTGGCGTGAGCGGCCGGAAGCCGGTGCAGGACCCGCTGGAGCGGCGCGTCCCGGACACCGTCCAGGCGCCTTCGCGGACGCATTCCAGGCACCTTCTTAACCGTCACTGAGTGGCTCCTTAAGCAAGCCATAAAGAACGTCATCACCCGCCCTCAGCAGGGGATTTCACGGATTCCGGGGTCTAGCGTGCTGTTGCGCCGGGGGAGTTCTCCCCCCACTCCCCCGGCCGAGATTCCCGTCCCCTGCCAAGGAGTTCCCCACCATGACCGCTGCTCGTCGCAAAGCCGCCACCGTCACCGCCCTCGGCCTCGCGCCGCTCGCGCTGACCGGGCTGGCCGCCGCCCCGGCCGCCGCCCACGGCTCCATGACGGATCCGGTCAGCCGGGTGTCGGCCTGTTACGCGGAGGGCCCGGAGAGCCCGGACTCGGCGGCCTGCAAGGCGGCCGTCGCCGCCAGTGGCGTCCAGGCGTTCTACGACTGGAACGCGGTGAACATCGCCAACGCCGCGGGCAACCACAAGGCGCTCATCCCCGACGGCAAGCTGTGCAGCGCCGGCAACGACAAGTACAAGGGCCTGGACCTGCCGCGCGCCGACTGGCCTTCGTCGAAGCTCAGCGCGGGCAAGCACACCTTCCGCTACAAGGGCACCGCCCCGCACAAGGGCTCCTTCGAGCTGTACGTCACCAAGGACGGGTACGACCCGACGAAGCCGCTGAAGTGGTCCGACCTGGAGGCGAAGCCGTTCGCCAAGGTCACCGACCCGAAGATGGAGGCCGGCGACTACGTCTTCGACGGCACCCTGCCGAAGAAGTCCGGCCGTCACCTGGTCTACAGCGTGTGGCAGCGCTCGGACAGCCCGGAGGCGTTCTACACCTGCTCCGACGTCGTCTTCGGCAGGGACACCGCCGGTTCCGGTACGGGCGCGGGCACCGCGCCGGCCCCGGCTGCCTCCGCCCCGACCGACAAGGACATCGCGGCGGGTGCGGGCAAGTCGACGGTCGAGCACAAGGGCCACGGCGACGGCGACCACAGGACGGGTGCGGGCGCACGGTCCGCCGCCCCTCAGACGAAGACGCCGACTGCTCCGGCCGCTCCGGCTGCCCCGGACGCCAACGCGCCTGCCGCGCAGGGCAGTTCGCCCGCGCCGGTGAAGGCCGACGAGAACCTCGCCGAGACCGGCGGCGACAGCACGACCCCGTACATCGCGGTCGGCGGGGCGGCGGTGTTGGCGGCGGGTGCGGCGGTGATGTTCGGCTCGGTGCGGAAGCGGGCGGCTGCGGGCGGGCGGCACGGGCGCTAGGCACGCCGGAGGCTGGTCACGTGCGGGGGCTTCGTGGCTGGTCGCGCCCACGCGGCGGAGCCGCATAGTCCATGCAGCCCCGCGCCCCTAGTGGGTGTGCTGTCCATTCCGGGGGAATGGACAGCACACCCACCTCCGATGTCACTTCCAGTGCGGCATGATCTCCTCGTGGATCAGGCGGAGTTGGGCGTCCACGTCGGCGACCCCCGCCAGCTCCCGCCCGGTGAACGCCTTCACCAGTCCGCTGTCGGTGATCGCGCAGATCATGTGGTTGACGCCGCTGGGCTCGATCTCGGTCCGGATCTTCTCCAGGCACTCCGCGGGCGTCCCGGAAACCGACAGCTTCTCGGCGATCTCGGGCGACGTCAGCTCGATGCCCCTGGCGAGGTCGCCGGCCGCGATCGCGTCGATGACCGGCTTCAGCTCGGCGGGGTCGACGCCGTTGCGCCGCAGCTGCTCCTCGGGCATCGAGGAGGCGTAGATCCCGACCATGCTGCGCGCCGCCTCCTTCGCCCGTGCCGAGTCCCGGTCGGTCGCGAAGACCACCCACGCCCCGATGTCGAGGGTCCGCCAGTCCTTGCCGGCCCGCTCCGCGCCGATCCGGATGTGGTCCACGGCGTAGTCGTGCGCCTCGCGGGTGTAGCTGAGCGCGTGGTGGCAGCCGTCCGACAGCTCGCCCGCCGCCTCGAAGGACTTGGGGCCGCGCATCGCGCCGAGCTTCACCGGCAGCCGCTGCTGCACGGGGCGGGCGAAGGTGAAGAGCCCGTTGTACGAGTAGAACTCGCCGTCGTACGTGATCGAGCCCTCGTCGAGCAGGGTCCGTACGACGTGCAGCGCCTCCTTCGTACGGGACAGCGGCTTCACCTTCGCCCAGTCGATGCCGTACTGGGCGAGCAGCCCGAAGTTCCCGCAGGACAACACCCCCTCGGCGCGCCCGCCGGACAGTTCGTCGAGGGTGGCGAGGGCCTGGGCGATGAGGGTGGGCTCGCGGAGTAAGACGGAGGAGAGGCTCGGGCCGAACCTGATGTTCTCCGTCTGCCCGGCCGCCGCCGCGAACAGCTGCCACATGTCCTTGTGCCAGGTCTCGTCCGCGGCGTAACAGGCGTGGAAGCCGAGCTCGTCGGCGAGCCTGATGGAGGCCAGGGACTCCTGGAGCGGGTAGTCGGGGAGCATCACATAGCTGAACTTCACGGATGAGCCTTCCGGTTGCTGACAGGTCCATGCGGACAGGTCCATGCAGGAAATTACCCCCTTCACCCGTACGGCCCACCCCACCTGCGGGAATCAGTGCTCCGCCGGAGCGTGGTGGCATGAGATTCGCCGACGAGTTGAAGAACGCCGTGACCCCGCGGGCCGCACTGCTCGTCATCGGCTGCCTGGCCCTGCAACTGCTGTTCATCACGTCGTACGTGGGGGCGCTGCACCACCCAAAACCGCAGGACATCAAGGTGGCGGTGGTCGCGCCGGGCGGGGCGGCGGAGCAGCTCTCGGAGCAGCTGCGCGAGCTGCCCGGATCCCCGCTGGACCCGCGCCCGCTGGCCTCCGAGGCCGTCGCCCGGCAGGAGATGATGAACCGCGACATCGACGCGGCGCTCGTCGTCGACCCGCGCGGCAAGGCCGACACCCTCCTGGTCGCCTCAGGACAGGGCCGCTCGGAGACCCGCGTGCTGGAGCAGATCTTCACCGGGGTCGCGAAGTCGCAGCAGCGCACGGTCGCCTTCAAGGACATCGCCCCGGCCTCCACGCAGGACGCGAACGGGCTGAGCTCCTTCTATCTCGTCGTCGGCTGGTGCGTCGGCGGCTATCTGTGCGCGGCGATCCTCGCGATCAGTGCGGGCGCCCGCCCGGCGAACACCAAGCGGGCCGGGATCCGGCTCGGCGCGATGGCCGTGTACGCGGTCGTCTCCGGCCTTCTCGGCGCGGTCGTCGCCGGACCGATCCTGAGCGCGCTGCCCGGCAGCCTGTGGGGTCTGTGGGGCCTGGGCGCACTCACCGTCTTCGCGGTCGGCGCGCTGACCCTCGCCCTCCAGGGCATCTTCGGCGTGGTCGGCATCGGCCTGGCCATCCTGATCATCGTGATCGGCGGCAACCCGAGTGCGGGCGGCGCGTTCCCCGGCCCGATGCTGCCGGGCTTCTGGCGCTCGATCGGGCCCGCGCTGCCGCCGGGCGCGGCGACGTGGGTGGCGCGCTCGATCGCGTACTTCAAGGGCAACAACATCACCGGGCCGCTGCTGGTCCTCTCCGCCTGGGCGGTGACGGGCTCCCTCGCCACCCTCGCGGTCGCGTCCCGCATCAGGTCGAGCCGCAAGGGCGCGGACGACGAGCCGGGCGGCGCGACGGAGGTCAGCACCCCGCAGACCCCGCTCGTATGATCACGACCCTCGCGGTCGAGAACTACCGCTCGCTGCGCAAGCTGGTCGTCGAGCTGGGCCGGGTCAACGTGGTCACCGGTGCGAACGGCACCGGCAAGTCCAGCCTCTACCGGGCCCTGCGCCTGCTCGCCGACTCCTCCCGCAACGGCGCGGTGGCGGCCCTGGCCCGCGAGGGCGGGCTGAACTCCACCCTGTGGGCGGGCCCCGGCAAGCTGGGCCGGTCGGTGCGGGAAGGCCTCCACCCGGTGCAGGGCGTGGTCGGCGGGGATCCGGTGAACCTGCGGCTCGGCTTTGCGGGCGACGAGTTCGGGTACGCGAT
The DNA here is from genome assembly GCF_044333135.1 of Streptomyces sp. NPDC021093. Lineage (NCBI taxonomy): Bacteria > Bacillati > Actinomycetota > Actinomycetes > Kitasatosporales > Streptomycetaceae > Streptomyces > Streptomyces sp. NPDC021093. The sequence goes on along the minus strand of NZ_JBIRQJ010000011.1, from coordinate 85,296 downwards.
CGACTTCGGCCAGCAGCCGCCGGACGCCCACTCGATGTTCGGCGCGGACCCGGAGATCAAGCGGGAGTGCACCTGGGCGGGCCCGGTGCTGCGCCCGGCCGCCCTGCTCTCCGAGCGCTCGGGGCCCGCCGTACGGGTGCGTACCGCCGCCGGCGACTGGCACCGCTCGCAGGGGCAGATCCGACCGTACGACAGCATGCTCAGCGAGATCGCGGACCCTCAACTCGCCCCCGATCTGCTCCTGTTGCGCGAACGCATCCGCAACTGGCGGTTCTACGACCACGTCCGCACCGATGCCCACGCCCCGGCCCGGTCCGCGCAGGTCGGCACCCGTACGCCCGTGCTGAGCGCCGACGGGTCCGACCTGCCCGCCGCCCTCCAGACCATCCGCGAGATCGGCGACCGGGCGGCGATGGACGAGGCGGTCGACGCGGCGTTCCCCGGCAGCAGCGTCTCGGTCGCCGACCACGGCGGGCGCTTCGAGCTGGAGCTCCACCAGCACGGTCTGCTGCGCCCGCTCGGCGCCCCTGAACTCTCCGACGGCACCCTGCGCTATCTGCTCTGGGTGGCGGCCCTGCTCACCCCGCGCCCGCCCACCCTGCTCGTCCTCAACGAGCCGGAGACCAGCCTCCACCCGGACCTGCTGCGCCCGCTCGCGGATCTGATCCTCACCGCGGGCCGCCACATCCAGCTGGTGGTGGTCACGCACGCGCGCCCCCTCGCCGACGCGCTGGCGGAGGGGACGCGGAGGGCCCGGATCGACATCAACACGATCGAGCTGGTGAAGGACTTCGGCCAGACGGTGGTCGCCGGGCGGGAAGGGCCTCTGGACGAGCCGCTCTGGTACTGGCCGAAACGGTAGCCACGGGACGCCGGGCAGGGTTCACCTGCCGTAGTACGCCCGGGTCATCAGGGCCACCATGTCGTCGATCATCGGCATCCGCGGGTTGGCCGGTGCGCACTGGTCGGCGTACGCGTTGAGCGCCTGTTGCGGGAGGGCGGCGAGGAAGGCCTCCTCGTCGACGTCCTCGGCCTCGAAGCTCGCCGGGATGCCGCACCTGGTGCGCAGGTCCTCGATCGCCCGTGCGTAGGACTCGACGCCCTCCTCCGGGGTGGCCGCCGGGAGGCCGAGCACCTGGGCGATCTCCTGGAAGCGCTCCGGGGCCCGGTAGACCTCGGCCTTGGGCCACGGGGTGGCCTTGGCGGCGACCTGGCCGTTGTGCCGGACGACGTGCGGGAGGAGGAGTGCGTTGGTGCGGCCGTGGGCGACGTGGAAGGTGTTGCCCAGGGTGTGTGCCATGGCGTGCACCAGGCCGAGGAAGGCGTTGGCGAAGGCCATGCCCGCGACGGTCGACGCGTTGTGCATCTTCTCGCGCGCCTCGGGGTCGTTCGCCCCGTCGACGACGCAGCGCTCCAGGTTCGCGAAGATCAGCTTGATGGCCTGGAGGCAGAGGCCGTCGGTGTAGTCGTTGGCGTAGACCGAGACGTACGCCTCGGTGGCGTGGGTGAGGGCGTCGAAGCCGGAGTCGGCGGTGACGGTCGCCGGGAGCCGCAGGGGCAGGGTGGGGTCGACGATCGCGACGTCCGGGGTGAGGGCGTAGTCGGCGAGGGGGTACTTCCGGGCGGCCTCGGGGTCGGAGATCACCGCGAAGGGGGTGACTTCCGAGCCGGTGCCCGAGGTGGTGGGGACGGCCACCAGCCGGGCCTTCTCCCCCAGCGCCGGGAACTTGTAGGCCCGCTTGCGCACGTCGAAGAACTTCTCCTTGGTGTCCGCGAACTCGACCTCGGGACGCTCGTACATCAGCCACATGATCTTCGCCGCGTCCATCGGTGAGCCACCGCCGAGCGCGATGATCGTGTCCGGCTCGAAGTCCCGCATCAGCGCGGCACCGGCGCGGACGGTGGCCGGCTCGGGGTTGGGCTCGACGGTGTCGATGACCTGGAGGGCGACCTTGTCCTCGCGGCCGTTCAGGATGTCGGTGACCCGCTGCACGAAGCCGAGCGCGCTCATCGTCCTGTCGGTGACGATCGTGACCCGCTTCAGTCCTGCCATCTCGCCGAGGTGGCGGAGCGCGTTGCGCTCGAAGTAGATCTTCGGCGGGACCTTGAACCACTGCATGTTGGTGTTGCGCCGTCCGATCCGCTTGATGTTGAGGAGGTTGACCGCGGTGACGTTGTCGGAGACCGAGTTGTGTCCGTACGAGCCGCAGCCCAGGGTCAGCGAGGGCAGGAAGGCGTTGTAGACGTCGCCGATGCCGCCGAAGGTGGAGGGCGCGTTGACGATGACGCGGACCGCCTTGACCCGCTTGCCGAACTCCTCGGCCAGTTCCTCGTCCTCGGTGTGGATGGCGGCGCTGTGCCCGAGGCCGTCGAACTCGACCGTCTCGGCAGCCAGTCGGAGGCCGCCGGCCTGTTCGGCTGTCCACTGCGGGGACCTGCCGACGACGGCGGCGTTCAGCCTGGCGCCGGAGCAGTTGCCGGCGAAGGCCGTGGTGCCGAAGACGAACTCCTCCAGCTTGGTCTTCTCGGCCGCCGTGACGACGTACGCGTGCAGCCGCTCGAACTCGGCGATGCCCGCCTCATAGATGTCGTGGTCCAGGATGACGGCCTGCTCGGAGGCGCAGATCATGCCGTGGTCGAAGGCCTTGGAGAGCACGATGTCGTGGACGGCGCGCCGGAGCCTCCCGCTGCGGGCGATGTACGCGGGGACGTTGCCCGCGCCGACGCCGAGGGCGGGCTTGCCGCACGAGTAGGCCGACTTGACCATGGCGTTGCCGCCGGTGGCGAGGATGGTGGAGACGCCCGGGTGGTTCATCAAAAGCCCCGTGGCCTCCATCGACGGCTCGTCGATCCACTGCACGCAGTCGGCGGGCGCACCGGCCGCCACCGCGGCGTCGCGGACGGTGCGGGCGGCTTCGGCCGAGCAGTTCTGGGCGGAGGGGTGGAAGGCGAAGACGATCGGGTTACGGGTCTTCAGGGCGATCAGCGCCTTGAAGACCGTGGTCGATGTGGGGTTGGTGACCGGGGTCATCGCGCAGACCACGCCGACCGGTTCGGCGATCTCGGTGATGCCGTTCAGCTCGTCGCGGGAGACGACGCCGACCGTCTTGAGACCGGCCATCGAGTGCGTGACGTGCTCGCAGGCGAAGAGGTTCTTGACCGCCTTGTCCTCGAAGACGCCGCGGCCGGTCTCCTCGACCGCCTGCCGGGCCAGGTCGCCGTGGGCGGCGAGCGCCGCGAGCGAGGCCTTCTTGACGATGTGGTCGACCTGCTCCTGGTCGAGCCGTTCGAAGGCGGTGAGCGCGTCGAGCGCGCGCCGGACGAGTCCGTCGACCATCTCCTGAGCCTGCATCACAGGTGCTCCTTCGCTGCGGCCTTATCGCTGGGGCCTTTTCGCTGATGCCTCCGTTCCACTCCTCACGGAGACCGGAAAGGGCCGACGAATGCCCCAAGCAGCGGGCCAAAGGTCCCTCCGATTTTCGCCGCGCACCCGCCGCGCACCCACTGCACATCCGCTGCACATCCCCTCCCGCACCGTCCAGACCCCGGCCCCCCTCAGTTGTGGACAGGACTTATTCCTTGATCAACAACTTGGAAACACCTTGCATGAACGATGAACAACGCAAGCGAACCAGGAAGTTGGGACCACCTTGAGCAAGTCCAGATCCACCGCCCGCGCACCCCGGGCCACCGCCCGAATATCCCGGGCCTCCTCGGTCGCCGCGCTGCTCGGCGCGGCGGCCCTGCTGACCGGAGCCCTGCCCGCGCACGCCGCCCCGGCAGCCCCGGCAGCCGATGTCGTCCCCGGTCAGGGCACGGCCACCCCGGCCCTGGTCGACGGCATCGCCGAACCCGCCAGCGCCTCCGCCGCCCCGGTCGACGCCGCCCGCGGCCACCTCGCGGCCAGGAAGAGCCGCTACGCCATCGCCGACCCGAAGCGCGACCTGACCGCGACCGACACGGTCCGGGACGGCGCCGACGAGACGGTCCGCTTCCAGCAGAAGCACCGGGGCGTGCGGGTCCTCGGCGGCCAGTACCTGGTGCGGATGGAGAGCAAGACCGGCGAGCGCGTCGTCACCGGCACCTCGGGCAAGTACTTCACCGCCCTCGACGTCGACCCCGAGGCAACCGTCCCGGCCTCGACCGCGGCCGAGCGGGCCCTGTCCTCGGTGCGCACCGAACTGCTGGGCAACAGGCTGACCAAGGACTCGGCGAAGACGCCGAAGCTGAGCGTCGCCTCGCACGGCCTGGTCGTCCTGCCGCAGGGCAAGGGCGTCCTCACCCACCACATCACCGTCACCGGTGTCGACCCCGCTGCGAAGACGCCGGTCAAGCAGGAGGTGTACGTCGACGCACACGCGGGCTTCCCGGTGCTCTCGTACTCCGGCATCCAGAACATCGAAGCCGGTGGCAGGGCAGAACGCCCCGGCACCACCGGTTCCGGTGTGAAGCTCGACGGCAAGAAGGTGAAGCTGGAGATCGAGAAGCAGGGCTCCTCGTACCTCCTGCGCGACCACACGCGCACCTGGAACACCAGCAAGAACCCCGTCACCACCTGGGACGCCTCCGGTGTCGACGTCGAGGCCGCGTCCGGCAAGTGGCCCGAGGGGATCAAGGAAGTCGCCTCCCCCACGCAGAAGTTCGACAAGACCGCCACCGACAGCGGAGCCGTCGACGCGCACTGGGCGGCCGGCCAGGTCTACGACTACTACAAGCAGAAGCACGGCCGCGACAGCCTGGACGGCCGCGGCATGGCCATCAAGTCCCTGGTGGGCGTCACCGAGTACGGCCAGCCGTACGCCAACGCCTTCTGGGACGGCGACAAGATGGTCTACGGCAGCGGCGACCAGGAGTTCAAGTCGCTCTCCGCCGACCTCGACGTGGTGGGCCACGAGATGACGCACGGCGTCGTCGAGCACACCGCGGGCCTCGTCTACACGGGCCAGTCCGGTGCGCTCAACGAGGCCGTCGCCGACTACTTCGGCAACGCCATCGACGTCACCGTCTCGAAGAACGAGAAGTCCCCCGACGCCGGTCTGATCGGCGAGGACCTCTGCCGTACGAAGTCGCCGCGCGACTGCGCGCTGCGCGATCTCAACGACGGGAAGACGACCTCCAAGGACTTCCTCGGCGTCACCTTCGGCACCGACCGCGGCGGTGTGCACCTCAACTCCACCATCTTCTCCGGTGCGTTGTGGGACGTCCGCGAGGACCTCGGCGGCAAGCTCGCCGACCGGATCGTCTACAAGGCGCTCACCGAGTACCTGACCCCGCTGGACGGCTTCACCGCCGCCCGCGCCGCCGTCCTGTCCGCCGCGAAGGACCTCGGCGTCAAGGGCGACAGGCTGAAGAAGGTCACCCGCGCCTTCGCCGCGCACGGCATCGTGCCCGGCTGGGAGCAGGCCGTCGGCGTCGACACCGACAAGCTGCTCGGCGACCTCAACACCCGGGGCGAGCAGCCGGGCGCGGGCGGCGGCTGGTGGGCCGCGGCCAAGTCCGACGCGGAGGGCGCGGAGGCGTACTCGGTCTGGGCGGGACGCACCGACGGCAAGGGCGCCCCGAAGCTGATCAGCCCCAACGACGGGCGCTACCACTCCGGTCCGGACACCGACGGCAGGACCGTCGCCTGGGTCGCGGTCGCCGCGAACGGCTCCGACGTGCTGTCCCGCTCCCTCAAGGGCGGTCCGGTCAGGAAGATCCGCTCGCTGCCGACCCTGGCGGGCGCCGTGCACGTCTCCGGTGACGTGATCACCTGGCAGGAGGAGGGCGAGGGCCGCAAGCCGCGCGCCGCCTGGGTCAAGGGCAACGACCCGAAGGTGCACTACGCCGACGGCGGGGCCGCCGACGTCACCGCCGCGCTGCCGACGGTGAACGGCACGAAGCTGGCGTACGCCAAGGTCTACCCAGGACCTGACGGCTACCAGGTGATCTCCACGGAGATCCTGGACCTGAGGACCGGCACGAAGAAGCTGATCCCCGCGAACGGCGGGTACGTCGGCATCGCGAGCCCGGTCCTCACCGGCAAGCACCTGTACTGGCTGGTCGACAACATCATGGACGACAACCGGCAGATCCTGCGCCGCGCGAACGCCGACGGCTCCGGCGCCACCGACCTGATCGCCGAGGACGACGAGCGGGCGTACATCTGGGCCCTGGACGCCACCGACGAGGCGGTGACGTACACCTACTGGAAGCCGGGACAGGACTTCGTCAACGAGAACCTGGCCAAGCTGATCCAGACGGACGCGGACGGCAAGAACCCGCAGCGGGTGTCCTGCTCGCGCGGTGAGCAGTACGGCGTCGCGGCCGACACCGGCAGGCGCGTGGTGTGGGGCGACGGCACCACCGGGCACACCGACCTGGTGACGCGCGAGCGTCCGGCGGGCCGCTGCTGATCGGACGGTACGCAGCACGGTGCCCCGCTTCCCTCTCGGGAGGCGGGGCACCGTCGTACTGAGACCCGTCGTGCTCAGACCGAGGCCGCCAGCAGCTCGCGCGTGTACGTCGCCTTCGGCGCGTCGAAGACCTCGTCGCGGGTGCCGCTCTCCACGATCTCGCCGTGGTGCATCACGGCGATCCGGTCGCAGAAGTGCCGTACGACGGCGAGGTCGTGGGAGACGAAGAGCAGCGAGAGGCCGAACTCGTCGCGCAGGTCCATCAGGAGGTTCAGCACCTGCGCCTGTACGGACACGTCGAGCGCCGACACCGGTTCGTCGGCGACGATCAGCTTCGGGCGCACCGCGAGGGCCCGTGCGATGCCGATGCGCTGCCGCTGGCCGCCGCTGAACTCGTGGGGGTAGCGGGTGAGTTGGTCGGGGCTGAGGCCGACCTGCCGGAGCAGTTCGGCCGCCCGCTCGCGCCGCTCGGACGCGTCGAGCGAGGTGTGGACGGTGAGCGGGGTGGTGACGATCTGTTCGACGGTACGGCGCGGATTGAGCGAGGCGTACGGGTCCTGGAAGACCAGCTGGACGTCCCGGCTGAGCTCGCGCCGCAGCGCGGTGTCGGTCGCGGCGGCGGAGATGTCCCGGCCGGCGAAGCGCACGGTTCCGGCGGTGGGCCGTTGCAGCCCGGCCAGCACGCGGGCTGTGGTGGACTTCCCCGAGCCCGACTCGCCGACCAGACCGAGGGTCTCGCCCTCGGCGAGGTGCAGGGTGACGTCGCGGACGGCGACCCGGGGCTGCGGACGGCGGCCGAACAGCGGCCTGGGGGAAGGGAATTCGACCCGCAGACCGGTGAGGTCCGCCAGCGCCGCGCCGCCCTGCGGGGCGGGGCGGGGCGCGCGTACGGGTTCCGGAGACGGCTCGTCGACCGTGGGCAGCCGGGTGCCGGGCACCGTGTCCAGGGTCGGGGCGGCGCCGATCAGGGCCCGGGTGTACGGGTGCTCCGCGTCGGTGAGGAGCTTGGCGGTGGGGCCCTCCTCAAGGAGCCGGCCGCCGCGCATGACCAGCATCCGGTCGGCGCGTTCCGCGACGACGCCCACGTCATGGGTGACCAGCAGCACGGCGGTGTCGCTGCCGTCCACCAACTCGCCCAGCAGGTCCAGGACTTGGCGCTGCACCCGAACGTCGAGGGCGGTGGTCGGCTCGTCGGCCACGACCACCGCGGGCTCGTTCACCAGGGCGATGGCGATCATGACGCGCTGGCGCATCCCGCCGGAGAACAGGTGCGGGAAGTCCCGGGCGCGTACGGCCGGAATGCCGACCCGTTCCAGCATCGCGGCGGCCCGCTCGCGTGCCTCGGCCCGGGAGGCCTTCGGGTGGTGCAGCCGGTACGCCTCGGCGACCTGCTCCCCCACCGCGTGGAACGGGGAGAGGGCGGCGAGTGCCTCCTGGAAGACCATGGCGACCCGGTCGCCGCGCAGTGCCCGGAGCCGGGCATCGGGCGCGCCCACGACCTCGGTGCCGCACACCCGGAGACTTCCGCCGATCTTCGTGCGTACCGGATCGTGCAGGCCGAGCGCGGCGAGCCCGACGGTGGACTTGCCGGACCCCGACTCCCCCACCAGGCCGACGACCTGACCGGGTTCGAGAGTGAAGGAGACCCGGTCCACCGCGGTCACCGTGCCTTCTCGGCCGGTGAAGCACACGGACAGGTCGGTCGCTTCCAGCACCGGGTTCATACGAGCCTCACCCTCGGATCGAGCCGGGCCACCACCAGGTCGGCGACGGCGACGAACACCACCACGAAGAACGCGGCGAGCAGGACGGTGCCGACGACGGTCGGCAGGTCGTTCTGGAGTACGGAGTCGACGGCTAGGCGGCCGACCCCGTTGATCCCGAAGACGGTCTCGGTGATGAACGCCCCGCCGAACAGGGCGCCCACCTCCAGGCCGAGCAGCTGCACCAGCGGCCCGGCGGCGCCGCGCGCCGTGTACTTCAGATGGGCACGGACGGCGCTCATCCCCTTGGCGCGCGCGGTCCGCACGTACCCCTCGTGCATGGTCTCCAGGAGCTGGGAGCGCGAGAGGCGGGCGAAGGCGGCGGCGTTGACGAAGCCGAGGACCAGCCAGGGCAGCAGCAGACCGGCCGCCCAGGCGGCCGGGCCCTCGCCGAACGGGGTGTAGCCGGGGACCGGGAAGAGCCCCGTCGTGTAGACGAGGAGGTACTGGAGGGCGTAGCCGAGGAAGTAGATCTGCACGCTCGCTCCGACCAGCGTGAAGCCGGAGAGCAGCCGGTCGGTGGCGGTGCCCCGGCGCAGCGCCGCGGTGAAGCCGACGCCGATGCCGAGCACGACGATCACCACGAGGGCCCCGGCGGCCAGCGACAGGGTGGCCGGGAGGTGGGAGAGGACCGCGCCGAGCACGGGCTGCTGGAGGACGTACGAGTAGCCGAGGCAGGGGGCGGCGCAGTCGAGCGCGGTGCCGTCGAGGTCGCGGATCGTACGGCCCAGGAAGAGGCCGCGCAGATAGTCGGCGAACTGCGCGAGGATCGGCTGGTCCAGGCCCATCGAGATGCGGAGTTCGGCGACCTGGGCGCTGTCGCACTGCGGTCCGCAGGCGGTGAGGGCGGGGTCGGCGGGGGCGGCGTGGAAGAGCCCGAAGGTGACGGCGGTGATCACGAGGAGCACCGCCGCCGCCTGGAGGGCACGTCGCAGGACGTAGCCGGTCATGGAGTCGCTTCTCCGGATGGCGCTTCGAAAGGGGCGGGGGTCACTTCTTCAGGAACAGCCAGGCCGGGGAGACCGTGCCGTAGATGGGGTGGATGGCCGCACCGCCGACGTCCTTGCCGTGCACCTGGGTGGTCGCGGAGTTGAGGAAGGGGACGACCGGGACGTCCTTCATGACGGTCTTCTCCAGGGCGACGAGCGCCTTGGTCTTCTCCTCGATGCCGGGGATGGTGCGGACCCGCTCGATCTCCTTGTCGACGGCCGGGTTGTTGTAGCGGCTGTAGTTCTCCAGGGCGTCGAGTTTCCCGTAGAAGTTCTCCGGGAGGAGCGTGGAGAGGGTCGGCCAGTTCACCGAGGTGGTCTGCAGCCACAGGTCGTACGGGGCGGGCCCGCGGAAGACCTGGTCGGTGAAGGCGGCGTCGCTCATCGGCTTGGTGACCAGCTTGATCCCGGCCTTGCCGAACGCCTCGACGAGGACCTGGGCGACGCGGTCGTTGACCGGGTTCGTCTCGTAGGCGTACGTCAGGGTGGTGACCTTCGTCTTCGCCTTGGCCAGGTGCTCCTTGGCCTTGGCGATGTCGCCCTGCGGGGCGACCGGGTAGAGGTCGTACTTCTCCCAGCCGGCGACGGCGGGCGAGGAGAGGGTGGTGGCGATCTCGCCGAGGCGGGGACCGCCCATCACCTGGCGGGCCTGCTCGCGGGGGAAGAGGTAGTGGATGGCCTTGCGGACCTCGGGGTCGGAGACCCGGCTGTTCTTGATGGCGAGCGATGCGGTGTACGCGCCCCGGCGGCCCTCGACGAGGAGCTCCTTCTTCTTCGGGTCGCGGTCGATGGCACTGAAGAGCTCGGGGGCGGTGCCGTCGCGGTCGGTGGAGGCGGTGCGGGCGCCCTCGCCGTTCCCGGAGAGGATCTCCTGCCCGGCGTTGACGGCCTTCTTGCCGAAGGTGAACTCGTAGCCGTCGACGTACTGGTGGCGGATCGGGTCGGTCTCCGGCTTCCAGTGCGGGTTGCGCTCCAGGGTCAGCGACTGGTTCTTCCTGTGCTCGACGATCTTGTACGGGCCGGAGGCGAAGGGCTTGATGTCGTACCCGGAACCGGTGTCCTTGTCCTCGCGGACCGGCGAGGACGAGGACTGGGTGGCCATGAAGGACACGTCGGCCTGCGGCTGCGGGAAGCGGAAGACGATCGTCTTGTCGTCCGGCGTCTCGATGGCCTTGAGGTCGCCGTCCTTGGGACCGCCGTAGACCTTGCGGGCCTCGGTGAGGTTGGTGGTGCCGGTGAGCCAGGTGGGCCAGTAGGAGGGTCCAGCCTCGAAGCCCGGGGCGAAGGTGCGCTGGATGCCGTACTTCACGTGCTTCGAGGTGATCGGCTTGCCGTCCTCCCAGACCACGCCGTCCTTCAGGGTGAAGGTCCAGGTCCTGCCGCCGTCCGAGGACTTCCCGATGTCGGTGGCGAGGTCGCCGACCAGCTTGGGCTTGCCGTCGACGACCTGGTACTGGGTGAGCTGACGGCCCCAGAGGAGCGAGGTGTTGTAGGTCTCGCCGCTGTAGATCTTCTGCGGGTCGAGGTGCGCGTAGTCGTTGGCGTTGAGGACCTTCAGGGTGCCGCCCTTGCGGGCACCGGGGACCTCGGGGGCGGGGCCCGCGCTCTCCTTCGCCGTGCCGATGATGGCGGCGAGCTTGGACTCGGTCTTCGCGGCCCCGTCGGTCTTCGCCTTCTGCCCCGCGCCCGCTCCGGCCGAGCAGGAGCAGACCAGCAGGGCGGCGACGGTGGCGGCGACCGGGACGGCTACGGCGCGGGAGCTGAATCTGGGCATGGCGGACTCCGGTGATTGCTGAGGGGCGTTGGGGTGAGGGTGGTTCAGCGGGCGGTACGGGGGTCGAGTGCGTCCCGCACCGCGTCGCCGAAGAGGTTGAAGGCGAGGACGAACACGAGGATCGCGAGGCCCGGGAAGACCATGTAGGTCGGATCGTCGTAGAAGACCTCGGCGCCGCGCGAGATCATCCGCCCCCAGTCGGGGACGGGTTCGCTGATGCCGACGCCGAGGAAGGACAGGGCGGCCTCGGCGGTGACGACGGCAGGCAGCGCGAGACTGATGTGCACGAGCACCGGGGCCCATACGTTGGGCAGCAGCTCGCGCAGCACGATGTGGCGCCTGCTCGCCCCCAGCGCCCGCGCCGACTCCACGAACTCCCGCTCCCGCAGGGACTTCACGGTGGTACGGAGCACCAGCGCGAGCGGCACCCAGCCGAACGCGGCGAAGACCAGGATGAGCACGGTGAACTGCATCCACACCGGCTCATTCTCGCCCGGGTCCACGAACCGGGTCTGGATCACCGGGCCGAGCGCGAGGAGCAGCAGGAGGGTCGGGAAGGCGAGGAGTACGTCGCAGACGAAGGTGAAGGCACGGTCGGCGAGCCCGCCGAGGTAGCCGACGGTCACGCCGAGCACGATGCCGAGGACGGCGATGACGAGGGTGGCGGACCCGGCGACGAGGAGCGATGTCCGCATCCCGTACAGGAGTTGGGCGAGGACGTCCCGCCCGAGCCCCGGCTCAAGACCGAACCAGAACTCGCCGGACATCCCCCCGTTGGGCAGCATCGGCAGTCCCTCAGCGCTGAGCAGTCCGGGGGTGTTCTGCCCGTAGTGCTCGGTGGGGTTCTTGCCGTACCAGGCGGTGAGCAGCGGCGCGAGGACGGCGAGCAGCACACAGACGGCGACCGCACCGAGGGCGACCATGCCGGTGCGGTCGCGCCGGAAGGCGCGGACTGCGGCGGCGAACGGACCGCGAGGCGGCGGCGTACGTGCTTCGGGCATGGGTGCCGTGCTCCTGAAGTGCTGTGACGGGCCCGTCCGTCGGGGTCTCCGCCGTGGGTCGGCAGCCATCACAACAAGCGGATTCCGGCCCGGCAAATCGGAAATGAGCGAGCTGCGCGTATTGCGAAGGGAGTGTTACGGGGGTGCTGCGGGCGGCCATGCGGCCGCAATGTTCCGGACCGCCTTTACGGTACGAATCAGGTCAAGACGCTCGGCGAGGAGGAGGGTCTGGCGGATCGGTGAGATCTCGGCCACACATTTCCGGCCCCTCCGGCCCTTCCGGCCCTTCCGGCCCTTCCGGCCCCTCCGGCGTTCGAGGAGCGGGGATCGGGGCGGCGCCCCGGCAGTGACCCCGGCGCCCCACCCGCACAGCGAGGAGCCCCGGCCTGCTGGTGGCAGGCCGGGGCTCGTCATTCACCCGCGGTACGTCAGCCGATCTCGGTCCCCGTCGCGGCCAGAGCGGCCGGTACCGGCTGGAAGAAGGTCTCCCCGCCGGCCGAGCAGTCACCGCTGCCGCCGGAGGTGAGGCCCAGCGCGGTGTCGCCCGCGAAGAGCGCGCCGCCGCTGTCACCGGGCTCGGCGCAGACCGTGGTCTGGATGAGCCCGTTGACGACCTGGCCGTTGCCGTAGTTCACGGTGGCGTCGAGGCCGGTGACCTCGCCGTCGTGGACCTGGGTGGTGGACCCGCTGCGGGTCACCTTCTGGCCGACGGTGGCGTCCCCGGCCTTGGTGATGGCCTGTGCGCTGCCGTTGTAGAGGTTGACCTCGCTGGGGTGCGGGGTGTCACCCGTGTACTTCACCAGACCGTAGTCGTTGCCCGGGAACTTCGAGTCGGCGGTGGTGCCGATCTCGGAGCCGCCCTGCTTGTCGGACCAGCTCTTGATGTCCGCGGTGCAGTGTCCGGCCGTCAGGAAGTACGGCTCGCCGCCCTTGGTCACGTTGAAGCCGAGCGAGCAGCGCGCGCTCGCACCGTAGATGGCGTCGCCGCCCGCGACGAGGGGCTTGAACTCCCCCTTCGAGTGCTTCAGCCGGACCTTGGAGCCGAGCTCCTCGACGGCCTTGTTCAGCTTGGCGAGGGCGGCGCCCTTCACCGTGCGGTCGGCCGTGACCACGATCTTGTTGCTGACCGGGTCGGTCGCCCAGGACGTACCCGGGATCGACGCCCTGCCCGCCAGCGCCGTACGCGCCGACTTCAGCTCGGCCAGGGTGTGCTGGACGATTCTGGCCTTGCCGCCGGCCGTGCGCACGGTCTCCGCCGCCGCCTCGTCCGTGACGTTGACGACGAGGGACTTCGCCTTCGCGTCGTAGTACGACCCGGCGACGTCCGTGCCGAGCTGCTTGGTGAGCGAGGAGGCGAGCTGGCCCGCGCTCGCCACGGAGAGGGACTTCAGCGTCGGCGCGGGGGCCACGCCTTCGCTCGCGTTTGCGGCCTGGAAGGTGATGCCCGTGGCGACCAGGGCGACGACGGCGGTTCCGACCGCTGCCGCGCGCCGCTTGGGTATGCGTCGGTGCTTCACAAGTGACCTCCTGTGGGGGGCCGGGCCCGGAAGTGTGGGGGTGGGCCCGGGTGGGGCCCCACTATTCCCAGGGCAACCGGGGGCACACAAGGTCGACTTCAGGACGCGCACACGACAACTACCGCACGCCCCCTTTCCCTTGACATGCCAGGGACATGCCAGACGTGTGCCCGATTTGCGACCGACCGGTCACAGTCGCGAACACCGCGTGCAACCGGTGACCGCCCCTGGGTGAGGTCTACTCCTGTCCGGTACTGGTCCTTCCGGTACCGGATTCCGACGCCTCCGGCGGCTCCGGCACCTCCGGGGGTTCCGGTGGCATCTCCGGCACCCCCGGCGGCATCCGTGTCGCCTCGCCGAAGTCGTACGGCGGGAGCGACAGTTCCTCGGTGGGTACGACGAATGCCTCCCCCTCCGACCACAGCTCCGGCTCCGGCTCCGGTTCGGGTCCGGGCTCCGGCCACAGCTCCGACGGCGCCTGCACCGGCACGGATGCGGCCGCCTGCGGTACGGGTGCCGCGGCCGTCTGCGGGGTCGGCGCCGCCCGTTCCAGGAACCGCAGCAGTTCCACCGGGAACGGCAGCACCAGCGTCGAGTTCTTCTCCGCCGCGACCGCCACCACCGTCTGCAGCAGCCGGAGCTGGAGCGCGGCCGGCTGGTCGGACATCACGCCCGCCGCCTCGGCGAGCTTCTTCGACGCCTGGAGTTCGGCGTCCGCGTTGATCACGCGGGCCCGCCGCTCGCGGTCGGCCTCCGCCTGCCGGGCCATCGACCGCTTCATGGTCTCGGGCAGCGACACGTCCTTGATCTCGACCCGGTCGATCTGCACGCCCCACCCGACGGCCGGGCTGTCGATCATCAACTCCAGCCCCTGGTTGAGCTGTTCGCGGTTGGACAGCAGGTCGTCGAGTTCGCTCTTGCCGATGATGGAGCGCAGCGAGGTCTGGGCCATCTGCGCGACCGCGAACCGGTAGTCCTCCACCCGTACCAGGGCGTCCGCCGCGTCGATCACCTTGAAGTAGATGACGGCGTCGACGCGCACCGTGACGTTGTCGCGCGTGATGCCGTCCTGGGCGGGCACCGGCATCGTGACGATCTGCATGTTCACCTTGGTGAGCCGGTCGAGGAAGGGCACCACCATCGTGAACCCCGGCCCGCGCACCGTGCTCTTGAGCCTTCCGAGGCGGAAGACCACCCCCCGCTCGTACTGCTTGACCACCCGGGCCGCCGCCATCAGATACACCGCTCCGGCACCCACGGCCGCGGCCCCCGCCGTCAACAACTCCTCGACCATCACGGCCCCCTGGAGTCCCACTGTCTCCGGACATGTCCTGAGAAGAAGGTAACCCCGCGGGGCACCAGTCGACAGGCCCCCGTCCGGACGAGTCCGGATCGGGGGCCTGCCTGCTGCTGGCTGCAGTTCGGTGGTGGTGCCGGAGATCAGAAGATCGTGACCCCGTACGCGCTGAGTGCCTCGGTGACGGGCTGGAAGAAGGTCGTGCCGCCCGACGAGCAGTTGCCGCTGCCGCCGGAGGTGAGGCCGATCGCCTTGGTACCGGAGTACAGCGGGCCGCCGCTGTCGCCGGGCTCGGCGCACACGTTGGTGCGGATCATGCCGTAGACGACGTCGCCGCCCCCGTAGTTGACGGTGGCGTTGAGCCCGGTGACCCGGCCGCTGTGGATGCCGGTGGTGGAGCCGCGCCGGGTCACGTTCATGTTGACGGTGGCGTCGGCGGCGCTGGTGATGTCGACGCTGCCGACGGTGCCCGGGTGGGCGACCGAGGCGTTGTCGTAGCGCAGGATGCCGTAGTCGTTGACCGGGAAGCTGGACCCGGTGGTCGGGCCGATCTTCGTCGTCTTGGCGGAGTTGGCGTACCAGGTGGGGTTGCCGTCGGTGCAGTGCCCGGCGGTCAGCGCGTAATAGGTGTCGCCCTTGCGGACGTTGAAGCCGAGCGAGCAGCGCCAGCTCGGCGCGTAGATGGCGTCGCCGCCCGACAGGAGCTTGGAGAACTTGCCCGGGGTGCGCTCGATGCGCAGGGCACGTGCGTTGTCGCCCGCCGCGTCCTTGATCCGCGCGATCTCGGCGCGGGAGACGGTGCTGTCGGCGGTGACGACAAGGGTGTTCGTCGCCTTGTCGACGTGCCAGGCGGTGCCCGCGACGTCCGCTGCGAGCACGGCGGCTCCGGCGGAGGCGAGCTGGGTGGCGCTCACTGCGGAGGTGTCGGCGGCCGGCTGGGCCTGGGCGTTGGGGATGGTGATCGCGGCAGCGGCGGCGAGTCCTGCCGCCACGGCCAGGAACCGGACGCGTCTCGCTGTGCCGCTTCTGTGTGTGGTGGTGCGCTCGTTCCTCACTTGTCGTTCCTCCCGAGGGGAATCGGGGGCCCGGTCCGATGTGGGGTCTTTCCCGGGGCCCGTGAGGCGCAGCCGGAAGCGTGCGGCGGTCCCGTGACGACTGGCTCGGCCGCAATGCCCCTGACAAGCGCTGTCTCGGGAGTATTCGGGCCCTCAACAGGACGCGCAAGAGCGCGTTTCAGCCGTGTACGGGCGTACGGAAGTACAGGAAGGGACACGGCGTGCGTCAGCCCCGGGGCCCTTGGGGCGCCCGGGGCTGAAGTTGCTCAACTCCCTTACTTCTCCTGCTTGTTGAGCTCTCCGGCCGGCACCGCGAAGGACAGGGCGTTGCCCGGCGGCGGGAAGGGGCAGATGAAGTGGTCGGCGAAGGCGCACGGGGGAAGCACGGCCCGGTTGAAGTCGACGGTCACCGCGCCGTCGACGGCGGGCGCGGCGGGCCGCAGGAAGCGGAACCGGTAGCTGTTCTTCCCGCTGCCCGCGTCGGCGAACACGGCCCACAGCGAGCCGTCGTCCTCGACCGCGACGTGCAGCGAGTGCTCGGACCCGTCGTGCGCGAAGACGATCTCTCCGGCCAGACCGAGGCCGCGCGAGCGCCCGTCCGCGTTCTCGACCTGGATGCTCCGGGCCTTCTCGTACGGTACGAAGCGGCCGGGCAGCGCCCAGGCGGGGTCGTAGGGTCCGGCCTCGATGCCCGCGAAGGCGCGCCGCGCGGCGGACTGCGGGTCGAAGTCCCGCACCGCCCACAGGCCCTCCCTGCTGAGGACGACGAGACGCCTCTCACCTGCGCCGACGCGCGACTCGGGGATCGGCCCGCGGTCGGCGCCGAGCCGGACCTCGCCGTCGAGCGGCTGTCCGTCGACCGTGATCCCGTCCGCCGCGGCAGCGGTCAGCACCACCTCCTTGCCGTCCTCCCGCCACTGTCCCGGCACGCCGTCGATGCGGCCGTCCGGGTGGTCGGCGAGCCAGTGGGTGCCACAGAGGGAGAGCGGTCCGTACGGCGAGGCGACCGTCTCGACACGGTGCTCGTGCCAGCGCCGCCAGTCCTGCTGCGCTTCCTGCTCCTGCTGCGCGTCCCTCTGGGGGGCCGCGCCGCTGTTTTCGCTGCTGCTCATGGGTTCAACCTTTCCACACGGCGCTTGCGAGCGCCCGGAGTCCGAGGGTGTGCGCGGCCCTGCCGCCTTGCGGTCACGACCGTCGTCCGGCGCCGCTGCGGGCGTACCGGCTGACGGGCCGGGCGAGCCCGAGGTGGTCGCGGAGGGTCGCACCGGCGTAGAAGTTCCGTTGCAGACAACGGTGTTGGAGCAGGGTCGCGGTCCCGTTGACCAGGCGTTCGAGGTCGCGCTCGGGCGAGAGGGGGGTGAGGTGGAACCCGTCCACGACGTCGGCGGCGTGCCACTGGGTGAGCACCTGCGCGAGCCCCACGGGCCCGCCGGTGTATCCGGCCGCCCCGTCCTGCCTCATCCGTACGGCATCCGTCTCCGCGAGCGGCGGCCCGTCGAGGTGCGGCTCTCCGGCGAGGTCGACGGTGAGGGCCGCGAGGATCCGCAGCGAGTCGGGGTCGCGCCCGGCGGTGGCGGCGCGTCGCCGCAGGTCGGCGCGCATGACTCCGGCCTCCCCCGGGGAGAAGGCGCGGACGATGACGACGTCCGCGTAGCGCGCGGCGACGGCGAGCCCGTCGGGCCCGCACACGCTCACGTCGACAACGGTGACGGGCCACCCCTGCGGGGGCCTGGGCACGCTCGCAGACCCCTTGACGGAGAGGAACTCCCCCGCGAAGTCGACATGGTGCACCTTGTCCGGGTCGACGAAGCGACCGGTCGACGAATCCCCCGGGCCGGTGTCCTCCTCCCAGCTGTCCCACAACCGGGTCGACACATCGACCACTTCACCGGCTTCCCGCCACAGCGCGTCGGCGGACGGGGCCGGCTCGCGCCCGAAGAGAGCGGCCCCGCTCTCCGAGGCCGACACGGCGACCGACCAGCCGGCCCGCCCCCGGCTCACCCGGTCCAGGGTCGCCACGGCCGCCTGCACATGAAACGGCTCGGCCCGTGTCACGGTCACGGTGGGCACGAGCCCGATCCACGAGGTCTCGGCCGCCGCCCGCGCCAGCAGCCCGACGGGGTCGCTCCGACGCCCGCCGCCACCCTCTTCACCGCCCGCCACGGTCACGAAGTCCAGCACCCCCTGCTCGGCGAGCCGCACCAGCCCACCGACGGAGGCACCACCTCCCACCTCGGCCCCCATGCACAACGGCCGACTCCCCACCGAACCCATGACCACTCCCCTCCAGAACGGATCCCACCCGGAACAACCCCGATCCCCACGGTGAACCGGTGGGGCGGGGCCCGGCAGGGTGGAGCGGTAGCGAGCACATGCCGGAGCGGGAGGGTGCGCTCCGCGTGAGGGCCGCCCCCTTGCCCACCCGTCCCGCCCCCGGGGGGCGGCCCCGCTGCCCAAGGCGGCTAGGGCGGTAAGGGGCAGGCTTTTAGGGGCGCGGGGAACTGCGCGATCAGCCACGACGGACCTGCACGTGCACACGCACATTGAAAGAAGAGAACAACCCAAGGCAGACATGCAGAGGCTCCGTGGACACAGTGATCACACACGGGAATCGCCCTCACCGGACACAGCCGGCCGCACGCCACACACACCGGACCGAGCCCCTCAGCCCGGTCCTGGCCCGAGACTAAGGCCGCCGCTCAGCCCTCTGTCAAGCATGTCCACATTCTGAACAGGTCGTCTCAGAACCACCCACACGCCTGTTGACGCATCATCAAAACACCTGTTCCATAAGCGCCATGCACCCACAGCAGTGGCTGGTCACGCGCCCCCACATCGACTTCGGTCGCGTGTGGTCCGCGTCCTGTTGAGCCAAGACTCCACCACCACTGCCCCTTGCCCCCACCGGGCCCAGCCGTGCGCCCACACACTCACGTCCCCGCTGCACGCCCCCTCTTCCAGGCGTCAGCAACTACAGTCGCAGCACCCACAGCAGTCGCAGCAATCGCATCCGTCGCAGCAGCTGCTGCAATCACAGTCGCAGTTGTCGCACCAACCGTCCCGCTTCTGCCTGGACCACGGTCCCTCGTACTCGTTCGCACAGCACACCTGGCAGGTGCAGAACAGTCCGATGGCCACCATGCACCCCGCCAGCAGCCCTCGCGGGGGCTTCGGCGGAGGCGGCGGAGGCGGAGTGGGCCCTCCGGGCGCACCCGGCGCCTGCGGACCGCCCGGGATTGCGTACGGATTGCCCGGCACCGGAGTGTTCCCGTGCACCCCCGTCCCGCCGTGCCCGCACGCAGTGGTCCCGAACGCCCGGTTCACCGCCTCCTCCAGCTCGTGCGCCAGCAGTACGTGCACCAGCTTGGCGTCCACGAACTCCGCGTCCCGGAGCGCGAGCCGCACCCCCCGCACCGCGTCGTCGCACAACCGCCGCGCCTCGACCAGCGACGTCCCGGTCGCGGTCAGCGGATTCCACGCGCCCGACGCCTCGTCGGCGGCCCGGTCCTCGACCGCGTCCAGCAGATGCGCGAGCCGCCCGAAGAGCCGGCCCGCCTCGGCGAGCGGCGCCGCGTTGCCCGGCCGTCCGGCCAGTACCGCGGTGTGCGCGAAGGCGGCGGCCGTGGCCGTCTCGGTCGGTTCGGTGACGAAGAGCAGCGGGGTGCCGATGCCCGCGACGGCCTCGATGCCGCCCTGCCGGTCCACCGCGTCGACGAGGACCGACGTGTCGAAGCCGAGCGAAGCCCCGGTCCTCGCCCCGGCCCGGTCCCAGCTCCGCGCGACCCGGCGGGCGGCGACCGCGACGGGGCGACGCCCCAACAGCCCGTCCCGGTCGGCGACGTGGTCCCGTACCTTCGCCGAGGCCAGCACCAGTGAGACCGCGGCGGCCAGCCTCGCACCCTCGCCCTGTGCGACCGGAGCAGTGCGCATCGCCCGCAGCGGGCAGGGCCCGGCCGTGCGCCGCCAGTCCGTCGACCGTACGGACTGAGCCTCCGTCAGAACCGAGACGATCAGCCCGTCGTAGTTGGTGACGATCCGTGAGAACTGGCCGTGGTCACTGCGAAGTGCCAGGCAGAGTCCACAGAGATGGGCCATCCACTCGGTCTTGAGACCCTCGCTGAGCCGATGCGTGCAGGGCCTGACGATGCCGAACAATGTGTGCCCCCGTGATGCGGTGGGCCGTGCGCTCGCGCCACCTACTGAACAGTCCGTCAGGCATCGTACAGACGGCGTATGTTCACCCGTCCGACCCCCTGCTCACCCATCTGGCCCGATGGTGCGATTTACACTCTCCCGGCGGCCCCCGCAACGACAGAGCCCAGGGAAATCACCACAACTTCTGCACCAGTACCGTCACGAAAACCCTGCGCGCCGACTATCCACTTGGCGCGCAATCCGCATGATGGACGACCATAGGGGGAGCGGAACACAAGCAGACCGCGGTGAAAGGAGGCGTTCATGGGATCGGTGCGCAAGGCGAGTGCCTGGCTCGGGCTCGTCGAGGACAGCGACGACGACCGCTACTACGACGACGAGTACGCCGAGGGGAACAACGAGACACCCGAGCCCTGGGTCACGGACCCCCGGGTCCGTGTCGTCTCCGAGGCCGCCGAGGACAAGGGCCGCCGGATCGCCACCGTCACTCCGGACGGCTTCCGGGACGCGCGCGGCATCGGCGAACTGTTCCGGGACGGCATCCCGGTGATCGTGAACCTGACGAGCATGGAGCCGGGCGACGCCAAGCGCGTCGTGGACTTCGCGGCCGGCCTGACCTTCGGTCTGCGCGGCTCCATCGAGCGCGTGGCCACCCGGGTCTTCCTGCTGACCCCCGCCGACACGAGCATCGTGAGCGGCGAGGCCGCCGGCCGTCAGACCGGCGGCTTCTTCAACCAGAGCTGAGCAGGGCGCTCACCGGCGCCCCGTCCCGGGCCTACCGGAACGCGTCGAGTCCGGTGAGCGCCTTGCCCAGCACCAGTTGGTGCATTTCCACGGTGCCTTCGTACGTCAGCACCGATTCCAGGTTGGTGGCGTGCCGCATCACGGGGTACTCCAGCGAGATTCCGTTGGCGCCCAGGATCGTGCGGCTGGTGCGGCAGATCTCGATCGCCTCCCGCACATTGTTGAGCTTGCCGAAGCTGACCTGTTCCGGGCGCAGCCTCCCGGCGTCCATGCGCAGGCCCAGGTGGTGGGCGAGCAGGATGCCCTTGTGGAGTTCGACGGCCATGTCGGCGAGCTTGGCCTGGGTGAGCTGGAATCCGCCGATGGGCCTGCCGAACTGCTCGCGCGTCTTCGCGTACTCGACCGCCGACTCGAAGCTGGCGCGTGCCGCTCCCATCGAGCCCCACACGATTCCGTACCGTGCGTGACTCAGGCAGCTCAGCGGTCCCTTGAGTCCCGTCACTTCCGGGAGTACGGCGTCGGCGGGCAGCCGGACCTCGTCGAGGACCAGCTCACTGGTGACGCTGGCGCGCAGCGACCACTTGTGGTGGATCTCCGGCGCGGAGAAGCCGGGGGCGTCGGTGGGGACGACGAAGCCGCGGATGCCCTCGTCGGTCTGCGCCCAGACGACGGCGACACCGGCGACCGAGCCGTTGGTGATCCACATCTTGCGGCCGGTGAGCACCCAGTCGGTGCCGTCCCTCTTCGCGTACGTACGCATACCGGCCGGGTCCGAGCCGTGGTCGGGCTCGGTGAGGCCGAAGCAGCCGATGGTCTCGCCGGAGGCCATGCCGGGGAGCCACCGCTGCTTCTGCTCCTCCGAGCCGAAGCGCCAGATCGCGTACATGGCCAGCGAGCCCTGTACGGAGACGAGCGAGCGGATGCCGGAGTCGGCGGCCTCCAGCTCCAGACAGGCCAGGCCGTACTGGACCGCGGTGGCGCCCGCACAGCCGTAGCCGGTCAGGGACATGCCGAGTGCGCCGATGGAGCCCAGTTCGCGGGCGAGGTCGCGGATGCCGGGCAGCTCTCCGCGCTCGTACCAGTCGGCGATGTGCGGCAGGACGCGGTCGGCGGCCCAGCTGCGGACCGTGTCGCGGATCGCGAGGTCCTCCGGGCCGAGCAGGTCGTCGATGCCGAGCGGGTCGGCGGCGTCGAACGGCGGAAGCTTGGGGGGATGTGCGGACATGCTGGCCCTCCGGCGGCTCTCGGCTGCAGTTGTTCACCACTGCATTAACTAGCAGTGATAGTTAATGCCTCCGGGTGACGGTACGGGGCCGGGACCGGGTCAGTCCAGGCCCGCCGTCGCCTCGGCGGGCTCGCGTCGCGCGGGCGGAAGCTTCTTGGACTCCTGGGGCTGGGCCGGCAGCTCGGCGTCCGGGTCCGCCGCCGGGTCCACGGCCGGATCCGGTTGCGGGCCCGACGCCGCCTGGTCCATGCCGCGCGGCAGCCTCAGCGCGGCGACCGCACCGATGAGCAGCAGTCCCGCGCTGGTCAGCAGGGTCACGTGCAGGCCGTGCACGAAGGCGACGCGGGCGGCGGAACGCAGTGCGGCCCCGGCCGCACCACCGATCTCCTTGGCGACCTCGTACGCCTCGCCGAGCGAGTTCGACGCGAACTTGCTGGAGGCGGCCGAGACGCCCTCGACGTGCTGGAGGCCGGGTCCGTACGCGGCGTTCATGACGCTGCCGAGCAGGGCGATGCCCATGCCGGCGCCCAGCTGGTAGGAGGTCTCGCCGATGGCCGCCGCGCCGCCCGCCGAGTCGGCCGGGGCCTCGCTGAGCATCGACTCGTACGAACCGAACAGCGTCGCCTGGATGCCGAAGCCGAGCAGCACGAACCCGCCCGCCATCAGCCAGGGCCGGTCCTCCTGGCCCATCATCGTCAGCAGCGTGACGGAGCCCGCGGTGAGCGTGAAGCCGGACACCACCATGGCCCGGGGGCCGACCTTGTGGAGCGCCCACCCCCCGATCGCGCCCGCCGCCATCGCGGCGAAGGTCAGCGGCAGCAGCCGCAGACCGGTCTCCAGCGGGCTCAGTCCGAGCACCAGCTGGAGGTACTGGACGGCGATCAGCTCCAGGCCGACCAGGGCCAGCATGCCGAGCACGAGGCAGCCGACGGAGGTGGTGAAGGTGACCCGGCCGAACAGCTTCATGTCGATCAGGGGGTGCTCGCGGCGTCTCTGTCTGCGTACGAAGAGGACCAGCAGCACCGCGCCGACCAGCAGCGGGGCCAGGGTCATGACGTCGAGCACCGGGTCGCCGCTGCCCGCGCGCTTCACTCCGTAGACGACGCCGAGCACGCCCGCGGAGGCCATCAGCGCGCCGACCACGTCCCACGGGCCCTGGCCGCTGCCGCGCGATTCGGGCAGCAGCAGACGGCCGATCGGGAGGAGCACGATCATCAGCGGGATGTTGATCAGGAAGACCGAGCCCCACCAGAAGTGCTCGACCAGGAAGCCGCCGAGCACCGGTCCCCCGGCCGCGCCGATTCCGGACACCGCGGCCCAGATGCCGATCGCCATCGCCCGCTCGCGGCGGTCGGGGAAGACCTGGCGCAGGATCGACAGCGTCGCGGGCATGATCATCGCGCCGCCGACGCCGAGCAGGGCACGGGCCGCGATGAGCAGCTGCGGGGTCTCCGACAGCGCGGCCAGCGCGGAGGCGAAACCGAACAGTCCGTAACCGAGCAGCAGGATGCGACGGCGGCCGACGCGGTCGCCCAGCGTGCCGAAGAGGATCAGCAGCGACGCACAGACGAGGGGATAGGAGTCGACGATCCACAGCAGCTCCACGGAGCCGGGGCGCAGGTCCTCGGTGACCGAGGGGACCGCGATGTGCAGGATCGTCGAGTCGAGCGCGACGAGGATCAGACTCACGCAGAGGACCACGAGCACGACCCAGCGGTTGGCTCCGCGACCTGACAGGAGCCGTCGCCAAGGACCTCCCGCAGTCAGCTCGGCGCCGGCCGTGGTTGTCCCTGCCATGTACGTAACCTCCCAGTGATTCCCTCGCGCTCGGTGGGCCGCCGGGGACGTCCGTGCCTTATACGTCCTGGTGGGCCCGGCATCGACGGGCGAGTGAGCCGTCAGCGTACGCGAGTTCACCCCCGGGGTGCGTGGCCCATCTCTCACGGAAATGCCGGAGTCGGTGTGGCGTACACCACGCGGTACCCGCACCCGTGCCCGCGTGAACATCCGTTCCGGCATCCGCTCCGGCGTGCCAAGCAACACCACGCACCGCGCGGCGCGGTCGGTTCCCGGCCCGGCGCGGGCCGGGCCGGTACCGGCCGACGGCGGAACGGAGAATTTCTCCCGATGCCTCTGTCACGGGAATTCAGAAGATTTCAAGAGGCTTGCGGGAGTGGGCAAGAATGAATAGGGCACAAGGTCCCCACCATTTCCGGAACAGCCGGGAATAAACCTAACGGTGAGACACACCCCACATCACATGGTCATCACAAAGAGGCAGGACCGGTCAGGCCTGTGACGCACCCGCTGTAATGTCGATTGGGTGCGTATCGACCGAATCTTTGCCCGGCTGGACCGGGAACCGGAGCTGCCGAAGATAGAGATCCCCGGCATGAGCCGGACCCGCAAGGTTCTCTTCGGCTCGACGGTGGCGTTCTACATCGCCATCGTCTGGGCCGTGCTGGTCACTTCCTGGCTCGTCCTGCTCGACTGGAAGGTGATGCTCTTCCGGCCGTACGAACAGTGGCCCGAACTGCATGCCTTCCTCGACTACTTCGTGGTGCTCGGCCAGCGCGGCCCGACCGCGGTGATGGTCGCGGCGTGGCTGGGCTGGCGCTCCTGGCGTCAGCACACGCTGCGCCCGCTGCTCACCCTGGCCACGGCGCTGCTGCTGCTCAACCTGACGGTGGGCGCGGTGAAGATCGGTCTGGGCCGCCTCGGACCGCACTACGCGACCGAGATCGGGTCCGCCGAGATGTTCGCCGGCGGCGATATATTCCCCTCGGGCCACACCGCCAACGCGGTCGTGACCTGGGGCATCCTCGCGTATCTGGCGACCACCCCGCGGGCCAGGCGCTGGCTGTCGGTGATGTCCGCGGTCGTCGCTCTCGGTGTCGGCGCCACCACGGTCTACCTGGGCACGCACTGGCTGAGCGACGTACTGCTCGGCTGGGCCGCCGGACTGCTGATCCTGCTGGCGCTGCCCTGGTTCGAGCCGCTGATCGCACGGGCGGAGGCCTTCGTCTTCGCGGTGCGCGAGCGGTGGCGGGCGCGCGGTGCGCTCGCTCCGGCCCTTCCCGGGGCCACCGATCCGGCGGTGCCGGCCGGTGTCCCGGCGGCGATTCCCTCGATACGTCCGGACCCGGCGCCCGTCCGCGAGCCGGTGGGCGCGGGCAGCAGCCGGTACGGGGCCACCCGGCCCGCTCATCTCCCCGCTCCCGCACACCTCCAGGCGCGGCCGCACGGGGTCCGCTCGGAGCGCGCACCGGTCACCCCGGCGGGCAGCAGGCGGCCCCCGCAGACGCGCGGGGGCGGGTCGCACACACCGCACCCGGCGCGCTGAGGCCCTCCCGCCGCTGCCCCTGACAGGACAAAGCGGGATACGCACAGCGAAGGCCCCGGGCCGCTCACCAGGAGCGGCCCGGGGCCTTCGTCGTTCCCGTCCCGGCCGGGAACGGGCCGGTCCGCGCCGAGGTCCCGTGCGGGACTCAGCCGATCCAGCAGCGGGTCACGGTGTCGTCCTCGACCTCGAAGTTGAGCCGGCCCTGGAGGAACTCCATGGTGATGATCGCGCCCGGCGGGAGCGTTCTGACGGTGCTCCAGCCGTGCTCCCCGGCGGTCCGCTCGGCCGCTGCCGCGGCAAGGCCCACATAGCGCTCGGGGTGGTCGTCGGGCTGGGCAGGGGGTGTGGGTAGAGGTGCCATGGGGCCCACCGTAGGCGCCAGATACCTTCCCGGTCACGCTTGTGTCACAAGATCACGACAAGAGTTTGCTTACGTCGCTTTCACTCGATAGGGCAGTCTCGTTGTTCATAAATGCCCATTTCCCACTGGGTATTTGATGCATTCACCAGCTCCACCCCTTTCCTTTCCGGCGGCTCCGAACCCGGTAAGATCCGCATTCTGGAGCGGTGCCGTGGAAAGAAATCGGCCACTGGCACAGGGGAATCCGGAATTCTTGATTCCACATCAACTCGGCACTCCCGTCAGCCCTGTAGCACATGTCGCACGCACATCCGATCACGTACGCCCCCTGTCGGATCGGGGGTTCTCGCGCGCATCATGAGGCGGTTGGCCCGGTCCGCAGCATGCGAGGGGGCACGATGGGCACGGAGACCGTCGAGACGGCTGGTGCGCCGGCGGCGCGGGTACAGCGACCCGGCCGGGTGGTCGTGGACTGGCTGACCACTACGGACCACAAGAAGATCGGCCATCTCTATCTGATCACGGCGTTCGGCTTCTTCCTGGTCGCCGGGCTGATGGCCCTCATGATGCGGGCGGAGCTGGCCCGTCCAGGGCTCCAGCTGATGACCAACAACGAGTTCAACCAGGCGTTCACCCTGCACGGCACGATCATGCTGCTGCTGTTCGCGACGCCGACCTTCGCCGGGTTCGCCAACGAGATCATGCCGCTGCAGATCGGTTCGCCGGACGTGGCGTTCCCCCGGCTGAACATGCTCTCGTACTGGCTGTTCCTCTTCGGCGGGCTGATCGTCCTCGGCTCGCTGATCGTGCCGGGCGGCCCGGCGAACTTCGGCTGGTTCGCCTACGCACCGCTCAACAGCATGGTCCGCTCCCCCGGCATCGGCGCCGATCTCTGGATCATGGGCCTCGCCCTGTCCGGCTTCGGCACGATCCTCGGTGCGGTGAACTTCCTGACGACCATCATCGGGATGCGCGCCCCCGGCATGACCATGTTCCGGATGCCCATCTTCACCTGGAACGTACTCTTTACGTCGATTCTGGTGCTGGTCGCGTTCCCGGTGCTCGCGGCGGCGCTGCTGGTGCTTGAGGCGGACCGGCGGTTCGGGTCGATGGTCTTCGAGGCCCAGTTCGGAGGCGCGCTGCTCTGGCAGCACCTCTTCTGGTTCTTCGGGCATCCGGAGGTCTACATCATCGCGCTGCCGTTCTTCGGCATCGTCAGCGAGATCATCCCGGTCTTCTCCCGGAAGCCGATCTTCGGTTACGTGATGCTGGTCGGCGCGACGATGGCCATCACCGGTCTGTCGCTGGTGGTGTGGGCGCACCACATGTTCGCGACGGGCGCGGTGCTGCTGCCCTTCTTCTCGTTCATGTCGTTCCTGATCGCGGTGCCGACCGGGGTGAAGTTCTTCAACTGGACGGGCACGATGCTCAAGGGCTCGCTGTCCTTCGAGACGCCGATGCTGTGGTCGGTGGGGTTCCTGGTGAGCTTCCTGTTCGGCGGTCTCACCGGGGTGATCCTGGCGTCTCCGCCGCTGGACTTCCACGTCACCGACTCGTACTTCGTGGTGGCGCACTTCCACTATGTGGTGTTCGGGACGGTGGTCTTCGCGACGTTCGCCGGGTTCTTCTTCTGGTGGCCGAAGTTCACCGGCAAGATGCTCGACGAGCGGCTCGGCAAGATCCAGTTCTGGACGCTGTTCGTGGGCTTCCACACCACGTTCCTGGTGCAGCACTGGCTGGGCGCGGAGGGCATGCCGCGCCGGTACGCGGACTACCTGGCGGCCGACGGCTTCACCGCGCTCAACACGATCTCCTCGATGGGGGCGTTCCTGCTCGGTCTCTCCACGCTGCCGTTCTTCTACAACGTCTGGAAGACCGCGAAGTACGGCAAGAAGGTCGACCTGGACGACCCGTGGGGGTACGGGCGTTCCCTGGAGTGGGCGACCTCCTGCCCGCCGCCGCGGCACAACTTCGTCACGCTGCCCAAGATCCGCTCGGAGTCCCCCGCGTTCGACCTGCACCACCCCGAGATCGTGGCCGTCGAGCAAGCGGCGGAGGCAGGCGCGTACGCGGAGGCGGGTGCGTACGCGGAAGCGGAGGCGGCTAAGGGCGGCTCCGCTCCACCGCCCGCCCCAGAAGGTCACGAGCCGCACTGATCCGCTCCGTCAGCTCCACCGGCTCGACCACCTCGAACTCCAGCCCCATCAGCAGCACATGGATCACCAGCACGTCCATGCTCAGTGCCCCCGTGCGCAGCAGACAGCTCTGTGCGCCCTCCGCCTCCAGCACACCGTCGCTGGGGCCGACGGTCTCCCGCGCCACCTCAAGAGGTACGAGCAGGCGCAGCACGGCAGTTGCCCGGTACGCCGCCGTGGAGACGCCCTGCGAGACGTACGCGGCGAGGTCGTCGGCCGGGGCGTCGCGCGGTGCGAAGCGCGGTCCGTGCGGCGGCTTCGGGGTGATCCGGTCGGCCCGGAACGTACGCCAGTCGGATCGCTCGACGTCCCAGCCGACCAGGTACCAGCGGCGCTCGGTGCACACCAGGCGGTGCGGCTCCACGGTGCGGTGGGTGGCGTTGCCCGCGTGGTCGCGGTACTCGAAGCGCAGGCGCTCGGAGTCCCGGCAGGCGCCCGCGAGTTCGGTGAGGACGGCGGGGTCCACGGGGTCGGCGCGGCCGCTGTGCAGCATCGGCACGGTGAACGCGGTCAGGGCCCCGACACGGCGGCGCAGCCGGTCGGGGAGCACCTGCTCCAGCTTGGTGAGGGCACGCACCGAGGTCTCCCCGATGCCCTCGATGCCCTGCCCCGCCGCCGTGCGCAGGCCGACGGCGACGGCCACCGCCTCGTCGTCGTCGAGGAGCAGTGGCGGCAGCCGGGCGCCGACGCCCAGCTGGTAGCCGCCGCCGGTGCCGGGGCTGGCGTGGACGGGGTAGCCGAGTTCACGGAGCCGGTCGACGTCGCGCCGCACGGTGCGCGGGGTGACGCCGAGCCGGTCCGCGAGGTCGGGGCCCGTCCATTCGCGGTGGGCCTGGAGCAGCGAGAGCAGACGCAGCAGCCTGGCCGAGGTCTCCAACATGGAACGGAGTCTGCCAGGCGTTGCGGACAGCTTCGGTCCGCGGTGCGCCGCCCTCCTGAGGCGGCCTCGGGGTGCTGAGCCTCACCTCAAGAGGTGCTGATGCCTCAGGGGGTGATGCCTCAGGTGCTGATGCCTCAGGGGGTGCTGATCTGCACGGCGAGGTCGTTGTCGAGCGTGTAGTACGGGAAGGCGACGGTCTTGCCGGTGTCGCCGACGGGCAGCACCGGGTACTTGAGGACGGTCTGCTTCTCCGCGATGTCGTCGAGGAGCCTGGCCAGCCGTATCGGCGGGGTGTCGTCGGCCACGGTCAGCCACAGGTCCCAGACCCAGGTGGCACCGTCGCGGCCCTCACTGAGGGAGGCGTACGGCAGGGTGAACGCGAAGCCGTGCGCGCCGCCGTCGCTCCCGGAGGCCGTCACGGGCTCCCGGTGGACCCTGTCCCGGTCGCCGCGCAGCCGGGCCTCGACGACCGTGTCCCGGCCCGCCTCGACCCCGTACAGCCGCCCCTCGACGGTCATCGTGGCGCCGTCGGGGGCGAACGCGATGTCGCCGGCCTCGGCGTGCGGGGAGCGGCGCCAGCTGCGGACGGCGAGACGGCCGTCGGGCGTCGCGTACGGGATGCGGACGGCGACGGCCTCGGTACGCGGGTCCGGTGTGCGGTCGACCAGGGCGCGCAGGTCGCGCAGCCCCGGCCGGACGGTGAGGTCGGCCCCGCCGCCGTACACATGGGCCTCCCAGCGGCCCTCGGGGAGGTCGACGGTGCTGGGCAGCACGGCCCGCAGCCGGCCGTGCGCGACCGGCGTGAGCGGCAGCCGTACGTCGCCGCTCCCCGACCCGCCGGTGCGCCGCAGCACCAGCGCCGCGTCGGGCGCCGCGGCGGCCGCCACGTCGAAGGTGACCCCGCCCGCGGAGTCCGCGGTGCAGTCGGCGCGCGGATCCGCCGGGGTACCGGCCCCGTCGGCCTGGGCCGTCGAGGGCCGGGAGGAGGGAGAGCTGGTCATGCGGTACGCCCTTTCCGGAGCGTGGCGAGGACCTTGCGGCGCAGGGTGAAGGCTTCGTCGATGAGGACACCCGGCGCGCGGTGAAGGTTGTCCCGCAGCGGACTGCGGGTGCGGTCGTTGGTGCCGCGGGCGACGAGGTCGGCGTAGAGCGCCGCGTGCCGTTCGGCGATCTGTCCGGGGTCGAAGCGGGCGGAGTTCTCCAGCGCGGCCCTGCCCATCCGCTTGCGCAGCTCCTCGTCCGCCATGAGGGCGAGGAGGGCGCGCGCGACGGCGTCGGCGTCGCCCATGGGGACGAGGCGGCCGTCGACCCCGTCGCGGATGATCTCGCGGGGGCCGTGCGGGCAGTCGGTGGAGACCACCGGGAGGCCGCAGCGCATGGCCTCGACGATGGTCATGCCGAACGCTTCGAGGTCGGAGGTGACGGCGGCGATCGAGCCCTTGGGCCACTCCGCCTCAAGAGGGTCGGCGATGCCCATCAGGAAGACGTGGTTGTGCAGGCCCAGCTCGTGGACGAGTGCGCGCAGCGCCGGGGCGCTGACGCCGTCCCCGTAGATGCGCAGCTTCCAGTCGGGGCGGGCGGCGACGACCTGGGCGAAGGCCCGTACCAGCAGGTCGTAGCGCTTGCCCGGGGTGAGCCGTCCGGCGGCGATCACCCACTTGCTGTCGCCGTCGGCGGGCGGCAGGGAGGCCGCCGGGATGCTGTTGGCCATGGCCTCGATGCGGACGCCCGGCAGCTTCAGCCTGGTGCGGTACGACCGGGCGTCGGCCTCGGTGACGGTGGTGACCGCGTCCAGGAGCGCGTACCGGTAGCGCAGCTCGCGGCGCAGCCGGAAGCGGTGGCTGTCGAGGGTGAGGTGCTCCTGGCCGATCCGTACGGTGTCGCGCCGGGCCTGCCGGGCGATGTGCACGTTGAGGCCCGGCCGGGTGCCGACGACGACGTCGGTCTTCAGGCCCTGGAGGTGGGCGCCGATGCGCTGGTCGGTGAGCC
Source organism: Streptomyces sp. NPDC021093 (assembly GCF_044333135.1). NCBI lineage: Bacteria > Bacillati > Actinomycetota > Actinomycetes > Kitasatosporales > Streptomycetaceae > Streptomyces > Streptomyces sp. NPDC021093. Next base: position 54,613 of record NZ_JBIRQJ010000011.1, on the reverse strand, counting down.
GGCTGTACTGGTAGTGGCGGCTGTCGCCGGCCGGGAAGACACGGGCCGGGCGGGCGTGGTCGGGCAGGTCGCCGTCGTAGTCGGGGCTCTTCTTGCGCAGGTCGACGAGGTGTCCGATGCGCACTCCGGCGGGGGCGCTCATGGAGGGTTCGTCGCGGTGCCGGAACACCGATGTGATCTCCACGTCGTGGTGCTCGGCCAGGGTCTGGGCGAGGTTGAACGTGGTGCGGATCGTGCCCCCGACGGCATAGGCGTTGTGGAGCAGAAAAGAGATGTGCATGCGCCGGTACGTCCCCCTGGTCTTCGACGGCCCCGGACGGCCCCGTCACGGAGCCCTCCGCCGTTCCTTCGGTTAGGGACTGTACTTGTCCCTTCGTCGGCCGCGCATGTGCAGAGGCCCCTCACGGACGGTAGGGCAGCTGCGGGACGGTGAAGCAGTTGCGGTTCATCTCGCCCTGCGTCACCCAGCCCGTGCCGTCCCTCCAGCGTGCCACGGAAAGGCAGGTGCGGCGCTCGGCGGGCGGGGCGGGTGCGGGGGCGTACCCGACGGGGAGGAGCAGGCCGCGGGCGGTGTACGGCTCCTTGCGGTCGAGGTGGCGCTCGACACATGAGCGGGTGAGGGCGTGCGCGGGGGCGTCCCCCGAGGTGTTCCCGAGACAGGTCACGGCGGCGTCGGTGAACCACATGGCCGCGGCCCACCCTTCGAGCTGCCACTGCGACAGCGCCTGCTCGTTCCGCCCGCTCCTCTTGAGGCTGCCCTGCAGGGCGGTACGGAACTCGCGGACCTGCGGGTCGTCCTTGTCGTCGTAGTTGCGGCTGCCACCGGTCACCCACAGGGCGTTGCGGCAGCGGGGTGCGTCCTTGTAGTCGTCGGCGACGGTCGCGGACCAGTTCTGTACGTTCGTGACCTTGGCGGTGACGTCGGCGCCGACGGCGTCCATCGCCTTGCACAGCTGGGCGTTGCCGTGGGTGTCCATGGCGTCGAACACGAGGTCGGCGCCCTGCTCCTTCAGGTCGGCCGCCACGGCACGGAAATTGGGCAGCGCGAAGTCGACCTGTTCCTCGACGACGCTGTACCCCTCGGCCCGCAGCCCCTGGACGGTGAGACGGGCGTACGAGGCGGAGGACGCCTGGTTGTACGAGACGACGGCGGCGGTGCGCGCCCCGTGCGCCCTCTTGAAGTAGCGGTAGACCTCGGTGCCGCCGTAGAGGGTGCCGTTCCAGCCGGGCTTCTTGCCGGTGCGGGGGGCGAGGCTGCCGTAGATCCCGTACAGGTGGGGGTAGGTATCGTACGCGGTGCCGATGGGCTGGCCGCCGATGTCGGGGACGCCGGCGGCGGAGACCAGGGGGGCGCCCGCGTAGTCGAGGGCGGTGGTGGCGACGAGGGCGAACACCTTCTTCTCCTCGATCAGCCGGCGTACGCACTCGGTGTTGCCGATGCCGCTGCCGCCGTCGTCGCAGGTCTCCACCTGGACCTGGCGGCCGCCGATGCCGCCGCGGGAGTTGAGCACGTCGAAGTAGGCGCGGGCGCCGTCGCCGGGTCCTGTGAAGGTGTCGCCGCCGACCGGGCTGGTGGCGCTGGCGACGATGCCGACACGCAGGGGCGGGGCGGCGGCGGGGGCCGTGCTGGTGGCAGGCTGCTCGAAGTCGCTCTCGGGCAGCCGGCTGCCGCAGGCGGCGGCGCACAGCACGAGGAGCGCCGACAGGGCTGCGTACAGCGGGTGCCGGAACAGGGCCGGGGGCCGCTCGGTCTCAGCTCCGCAGGGCTGTTGGGCGGCCCGGGGCCGTTCGGCTGCCCCGAGCCGTTCAGCAGCCCCGGGCAGCCGCATTGCCGCTCAGCTTGACGAGGGCGCACAGGGACTTCACGGACACCTTCCAGATGTTGTCCTGGAGGACCGCGGTGCCCTTGGAGCCGGGGAGCACGGGGGTGCCGTCGAGGAGCAGGTCGTACGTCACCTCCGCCTGGGTGGCCGAGTTGAAGCGCACGTCCTGGACCTGCGCCGAGCTCTGGCCGCCGCGCTTGTCGTTGTTGAAGGCGGTCAGCAGCGGTACGAGGAGGGTGCCGTTCTCCAGGACCTTCGCCTTCTCCCTGGTGGGGACGGCCGGGTCGAAGAACGTCGTCCAGTTCTTCTCGACCTCCCGCTTGGCCGCCGTGGTGTCGGCGGGGCCGCTGGCGGACGCGGAGTCGGAGGGCTGGGGGTCGATGCCGCCCGTCGTCCCCGAACCGGCGCCCGGCGTCGAACTCACGCCGCTCGCGGGCGACTTGGGCGGGTCGCCGCCGCCGTCACCGCACGCGGTGGCACCGGAGGCCAGGAGCAGCACTGCTGCCGCCGCACACGCAGCGGTCCGGGAATTCCTGCCGACGAGCATTGCGCCCACCACCTTCAGGGTCGGTCCCACACAGGGCATAGTGCAAGGAATCGTCCGTGATGGACAGGGGGCGCGATGCGCAGAGCACCGTACGTGTGGGTCGCACTGGGCGCCGTCGGCTGCGGTGCGGTGCTGTGCGTGCTGGGCTGGTACGGGGTGTCCGGCGAGCGGTTCACCGCCCGGCAGGTCCCCTACCTGGCGTCCTGCACGCTGCCCGGCGCGGCACTGATCGTGGCGGGGGCGGTGCTGCTGGCCGGGCGGGACCCCGGCGGGTGGGGCCGGAACCCCGACGGGCGGGGCCGGGACGCCGTACCGGAACCGCCGGTGCCGCCCGAGGAGGGCCGACGGCCCTCCGCCAAGGGCCCGTTGCTGCATCTGCCCGGCGGCACGCTGGCCCACCGCCCGGACTGCCCGCTCGTCCTCGGCAAGCCGGAGGCCGCCCCGGCGGCGGGGGTCCGGGACCTGGCCCCGTGCCCGGTCTGCGAGCCCGAGCACCTCTTTGAGGGCGAGGGCGAGGGCGAGGACGGGAGCGAGGGCGCGGGCGAGGCCGGGGCGGGTGCGGACCGTGCGACCGGGGTCTCCGGTTCCGGGGCCGGCAGCGGGACCGGGTCCGGGACCTGACGCCCGGTGTCCTCCCTGACGTACGACCTCACCCTGGCCGGTCTGGCGATCGGCAGCGCCGCGGCCCTGTCCGGCATCGGCCTGATCGTCACGTACCGGGCGACAGGGGTGCTGAACCTGGCGCACGGGGCCGTGGCCATGCTCTGCGCCTATGTCGTGCGGCAGTTGGCGGTGGACTGGCACTGGCCGGTGCCGCTCGCCGCCGCCACCACTTTGCTGCTGGTGGCCCCGGCCGTCGGTCTTCTCCTGGACCGCGCAGTCTTCCGGCCGCTCTCCGTCCGCGGCACGGACCCCGCCCGCACCCTGGTGGCCTCGATCGGGGTGTTCGTCCTGCTGATCGGCGCGGCCGCCCTGCTGTGGGGCGAGGGCGCCCGCGCCGACGCGCCGGAACTCTTCGGCGACTCCCCCTGGCCGCCCCTGGCCGCCGTGCTGCTGCTGTCCGCCGCGGTGGGGGCCTTCACCCGCAGGACCCGCTTCGGCCGCGCGCTGCGCGCCGTGGTGGACAACCGGCGGCTGGCCGTCCTGGGCGGCATCGACGCGGACCGGGTGGCGGCGGCGGGCTGGGCGTTCGGCTCGTTCACGGCGGGCCTCACCGGTGTCCTCCTCGCGCCGTACGTACGACTCGACCCGTACGGGCTGCCCCTCCTGGTGGTGGAGGTGATCGCGGTCGCGGCCCTGGCCCGGATGCGCAGCCTGCCGGTCGCCGTCGCGGCGGCGCTGCTGATCGGCGTCGCCCAGGCCCAGCTGACCCGGCTGCATCCGGCGGGCTGGCCGGGCCCCCTGGTGCAGTCCGTCGGCGCCAACCTCTTTGTGGTGGCGCTGCTGGCGGCGGCCCTGCTGTTCCCGTCCCCGGGCCCGGGGACGCCGTCCGCCCACCCGGCGGCCGCGCCCGTGCCCGCCGGGCGGACCCGCCCCGGACAGGGAGCCCGCCCCGTACGGCAGAGCCGCCCCGGCCTGTTGTACCGAGCGGGCGGCGTCGGCCTGTTGTCCCGAGCGGGCCGCGCCGTACGGTTCCCGGCCCCGCGTCCCCTGCCCCTGCTCGCCGCGGTCCTCTTCCTGCTTCCCCTGGGCCTGGCGGGCGACGGGCTGCACACCGCCCTGCCGGTACCCGCTACGGCCGTGATCCTGTTGTCCCTGGTGGTGGTGAGCGGGCGCGGCGGGCAGATCTCGCTGGGGCAGTCGGCGTACGCGGGGCTCGGCGCGCTCTTCACCGCCCTGCTGGCGGGCGGCAGGCTCCCCGGGCTGCCTCCCCTGCCCGAACTGGCATCCCTGGCGCTCTCCGTGGCGCTGACGGCCCCTCTCGGCCTCCTCCTGGGGTGGCCCGCGATCCGCCGCCACGGGCTGGCGCTGGCGCTGACGACGCTCGCGTTCGGGGTGGCGGTGAGCCGCTTCGTGTTCGACCAGCCGTACGCGACGGCCGGCCTGACGCTCTCCCGCCCGGCGGGCTTCACTTCCGACCGGGCCTACTACGTACTGGAACTGGCCCTGCTCCTGGCCTGCCTCCTCCTGGTCTCCCGGCTCCGCAGGGGGCGTTCGGGGCGTGCGCTGGCCGCGCTGCGCGACCACGAGGAGGGTGCGGCGGCGGCAGGCGTGCGGGTGCCGGCCCTCAAGGCCTTCACCTTTGTCGCCGGAGCCGCCCTGGCCGCGCTCGGCGGCGGTCTGCTGTCCATGTCGGTTCAGACCTTCGACCCGACGGCGTACGACCCGGTCCGCGGCCTGCTGTGGTTCGCCGCGGTGCTGGTCCTGGGCGCGGACAGCCTGCTGACTGCGTGCACGGCCGCGGTCCTCCTGACGGCGCTGGAGGCGGGAACCACGGCCGGCCCTGCGGCGGTACTGATCGGCGTCCTGGCCCTGCTCCGCCCGTTCCTCCCACAGCCGCGCGGCCCGGGCGGCCCCCCTCGCCGCGGTGCGGTCCCCGAGCGCCCCGCCCTGCCCCGGGGCCGCCCCCGCCGCACGGGACCTCGCCCGCCCCAACACCCGCCCCGACACCCGCTCCGCGCCCACCGGGTCCGCCTCGCCTACGGCGCCTTCCTGGCCCTCGACTCCGTCGACCTCACCGTCCCGTACGGCAGCGTCACCGCCCTCGTCGGCGCGAACGGCGCGGGGAAGAGCACCCTCTTCCACTGCCTCTGCGGCACCCTGCGCCCGACCGGCGGCCGCGTCGAGCTGGACGGCACCGACATCACCCGCAGCGCCGCCCACGCCCGCACCCGCCTCGGCGTCGCCAGGACCTTCCAGCAGCTCGCCGTCTTCCCGTCCCTCACCGTCGAGGAGAACGTCCTCCTGGGCGCCGAACACGGCCACCGCCGCGACCTTTCCGCCGTCGAACCCGCCCTCCGGCTGCTCGCCCTCGACGGCCCGGTCCGCCACCTCCCCGCCGCCGGGCTTCCCACCGGCACCCTCCGCCGGGTCGAGCTGGCCCGGGCCCTCGCGGGCCGCCCGCACACCCTCCTCCTCGACGAGCCCGCCGCGGGACTGGACGCCGCCGAGACCGCCGCTCTCGCGCGCGTGCTGGCGGCGCTCGCCGCCGACGGCACCGCGGTCCTCGTCGTCGAGCACGACCTCGACCTGGTCGCGGACATCGCCGACACCGTCCACACCATGGCCGCCGGATCCATCGTCACCAGCACCGTCGTCACCGGCACCGTCACGGCCGGTGCCTCCCCCGCCGTCTCAAAGAGGATCCCCCGGTGACCGTCGAGATCGAACTGTGCGCCGCCCGCGTCCGCTACGGCCCCCTGGAAGCCCTCCACGGCGTCGACCTCTCCGTCCCTGCCGCCGCCCTGACCGTCCTCCTGGGCCGCAACGGATCCGGCCGTACGACCGCCCTGCGCGCCCTCGCGGGCACCGTCCCGCTCAGCGCCGGACACGTCCGGTGGCAAGGAGCGGACGTCACCCGGCTGCCCGCCCACGGCAGGGCCCGGCGCGGCCTGTGCTTCGTACCGGATCTGCGGGCGGTGTACGGGGGCCTCACGGTCGCCGACAACCTCGCCCTCAACACCCCGCCGGGCGGCGCCGCTTCACCCGCCCTGGAGGCCTACCCCGCGCTGCGCCCGCTCCTCCCCCGCCTCGCGGGCACCCTCTCCGGCGGCGAGCAGCGCATGCTCGCCGTCTCCCGGGCCCTGCTCGCCGCCGCGGCCCCCGCCACCGCCGCGCGCGCCCGCACCCGCGTGGTGCTCGTCGACGAACCCACCCTCGGCATGTCACCCGGCACGGCGGCCCGTACGTACGCGCTCCTGGCGGCCCTCAGCACGACGACAGCCGTCGTCCTCGCGGAACAACGGCTGCCGGCGCTGCCCGCCCCCGGCCCGGTGTTCGTGTCCGAACTTGACCGGGGGCGGGTCGCGTTCACAGGAGAAGCGTCGGAGAGCTCGCGGGCTCCGCGCTCTCGGGCTCCGCAAGGGCACGGCCCGGTCCCGAACCGCCCGGGAGGACCAGCCAGGTGCCGGCGTTGAGCCCGTCGGGGCGGGGCCCGATCATGTCCTTGTTGGCCTGGTAGAGGGCCTTCCAGCCACCCTTGACCTTGTACTTCGCGGCGATCGACGACAGCGTCTCGCCGGCCTTCACGATGTGGATGCGCCGGTCGCCCAGTCCGTACCGCTTCGAACAGTCCGGCCAGGCCGCCCAACCCTGCGTGGTCAGGACCACCTCGGCGACCTTGATCTGTTCCGCGCGGGTGGCGAGGTCGGCCCGGGGCGCGTATCCGAGGCCGCCGTGCTCCTCCCAGGTCGGCTGCTCGAACTGGAGGCCGCCGTAGTAGTCGTTGCCGGTGTTGGTCTTCCAGTCGCCGCCGCTCTCGCACTCGGCGATGCAGCTCCACGGCCACTGGCTCGCGGCGCACGCGTGGGGGCCGAACCCCCGGTCGCCCGGCGGTGGTTGGACGGTCGGGCAGGCGGGGGCCGCTGCGGTCGCGGCGGACACCGGGGAGAGGGCGAGCAGCGCGCCGAGCACGGCGCAGGACAGAAGACGGAATCGAGGCTTCAACACCGGGTCACCCCATCACCGTCCCGCCCACGCGCGCGCGTGCCGCGCGGGACGCCACCGGGCCCCACCCGGTCGGGCGACCGGACGGGGCCCACGCGCGGCACTCGGGAAGCGGTCCGGGCCACGGACGGCCAGGACCTCGGACGGCCGGACCAGGGAGGGCCCGGACCTCGGACGCTCGGACCTCAGATGTTGAGCCGCAGCCCCGGCACGATCAGGTCCGGGTTGCCGCCGACGACGGCCCGGTTGGCCGCGTACACCTGCTGCCAGCTCGTACGGTGCGCCAAGGCGATGCCGCCCAGGGTGTCGCCGGACCGCACCACATAGCTGCCGCCCCCGGACGCCGGGGTGCGGCTCTTGCCCCGGTCGGCCCGCTGCGGCCCCCGGTCCGCCTTCCCCGGCCCGGACTTCGCGGCCCGGGACCCGGGGAGCGCGGCAGCGCCGGGTGCGGCGCCCGCCGCACCCGCCCTGCGTGAACAGCTGGGCCAGGCGCCCCACCCCTGCGCGCGCTGGACCTTGGTGGCGACGGCGATCTGCTCGGCCCTGCTCGCCCGGTCGGCGGTGCGGGCGTACGCCCCGCCGCCGTGCGCGCGCCAGGTCCCGGCGGAGAACTGCAGCCCGCCGTAGTAGCCGTTGCCGGTGTTGATGTGCCAGTTGCCACCGCTCTCGCACCGGGCGATGCGGTCCCACACTCCGCGGTCCGCCGCTGCGGCCTGCGGGCCGGTGGCGACGATCAGGGCCAGCGGGGCCACCAGGGCGGCCCCGACGAGCGCTGCTGTCTCACGACGGCGGTTGCCGCGGCGTATCGCACTGGAACATGCGGTCATGGAATCCCTCTCGCAGGACCCGGACTCCCCCTGGGCGGTACGGCCGTGAGCGCGTCCGGCGCTCCCGTTCCGTGCCGCCCCGCCCACCGGGGTGTTGCTGGACGGTGCGTTCCGGCAGGCGTGTCCGGGCGGTGCTCGATGCACACGGCGGTGGAATCTATGGACCCGCACGCCCCGTTATCAACCAAGTCCTTGTCATTCGAGGCCAGTTGCCTACTACCCCAGGTAACAGCCAATTCCGGACACCCAATTGATTCACTCATATCATGATTTGTCGACCAACTGCCCGATGGACTTGTGACCCACCTCACGGCCCCAACTTGCGTGCAAACAGCAGGCACTGACATGGAGTGAGGGCTTCCGCCCCCCGGTTCACCCTCCGCGCCGGATGAGTCGATTCCGTTCCCCGTCGCGCGTGACCCCCGCCACAGATCGCCCGTTGTCTTCTTGAAGCTCCGGGAACCGCCCGGTGCCAGCATCCAGTTCGAGGAGCCACCCGTGTCGCGCATGCTCGACGTCAGCGACGACGTACGCGCCGAGATCGGCGACGTAGAAGCCGACCGGCTGCTCGCCGGCGAGAACGCCCCCGGCGGTTACGACTGCACCTCCTGCCGCACCCCCGGCGACTCCGCCCAGGAGGCCACCAGCACCGTGCTGTTCGTCGGCGAGGAGACCGCGGTCCTCGCCTTCGCGCACGCCACCTGCATCCCCTCCCAGGTCGTCCCGGTCTCCGAGGAGCAGCTGCAGGGCGCGGTCCGCTCCATCACCGCCAGCCAGGACGGCTCGGGCGGCGGCGCCGACGGCTCGTCCGAGCAGGCCGTGCTCGGGGTGACCAGCGGCCTGGTCCTCATCGAGGGCGAGCTGCGGCCCGCGCTCGTCGTCGAGCCGACCACGGCGATCTCCCGCCCCGGCTCGAAGAGCGGCGACGAGTTCCTGCCGCTCCTCGTCGAGCAGGGCTTCCGGCCGGTCCCGGACCTGAAGTCGGTGCCCGACCTGCTGCCCGGCTGGTCCGTGCTGCTCGCCATGGGCCAGCTGCACGCCGTGCTGCAGCCCGGCACTGCGGGCGGCAGCCCGGTCGCCTGGTGGCAGGCACACCGCCCGCTCCAGGTCACCGACTCCTGGCGGGCCGCGGCCAACAAGTCGCAGAAGGTCCTGGTACTGGCCGCCCCGACCGGCTCCATCGGCCACCAGCCGCGCGAGGACGTGCTGCGCACCGCCCTGGACAAGGCGGCGGCGAACGGCCTCCTGGTCGCGGCGACGATGCCGCTGGCCGGTACCTGACAGCCGGGGCGGGCCCCGGGTGAATCCGGACGCGGAAGTTCCGTACGCCCGCGCACCGGTCCCACCCGTACCCGCGTCACCCGCATCCGAGAGGCAGTGGGGTCGTTGGCACAGACGTGCACTCATACGACCCCACTCGCCCGTACCAGAGCCAGATCCCTGCCATGCGGCCGTCGCAGGAGGCCCCGCCGCAGTCCACGTTCACGCCGATCTACGACGCGCTCTACTCCGAGTACCGCAGGTCCTTCCGGGCCCTGCCCGGCGACCGGAGCGGCGAGGAGGACCTCGGCTTCACGGCCTTCAGAACGGGGCCGGGGATGGGCCACGGATACGGCGGCGGCTACCAGGCACACCCGCACGCTCCGCAGCAGCAGCACACGCCCTACCCGCAGCACCTCAGCACCTGGCAGAACCTGCACACCCAGCACAACCAAGGGCGGCAGTACACCGGGAACCATCTTCCCGCCGCACTGCCGCCCGGCCCCCGCAGGGGCTTCTAGCGCCCACGGGCGCCACCGTCACCTCATAGAGGCGTACTTCTCACAGAACTCACAGAGGTGTTGCAGCCACCTCATGGAGGTGCTGCCTACTTGTTCCGGCCGCGCTTCTCGCGCACCCGCACCGAGATGTGGATCGGCGTTCCCTCGAAGCCGAACTCCTCGCGCAGCCGGCGCTCCACGAAGCGCCGGTAGCCGGCCTCCAGGAAGCCCGAGGCGAACAGCACGAACCGCGGCGGCTTGGCACCGGCCTGCGTCCCGAACAGGATGCGGGGCTGCTTGCCGCCGCGGACCGGGTGCGGGTGGGAGGCGACGATCTCGCCGAGGAAGGCGTTGAGGCGGCCGGTCGGAACGCGGGTCTCCCAGCCCTCCAGCGCCGTCTCGATCGCCGGGACCAGCTTCTCCATGTGGCGCCCGGTGACGGCGGAGACGTTGACGCGCGGGGCCCAGGCGACCTGGGCCAGCTCGGTCTCGATCTCGCGCTCCAGGTAGTAGCGGCGCTCCTCGTCGAGGGTGTCCCACTTGTTGAAGGCGAGCACGATCGCACGGCCGGCCTCGACGGCCATCGTGACGATGCGCTGGTCCTGCACGGAGATGGACTCGCTGGAGTCGATCAGGATGACGGCGACCTCCGCCTTCTCCACGGCGGCGGCCGTACGGAGCGAGGCGTAGTAGTCCGCGCCCTCCTGGAGGTGCACCCGGCGGCGGATGCCCGCGGTGTCGATGAACTTCCAGGTGACGCCGCCGAGCTCGATCAGCTCGTCGACCGGGTCCCGGGTGGTGCCGGCCAGCTCGTTGACGACGACGCGGTCCTCCTTGGCCACCTTGTTCAGCAGCGAGGACTTGCCGACGTTCGGACGGCCGATGAGGGCGATCCGGCGCGGGCCGCCGAGCGCGGTGCCGCCCGCGAAGGTCTGCGCGGGAGCGTCCGGCAGGGCCTCCAGGACGGCGTCGAGCATGTCGCCCGTACCGCGGCCGTGCAGGGAGGAGACCGGGTGCGGCTCGCCGAGGCCCAGCGACCACAGAGCGGTGGCGTCGGCCTCGCCGGACAGTCCGTCGACCTTGTTGGCGCACAGCACGACCGGCTTGCCGGCCTTGCGGAGCAGCCGTACGACGGCCTCGTCGGTGTCGGTGGCGCCGACGGTGGAGTCCACGACGAAGACGACCGCGTCGGCGGTCTGGATCGCGTACTCGGCCTGGGCGGCGACCGAGGCGTCGAGCCCCAGCACGTCCTGCTCCCAGCCACCGGTGTCCATCACCTTGAAGCGGCGGCCGGCCCATTCGGCCTCGTACGAGACGCGGTCGCGGGTGACGCCGGGCTTGTCCTGCACGACGGCCTCGCGGCGGCCGATGATGCGGTTCACCAAGGTCGACTTGCCCACGTTGGGGCGGCCGACGACGGCGAGCACGGGCAGCGGTCCGGCAGCGGCTTCGCCGAGGGCGTCCTGGACCTCTTCGAGGTCGAAGCCCTCCTGCGAGGCGAGCTCCATGAACTCCGCGTACTCGGCGTCACCGAGCACGCCGTGGTCGGCGCCCTGCTCGGGTCCGTGCTCGTCGCCGGAGTGGATCTGGTCGTTCATGAAGTCCGTTCCTCGTTCATCATCGATGGGCCGCGTTTCTCCGCGACCCACTACTCAAGTCTCGCCCACCGGCGGGCGGGGCGCTAACGCCCGGTCGCCCCCGGTGGGACTCGGTCAGCGCCCGGTGAGGCGCCTGGCCCCGGCCAGGTGGGCGGTGAGCCGCTCCTGGATCCGTACCGTGGCCTCGTCCAGTGCCTTCCTCGTACGCCGCCCGCTGCCGTCTCCGGCCTGGAAGGCGTCGCCGAAGACGACGTCGACCCGGCTGCGCAGCGGCGGCAGTGCCGGTATCAGCCGGCTCTTGCGCTCCGTGCTGCCGAGTACGGCGACGGGGACGATGGGCGCCCCCGACCGTACGGCGAAGTAGGCGAGTCCGGCGCGCAGCGACGCGAAGTCGCCCTCGCCCCGGCTGCCCTCGGGGAAGATCCCCAGCACCCCGCCGCCGCTCAGCACGTCCAACGCCTCGGTGATCGCGTTCCGGTCGACGCTGTCGCGGTCGACCCTCAGCTGTCCGATGCCCCGCAGGAACGGGTCGAGCGGCCCGACGAAGGCCTCCGTCTTGATGAGGAAGTGCACCGGCCTCGGCGCGGTCCCCATCAGCATCGGTCCGTCGATGTTGTGCGCGTGGTTCACGGCGAGCACGACGGGGCCGGTGGCCGGCACCCGCCAGGCACCCAGCACCCGGGGCTTCCACAGGCCGTACATCAGCCCGATGCCGATGCCCCGCCCGACGGCGGCACCGCGCTCGCTGCCCTCCGTCACTTCCCGGCCCGCTTCTCCTCGACCAGGGTGACGACGCACTCGATGACCTGGTCGAGAGTCAGCTCGGTGGTGTCGACCTCGACCGCGTCGGCCGCCTTGGCGAGCGGGGAGGTCTTCCGGCCGGAGTCGGCCGCGTCCCGCTTGATCAGGGCTTCCTTGGTGGCGGCGACGTCGGCGCCCTTGGTCTCGCCGCTGCGGCGGGACGCGCGGGCCTCGGCCGAAGCGGTGAGGAAGACCTTCAGGTCGGCGTCGGGCAGCACGGTGGTGCCGATGTCGCGGCCCTCGACGACGATGCCGCCCTCGGCGCCGCGGGCGATGTCGCGCTGCAGCTCGGTGATCCGGGTGCGCACCTCGGGGACGGCGCTGACCGCGCTGACCCGGGAGGTGACCTCCTGGGTGCGGATCGGTCCTGCCGCGTCGACGCCGTCGACCGTGATGGTCGGGGCGGACGGGTCGGTGCCGGACACGAGGGTGGGCTTGGCCGATGCGGTGGCCACGGCTGCCGCGTCGTCGACGTCGACCCCGTTGGTCAGCATCCACCAGGTGATCGCCCGGTACTGGGCGCCGGTGTCCAGGTAGCTGAGGCCGAGCTTGGCGGCGACGGCCTTGGAGGTGCTGGACTTGCCCGTGCCGGAGGGGCCGTCGATGGCGACAATCACTGCGGCCGGGGCGGTCCGGGCGGCGGTTTCCACGGTGTCGGACACCTTCCTGGTACACGGGGCGGGAGGAGGCAGGCTGCATTGCTGCCAACCATCTACGGTACCGGCTCAATGGCGTACGCCTTACGGCCGGTGCCGCGGCGCCCCCTGCGACCGCGCTCGCCGTCGCGGACGGGGCCGCTACCGCCGCAGCGACCACCCCCGCTCCACCAGCGTCCGCGCCAGCGGGTCCGCCGCCGACGGCTCCACCATCAGCTGGACGAGGCCGGCCTGCTGCCCCGTGGCGTGCTCGATGCGTACGTCCTCGATGTTGACCCCGGCCACGCCCGCGTCGGCGAAGATCCGGGCCAGCTGTCCCGGCTGGTCGTCGATGAGGACCGCGACCACTTCGTAGGCGGTCGGCGCCGATCCGTGCTTGCCCGGCACCCGGACCCGCCCCGCGTTCCCCCGGCGCAGTATGTCCTCGATGCCTTCGGCGCCGCCGCGCCGCTTCGCCTCGTCGGCGGACTGCAGGGCGCGCAGCGACTCCACGGTCCCGTCGAGGTCGGCGGCCACCGCGGCGAGGACGTCGGCCACCGGACCGGGGTTCGCGGAGAGGATCTCCACCCACATCCGCGGGTCGGACGCCGCGATCCGCGTCACGTCCCTGATGCCCTGGCCGCAGAGCCGTACGGCCGTCTCGTCGGCCTCCTCAAGCCGCGCGGCGACCATCGAGGAGACGAGCTGCGGGGTGTGCGAGACGAGCGCGACGGCACGGTCGTGCGCGTCGGCGCCCATGACGACGGGGACCGCCCGGCACAGCGCGATCAGCTCCAGCGCCAGGTTGAAGACCTCGGTGTCGCTGTCGCGGGTGGGCGTGAGCACCCACGGGCGCCCTTCGAAGAGGTCGGCCGTCCCGGCGAGCGGCCCGGACTTCTCCTTGCCCGCCATCGGGTGCGTACCGATGTAGGAGGTGAGGTCGCAGCCCAGCGCCTCCAGCTCCCGGCGCGGGCCGCCCTTCACGCTGGCCACGTCGATGTACCCGCGGGCCGCCCCGCGCCGGATGGCGTCGGCGAGCGTGGTGGCCACGTACGCGGGCGGTACGGCGACGATCGCGAGATCCACGGGCCCCTCGGGCACCTCGTCCGTCCCGGCGCCCAGAGCGGCGGCGGTGCTCGCCCGGTCGGGGTCGTGGTCGGCGAGGTGGACGGTGACGCCGCGCGCGGCGAGGGCGAGGGCCGCGGACGTACCGATCAGGCCGGTGCCGATGACGAGTGCGGTCCTCACTGGGCGATGTCCTTGCGCAGGGCGGCGGTGGCGCCGAGGTAGACGTGCTGGATGTCCGGCTTGCCGAGGCCGGTCTCGACGTGCGCCAGGATCCGCACGACGCGCGGCATGGCGCCGTCGATGTCGAGCTCCTGGGCACAGATCAGCGGTACGTCGACGATGCCGAGGCCGCGCGCGGCGGCGGCCGGGAAGTCGCTGCGCAGATCGGGCGTGGCCGTGAACCAGATGCTGATGAGGTCGTCGCCGGTCAGTCCGTTGCGCTCCAGGACGGCTCTGAGCAGCGCGCCGACCTGCTCGCCCATGTGCCCGGCCTCGTCCCGCTCCAGCTGGACGGCTCCGCGGACCGCTCGTACCGCCACGTCGTGCTCCTCCGTGCAGTGGTGCAGTGCTCAAGTGCTGCGTGCTCAAGTGCTGCGTGTTCCAAAGATCTGTTCAGCGTAGTGGGCCCCACCGACAACGGCTCCGGCCGCCCGCTCCTTCGTACGTACGAGGGCGGGCGGCCGGAGCCGTCGCAGGTGCGTGCGGTGCTGCTCAGAGGCCCCGCTGCTCAGAGACCCTGCTGCTTGATGAGGTCCTCCAGTGAGGCGGCCTGCGGAAGCTGGCCCTCCGGGGTGAGCTTGTCGACCGCCTGCGGGAGCGCCTGCGCGAGGGTGTCGGCGGCCTCCTGCTGGGTCACGCCGGCCTGCGCCGCGGCCTGCGCCAGGGCCTCGTCGGGGAGAGCCTTGGCGACCTGCTCGCCGCTGACCGCCTGGTTGTCTCCGGTGCCGATCCAGGACTGCGCCTGGTCACCGAGGCCGGACTTCTGGAGCATCTCCATGAGGCCGCCGAGCGGATTGCTGCCGTCCTTGCCGCCACCGCCGAGTGCGCCCAGCAGGGAGCCGAGGATGTTTCCGGCACCCCCGCCTCCGGAACCGGAGTTTCCGCCGCCCAGGAGGCCGCCGAGGAGACTGCCGAGGTCGTTACCCGCCATGGTCCTGCCTTTCGAGAAGGTCGAGCCCGGTCTCAGACTCGTCAGACTCGTTCAATCTCGCCCAGATGGCGTCATGCTGCCACTCAGGCGGATCTGTCCCGCCCTGCCGTGCGCCCACCCCGTCCGTCCTGACTATGGACGGACGGGCCCCGGGTCCGCTTGCATGGTGGATCCGGCACCGCCTACCCGGTGCCGCGGGGAGGCCCTCGATGAAGCGCTCCGGTCCCCTCTACACGCTCCTCGCGGGGCTGGTCCTCGCTGTCCTCATGCTGTCGCTCAACGCGACGACGGGCACGAAGAGTTCGGGTTACGGAGGCGGAGGCGCGGCATCCGCACCGCCGGACGCGACGACTCCGCCGGGTACGACGACGCCGGCCCCACCGCCCTCGTCCGCGCCGCCCGCCGCCTCCCCCGCCCCGTCCTCGGTGCCGCCGTCCCCCACGGCCACCGGCCCCGAGACCGTCTACGCGGGGCGTACCGCCGACGACACCGCCGCCGTGTCCATCTCCGTACGGGACGGCAGGGCGGTGGCGTACTACTGCGACGGCCGCACCCAGGAGTCCTGGCTGAAGGGCACCGTCGAGGACGACGGCAGCATGCGCCTGACCGGCAAGAACGGCGCCAAGCTCGAAGCGTCGACCCGCGGCGGCAAGGTCGAGGGCGAGGTCGAAGTGGCCGACCGGAAGCACGACTTCAGCGCGGCGAAGGCGGTCCGGCCGTCCGGCCTCTACCGTGCGACGAACGAGGTGCGCGGCGCCAGGATCGACGGCGGCTGGATCGTCCTCCAGGACGGCCGCCAGGTCGGCGTCTACACCCGCGACGGCAAGCCCTCTCCCGCCCCCGAGATCGACCCGGCCACCGGAGCCGTGGCCATCGACAACGCCTGGCTCACCGCCCGCCCGGTCCTCCCGTAGAGCCGCCGGGTGACACGGGAACCGTCCCCGAGCACCGCCCAGGGAAGTGAGATCGACATGAGCAACGTCGACCCCAATGCTCCGACCGCCTCGTTCCCCTCCCCCGCCAACGGTCCCGGCCACGGCCGCCCGGGCCCGGCCCGCTGGCTCGTACCGGTGCTGGTGGCTGCGGCTGTCGCCGTCGCGCTCGGGGCGTACGGAAAGATCCACGACCCGGCCGGCACGGCGTTCAACCTGGCCGGGTTCAGCAGCACGGGCGCGGTGAAGTCCTGGCTGGCGACGGCCGCCTTCCTCCTCGCGCTCGTCCAGGTCCTCTCCGCACTGGCGATGTACGGGCGGCTGCCGGGGGTGCGTACCGCCCCCTGGATGCCGGCGGCGCACCGCTGGTCGGGCCGGATCGCGTTCCTGCTCGCCGTGCCCGTGGCCGTCCACTGTCTGTACGGCCTCGGGTTCCAGTCCTTCGGCAGCCGTGTGATGTGGCACTCTCTGGCGGGCTGCTTCTTCTTCGGTGCGTTCAGCGCCAAGATGCTGCTGCTGCGGGCCGAACGGCTGCCCGGCTGGCTGCTGCCGGTGGTCGGCGGCCTGGTCTTCACCGTGCTGACGGTGGTCTGGCTGACGTCGGCGCTGTGGTTCTTCCGTACGTTCGGCGTCACCACCTAGGCGTCCCCCCGGCCGCCCCCGCCTTCACCCTCGCCCCCACCCCCGTCCCCCTGTCCCCCGGCCTCGTAAGGGAGCCAGCCCCATGCACAAGCCCACTACCCGCCGAACGGTCCTCGCGGCGGCGGCAGGGACGGCGGCCGTACTGGCCACCGGCTGCACCAAGTACGGCGACGAGGGCGGCGGCGAAGCCCCGAAGCCCTCCGGCGAACCGGCCGCCCCGCCCTCCCCCTCCGGTGGTCAGTCGGCGGCGAAACCCGCACCGTTGGCGGCGACGTCCGACATCCCGGTGGGCGGCGGCAAGGTCTTCAAGGAGGAGAAGGTCGTCGTCACACAGCCCGTGGCGGGCAGCTTCAAGGCGTTCTCGGCTACCTGCACCCACCAGGGCTGCTCGGTGGCCGACGTGTCGGGCGGCACCATCAACTGCCCCTGCCACGGCAGCAAGTACCGGGTCGCGGACGCCTCGGTGGCGGGCGGCCCGGCACCGCAGCCGCTCCCGCCGCGCGCGATCACGGTGGAAAGTGGGTCGATCCGGCTGGCCTGACCGGCCAGAATCCCCGTATGACCACCCCCCTGTCCCTCACCACTCCTGCTACCCCTGCCACTTTGGTGCGCGACCACACCATCTACTCCTGCGTCATGGGCTCGCGCGCGTTCGGGCTGGCGACGGAGGAGAGCGACACGGACGTCCGGGGGGTCTTCGTCGCCCCCACCCCGCTCTTCTGGCGCTTCGACAAGCCGCCGACGCACGTCGACGGCCCCGCCGAAGAACACTTCTCGTGGGAGCTGGAACGCTTCTGCGACCTGGCGCTGCGTGCCAACCCCAACATCCTGGAGTGCCTGCACTCCCCGCTTCCCCTCCACACGGACGCCCGCGGCGAGGAACTCCTCGCGCTCCGCGGCGCGTTCCTCTCCCGCCAGGTGCACACCACGTTCGTCGGCTACGCGCAGAACCAGCGACGCAAGGTCGACGCTGACGTACGCCAGTACGGCGCCCCGCGCTGGAAGCACGCCATGCACCTGCTGCGCCTGCTCACCAGCTGCCTCGACCTTCTCCGTACGGGTGAATTGACGCTCGACGTGGGCGACGCCCGCGACGAGCTCCTCGCCGTCAAACGCGGCGAAGTGCCCTGGCCGGAGATCGAAAACCGCCTGAACCGCCTGGTCGCGTCCGCCTCCGAGGCCGAACCGAGCAGCCCGCTGCCGCCCCTCCCCGACCGTGCCCGGGTGGAAGACTTCCTGGTCCGTACGCGCCGCGAGTCGGCTCTCGCGTACGAGGAGTCGACGTAGGACGCCCCTGGGGAGGAACCGGCCCGTGGCCTGGAACGAGTGGGAACAGCTGAAGGCGAAGCCGCCCGTCGGCGGCAAGGCGGCAGGCGGCCCGGGCGACTTGATCGCCCACCAGGACGACCTGGGCGCGGTCGGCCACGAGGCGTACGTCCTCCACGACGCCCTGCTCAAGCGGGCCGACATCGCGGGCGCCGGCCTGAACGGATCCGGCGCCTGCACGTCGGCGCAGGCGGCGGCCGCCCTCAAGTCCCACCACTTCACGATGGGCACCGCGCTGGAGACCACCGTCTCCCTCTGGACCTCCCAGCTCCGGGCCCTCCTCCAGGCCTGCGCCCACATCTCCAACCACCTGGACCACACGAAGGCGTCGCACGCCGCGGACGACGCAAAGATCAAAACCCGGATCCGCGGCATCTCGACGCCCGAAGTACCCGTCTCCCGCCTCACCGAGTACTTCAAGTAGGGCGGGGACAACCACCCATGACCACCTCAACCACCCCAACCACCCTCACCCACGCGGACGTGGCGGAGGTCGACCTCGCCGGGCTAGGCCGCGCGGTCGCCGACTGGAAGCAGACGGCCGCCCACCTCAAGAGGCTTGCCGCGAACGCCCGTTCCGGCCTCCTCGCCAAGTCCGAGGGCGCCCGCTGGGGCGGCATCAACGCCGGTGTCACCCGGGACTTCATCCGCAGGACTACCAAGGAATTCACCGACGCCCAAGCAGAAGCGACCAGCATCACCAGGCTCCTGGAAGACGCCCACCTGGAACTCATCAAGATCCAGAAGGCCGTACGCCACATCCGCGAGGTCGAGGCCCCCCGGCTCGGCCTGCAGCTGGTCGGGCTGCCCGGTATGCCGGTCCCCTCGCTCAACCTCCGCAAGCCCGCCGAACTCGCCCTGAACCACCAACTGACCGTCCTGGTCGCGCACGCTGCCGAAATCGACGCCTCGGTGGCCCGTGCCCTGCGCAAGTCGCACGGCAACGACGCCTCGAACTTCGGTCACCGGACGTACCGCTCGCTGGACGACGCCCAGCAGGAGCGCGCGCTCGAACTGGCGAAGCTCGGCCCGATGATGACCGCTCCGCAATTCGCCGAACTCAACAACATCCTCAAGTTCAACGCCAAGGACTCCGACTTCTCCGCCGCCTTCTACCGGGGCCTGGGCGGCCCTAAGCAGGCCCTGGACTTCTACGCCCGGATGTCCCTCGACTGCACGGTCGGCGACCAGCCCGAACGCCTCGCCCTGGCCAAGGAGCTCCAGCGCGGCATGGGCACGGCCCTGGCCTCGGCCACCGACCCCGACAACCGCTCGCACCTCCCCGCGAGCTGGGCCACCGAATTCCGCAGACTCGGCACCCAGCACCTGAACGCGAACGCCCTCGGCTTCCACGACCCCTACGGCTACCAGGTCCTGGGCGGACTCCTCCGCTACGGCGACTACGACCCCCGCTTCATCAACCCCATCGCCGAGGACATCCTCAAGCTCCACAGAGAAGACCCCGAGATGTTCACGGCAAACATGCCCCGCACGAACACGGACTTCGACTTCGGCTTCAACCCCTCAGGGATCTCCGGAGCCGGATACGACCCCTTGACGAGCGTCCTGGAGGGCCTGGGCCACAGCCCGGAAGCGGCCAAACAATTCTTCGCCGACGGCAAACACCTGGACGACCTGACAAACGCCGACTTCAAGTGGCCGCCGGACACACTGGACCGGTCTGCTACGGAAACCCACGAGGGCGGCCCTGACGCATTGGGCCACGCCTTGGAGGCGGCGACGACGGGGCATCCGTGGGACGACACGAGGCCGGGCTTGCATCGCGACAAGGACACGGCCTCGATCATGAAGAAGGTCATCGACTTGTACAGCCCTACGTCGGAGGTGAAGCCGCCGGACGCGATCATGGACAGCTTGGGTCGGATGGGGGCGGCTTACATCGACGACTTGAACTACTCGACGCTGAACTTCGGCGGTGGTGGCGACGACTTGAACAGGGGCGAGCTCTTCCGCATGGGCGGAAACCCGCGCACGGACTTCGGTGAGTTCGAGGCACGGAACTTCATGAACGTGGTCGCGGGCAACGAAGAGGGCTACAAGATCCTTTCGGCGGCCCAGCAGGTGTACACGTCCAGCGCTCTGGCGTCGTTCGAGGACGACCGAGGCTCCGGTGTGGCCTTCGCGCACAACGCCGCCAAGGTGCACGGCATTCTGGACCAGTCGCGGATTACACAGGTCGAACTCGATTTCAAGGAAAAGGAGGAACAGGCGAATCTGAGCGAGGAGAAGAAGGGCGAGTGGCGCAAGTACGCCGTCGAGAGCACGGCCGCCGCAGTCGCCGGCGTCGGGAGCACGCTCATTCTCGGGCCTGCAGCCGGCGTGGCCGTGGCGACGGCTGTGCCCTTGGCGCTGGACGCTGGGGCGGGTGCTGTCGGCACCGCGTACGGGAATCACACGTTGCAGTACCTCAAGGACAACGAGGTCAAGAATGACGGCGAGGCCCTCAAGTCGATGCAGGAGATCGAGAAGTCCTGCGCGGCAGAAGCATGGCGTCCAGTAGCCAGGTACGCAGACATGGTGGGTATTTCCGAGGAGGAGCGGAGAGAGCTCTATCGGGAAATTGAGGAGTCACATTCTCTAGGCAGGTACAAAATGCAGTCAGCCCGTCAGGTCGGCTAAGGAACATGAAGAGAAACCGCGCACTCCATAGCACTCTCTTGGCATTCGCGCTCGTCGCAGGAGCCTGCTCACCCCCCTCCCGCAGCAACACACCCGCCGGACAGGAAATCTGCACTTCGCTCATTGGCGCGGGCAACGTGGAATCCGTAGCCAGATCGATGGGCATCAAGGATGTCGAATACGCCAACACCGGTATCCCGTTGAAGAGACTGCTCGCTGACCTGCCAACCGAGGGACGCGCGTGGCGGCCGGGAGACGACTATTACGCCCGTGAGTCCGCACCCTGTGTCTTCGGCCCCGCTGAATCCCGGAACTCCCTCGCCCTGGAAGTGGGCTGGTTCGGTGCGCCGCTCCGGGTACTGCAGAAGGACTGGCACAGGGCCGGCGGAGACGTCCTCTCCGGCTGGTGGCTGCACGAGGACGACTCCCGCTACGCCTTCCCCTGCAAGGTCAGCGGCTCCCACATCGATCAAGAGGAGCAGATCCCGCTCTCGGTGCGCCTCAACGCCAAGAACCTCGACGGCTTCACCCCCGAACTACGCAGCCGAGTCGCCGCAGCGCTCGCCCGCACCATGGCCGCCCAACTCCACTGCGTGAACAAGCCCAAGATCCCGGCCCGCCTGACCACCCCGCCCTACAACCCGATCCGCACCCCGTCCCACCTCTCCCCCAACCCCACCAACTCCCCCCGATACTCCACCCGCTCAACCCACTCCCCCGGCCAAGCCCCCACCCCCGCATAAGCCCCCGCGAACGCCCCCGCCAAGCAAGCGATCGAGTCCGAGTCCCCCTTTGTGCAGGCGGCCCGCCTCAGGGCCGTCACCGGTTCTTCCGGGAACATCAGGAAGCACAGCAGCGCCGTAGCCAGCGCCTCCTCCGCGACCCAGCCGTCACCCGTCACCAGACACGGATCCGTCTCCGGCGACAGCGACGGGTCGCGCAGTGCTCCCTCCAGCCGTTCCAGCACGCCCAGGCACTCGTCCCAGCCCCGCTCGATGAAGTGCTTCGGCGTCGGGTCCTGGGAGTGCGCCCACAGGTCCCCGAGCCACCGCTCCTGATAGACGCTCCGGCTCTCCAGCGCGTACGACCGCAACTGCCCGACCAGGCCGGTCGGTTCGACCCCCTGCGCGAGCAGATACACCGCCCGCGCCGTCAGATCACTCGCCGCCAGCCCCGTCGGGTGCCCGTGCGTCAGCGCCGCCTGCAACTGCGCCGCCCCCGCCCGCTCCCCCTCGCTCAGCCCCGGCACCAGCCCCACCGGCGCCACCCGCATGTTCGCCCCGCACCCCTTCGACCCGATCTGCGACGCCTTCTGCCACGGCAGATCGCTGTCGAGCAGCCGGCACGCGACCATGCACGTACGCCCGGGCGCCCGGTTGTTCTCCGGCGAGTGGTACCAGTCCACGAACTCCTCCCGGACCAGCCGCTCCATCCGCCGCGGTCCCAACGGCCCCCGCTCCATCGCGGTCCGCAGCCCGCGTCCCAGCGCCAGCGTCATCTGCGTGTCGTCCGAGACGAACGCCTTGTTGGGCAGCTCCATCTGCCGCCAGGGCCCGCACTTGGCGAGGATCGACGGCACGTCGTTGAACTCGGTCGGAAAGCCGAGCGCGTCCCCGAGGGCGAGCCCTATCAGGGATCCGGTGGCAGCCTGCTTGGCAGCAGCAGCGGCAGCAGTTGCAGCGGCAGAAGTCATGAGTGGGTTCCCTCCACGGACGGATCAGCAATCGGGTCGACGGACGAATCAGCAGCCGCATCCCCGGACGGCCGCAACAACGGCGGATGCAGCACCCTCGCCGTCCCCGCCCGATAGAGCGCCGCCGGCTTCCCCCGCCCCCCTGTACGCCTCGGCGCCCCGCCCACCGGCTCCACGAACCCCACCGTGGCCAGCACCTTCCGCCGGAAGTTGGGGCGGTCCAGGGAAACCCCCCACACGGTCTCGTACACCTGCTGCAGCTCGCCCAGCGTGAACTCCGGCGGACAGAACGCCATCGCGAGCGCCGTGTACTCCAGCTTGTCGCCGATCCGCCGCCGCGCATCGGCCAGGATCCGCCCGTGGTCGAAGGCCAGCGAGTTCTCCAGCTCTCCACCCACCTGCCCCAACGCCCCGCCGACCGGGACCCATTGGGCCTCCGCCGCGTCCCCGCCCCCGCGCGGTTCCGGCAGATCCGGTACGAGCGCGGTGAACGCCACCGACACCACCCGCATCCGCGGGTCCCGGCCCGGCTCGCTGTACGTACGCAGCTGCTCCAGGTGCAGCCCGGACGCGAGCGACTCCGACAGCCCCGTCTCCTCGGCGAGTTCGCGCAACGCGGCCCGTTCGGCGGACTCCTGCGGCAGTACGAACCCTCCGGGCAGCGCCCACGCCCCCGCGAAGGGCGCCTGCCCGCGCCGGATCAACAGCACGTGCAGCAGTGCCTCCCGCACGGTGAAGACCGCGAGATCGACCGTGACCGCGAAAGGTTCGAATTCTTTCGGGTCATAGCCCTGTGGGATGTCTCTTCCTGTCACGTTCCTGCTTCCGTACACCGCGCCCCCGCCACCCGACCGACCCACTAAATGGTCAGCTTGACTATAAATACCGAACGCCCACCCCGCAAGACAGCCCCGCAAGGCAGCAAAAAGCCCGGGGCCGGTACCCGCATGAGCGGGTACCGGCCCCGGGCTCACCTCAAGGAGCCTCAAAGAGGCGGAGAGGCGGCGAAGCCAGGCCGGTCTACAGACCGACCTCCTTCATCAGCATGCCGACCTCCGTGTTCGTGAGGCGGCGCAGCCAGCCGGACTTCTGGTCGCCCAGCGCGATCGGCCCGAAGGACGTGCGGACCAGACGCTCGACCGGGAAGCCGGCCTCGGCCAGCATCCGGCGGACGATGTGCTTGCGGCCCTCGTGAAGGGTCACCTCGACCAGGTAGTTCTTGCCGGTGTTCTCGACGACCCGGAAGTGGTCGGCGCGCGCGTACCCGTCCTCCAGCTCGATGCCGTCCTTGAGGCGCTTGCCGATGTCGCGCGGCAGCGGTCCCTGGATGGCGGCGAGGTAGGTCTTCTTCACGCCGTACTTGGGGTGGGTCAGACGGTGGGCCAGCTCGCCGTGGTTGGTGAGCAGGATGATGCCCTCGGTCTCGGTGTCGAGACGGCCGACGTGGAACAGCCGCGTCTCGCGGTTGTTCACGTAGTCGTTGAGGTTCTGGCGGCCGTCCGGGTCACCCATGGTGGCGACGACACCGGCCGGCTTGTTCAGCGCGAAGAACAGGTGGGACTGGGCGGCGACGGTGAGGCCGTCGACCTTGATCTCGTCCTTGTGCGGGTCGACCCGCATGCCCTGCTCGACCACGATCTGGCCGTTGACCTCGACGCGGGACTGCTCGATGAGCTCCTCGCACGCACGCCGCGAGCCCATGCCGGCGCGGGCGAGGATCTTCTGCAGGCGCTCGCCCTCCTGCTCGGCGCCCGGGAAGGTCTTCTCGATCTTCACGTCGGGCTTGCCCGCGTAGCGGTCCCGGTTGCGCTGCTCGATCTTGGCGTCGAGCTCGCGCGGGCGGGAGGCGCCGGCGTTGTAGTTGCCGCGACGACCCGGCTTCTGCGGGGTCTTCGGGGACTTCGGGCCGCCCTTGGCGCCGCCGCGCGCGGAGTCGCCACGGCCGCTGCGGGGGCCCTCGTGGGTGGCGGAGGGGCCTACGTCGTAGCGCCGCTCCTCGGGACGGGGACGCTTCGGCCGCTGCTCGCGGTCGTCGTCACGGAAATCGCGGGAGTCGCGTCCGCCGCCGAAGCCGCCCTCGCGCCCGCCACCGGACGTACCGCGGCCACCGCCGAAGCCCTGGCCGCCACCGGAGCCACCACGGCCACCGCCCGAGCCGCCACGGCCGCCGCCGAAGCCCTGCCCGCCGCCCGAGCCACCGCGGCCGCCGCCGGAGGCACCACGGCCGCCGCCCGCCGAGCCCGCGCCCGCGCCTCGTCCGCCGCTGCCCGCGCCGCCGCGCCCGCCGCCAGCGGGGCCGCGTCCGCTACCCGCACCCCGCTGGTTCCGGTCGTTGCCGCCGCTGCTGCCGCTGTTCCTGCCGTTGCTTCGCATCAAAAATCCGTCTTGTCGTCGTCTGCTGCATGAGTGCCCGGGGCGTACGGTGCGTCCGGATCGAACGACGGCACACCCTCCAGCGTCTCAGCCTCGATCGCATCTGCCTCGGGGAGGAAGGGCGCGAGTTCCGGGAGCTCGTCCAGGCCCCGCAGGCCCATCCGCTCCAGAAAGTAGTTCGTCGTCCTGTACAGGATCGCACCTGTTTCGGGTTCCGTGCCCGCCTCCCCGACCAGACCCCGCTGGAGGAGGGTCCGCATGACCCCGTCACAGTTCACTCCTCGTACGGCCGAGACCCGCGAACGGGAGACGGGCTGGCGGTACGCGACGACCGCCAGGGTCTCCAGGGCCGCCTGGGTGAGCCGGGCCTGCTGCCCGTCCAGTACGAACGCCTCGACCGCCTCCGCGTACCGCGCACGCGAGTAGAACCGCCAGCCGCCCGCCACCAGCCGCAGCTCGAATCCGCGCCCCTGGACGGTGTACTCGTCGGCCAGCTCGCGCAGCGCGTCCGTGACGTCCCGCTCCTCGACGTCGAGGACCTTGGCGAGGTGCTCGGCCGTCGCGGGCTCGTCGACGACCATCAGCACGGCCTCCAGCGCGCCCCTGAGGTGCTGCTCGCTCACTCCTTCTCCTCCACCACGAGATCGAATTCCCCGCTCACCAGAGACGTCACCAGGGACGTCACCGGTGTCTCGCCGGACTCGCCCGGTCCGCCGGGCTCCCCGCCCACCCAGGTCACCGTCAGCTCCCCCAGCGCCTGCTCCTGGTCCAGCTCGACGGCCTTCTCCCGGTAGAGCTCCAGGAGCGCGAGGAAGCGGGCGACGACGGTCAGGGTGTCCGGTGCGTCCCCGATCAGCTCCCGGAAGCTCGCCGCGCCCCGTGCCCGCAGCAGCTCCACCACCACCCCCGCCTGCTCCTGCACGGACACCAGGGGCGCGTGGATGTGGTCGACGTACACCTCGGGCCTGGGCTTCGGCCGCATGGCCTTCACGGCGAGCTTGGCGAAGCCTTCCGCGCCGATGCTGATGACGACCTCGGGAAGCAGTTCGGCCAGCTGCTCCTCAAGCCCCACGGTGCGCGGGTAGCGCCGCCCCTCGGCCTCCCAGCGCTCCTCGAAGATGCTCGCGACCTTCTTGTACGCCCGGTACTGCAGCAGCCGCGCGAACAGCAGGTCACGTGCTTCGAGGAGCGCCAGATCGGCCTCGTCCTCGATCTCGGCGGCGGGCAGCAGCCGGGCGGCCTTGAGGTCGAGCAGGGTGGCGGCGACGACCAGGAACTCCGTCGTCTGGTCGAGGTCCCAGTCGGCGCCCATGGCACGGATGTGCGCCATGAAGTCGTCGGTGACCCGGGAGAGAGCGACCTCGGTGACGTCCAGCTTGTGCTTGGCGATCAGCTGGAGAAGGAGGTCGAAGGGCCCCTCGAAGTTCGCCAGCCGCACGGTGAACCGCCCACCGGGAGCCCCGGCCTCCGATTCCACCGCCACCTCTTTGAGAAGCGGTTCCGGCACAGCTTCCGCTTCCACGCGGAGCGGTTCCAGCACAGCTTCGGGGGCGCCGTCCGGAACAGAAACGCCGTCCGCCCCCGGCCCCCGCCCCAGCGGGCGGCGGCGCGAGGGGCGGTCGGAACGGTCGTCAGGAAGGTCGGGCGGCATCAAAGAGGGTCCTGGTACGGGCGAAGAAACACAGTGAAGGGGCAGCCGCGAGGCTACCTCCGCACCGGTCAGCGCCCGCGCAGGCGCCGTACGAGGATGCTCGCGTCGCCCCGTGACTCCAGGTCGGCGAGGACGACGGCGACCGCCTCGCGGACGATCCGTCCGCGATCCACGGCAAGACCGTGCTCGCCGCGCAGGACGAGGCGGGCGTGCTCCAGGTCCATGAGCTCCTCGGCGGAGACGTAGACCGTGATCTTCTCGTCGTGGCGCTCCCGGCCGCTGGGCCGCCGGTTGGCGCCCCGGCCGCCCCGCCGGCGGGGCTGGGCCCCGGTTCCGGCCGGTGCGGCGTTACGCGGCGCTCCAGGAGCCTCCTGGGGCCGGTTGGCGCCGGCCTTGGGAGCCGCGGAAGCAGCCGGAGCCGCTTCCGCGCCCCGGGTCCGCTGCTGCTGCCCGGCCGCATCGGCGGCGGCGCCGTGCTCGGAGCCCTCGCCGTTGCCCGCGGCAGCGGGGTCGGCGGCCGCGGGGGCCGGCTCCCCCGCCGGTGCCGGTACCCGGGCCGCCTCGCCGTTGGCGCCGGACCTCCGGGCGGGCGACTGCAGCCCCATGCCCCCGGTCGTACGGAACAGTTCGTCGGCCCCCGGCAGACTCACTCGGCGTGACACCGGGCGAGCACCTCCCTGGCGAGCTGGCGATAGGCGGCGGCGCCGACGGAGTTCGATGCGTACGTGGTGATGGGCTCACCGGCGACAGTGGTCTCCGGGAAGCGCACCGTCCGGCCGATCACCGTGTGGTAGACGTGATCGTCGAACGCCTCCACCACGCGCGCGAGGACCTCGCGGCTGTGCACCGTACGGGAGTCGTACATGGTGGCGAGGATGCCGTCGAGCTCCAGGTCCGGGTTGAGCCGCTCCTGGACCTTCTCGATGGTCTCGGTCAGCAGGGCCACACCGCGCAGCGCGAAGAACTCGCACTCCAGCGGCACGATCACCTTGTGAGCGGCCGTCAGGGCGTTCACGGTGAGCAGACCGAGCGAGGGCTGACAGTCGATCACGATGTAGTCGTAGTCGTTCATCAGCGGCTTGAGCGCCCGCTGAAGTGTCGACTCGCGCGCCACCTCGCTGACCAGCTGCACCTCTGCGGCTGACAGGTCGATGTTGCTGGGCAGCAGGTCCATGTTCGGAACGGCTGTCTTCAGCAGCACCTCGTCGGCCGCCATGCCCCGCTCCATGAGCAGGTTGTAGACCGTGAGGTCGAGCTCCATCGGGTTCACACCGAGACCGACCGACAGGGCTCCCTGCGGGTCGAAGTCGACGAGCAGGACGCGGCGTCCGTACTCGGCGAGCGCGGCACCCAGGTTGATGGTCGAGGTCGTCTTGCCGACCCCGCCCTTCTGGTTGCACATCGCGATGATCTTGGCCGGACCGTGATCGGTCAGCGGTCCGGGGATCGGGAAGTACGGCAGCGGCCGTCCGGTCGGGCCGATCCGCTCGCGGCGCTGCCGGGCAGCGTCGGGGGCGAGGGTGGCCGCGTATTCGGGGTCGGGCTCGTACTCGGCGTCGGGATCGTAGAAGTGCCCCTGGGGGACCTCGTCGAAGTCGGCGAAGCCGGTGGTGGACTTATCGCCACTCTGGTCGCCGGCCATGGCGTTCACGTGTAGGCCGTCCATGCTCTGGTGGGATGTCGTCATGTGCTGATGGGTGGCGAAGGTGCGGACCGCGACCGAGCCGACAGCTTCGAGCCCTGTAGGGCTCTGGCCCTGCGCAGGCGTTCCCGATCGACCACCCCCGGGAGTAAATGTCGACTCATTCACAAGTCGTCTTACCTCCTTGGGACGTGACCAGGAAACATATCGATAGGTCAGCGTGGCACCATGCCGACGGTCGCCGACTCTATGGCGTGTCACCGCTCCGCAGCAACACAATCCACCGGACCCGGGTCGATGTGTCGGCAACCGAACACCTCTCTGTCAAGGGTGCGCAGGGGTGCACGCGAAGCACGCGGGCCGGGTTTCACGGGTGCGCGAAACGGTTAAAGGGTTACGTTCACGACGAGTTGAGCGAGCGGGGCAAAGTGACCGGATACACGTCCGGCCGGACCTCGCGGAGGCAAGGTCCGGCCGGGCGCGCGATGTTGACGACGCCTGTTGACGTGTCAGCCGAGAAGGGTGCTCAGCTCAAGGTGCGGAAGGTCGTGCGCCTCCGCCACCTCGCGGTAAACGACCTGGCCGTCATGGGTGTTGAGGCCCTTGGCGAGGGCGGCGTCGCGACGCAGCGCCTCGACCCAGCCGCGGTTCGCCAGCTCCACGATGTACGGCAGCGTGGCGTTGGTCAGCGCGTACGTCGAGGTGTTCGGGACGGCGCCCGGCATGTTGGCCACGCAGTAGAAGACCGAGTCGTGGACGTTGAACGTCGGCTCGGCGTGCGTGGTCGCGTGCGAGTCCTCGAAGCAACCGCCCTGATCAATTGCAATGTCGACAAGTACACTTCCGGGCTTCATCTTGGCGACGAGCTCGTTGGTGACCAGCTTCGGGGCCTTGGCGCCCGGGATCAGCACGGCACCGATGACGAGGTCGGCCTCGACGACGGCCTTCTCCAGCTCGAAGGCGTTGGAGACGATCGTCTGCACCTTGGTACCGAAGACCTTGTCGGCCTCGCGCAGCTTGTTGATGTCACGGTCGAGCAGGGTCACGTGGAAGCCCATGCCCACCGCGATCTGGGTGGCGTTCCAGCCGGAGACACCGCCGCCGATGACGACGGCCTTGCCGGCCGCCGTGCCCGGGACGCCGCCCGGGAGCACGCCGCGGCCGCCGACCTGGCGCATCAGGTGGTACGCGCCGACCTGCGGGGCGATCCGGCCCGCGACCTCGGACATCGGGGCGAGCAGCGGCAGGGCGCGGTTCGCGGTCTCCACCGTCTCGTACGCGATGGCGGTGGTGCCGGACTCCAGGAGCGCGTCCGTGCACTCGCGGGAGGCGGCGAGGTGCAGGTAGGTGAAGAGCGTCTGGTCCTTGCGGAGGCGGTGGTACTCCTCGGCGATCGGCTCCTTGACCTTCAGCAGCAGGTCGGCCGTGGCCCAGACCTCGTCCGCGGTGTCGAGGATGCTGGCGCCGGCGGAGACGTACTCGCCGTCCGTGATCGAGGAGCCGAGACCGGCGTCCTTCTCGATGACGACCTGGTGGCCGTGGCGCACGAGCTCGTGCACGCCGGCGGGGGTGATGGCCACCCGGAACTCGTTGTTCTTGACCTCGCGGGGGATGCCGACCTTCACGTCGATCACGGTCCTTGACTCTGGGGGGATGAAACGGGCAGTGCCTTGCATGACCAGGCGCCTGACCAGGCATGGAAGGCACACCTGGGGAACACCGCAGCTTGACGCGGCAGAGCCAGTCTAATGAAGGATTTCCAGCTGTCTAGCCTTACAAAGCATCAACCTCGCGCGGATGCGCTACGGATTTCGTAGGCTGGAACCTCTTCTTCCATTAGTCTCTCCGCCGCACCCCTGTGCAGCCGGGCCGCAGTCGGGTCGCCGAGCCGGTCGAGGGTGTCGGCAAGTCGCAGCCCCAGCGCGGCCTGAAGTCGCACCTCACCCGCCTGACGTGCCCATTCGACCGCTTCCTGGCAGGTCCGCAGCGATTCCTCGGGGCGTCCCGCGTACTCCTGGACGCGGGCCATCTCGCTCAACGCCCTCGCGTGGCCCGGGAGATCACCGAGCCGGCGCAGCCCGGACGCCGCGGCCCGCCAGTCGCGCAGCGCCTCGCCGTACCGGCCCGCGTAGGTGTGCACCGCGCCGAGCCGTCCGTACAGCCGCGCCCCGTCCTCGTCCTCGCCGCGCGTGAGGCGCAGGGCGAGTGCCCGCCCGTACCAGTCGGAGGCACGTGAGAAATCCCCCATTTCCTGATAGGTCCCGCCTACGGATTCCATTGCACGGGCCGTGGCGTAGGGGTCACCCGCTGTGCGCCCCGCGTCCAGAGCTGCCCGATACCGGGTCAAAGCCTCCGTCGTACGTCCGGTCTGCGCGTCCAGGTCCGCCAGATTGAGCAGGGCGGCGGCCTTCTCGCGGTGCAGGTTCCGCCGCTCGGCCACGTCGAGCACGAGGCGGTGCAGCCCGTAGAGCTCGGGGGCGGCGGCCTCGGTGCCCCGGTGTGCGGCCAGCGCCCGTACGAGAGCGGCGACCAGCCTGCGCGCGAGCGTGTCGAGCTCGCCGTCACCGACCGCCGCGCGGGCCGCGGCGAGCAGTGCGGGCTGCCGCTCGCGCAGCCACACGGCGGCCGCTGCCGGACTGGTGAAGCGCAGGGCGCGAGGCAGCCCGGCGAGCTTCTTGCGGGCCGGGGAGCCCTCGGGGTCGGTGACCGCCCGGCACGACTGGAGCTGCCGCACGGTCCGCTCCAGCATCCGGGCCCGCGCCAACTGCCGCTCCGCGGGCCGGTCCTGAGCTTCCGTCAGGGCAAGCAGCAGCGGCGCGAGACAGCCCGGCACCAGGTACTGCGGAACGGATCCGTCCACCGGGTGCAGCAGCCCCTGGACCGCGAAGTCGTCGAGCGTGGTCTGCGCCGCCGACACCGAGCATCCGGCGAGCGCGGACGCCGTGTGCGCGTCCGCGAGACCGGCGGGGGCGAGGGCGAGGAGTCGCAGTATCCGCGCCGCGGGCTGCGGCAGCGACTCGTACACAAGTCGCAGCGCACGCGCCAACGGGCCTGTGCCCTGCGGCTGTTCGGGGTCGTCGGGCAGCTCGCGGAGATGTTTGGTGACATCGGCGACCGAGGACTTCGGACGGTTCGAGAGCCAGCCGCCGACCAGTACCAGTGCGGCGGGCTGCCCGCCGCACTCCTCGGCGAGCGCGTCGGCGGCGGTCGGGTCGACGGTGATACGGACCTTGCCTGTGTAGTGCGCGAGGAGGGCCACGGCGGAAGCCGTGTCGAGCCCGCCGAGCGTGCACGGCCGTACGTCCGGGATGCCGGTCAGCGGCCCCTGGGCGGTGGCCACGACCAGGCAGTCCGGGTTGTCCGGAAGCAGCGGGTCGACCTGCTCGGCGTCGGCCGCGTCGTCCAGGACCAGCAGCACCCGGCGCACGGCGAGCGCCTCGCGCACCATCTCGGACAGGGTGTCGGCGTCGGCTCCCGCCGGAGCGGCGATCCCCAGGTCGTCCAGGAGTCCGCGCGCGGTCTCCTC
Organism: Streptomyces sp. NPDC021093; assembly: GCF_044333135.1. Classification (NCBI taxonomy): domain Bacteria; kingdom Bacillati; phylum Actinomycetota; class Actinomycetes; order Kitasatosporales; family Streptomycetaceae; genus Streptomyces; species Streptomyces sp. NPDC021093. Next base: position 23,374 of record NZ_JBIRQJ010000011.1, on the reverse strand, counting down.
GGTGGGGACGCGTTCGCCGCCGGGTGCGGTGAGCCGGGCCCGCAGTGCGCCGCCCGGGTAGTCGTCCGCGAGGGAGCGGGCCAGCTCCTCGGCGAGGGCGGTCCGCCCGGAGCCGGGGCGGCCGGCGACCAGCAGCACCCGGGCCCTGGGCACCTTGCGGCCGGTGAGGGTGTCCAGTCCCGTGCGCTCGATGTCGGCGCGCAGTTCCTTCAACTCCCGTTTCCGGCCGAGGAATTCGCCACTCCCCCAGTCATGGGCCGAACCCGCCGCCGAGCCCGCCGCGGTGGCGGTCGCAGTGACCGTCGCCGCGCCGCTGTTGTCCACCGCCTGGTCCGTCACGGGCCACGCTCCCGTCCGCCTGCGCACAATCCCCGCCGCGACCGCGGTCGGGGATTCGAGCCTAGTTCACGCTCTGCTACTGATCCGGGGGAGCGCGGCGGACAGGTCCCCCGATCGGATCAGCAGTTTTTACGACCGGGGTCGGTCCGGGGTCGTCCGTCTCAGAACGGGCGGGCCGGCCACGGCGCCTCCGCGGGCCGCAGCGCGTCGAGCCCCTCCCCGGCGAGGGCCGCGCTCAGCGCCAGTACCCCGATCACCAAGCAGTTGTTGTGCAGATCTCCGGCGAGCACCCCGCGTGTCAGCTCCGCCAGCGGTACGCGCGCGTGCTCCATGTCGGCCTCCTCGTCGGACACCGCGTACCGCTCGCCCTCCGCCTCCGAAAGGTCCCGGGCGAGGAAGATCCGCACCGCTTCGTCGGAACCGCCGGGCGAGGTGTAGACGTCGGTGAGCACCCGCCAGTCCCCCGCCTTGATGTGCGCCTCCTCATAGAGCTCGCGCTGGGCGGCGTGCAGCGGGTTCTCGCCGGGGACGTCGAGGAGCCCGGCCGGGATCTCCCACAGCTTGTGGTGCACCGGGTGGCGGTACTGGCTGAGCACCGCCACGCGCCCGGCGTCGTCCAGCGCGAGGACGGCCACCGAGCCGGGGTGCACCTGGTAGTCGCGGCCCGCCACACCTCCGTCGGGCATGACCACGTGGTCGGTGCGGACGCTGGTCTTCGCCCCCTCGAACCGGACCACGGACTCGGTGACCTGCCACTCCTGGGGGGTGTCCTCGATCGCCACGTACTTCCTCCTGAACGCAAAGAAACCGGGGTGAGGACCCGTGAAGATCCTCACCCCGGCAACGTTAACGCGTACGTACTACTTGCCCTGCTGGCGCTCCACGGCGGCCTTCACCAGACCCGCGAAGAGCGGGTGCGGGCGGGTCGGGCGCGAGCGCAGCTCCGGGTGCGCCTGGGTGGCGACCAGGTAGGGGTGGACCTCGCGCGGGTACTCGACGTACTCGACGAGCTTGTTGTCCGGGGAGGTGCCCGAGAAGACGATGCCCGCCTTCTTCTCCAGCTCCGCGCGGTAGGCGTTGTTGACCTCGTAGCGGTGGCGGTGGCGCTCGTCGACGTACTGCTCGTCGCCGTAGACCTCGCGCACGATGGAGCCCTCGGCGAGCTTCGCCGGGTAGAGGCCGAGGCGCATGGTGCCGCCCAGGTCGCCGGCGCCCTCGACGTACGCCAGCTGCTCCTCCATGGTGGAGATCACCGGGTGGGCGGTGGCGGCGTCGAACTCGGTGGAGTTGGCGTCCTCGATGCCGGCCAGGTTGCGGGCCGCCTCGACGACGATGCACTGCAGGCCGAGGCAGATGCCGAGCAGCGGCACCTTGTTCTCGCGGGCGTACTGGATGGCGCCGACCTTGCCGTTGACACCGCGCTCGCCGAAGCCGCCGGGGATCAGGATGGCGTCGCAGTCGCCGAGCTGCTTGTGGGCGCCGGCCTGGGTCTTGCAGTCGTCGGACGTGACCCACTTGACCTTGACGCGGGCCTTGTTGGCGAAGCCGCCGGCCCGCATGGCCTCGGTGACCGAGAGGTAGGCGTCGGGCAGGTCGATGTACTTGCCGACGAGCGCGACGGTGACCTCGTGCTCCGGGTTGTGGACACGCTCCAGGAGGTCCTCCCAGACGGTCCAGTCCACGTCGCGGAACGGCAGGTCCAGCTTGCGGACGACGTAGGCGTCCAGGCCCTCGGTGTGCAGCACCTTGGGGATGTCGTAGATCGACTTGGCGTCCACGCAGGCCACCACGGCGTCCTCGTCGACGTCGCACATCAGCGAGATCTTGCGCTTGATGGCGGTCGGGACCTCGCGGTCGGCGCGCAGCACGATCGCGTCGGGCTGGATGCCGATGTTGCGCAGGGCGGCGACCGAGTGCTGGGTCGGCTTGGTCTTCAGCTCGCCCGAGGGGCCGATGTAGGGGAGCAGCGAGATGTGCACGACGAAGACGTTGTCGCGGCCGACCTCGTGGCGGACCTGGCGGACGGTCTCCAGGAACGGCAGCGACTCGATGTCGCCGACCGTGCCGCCGACCTCGGTGATGACGACGTCGACGTCGTCGGTGGCCATGCGGCGGATGCGGTGCTTGATCTCGTTGGTGATGTGCGGGATGACCTGCACGGTGTCACCGAGGTACTCGCCGCGGCGCTCCTTGGCGATGACGGTGTTGTAGACCTGACCGGTGGTGACGTTGGCCGAACCGTCGAGGTCGACGTCGAGGAAGCGCTCGTAGTGGCCGATGTCCAGGTCGGTCTCGGCGCCGTCGTTGGTGACGAACACCTCGCCGTGCTGGAAGGGGTTCATCGTGCCGGGGTCGACGTTCAGGTACGGGTCGAGCTTCTGCATGGTGACGCGAAGTCCGCGCGCCTTCAGGAGCGCACCCAGGCTGGAGGCAGTCAGACCCTTGCCGAGGGATGAGGCGACACCCCCGGTGACGAAGATGTGCTTGGTCGTCGTGGATTTGGTCTGCATGGCCAAGACGGGGCTCCCGTGGTCGCGAGGTGAGGGTGCGTTTCCGGCCTCCCCGCCGCACACATCGGTGGATTCACCGGTGATTTCGGGGGGTGCCGTCGCTGCGGTTCGGGGGGTTTTGCTCCCACCGCCCACGGGCTACCAGGGTAACAGTGACTCCGGGAGGCTGCTTCCGGCCTCCGCCGCCGCCAGTGAGGGGGCCTGGGTTCCGCAGGGGTTCCCGGCCGTCCTCGCGGGCGCCTCCCGTGGATCCCCCGGGCGTCTCGCGGGACGTCTTTGCGGGCGTACCTGTGAAGACGCTCCTGGGCCTGCGGACCCCCTGAGGGCAGTGGCCCGACCGCCCGTTCGAGCCACCTTCACCATACGGTCACGGCGGCACCACCTGCGCCTCACCCGTTCGGCCCACTCACGTTGCAGCGACCTCACGCAGATGAGCTTGTCGCGTCGTATCCTGCTCGGACACATCGCTGCGAGCCGGCCGGCGAAGGCATCCATCACCGCCGCTCCCGGTCCCTGAAGCTCGTCGTCGAAGATCCCCTGACCGCAGATGTCCCCGCGAGGGGGCGGATGTGGCCGTTCGACTGGAGATTGCACGTGGCCGGGCGCATCGAGGACTACGCACTCATCGGAGACATGCAGACAGCGGCGCTGGTCTGCCGGGACGGCTCAGTCGACTGGCTGTGCCTCCCCCGCTTCGATTCCCATGCCGTTTTCGCCGGACTCCTCGGTACCGAGGAGCACGGCTTCTGGCGGATCGGACCCTCCTACCCGGACGGCAGTGAAGCGCCACCGGCTTCGCGGCGCCGCTACCGCGGGGACTCCCTCATCCTGGAACAGGAGTGGGACACCCCGCGGGGCACGGTCCGGGTGACGGACTTCATGCCGCCGCGCGACGGCGCACCACAGCTGACCAGGATCGTGGAGGGGGTCAGCGGCCGGGTGCCGATGCACTCGGCGCTGCGCATGCGGTTCAGTTACGGCCGGGTGACGCCCTGGGTGCACCGGGTGGACAACCGTACGGTCGCGGTCGCGGGACCCGACTCGGTCTGGCTGGACACGGACGTCGAGACGCACGGCCAGGACCTCACCACGCACTCCGACTTCACGGTCGCGCCCGGTGAGCGGCTCGCGTTCACCATCCAGTGGCAGCCCTCGCACAAGGAGGCGCCGCCGCTGCCCGACCCCGAGGGCGCACTGGAGCTCTCGGTCGACTTCTGGCGGGAGTGGGTCGAGCACTGTACGTACCACGGGCCCTACCGCGAGGCCGTGGTCCGCTCACTGATCACGCTCAAGGCACTGACGTACGCACCCACCGGCGGCATCGTCGCGGCCCCCACGACCTCCCTCCCCGAGGACATCGGCGGCTCCCGCAACTGGGACTACCGCTACACCTGGCTGCGCGACGCCGCGATCACGCTCTCCTCGCTGCTGCGCACCGGATACCGCGAGGAGGCCCGCGCCTGGCGCGAGTGGCTGCTGCGGGCGGTCGCCGGTGACCCGGAGAACCTCCAGATCATGTACGGGATCGCCGGCGAGCGGGAGCTGGGCGAGGCCGAGCTGGACTGGCTGCCCGGCTACGAGAACTCGGGGCCGGTCCGGGTCGGCAACGGCGCCGCCCACCAGCTCCAGCTCGACGTGTACGGCGAGGTCACCGAGGCCCTGCACCTCGCCCACATGACGGGCCTGGCCCGCAACGACTACGCCTCCCTCCTCCAGCTCAAGCTGATCCACTACCTGGAGGACCACTGGAACCAGCCGGACGAGGGCATCTGGGAGGTGCGCGGCCCGCGCCGCCACTTCGTGCACTCCAAGGTGATGGCCTGGGTCGCCGTCGACCGCACGATCAAGCTGATCGAGGCGGGCGACGCGGACGGCCCGCTGGAGCGCTGGCGCGAACTGCGCGAGGAGATCCACGCGGACGTGTGCGAGAAGGGCTACGACCCGGAGCGCAACACCTTCACGCAGTCGTACGGCTCCAAGGAGCTGGACGCCTCCCTGCTGCTCATCCCGCAGATGGGCTTCCTGCCGCCCGACGACAAGCGCGTCATCGGCACCATCGAGGCCATCCAGCGCGAACTGTCCACCCCGGACGGCTTCGTGCTGCGCTACCCCACCGACGGGGACAACGCGGGCGTGGACGGTCTGGAGGGCGACGAGGGCGCGTTCCTGGCCTGCTCGTTCTGGCTGGCGGACGACCTGGCGATGATCGGCCGGGTCGACGAGGCCCGCCGCCTCTTCGAGAAGCTCCTGTCGCTCCGCAACGACCTGGGGCTGCTCGCCGAGGAGTGGGACTCGCACCTGCAGCGCCAGGTCGGCAACTTCCCGCAGGCCTTCAGCCACGTACCGCTGATCGACACGGCCCTGCGGCTGACGGCTTCGGGGGCGTACGGCGGCTGACGGCGGTCCCCCGCGCACCGAACGCCCCGGAGGCCGTCGCCCCCGGGGCGTTCCGGTACCGTCCCCAGGCATGGACACGCAGGGCGGAATCACCGTGCAAAGGGCGCTCGAACTGCCGGGACTCCGCAGCGGGCTCCCCGAGGTGGTGGCGGGCGCCGACCGGCTCAACAGGACCGTGCGCTGGGTCCACGCCGGGGAGGTCCCCAACATCGCGTCGCTCCTCAAGGGCGGCGAGCTGCTGCTGACGACGGGGCTGGGGCTCGGCACCCGCCCCGCGGAGCAGCGCGCCTTCGTCCGCAGGCTGGCCGAGCGGGGCATCGCCGCGCTCGTCGTCGAACTGGGGCCGCGCTTCAGCCGGTTGCCCGCGACGCTGGTGGAGACCGCGCGGGCGGCCGGGCTGCCGCTGGTGCAGCTGCACCGCGAGGTGCCCTTCGTGTCCGTCACCGAAGAGGTCCACACGGAGATCGTCAACGGGCACTACACCTTGCTGCGGCGCGCGGAAGAGGTGCACCGCCGCTGTACGGAGGCGCTGCTGGGCGGCGGCGGGGTGCCGCAGGTGCTGGGCATCCTGGCGGACTTCACCTCCAATCCCGTCTTCCTGGAGACCGCCGACGGACAGCTGCTGTACGCGGCCGGGCCCACGGCCGAGGACCCCGGCGCCGACCCGCTCCAGGTGTGGGAGGGGCTGCGCGGGCAGCGCGAGGCGCGCGAGGCGGGGCCGCCCGCCAACGGGGTGCTGGTGGACGTGCCCGGCGGCGGCCACGGGACGGGCTCGGTGCGGGCCAGGCTGGTGCTGCTCGGGGTGGCCCGGCCACTGCTTCCGGTGCACCGGATGGCGGCCGAGCGGGCGGCGGGCATCCTGGCCGTCGTACTGATGCAGGCGCGTCAGGAGGAGGAGCTGGCGGCGCGCGGGCGCGGCGACTTCCTGACCGACCTCGCGCAGGGCCGCATCTCGGCGGACGACGCGCCCGCGCAGGCCCGGGTGCTGGGCTTCAGGCCGGGCGAAGGACCGCTGCTGCCGGTGGTCATGCGGCTCGCCGCCGAACTGTCGCCGTCCGGGAACTGGGCGGTTCTGGCGCGGGCCGTGCTGGAGGAGCTGGCGTCGGTGGGAGTGCCGGTACTGCTCGGCGTACGACCGGTGGAGGGGCGGGTTCCGCTGCTGCTCGGGCTGCGTACGGAGTCGGAGCGCACGGCGGTCGCCGACCGGGTCGCGGCGGCGCTGCGGGCCGGTGTGGAGCGGGCCGGGCTCGGCCGGGCCGGCGCGCACCCGCCGGTCGTGGTGGTCGGTGTCGCGGGCGGCTGGGCGGCGGCATCGGCGGGGCTGCGGCACGCGGCGGAGACGGCGACGGCCGCGCAGGGGCTGCACGACCGGCCCTGGTACGACGCGCGGCGCCTCGACATCGACCTGCTGCTGTGGCGGCTGCGGGACCATCCGGACCTGGCGGCGTTCGTGGACCGGGCGATCGGCCCGCTGCGCGACCACGACCGGACGTCCCGGCCGCCGCTGCTGCCCACGCTGGAGACGTATCTGGCACACGCGGGACGCAAGGCGGAGACGGCGCGCGAGCTGCACCTCAACCGGCAGACGCTCTACAACCGCCTCGCCCGGATCTCGGAGCTGCTCGGCACCGACCTGGACGACCCGCAGACGGTGCTGGCACTGAGCCTGGCGCTACGGGCGCGGCGGCACGCCTCATAGAGGTGCCCCATTGGGGCGCGGGCCTGTGTGGGACATGCGGCTCCGCCGCGTGGGCGCGACCGGCCACAACGCACCCGCGGGAATCTGACGGCTCCTATCCCTGCCCCGTCAACTCGTCGTAGACGCTGAGCACCTGGGCGACCGTCTCGTCCTCCGTCGGCCAGGTGGCCGCCTGCCGCAGCCCCGCCCCGGCGAGCTCCGCGCGGCGCTCCGGGGCGTCGAGCAGCCCGATGACCGTACGCGCGAGGGCGTCGGCGTCTCCGTACGGTACGAACTCGGCGGCGTCACCGACCAGTTCGGGGATCCCCCCGACGTCGGTGGCGACGAGCGGCACCCCGGCACGCAGTGCCTCCTGGGCGAGCACCGAGCGCGCCTCCCACCGGCTGGGCAGAACGGCGACGTCGGCGGCGGCGAGCAGCTCGGAGACGTCGTCGCGCCGCCCGAGCAGCTGCACCGGCAGGTCCTCGGCCTCGATGCGGCGCTGGAGCGCGGCCCGCTCGCCGCCCTCTCCGGCGATGGCGAGCATCGGGGCGGGGTCCAGGTCGCGCCAGGCGCGGGAGGCGTCCAGGAGGACGTCGTAGCCCCGGTACGGGACAAGGCTGCCGACCGCCATGAGCAACGGGCGTGCCACGGCGCCCAGTTCGGCCCTGGCCTTGCTCTCGTGGAAGTCGTCCGACGGACGGGGCGGGGGCATCGTGACGGGTGCGAGGCGGGCGTCGCGGGCACCCCGGCTGCGCGCCCGGTCGACGAGCTCGGACGACGTGCCGAGGACCACGGAGGCGGACCGGGCGGCCCGGCGCTCCATCAGCCGTACGACGTGGCCGCGCGCTCCCTCGGCATGGGTCCGGGTGTGCCAGGTGACGACGAGCGGGACACGCCCTGCGGACCGGTCCGCGGACCGGACGCCGAGCCGCCCCGCGAACCGCCCTCCGGCCGGCATCCCGCTCACGGCGAACGCGGTGCGCACGGCGGCGTGCAGCCCGTGCGCGTGGACGATGTCCGCTCCCGCGCAGGCGGCCCGCAAAGCCGCGACGGAGACGGGGTCGCTGCGCCGGGCGACGGTCACCACGTCGGCGCCCACCCCGGCGAAGTCGTAGGTGTGCTCCAGCTCGGCGGGGGCGCACACGGTCACCCGCACGCCCCGCGCGACGAGCCCCGCGGTCAGCGACCTGACGTGGGCGCTGCTGCCCGCGCTGCCGCCGCCGAGCACCTGGACGGCGCGGAGCGGCGACTGTCCGTACGACGGGGGCGGGGTGCTGCTCACGGTGGTGGGTGCTCCTGAGTGGATGTCTCCGCTGCGCTCCTGGTGCAACTTCTGCTGCACTTGTGCGCATTACGGCGCCAAGGATGCCAGTCCTCCGGCCTGCCGGGGCACCACAAGTGCCCCGGCCCGGTCACTTCATGCCTGCTACCACCCGCACGAGTGATCGCCCGTTCAGGAAGCTCCCGCCGCACGGCTGACCCGGTCACCGTACGCGGCCGCGACGGCCAGCGCGGCGGCGTGCAGGGCGAGTCCGGTCCGGCCGTTGCCCGCGACGATCGCCGCGCCGAGTCCGGCGCCCAGCGCGTGGGCCCCGGTGTCGCCGAGCATCGAGCGCCTCTTGAGGTCGTCGTCCAGGACGGCCGCGGCGGCTCCCACCGGCGCGGCTGCGAGCACTCCCGCCGCACCGCCCTTCAGCAGGCCGGGAGCCCCGAGGGCGAGGACCGTCCCGACCGCCCTGCCCGGCCGTACGTCCACCAGGTTCACGAAGTGCGCGGTGCCCGCGACGACCACCCCCGCCAGCACCTTGTCGACCGCGTTCTCCTTGAGGAGCGAGCCCGCCACGAGGCCTGCCGCGCCGATGCCCAGGAGCTTGACCGCACCGCTGGTGACCTCGCCCTGCCGCAGGGCGCCCAGGTGTGCGCGGAAACCGCGCCTGGGGTCGTTCCGCCCCACCATGTCGTCGTACGCCCCACAGCCCCCGGCGGCGAGCACGGCGAGCGCCGTGGCCGCCCTCGCCCGCGCGGGCAGCGCCGGGGCGGCGACGACCGCGGCAGCGGTACCGAGAGCGGTGGCCGGACCCGCGTACAGGTCGACCACCCCACCCTCGAAGTTCTTCCGCTCCCACAGGGCCGCCTCACCCGGCGGCCACCGCCGCATCCCCTGCCGTACACACAGGGTGGCCCCGACTGCCCCCAAAATCCCGGACACCCGACCACGCAGCGCACTGCGACCTGTACTCATGCGCCTCTCCCTACGCGTCCGCACGCGCCGTCGCGAGCAGTTCCTCCGCGTGTGCGCGGGCGGTCTCGGAGTCCTCCTGGCCGGCCAGCATCCGGGACAGCTCGCGCACCCGGTCCTCGCCCTCCAGGACGGTGACACCGCTCCTGGTCACCGAACCGTCGTGGGTCTTCTCCACCAGCAGCTGCCGGTCCGCGAACGCCGCCACCTGCGGCAGGTGCGTCACGACGACCACCTGCGCCGACTTCGCGAGCTTCGCGAGCCGCCTGCCGACCTCGACGGCCGCCTTGCCGCCGACGCCCGCGTCGACCTCGTCGAAGAGGTACGTGGGAACGGGGTCGGACCCGGCGAAGACGACCTCGACGGCGAGCATCACGCGCGACAGCTCACCGCCGGAGGCACCCTTGCCGATCGGCCGCGGGTGCGCGCCGGGGTGCGGGGCGAGCAGCAGCTCGACCTCGTCGGCGCCCGAGGAGCCGTACGTGACGAGGCGGCCGCCGACCTCGATGCCCCGCTCGGGGTCCTCGGTCTGCCGGATGTCGATCGTCACGCGGGCGTGCGGCATGGCGAGGGAGGCCAGTTCGGCGGTCACCGCGTCGGCGAACCGTGCCGCGGCCTCCGTACGGGCGTCGGTCAACACCTGGGCCAGGGTGGAGAGTTCACCGCGCAGGACGTCGCGCTCGGCCGTCAGCTCGCCGAGCCGGTCGTCGTCGCCGTCCAGCTCGGTGAGGCGGGCCGCGCCCTCCTGGGCCCAGGCGAGCACGGCGTCGATGTCCGAACCGTACTTGCGGGTGAGCTGGGTGAGCGCGGCCCGGCGCTCCTCGACCTCGGAGAGCCGCAGCGGGTCGGCGTCCAGGTTGTCGGCGTATCCGGCGAGCTCGCCCGCCACGTCGCCGAGCAGGATGCCGATCTCGCCGATGCGCTCGGCGAGGGCCGCCAGTGCCGGGTCGTGCGAGCGCACGGCGTCGACCGCCCGCTGGGCGCCGGCGACCAGGGTGTTCGCGTCGACGCCCTCGGGGTCCTCGGGGTTGCCCGCCAGCGCGGCGTGCGCGAGGGCCGCGGCGGAGGCCAGCGACTCGGCGTGCCCGAGCCGTTCGGCCTCGGCGGCGAGCTCGGTGTCCTCCCCCTCCAGGGGTTCGACGGCGGCGATCTCCTCCAGGCCGAAGCGCAGCAGATCGGCTTCCTGGGCGCGCTCGCGGGCCCGCGTGGTGATCTCGTCGAGCTCGGCCGAGACGGCTTTGAGGCGGCGGTAGGCGGTCGCGTACTTGGCGTGCGGCACGGCGACGGCGTCGCCCGCGTACCGGTCGAGGGCCTTGCGCTGCCGGGACGGCCGCAGCAGCCCCTGCTGGTCGGTCTGCCCGTGCACGGCCACGAGGTCGTCGGCCAGTTCGGCGAGCAGCCCCACCGGGACCGACCGACCGCCGAGGTGGGCGCGCGAACGCCCCTCGGCAGAAACCGTCCTGCTGACGAGCAGCGTTCCGTCGTCGAGTTCCGCGCCCGCCTCCTCGGCCCGTACGGCGGCGGGGTCGCCGGGGCGCATCGTGAGCCGCCCCTCCACCACTGCCGCCTTGGCCCCGAGCCGTACCAGGGCAGGGTCGGCCCGGCCTCCGAGCAGCAGCCCGAGACTGGTGACGACCATGGTCTTGCCCGCTCCGGTCTCGCCGGTCACCGCCGTGAAACCGGGTGACAGCTCGACGACAGCGTCGTCGATGACTCCGAGCGACCGTATCCGCATCTCCTCCAACACGGACACGACCTTACGAGGTCCTGAGCCCGGTGTGCGACGGCCCCCGCCCGGCGCCGCCCCGTCGGGCCACCCGGACCCTGCGGAAAACCCCACCTTGAAATCTGAAGCCTGCTTCATGGTGCGCACCTGCCCCGCCCGGCCAGTCTTGACCCATGGGAACAGGACTCGCACGATCCGCACTTCGCGGCCACCGCCCGGCCTTCGCGGGCACGACGGTGGCGGCGCTCTTCGCGGCGACGGTGGTGAGCGCGGCGACGACGATGCGGTCGGTGACGGGCGCCGGGGGAGTTTCCGTCGAGGTGGGTGACATGGCGGTCGTCCTGTTGATCGGATCCATCTACATGTCGATTTTCGTGGTGGCGTCGACGATGGGCACGGCCGTGGCCCAGCAGCACCGGGAGCTCGCCCTGGTCCGTACGATCGGCGCCCGCCCGCGTCAGGTGCGCCGCGCGGTCGTCGTGCAGGCGGTGGCGGCGGCCGTCCCCGCGGCGCTGGCCGGATGCGCGCTGGGGGCGCTCCTTGCCCGCCCCTGGTTCGCCGGGATGCAGGCGTACGGGCTGATACCAGGCGGGACGGTGCTGCGCTTCAGCTGGGTCGCGCTGCCGGTCTGCCTGGGCGTGGCCGTGGTGACCTCGGCGGCGGCCGCTCTCCTCTCCTCCGTCCGGTTCTCGCTGCTCCGCCCCGCGCGGGCGCTGGGCGAGTCCGTGGCGGGCCGCAGGGGCCTCGGGTGGTTGCGGACCGTGCTGGGGCTGGTCGCGGTGGTGGGCGGCTCCGTGCTCTCCGTACTGCTGACGAGGGCGGAGTCCGACAAGGCCGGGCAGGCGTCGTTCCTGGTCCTGCTGCTGTTCTGCGTCGGGGTGGGGCTGCTGGGACCGCGGATCGTGGGTCCGGCGGCACGGCTGGTGTCCGCGCCCGTCCGGCGGCTCGGTGGCAGCGCACGGCTGGCGATGCTCAATGTGCGCGCACAGCCGCGCCGGTTCGCCGCCGCCGTGGTCCCGCTCGTCCTGATGACCGGCTTCGGCCTCACCAAGATCGGCATGCGGACGACGGCCGAGCACCACGTGGGCAGTGCGGGCTCCGCGGGCGAGATCTGGCTCGACTACGTCGGCACGGGGCTGTACGCGGGCTTCGCCGCCATCGCCGCGGCGAACACCCTCGCGATGATCTCCTTCGAGCGCCGCCGGGAGATCGCCCTGCTGCGGGTCGTCGGCACCCTGCCGGGCCAGATTCGGGCGATGGCCCGCTGGGAGGCGGTGATCGTGGCGGGGACGGCGCTGGTCCTGGGCGGGCTGATATCCCTGGCCACGATGGCCCCGATGCTCGCCCAGGCCTTCGGCTCGCCCGTTCCGTACCTGCCGTGGCCGGTCCTGGTGGCCGTCGTCGGCGCCACCGTGCTGCTGGCCGTACTGGCCACCGGGCTGCCGGTCCGCTCGGCGCTGCGCCGTCGCGCGGTCACCGTGCTCGGCGCGACGGCGTAACGGGGCATGGGCCGGGGGACGGGTCAGTGCGGCGCGCCGCGCCAACCCGCCACCGGCAGCGCGAACTTGGCGACCAGCCGGTCGGTGAACGACGCGTGGTGCAGCCGCGCCAGCCGTACGGGCACGGCCCCCCGCCTGACCTCCACCCGTGCCCCCGAAGGCAGTTCGACGGTCCGCCGCCCGTCGCACCACAGCACCCCGTGAGGGGTGTGCGGCTGGACCTCGACGGCGAGCACCGAGTTCGGCGACGTCACGAGCGGCTTCGCGAACAGGGCGTGCGCACTGATCGGCACCATCAGCAGCGCCTCCACCTCGGGCCAGACCACGGGCCCGCCGGCCGAGAAGGCGTACGCGGTGGAGCCGGTCGGCGTCGCGCACACGATGCCGTCGCAGCCGAAGCCGGTGACCGGACGCCCGTCGATCTCCAGGACGACTTCGAGCATCCGCTCGGGCGAGACCTTCTGGACGGCGGCCTCGTTGAGCGCCCAGTCCCGGTGGACGACGTTCCCGTTGTTGTGCACGAGGACGTCGAGCGTCATCCGCTCCTCGACCTCGTACGCCCGCGTGACGACCCGGTCCACGACCTTGTCCAGGTCGTCGCGCTCGGCCTCGGCGAGGAAGCCGACCCGGCCGAGGTTGACGCCGAGCATCGGCACCCCGGACGCACGGGCGATCTCCGCACCGCGCAGCAACGTACCGTCGCCGCCCAGCACGATCAGCAGCTCACAGCCGTCGAGCACGTCGGGGGTCGCCTCGACGACCGTCTCCACGGACGACGGCAGCGGCAGATCGACCGCCTCCGACTCCAGCAGACGTACGCCGAGACCACTCTTGAGCAGCCCCTCGACAACCAGTTCGGCGCTGCGGATCGCCGCGGGCCGCCCGGTGTGCGCGAGCAGGAACACGGTGCGTTCCGCGGCCGGTTCGAGCACCCGCGCCGCTTCCGTCGCACCCGACGTTCCGGTCGTCCCCGATCCGGTCGTCCCCGATCCGGTCGTCCCTGTCGCGGTCGTCCCCGCACTGGTCGTCGCTGTTCCGGTCACCGAGGCCCCTCCGCCACTGCACGGTCAACATCCGCCGGGTCGAGCTCAGGAGCACCGGCCCTCAGCCACAGAAAGTACTCGACATTCCCGGAAGGACCGGGCAGCGGACTGGCCGTCACACCCTGCACGCCGAGGCCGAGCCCCCACGCCTGCCGGGCCACGTTCCGTACGGCGTCGGCCCGCAGCTCCGGGCTGCGCACCACTCCCCCGCTGCCGAGCCGCTCCTTGCCCACCTCGAACTGCGGCTTCACCATCAGCACCAGGTCGGCGTCCGGCGCCGCACAGCGCGCCAGCGCGGGCAGCACGAGACCCAGCGGAATGAACGACAGATCACCCACCACCACGTCGACCGGCACCCCGTCGATCATCTCCAGGGTCATCTCGCGCACGTTCGTACGGTCCTTGACGGTGACCCGGTCGTCCGACTGCAGCGACCACGCCAGCTGCCCGTACCCGACGTCCACCGCGACCACGTGCCCAACGCCCGCCCGCAGCAGTACGTCCGTGAACCCGCCGGTGGAGGCGCCCGCGTCCAGCGCCCGCCGCCCCTCGACCTTCAGCCCCAGCGGGGTGAAGGCGGCCAGCGCCCCGGCCAGCTTGTGCCCGCCGCGCGAGACGTAGTCGGGGTCGTCGTCGTCCTGGAGCACCACCACGGCCGCGGCCGTCTCGACCTGCGTCGCGGCCTTGCTCGCCACCGCCCCGCCGACCTTGACCCGCCCGGCGGCGATCAGCTGGCTCGCGTGCTCCCGCGAGCGGGCGAGCTTCCGGCGGACCAGCTCGGCATCCAGGCGGCGGCGTGCCACTCCTGCCACTCTCGTTCAGCTCCTGATGTCGTACGGGGAAGCGGGGGGCGCCGGAGGTCCCGGGCGTGCGTCGAGTGCGGTCAGCGTCTCGCGCAGCCCCCGGTGTACATCCTCGTACACCTCGATGTGTCCGTCCGCCGTGAGGTGGTCGACGTCCGAAAGACGCTCCAGCCGGGCGTCCACCTCGGCGTTCCCCGTCGCGCCGCGTACGACCCCGAGCGGCGCCGGGGCGGCCGGGTCGTACGCCACCATGCCTTCGGCCTCGCCCGGCCCGCCCGGCCCGGCCTGCCCTCCAGGCCCTGCTGCCTCGCCGTCCGCGGCGACGGCAGCACCTGTGTCCTCTGCGTCCATGGTCACGACGCTACCCCGAAGCCCCGCCGCGCGGCCTGAGGTACGGTCGGCGGTGATGGCGACCATGGAGGAGTGCCGCGCCGCACTCGACAAGCTCTCGGACAACCTCAGCGGGTCCGACAACGCGGGCGTGCGCAGCGTCGCCTCGTTCGACCGCTCGCTCAGCTGTCACCTGACCGACCTCGACCAGACCTTTACGGGCCGCTTCTCGGACGGCCGGATCGACGTCGAGGACAGCTGGCCCGGCCCGCCCCGCGAGCGCGCGCAGATCCGCCTCGCGATGACCGGCGACGACCTGGTCGCGATGGTCGACGGCGAACTGAACTTCGCGAAGTCCTGGGCCACGGGCCGGGTGAAGCTGGAGGCCGGTTTCCGCGACCTCCTGCACCTCAGGAAGCTGCTTTAGCCACAGCGTCCGCAGGAGCGGCCACCGCAGGAGGGGCGTCCGCAGAAGGGGCCGCTGCAGAAGGGGACTCTGCCGCACGGGCCTTCCGCGCCGCCGGGACCACCAGCGGAGTCCCCGTCTCCGGGTCCGCGATGACCTGGCACTTCAGCCCGAAGACCCGCTCCACCAGGTCTGCCGTGACGACGTCCGACGGCGCCCCCTCGGCGACGACCTTCCCGTCCCGCATCGCGATCAGGTGCGTGGCGTACCGCGCCGCGTGGTTCAGGTCGTGCAGTACGGCGACGAGCATGCGCCCCTGCGTCTCGTGCAGCTCCGCGCACAGGTCGAGCACGTCGATCTGGTGCTGGATGTCGAGGAAGGTGGTCGGCTCGTCAAGGAGCAGCAGCGGCGTCTGCTGGGCGAGCGCCATCGCGATCCACACCCGCTGGCGCTGACCGCCGGACAGCTCGTCCACGTACCGCTCGGCGAGTTCGGCGACACCCGTGGCTGCCATCGACTCGTCGACAATCCGTTCGTCCTCGGGCGACCACTGCCGCAGCAGCCCCTGGTGCGGGTAGCGGCCACGGGCCACGAGGTCGGCGACGGTGATGCCGTCGGGCGCCACCGACGACTGGGGCAGCAGCCCGAGCGTCCTGGCGACCTTCTTCGCAGGTATCGATCCGATGGCCTGCCCGTCGAGCAGCACCCGTCCCTGTGACGGCTTCAGCATCCGCGACAGGGCGCGCAGCAGCGTCGACTTGCCGCAGGCGTTGGGGCCGACGATGACCGTGAAGGAGTGGTCCGGGATCTCGACCGAGAGGTCCTCGGCGATGACCCGCTCGTCGTAGCCGAGGGTCACCGATTCCGTGACGAGGCGCTGCATGGACGTCGTACTCCTCTGGTTGTTCCCGCTCGTGTCCGCACTGCCGGGCGTCATGTCGGTCCCGGCCCGTGTCACATCCCTGCCGGCCCGCGTCGTATCCGTCCCGGCCCGCGTCATATCCCTGCCGGCCCGCGTCATATCCGCCCCGCCTTGCGCTCGGTCACCAGCAGCCACAGCAGATAGCAGCCGCCGACCACTCCGGTCACCACACCCACCGGCAACTGCCGCTCGCCGAACGCCGACTGGGCCACCCAGTCCGCGACCACCAGCAGCCCCGCACCCATCAGCGCGGAAGGCACCAGGTTCGGCCCCGGCGCCCCGGTCAGCCGCCGCGCGAGCTGCGGTGCGCTCAGCGCCACGAAGGTGATGGGTCCTGCCGCCGACGTGGCCACGCCCATGAGCAGCACGGCGCAGAGGATCAGCACGATCCTCGCCCGCTCCACGGGCACGCCCAGCGCGTACGCCGAGTCGTCGCCCATCTCCATCATCCGCAGCGCCCGCCCGTGCCCGAGCACCAGCGGAATCAGTACGAGGCAGGCGACGGCCAGTGGTACGACCTGCTCCCAGCCGCGCCCGTCCAGCGTGCCGGTGATCCACAGCACCGCCCGGGTGGCGTCCATCAGGTTGGCCTTGGTCAGCAGGTACTGCATGACGGCGGTCAGCATGGCGGCCGCGCCGATGCCGACGAGCACCAGCCGGTAGCCGTGCACTCCCCGCTTCCACGCGAGCAGGTACACGAGTACGCCCGTCAGCAGACAGCCGACCAGCGCTCCGCCGGCCACGGCCCAGCTGTCCCCCTGGAACAGCACGATGACCACGAGCGCCCCGACCGTCGCACCCTGGCCGAAGCCGAGCACGTCGGGGCTGCCCAGCGGGTTCCTGGAGATCGACTGGAAGATCGCCCCGGACAGTCCGAGCGCCGTCCCGACCAGCAGTGCGGTCAGCACCCGAGGCAGCCGCAGGTCGATGACGATGAACTCCTGGGCCATCGCGCCGTTCCCGAGCAGCGTCTGCACGACGTCGCCCGGCGTCATCGGGAAGTCTCCGCTGCCCACGAGGACCAGCAGGACGGCGACCGCGAGCGCCACCACGCCGATCGCGAGCGCCGCCCCGACCGCGCGTGCGTGGAACCGCATCGACAGCCCGCTGCCGAAACGTATCGCCGCGGGCTTCCTGGACCGTTCCCGCCTGACCTTGGTCCGTTCCACGGTGCTCACAGCTGCCCCATCCTCCGACGGCGTACGAGGTGGATGAAGACGGGTCCGCCGATCAGCGCGGTCACGATCCCCACCTGAAGCTCCGACGGGCGCGCCACGACCCGGCCCACCACGTCGGAGCCCAGCAGGAGTACGGGCGCGAGCACGGCCGCGTACGGCAGGATCCACCGCATGTCCGGCCCGGTGATGGCCCGTACGAGGTGCGGCACCATCAGCCCGATGAAGACGATCGGCCCGCACGCGGCGGTCGCGGCGCCGCACAGCAGCGTCACGGCGACCATGGCCAGCACGCGCGTACGGGTCAGGTGCACGCCCAGCGAGCGCGCGCTGTCCTCACCCATCTCCATCGCGTTCAGCGGCCGTGCGATCGACACCGCCAGCACGAGCCCGGCCACGATGAACGGCCACACCTTCCCCACGACGGACATGTCCGCCGACGCGAGGGAGCCCACGGTCCAGAACCGCAGCCGCTCCAGGGCCGCCGAGTCCAGCAGCTGTACGGCGTTGACGTAGCCGAAGAGGGCGGCGGTGGCGGCGGTCCCAGCGAGCGCGAGCCGCACGGGCGTCGCCCCACGGCTGCCCCCGAGGACGTAGACCAGCGCGGACACCGCCCCCGCACCGAGGAACGCGAACCACACGTACCCGGTCAAAGACGTCACACCGAGAAAACTGATCGCGGACACCACGGCCGCCGAAGCTCCCGCGTTCACGCCCAGGATCCCCGGCTCGGCCAGCGGGTTACGGGTCAGCCCCTGCATCACCGCACCGGCCGTGCCGAGCGCGGCGCCGACGAGCACGCCGAGGATCGTGCGCGGAATCCGCACCTCCCTGACGATCACGTCGTCACCGGTACCGGAGTGGTCCACGAGGCCGTGCCACACGTCGCCGAGCGGGATCACCTTGGCGCCGACGGCGATGCTCGCAAGCACCACCAGCACCAGGACGCCGAGGGAAACGAGCAGCCCGACGGCGCGCACGACATTCCGCTGCCGGACGGTACGGGAAGCGGACGGAGCGGAGCCGAGCTCCACGCTCTGTTCAGGGGGCCTGTCAACCAACACCCAAGTAAGGCTAGCCTACCCTCCCCTCCCCCTAAGCCCCCCGCCGCCCCCTTGGGCAGCGGGGCCGCCCCCGGGGGCGGAACGGGTGGGCAAGGGGGCGGCCCCACGCGGAGCGCCCCCTCCCCCGACCGCACGCCCTCGCGACCGCACGCCACCCCACCCCACCCCGAACAATCCCCCCTGCACCGAAGAACCACTCCCGCCCTACTCCAACCCCGCCACCTTCAACGCCTCCCCGACCTCCAACCCACAAGCCCCGCCCCCCGCCCCGGTCCACGCCACCGCGCACAACGCCCGCAGTGCGTCCATCGGTTCGCCCTCCCCCTCCACCACAAGCGCATCCCCACGCACCGAAGCACTCCACCCACCACAGGTGAACACCCCGTCCCCCTGCGCCACTTCCGGCTGCCCCCTCAGCAACCCCCGCAGATCCGCGTCCACATACGTCGGCCGGTACTTCGCCTCCGCCGCCAGCAGCTGGGCCGCGTCCGTCACCCCGGTCAGCACCAGCAGCGAGTCGACGCCCCCCGCGTTCGCCCCCTCGATGTCCGTGTCCAGCCGGTCCCCGACGACCAACCCCCGCTTCGCGCCGGTCCGCAGGATCGTCTCCCGGTGCATCGGCGGCAACGGCTTGCCGGCCACCTGCGGCTCAGCACCCGTGGCGATCCGTACGACCTCCACCGCGGCACCGTTCCCCGGCGCGATCCCCCGATCACTCGGAATCGTCAGGTCCGTGTTCGACGCGAACCACGGCACACCCCGGCGGATCGCGTACGAAGCCTCCGCGAACCGGCTCCACGCCAGATCCGGACCGCCGTACCCCTGCGCCACCGCCACGGGCGAGTCGTCAGCGGAATCCACCGGCACCAGCCCCCGCTCCCGCAGCGCGACCTTCAGCCCTTCCCCGCCGATCACCAACACCCTTGAGCCGTCCGGGACCTGATCGGCAATCAGACGGGCCACGGCCTGCGCGGACGTGACGACGTCGGACGCCTCCGCGGGCACTCCGAGCTCCGTCAGATGAGCGGCCACCGCGTCCGGCGTCCGCAGCGCGTTGTTGGTCACGTACGCGAGACGCATCCCGCCGTCCCGCGCCACACCCAGTGCGTCAGCCGCGTGAGCGATGGCCTCACCACCCGCGTAGACCACCCCGTCGAGGTCCAACAGCGCCGTGTCGTAGGCCTCGTTCAGCGCGGTCCCGCTGCTGCCCGGACGGGTCCTGCTCTGCTGGTGGCTCATTCTGGTCCGCTCCTCGGTCCGCTGGTTCTCCCCCGATCATCACCCATCTCACCACCCGACTTACGATGCACCAATGAGCACACCAGGGCTGCCCGGGGACCACGGCCTGCGAATGGTCCCCCTGCGAGGACTTCGCTATGTCCCGGAAGAGATCGGCAGCCTGGCCGCCGTGACTTCTCCGCCGTACGACGTCGTGGTCCGCCCGGACGGCCTGCTGCATCTGGAGTCCGCGGATCCGCACAACATCGTCCGGCTGATCCTTCCGCAGGCCGACACCGCACCGGCCCGCCACCAGCAGGCCGCGGAGACCCTCCGCAGCTGGCTCGCCGAAGGCATCCTCGCCCCCGACAGCGAACCGGCCCTCTACCTGTACGAGCAGTCCCGCGACGGTCTCCTCCAGCGCGGCATCATCGGCGCGCTCGCCCTGTCCTCCCCCGGAGAGGGCGTCGTCCTCCCCCACGAGGACGTCATGCCGCACGTCGTCGAGGACCGGGCCGCTCTGATGCGCGCCACCGCCGCCAATCTGGAGCCCCTCCTCCTCACCTACCGCAGCGGCCCCGGCGCCTCCGGCACCGCGGACACCATCGACCGCACCGCCGCTCGCCCCCCTCTCCTCTCCACCACCACCGAGGACGGCTTCCACCACCGCCTGTGGTCGATCACCGACCCGGCCGAGGTCGCCACCGTCACCACAGACCTCTCCCACCACCAGGCCCTCATCGCCGACGGCCACCACCGCTGGGCGACGTACCTGCGCCTCAAAGAGGAGCACACCGGCGGCCCCAGCCCCTGGGACTACGGTCTGGTCCTCCTCGTCGACACCGCCCACTACCCCCTCCAGGTCCGCGCGATCCACCGGCTGCTGCACCGCCTGCCCGTCTCCGAAGCCCTCGCCGCGGTGGGCGACTCCTTCCGCATACGACGCCTGGACACGCCTCTCGCCGAGGCCCTCGCCGCACTCGCCGAGGCAGCCGCCGACGGCAACGCCTTCCTGCTGGCCGGCGACGGCGCGTACCACCTCCTCGACCGCCCGGACCCGGACCTGCTCTCCCGTACGGTCCGCGGGGACCGGCCGGAGGCCTGGCGCACCCTCGACGCGGCCGTCCTGCACGAGACGCTTCTCGCCCACGTCTGGCACGTCCCGGACGCCCCGGAGGACATCGCGTACATCCACGACACGGAAGCAGCCGTCGAGCAGGCCGAACGCCACGACGCCACGGCCGTCCTCATGCACCCCGTCCGCGAGGAAGTAGTCCGCGACCTGGCCCGCCAGGGCGTCACGATGCCCCGCAAGTCAACGTCCTTCGGCCCGAAACCGGCCACCGGCCTGGTCCTGCGCAGTCTCGACGTCGGCTGACCTGCCGCGCACGGCGCCGACAAACAAAAGAGGGCGGCACCCCGGAAACCCGGGGTGCCGCCCTCTTCAGCACACTCAGCCCTTGTCGGCCTCACGCTCGGCCTCGACCGGAACCTCGGCGTCGGCCTCAGCCGGAACCTCGGCCTCAGCCTCGGCGTCGACGTCAGCGGCGGCGGCGGTCCTGTCCTCAGCCGGAGCCTCGACCTTGACCTCGCTCCCGACCTCAGCCACCTCTACGACCGCGGACTCCTCGACCAGGACCTCTTCCACGGAAGAAACCCCTTCGGTCTCGTCGCCCTCGTCATCGACGAGCGCGTCGACGAACTCGACACCGTCAAGCTCGGCGAGCCGGTCGGAGGCGTCCGTGCTGCCGTCCTTGTCCGCCTCGACCGCCTTGGCGAACCACTCGCGTGCCTCGTCCTTGCGCTCCGCCGTCAGCAGAGCGTCGGCGTACGCGTACCGCAGCCGAGCCGTCCAGGGCTGTACGGAGTTGGACGCGAGCTCGGGACCCTGCAGCGTCACGATGGCCGCGTCGATCTGCCCCATGTCACGCCGCGCACCGGCCGCGACCAGCCGCATCTCGACCTGACCGGCCTTGTCCAGCTTCTGCACCTCGGGCTCACCGGCCATGGCCATCGCCCGCTCGGGTCGGCCAAGGCCACGCTCGCAGTCCGCCATGACGGGCCACAGCTCGACGGTGCCGGTCATCCGACGCGTCGCGCGGAACTCGGCGAGCGCCTCGGTGTACCGCTGGGTCGCGTACGCGGCGAAACCGGCGGCCTCGCGCACGGCAGCCACCCGCGAGGCGAGCCGCAGCGCGATGCGCGAGTACTCGTACGCCTCCTCGGGCTCGTCGTCGATCAGCTTGGCCACCATCACCAGGTTCCTGGCGACGTCCTCGGCCAGCGTCTTCGGCAGGCTCATCAGCTCCTGGCGCACGTCCGGGTCGATCTCGTGGCCCGTGACGTCGTCCGGAATCGGCAGCCGCTTGATCGGCTCCCGGTCACGGTCGTCCCGCCCGCGGAACCCGCCACGGTCGCCACCCCGCTCGTCACGCGAGCCACGGAAGCCACCACGGTCACCGCCCCGGTCGTCACGCCCACGGAAGCCCCCGCGGTCGCCGCCCCGGTCACCGCTCGGCCGGTCGTCGCGGCGGAAGCCGCCACGGTCGCCACCGGAGGGCCGGTCATCGCGACGGAACCCACCGCGGTCACCGCTCGGCCGGTCGTCCCGACGCGGCCCGCTGCTGGGACGGTCGTCCCGACGGAAGCCCCCGCCACGGTTGTCATCGCGCCGCTCGAAGCCACCACCGCTGGGACGACCACCACGGTCGTCACGCCCACGGAAGCCACCACGGTCGCCGCCGCGGTCATCACGCCGGTCGTCACGACGCTCGAACCCACCACGGTCACCGCTCGGGCGCTCGTCGCGACGGAAGCCGCCACGGTCGCCACCGGTCGGCCGGTCGTCCCGACGGAACCCGCCGCTGCGGTTGTCGTCACGACGCTCGAAGCCACCACCGCTGGGACGACCACCACGGTCATCACGCCCACGGAACCCACCACGGTCACCACCGCGGTCATCACGCCGGTCGTCACGACGCTCGAAACCGCCACCGCTGGGACGACCACCACGGTCATCACGCCCACGGAAGCCACCACGGTCGCCACCAGAGGGACGGTCGTCGCGGCGGAACCCGCCACGGTCACCGCCACCACGGTTGTCATCGCGCCGCTCGAAGCCACCGCCGGCCGGACGACCACCACGGTCGTCACGACGGAAGCCACCACGGTCACCACCGCGGTCATCACGACGCTCGGACCCTCCGCCGGAACGCTCGTCCCGACGGAAGCCACCACCACGGTTGTCGTCGCGGCGGAAACCGCCACGGTCCCCGCTGGGCCGGTCGTCACGGCGCGGGCCGCTGCTGGGACGGTCGTCCCGACGGAACCCACCACGGTCGTCACGGCGGTCGCCGCCGCTGGGGCGGTCATCGCGACGGAAACCCCCGCCGCGGTTGTCGTCACGACGCTCGAAACCGCCACCGCTGGGACGACCGCCACGGTCGTCACGCCCACGGAAGCCACCACGGTCGCCACCAGAGGGACGGTCGTCGCGGCGGAACCCGCCACGGTCACCGCCACCACCACGGTTGTCATCGCGGCGGAAGCCGCCCCCACCGCCGCCGGCCGGGCGTCCGCCACGGTCGTCACGGCGGTCACCACCGGTGGGGCGGTCGTCACGGCGGAAGCCACCACGGTCGCCGCCGGTGGGCCGGTCGTCGCGACGGAAGCCACCACGGTCGTTGTCACGGCGAGGTCCGCGGTCGTTGTCACGACCACCGCGGTATCCGCCCCGGTCACCGCTGTCACGGTGACGCGGCTCGCGCTCCGGACGATCGTCAGGAGAGTTGGTGGACATGGGTGACTCCTAGTCTTCGGGCAACGCAGTCATTCTCGCGCAGTCGGCCATCCGACGCGCTTCGGGCAGAAAAACAAAAAGGACCCTTGGTCCCAGCATGAACGCTGGGACCAAGGGTCCTTTTGAAAGATTGTTCGGCGGCGTCCTACTCTCCCACAGGGTCCCCCCTGCAGTACCATCGGCGCGGAAAGGCTTAGCTTCCGGGTTCGGAATGTAACCGGGC
>NZ_JBIRQJ010000010.1:0-420904 GCF_044333135.1 Streptomyces sp. NPDC021093 | reverse complement strand
GACTCTATCAGACCGTTTCCGTTCCGACTTCCTCGGTGCTTTCCAGGTTCTTCGCTTTCGCGTTTTCCCTTTCCGGCGGTTCCGACTCTATCAGAAGCATTTCGGCCGAGCTAATCGGCGTTGGTGATTCTGAAAGGGAATCGGGAGGCTCTCAATGGAAATGAAATTCCGGGAGAGCGAGCTAGAGACTAGCTGATGGCCATCGAGCTTGTCCAGCTCAAGGCAACCGTTCGAATCTACCTCCCCTTTCGAACCATGTCAATGGTTTTTCGGGGCGAGAGGAAGACTAGCAGGTCAGGAAGGTCGCGTGCACATCACGCGGCGGTCGGGAGCTCGGCGCTCCGGTCTGCATGTTCCACGTCGCCTTGTTCGCCTGCTCGGGCTGCTCTGCCACCCCATACGTACACGTACAGAAGGAATGCAGCCTCCGCGGCGATGCCGATGGTGATGCGGGCCCAGGTGGGAAGGCCGGAGGGGGTGACGAAGCCTTCGATCAGGCCGGAGACGAAGAGGACAAGAGCCAGCCCGATCGCCATGCCGAGCGCTGCCCTGCCCTCCTGTGCCATGGCGGCCCGGCGGGTGCGCGGACCCGGATCGATGAGGGTCCAGCCGAGGCGGAGGCCGGTGCCGGCCGCTACGAAGACCGCGGTGAGTTCCAGCAGACCGTGTGGGAGCACCAGGCCGAGGAAGGTGTCCAGCCGGCCGGCGGAGGACATCAGGCCGATGCCTACACCGAGGTTGAGCATGTTGATGAAGAGGATCCAGAGGACGGGGACGCAGAGGAACGCGCCGAGGACAAGGCACATGGCAGCCGCCTGGGCGTTGTTCGTCCAGACCTGGGCCGCGAACGAGGCCGCCGGATGGCTCGAGTAGTACGTCTCGTACTGGCCGCCCGGGCGGGTCATCTCGCGGAGGTCGGCCGAGGCGCCTATGGATGCCTGGACCTCAGGGTGGGAGGCGATCCACCAGCCGATCGCTGCGGCCACCGCGATGGAGAGCAGGGCGGAGGGGATCCACCAGCGGCGGCTGCGGTAGACGGCTGCCGGGAAGCCTGCCGTCAGAAAGTGGGCCGCGTCGCGCCAGGAGGCCCGGCGGGTGCCGGTGACGGTGGAGCGGGCGCGGGCCACCAGCTGCGTGAGGCGGGCGATGAGGGCGGGGTCCGGGGTGGTCGACTGGAGGAGGGAGAGGTGCGTCGCGGTGTGCTGGTAGAGGGCTACCAGTTCGTCGACCTCGGCGCCGGTGAGACGGCGTCCTCGGCCCAGGAGTTGATCGAGTCGGTTCCACTCGGCGTGGTGGGTGGTCACGAAGACATCGAGGTCCATGGTCGGCTGCTGCTCCAGGCACTGGGTCCGGGTCCGGCGGGAAGGCACAGCACTGCGCGCGCTGGGGGTCAGCTTGGCAGACTGAGGATTTCAGGGGTGGCGAAGGTCTGGAGAGGTGAGCACCGGTGAGTGAGTTCGTGACGGGCGATGCGGTGGTGCTCGGGGTTCGGCCGGCCCGCCTGCCGAGCCGGGCTTTGGCGCTGTTGATCGACATGGCCGTGCTGGGGTCGGTGTACCTCGGGGTGACTCTGGCGCTGACGTTGGCCACTGCTTCGCTGGACGATGCGGCTGCGGCAGCGATCATGGTGGCCTCGTTCCTGCTGGTGCTGGTGGGGGCACCTGTCGCGGTGGAGACGCTCACACACGGGCGGTCGCTCGGGAAGCTGGCCTGCGGGCTGCGGGTGGTGCGGGACGACGGAGGGCCGATCCGGTTCCGGCACGCATTGGTGCGGGGGGCGGTCGGCGTCGTCGAGATCCTGATGGCGTTCGGGGTCATCGCTTGTGTCGCTTCGCTGGTGTCGGAGCGGGGGCGACGGATCGGGGACGTGTTCGCCGGGACGCTGGTGGTGCGGGAGCGGGTGTCGGCCGGGCGTACCGATGCGGTGCCGGCACCGCCGCCGTGGCTGGTGGGGCGGTTCGCCGGGCTGGATCTGTCGCGGGTGCCGGACGGGCTGTGGTTGGCCGTACGCCAGTTCCTGACGCGGATGCGGCAGTTGGACCCGCAAGTGGGCGGGGCGATGGCTGGGCGGTTGGCCACTGACATGGCGGGTTTCACGGGGGTTCCGGTGCCGTCGGGGGTGCCTGCTGCGGCCTACTTGGCGGCTGTGGTGCAGGAGCGACAGGTACGGGACACCCAGCGGGCTTACCGGGCTTCGGCTTCGGCTTCGGCTTCGGCTTCGGCTTCGGCTTCGGCTTCGGCAGAAGGGTCCTTGGGCGCGGACGCGGCTCTGGCAGGCCCCGTGAGTGCTGATCTGCCTGTGGCGCCCGTGGTCGTTGCTGTCCCGACGCCTGCTCCTGCGGTGAGCACGTCCGTCGAGTCGGAGTCGGCGAAGGGGAAGTCTGCGGGGACGACGGGGTTTGCGCCGCCTGCCTAGAAGGTGTCGGGGGCAGTGGGCTCCGTGGGGAAGACCGACGGGGGCGTCTCCAGGTGTTCGAGCTCGATTCCCGGAGCCGAGAGGACGACGTCGCCTGCGATGTGGACCTGGTGTTGTTCACCGGTGTCCAAGGCGTTGACCTGGTATTCGTCCACCATCAGGGGGCCGTTGTCAGTGGCGTGTGCTTCGCTTTTTACCAAGGCCCAGGACTGGTCGAGCGTACGTGGTGCCAGGACCGGGTCGGT
Source organism: Streptomyces sp. NPDC021093 (assembly GCF_044333135.1). Lineage (NCBI taxonomy): Bacteria > Bacillati > Actinomycetota > Actinomycetes > Kitasatosporales > Streptomycetaceae > Streptomyces > Streptomyces sp. NPDC021093. The sequence goes on along the minus strand of NZ_JBIRQJ010000010.1, from coordinate 418,243 downwards.
GAAGGCGACCAGGCGGACGCGGGTGGCGGGGGAAGCGGGGGTGAGGCGCAGGAGACGGGCGACAGCGATGAGGAATGCCGGGGATGTGCCGGTGAAGGCGTGGGCGCGGACATTGCCTTCGGTGGCGTGATCACCGGTCGGGTCGGTACGGACCCAGGTGACGCCGTCGATGGCGGCACCGCGGACCTGCCAGCTCGATGCGTGGAGTTCGAGACGGATGGGGCGGCCGAGGTCGTCGAGGGCGAGGTCGACGGAGCCGGCGTGGTCGCCGGAGGGGGCGGTGATCTGGGAGACGTAGCGCCAGCCGGAGGGGCCTGGCGCGCAGTGGAAGTGTTCTTCTCCGAGGGGAGTGTGATCGTGGGGATCGAAGAGCGAATAGCGGCCGCGGGGCATGGGGTCCTTGGGGTCTTTCCGGGCTCTGTCCTGGCCTTGTGGGCCGGACACGGGGCAGGCCCCCGGCGCGGGGTCCGGGGGCCTGCCTGACAGCTAGGGCTGTCTGCTACTGCTGAGCGGCGTGGTGCCGGTTGCTCAGTAGCGGTAGTGGTCGGGCTTGTACGGGCCCTGGACCGGGACGCCGATGTAGTCGGCCTGCTCCTGGCGGAGCGTGGTGAGGCGGACGCCGAGGGCGTCGAGGTGGAGACGGGCGACCTTCTCGTCGAGGTGCTTGGGCAGCACGTACACCTCGGTCGGGTACTCCTCCTGCTTCGTGAACAGCTCGATCTGCGCCAGCGTCTGGTCCGCGAAGGAGTTGGACATCACGAAGGACGGGTGGCCGGTCGCGTTGCCCAGGTTCAGCAGGCGGCCCTCGGACAGGACGATCAGGACCTTGCCGTCCGGGAACGTCCAGGTGTGGACCTGCGGCTTGACCTCGTCCTTGACGATGCCCGGGGTCTTGGCGAGGCCGGCCATGTCGATCTCGTTGTCGAAGTGGCCGATGTTCCCGACGATCGCCTGGTGCTTCATCTTGGCCATGTCCGAGGCCATGATGATGTCCTTGTTGCCCGTCGTGGTGACGAAGATGTCGGCGATGCCGACGACGTCGTCCAGCGTGGACACCTGGTAGCCGTCCATCGCGGCCTGCAGGGCGCAGATCGGGTCGATCTCCGTGATGATCACCCGGGCGCCCTGGCCTCGCAGGGACTCCGCGCAGCCCTTGCCGACATCGCCGTAACCGAAGACGACCGCGACCTTGCCGCCGATCAGGACGTCCGTGGCGCGGTTGATGCCGTCGATGAGGGAGTGGCGGCAGCCGTACTTGTTGTCGAACTTCGACTTCGTGACGGCGTCGTTCACGTTGATCGCCGGGAAGAGGAGGCTGCCGTCGCGCTGCATCTCGTAGAGACGGTGCACGCCGGTGGTGGTCTCCTCCGTCACGCCGCGGATCTCCGAGGCGAGCTGGGTCCACTTCTGGGGGCTCTCACCGAGGGTGCGGTTGAGGAGCGTGAGGATGTAGGCGTACTCCTCGGAGTCCGCGGTGGACGGGTCCGGGGCGGCGCCCGCCTTCTCGAACTCGACGCCCTTGTGGACCAGGAGGGTGGCGTCGCCACCGTCGTCCAGGATCATGTTCGGGCCGCCGGTGGGGGTGTTCGGCCAGGTCAGCGCCTGCTCCGTGCACCACCAGTACTCCTCCAGCGTCTCGCCCTTCCAGGCGAAGACCGGGACGCCCTGCGGGTTCTCGGGGGTGCCGTTCGGACCGACCGCGATGGCGGCGGCGGCGTGGTCCTGGGTGGAGAAGATGTTGCAGGAGGCCCAGCGGACCTCGGCGCCCAGGGCGACGAGGGTCTCGATGAGGACCGCGGTCTGCACGGTCATGTGGAGGGAACCGGTGACCCGGGCGCCCGCGAGGGGCTGGGTGGCGGCGTACTCCTTGCGGATCGACATCAGACCGGGCATCTCGTGCTCGGCGAGAGTGATCTCCTTGCGGCCGAAAGCGGCGAGGGAGAGGTCGGCGACCTTGAAGTCCTGGCCGGTGGCGACAGTCGTCATGAAGAGCTGCTCCTCGTGAGGTGGTTCGAGGTGGTCACGGCTGATCTGCGGCGTCGGGCATACGAATGCCCGAGCACTCGCAGCGCAGTCCGTCGGAGGCCCTCTCTCCCTCGGCCGGTCCACGGACCGCCCGACCGCCATCAGCAGCGACGTCTGGCTAGGTTACGAACCTACACCGATCGGCCCAGTGGTCCCCAGCCCCTCCCCGGTGTGATGCTGGCCTGAAATCACGCTTCCCGTATGGGCAATTCGGAATCTTCTGGGCTTATGGGTCCCATGGATCCAGTGGAAATGCACTGGGAATGCACGGGGAATGCAGCAAGGCCTCCGCCCGGGCCGGGCGGAGGCCTTGCTCAAGAAGTACTGGAGTCAGTGGGTGGACTCGGGGGCGGGGCCGCCGGGGGTGCGGCCCGGGTTGGAGCCCTCGGTGGCTGCGGACTCGCTGTAGATGTCCGGCTCCAGGTAGATGACGCGGGCGATCGGGACAGCGGCGCGGATGCGGTCCTCGGCGGCGTTGATCGCGGCCGCGACCTCGACGGCGGTGTCGTCGTGCTGGACAGCGATCTTGGCGGCGACGAGGAGTTCCTCGGGACCGAGGTGGAGCGTGCGCATGTGGATGATGCGGGTGACGGTGTCGCCGTCGACGACCGCGGCCTTGATCTTGTCGACGTCCTCGGCGCCGGCGGCCTCGCCGAGCAGGAGGGACTTGGTCTCGGCCGCGAGGACGATGGCGATGAGGATCAGCAGGATGCCGATGCAGAGGGTGCCGATGCCGTCCCAGACGCCGTCGCCGGTCGCGAGGGCCAGGCAGACACCGCCGAGCGCGAGGACCAGGCCGACCAGGGCGCCGAGGTCCTCAAGGAGGACGACGGGGAGCTCCGGGGCCTTGGCGCGGCGGATGAACTGCTTCCAGGAGAGCGTGCCGCGCGTCTGGTTGGACTCCTTGATGGCCGTACGGAAGGAGAAGCTCTCGGCGATGATCGCGAAGACGAGGACGCCGACCGGCCAGTACCAGGCCTCGATGGCGTGCGGCTCCTTGATCTTCTCGTAGCCCTCGTAGATGGCGAACATGCCACCGACGGAGAAGAGCACGATGGAGACCAGGAAGGCGTAGATGTACCGCTCGCGGCCGTAGCCGAAGGGGTGCTGCGGGGTGGCCTCGCGCTGGGCCTTCTTGCCGCCGAGGAGGAGCAGTCCCTGGTTGCCGGAGTCGGCCAGCGAGTGGACGCTCTCGGCGAGCATCGAGGACGAGCCGCTGAAGAGGAACGCCACGAACTTGGAGACGGCGATCGCGAGGTTGGCGGCGAGTGCCGCCACGATTGCCTTTGTTCCGCCTGACGCGCTCATGGGTGCAGGGGTCCTTCCTGGATGGCCTGGATGTCCTGTGACGTCCTGGATGCTGCGGCCCGAGCGCCGCGGTGCGTACGGCCGCACATTGTTGCAGCTCGCCGAGGCGAAGGGGGCTGCTGATGCGTCAGGCGACCACGGTGGCGCGGAATACCGTGCCGACTCCGGACAGTTCGGCCTCTTCGCCTGCCGGTACGAAGACGGACTGACCGGGGGCAAGGCTCAGTTCGCCCGCTCGGGGAGCACCTGCCGTGCAGAGGAGGATCTGCGGGGCACCTTCCGCGAGGTGAACCGGCGCAGCGCCTTCCGCGAGGACGTAGCGGGAGAGCCGGAACTCGTCGGTCGGGGTCTCGTAGAGCTCTTCGCCGTCGGAGGACGCCTCGGGGCGCAGGATGCCGGGATCGGTGGCCTCGAAGCGGACGATGCGCAGCAGTTCGGGTACGTCGACGTGCTTGGGGGTGAGGCCGCAGCGGAGCACGTTGTCCGAGTTCGCCATGATTTCCACACCCAGGCCGTCGAGGTAGGCGTGCGGGACTCCGGCACCGAGGAACATGGCTTCACCGGGCTGGAGTTCGACGTGGTTGAGGAGGATCGCCGCGAGGACACCGGGGTCGCCCGGGAAGTGGTGGGCGATGTCGGCGTATGCCGCGTGGGCGGCTGCTTCGCGGGGCGGAGTGCCGGGGTCGGCGGCCAGGCGCTGGGCGGCGGCGGCCGTCTCGGCGACGGTGGCGGCGATTTCCTCACGGTCGGCGGTGAGGACGGCGGTGAGGACCTCGCGGAGTGCTGCTTCCTCGGGGCGGGCACGGAGCAGATCGGCGTAGGGCTTGAGGGAGTCGACGCCGAGGGATTCGAGGGTCTTGGCCACTTCCGCGGAAACTCGGAAACCGCACAGACCGTTGAACTTGGTGAGCGCGCATACCAGTTCGGGTTTGTGATTGGCGTCCTTGTAGTTGCGGTCCGGGGCGCCGATCGGGACCTGGCGGCGTTCCTCGTCGGCGTACCCCTCCTGCGCCTGGGCGAGGTTCGGATGGACCTGGACCGAGAGCGGTGCTCCGGCGGCGAGCAGCTTGAGGAGGAACGGCAGTCGCGGGCCGAACTTCTTCACCGCTGCGGAGCCGAGTTCGGTTTCGGGGTCGGCGGCGATGACGTCGGAGAGTGCGTGGGTCTCCGGAGTCGGGTGCGGCTGGGCCGGACCTGTGACCGGGTCGGCCGGCGCCAGGTGGGGCCGGGAGTGCTCGCCGGGGGCCGGTGCACGTTCGATGCGGGACGGTGCTCCCGGATGGGCGCCCATCCAGAGTTCGGCCTGCGGTTCGCCGGTGGGCTCGACACCGAGCAGTTCCGGGATGGCGGTCACGGAGCCCCAGGCGTAGGGGCGCACGGTGTTGGCGAGGCGGTCCATGGTGGCTCTTTCCGGCCCGGGGCGGCCGTGGGTCGGAGTCGGTCCGTGACGGGAGAAGTCAGGAGGGGCATTGGTGGGGCGGCGCAGGTGCGGGGGTGTCAGTCGGAAGGGGGTGCGGATGCGGCGAGCGCGAGGTAGGCGGTCGCGAAGTCGGTGACGGCGAGGAGTTCGGCGAGGCTTTCCAGCTCACTGCCCTCTTCGGGTTCGAGTTCGCTGAGGGCCGTGTCGTGGCCGAGTGCGAGTTCACGGGCTGCCGGTGCTGCGGTGAGGCCCCCGGTGGGGCGGTCGCGCAGCAGCACGACGCGGGCGCGGAGTGCTTGCGGTTCGTCCACGCGGTCCCGGAAGAAGTCGCCCGGGTCGGCGCCGGCGGCGTACGCGCCGGAGAGCAGCATTCCGTGGGCGGGCAGGGCCTCGGGGAGTTCGGCTGCGAGGGCGGGGCGCCCCGCCAGTTCGGCGAGGACGGCGGCGAACCGGCGGCCGGCCGGGCCTGCGAGGGCGCCCTCCGTCCAGACGAGCGGGAGCGAGTCGGCGAGTTCGGACGCGAGGGTCTTGGCCGGGTTGCTGTACGTGGCGATGGCGGGGCCGCAGCGTTCGGCGGTCTGGTCGAGGCGGTCGGCGACGAGCTGGAGCGTCTCCGGGGGCGCCGACAGCAGGCCGAGCCGGTCGAGGAGGACCAGGAGCGGGGTGAGCAGCGCCCAGAGCGGGCCGGGGCCCGCGGTGGTGCCCTCGTCGTACTCCTCGTACGGGGCGGTCGCCATCGGGACGACCAGGCCGTGCACTCCGCTGACGGACTCGCCGAGCGGGGAGCGTTGCGGGGCCACCGCGACGACCGTGCAGCCGCGGCGGTAGGCCTGCTCGGCGAGGAGGGCGAGGCCCGGCTCGGCGCCGTCCGTCGTCACGAGCAGGAGAAGGTCGACGGCGCCCGCCCAGCCGGGGAGTGTCCAGCGCAGCGCGCCCGCGGCGGGGGCGACGCCGGTCGGGTGCAGGCTCGTCACCGGGCAGGAGGCTCCGGCGAGCGCGGTCAGCAGGTCGGCCACTCCGGTGGCGGCGACGCCGGGGCCCGCGATGAGCACGGCTCGGGGGCGGCCCTCCGGCTTGAGACCGGCCAGACCTGCCTCGGTGGCGTGCCGGGTTGCGGTGCGCACCCGGGCTCCGGCCTCGGCCGCGCCGCGGAGAAGACCGCGGTGGTCGGCACGGGCCAGCGCTTCCGGAGCGTCTAGCAGCGACTCGTCGAGCATGGGGTGAAGCCTCCGATCGCCTTGCGCGGACTGGGACTTGACTTGCGGGACGAGTGCCCGGTGCGGGGGTTCGGCGGTCCCGTGGTGGCGGAGGTCCGGGCCTTGGCCGCTCGGCCGCCCTGCCGTCCTGGGGCCGGGATGCGGGATCCGGGCGAGGTGGGGCTGGTGGGCAGGGCTGTCGTTCCGACTGCTGTGCCGGGGCGGTGGGCCGGTCAGGCCGGGCGGCGGGCCTCGTCGACGAGGAGGACCGGAATGCCGTCCCGGACCGGGTAGGCGAGTCCGCAGTCCTTGCTGGTGCAGATCAGCTCCGGGGTGTCCGCGGCCGTCTCGTCGCCGAGGGGGGCGTGGCAGGCCGGGCAGGCGAGGATCTCCAGGAGGCCGGCTTCGAGCGGCATGGGGTGGTCCCTTCAGACATGGGGATGCGGGTGCGGGTGCAGGTGCGGATTGGGCGAGGTCAGCGTACCGCCGGTGCGGTGGGGCGGTGGTGAGGGTGTGCGGTCGTGGGAGGGGCGCTCCGCGTGGGGCCGCCCCCTTGCCCACCCGCCCCGAAGCTCTCAACTTCGTTCGAGCAGGGGCCCCCGCCAAGCTCTTAAGGAGCAGGGGAGACCCCACTGCCCCCTGGGGGGGCGGGTTGTGCTCTGGGGGCTAGCGGATGAGAGTCAGGATTTGGTTGCGGATCTTTTGCATGGTGGGTTCGTCGCGGGCTTCGACGTTCAGGCGGAGCAGGGGTTCGGTGTTCGAGGCGCGGAGGTTGAACCACCAGTCGGCGGCGGAGACCGTCAGGCCGTCGAGGTGGTCGAGGGTGACGTCGTCGCGGCCCGCGTAGGCGGCGGCGACCGCTGCCGTGCTGGCGGCCTGGTCCTCGACGGTGGAGTTGATCTCGCCGGAGCCGAAGTAACGGTCGTACGAGGAGAGCAGGGCGGAGAGGGGGCCGCTCTGGCCGCCGAGGGCCGACAGGACGTGGAGGGCGGCGAGCATGCCCGTGTCCGCGTTCCAGAAGTCCTTGAAGTAGTAGTGCGCCGAGTGCTCGCCACCGAAGATCGCGCCGGAGGTGGCCATCTCGGCCTTGATGAAGGAGTGGCCGACCCGGGTGCGGACGGGGGTGCCGCCGTGCTCACGGACGACTTCCGGGACCGACCAGGAAGTGATCAGGTTGTGGATGACCGTGCCGCTACCGCCGTTGCGGGCGAGCTCGCGGGCGGCGACCAGGGCGGTGACGGCGGAGGGGGACACGCCTTCGCCACGCTCGTCGACGACGAAGCAGCGGTCCGCGTCGCCGTCGAAGGCGAGGCCGAGGTCCGCGCCCTCGGCGAGGACCCTGGCCTGGAGGTCGACGATGTTCTTCGGGTCGAGCGGGTTCGCCTCGTGGTTCGGGAACGTGCCGTCCAGCTCGAAGTACATGGGGACGAGAGTGAGCGGGAGGGACTCGAAGACGGTGGGGACCGTGTGGCCGCCCATGCCGTTCCCCGCGTCGACGACGACCTTGAGGGGGCGGATCGAGGAGAGGTCGACGAGGGAGAGGAGGTGGGCCGCGTAGTCCGTCAACGTGTCGTGCCGCGTGAGGGTTCCCGGGGTGGGGGACGGAGCGGGCGCTCCTGACTGCGACCACTCCTCGACCAGGGCGCGGATCTCCGCGAGGCCGGTGTCCTGGCCGACCGGGGCGGCGCCCGCGCGGCACATCTTGATGCCGTTGTACTGCGCCGGGTTGTGCGAGGCGGTGAACATCGCGCCGGGCAGGTTCAGCGCGCCCGAGGCGTAGTAGAGCTGGTCCGTCGAGCAGAGACCGATCTCGGTGACGTCCGCGCCGCGTGCCGCCGCCCCGCGTGCGAAGGCGCGCGAGAGGCCGGGGGACGAGGGGCGCATGTCGTGGCCGACGGCGATCGCGTCGGCTTCCGTGACCTGCACGAAGGCGGCTCCGAACAGTTCCGCGAGGTGCTCGTCCCACTGGTCGGGGACCACCCCACGTACGTCGTACGCCTTCACGATCTGCGACAGATCAGCAGCCATGGGCCACCCCTCCGGAAAGTCCTGTTCGGTCGCCCCAAACTACCCGTTCGGGGGTTCTTCGGACCGTACGGTGACTCCTGCCGGGGCAGCTATTCGGGAGAGCGGAGCACCCTCAAGTGGCCGCGGCGGGCGGCGGAGGGAGACGCGGGATTCGCCGTGCGCGCACTGTTGGCGTCGGGGTCGGCGGGGCGGTCGTGCGGCCTGGCCGCCTCACGGACGGCATTGGCGAGGGCTTCGAGGTCGTCGCCGCTCGGGCGGGCCGGGGCGGAGCCGTCGGAGAGACGCACCACGTCCCAGCCGCGGGGCGCGGTCAGACGGTCCGAGTGCTCGGCGCACAGGTCGTAACAGTGGGGCTCGGCATAGGTGGCGAGCGGACCGAGGACTGCGGTCGAGTCCGCGTAGACGTACGTCAGTGTCGCGACGGCAGGGCGACCGCACGCAGTGCGCGAACAGCGACGTACAGGGCTCACGACGTTGGACGGTACCGCACTCTTGAACGGGCCGCGACGACTCTCCCCCGGCCTCACCCCACCGTGTCGTTCGTCGGCCCCTGTCGTGCCCGTCTCCCGGGCGACTGGTCTGACCTGCGGGGAGACCAGGGCGCACAACGGGGCGCCGACCTCGTTTCGATCACCGATGGCGACAAAGGAGATCAATCAGGGTGAGTTGTGCGGTCATCGGCAGGCGCGAAAACGAGCCCGTACTTGGCTGAAATGATCATTCGGTGTCAGGCGGAATGCCCTGCCGGGAGCCGGATCGCCGTGCGGCCGGGAGAGCTACGCTGCGTCAGTGATGGACAGTTCCGGACCGCCCCGTTCCCCCGAGTCGCTCCCCGCCGGGCCCCGCCCGGCCGAACCGCAGCCCACGGGCCGCACCGGGCCTCGCAGGCGCGACCGCCACGGCCGCGGCATGCGCGGCCCCGTGGCGCCGCCACAGGTGCCGCTCTCGGCCAGCAGGGCGGAGGCCTTCGGCGACCTCGTACAGGATTCCGTGGAGCGGCTGGAGCGGCGCTGGCCGCAGCTCGCCGAGGTCGACTTTCTGGTGATCGACGTGCCCCGTGCGGGCGGCGCGGAGGGGCCCGACGAGTGGACGGACGAGCCGGTGCCGCTCGGCGGGGTGCTGTCGGCCGAGGAGGGCCGCCCCGCGCGCGTGGTGGTGTACCGGCGGCCGGTGGAGATCCGCACCAAGAGCCGGGACGAGCGGGCGATGCTGGTGCACGAGATCGTCGTGGAGCAGGTCGCGGAGCTGCTGGGGCTGGCGCCCGAGTCCGTCGACCCGCGGTACGGGCAGGACTGACCCGGACCGCTTCTGATCGTTCCCGCACGAGACAGTTCCCCCACGAGACAGTACGTACGTGTACGGAAGGCCCTCCACGCGCGTGGAGGGCCTTCCGTACGTCAGGGAGCGCGGCCGGTCAGTCGTCGAGGACCGACAGGTCGTTCTGCGCGCGGGGCACCACGACCGTGCCCTTGTCGTCCGGCATCGGCTGGATGGTGAACATCGGGATGCCGTCCTCCGGGAGCTGGAGCATCCGGGACGCGTGCACCGGGCCGCCCGACACCGACTCGACGGTCAGCGCGTACGAGCCCTTGAGACCGGTCGGCACGGGGGCCGTCACCGACGCCGTCGTACCGGCCTTGACCTTGTACGTCTTCACGACGGGCGTGCCGCCGCCGGTGCCGGCCGAGGCGGTCACCCTGACCTCGCCCGCCGCACCCGGCGCGGTCAGCGAGAGCACCGAGCCCTGCGCCCGGTTGTCGGCCGCCGTGGAGCGCGCGCCCACCGGGGCGGTCGCCGGGACGTAGGCGACCTCCTGCTTGTCCTTCATGCCGCGCACGATCCGCACCGCGGCCACCACGGGCGCGCTGCGGGCGCCCTGGGACGGGGACAGCACCAGGGCGCCCGCCTCGCCCTTGGTGACGTCACGGAGGTCTATCGAGGTGGTCATCCGCGACTTGACGTGCAGCGTCTCCGCACCGGCCGGGACGATGGAGCTGTTGGCGCCCGCCAGCTTCACCTTGAGGTCCGCGTCGTTGTCGCCGGTGGCGAAGACCACCAGGCGTACGGACGTGGCGTCGGCCGGGATGCCGGGGAGCACCAGACTGCCCGAAGGGTCGGCCGAGGCGCTCAGCCAGTCGCTGCCCACCTTTTCCTCCATGGCCTGCACGGCGGCGCCGACGCGGCCCGCGCGCGTGGTGACGCGGACGGTCCCGTCGGTCACGCGCGTGGAGGACAGCGTGGACAGCAGCACCGGGACGCTGGAGTGCGGCGGGACGGAGATGCCCTCCCCCGCGTCGGACTTCAGGACGCCCTCCGGGCCGTACAGCTCGACGTCGGCGACGGCGGCGGAGTCGTCCGGGTTGGTGAGGTGGACGTAGTCCTGGCGTGTCTCGGCGGTGCTCACTCCGGGGAACCAGAATTCGGTGTCCGGCGCCGAGCAGCTCACGCCGAGCACTCCGCGGGCCCCGCCGGCGCCGACCTTGGTGGTCTGCTGGGCGGCCCAGCCGGGCGCCAGGGCGCCGTCCGCGGTGCCGACGAGGGCCGGGGCCCCCGAGTCGTTCGCGGTGGCCGAGACGGGCTTTCCCGGCTCCGTCAGGGCGACGGTCGGCTTCTTGGGGTCCTTCGCGTTCTTGGAGTTGGCGGACGGGACCAGTTCCGCCTTGCCCGGCTTCGTGTCCTTCGGGCCGGCCGCCGAGCCGCCCCGCGCTTCGCTCTTCGGGGTGAAGGCGGTGTACGTCGTCTCCGCCAGGTCCGACCCGCTGGGCGCCGGGCAGAGCAGGCTGGACCGCTCCACGGGCAGCCGCGGAGCGGCTCCCGCGCTCGCGGCCTTCGCGTCGCCCTCCGCCGTGCCGCCGCCCGGTGCGGCGATCACGGCGAAGCCGGTGACGGCGGCGAGAGCGGTGACGGCGGCGAGTAGGGAGAGGGTCGTGCGGTTCATCGGTTGTTGCTCCCGTCGGGGCGCTGCCGGTCGTTGTGCCCGTCGTTCTCCGGGTCGTCCGCATAGGGGTCGTACGGCTGCGGCCGGTGGATCTGTGGCTGCTGGGGGTCGTACGGCTGCTGCGGGTCGTAGCCGCCGCCTCCGTACGGCTCGTAGGACTGCTGGTCCTGCGGGGGGTTCTGCGCGGGGTTCTGCGGCTGCTGGGCGTAGCCGTACGGGTCGTACTGGCCCTCGGCGTAACCCTGCTGCGGCGGTGTCTGCTGGTACGGGTCCTGGGCGTACTGCCCCGGCCCCGGCCCCTGCCCCTGTCCGTACTCCGCGGTTGCGTACGTCTGTGCGTCCCACTCGCCGTACGCGCCCTGCTGCGGCACCGCCGCAGCATAGGGGGCGTCCTGGCCGCCCTCCGGGGCGAACTCGGGCGACGGGTACGGCGAGGCGTACGGGTCCGCGACCGGAGCGGCGGGCTCCGCCTGCTCGGCCTCGGCCTCCGCCTCCGCCGCGGCACGCAGCCTGCGCGCCCGGCGGCCCTCTCCCTCGACCGGCGCCGCCGGGAAGTCCGCCGCGGCCTCCTCGGGGAGGTCGTCGTCGATCTCGCGGCGGCGGCCCGGCAGTGCGAGCACCACCAGGACGAGCGCGAGCGCGCCCTGTGCCCACAGCCAGACGGTGTGGGTGAGCGGGGCCTCGTAGGTCAGGTCGAGCTTTCCGCCGGTGGCGGGCAGCGCGAAGCCCTGTGCCCAGCCGTCGACGGTCTTCTTCGTCAGCTCGCGGCCGTCGAGGGTGGCCTTCCAGCCGGGTGCGGCGGTGTCCGCGAGGCGCAGCACGCGGCCCTCGGCGCCGTCCGGGACCGAGGTGTGCGCGTCGACCGGCCGGGAGGCGACGGGCACCGGTTCGGCGCCCTCGCCCGGCGGCACGATCATGAGGCGGGCGACCTGGCGGTCGACTCGCCACAGGGCGCTGCCGTCGAGCTGGCTGAGGCGGCTCAGGCCGGGCGTGGAGTCGAGCACGCGGCTCATCTGCCGGGGCGCCCCGTCGCGCACGAGGACGTAGCGCACGGCGAAGCCGCCGAGCTGGCCCGCCTGGTCGGCGCCGGAGCCCGCGACCAGGTTCGAGACGATCTTGTCGAGCTGCGGGGCCGAGCCGCCCGCCGCGGTCAGTTCCGCGTCGCCGAGCCGTCCGCCGGAACCGCGTACGAGCGAGTACGAGACCTGGTCCGCCGAGCTGCCGCCGAGCACCAGGGTGCGCGGCTGGTCGCGGGTGGTGGACTCCTCGGCGACGAAGGCGGGCACCTGCACCGGGTCGCGCCGGCTCAGCGGCCCGTCGGCGCCGGTGAACATCCAGCCCGCCGCGGCCAGTACGGGCCCGAGGGCCGCCGCCGCGGCGATCAGTACGGCGACCGGCTGGCGCCAGCCGAAGTTCTGCGAGGCGACGCGCACGCGCGCCCCGTCCGCACCGAGCACCGTGGCGGTGATCAGCGCGAGGCCGTAGACGAGGGTCGCGGGTCCGGCCCAGCCGTCCCGGTTGGCCAGGACGGCGAAGACGAGGGCGACCAGGCCGACGACCCAGGCGGTACGGATCGCGAACTGGCGCTCTCCGCGCAGCAGTGCGGCGAGGGCGGCGAGGACGATGCCGATGAGCAGCAGTCCGCCGGCCGTCTTCGGCCCGCCGGGGCTGATGCCCAGCAGGTCCAGGGGCGTCGCCGAGCCCGCTCCGAAGGGGAGGCCCGCCTCGCGCATCAAAGAGGCGGGGTCGGTCAGCAGCGTCAGCGACCACGGGGCGAGCACCAGCAGGGGCGTGCCGACCGCCGCCACGAAGCGCAGGCCGTACGCCGCGATGTCGTCGCGCCGCAGCACCAGTACGCCGATGCCCAGGAGCACCGCGACGGGCCACACGACCGGGGTGAACGCCGTCGCGAGGCTGAGCAGGAGCGCGTACGCCCACACCGAGCGCCAGCTGGAGCGCGTACCGGCGGCGCTGCGGACACCGCTTGCGGAGACCGCGCAGCGCGCGATCAGCGGCAGCAGCACGGCGAGGACGGCGGTGCCGATCCGGCCGCCGGCCAGCGCGCCGGTGACGGCGGGCAGGAAGGCGTACGCGACGGCCGCCCAGGCGCGCAGCAGCCGGGACTCCACGAGCGGCCGGGAGACGAAGTACGCGGCCAGTCCTGCCAGCGGCACGGAGCAGATCAGCAGCACCGTCAGGGCGGTGTGGGTGGAGCCCAGGAGCAGGGTCGCCAGGGCGGCGAGGAGCGCCAGGTAGGGCGGGGCGGACTGGGTGCCGCCGGTGCCGATGGGGTGCCAGGAGTCGGCGTACCGCGCCAGCAGCTCGCCCGCGCCGTCGGGGGACGGCAGCAGCGCGCCGCCCGCGAGGGAGCCGCTGCCGAGGAGGCCGCGGCAGGCGATGAGGGAGACGAGCAGCAGCAGGGCGAAGAGGACGGGGCCCGGCTTGCGGGCGACCTTCTTCACCCGGGCGAACTGCTCGACCTCCAGGAAGTCCGCGTCGTCGCCGCCGGGGCCGCTCTCGACGACTCCGTGCCGCGACCCTCCGGACTCCGGTTCGGTGCCGCTGCCGAAGCTTCCTGCGACCTGCTCGACGGTGGCCCGCAGGGTGGCGCCGGGCGGCGGGAACAGGGGCCGCAGTTCGGCCGCGTCGACGAGGCCCTTGCCGCGCGCCTTGCGGGCGGCGAGGACGCGTCCGGGACGCAGCAGCACACCGAGCAGTCCGGTGACTTCGTCGACGGCCTGTCCCGGCACCTTGCCGACGAGGTAGGCGAGCGTCCTCAAGAGGGTGCCGACGACGAGCCGCAGCAGGACGTACGGAAGGGCCGCGCCGCGGGCGTTGGCGAGCATCGTGTAGACGGCGCCCGCCTTGTCGACGCGGTGCGGGTTGGCGACGGAGCGCCCCGCGCAGTCGACGGTGCGGCGCTCGCGCGCGGCCGCCTCGGCGTGCCGTACGACGGCGTCCGGGGCGACCAGGACGCGGTGCCCCGCGGCGTGCGCGCGCCAGCAGAGGTCGACGTCGTCGCGCATCAGGGGCAGCCGGCGGTCGAACCCGCCCAGCTGTTCCCAGACATCACGGCGGATCAGCATTCCGGCGCTGGAGACCGACAGTACGGAGCGCACCTGGTCGTGCTGGCCCTGGTCCTGCTCGCGGCGGTCAAGGCCGGTCCAGCGGCGTCCGCTGTTGGCGATGGAGACGCCGACTTCGAGGAGCTGCTTCTTGTCGTACCAGCCGCGCAGCTTGGGGCCGACGACCGCGGCGTACTCGTCGGAGTCCGCGACGCGCAGCAGTTCGGCGAGGGCGTCGGGGGCGGGTGCGCTGTCGTCGTGCAGCAGCCACAGCCACTGCACGGGCTCGCCGTGCGGCAGGTCCGGCAGGTCGTACGCGTCGTCGCGCCACTGTCGGCCGACGGGGTCCCAGCCGCTGGGCTTCTTCAGGTACGGCAGTTCCTCGGGGGTGAGGACCCCTGCTGTGCGGACGGCCTCGTCGACCGCCGTACCGAAGCCGGTGCGGCGGGCGAGGTGCAGGACGCGTGCGTCGCCCAGGGCCTCGGTGACGAGCCGGGCGGAGTCGTCGGCGCTGCCGGTGTCGGCGGCGACGGCGTTCTGCACGGGGCGTTCCTGGCCGAGCAGTCCCTGCAGCACGTCGGGCAGCCAGCGCGCACCGTCGTGGGAGACGAGTACGGCGGTGACGACGTGGCGGGGGAACTCGGGCGGGGTGGCGGCGGCCGCGTACGGGGCCGTTGGTTGACTGACGGACATCGACGTACGGGCCCTCCGGCCGGGGTCCGGGGGTCGCCCCCCGGAAGGCTGGTGTAGCTGACTGCGGCGCACGCGCGTGCCCGTGGGGGCGCAGGGTGCGATCGCTGGACAGCGGCCCACACTAACGGCTGCACATACAGACGGTCCGCCGCCTGCGGGGAAGGGGCAGGCGGCGGACCGTTCGTTGTGTACGACCTTGTGCTGTTTTGCTGTGCTGGTACCGCTCAGACGGCGGCCTTCTTCAGTCTCCGGCGTTCACGTTCCGACAGACCGCCCCAGATTCCGAAGCGTTCGTCATTCGACAGGGCGTATTCGAGGCATTCGGAGCGGACTTCGCAGGCGAGGCAGACCTTCTTTGCCTCACGGGTGGAACCACCCTTCTCGGGAAAGAAGGACTCGGGATCGGTCTGGGCGCACAATGCGCGCTCCTGCCAGCCGAGTTCCTCGTCCGCGTCCTCGACCAGCAGTTGCTGGAACAGCTCGGTCATGTGCGCCCCTCGTCTGTCTTTTGTGTCCCCGTGATGTTGCCGTTACCGAATCCGGCCGAACGACACGAGTGAAATTACAAGTGTGTAGCTCCGTGGCAGTCAAGCCGAGATCTGCTATTGGGCCGGTTATTCACTCTGCGGAACCAAGGCTATGCAGAAAGTGTTCAAATCGCCAAAAACCGTGACACATGACCTTGTCCCGCTTGTGGGTGATCCCGACACAGGAGAAGACGCGAAAGATCTGGATCTTGTTGCAGCCCGCTCCGTGAAGCGACTCGGATCACATTTGGATTACGAGGCGGCAACGGCGTGCGCCCGGAGTGCGAGCAGCCGCGAGGACTGCGGACAGTGGAGCGCGCGAGCGGTTGGAGCGCGGTCTCTCCACGTCAGCGACTGCACAAACCTTTCTCCGGCCACCGCAACCGGAAGAGGTGAAACATTAGCCCCAAATCGGTCATCGAGTTGACAGACGGTGACGTTGCCGGTCACCTTTGTTTCTATGTCAGCGATCGCAGTGCTCCCCCGGACCCACACCCGTGTGGTCCGCAGCGCTGCCCCGGCCCGCTGTCACTGTTGCTGTCACAGCTGTTGAAGCCACCCGCGCTCCAGCTCTGAGTCCCGCTGCACACCGCACCCCGTGTGCGCCGCATCCCGCACCGCATTCCCGGTGCAAGACGCTCTGCGACATCGCTTGGCAACACCGCTCCGCGACGCCGCTCCGCGACCCCCGTTCTGCGACACCCCAGCACTCTCTGCCGAGGAACCCCCGCACCCATGAACAGCGACAGCGACCTGCAGATCGCCGGCGACATCCTTGAGGTCCCGCACCTTCTGGCCCCCGCCCGCGAGCACCCCTCCACCGTGGCCGAGTTCGCCGGTCTCGCCCGCTCGATCGCCGCCGACCGCGCGCAGTGGGCCCCGCTCGTCGAGTACGACGCCACCACCCGCTGGTACCACCGCCTGCGCACCGGCCCCGGTTACGAGGTCTGGCTCCTCAGCTGGGTCCCCGGCCAGGCCAGCGGGGCGCACGACCACGGCGCGTCCTCCGGCGTCCTGACCGTTCTCCAGGGCGAGCTCACGGAGCGTAACGACAGGGGTGCACGGACGCTCGGCACCGGGGCGCAGTACGTGTCCGCGCCCGGCCATGTCCACGAGGTCGTCAACGACGCACTGGAACCGGCCGTCAGCCTGCACATCTATTTCCCGGGGCTGACGGAGATGCCGATGTACGAGGCCTCCGCGCACGCCCCCGCAGAGGCTTCCGCGCAGACCTCCGCGCACGCCCCTGCACAGGCTTCCGCGACTGCCCGACGGGATGTCAGTACCGCCTGAGAGACTGCTCTGTATGCGCATTGTGGTTCTTGCAGGCGGTATCGGCGGTGCTCGTTTTCTTCGTGGCCTCAAAGAGGCGGCGCCTGACGCGGACATCACCGTCATCGGAAATACCGGTGACGACATTCATCTGTTCGGGCTGAAGGTCTGCCCCGACCTCGACACGGTGATGTACACCCTCGGCGGTGGCATCAACGAGGAGCAGGGCTGGGGGCGTGCGGAAGAGACCTTCCAGGTCAAGGCAGAACTCGCGGCGTACGGGGTCGGGCCGGAATGGTTCGGTCTCGGCGACCGCGACTTCGCGACGCACATCGTGCGGACGCAGATGCTCGGGGCCGGATATCCGCTGAGCGCGGTCACCGAGGCCCTGTGCGAGCGGTGGCAGCCGGGCGTGCGGCTCATCCCGATGTCCGACGACCGGGTCGAGACGCATGTGGCGGTCGACGTGGACGGCGAGCGCAAGGCCGTGCACTTCCAGGAGTACTGGGTGAAGTTGCGCGCTTCGGTGGACGCGCAGGCGATCGTGCCGGTCGGCGCCGACCGGGCGAAGCCGGCGCCCGGTGTGCTGGAGGCGATCGCGGAGGCCGACGTCATCGTCTTCCCGCCGTCGAACCCGGTGGTGAGCGTCGGCACGATCCTCGCCGTTCCGGGGATCCGCGAGGCGATCGCGGAGGCAGGGGTTCCGGTGGTCGGGCTCTCCCCCATCGTCGGGGACGCGCCGGTGCGCGGCATGGCCGACAAGGTGCTGGCCGCGGTGGGCGTCGAGTCGACCGCCGCCGCGGTCGCGCAGCACTACGGGTCGGGGCTGCTCGACGGGTGGCTCGTCGACACCGTCGACGCGGGCACGGTGCAGACGGTCGAGGACGCGGGCATCCGCTGCCGTGCCGTACCGCTGATGATGACGGACCTGGACGCGACCGCCGCGATGGCGCGGGCGGCGCTTGAGCTGGCCGCGGAGGTGCGGGCATGAGCGCGGACGTTCCTTCGTACCGGGTGTGGGCGCTGCCCGGACTGCCCGAGGTCAAGGCGGGCGACGACCTCGCCAAGCTGATCGTGGGCGCGGAGCCGGGGCTCGCCGACGGTGACGTACTGCTCGTGACGTCCAAGATCGTCAGCAAGGCGGAGGGGCGGATCGTCGCCGCCGACTCGCGCGAGGAGGCGATCGACGCCGAGACGGTACGGGTCGTGGCGCGGCGCGGCACGCTGCGGATCGTGGAGAACCGGCAGGGTCTCGTGATGGCCGCCGCGGGCGTGGACGCCTCCAACACCCCTGCCGGGACCGTGCTGTTGCTGCCGGAGGACCCCGACGCCTCGGCGCGGGCGATCCGGGACGGGGTGCGGGACGCGCTGGGGGTGGAGGTGGGGGTCGTCGTCACCGACACCTTCGGGCGTCCTTGGCGCAGCGGGCTCACCGATGTGGCGATCGGGGCCGCCGGGGTCAAGGTGCTCGATGATCTGCGCGGTGGCGTCGACGCGTACGGCAATCCGTTGAGCGCGACGATAGTGGCGACCGCCGACGAACTGGCGGCCGCCGGTGACCTGGTGAAGGGGAAGGCGGACGGGCTGCCGGTGGCGGTCGTGCGCGGGCTTCCCCATGTGGTGGCCCCGGGCGCGGACGGCGAGGGCGCGCGGGCGCTGGTGCGGGGCGCCGCCGACGACATGTTCCGGCTGGGGACCTCCGAGGCCGTACGGGAGGCGGTGACGCAGCGGCGTACGGTACGGGACTTCACGGACGAGCCCGTCGACGGGGGCGCGGTGCGGCGGGCGGTCGCGGCGGCGGTCACGGCGCCGGCGCCGCATCACACGACGCCTTGGCGTTTCGTGCTGCTGGAGAGCGAGGCTTCGAGGGTACGGCTGCTCGACGCGATGCGGGACGCGTGGGTCGCGGACCTGCGGGCGGACGGGAAGTCCGAGGAGTCGATCGCGAAGCGGGTGCGGCGGGGGGACGTGCTGCGGCGGGCGCCTTATCTGGTGGTGCCCTGTCTGGTGATGGACGGGTCGCATACGTATGGCGACGTTCGGCGGGACGCGGCGGAGCGGGAGATGTTCGTGGTGGCCATGGGGGCCGGGGTGCAGAACTTCCTGGTGGCGCTGGCCGGGGAGCGGCTGGGGTCGGCCTGGGTGTCTTCGACGATGTTCTGCCGGGATGTGGTGAGAGAGGTGCTGGGGATTCCGGAGGAGTGGGATCCGATGGGGGCGGTGGCTGTGGGGCATGCGGGGGTGCCGGTGGGGGCGCGGGTGGGGAGGGATGAGGGGGCGTTTATCGCTGTGCGGTAGGGGTTGGCGGGGAGGGAGGTCGCGAGCGCGCGGTCGGATGGGGGACGGGTGGTCGCGAGCGCGGGGTGGAGCGGGGCGGTGGTGAGCGCGGGCGGTCGGGCGGGCGTGAGCGCGTGCGGCGGGGCGGGCGCGGGGGTAGGGGTGGGCGGTCGCGGAGGGGTGCGCTTCGCGTGGGGGCCGCCCCCTTGCCCACCCGTTCCGCCCCCGGGGGGCGGCCCCGCTGCCCAAGAGGGCTCGGGGACGGCGGGGTCGTAGGGTCGGGGGGGTGGCAGGGAGATTTTGGGGGCAGGTGTTGGGGCCGCTTCGGCGTGGGGGTGCGGACCCTACGTTTCGGGTGACCGCTGACGGGGCCGTGTGGCGGGTGAGCAGGACGCCCGAGGGGCCCGGGACCTTGCGGGTGGCCGCGGACTCCGTGGATGCGTGGGGGCCGGGGGCGGGCTGGATGCTGGGCCAACTTCCGGGGTTGATGGGGGAGTTGGACGATCCTGATGGGTTCGTCGCGCATCACCGGGTGGTGGCGCGGGCGCAGCACCGCAATCCCGGGCTGCGGTTGTGCCGGACCGGGCTGGTGCTGGAGTCGTTGATTCCGTCGGTGCTGGAGCAGAAGGTGACCACCACCGAGGCGTACCGGTCGTGGCGGCATCTGGTGCGGAGGTTCGGGGAGCCCGCGCCCGTACCGGACGTACCCGGAGCGCCGCAGGATCTGTATGTGATGCCGGATGCCAGAACCTGGGCGCTGGTCCCCTCCTGGGAGTGGCACCGGGCGAACGTCGACGCCAAGCGCGCCGACACCGTCGTACGGGCGGTGCGGGTCGCCGCACGCCTGGAGGAGGCGGCGGGGATGACGTACGAGAGGGCGAAGGCCCGGCTGGAGGCGGTGCCGGGGATCGGCCCGTGGACCTCCGCCGAGACCCTTCAGCGCAGCAACGGCGCGCCGGACGCCCTGACGGTGGGGGATCTGCACCTGCCCGGGATCGTGGGGTACGCCCTGACGGGGCGGACGGGTGCCACCGACGCCGACATGCTGGAGCTGCTGGCCCCCTACGAGGGCCAGCGCCACCGGGCGGCCCGGCTGGTCCTGCTCACCGGGCTGACCCCGCCCCGGCGGGGACCGCGCAGGGCCCCCGGCCGGATCTCCCACCTGTAGGGAGCGACAGGCGCGGGTTACCGGTCCTACTTGGTCCTACCGGTCCTACTTGGCCCTACTGGTCCGAGGAGAAGCGCACCGAGGCCGCCGGGACGACCGCGTCGCACCAGATGCGGATGCCGTCGCGCAGTTCGTTGTCCGCGCCGACGTGCGCGCCGTCGCCGATGACCGCGCCGGCCAGGTGCGTACGGGCGCCGATCCGGGCGCCCGCGCCGACCAGCGAGTCCGTGATCACCGCTCCGGGCTCGACGACCGCGCCCGCGAGGATCGCACTGCCCTCGACACGGGCGCCCTCGCCGATCACCGCGTCGGCGCCGACGACCGTACCGCCGGTGAGCTTGGCGTCGGACGCGACGGTCGCGCCCGGCATGACCAGGCGGTCGCCGCAGCGTCCCGGCACCGCAGGGGACGGCGCGCGGCCCTGGACGAGGTCGGCGGAGCCGCGTACGAAGGCCTGCGGGGTGCCCAGGTCGAGCCAGTAGGTGGAGTCGACCATTCCGTGCAGATGGGCGCCCGTGGCCAGCAGGTCGGGGAAGGTCTCGCGTTCGACCGAGACCGGGCGGCCGGCCGGGATGGTGTCGATGACCGAGCGGCGGAAGACGTACGCGCCCGCGTTGATCTGGTCGGTGACGATTTCCTCGGGGGTCTGCGGCTTTTCGAGGAAGGCCGTCACGCGGCCGGTCGCGTCCGTCGGTACGAGGCCGAAGGCGCGCGGGTCCTCGACGCGGGTGAGGTGGAGCGAGACGTCGGCGCCCGAGGTCCGGTGGGTGGAGACCAGGGCCTCGATGTCCAGGCCGGTGAGGATGTCGCCGTTGAAGATGAGGACGGGCTCGTCGGGGGCCGAGTGCAGCCGCGAGGCGACGTTGCGGATGGCGCCGCCGGTGCCCAGCGGCTCGTGCTCGGTGACGTACTCCAGGTGCAGGCCGAGGGAGGAGCCGTCGCCGAAGTGGGGTTCGAAGACCTCGGCGAGGTAGGAGGTGGCGAGGACGATGTGTTCGACTCCGGCGGCCCGCGCGCGGGCCAGCTGGTGGGTCAGGAAGGGCACGCCGGCCGCGGGAACCATGGGCTTGGGGGTGTTCACCGTGAGCGGGCGCAGCCGGGTTCCCTTGCCCCCGACCAGGAGGATCGCTTCAGTCACCTTGTCGTCTCTGCTTCCTGCTGGGGGCCGGTCGGTATGGTCGGCCAGTGTATGCAGACTGTTCGATACGTCCCGGTCAGCGCCCCGCACAACGGTGCGAATCGTGCCGGCCGGCGGCCCGCGCACCGTGGTGTGCACCGTTTCCGTCGGCAACCCGCACACAAACGGTACGAACCCCTTCGGTCAGCGGCCCTGGAGCCGGCCCGCCTTCCACCTCGCGGCGCCGAGCTTTCCGTAGAGACGTCCGCCGGGGCACTCGGTGGCGAATCCGTCACGGTGGCCCGAGACGACTTTGAGCCGGACGTTCCTGCCCTTCTTGTAGAGGTTGCTGCCCCCTGAGGTGAGGTGGGTGACGCCCTTCGGGTTGGCTCCGTGCAGTCCGAGCTTCCAGGCGGCGAGTTTCGCGACAGCGTTCACGGCCGCGGCGGGCGGATTGGCGTGGGTGTACGTCCCGAGGACGGCGATGCCCATGCTGTTGGTGTTGAAACCGAGAGTGTGCGCCCCCATGACGGGCTTGGCCACACCCCCCGCACGCCCTTCGTAGACATTGCCGCACTTGTCGACGGCGAAGTTGTAGCCGAAGTCGCGCCAGCCACTGCTCTTGACGTGGTAGCGGTAGATACTGCGCAGGACTGAGCCCGACTGCGAACAGCCGTACCCATTTCCGGACGCGCTGTGGTGGACGAAGGCGACCTTGATCGTCTTCGTATAGACGTTGCCCTTCTCCTTCAGCTTCTCGTCCGCCCCCCACGCCTTGCGCAGGACGATCCTCGGCCGCGCCCCGATGTACGGCTTCGCGCTGCCCGATTCCGCTTCCGCTTCGGCCTTCGTCTCGGCCCTGGTGAGCTCCGGGAGTTCCAGGCCCGCGGCGACCGAGCGGGGGCGGGGCGGGTCGGCGCCCGGGTCGACGAGGTCGAGGCGCAGGCCCGCGGGCAGCGGGGCGCTCGTACCGCCGGTCTGGCGCACCCGAGCCTCGACGCCGTCCGACGCACCGACCCACAGGGGGGCGGTCGAGCCGTGGGCGCGCGACTCGGCCGCACCGGGGTCGGCGCCGTCGGCCGAGTGGGCGTCCAGTTCCTGCCAGGGGGACCAGACACCGGTGCCGACCGCTCTCGTACGTACCTGAACCTGCCCCTCCAGTACGGCGCGCGGGTCCTGCCAGACCACGCCGACCAGCGAGAACTGCTTCACCTCAGGCGCCTTCAGGCCCGCTTGGGGTGCTTGGCGCACCGCCCGGTCGCTCCCCCGCGCCGGCCCGCCGCCCAGCGGGGTCAGCGGCAGCGACCTGGTCGTGCCGGGCAGCTCGGCCGTCTGCGAACCCGCCAGCTGCTGCCGGTCCGCGGGTGCGCCGTCGGGCAGGACGAACGGGAGCGCGAGGAGTGCCGCGCACGTGACGCCGATCGAGGAAGCAAGGATTGCACGCATGCAGCAGATCTTGGACATATGCATATAAATCTGTCCATCGGTGAATTGGCGGCCCGATTGACGGTCTGTCTGCCGGACGGGTGGACCGCCCCGCCGCCGGGATCCGCTCCCGTCTGCCCGCCGACGTACGCTCCTCGGATGAACACCACCGACCGCACCCCTGCCGACCTGCTGCGTTCCGCACTCGCCACGGACCCGGGCCGCCCCCTCGTCACCTTCTACGACGACGCGACGGGCGAGCGCGTCGAACTGTCCGTCGCCACCTTCGCCAATTGGGTGGCCAAGACGGCCAATCTCCTCCAGGGCGACCTCTCCGCGGGACCCGGTGACCGGCTCGCGCTGCACCTGCCCGCGCACTGGCAGACCGCGGTCTGGCTGCTCGCCTGCTCGTCGGTCGGCGTCGAGGCCGACGTACTGGGTGCGCCGGATTCCGCGGACGTGGTGGTCAGCGGCCCGGACTCGCTCGATGCGGCGCGTGCGGGCCGGGGCGAGCGGATCGCGCTCGCGCTGCGGCCGCTGGGCGGCCGGTTCCCGCAGCCGCCGGAGGGCTTCGCCGACTACGCGGTCGAAGTCCCGTCCCAGGGCGACCGTTTCGCCCCGTTCGCCCCCGTCGACCCGGACGAGACCGCGCTGAGCGTCGGCGGTACGGCGCTGACGGCGGCCGAGGTCGTGGACCGCGCCCGCGCGGACGCGGCGGCGCTCGGGCTCGGCCCGGGTTCCCGGCTGCTGTCGGGGCTCTCGTACGACACGTGGGAGGGACTGTCCTCCGGTCTGTACGCCCCCCTGGCGGCCGGCGCGTCGGTCGTGCTCTGCCGGAACCTCGGGCAGCTGTCGGCCGAAGGCCTTGCCAAGCGGGTCGAGAGCGAGCGCGTCACGCACACGGTGGGGCGGCCGACGCGGGCGTAGTGCGGGTACGTCGGCGAGGGGCGGCCCATTCGGTGGACCGGGGCCCGGCCTCGCAGGTGCGGGAGCGGGCTCGGTACATGATCGAAGAGACGCACAACCAAGCGCCGGATTCAGCCGTCTACCCCTGCGATCGGCGGCCCAGCGCGCTGCCGCCCCCGCACGAGGATGGACTCAGACGTGACCGACACTGCTGGCACGCCCCCCGAACCGGACAAGCCGGCGGCGGACGAAGCGGGGGCGTCCGAAGCAGGGGCCTCCGAAGCGGAGACTGCCGGATCGGCGGCATCCGCGGACCCTGTCGGCGGCTCTTCCGCGGACCCTGTCGGCGGCTCCGCGGAAGCCACCGCGGAAACTGCCGCGGAAACCGCCGCAGAAGCCACCGCGGAAACCACCGGGGAAGCCGCCGCGGAAACCACCGGGGAATCCCCCGCAGAAAGCCCCGCTCCCCCGCCCCACCGCCGCCACTGGGTGCGCTGGCTGGCGGGCGGCGCCGCGCTCCTCGTGCTCGCCGCGGCCGGTACGGGGTGGTACTTCTACCAGAAGCTCGACGGCAACATCACCACGGACACCAGTGCCGCCGCCGAGCTCCGCGCCTGGGAGAAGGAACGTCCCACCCAGGCCCCGGTGGCGCTCGGCGCACTGAACATCCTGCTGATCGGCTCCGACAGCCGGGCCGGCGGCAACAGCAAGTACGGCCGCGACGAGGGCACCCAGCGCTCGGACACCACGATCCTGCTGCACCTGTCCGGCGGCCGGACGAGCGCCACGGGCGTCTCGCTGCCCCGCGACCTGATGGTGTCCATCCCCAGCTGCACGAAGGCGGACGGCAGCCGCACCCGGGAGATGTTCGCGCAGTTCAACTGGGCGTTCGAGATGGGCGGTACGGCCTGCACGATCCGTACCGTGGAGAAGCTGACAGGTGTCCGCCTCGACCACCACATGGTGGTCGACTTCCAGGGCTTCAAGGACATGGTCGACGCGGTCGACGGCGTCGACGTCTGCCTGAAGAAGCCGATCGACGACAAGGACGCGCACCTCAAGCTCGCGGCGGGCCCGCAGACCCTCAACGGGGAGCAGGCGCTCGGCTACGTACGCGCGCGCAAGAGCATCGGCGGCGGCAGCGACACCGAACGGATGGACCGCCAGCAGCAGTTCCTCGCCTCGCTCGTCAACAAGATGCAGAGCAACGGCGTCCTTCTGAACCCGACGAAGCTCTACCCGGTACTGGACGCGGCGACCAAGTCCCTCACCACCGACCCGGGGTTGGCCTCGCTGCGCGACCTGTACGACCTGGCGTCCGGCCTGCGGGACGTGCCGTCGGAGAAGGTGCAGTTCCTGACGGTGCCGCGACGCCCCTACAGGTACAACACGAACCGGGACGAACTGATCAAGTCCGAGGCGGAGAAGCTCTTCCAGCAGTTGCGCGAGGACACACCGGTGTCGGTCGCGCCCGCCAAGTCCCTGCAGAAGACGGACGGGTTGGGCACCCCCACCCCGTCGGGCGAGACCGCCGGGCCCGGAAACGGGGACTCCGGTGACGGCAAGCCGGACGATTCCGGGCCGTCGCCGAGCCCCGACCCGACGCCGACTTTCGCCGGGACAAACGCCGCCACGGGCATGTGCGAGTAAAGCGATTCCAAAGGCGGGGACATTCCCCGTTGCGGTATGGGGGTATTGCCCGGTTGTAAGGGGCGTGGAATTTGTCACTGCCGTCGCTCGGCCCTGATCTGGGCAGATAGTGTGACGCGATCCAGTGCAAGCACCCACGCAACACGGGCCACTGCACGCACGACTGGACCGAATGACCGAGCGCCTGGGGGGAGGCGCCTCGCGTGGGACCGACGGAGGACTCAGGCAACCGTGGACGCGCACAGCCGTGACGGGGCGGGCGAGATCGACCCCGCCGACCAGTGGGTTCTCAACCCGCACACCGGCAACTACGAACTGCGACTGGAAGATTCCGCAGGGTCCCCGAGAGGTGCCGGACGGCCTCAGGGCAGCCCGCGCGGCCGCAGCCGTGACCGCCGCGCCCGGGAGACCGGTGCGCCACGGCGCGAGGTACCGGCCCAGCGAAGTCGTCGTGCGTCACCGTCCGACGGCGGTCCCCGAGGTCACGGCAGCGGCGGCACGCAGCAGGCGGGCCGCCGCAAGCGCAAGCAGGCGAAGCCGCGCCGCAAGGCGCTGAAGATCACCGGCGCCGTCGTCGGCTTCGTCCTCGTGGCGGGCTCGGTCGGCGCCTGGGCGCTCTACGAGCACTTCAACGGCAACCTGAAGTCGGTGGACGTCTCCGGCGGCTCGGGCGGCTTCAAGAAGGACCAGGCCGTCAACATCCTGGTGATCGGCACGGACAAACGGACCGGTGACGGCAACGACGGCTACGGCGACAAGGACAGCCCCGGCCACGCCGACACCACGATCCTCTTCCACGTCTCCAAGGACCGGACGAACGCGACCGCGCTGTCCATCCCGCGCGACCTGAAGCTGCCGATCCCCGACTGCCCCACCAAGCAGGAGGACGGCTCGGAGAAGATCGTCCCTGGCAGTCCCAAGGAACGCTTCAACACCAGCCTCGGCCAGTCCGGCCGGGACCCCGGCTGCACCATGCGCACGGTCAAGGAGCTCACCGGGCTGACCGTCGACCACTTCATGATGGTCGACTTCAACGCGGTGAAGACGCTGACCAGCGCGGTCGGCGGGGTGGACGTCTGTGTCGCCAAGGACGTGGACGACCCGAAGTCGCACCTCAAGCTGGCCAAGGGCACGCACACCCTGGAGGGCGAGCAGGCGCTGGCCTTCGTACGCACCCGGCACGCCTTCGGCGACGAGTCCGACCTCAGCCGGATCAAGACGCAGCAGCAGTTCCTCGGCTCGATGATCCGCAAGATGAAGTCCAGCGAGACGCTGACCAACCCGGCCAAGCTGTACGGCCTGGCCGAGGCGGCGACCCAGGCGCTGACCGTCGACTCCGGCATCGGCAGCATCCTCAAGCTGAAGTCGCTGGCCACCGAGGTCGGCAAGGTCGACCCGAAGAACGTCACCTTCGCCACGCTGCCGGTGCTGGACAACCCCGACGAGCCGCCGCGCAAGAAGGCCACCGTGGTCGTCAACCGCGAGAAGGCAGATCCGCTCTTCGCGATGCTGCAGTCGGACACCTCGCTGACCGAGGTGAAGAAGCAGGAGAAGGAGCAGAAGGCGCAGGCCAATGCCAAGCAGGACGCACTGCTGAAGGGCACCAAGGCCGCCGCCGACGACGTACGGGTCAACATCTTCAACGGGGGCGGCCCCAGCGGTGCCGCCCAGGAGACGCTGTCCTGGCTCCAGTTGAACAAGGACGCCAAGCTGGCGACCAACGGCGGCAATTCGCCCAAGCCCGACATCGCGAAGACCACGCTGGAGTACGGCGAGAACCAGGCCGACCAGGCGCGCGCGCTCGCCGCGATGATGGGCCTGCCCTCCTCGGCGCTGAAGCCGACCGGGCAGGACGCGGCGGATCGCGAGCCGATGACGCTCACCCTGGGCAAGGACTTCACCGGCGCGGGCAAACCGCTCGGCGGACCGGCGAAGGCGCCCGACGGCATCCAGCGGGCCAACGCCGACGAGTCGGTGTGCGCCAAGTGACCTCGGGTCACTGCACACGGACCGACACAGCGACGCGCAAAGCACGACGCACCACAGCAGAAATCTGAAGAAGAGTGGGGGCCCGGTGGGCAGCAGCAGTGTGCATGGGGAGGGCACCCGGGCTCGCAGCCTCGGCTGGGACGAGAGTCTCTACGAGGACGCGGCACCCGGGTCGGCCGCGCAGGACAAACAGGCCGGACAGGACGGACAGGTCGCACCGGACGGTCCGGCCGGACCGGACGCACCGGCGGCCGGAAGCGGTGGTTCCGGCAGCGGCCGCCGCCGGGGCGGCTCCCGCCGCAGGCGGCAGGAGGGCGGCAAGGGCGGCAGGAGCCGCAAGAAACGCGTCCTGCGCGGGGTCGCGATAGGCCTGGCCGTGCTGATCCTCGGCACGGCCGGCGCCGGATACCTCTACTACCAGCACCTCAACAACAATCTGCGCAGCAGCGCCCGCAGCAGCGGCGACGGCCCCGACAAGCCCAAGGCGAACGCGGCCGGGCAGACCCCGCTGAACATCCTGCTGATCGGCTCCGACAGCCGTGCCGATCCGAAGAACGTGAAGCTGGGCGGCGGCAAGGACCTGACGAAGAACCCGCCGCTCGCCGACGTCCAGAAACTGCTGCACGTCTCCGCCGACCGCAAGCACGCCTCGGTCGTGAGCATCCCGCGCGACACCCGGGTGGACATCCCCGAGTGCAAGGACGAGAAGACCAACAAGGTCACCCCCGCGGGGAACGCCATCATCAACCAGACGCTGGCGCGCGGCGGTCCGAGCTGTGTCCTGGACACCTGGCAGAAGCTCACCAACATCTACATCGACCACTGGCTGATGATCGACTTCTCCGGTGTGGTGCAGATGTCGGACGCCGTCGGCGGTGTCGAGGTCTGCCTCAACCAGGGCGTGTGGGACAGGCCGACGAAGCTGGAGAAGGGCGGCTCGGGCCTCAAGCTGGCCAAGGGCCCGCACAAGATCCAGGGCGAGGACGCCCTGAAGTGGCTGCGCACCCGGCACGCGTTCGGGAGCGACAAGGGCCGCGCGAAGGCGCAGCACATGTACATGAACTCGATGATGCGCCAGCTCCAGGCCGAGGACGCGTTCACCAACGTCGGCCGGATCACCTCGCTCGCCGAGACCGCGACGAAGGCCCTGCAGGTCTCCGACGAGATCGGCACGCCCAAGAAGCTCTTCGACCTGGCGATGGAGCTCAAGGACGTCCCCTCGGACAGCATCACCATGACCTCGCTGCCGACGATCGAGGACCCGAAGAACCCCCTCGCCCACTACGTCGTGGACCCGAAGGACTCCCCCAAGGTCCTCAAGCTGCTCCAGGACGACATCCCGTTCGACAAGAACGGCGAGAAGTCCGACGGCAAGGGCTCGAAGAAGCCCGCCGGAAAGCCCGCGAAGAAGCCCTCGGCCGCCCCCGGAGAGCTGGCGGTCACCGTGCAGAACGGCACGGGGAGCGACACGCGGACCCCCACCCCCGGCCGGGCGTCCGCCGTCGCGCAGACCCTGTCCGGCAAGGGCTACACCCGGGCGACTGCCAGCAAGGAGCGCCAGAGCACCGAGCGGACGACGGTCAAGTTCCCCAGCGCCGAGCTGGAGGGCGACGCCCAGGCGGTGGCCAAGGCGCTCGGCCTGCCGTCCTCGGCGGTCAGCAGGTCCACGGACGTCTCGGGCGTGACCCTGGTCGTCGGCTCCGACTGGCGCACCGGCACCTCCTACCCCAAGGCCGAGGTGCCGAAGGCGGGCGACGTCCCGGAGTCCGCCGAGGCGGTCAAGGGCAATGACAAGGGCTGCATGGACGTGTACGGCGTGTACCAGTGGAACGGCAAGGACTGATCCCGATGCGTACGAGGAAGGGGGCCCGGGACGTGAAGTCCCGGGCCCCCTTCCTCGTACGCAGCAGAAAGCCGCCTACACGCCCGCGCCCTGCACCGAGGGCCGCCTGCTCGCGATGACCCGCTTGGCGAGGGACTTGGGCGAGGTCAGGAAGCCGTAGCCCCACGACATGTGCATGGTGGCGAGCGCGACGGGGATCTGCGCGCGGGCCTTCAGGGAGAGGCCCTTGCCGGCCGGGAGGGAGCCCGCGGTGATGGCGGCCAGGTAGCCGGCCGGGACCACGAAGCCCCACGGGGTGACGGCCGCGCCCACGACGACGCCCGCGGCGATCGCGCACACGGCGGTCGGCGGCGCGAGGTAGCGCAGGTTGATCGAGCCGGAGTGGTAGCGGGCCACGACGTGGCGCCAGCGGCCGTAGTCCTTGTACTGCTTGGCGAGCGCCTTGACGGACGGGCGCGGCCGGTACTGGACCTTCAGCTCGGGCGAGAACCAGATCAGGCCGCCGGCCTCGCGGATGCGGAAGTTCAGCTCCCAGTCCTGGGCGCGGATGAACTCCTCGTTGTAACCGCCCTGCTGCTCCAGTGCCTCGCGGCGGAAGACGCCCAGGTAGACGGTCTCGGCCTGCTGGGCCTCGCCGCCGGTGTGGAAGGCCGCGTTGCCGACGCCGATCTTCGAGGTCATCGCGGCGGCGACCGCGTCCTCCCAGGCGTTCTCGCCCTCGGCGTGCATGATGCCGCCGACGTTCTGCGCGCCGGTCTCCTCCAGGAGGCGGACGGCGGTGGCGATGTAGTTCGCGGAGAGCATGCCGTGGCCGTCGACGCGGACGACGATCGGGTGGCGGGAGGCCTTGATCGCGGCGTTCAGGGCGGCGGGGGTGCGTCCCGTGGGGTTCGGGACGGTGTGAACGCGAGGGTCTTCGCGTACGAGCTCGGCGGCGATCTCGTCGGTGCGGTCCGTGGAGGGGCCGAGTGCGATCACCACCTCCATCTCGCCGTCGTACTCCTGCTCCAGGATGTGGCGGACCGAGTTGCGAAGGTGCCGCTCCTCGTTGAGGACCGGCATGATCACGGAGACCGCTGGGGCGGTGGAGGCGTAGGCGTTCACATCGGCTCACGTTACCGCGAACGGGGGACAGCCTCGCGCGGCGGCCGTTCCCCTCCCCCGGGCCGCAGATCGTATCGGCATACGGTGCACGCGATCCCCGTCCTGTGCCCCAGCGGAGGTGTCCCCCCGTGCCCGTGCCACGCCGTTCGCCCGCCCCGCAGTCACACTCCGGCCGTCGGCGCAGGCCGCTTCCGCGGGAGCGCCGCCGGAAGCAGGACGAGCGGCCGCACTGGGGGATGCGGGCGGCGACCACCCTGTCCGTACTGGTCCTGGCGGCGGGCGGCATCGGGCACGCGATGGTGACCAGCATGAACACCAAGATCACCCGGGTCGACCCGTTCAAGGACATGAAGAACCGGCCCGAGGCCGAGGCCGGGCACGGGATGAACTTCCTGCTGGTCGGCACCGACGGCCGCGACAGGATCACCCGTGCGGAGAAGGAGAAGTACCGCCTGGGCGGTGCCCCCTGCCACTGCACGGACACGGTCATGCTCGTGCACGTCTCGGAGGACCGGGACCGCGCCAGCGTCGTCAGCCTCCCCCGCGACAGCTACGCGGAGCTGCCCGAGCACACGGACGAGACGACCGGCGACCACCACAAGTCGCACCCGGTCAAGATCAACGCGGCGTACGCGGAGGGCGGCCCCGCCCTGACCACCCGCACCGTGGAGCACATGACGGGCATCAAGATCGACCACTATCTGGAGGTCGACTTCACCAGCTTCATGAAGACGGTCGACGTGCTCGGCGGCGTCGACATCTGCACCTCCACTCCGTTGAAGGACAGCTACACCGGCCTGGACCTGGCCCCCGGAACGCACCGGCTCGGCGGCGGCGCAGCCCTCCAGTACGTACGTTCCCGGCACATCGACGGGGCGTCCGACCTGGGCCGGATGCAGCGCCAGCAGCGCTTCCTGGCGGCGTTCATCGCGCGGGCGACGGACAGCGGGGCGCTGCTGAACCCGGTGAAGTTCCGCGAGGTGGCCGGCACGCTGCTCGGCTCGGTGCGCGCCGACAGCGGCTTCGGCACGGCGGAGATGCTGGCGCTGGGGCAGGCGATGCGGGGCTTCACCCCGGCGTCGTCGGAGTTCACGTCGGTGCCGATCGGACAGATGAGCTTCCAGGTCAAGGGCATCGGCTCGACCCTGAAGTGGGACGGGCCCAAGTCGAAGAAGCTGTTCCAGACGCTGCGCGAGGACCGGCCGCTGGCCGTGCAGCGGCCCAGGAAGGCGCGGGGCAAGCCCGTGGAGGTCTCCCCCCAGCAGATCAAGGTGCGGGTCGACAACGGGACGCGCACGGCGGGCCTGGGCAAGCGGGTCGACGCGGCGCTGCGCGCCACCGGGTTCCGTACGACCGGCACCCCGGGCAACGGCGCGCGCCGCGACCTGACCCGCACCCTCGTGACGTACGACCCGCGCTGGGACCGCTCCGCGCAGTCCCTGGCGGCGGCGCTGCCTGGCTGCGAACTGAAGGCGGTCAAGGGGCAGGGCCGGACGATGCGGGTGACGGCGGGCGCGGACTACCGGGCGGTGACGCGGGTGCAGGCCCAGGACGCGTACCAGGGCGAATTCGGGGTGGCCACGGGCGACCAGGTGGTGTGCCCCTGAGGGGTGTGGTGGACGTGGTGGACGTGCGGTCCGGTGGGGGCCGGTCGCGCCCGCGCGGCGGAGCCGCAGATCCGGCACGGCCCCGCGCGCCTAGTCGTTGAGCCCCTCGGCGGCCCGCCGGTCCCGCAGCTCCTTGATGGCCCGCCGCCTGGCGAGCCGATGCGTCCGCCGGATCTGCGCCTCCTGATAGCGCCGCTGATCCCGCTCCGTCTCCGGAAGCACCGGCGGTACGGGGCGCGTCTTGCCGTCCGCGTCGACGGCGGCGAAGACCAGGTACGCGGAGCCGACCTGCTGGGCGGGCGTCGACTCGTTCCACCGCTCGGCCAGGACCCGTACGCCG
This sequence comes from Streptomyces sp. NPDC021093, assembly GCF_044333135.1. Lineage (NCBI taxonomy): Bacteria > Bacillati > Actinomycetota > Actinomycetes > Kitasatosporales > Streptomycetaceae > Streptomyces > Streptomyces sp. NPDC021093. Next base: position 386,345 of record NZ_JBIRQJ010000010.1, on the reverse strand, counting down.
ATCTCCATGGAGGAGCGGCCGGTCCAGTTGCACTGCGCCTTCACGTGCACGAGGTCGCCGACCTGCACCGGCTCCAGGAAGACCATCTCGTCCATCGACGCGGTGACAGCGGGCCCGCCGGAGTGCCGCCCGGCGACGGCGCCCGCCGCGTCGTCCACCAGCTTCATGATCACGCCGCCGTGCACGGTGCCGAGGAGATTCGTTTCCGCAGCGGTCATGATGTGGCTGAGCGTGGTGCGGGAAGCGGAGGTGGGCTTGCCCGGAATGTGATCTTCCGGGGCCTGGGCCTGATCTGTCATGGCCTCTACTTTATGCCGGTGCGCATTGCATCAGCTTGGCAACAGCCCTGCCCCGATTCCCCACCTGCCCTGTGAGGCCGCCGCGCCCTGCCTGCACACTGAGGCTATGAGCGACTGGCCCAGTGCACGAAACGACGACCGCAACGACCGGTACGGCCGCGGCAGCGCAGGAGCGCAGCCCGAGGGCCCCCGGGTGATGCGGCATGTGCAGCGCGGCCAGGCCCCGCGCTCCGGAGACCGACGCCCCGCCGCCCCCTCCGCACCGCCGCGCGGCGTCCCGCCGCAGCAGGCTCCGGGGCACGACGGGTACGGCTCGTACGACGGGAACCAGGTCCCCGGCCAGGGCGGCCGCAACGACGGCTACAACACCGGCCAGGTCTACGGCGGCGGCAACCGCTCCGGCGGCGGGCCCGGCGGTCCTGGAGGGTCGGGCGGCCGCGGCCCGCGCCCCGCCCCGAACTGGGGTCGCCGGATCAAGATCGGCGCGATCACCGTCGTCTCCGTCCTCGCGATCACCTCCGTCGCCACCTACTTCTGGGCCGACTCCAAGATGCGCCGCGAGGTCGACCTCTCCAAGGTCATCGACCGCCCCGAAGAGGGCGACTGCACGACGTACCTGGTGGTGGGCTCCGACAGCCGCGAGGGCATGACCGCCGAGCAGAAGAAGAAGCTGCACACCGGCTCCGCCGAGGGCAAGCGCACCGACTCGATGATGATCCTGGCGTCGTGCGGCAGCGGGAACACCATGGTGTCGCTGCCCCGCGACTCGGACGTGGAGATCCCGTCCTTCGTCGGCTCGGAGTCCGGCAAGCGGTTCGAGAACCAGCACCGCCGCGTGAAGCTGAACGCCGCGTACGCCGAGGACGGCCCCGAGCTCCTCGTCCGTACCGTCGAGCACAACACCGGCCTGCGCATCGACCACTACGCCGAGATCGGCTTCGCCGGCTTCGCGAACATCGTGGACGCGCTCGGCGGCGTCGAGCTGGACATCCCGAAGGCCTTCAAGGACAAGAAGTCGGGCGCCGACTTCCAGGCGGGCAAGCAGACCCTCAACGGCGAGCAGTCGCTGGCCTTCGTCCGCACCCGGTACGCCTTCGCCGAGTCCGACTTCGCGCGCACCAAGAACCAGCAGAAGTTCCTGTCCGCGCTGGCCGGCCAGGCGGCGACGCCCAGCACGATCCTCAACCCGTTCTCCCTGTACCCGACGCTCGGGGCGGGCCTGGACACGCTGGTCGTGGACAAGGACATGGGGCTGTTCGACCTCGCCGAGATGTTCTTCGCGATGAAGGGGATCAGCGGCGGCGAAGGCAAGTCCATGAACATGCCGAAGTCGGGCATCCGGCACGGCAACGTGATCTGGGACAAGACCAAGATGCGGCAGCTGGTCAAGCAGATCCAGAACGACGAGAAGGTCACGGTCACCTCGGACTGAGCCGAGGCGGTACGGAAGGGGAGGGGGCGGCCGTGCGGGCCGCCCCCTCCCCTTCGGCGTACACGGGCCCGGCCCCCGGCCACGTCCCGGGCACTTCCCCCCGGCCCCGTCCCCGGGTGCCTCCCCCTGGCCTTCCCCTGGTCCGTCCCTCGAACGCCACACCCGCCGCGAACCCCCGGCGCTCCCGTGCCACGGTGGCCGTACCGCCGCCGTCGCAGAACCGGAGCCCCGTCATGGCACTGCTACAGGACGACCCGCACACCACACCCGCGGCGGGCCGGCTCGGCACAGAGCCACCCGCGCCCGCCCCGGACCCGGCAGCCCCCGACCCGCCCGCAGCACCGGGGTCGCCCGACGACGACCGCGCGCACGCCGCACCCGAAGACGTCACACGTGTCGCGCCCGACGACGTGCCCTGTGCGTCCGCCGCGGACGCCGCGGACAGCGGCCCCGCACCGGACGCCGCGGACGACGGTTCGGCATCCACCGCGGGCGACAGTCTTCCGCTGGCCCGCGCCCTGCTTGCCGCCCATCCGGTCGCCGACGGCCACAACGGGCTGGCCGGAGCGCTGCAGTCCGCGCCCTGGTCGGACATAGAGCTCGGCGAGTCCACCCTGGACACCGACATTCCGCGGCTGCGGTCCGGCGGCGTCGGCGCACAGTTCTGGTCGCTGCACGCCCGGGGCAGGTGCGCGGTCACCGCCACGCTGGAGCAGATCGACCAGGTGCGCGCGATGATCGGCGGCTATCCGGAGGCCCTGCGTCTCGCGCTCAGCTCCGGCGAGGTGAGCGACGCCCGTGCCTGCGGCCGCATCGCCTCGCTGCTCGGCCCCGCCGCCGCCCCCGCGATCGGTGACTCCCTGGGCACGCTGCGCGCCCTGCACGCGCTGGGCGTCCGCAGCCTCACCCTCGCCGGGACGGACTGGGCGTCGTCCACCGGCCTGACCCGCTTCGGCCAGGAGGTCGTGCGCGAGATGAACCGCGTCGGCATCCTCGCCGATCTCAGCGGCGCCTCCCCCGGGACGATGCACGCCGTCCTGACCGTCTCCCGGGCCCCGGTGATCCTCAGCCGCTCCGGCGCGCACGCCCTCACCTGTCACCCCGGCAACGTCCCCGACGACGTCCTCACCGCACTGCGCGGGAACGGCGGCCTGTGCATGGTGCCCTTCGCGGCGGACCGTACGGGCCCCGAGGTCCGCGACGTCGCCGACCACCTCGACCACGTCCGTTCCCTCGCGGGCCCCGGCTGCGTCGGCCTGTCCGGTACGTACGACACGGGCGCCGCCCACCAGGGCGCGCTGCGGGACGCCGCCGGCTACCCGTACCTGATCGCCGAACTCCTGGACCGCGGCTGGCCCGAGGCCGATCTGGCCAGCCTCACCTGGGAGAACCTCCAACGGGTGCTGCGCGACATGGAGTTCACCGCCCGCGCCGCCCAGCAGCGCCGGGGCCCGTCGACGGCCCGCATCGAGGACCTGGACGGCTAGGAGCCACGGGGCAGCAACGCCCGCGTCCCCCGCCGCACCCCCAGGCAGAGGAACACGACCAGCAGCCCGAGCGAGCCCAGCGCCACGGCGAGGAAGGGCGCAGGATTCCGTACGAAGGGCATCGCCACGACCGCCGCCAGCGGCATGCCTCCGGACGCGTACAGCCAAGGGGCCGCCGTGCGGTGCACGGTCCGCCACGACTCGTCGCTCTCCATGGAGCGTGCGGTACGGATCCCGACCAGAGGGTTGCGCCGGATCCGCCCGGTGCTGCCGAGCCGCCCGACGACGACCATGCCAAGACCGGTCAGCCCGAGGAGGACGGAGAGCACGACGACTGCCCCGGTGGGGACCGTCTCAGGTATCCCTGTCATCTGAATCGCCTCAGGCCTTCGGCCGCCCCATCGCCCGGAACGTCCAGCCCGCCTCGCGCCACTTCGCCGGGTCCAGCGCGTTGCGCCCGTCCAGGATCAGCCGGCGGGCGACGGCCTCGCCCAGCCGCGCCGGGTCCAGCTCGCGGAACTCGCGCCACTCGGTGAGGTGCAGTACGACGTCCGCGCCGCGCACCGCGTCCAGGGCCGAGTCGGCGTACCCGAGGGTGGGGAAGACGCGGCGGGCGTTCGCCATGCCCTTGGGGTCGTACACGGTCACCTGACCGCCCTGGAGGTGGATCTGACCCGCGACGTTCAGCGCGGGCGAGTCCCGTACGTCGTCCGAGTCCGGCTTGAAGGTGGCGCCGAGCACGGCGACCCTCTTCCCCAGGAAGCCGCCGCCCCCCAGCGCCTCCCTGGCCAGCTCGACCATGTGGCCGCGGCGTCGCATGTTGATGGAGTCGACCTCGCGGAGGAAGGTGAGCGCCTGGTCCGCGCCCAGCTCACCGGCGCGCGCCATGAACGCCCGGATGTCCTTGGGCAGACACCCGCCGCCGAAGCCGATGCCCGCCCGCAGGAACTTCGCGCCGATCCGCTCGTCGTACCCGATCGCCTCGGCCAGCTTCGCCACGTCGCCGTCGGCGGCCTCGCAGACCTCGGCCATGGCGTTGATGAACGAGATCTTCGTCGCCAGGAACGAGTTCGCGGCGGTCTTCACCAGCTCCGCCGTCGGGAAGTCCGTCACCACGAAAGGCGAGCCCTCCGCGATCGGGGCCGCGTACACCTCGCGCAGCAGCTTCTCGGCGCGCTCGCTCTCCACGCCGACGACGAGACGGTCCGGGTGCAGGGTGTCCTGCACGGCGAAGCCCTCCCGCAGGAACTCCGGATTCCACGCCAGCTCGACGCCCTCGGGCGCCTCGTCCGCGAGCAGCTGCTTCAGCCGCGCCGCCGACCCGACCGGCACGGTCGACTTGCCCACCACCAGCGCGTCGCTCTTCAGATGCGGGGCCAGCGAGCCGAAGGCACTGTTCACATAGCTCATGTCGCACGCGTACTCGCCGTGCTTCTGCGGGGTGTTCGTGCAGACGAAGTGGACGTCGCCGAAGGCGCCGACCTCCGCCCAGTCCATGGTGAAGCGCAGCCGCCCGGTCGACCCCGGCAGCCCCTCGACGTGCTTGTGCAGCAGCTCTTCGAGTCCGGGCTCGTACATCGGCACCCGCCCGGCCGACAGCATCTCGATCTTCTCGGGCACGACATCGAGCCCGAGCACCTCGAATCCCAGCTCCGCCATGGCCGCTGCGTGCGTGGCACCGAGGTAGCCGGTGCCGATCACGGTGATCCTGAGGGCCATGTGGTGCTCCTAGAGGTACGGGCGGGACAACGCGCCCGAGCATATCGGGGCGCCCGTAAGGGGAGATTCAGCCCGCCGGACGCTGTCGGCAAACTCACGTATCCCTGAGCGCCGCACACCCCCTAAAATCAGGGTTACTGAACAGGTTACTTAACGGTAGTTAGCACCTTTGGGAGTGAGAGACCTTGGCAGGTTCGCCCGATTTCGACCTGTACCGCACGTCCGAAGAGCACGACATGCTCCGCGAAACGGTGCGCGCGCTCGCCGAGGCGAAGATCGCTCCGTATGCGGCCGAGGTCGACGAGAACGCCCGCTTCCCCAAGGAGGCCCTGGACGCGCTCGTCGCCTCCGACCTCCAGGCGGTGCACGTGCCGGAGGAGTTCGGCGGCGCGGGCGCGGACGCGCTCGCCACGGTCATCGTGATCGAGGAGGTGGCCCGCGTCTGCGCGTCCTCCTCCCTCATCCCGGCCGTCAACAAGCTCGGCTCCCTCCCCGTCATCCTCTCGGGCTCCACCGACCTCAAGAAGAAGTACCTGTCGCCGCTCGCCAAGGGCGAGGCGATGTTCTCGTACTGCCTCTCCGAGCCCGACGCGGGTTCGGACGCGGCCGGCATGAAGACGCGCGCGGTCCGCGACGGCGACTTCTGGGTGCTCAACGGCGTGAAGCGCTGGATCACCAACGCCGGCGAGTCCGAGTACTACACGGTCATGGCGGTGACCGACCCCGAGAAGCGCTCCAAGGGCATCTCCGCCTTCGTCGTCGAGAAGTCCGACGAGGGCGTCTCCTTCGGCGCACCGGAGAAGAAGCTCGGCATCAAGGGCTCGCCGACCCGCGAGGTCTACCTCGACAACGTCCGCATCCCCGCCGACCGCATGATCGGCGACGAGGGCACCGGCTTCGCCACGGCGATGAAGACCCTGGACCACACCCGCGTCACCATCGCCGCCCAGGCCGTCGGCATCGCGCAGGGCGCCCTGGACTACGCCAAGGGTTACGTCCAGGAGCGCAAGCAGTTCGGCAAGCCGATCGGCGACTTCCAGGGCGTGCAGTTCATGCTGGCCGACATGGCGATGAAGCTGGAAGCGGCTCGCCAGCTCACCTACTCCGCCGCCGCCCGCTCCGAGCGCGTCTCCGCAGGAGCCGACAAGGAGGACCTCACCTTCTTCGGCGCGGCCGCGAAGTGCTACGCGTCCGACGCCGCCATGGAGATCACCCTGGACGCGATCCAGCTCCTCGGCGGCTACGGCTACACGCGGGACTACCCGGTGGAGCGGATGATGCGGGACGCGAAGATCACGCAGCTGTACGAGGGCACGAACCAGATCCAGCGCATCGTGATGGCGCGGAACCTGCCGAAGTAGCAAGCGGCACAGGGAAAGGGGCACCCCATATCAGGGTGCCCCTTTCCCTTCCCGAGAGAAAGACACGAAACCTGGTTGCAGCCATGTTGCGTGTTCTACGCTTGTCTTGTGGCCGGGGACCGCCCGGCACGTGGCGGCTGCTGTGTGCCGCGCTAGGTTCGACGGATGACGGATGAGCATGGAGACGGCAACCTTCCTGCGGGCTGGCGCGTGGACGGGGACGACCTCGTTCATGAAGCCGAGCTGCACGGGTGGCGGCTCACCGTGGTGAGCACGCTGAGCGCCCCGTGGGACGGCCCGACCAGCCTTCGCATCGACCCTCCGGCAGATCTTGACGCCGCGCGGGAGACGGACGGCATCACAGCGGAACTCATGCGGTCCATCTCCATGGCGGAGATCCGCAGAACGACGAAGGAGCTCCGGGCACGGCTCGGTCGCTCGATCGACAGCACCGGAGCGAGCGCCGTGCTCGACAGGGTTGAGACCGATCACGACTACGCCTTGATGGCCCGCGCATACGTACGTCTGGTGGAGCAGGGCTACCGGAGTCCCGTCACTCGGTTGGCGACCGCGTGGGGAATGAGCCGGAACACCATCAGCGGACGCATTCGCCGGGCACGCGCCATGGGCTTCCTCGCCGGGCCGCCAGGAAAACCCGCAGACCGTCTGACTGCCAAGGCCAGACGGTGGCTGGAGGGCGAAGAGCATGAGCAGTCCCGGGAACAAGCCGACCGGAAGTGAGTCCCTCGTCTCCGTCTTCGCAAGGTGGGCCACCACCAGGGGCGTGGAGAACAGCAGCGTCAAGCAGTACCGGAGCATCCTGGCCCGAAGCGTGGAGCCCTTCTTCGGCTCGCGCTCCATCGGATCCGTCACCCGGTCGGACATCGAGGAGTGGACCTCCTGGCTCTCCGTCGACCGCGCCTACAAACCCTCCACGACACGGTTCCGCTTCAACCTCCTGATGTCGGTGTTCACCTGGGCCGTGGACGGTGGGCTCACCGGTGCGAACCCCTGCCGGGGAGTGCGGCTGCCTGACAGCCGTGCCCGCGTCTACCGTGACCAGCGCGCCGAGGTCCACATTCCGAGTACCGAAGCCGTGCACGCAGTCATCAGTGCGGCACCGGAGCGCTATCGCGGAATGTTCTGGCTGATGGCCGGCTGCGGCCTCCGGCTCGGGGAGGCCATGGGTATCGGTGGTGACCGGATCGACTTCGCTCGCCAGGTGATCAGGATCGACCGGCAGGTGGCGTGCGACGGGGACACGGGGACCGGCAAGTACGGCCGGATGCGGCTGCGCCACATCAAGTGGCGCGAGGAGGGGGACCGGGGCCGGGAAGCCCCGCTCCCGGACGTGGTGGCCCTGGCGATGAGGCGTCAGCTCAAGGAGCACGGGACCTGGGGCCCCGACGACCTGCTGTTCAGCAACGTCACGGGGACGGGCCTGCTGTACCCGTCCTACTGGTACGCGAAGATCTGGAAGCCCGCCCTGGCCACAGCCGGTCTCGACTACTTCAAGCCGCACAGCTTCCGGCACTTTTACGCGGCTTCGTTGTTTGCCGCAAGGGTGCCGGTAACGGAGGTCTCGGCCTGGCTCGGACACTCGTCGGTGAGCTTCACGGAGAAGTACTACAACGACTTGATGCCGGACGCTCCGGATCGCGCGCGTCTCGCCATCGACGGGGTCCTGGGGCTTGCGACCCCGGTTGCGTCTGCGCGGCCCGCTCGACTGCACGGCGTGGCCTGACCGGTCGTGCCCGTACGGGGCACGGGCTCGGCGACGGCTCCGGGCCGAGCCCGGGGGCGGGTGGGCCGTGGAGTCACAGCCCGATCCCGCTCGGGGGGAGAGGGGGCGGAGCGCGAGAAAGGCCCGCCCCGCCCCCGGCCTCTCAGCCGTCCAGCTGTTCCAGGGTCGCGTTCGACGGGCCCCTGCGCTGCTGGATGTCCCTGGCCACCGATTCCGCGTCGCGGAGGACGCGTACCGCGTTCTGCCAGGTGAGCTTGGCGAGGTCCTCGGTGGACCAGCCACGCCCGATGAGCTCGGCGATCAGGTTCGGGTAGCCGGCCACGTCCTCCAGGCCCGCGGGGGTGAAGGCCGTGCCGTCGTAGTCGCCGCCGATGCCGATGTGGTCGACGCCCGCGACCTCGCGCATGTGGTCGAGGTGGTCGGCGACGGTGGCGGCGGTGGCCATGGGGCGGGGGTTGGCCGACTCGAAGGCGCGTTGGACCTTCATGCCGTCGGCCGTGGTGTCCAGGTGGTGCAGGCCGTGGGCGCGCATGTTCTCGTCCGCGCGGGCCGTCCAGGAGACCGCCTCTGGGAGGATGAACTTCGGGACGAAGGTGGCCATCGCGACGCCGCCGTTGGCGGGGAGGGCCGCCAGGACGTCGTCGGGGATGTTGCGCGGGTGGTCGCAGACCGCGCGGGAGGAGGAGTGGGAGAAGACGACCGGAGCCTCGGTCGTCTCCAGGGCCGCGCGCATCGTCGTCGCCGCTACGTGCGAGAGGTCGACGAGCATGCCGATGCGGTTCATCTCGCGGACGACCTCGCGGCCGAAGGCGGTCAGACCGCCGCAGGCAGGGACGTCCGTCGCCGAGTCCGCCCAGGCGATGTTGTCGTTGTGGGTGAGGGTCATGTAGCGGACGCCCAGGGTGTGCAGGGCGCGCAGCGTGGCGAGGGAGTTGTTGATGGAGTGGCCGCCCTCGGCACCCATCAGGGAGGCGATGCGGCCGTCGCGGCGGGCCGCTTCCATGTCGTCCGCCGTGAGGGCCCGGACCAGGTGGTCGGGGTAGCGGGTGAGCAGTTGGGCGACGACGTCGATCTGTTCGAGGGTGGCGCTGACCGCCGAGTCGCCGGTGAGGTCGGTGCGGACGTAGACCGACCAGAACTGGGCCCCCACGCAGCCGGAGCGCATCCGGGCCAGGTCGGTGTGCAGGTGGGCGGACTGGTCGGCGCCGATGTCGAGGCGGTCCAGGTCGTAGCGGACGTGCTCGCGCAGCGCCCAGGGGAGGTCGTTGTGGCCGTCGACGACGGGGAAGTCGGCGAGGAGGGCCCGGGCCTCGGAGAGGTGGTTCGCGGTGCTCGCGGTGTTCACGGTGCTCACTTTCCGAAGCCGAAGGAGTCGGCGGCGCCCATCGCCTTCGTGCGCAGCCGCTTGCCCTTCTCCGTGGCCTGCGCGTTGAGCTCCTGCTGGAACTCCTGCATGCGGGCGAGGAGGGCGGGGTCGTGGGCGGCCAGGATGCGGGCCGCGAGCAGGCCCGCGTTGCGGGCGCCCGCGACAGAGACCGTGGCGACGGGGACGCCTGCCGGCATCTGCACGATGGAGAGGAGCGAGTCCATGCCGTCCAGGTACTTGAGGGGGACGGGGACGCCGATGACGGGGAGCGGGGTGACCGAGGCGAGCATGCCCGGGAGGTGTGCCGCGCCGCCCGCGCCCGCGATGAGCGTCTTCAGGCCGCGGCCCGCCGCTTCCTCGCCGTACGCGATCATCTCGTGCGGCATCCGGTGCGCGGAGACGACGTCGACCTCGTACGGGATCTCGAACTCGGCGAGTGCGGTGGCGGCGGCTTCCATGACGGGCCAGTCGGAGTCCGAGCCCATGACGATGCCGACGAGGGGGGCGGGAGCAGTCATTCGGTGATCGTTCCTCGGAGGTAGCCGGCGGCGTGACGGGCGCGGTCCAGCACGTCGTCGAGGTCGTCGCCGTAGGTGTTGACGTGGCCGATCTTGCGGCCGGGCTTCACGTCCTTGCCGTACATGTGGATCTTGACCTGTGGGTCGTGGGCCATGACGTGCAGGTACGGCTTGTACATGTCGGGGTAGTCACCGCCCAGGACATTGCACATGACCGTCCAGCGCGACCTCGGGCGGGGGTCGCCCAGCGGGAGGTCGAGGACGGCGCGGACGTGGTTGGCGAACTGCGAGGTGATCGCGCCGTCCTGGGTCCAGTGGCCGGAGTTGTGCGGGCGCATCGCGAGCTCGTTGACGAGGATGCGGCCGTCGCGGGTCTCGAAGAGCTCGACGGCGAGGTGGCCGACCACGTCCAGCTCGACCGCGATGCGGATGGCGAGCTGCTGGGCCTCGCCGGACAGCTCGGCCGACAGGTCGGGGGCCGGGGCGATCACCGTGTCGCACACGCCGTCGACCTGCTGCGACTCGACGACGGGGTACGCGACGGCCTGCCCGTGCGGGGAGCGCACGATGTTCGCGGCGAGCTCGCGGACGAAGTCGACCTTCTCCTCGGCGAGGACCGGGACCCCGGCGCGGAAGGGGTCGTGCGCGTCCTCCTCGGAGCGTACGAACCAGACGCCCTTGCCGTCGTACCCGCCGCGCACGGTCTTGAGGATGACGGGGTAGCCGCCCGACCCGTCACCCGACCCCCGCCCCTCACCGAGACGCTGCGCGTCGCCCCTGCTGATCTCCTCGGCGAAGGCGGTCACGTCCGCGGGACCGGTCACGATCCGGTGCCGGGGGCAGGGGGCACCGATCTCCGTCAGCTTCGCGCGCATCACCCCCTTGTCATGGGCGTGCACCAGCGCGTCGGGCCCCGGGCGGACGGCGATGCCGTCCGCCTCCAGGGCCCGCAGGTGTTCGGTCGGTACGTGTTCGTGATCGAAGGTGATCACGTCGCAGCCGCGCGCGAACTCACGGAGCGTGTCCAGGTCGCGATAGTCGCCGATGACGACCTCGCTGACCACCTGGGCCGCCGAGTCCTGAGGGGTGTCGCTGAGGAGCTTGAACTTGATGCCGAGGGGGATGCCCGCCTCGTGGGTCATTCGGGCGAGTTGACCGCCACCGACCATGCCGACTACCGGGAACGTCACTCTTCCAGGGTATCCGTAGGCACACACCACTCCGGACGAGCGGTCCTTCGTACGAACGCACAAGGGGCCGCAGGGCCGGTCACCGGACGGAGCACGTATCCGCGTCGCTCCCCGGGGGTGATGGTTAGCATGGCTGGGTTGACGACATCAACCGAACGGGGTCGACGGACATCATGAGCGAGCCTGCCGGCACAGCGCTGCGGACCCGTGTGGAACAGCTCGCGCGCGAAGTCGTCAAGTTCGGGGCCGTCGGCGGCCTGGGCCTTCTCGTCAACATGGCCGCGTTCAACCTGCTGCGGCACACCACCGACCTCCAGGTCGTACGGGCCAGCCTGATCGCCACCGTGATCGCGGTCCTCTTCAACTACGTCGGATTCCGCTACTTCACCTACCGCGACCGCGACAAGAGCGGCCGGGCCAAAGAGCTGACGCTGTTCCTGCTGTTCAGCGTGGTGGGTGCGGTGATCGAGAACGGGCTGCTCTACGCGGCGACGTACGGCTTCGGCTGGAACACCCCACTGCAGAGCAACTTCTTCAAGGTCTTCGGGATCGGGGTGGCGACCCTGTTCCGCTTCTGGTCGTACCGGACGTGGGTGTTCCGGACGCTTCCCGCAAAGGAGGCGGTCGGTCAGGCCGAGAAGTTTCTGGAGGCAGAGGCAGCAGAGGCAGCGAGCGAGGGCCAGGGAGCCCCGGTAGGACTGCCCACGCCCGCCGCGTCCCGCCTCACCTGATCGTCTTCCCGCTCGCCTCCGCGTCCCGCCTGCTGTCCGGCACGACGGTGGAGAGGAACAGCGCGAAGACCGCCGGCTTCTGCTGGAGGAGTTCGAGGCGGCCGCCGTCCGCCTCCGCCAGGTCGCGGGCGACGGCGAGGCCGATGCCGGTGGAGTTCCGGCCGCTGATGGTCCGCTCGAAGATGCGCGCGCCGAGGTCGACGGGGACGCCGGGGCCCTCGTCGGTGACCTCGATGACGGCCTGGTTGCCGGTGACCCGGGAGCGCAGGGCGACGGTGCCGCCGCCGTGCATGAGGGAGTTCTCGATGAGTGCGGCGAGGACCTGGGCGACCGCGCCCGGGGTGCCGACGGCGCGCAGGCCCTTCTTTCCGGACCGTACGATCGCCCGCCCGGCGCTGCGGTAGGCGGGGCGCCACTCCTCGATCTGCTGCTTGACGACCTCGTCGAGGTCGAAGGCGACGGCCGAACCGGTGCGTGGGTCACGGGAGTTGGTGAGCAGCCGTTCCACCACGTCCGTGAGGCGCTCGACCTGGGTGAGGGCGATCGTCGCCTCCTCCTTGACCGTGTCGAGGTCGTCGGTGAGCGTGATCTCCTCCAGCCGCATGGAGAGCGCGGTGAGGGGCGTGCGCAGCTGGTGCGAGGCGTCGGCGGCCAGTCGGCGCTCCGCGGTGAGCATGCGGGCGATGCGTTCGGCGGAGGAGTCGAGGACGTCGGCGACCCGGTCCAGCTCGGGCACGGAGTAGCGCTTGTGCCGGGGCCGCGGGTCGCCGGAGCCGAGGCGTTCCGCCGTTTCGGCGAGGTCGGTGAGGGGGGAGGTGAGCCGGTTGGCCTGCCGTACGGCAAGGAGCACGGCGGCGACCACGGCCAGCAGGGCGACCGCCCCGATGATCAGCAGGGTGCGGCCGACCTCACGGGTGACGGTCGAGCGGGACTCCTGCACGGTCACGGACTCGCCGCGCTCGCCGCTGGCGCGGCCCTCGATGACGCCGTCGGTGGGCGGGGTGCCGATCTCGATGGGCGACCGGCCGGGGATCTCGATACGGGCGTACCGGTGGCCGGCGATCTGCTTGGCGAGGACCTCGCGGCTGACGTCCCCGTCGCCGCCGAGCCGCCCTTCGACGACGCTCACCAGCCGCAGCGCCTCGGAATCGACGGACTCCTGGGCGCTGTTGCTGATGGTGCGGGTCTCGACGATGACGAGGGAGACCCCGAAGACGGCGATGACGACGAGCACCACGGCGAGCGTGGAATTGATCAGACGGCGGCGCATGGCATCAAGGATGCCTGGTCGTCACCCGGATCAGCTCTTCTCGAAGCGGAAGCCGACGCCTCGTACGGTCGCGATGTAGCGCGGGTTCGCGGCGTCGTCGCCGAGCTTCTTGCGGAGCCAGGAGATGTGCATGTCGAGGGTCTTGGTCGACGACCACCAGGTGGTGTCCCAGACCTCGCGCATCAGCTGGTCGCGGGTGACGACCCGGCCCGCGTCGCGCACGAGCACCCGGAGCAGGTCGAACTCCTTCGCCGTGAGCTGGAGTTCCTCCTCGCCCATCCACGCGCGGTGCGACTCGACGTCGATCCGTACGCCGTGGGTGGCGGGTGCCGGGGTCGGCTCGGAGGAGCCGCGCCGCAGCAGGGCCCGGACCCGGGCGAGGAGTTCGGCGAGCCGGAAGGGCTTGGTCACGTAGTCGTCGGCACCGGCGTCGAGCCCGACGACGGTGTCCACCTCGTCGGCGCGCGCGGTGAGCACCAGGATCGGCACGGTGTGGCCGTCGGCGCGCAGCCGGCGCGCGACCTCCAGGCCGTCCATGCCGGGCAGCCCCAGGTCGAGCACGACGAGGTCGATGCCCCCCTGGAGTCCGGCGTCGAGGGCGGTCGGTCCGTCCTCGCGGACCTCGACCTCGTAACCCTCCCGACGCAGTGCGCGGGCCAGTGGCTCCGAAATGGATGCGTCGTCCTCGGCGAGCAGTACACGGGTCATGAGGGGAATGTTAGTCGGCGCAGCCAGTGCCCCGGGAGTGATCGTCGCGGAACGGAGAGTGCCTGCGGGTTTATGACCCATTCTCATGAAGGACCTTTGAATATGGGAAGTTAGTTCCATCGCCACCTGTGATCCATATCTCAAGTCCTTCCATATGTTGCAGTGTCGTGTCGTATGGTGGCGACCACGCCTTTAGCGCTAGACGGGGACCTTTGCGCTCAATGAGTTCACTGAGCTGCAAAGGTCTCTTTTCTGTGTGGAACCGGTTTCGACCGGTTCCGGAGAAGTGAATGACCTATCGGCCGGGCCCGTGGTGCGACGACGCACGGCGGGCGTGGCTCCCGGTGCGGTCCGCCCTCTCGCCTCGTGATCCGAGTGCGAACCCCCTCCCGGCGTAGGGGTGGGACGGAAATCCGCTCCCGGTGCCGGCTGCCCCCACCGGGCGCTCATCCGCAGACCACACGCGGACGCGTCCCGAGCAAGCAAGGATCGACCATGGCGTCCAGCCTGACGAAGGAAACCCCCGGGGCACCTGCCGGGGACACGGCCTTCTTCGGCCACCCCCGCGGCCTGGCCACACTGTTCATGACCGAGATGTGGGAGCGGTTCTCCTACTACGGCATGCGGGCCCTGCTCGTGATGTACCTGGTTTCCGGCGGCGCCGACGCGGCAACCGGCAGCCAGGGCGGCGGCCTCGCGATGACCGCGGCCACGGCCACGGCCATCTACTCCGTCTACGTGGCCATGGTGTACCTCATGGCCATGCCCGGCGGCTGGTTCGGCGACCGCGTCTGGGGCGCCCGCAAGACCGTCATGATCGCGACCTTCGTGATCGTCGCCGGTCACCTGTCGCTGGCGCTGCCGGGGCAGGCGATGTTCTTCGTCGGCCTGTGCCTGATCGCGTTCGGCTCGGGACTGCTGAAGGCCAACATCTCCACGATGGTCGGCCACCTCTACAGCGACCCGAAGGACCCCCGTCGCGACGGTGGCTTCACGATCTTCTACATGGGCATCAACCTCGGTGCCGTGCTCGCGCCCTTCGTCATCGGCATCGTCGGCGAGAAGGTCAACTGGCACCTGGGCTTCGGTCTGGCCGCGGCCGGCATGACGCTCGGCGCGATCCAGTTCCTGATCGGCTCCCGCCGTCTGGAGGGCGAGAGCGCCCGGGTCCCGAACCCGCTGTCCGCGCAGGAGAAGCGCGCCGTCATCACCAAGGTGCTGGTGACCGTCGCCGTGGTCGCCGCCTTCTACCTCCTGGTGGGCCTCACCGACGTCTTCCGGCTCACGCTGAACTGGGCGCTGATCCCGATCACCCTGGCCGGTCTGCTGATCCCGATCGCCGTACTGGTGAAGATCAAGCGCGACAAGGACCTGTCGGGCGAAGAGCAGACCAAGATGACGGCGTTCATCTACTTCTTCGTGGCCGCCGCCGTCTTCTGGATGATCTTCGACCAGGGTGCGTCGACGCTGTCGCTGTTCGGTGACTCCAAGACCGAGCGGAACATCTTCGGCTGGGACATGCCGAACACCCTGTTCCAGGCGCTGAACCCGGGCTTCATCATGCTGCTCGCGCCGGTCTTCGCCGCCATGTGGCTGGCGCTGGCCCGCCGGAAGCACGAGCCCAGCACGATCGTGAAGTTCGCCATCTCCCTGGTGGTGACCGGAGCCTCGTTCTTCGTCTTCCTCGTCCCGATGGGCATGGCCACCGGCGGCACGAAGGTCACCATGTGGTGGCTGGTGCTGATCTTCCTGATGCACACCGTGGCCGAGCTGTGCCTGTCCCCCGTGGGTCTGTCGCTGACCACGAAGATGGCGCCCGCGAAGTACGCCTCGCAGATGATGGGCGTCTGGTTCCTCGCCGTCACCGCGGGCGACTGCGTCACCGGCATGCTCGCCATCGCCGGGGTCGACCTCAACAGCTCGGGCGTCGTGGCCTTCGAGGCCGGTGCGGCCGTCGTCGCGGGCTTCCTGATCTGGATGTCGCGCAACAAGGTCCGCGCGCTGATGGGCGAGGTGCGCTGACCGCAGGTCACGTACCCGCGCTCGTCGCGTCTCTTGTACGGAAGGGCCGCCGCACCGAATCGGTGCGGCGGCCCTCCGCCTTTGTGCCTCCATGGGACGCCCCATGGGGGCGCGGGAACTGCGCGACCAGCGACCAGCCACGACGGCGCCGCAGATGCGCTCAGCGCCTGCCGCCCCGCAACCGCTGCCACGGCGTGAAGGTGAAGACCGCGCCGCCGAGCAGGATGACCGTTCCGGCGACGAGGGCGAGGGCCTGGAGGGCGCCGTTGTCCTCGGCCCCGG
Source organism: Streptomyces sp. NPDC021093 (assembly GCF_044333135.1). NCBI lineage: Bacteria > Bacillati > Actinomycetota > Actinomycetes > Kitasatosporales > Streptomycetaceae > Streptomyces > Streptomyces sp. NPDC021093. Next base: position 370,216 of record NZ_JBIRQJ010000010.1, on the reverse strand, counting down.
TGTTGGCGAGGTCGCCGCCCGCCGCGCCGCCCGCGGCCGTACCGCCGCCGGAGTCGCTGCCGCCGGAGTCACTGCCGCCCGCGGAGCCCGAAGCGCTGCCCCCCGAGGAGCCCGACGCGCCGCCCGGCTGGGCCGCCGTGTCGAGTGCGAGGGAGACGGGGGCCGTGCCCTTGACGGTGCAGGGGATGTTGATCTTCTGGCCGCCGAGGGTGACGTCGATGTTCAGGGTGCCGGGGGCGAGGGTGGCCTTGCCGCTGGCGCCCGGCTTGTAGGTGCCGGTCATGTCGGGGAGGTCGACCGGCTTGCCCTGTTCGAGGGGTTCTTTGTTGCCGGGTCCCGTGACATTGGCGCTGCCCTTGTCGGAGCCGCCCAGGGTGAGCTGCATGGAGGGTTTCAGCGCGCCGGCCGGGAGGGCGGCGGGGCTGTTCATGACGCCCTTGGCGGTGACGACGGTGAGGTCGTAACTGCCGCCGTTCTTCTTGGCGCTGACGGTGATCTTCGTCTTGATGCTGGCCGGGCCCGGGGACTTGCAGGCGTACTCGACCGCGACCTCCTTGCCGGGGAAGTCGGTCCTGCCGCCGTCGCCGCCGCCGGTGGTGCCGCCCGAGCCGGAGCCGCCGGACGCGGTGCCGCCGGTGTCCGAGCCGCCGGTGTCCGAGCCGCCGGTGTCCGAGCCGCCCGACGTGGTCCCGCCGCTCGTCGTCGTACCGCCGGAAGCCGTACCGCCGGAAGCCGTCGAGCCGCCCGCGGTCGTGCCACCGGCCGTCGTGCCGCCCGTGGTGCCGCCGCCGTCCGTCACCTTGATCGTCGCGGACGGCTTCACCTCCTCCTTCGGCGCGCACTTGGTGTCCGTGGAGATCGGCTTGCTGACGTTGATGTTGTACGCGCCGGGGGTGAGCGTGATCTCGCCCGCCTTCTCCAGCTTCAGCTTGCCCTTCATCTCAGGCAGGATCATCGGGCTGTTCTTGGGGATGGGCGGGTTCTGGCGCGGGCCCTCCATCTTGACCTCGCCGGTCGCCGCTCCCCCGACCTTCAGCGTGCCGGTCGGCTGGACGGTGTCCTTGTCGAGGTCGAGGACGTCGGGGTTCTTGGAGGCGGCCTCGACCGTCTTCCAGACGACCTCGACCTCGTCGCCGACCTTCGCCGTGGCGGGCGCGGTGACGGACACCTTGGTGGTGCCCTGGACCGCCGGGAGCCCGGAGATGGGCGGCGGAATGCACTCCGTCCTGTACGCGACTTCGGCGGCCTGCGCGGGAGGTGCGGCCAACAACAGTCCCGCACCGGTAAGCATCAGCGCGATCCCTGCCGCGCTCATCCTCCGTTGCGTCTTCACGAATTGCCTTTCGGAGTAGGGGAGTTGGTGGTGCTCTCGTGCGGTGCGGAAACCTGTGCGTGCGGGGACGGGGCGCCGGGGGCGGTGTCCGGGGTGAACCACGGGAGGACCGCGGCGCCGGTCGCGGGCGTCTCGGAGTGCGCCGCCGCGGGCGCGCCCGCGGGCTCTTCCGGACGTACGGTGCGGCGGCGCGCCGAGGCCCGGGGATCCCCGGGAGCCCCGGGTGCGCGCGGCACCCTGCGTACGACCCTCGCCACGGCTCCGGCCCCCGGCCGCACCCGGTCCACCACGGCCATCCCGATCCGGAACAGCGCCGCCGGGACCACGATCCCCAGCAGCAGCCAGAACAGGACCACGCCCCACGGCCGGTCCACGCCCCACGGCTGGGCGGCCATCACCTTGGGCCCGTACTTCACCGAGACCAGGTAGTCGCCGTGCGCGCCCGCCGGGAGCTGTACGTCGAGCGCGACCTGGGCCCGTTTGCCGGGGGCGATCGTGCCGCGCCACTGGCGCTCTTCCCAGACCGGCGCGAACACCCCGTGCGAGGTGCCCACGTGGAAGACCGGATCGACGACGGGCGCCGACTCCGCGTTGCCGAACTCAAGGACGACCTTGCGGGCCTGCGGTGCGCCGAACCAGGTCAGCAGCGAGCCCGACCCGTCGAGCCGTACCGTACGGTCGACGACCGAGAGCCGTCCGGCGTTCGGGGCGGGCTTGGGCAGCGGCGCGACGGGATGCCCCGCCACCTTGAACTCGGCGTCCACCGAGGCCTGCTGGCCCTGCACCGTGGCGACGTGCACGACGCACGGGCACGGTTTGGGCGGTTCGGCGACCGCGAGCGTGCGACTGAAGCGGCCCTTGGCGTCGGTGGTGACGGCCCGGCCGTCGGCGTTGGCACAGGAGTTGGTGCCGCCCGGCACCCCGGCGGCGGGGGACGCCTCGCCGCAGATGAGCAGCATCAGCAGCGCACTCGGCCGCCAGCCGCTGCCCTTGACGGTGATCTCGCCGCCCTTGCCCGCCTCGGCCCTGGAGAGGGTGACGACGGGCTTCGCACTCTCGTCGGCCACCGCGCCACCAAGTGGCAGCAGGAGGAGGAGAGTTGTCAGCGTCGCTACGATCAACCGTCCGCTAGCCCTCGTCATGTGCGCTCCTCCTGCGTCGTACGATCCACAGCGCCGTGCCCGCGCCCGCCGCCAGCAGGACCGCTCCGCCGCCGAGCACCGGCCCCCGGGTCACGAAGGTCGCCGTGGCGGTGCCCTCCTCGTGGATGCCGCCGTCCGCGGTGACGGTGAGGCGGGCGGCCGCGCGGTCGAGGGCGGGGGTGTCGGGCCAGGGTTCGGCGTGTTCGGTGCGGCGGCCGGGGGCCAGGGCGCTCACCGGGTGCGGTGCGCGGCGCAGCAGTTCCCCGAAGAGGCCTTCGGCGTGGACGGCGACGCGCGGGGCGAGCGTGGTGTTGCCCCGGTTGACCAGTGCGTACCGGATGACTCCGTCCCCGATCTCGACGTCCTCGACGGAGAGTGCCGCCAAGGTCGGTCCGCTGACCCGGAGTTGGACCGCCGTGCGCTGTTCGCGCCCGTCCGGCGCGGAGGCCACGATCGCGCCCGGGTGGTCGCCCGGCTGTGCGCCCGCCGGGACGGTCACCGTGAACGGCACGTCCGCGCGGGTGCGCGGCGGTACCTTCACCTCGGCCGACGCGAGCGTGATCCACGCACCCGCCACCCCCTCGGCACCCGCCACCCCCTCAGTACCATCCGCGCCCTCGGTGGATCCGGCCGTCTCGGCCCGCAGGCTGACGGTGCGGGCCTCCCGGCCGGGGTTGGTGACGGACAGCTTGTCCTCGAAGACGGTGCCGGGGGCACCCTGGAGGTAGAAGTACGGGCGCCCGCCGCTGTCGGACCCGCTGGGCCGGGTGCCGCCACCGGAGGCCGGTCCCGCCGTCCAGGCGTCGGCGGCCGGGGCATCGGCCGCCGGGAGATCGGCCAGGGCATCGGCCGCCGGGAGATCGGCCGGGGCATCGGCCGCCGGGGCATCGGCCGGGGAGTCGACCGCCCGGCCGTCGGCGGCCAGGGCGGCGGGCGCGGGCCCGGCCACGTACAGGATTCCCACCATCCCCAACAGGGCGGCGATCAGTCGGAGTCGGCGACGCACGATCACTCCGGTCCGGTCAGCTCGCGGACTGCTGGTTGCGCTGGTTGCGCCGGGTCAGCCAGAGCACCCCGGCGGCTCCGGTGAGCAGGACGGTGCCGCCGAGCGTGCCGAGGGCGGCCGCGGAGTCGAGCGGGCCGGTCTTCGGGAGCTCGCCGCTGCCGGAGGGCGCGCTCTGGGACGTACCGCCGGACCCGTCGTCCGAGTCACCGCCCGAGCTGCCGCCACCGGCACCCTTGACGTCCAACTCCAGTGACGGCTTGGGGCTGTTGGAGGGCGTGCAGGTGGTCGTGGTCCCCAGGGCCTTGATGGTCAGGACGGAGGCGGTGAAGGTGACCTTGCCGCTCTTCTTCGGGGTGTACGTCCCGGAGAGGTCGCTGATCTTGATGGGGGTGTTGGCGGGTATCGCTGAGGAGTTGGCGGGGCCCGCGACGCCGACCGTGCCGCCGTCGGCGCCGCCGACCTTGATCTCGGCGCTCGGCTTCATGGCACCCTTGCCGAGTTCGACGGGGCTGGAGGAGACGCCCTTCTGGAAGGACATGGTGAGGGTGTAGCCGCTGCCGCCCTTGACCGCCTTGATGTCGATCGGGGAGACGGCGCCCTTGTTGCCGATCGGGGTCTTGCACTGGTAGTTGACGTCGACGACGTCGGCCTGCGCGGCGGGGGCGGCGATCAGCACCACCGAGCCCGCAACTGCCGCCGCCAGTGCGAGAGTTGTCCGCTGCCGGGTCCGCTTCTGGTACGACACCTTGTGATCCCCTCGTACGCCGGAACGCCGCGTTACTGACGGCGCATCAGATTGGGCGCTCAAGGTACGCCGGGGACCTTGGGAGGGGAAGACAAAGAGCACGCCGTATCGACGTGCTCTCTCACACCGGCTTTGTCCGTCAACCGCTAGGCGGGAGCGGCCAGTTCCGCCCAGACCGTCTTTCCCACGCCCTGCCCCGCGCCTTCGGGCGTACGGGCGACGCCCCAGGCCAGGCAGAGCCGCTGGACGATGAACATGCCGTGGCCGCCGGGCCGGCCCGCCCGGTGCGGGGTGCGCGGGGCGGGCTCGCCGCCGCTGCGGTCGGTGACCTCCAGGCGCAGCACCTTGCCGTCGCTGGCGACGCGCAGGCTCTCCGGACCCTCGGCGTGCAGGCACGCGTTGGTGACCAGTTCCGAGACGACCAGCAGGACGTCCTCGGCGGCGGCGCGCCGGTCGGCGGTGGACGCGGGCAGCCAGCCCCAGTCGTACAGCGCCTGCCGGGTGAAGTCGCGGGCGAGCGGAACGATGCCGCTGGCTCCGTTCAGCGGGAGGGAGCGCACCTGACCGGCGGCCGCGAGCACGGAACCGGCCGGGACCTGGGCCGGAGACTGGACCTGAGCCTGAGCCTGGGCGGGCACGTCGACGGCCCCGGCGGACACGGACGTACCGGAGGCGGACCCACCAGAGGCGGACCCACCGGAGGAAGGCGTACCGGAGGCAGCCGCACCAGAGACAGGGGCGGCCGACACGGGCGCAGCCGCCGCGGGCACACCGGAGGCAGGCGCAGCCGACGCATCGGAGGCGGAGGCGATGCCGTCCGGCTCAGGGCCGAGGTCGCCCGGCGGATGCTGCCGGGTGGTGCTCATCAGCGCTTCACCTCACCGATTCACCAAGTCGTCGTTTGCAGGGTCTGAGGTTCCTCCTGCCCGACCGAAGCGTGAGAACACCCACGATTCGCTACGAGCCGCGCCACACGTCTCACGCGCGTCGCACCGGGAGGACGGCGGACGGTTCAGTCGCCGAGAGGGGGTGCGAGGGCGGCTTCGAGCGAGTCGTGGACGGTGAACACCGCTTCCGCCCCGGTGATCTCGAAGACCCTGGCCACCACGGGCTGCATGCCCGCCAGATGTACCGCGCCGCCTGCGGCCTCGGCCTTCAGCCGGGCCCCGAGCAGTACGTTCAGCCCGGTGGAGTCGCAGAATTCGAGCAGCGAGCAGTCGATCACGAGGCGGGTCCGCCCCTCGTCGAGCGCCCGCTCCAGAGGTTCTCGGAGCAGCTCGGCCGTGTGGTGATCCAGCTCACCCGCCGGCGTCACGATCTCGCTCCGGCCTTCGGTCCGAACTTCGACCTGAAGCCGGCCCCGGTTCGCGCTGCCGACCGTCCCGCGGTCCATGCCCGTCCCTTTTCGCCGTCGTGGTTCTGCTTGGCACTGCTTGCTCGTCACTCGGTTCATCGCTGTACGTGGCCCATTGTCCCGGCCACCGCCCCAGTCGCGCCAAGGGCGCGTCAAGGCAGCAAGGGGTGCTCCCGACAGCAGCAGAAGACTACGCCTTCTTCACACCCACGGGTAGTCGAACAACGCCCTGAACTGGTCTTTTTCGGACATAAGGCACTTGCAAGTGCCCGCCGGGAGCGGGTAGGCCTAGTAGGGACACATCCGACCACCGTCCGCCCACCACCGGCTTTGGAGGCGCCGCTTCACCGCAGGAAACACGTATCGGCATCGGCAGCCATATGCCGAGAACGATGGAGGAGACCATGTCACCCCGGCTCGACGAAACGCGTACTCACCACAAACAGGACGCGGCGTCGACACCCCCGCCCCCGCAGATCGAGACAGGAACCGGAAGCAGCGCGAGCACCGCGGCCACTGTGGCACCCACCACATCCGCCGCTGCCCCGACGCTCACGGAGCGGCCCGACGGCCTCTGTGACCTTCCCGAGATTCCGCCGTACGACGAGGTGGGGCCGCTGGATGCCAGGGCCCTGTCGAAGACGCTCTTCGAGCGCCTCGAATCCCTCGAAGAGGGAACCCACGACCACGCATACGTCCGCAACACCCTGGTCGAGCTGAACCTGGCCCTGGTCAAGTTCGCCGCCTCCCGGTTCCGCACCCGCAGCGAACCGATGGAGGACATCATCCAGGTCGGCACGATCGGCCTGATCAAGGCCATCGACCGCTTCGAGCTCAGCCGGGGTGTGGAGTTCCCCACCTTCGCCATGCCGACGATCATCGGCGAGATCAAGCGCTTCTTCCGTGACACCTCCTGGTCCGTGCGCGTCCCGCGCCGTCTCCAGGAACTCCGCCTGGACCTGGCGAAGGCCGGCGACGAACTGGCCCAGCAGCTGGACCGCTCCCCCACCGTGGCGGAGCTGGCCGAGCGCCTGGACATCACGAAGGAAGAAGTCGTCGAGGGAATGGCCGCGAGCAACGCCTACACGGCCAGCTCGCTGGACGCCCAGCCCGAGGAGGACGACTCCGAGGGTGCCCTGGCGGACCGGATCGGTTACGAGGACCACGGCCTGGAGGGCATCGAGTACGTCGAGTCCCTGAAGCCCCTGATCGCCTCGCTGCCCACCCGCGATCGCCAGATCCTCTCCCTGCGCTTCGTCGCCAACATGACGCAGTCGGAGATCGGCGACGAGCTCGGCATCTCCCAGATGCACGTCTCTCGCCTGCTGTCGCGCACGCTGGTCAAGCTCCGCAAGGGCCTGACGCTGGTGGAGTGACTCCCGCCGCAGGTGAGTGAGTCGTACTGAACGTTGGGCTGCCCCAGGCCGTATCCGGGGCAGTCCAACGTTCTTCTGTGCGGGCACGGTGTCGCTGTGTGCCGGTGGTGCAAGGACCGCCTACCCAGGTCCTCACACGGCAAGCACACCGTTTCGCCAGACCGCTGAGACGAGCGGCACACCGGGCCGGTAGGCGAGATGTACGTGGCTGGGCGCGTCCAGCAGCGCGAGGTCGGCCCGCGCCCCGACCACGATCCGCCCGACGTCGTCCCTCCGCAGCGCCCTGGCCCCGCCCGCCGTCGCGGCCCACATCGCCTCGTCCGGCGTCATGCCCATGTCGCGCACGGCGAGCGCGATGCAGAACGGCATCGACGAGGTGAACGAGGACCCCGGGTTGCAGTCCGTCGACAGCGCGACGGTCGCCCCCGCGTCGAGCAGCCGACGCGCGTCGGGCCACTCGGCGCGGGTGGAGAACTCGGCCCCCGGGAGGAGGGTGGCGACGGTGTTCCCGTTCGCGAGGGCGTCCACGTCCGCATCCGTCAGATGCGTGCAGTGATCGGCGCTGGCGGCGTCCAGCTCCACACCGAGCTGGACCCCCGGCCCGTACGACAGCTGGTTGGCGTGGATCCGGGGCAGCAGCCCCTTCGCCCTGCCCGCCGTGAGAATCGCCCGTGCCTGGTCCCCGTCGAAGGCGCCCTTCTCGCAGAAGACGTCGATCCAGCGGGCGTACGGAGCACACGCCTCAAGCATCTCGCCCGTCACGAGGTCGACGTAGCCGGCCGGATCCTCCGCATAGTCCGGGGACACGATGTGCGCTCCGAGGTACGTAACCTCCGACGTCTGCGCGCTCGCGATGCGCAGCGCGCGCGCTTCGTCCTCGACGGTCAGCCCGTACCCGGACTTGGTCTCGAAGGTCGTCGTCCCCTGCCGCAGGGCCTCGCTCAGGTACTTCGCGAGGTTCGCCGTCAGCTCCTCGTCGCTCGCGGCGCGCGTCGCGGCGACCGTGGTCCTGATCCCGCCCGCCTTGTACGGCTGGCCCGACATGCGGGCGTTGAACTCCTTGGTCCGGTCGCCGCCGAAGACGAGGTGCGAGTGCGAGTCGACGAACCCGGGGATCGCGGCCCGCCCTCCGGCGTCGTGCACGGCGTCGGCGGCCGGAGCCTTCGCCGCGGCCCCGACCCAGGCGACGCGGTCGCCCTCGACGACGACGGCGGCGTTCTCGATCAGTCCGAGGGGGCCGTCGCCGAGGGCCGGGTCGTTGGTGACGAGGCTGCCGATGTTGCTGATGAGGGTGGTGGTGGAGGCGCTCATGTCTGCATCCTTACAACAGGGGTTCAGAACCGGGAGACGGGCCCCACGGCTTGCGGATCTCGTCCCGGGCACGGTCGGCCGGGCCCTCACAACGCCGTCGCCCTCCCCCGCACCAGCAGGTTCTGTACGCCCAAGCCGATCGCCAGGTACGCGTACAGCGACACCGGTCCCAGCACCCCGGCCCCCGCCGCGTGGTCGATCCACAGGGACAGGAGGAGGTGGGTGACGACCGAGGCCGCCCACAGGCCGGTGGTGGAGGCCGTTCCCTTGCGGAGGACCGTCCGGGACCGCGGGTCGCGCCAGACCCGTACCGTACGGGCGCGGGCCGTGCCGAAGGCCGCCGCGACCGCCAGGCTTGCCACCAGGAGGGCGAGGGGCAGTGCGGTCAGGGGGTGGTGGTCCTCGACCACCGTGGCGATGCCGAGGGCGAGGCCCGCGAGGCCCAGGGCGCCGAGGACCGCCGGGGTGACGAGCGAGGCGGTGCGGCGCACCGGGCGGGCGGTCAGCTGGCGGCGGACCACCAGGCCGACGGCCAGGACGGGGAGCGCCAGGGCCGCCCCGTCGTTCGGACCGGACATCACCTGAACTCCCTTCCGCGGTACGGCACTTGATCTTCAGCACCGTACCGCCGCGTCGTCCTCGTCAGCCGTGCAGGGCCCCGATGGAGGCCGCCAGCGCGCCCGCCGTGTCGGGGACGGCGGTGTGGACGCCGTCGCGGACCACCTGGCGGCCGCCGACGATCGTGTGGCGGACGTCCGCGCCCGACGCGGCGAAGACCGCCGTCTCGGCGCCCAGTATCGGGACGGGGCCCGCCGTGCGGACCGTGTCCAGGGCGATGGTGGTGAGGTCGGCGAGCGCACCCGGCTCGATCACTCCCGCGTCCGCCCAGCCCAGCGCCGCGTGGCCGGTCGCCGACGCGGCGCGGAGGAGGGCCGCTGCCGTCCAGTGGCCCCGGGTGCGGGAGCGCAGGCGTTCGTTGAGCTCCATGGCCCGGGCCTCTTCGAAGAGGTCGATGACCGCGTGGCTGTCGCTGCCCAGGGAGAGCGGGGAGCCGGCCCGCTGGAGCTGGACCGCGGGGCCGATGCCGTCCGCCAGGTCGCGTTCGGTGGTGGGGCACATGCAGGTGCCGGTGGACGAGGAGCCGAGGAGGGCGATGTCCGACTCGGTGAGGTGGGTGTTGTGGACGCCGGTGGTGCGCGGTCCCAACACGCCGTGGTCGGCGAGGAGTTGGGTGGGGGTGCAGCCGTGGGCCGCCTGGCAGGCGTCGTTCTCCGCGGTCTGTTCGGAGAGGTGGACGTGGAGGGGGGCCTCGCGGTCCTGGGCCCATTTGGCGACCGTGGCGAGTTCCGTGGCGGGGACCGCCCGCACCGAGTGGATCGCCGCTCCGTGGCGTACGAAGGCGGAGTCCGTGAGGGAGGACACCCGCTGGGCCCAGGCCTCCGCCGTGCCGTCCGAGAAGCGGAGCTGGTGGGAGTTGGGGGCCGCGCCGAAGCCGGAGGAGAGATAGGCCGTGTCGAGCAGGGTGATCCGGATGCCCGCGTCGGACGCCGCCGCGATCAGGGCTTCGCCCATCGCGTTGGGGTGGGCGTACGGGGTGCCGCCGGGGGCGTGGTGGACGTAGTGGAACTCGCCGACCGACGTGATTCCGGCGAGGGCCATTTCCGCGTACACCGCGCGGGCCAGGTCGTAGTACGAGTCCGGGGTGAGACGGGAGGCCACGCCGTACATGACCTCGCGCCAGGTCCAGAAGGTGCCCGAGCCCACCTGGACCGTCGAGCGCAGCGCCCGGTGGAAGGCGTGCGAGTGGGCGTTGGAGAGGCCCGGGAGGGTGAGGCCGCGGAGGGCCGTCGCACCCGGCGGGCACATCTCGACCCCCGTACTCACCGCGGTGATCCGGCCGTCGGTCTCGGACACTTCCACCGTCACGCCCGGCTCGACGTGCGTGTCGAGCCAGGCGTGTTCCAGCCAGTAGGTCGTCATGCGCAGGCGAGACCTTCCGTTACGTCGGCGAGCGCGCGCACCCCGGCGACGCAGTCGTCCTCGGCTGCGTACTCCGCCGGGGAGTGCGAGACACCGGTGGGGTTGCGTACGAACAGCATGGCGGTCGGGACGGAGGCGGAGAGGATTCCCGCGTCGTGTCCGGCGCCCGTTCCCAGGACGGGGATCCGTGGGGTGCCTTCGTGACCGCTGCCCAGCAGGCGGGCGAGTTCGTCGCGCAGGGCGTGCTCGAACTCCACGACCGGGGTGAAGGACTCCCGGACGACCTTGAGGTCGATGCCGGAGCGGGCCGCCGCCTCGTGGGCCGCGGACTCGATGCCCGCGATCACCTGGTCCAGGGTGTCCTGGTCCGCCGCGCGCGAGTCGAGCCAGCCCCGGACGAGGGACGGGATCGCGTTGACGCCGTTCGGCTCGACGGAGATCTTCCCGAAGGTCGCGAGGGCGCCGGCGAGTTGGGCCTGGGTGCGGGCGGCGATGACCGTTTCCGCGTACGTGAGCATGGGGTCGCGGCGGTCGGCCAGGCGGGTGGTGCCCGCGTGGTTGGCCTCGCCGTGGAAGTCGTACCGCCAGCGGCCGTGCGGCCAGATCGCGGAGGCGATGCCGACCGGGTCGCCCGAGAGGTCCAGGGCGCGGCCCTGCTCGACGTGCAGTTCGACGAAGGCGCCGATGCGGGCGAGGCGCTCCGGGTCGGGGCCGATGGTGGAGGGGTCGTAGCCCGCCGCCTCCATCGCCTGCGGGAGGGACACCCCGTCCCCGTCGCGGAGTTCGTACGCCTTCTCGGGGGCGAGCTGTCCGGCGGCCAGGCGGGAGCCCACGCAGGCCAGGCCGAAGCGGGCACCCTCCTCGTCGCCGAAGTTGGTGATGGCCAACGGCCTCGTGAACTGAGCCCCCCTGTCGCGGAGTTCGTCGAGCGCGGCGAAGGACGAGACCACGCCGAGCGGGCCGTCGAAGGCGCCGCCGTCGGGCACGGAGTCCAGGTGGGAGCCGATGACGACCGCGTCGCCCGCGGTGGCGTCGCCCTGCCAGGCCCACTGGTTGCCGTTGCGGTCCAGCTCGTAGCCGAGGCCGCGGGCCTCCGCCTGGGTACGGAACCAGGCCCGGCAGTCGGCGTCGGCCGCGGTCCAGGCGTGCCGGCGGTAGCCCCCGGACTCGGAGCTGCGGCCGATCGGCAGCAGCTCCGCCCACATCTGGTGGAAGGAGGAGGTCACGCGTCCCCGCCCTTGCCCGCGTCGCCCGCGCCGTCGGCACTGCCCGCGTCGCCCTCGCGCATCGGGACGCGTACGCCCTGCTCGTCGGCGGTGCGCTCGGCAATGTCGTAGCCCGCGTCGACGTGCCGGATGACGCCCATGCCGGGGTCGTTCGTCAGCACGCGGCGGATCTTCTCGCCCGCGAGCTTCGTACCGTCTGCGACGGAGACCTGGCCCGCGTGGATCGAGCGGCCCATGCCGACGCCGCCGCCGTGGTGGATGGAGACCCAGGAGGCGCCGGAGGCGACGTTGACCATGGCGTTGAGCAGCGGCCAGTCGGCGATCGCGTCGGAGCCGTCGAGCATCGCCTCGGTCTCGCGGTACGGGGAGGCCACCGAGCCGCAGTCGAGGTGGTCGCGGCCGATGGCGAGCGGGGCGGCGAGGGTGCCGTCCGCCACCATGTTGTTGAAGAGCTCGCCCGCCTTGTCGCGCTCGCCCTGACCGAGCCAGCAGATGCGCGCCGGGAGGCCCTGGAAGTGGACGCGCTCGCCGGCCATCTTGATCCAGCGGTGCAGCGATTCGTTCTCCGGGAAGAGCTTGAGCAGCTCGCGGTCCGTCTTGTGGATGTCGGACGCCTCGCCGGAGAGGGCGGCCCAGCGGAACGGGCCCCTGCCCTCGCAGAAGAGCGGGCGGATGTACGCGGGCACGAAGCCGGGGAAGTCGAACGCCCGGGAGTATCCGGCCAGTTGGGCCTCGCCGCGGATCGAGTTGCCGTAGTCGAAGACCTCGGCGCCCGCGTCCATGAAGCCGACCATGGCCTCGACGTGCTTGGCCATCGACTCGCGGGCCCGCTGGGTGAAGTCGGCGGGCTTCTCGGCCGCGTACGACGCCATCTCGTCGAACTCGACGCCGAGGGGGAGGTAGGCGAGCGGGTCGTGGGCGGAGGTCTGGTCCGTCACGATGTCGATGGGCGCGCCCTCGGCGAGCATGCGGGGGAGCAGCTCGGCGGCGTTGCCGAGGAGGCCGATGGAGAGGGGGCGGCGGGCGTCCCGCGCCTCCACCGCCAACTGCAGTGCGTGTTCGAGGGAGTTGGCGCGGACGTCCAGGTACTTGTGCTCAATGCGGCGCTCGATGGCGCGCGGGTCGACGTCGATACAGATCGCGACGCCGTCGTTCATCGTCACGGCGAGCGGCTGGGCGCCCCCCATGCCGCCGAGTCCCGCGGTGAGGGTGATGGTCCCGGCGAGCGTGCCGTTGAAGCGCTTGGCGGCGACGGCCGCGAAGGTCTCGTACGTGCCCTGGAGGATGCCCTGGGTACCGATGTAGATCCACGAACCGGCGGTCATCTGGCCGTACATGGTGAGGCCGAGGGCCTCCAGACGGCGGAACTCCTCCCAGTTCGCCCAGTCCCCCACGAGGTTGGAGTTGGCGATGAGGACGCGCGGGGCCCACTCGTGGGTCTGCATGACGCCGACCGGGCGGCCGGACTGGACGAGCATCGTCTCGTCCTGCTTGAGGGTCTTCAGCGTGCGCACCATGGCATCGAAGGAGCGCCAGTCACGGGCGGCCTTGCCGGTGCCGCCGTAGACGACGAGCTTGTCGGGGTGCTCGGCGACCTCGGGGTCGAGGTTGTTCTGCAGCATGCGCAGGGCTGCTTCCTGCTGCCATCCCAGGGCGCTGAGCTCCGTACCGCGCGGGGCTCGTACGGGTCGGGGTCCTGACATGGGTGCCTCCTGATCGCGGCCATGATGTTGTTATTCACATCCTGGTGGCCTGAATAGAACTAGTCAATACCCCGAGCGGTGACGGGGTGGCCGTAACAGGTGTACATCAGTTACATTCAGTGCATGGGTGAACCAGTGATTGAGTCGATGGCCGAAGTCCGCAGCCACCTCGCAGATGCCATAGACCGCGCTCGCCGCGACGACACTCCCACCGTTATTACGCGGCGCGGCAAAGAGGAGGCCGTACTGGTCGACATTGACGAGTACCGGCGACTGCGACGCATTGCCGAACAGAGCGAAGACGCCTGGCTCAACCAATTGGCAGACGCAGCCGAGGCCGAGGGGACGACAGGATCCGTCTCCCTTGAGGAGATGGCCTCACAGCTCCGGTCCCACCACGGCTGAGCCGATGGGGTACGTCACGCGGTTCACCCCGCACGCTCAGCGCGACATGCTCAAGATCCCCCCACTCGACGCCTTGCGCGTCCTGCGCCGAATCGCCGAGCTCCAGAAGGCCATGGACCAGGGCGACACCTCGGCATTCGACACCAAGGCCCTCCAGGGCCACTCCGCGCGCCGGCGCCTTCGCGTCGGCCAGTATTGCGCTGTCTGCACCGTCGAGAACGGCGAGCTCGTTCTCTGGATACTGACCGTCGCCGACCGCCGCGACGTCTACCGTGGAATGTGAGTCCCGGGGGCGCGCGCCGACAGGCTAGTCCCGAGTGGACCGTTCCGCTGGAATATGCCATAACTCCCCTCCGTAACACCTCGGTTGCGTAGTGTCGGCCCCGTCGCGCAAGCCCGGCGGGGACCCGGGGGAGGGGAGTTCTGCGTGTCCGGTATCGACGCGTGCCTGGTCGAAGCGATGGAGTTGCCCGGTGCTCGCGGGGCCGCCGTCGTCGACTGGACCAGCGGACTCTCCCTCGGTACGGCCGGCCGTTCGCCCGGCGGTGACCCCGAGACCGCCGCCGCGGAGTCCGCCGAGCTGGCCCGGATGGCCGCCGAGCACGGCACCTTCGCCCCCGAGCACGGCGGGAGCGGCGAGGACGGCGGGGACGGCAAGGGCCTCTTCGTCGAGGACGTCATCATCACCACCCGCACCGACTACCACCTGCTGCGGTACGTGGAGACCTCCTTCGACAGCAGCGTCTTCCTCCACCTGTGGCTCGACCGCGACCAGGGAAACCTCGCCCTCGCCCGGCTGCGGCTCGCCGACCTCGCCGCACGGCTGGTGCTGGGATGACCGCACCGGCGCTCGCCCCGGCCTCCCCCTCCCCCCTCTCCCCCATGCTCGTCCGGCTCGCCGACGAGCGGGCGACCGGTGCGCTGCTGCGCGACCACGGCACCCTCTACCTCGCCGAGGGCAGGGTCGTGCACGCGGAGAGTCCGGCCGCGCCCGGCCTCGACGTACTGCTGCACCGGCGGCTGCCGCGCGAGGGCTGGCAGGAGGCGTTCGACCGGGCGGGGCCCGCCGGGCGGGTCGGACGGTTCCTGGTGGACAGCGGGCGGCTCGCGGACGGCGAGCTCGAACTCGCCCATCTGGGCGCCCTGTTCGACGCCGCGTACTTCGCACTGGCCCCCGGCAGCGGGCCGACCCGGTTCCGGCACGGGGTCGCGCACTGGATGGGCCCGGTACGGCCCGTCTCCGCGCGGATCGTGGCCCGCGAGTGCCTGCGCCGCAGGGAGCTGCTCGACGCCCTGTGGCCCTACCCGGCGATCGACAACTCCCCCGTGGTCAGGGACCAGTTGGACGTGCCCGTCACGCGCCGCCAGCAGGACGTGCTCAACCTGGCCGACGGGGCGCGGACGCCCGCCGACATCGCGCGGGCGCTCGGGCGGCCCGCGTTCCACACCCTGATCGACGTACGGCGGCTGGCGGCGGCCGGCGCGGTGACGACGCCCCGCGACACGCCCCGGCCGGCGCTCACGTCCGTACCCCGGTGGGTGGCCGACATGAAGGAGGACCCGGACGTCGCCCTGCTGCGCCGGCTCCGCGACGCCCTGGAGGCACTGTGAGGCACACACCGTGATACGAGCCCTGCGCACCCGGACCGTACGGACGGACAAGCACGCGGAGGGGAGCGGCCCGAGACCGCAGCCGAGGCCACCGGACCCCGAGGTCCTGTCCGGGGTCACGGAGGAGCTGGGCCGGCTGCGGGCCAGGCTCCCCCAGCTGACCGGCGCCGTCGCCGCCAGCGTGGACGGCCTGGTGATCGCCGAGGACTCCTCGTCCGCCATCGAGGCCGAGGGCGTCGCCGCACTCACCGCCGCCGCACTCGGTGTCTCGCTGCGGCTGGCGGACGCCACCGGCCGGGGCGACTTCCGGGAGCTGCTCGTACGGGGCGAGGAGGGGTACGTCGCGACGTACGCCGCCGGAGCCTCCGCCGTCCTCACCCTCCTCGCCGGGCCCCGGATCAACGTGGGGCGGCTGCACCTCGAAGCCCGCCGGGCCGGAGCCCGCATCGGCGACCTCGTCGACGTGCCGAACACCGTCGGCACGCACCTGAGCACCTGACACCTGACACCTGACGACTGACACCCGACACCCGACACCCGAAGAACACCCGGCACAGAAGCCCGACACAGAAGGAAGTGCGACCGCTCATGGCCAACACCGAAGGCGCCCTCAAAGAAGCAATGACCACCGTCGAGGGCGCCATCGGCGTCGCCCTCGTCGACTACACCAGCGGCATGGCGCTGGGCACCGCGGGCGGCAGCAAGGAGCTGGACCTCGCGGTCGCCGCCGCCGGGAACACCGACGTGGTGCGCGCCAAGGTCCGTACCATGGAGCACCTCGGGCTCAACGACGAGATCGAGGACATCCTCATCACCCTCGGCACCCAGTACCACCTGATCCGCCTCCTCAAGGGCCGCGGCACCAACGGGCTCTTCCTCTACCTGGCGCTCGACAAGGGCCGCGCGAATCTTGCGATGGCCCGTCACCAACTCAAGAAGATCGAGAACGAGTTGGAGGTCTGAGCCGCCACCCGGCGGGGGTACGGGAAACCCGGCCCCCGTACCCCCGCCACCCTTCCGCGAGCCGCGGACGCCGAGCCGCGGAAACCGAGCCGCACTACTCCACGAACAGCCCGCGCGCCGCGGCCCGTACGTCGAACTCCTCCAGCCGCGCCTGCGCCTCCGGCAGCCCGTCGCACATCGCCTCCAGGAGCACCCGCCCCAGCAGCATCGGCGCGCACGCCGTGTCGAAGGCGAGCCCCGTGCCCACCGCCGCCGGAATCAGCAGGTCGCTGTGGCGGGCGACCGGCGCGAAGGCCGAGTCCGCCACGGTCACCACGGTCAGCCCCTGCTCGCGCGCGTAGGCGAGCGCCTCCACCACCTCGCGCGGGTGGCGCGGCAGCGCGAAGCACAGCAGTACGTCCGCGCCCGCCCGCCGGGCCGCGTCGATCCGGTCGGCGAGCATCGACCCGCCCTCGTCGAGCAGCCGCACGTCCGGGTGCACCTTCGCCGCGAAGTACGCGAAGCCGCGCGCCTGCGAGGACGCGGCACGCAGCCCGAGGACCGGCAACACCCTTGAGGCGGCGAGCAGTTGGCCCGCCCGCTCGACCGGCGCCGGGTCGGCGAGCAGCGCCGCGAGATGCCGCAGGTTCTCGATCTCGGCCTGCACCGCCTGCTGGTACTCGTTGTACGAGACCTCCGCGTCCGGCCCCGGGTCCGCACCCGGCGCGACCTCCCTCAGGTGCTTGCGCAGCGCCGGATACCCGTCGAAGCCGAGCGCGACCGCGAACCGGGTCACCGACGGCTGGCTGACCCCGGCCAGGTCCGCCAGCTCCACGCTCGACAGGAACGGCACCTCGGCCGCCCGCCGCACCATGCTGTGCGCGATCCGCCGCTGGGTCGGGGTGAGCCGCCGCCCCTCGAAAAGCTGCTGAAGCCGCGCCGCAGGGCCACCGCTGTCGCTCATCCCGTCGCCTCCTGTCTCTCTCTCCGTACATCCACGCTCTGCGCATCCACGCTGCGTACATCCACGCTGCGTACATCCGTGCTCTGCACATCCACGATGCGGGAATCCAAGCCGAACCATTGACATCTATTCAGCCACGAAGAACCCTGCATGACCATATACAGACCGCGCGGGAGGGACACACACATGCCGGAGTCCGCCAAGGCCCCCCTGACCAAGGATTCCCTGGTCGAGCGGCGCTCGATCGATGTCGTCCCCGACTCCGAACGCCACGGCAGGGCCTTCTCCCAGTTCACGCTGTGGCTCGGCGCGAACCTCCAGATCACCGCCGTCGTCACCGGCGCCCTCGCCGTCGTCTTCGGTGGCGGCCCGCTCTGGTCGATCATCGGCCTCCTCCTCGGCAACCTGCTCGGCGGCGCCGTCATGGCGCTGCACTCGGCGCAGGGCCCGAAGCTCGGGCTGCCTCAAATGATCCAGTCCCGGGCGCAGTTCGGCGTCAAGGGGGCGGTCGTTCCGCTCGCCCTGGTCATCCTGATGTACGTCGGTTTCTTCGCGAGCGGCAGCGTCCTGGCGGGCCAGGCGGTCGGCGAGCTCACCCACCTCGGCGACACCACCGGCATCATCGTCTTCGCCGCGGTCACCGCCGTCATGGCGGCCGTCGGCTACAAGGTCATCCACGCGCTGGGCCGGGTCGCCAGCGTCGTCTGCGCCGTGGCCTTCGTCTACCTGGGCGTCCGCCTGCTGGACAGCATCGACCTGGGCGCGGTCCTGCGCACGGACTCGGGCTTCGACCTGCCGATGTTCCTGCTGGCCGTCTCCCTCTCCGCCTCCTGGCAGCTCGCCTTCGGCCCGTACGTCGCGGACTACTCGCGCTATCTGCCGCGCACGACGTCGGGAAAGGCCACCTTCTGGTGGACCCTGGCCGGGTCCGGCATCGGCTCGGAGGGGGTCCCCCCGCGCCCTTAAGGCGTGGGGGAGGTCGATGACCTTCGGCGTGCTGGTGGCGGCGACGTCCGGCGGGGCCTTCATGAAGAGCCAGGTGTCGTACGTCGTCGGGCTCGGCGGCGCCGGTCTGGTCGCCTCGTTCCTGTACTTCGTGATCGCGCTGGGCAAGCTGACCATCAACGTGCTCAACACGTACGGCGGCTTCATGTCGATGGTGACGAGCATCAGCGGTTTCCGGGGGCAGCGGGAGCTCTCGCCGCGCGCCAGGTCCGTTTACATCGCGGGCATCATGGTCGCCGGGACGGCGGTCGCCCTCCTCGGCAAGGACAGCTTCCTGACCTCGTTCAAGGACTTCCTGCTGTTCCTGCTGACCTTCTTCACCCCGTGGTCGGCGATCAACCTGGTCGACTACTACCTGATCTCGCGCGAGCGGTACGACCTGCCGGCCCTCTCCGACCCGCACGGCCGGTACGGCGCCTGGCGCTGGGACGCGATCACCGTCTACGGGGTGGGCATCGTCGCCCAGCTGCCCTTCCTGGTGACGCACTTCTACACGGGCCCGCTGGTCGCTCCGCTGGGCGGCGCGGACATCTCGTGGATCATCGGCCTCGTCGTCCCCGCGGTGCTGTACTTCTTCCTGGCCCGGCGGAACACCGCACACATCCCCGGGGGTGAACCGCAGGAGAAATCGGGGGATAGCCCCACTGCCGTCGCCACCCCGAATCCGTAACGTCGAATGTATGGACGCAACAGGCCGCGCTCGCGACGCCGAGCTGAAGAAGGACCTGGACGCCACGGTGAACGCCCGCAGGGAACTCGGGGCGGACTACGAGGCGGCCCTGGTCGAATCGTTCCTGGAGAAGGTCGAGCAGCGCCTCGACACCACGGTCGACCGGCGGGTGCGCCGGCAGCTGGCCGAGCAGCAGATGGTCGTCGCGCGGGACCAGTCCCGGCCCGCACGCCCATCGCCGGGGGACGGCGGCTTCGGCGAGCGCTTCGGGCTGGCGATCATCTCGCTCATCCTGGCGATCCCGCTGTCCGCGATCGCGGTGGTGAACGCGGGACTGCTCGGTCTTGTGATCTGCTGGCTGGGCGTCTTCGGCGTCAACGCCGTTCATTCGAACCGGGGTTGGCCGTTCGCCGGATCGTCGGGGCACGAACGGCGGGAGAAGTCCTCCGACTGGGATGACTGACGCACCGACCGGAATCGCCCCGGGAAGTCTGACGCGGGGACCGCCGCACCCCCGGCTGCCCGGGGGGCGGGACGACGACGGTCCCCACGCGCGGACACGGTCCGGGTCAGGGCCGGTGACCCGTGTCCTGACGTCCGCGGAGGCCCGGGAGCCGCTCCGGTTGTCCGTGACGCCGACAACCACCACTGTGCCCGCGCCGTGTTAAGCGGGTGCTGCGACCGCATGTCGCGCTCGTACCGTTTGCACGAAGTCCAGTGCGCCGCCGACTGCCACTGCCGCCCCTTCAGCCACTCCTCTTGTACGTGCGCGGGGTGGAGCCGTCGGTGTAGGTCCTGGTCAGCGTGGTTCCCGAGGCGCGCAGGGTGGACGAGGAGCCCATCTCGCAGCCCGCGCCGGACGCGCCCTCGTCGACCACGGCGGGACCGATGCGCACCGAACCGCCGGACGCGGTGAACAGGTTCGCCGCGGACACGCACCGCTTGCCGCCGGAGTCGGCGACGAGCGTCACCGCACGGGCACCGGGCGCCGCCTGCCGGATCGTCACCTTCTGACTGCCGCCGGATTCCAGCCTCCGCTCCCACTGCCCCAGCAGATTCGCCGGAACCTGCTCGCTGCCGTCCGCGACCCTGCGCAGCGTGGCGGTCCGGTCCAGGCCCTTCCAGAGCAGGGTGGAGCCGGGGCCAGCCGTCAGGCTCTGCCCCTTGATGATCGAGCAGCGGGACCGCGGCGCACCGGAGACGAAGCTGCCGGTCAGGTTCACGGTGCCGCCCCGCACCGAGGTGAGCGTGCCGCTGCTGGTGCACTCGTACCCGGAGTCCAGGCTCGTACTGCGCATGACGGCCTCGCCGACGGCGCCCGCCGTGACGGTGAACCGGCGTTCCTGCCCGAGGGGTTGCCCCTTGCGCATGGTGCTGCCGATCCAGGTGCCGACGAAGGCCTGCGGGACCCGGGCGGCCGCGTCGTCCCCCTCGCCCGTACCGCTTCCTCCGCTTCCGTTTCCGGCTCCGCTTCCCGTGTCCGCGCTCCGGCCGCCGCCGGGCGTGGCATCGGACGGCTTCCCGCCGGGGGTGGCGGGAGCGGGGCTCCGCGCCCCCTGGGACCCGTCGGGCAACGGCACCGCGCCACCACCGGGCACGGAGGCCCCGGGCGTCTCGCCCGGCCCCTGCGCCCCCGGTGCACCGCTGCTGCCGCCGTTCCCCTTCAGCATCGGCACGGCCACGGCCACACCGACGGCCAGCACTCCGGCCACCGCGGCCGCCACTACGAGAACCCGGCGCCGGGTGCGCGCGGGGGCACGGCCGGCGGAGGTGGGGACACCGGCCGGGGGCGCGCCCACCGGGCCCTGCCCGTAGGGCAGTTGAGGGGGCATGCCGTACTGGCCGACCTGCTGCGACTGCTGCGCCTGCCCCTGCCCCTGCCCGGCACCGTGCGCTCCGAGGCGCATGGTCCCTGGAACCGGTGCTTCCGGGACCGGGGCCCCCGGGGCTGGCACCGGGACCGGAGGCGCGGTCGGGGTCGGGGTCGGGGTCGGTTCACGCTCGACCTCCGGCTCCGGCTCCACGTCCAGCAGTCGTACCGCCCGCTGCCCCAGCTCCGCGATCAGGCCCGGTGGCAGCCACGGCGAGACGGCGGCGCCCGCGGCCCCGGCCGCCAGTTCCGCCGGCCGGGGCCGCTCCCCCGGCTCCTTCGCACAGCACGCCGCGATCAGCGGGCGCAGTGCCTCGGGGACGTCGTCGAGGTTCGGCTGCTGCGCCGCGATGCGGAAGAGGACGGCGTGGATGCCGCCCGAGCCCCCGCCGTCACCGAACGGAAGGCGGCCCGTCGCCGCGTACGCCAGGACCGCGCCCAGGGCGAACACGTCGCTCGCCGGGGTCAGTTCCTCGTCGCGGATCTGCTCGGGCGACATGCAGCCGGGCGAGCCGACCACGACTCCCGTACTGGTGAGGCCCGTTGTGGCCGCCGTCGCGCCCGCGAGCCCCTTCGCGATGCCGAAGTCGACGACCTTCGGGCCCTCGATGGTGACCAGGACGTTCGCGGGCTTGAGGTCGCGGTGGATCAGCCCGGCCCCGTGGATCGCCTCCAGCGCGTGCCCGAGGCCGCGGGCGAGAGCGCGTACGGAATGCTCGGGCAGCGGGCCGTGCGCGGCGACGGCCTCGGCGAGGGAGGGCCCCGCGATGTACCCGGTGGCCACCCACGGCACGTCCGCGTCGCAGTCCGCGTCCAGCACGGGCGCCGTCCACGTGCCGCCCACCCTCCGCGCCGACTCGACCTCCTGCCGGAACCGGCTGCGGAAGGCGGGCTGCGCGGCGAGCTCCGCGCGGATCAGCTTGACGGCGACGGTGCGTCCGGTGCCGGAGCGGGCCAGGTACACGCGGCCCATGCCGCCCTCGCCCAGCCTGCCCAGCAGCCGATAGCCGCCGATCGTGCGCGGATCCCCCGCCCCCAGGCTGTCCACGTCGCGGCCCCTTCCCGTGTGCGTCCCCCCGTGCGTCCCGTGTGCATACGGCACGCAACAGGCCCGAATCGTACCGTGAGGCTCAGGCCAACACCTGAGTTCCCACCGGCCGATCCGGGCCCGTGCAACCGCTCACGATCGCCGGAGCGTCAGCCCTTCGCGAGGAACGCGAGAAGGTCCTGCCTGCTCACCACACCCGTCGGCTTGCCCTCGACCAGCACGATCGCCGCATCGGCGCCGCCCTTGCCGCCGAGCACGCCCATCAGGTCCTCGACCGGCTCACCGGAGCCGACCTGCGGCAGCGGGGCCGACATGTGCTTCTCCAGCGGGTCGCCGAGCGAGGCCCGCTGCGCGAACAGGGCCTCCAGCAGCTCCCGTTCGACGACCGAGCCGATGACCTCGGCGGCCATCACGTCCGGGTGGCCCGCGCCCGGCTTCACGATCGGCATCTGCGAGACGCCGTACTCGCGGAGCACCTCGATCGCCTGGCCGACGGTCTCCTCCGGGTGCATGTGCACCAGGTGCGGCATGGCCCCGCCCTCCTTGTGCTGGAGGACGTCACCGACCCGCGCCGAGGGACCGGAGTCCTCCAGGAAGCCGTAGTCGGCCATCCACTCGTCGCTGAAGATCTTGCTCATGTAGCCGCGGCCGCTGTCCGGCAGCAGCACGACCACCACGTCGTCGGGGCCGAGCCGCTCCGCCACCCGCAGCGCGCCCACGACCGCCATGCCGCAGGAGCCGCCGACCAGCAGGCCCTCCTCCTTGGCGAGCCGGCGGGTCATCTGGAAGGAGTCCTTGTCGGACACCGCGACGATCTCGTCCGTGACGCTCTTGTCGTACGCCGTCGGCCAGAAGTCCTCACCGACGCCCTCGACGAGGTACGGACGCCCCGAACCGCCGGAGTAGACGGAACCCTCCGGGTCGGCGCCGACGACGGTGACCTTCCCGCCGCTGATCTCCTTGAGGTACCGGCCGGTGCCGGAGATCGTGCCGCCGGTGCCGACGCCCGCGACGAAGTGGGTGATCTTCCCGTCCGTCTGCTCCCAGAGCTCGGGACCGGTCGTCTCGTAGTGCGAGCGCGGGTTGTTGGGGTTGCTGTACTGGTCCGGCTTCCAGGCGCCGGGGGTCTCCCGGACGAGGCGGTCCGAGACGTTGTAGTACGAGTCGGGGTGCTCGGGGTCGACGGCCGTGGGGCAGACCACGACCTCCGCGCCGTACGCCCGAAGCACATTGATCTTGTCCAGGGACACCTTGTCCGGGCAGACGAAGATGCACTTGTAGCCCTTCTGCTGGGCCACGATCGCCAGGCCGACTCCGGTGTTGCCGGAGGTCGGCTCGACGATGGTGCCGCCGGGCTGCAGCGCACCGCTCTCCTCGGCGGCCTCGATCATGCGGACGGCGATCCGGTCCTTCACCGAGCCGCCCGGGTTGAAGTATTCGACCTTCGCCAGAACTGTCGCCTGAATGCCTGCGGTCACTCGGTTCAGCTTCACCAGCGGGGTGTTGCCTACGAGGCTGATCATCGAGTCGTGAAATCGCACGTCTTCTCCGGGGTCTCCGTGATGGTGCGGCCCAGACTAGACCGATGCTCCACCTCCCGTATTCACCATTGGCGGAGATTGAGCAGCACCTGTTACCGGGCAGTTAGCAGGTGTACGGACCGACGGACGCACGGATGTTCGTGCGGACGGCTCTTCGAGGAGGTGGCTGCGACTGTGTCGAGGGCGAGGGTGGCACGGCGAATCGCCGCGGGCGCGGCGTACGGCGGCGGCGGCATCGGGCTGATCGGAGCCGCGACGGTGGGACTGGTGCTCGCGGAGGTGCAGTTGGCGAAACGGGCGGTGGGCGGCGGGGTCGCGCCGATCGCCCCACCGGCGGACGGCCTGTACGGCACGGCCTTCGCCGCCCGGTGCGACCTGCCGCCGCTGCGGCTCGGGGTGCTCGGCGACTCCACGGCGGCCGGCCAGGGCGTACGGCGGGCCGGGCACACCCCGGGCGCACTCCTGGCCTCGGGCCTCGCGGCGGTCGCGGAGCGCCCGGTGGAACTGCGCAACGTGGCGCTCCCCGGCGCGATGTCGGACGATCTGGAACGCCAGGTCTCGCTTCTCGTACGGGATCCGGTCCATCCCCCGGACGTCTGCGTGATCATGATCGGCGCGAACGACGTGACGCACCGGATGCCCCCCACCCAGTCGGTACGGCACCTGGCTTCGGCGGTACGGAGGCTGCGCACGGCCGGCGCGGAGGTCGTCGTCGGCACCTGCCCCGACCTGGGCACGATCGAGCCGGTCTACCAGCCGCTGCGGTGGCTGGCCCGCAGGGTCTCGCGGCAGCTGGCGGCGGCGCAGACGATCGGCGTCGTCGAACAGGGCGGGCGCACGGTGTCGCTCGGCGACCTGCTCGGGCCGGAATTCGCCGCGAACCCGCGCGAGCTCTTCGGCCCCGACAACTACCACCCATCTGCGGAGGGGTACTCCACCGCCGCCATGGCGGTCCTCCCCACCCTGTGCGCGGCACTCGGCCTTTGGCCGGAAACCGACCGTCTGGACGGCTCCCGCGACGAGGGCATGCTGCCGGTCGCCCGAGCGGCGACGAAGGCGGCGGCGGAGGCGGGCACGGAGGTCACCGGGGCCCGAGCCCCCTGGGCCCTCCTCAAACACCGCCGCCGCCGCAGGATCCCCACGGCCCCGGACCCGACATCGACGTCAACGTCCCCGAGCGGGGCGCGGGGGTAGGGCCGGGGCGGGTAGTCGTCATGGTGCGGGTGCATCGTGGCTGGCCGCGCAGTTCCCCGCGCCCCTAAAAGCCTGGCCCCGTGGGCGGCTTACGCCGCCGACCCCTAGCCCTCTTGGGCAGCGGGGCCGCCCCCCGGGGGCGGGACGGGTGGGCAAGGGGGCGGCCCCTCGCGCGGACCTCGCCCCTCCACGACCGCCCACCCCCGCGACCGCCCCCTGAGCAACCGCTTAGAAGTGCGGCCCGTGTCACACCACCCACCCGGTGACCATCCCCGGTACGTGCCGGTAACTTCGAAGAAGGACCGCCCACTTCACCCGCGCCCGCGCCCGCACCCCCAGGAGCCCCGATGCCCGAAGCCGTGATCGTCTCCACCGCCCGCTCCCCCATCGGCCGCGCCTTCAAGGGCTCCCTCAAGGACGTCCGCGCCGACGACCTCACCGCGACCATCATTCAGACGGCTCTCGCCAAGGTCCCCGAGCTCGACCCGCGCGACATCGACGACCTGATGCTCGGCTGCGGCCTCCCCGGCGGCGAGCAGGGTTACAACCTCGGCCGCATCGTCGCCGTGCAGATGGGGATGGACCACCTCCCCGGCTGTACGGTCACCCGCTACTGCTCCTCCTCCCTCCAGACCTCCCGCATGGCCCTGCACGCCATCAAGGCCGGCGAGGGCGACGTCTTCATCTCGGCGGGCGTCGAGATGGTGTCGCGCTTCGTCAAGGGCAACTCCGACACCCTCCCGGACACGCACAACCCGCTGTTCGCCGACGCCGAGGCCCGTACCGCCGCCCGCGCCGAGCAGTCGGGCGCCGACTGGCACGACCCCCGCGAGGACGGCCTCGTACCGGACGCGTACATCTCGATGGGGCAGACCGCCGAGAACCTGGCCCGTCTCAAGGGCGTGACCCGCGCCGACATGGACGCCTTCGGCGTCCGCTCGCAGAACCTCGCCGAGCAGGCCATCAAGAACGGCTTCTGGGAGCGGGAGATCACCCCGGTCACCACCCCCGACGGCACCGTCGTCAGCCAGGACGACGGCCCGCGCGCGGGCGTCACCCTCGAAGGCGTCTCGGGCCTCAAGCCCGTCTTCCGCCCCGACGGCCTCGTCACCGCGGGCAACTGCTGCCCGCTCAACGACGGCGCCGCCGCCCTCGTGATCATGTCCGACACGAAGGCGCGGGAGCTGGGCCTGACCCCGCTCGCCCGCATCGTCTCCACCGGCGTCTCCGGCCTCTCGCCCGAGATCATGGGCTACGGACCGGTCGAGGCCAGCAACCAGGCGCTCCGGCGGGCAGGCCTGACCGTCGGCGACATCGACCTCGCCGAGATCAACGAGGCCTTCGCCGCCCAGGTGATCCCCTCGTACCAGGACCTCGGTCTGGACCTCGACAAGGTCAACGTCAACGGCGGCGCCATCGCCGTCGGCCACCCCTTCGGCATGACCGGCGCCCGTATCACCGGCACGCTCATCAACAGCCTCCAGTTCCACGACAAGCAGTTCGGCCTGGAGACGATGTGCGTCGGCGGCGGCCAGGGCATGGCCATGGTCATCGAACGCCTCAGCTGACAACGCCCGCCACCGACAACACCCGAGGCCGGCGACGGCCTCGACCGACGACGACCGGTGCGCCTTCGGCCCGCTCACGGCCCGAGGCGCACCGCTCTGTGTGGACGCCCTTTGTGGGACAGCTCACGAATCACCGAGATCACCGAGCGCGCGGCCGGATCCAAGCGCACAATCATCTGAGCGCAGCCGGTGCGCGCTCCCCCGCGCGCCCCGTCAATCGCCTCGCGTCCCAGTCGTGACCCAATCTCCCCCAGGATGTGACCTACCTCCGGAGGGAACGGGATTCCCGCAGGTCACGACTGTTTACGGACGAAGGGCCAGGCCCAAAGACCTGTCCATTTCGTGACGTAATGCACTGACAGCGAGCAAGCGCACACGGGAAGCTGATGTAGGAAGTTCGGGGGATCGGTCGGGGGACCGATACCGGCCGGGTTCGTCTCGGAGTCGGCCGGGTTCGTCCATGGGGATCGCAATGAATTCAGGAGTACGTCAGTGAGCGCCATGTCTCTTGCCCTGCTGCTCGCCACCGCTGCCACGGCGGCCGTGGGCGGTGCTGCCCTGCACACCGTCCGCGGACTCCGCGAGGAGGTCGCCGCGTTGCGCGCCGACCGCGCGGCCGACCGTGCCGAGGCGGCGCGGCGGCAGGCCGAGGAGGCGCTCACCGCGCTCCCCCAGCAGACCCGCGGCAGCGCCGCCGCGGTCACTCCGGCCGCCGAAATACGGGCCGCTGTGACCGAGGCCCTGGCCGAGGAGCGGGAGCGGGAGCTGGCCGAGGCGCGCGCGTTCTGGGCGGCGCAGGAGGCCAGGGACGCGGCCGACGCCCCGTCGCTGCTCGGCGGTTTCACCGCGGCCGAGCAGGAGTCCCTCTCGTACTACATGCCGAAGCCGGCCGAGTTCACCGGCCTGCAGGAGGGCGAGCTGGAGGCCCTCCTGGAAGCGACCCGTGCCTACGGCGCCGAGGAGTCCGAGTTCTACCTCTCCATCGAGGAGGAGGAAGCCGCCGAGGCCGAGTACGCGGCCCAGGCCCTGAAGGACGCGCAGAACGCCCGGGCCGCCCGGAACGGCGACGGCAAGGACACCACCGCCGAGGCCGTCGCCGCCGATGACGACGACGATGCGGAGGACGACCTGCCGGGTGACGCCGCCGAACTGGCCGCCGCCCGCCGCCGGCACCCCTCGCACCCCGACTTCGTGCCCTTCGTGCCGCACCCGGCGCCCGCACCGGCCGCCGACCGGGGCGACCACGACGCGACGATGGCCCGCCTCGAAGGCCTCGCGGTCACCCGCGCCCCGCTCTCGGACATCCGGCCCGGCCCGCTCGGCACCCTCGACGTGTACGTCTTCGTGGACGGTACGACGCTGTGCATGACCCCCGGCCACCGCGAGACGGCGGAGCTGCTCGCGCAGTCGCTGCGCGACGGGAAGCCCCCGGTGCTGCTCGGCGGCTCCGGCATCTCCGGTGCGTACGCGCTGACGTTCTCGTGCGGCGAGGAGAACGTCTACATCCTCGCGGACCGCGTCATCGCCTCGTACCCCGCCTGAGAACCCCGCCTAGAACCCCTGCAGCCGCTTCTCGGCGGCCTCCACCAGCGCCACGGCCCCGTCCAGTTCACCGGACGGGGCCGTTCCCACGACCAGTGCCAAATCCCGTCCGGCGACGGCAAGTTGATCGGCGACGGCGAAGATGCCCGCGTCCGGCATCGGCAGCGGCTCGCGGTCGGGGAACTCCAGGCGCTGCGCCCGCAGCGCGAATTCCCTGGCCAGCGCCAGTCCAACGGCCGCCGCACCACGGCGCAGCCTGCTCTCGGGGGTGGCGCGCAGCCGGTCGGCGAGCCGCTCCACGGCGGTCAACAAGGGTGTCGTATCCAGCACATCGCGACCCTACGCGCCTCTCCGGGACTGTTGCCAACAGGCCAACACTCAGGCACGGTGACGTGAAGGACCAGCACCGCGCAAAGCCTTCCGGAGGCGCCGATGTCCCAAGTCTTCTCCGAAGAGACCCATCGCAACCTGCTCTCCCGAATCCCCCACTGCACCGGTCGTGAAGTGTCCGACTGGTTGCGCACCGTCGACGACGGGCCCTCCCTCTTCCGCTTCGAGGAAAAGGTGAGCTGGCTCCGCAGCGAGCACAACCTGGCCCACGGTCACGCCAAGGCGATCATCCACGAGTACGACCTGAGGCGCGCCGCCAGAAAGTTCCTCTGACCCCTACCCCCCTCCAGTACGCGGAAGGGCCCGCAGACCGTACCTACGGTCTGCGGGCCCTTCGCTGCGAGTTCGACGAACTCCGCGAACCGGCTCTGCTAGTCGTCGCCGCTCAGGATCGAGACGAGACGCAGCATCTCCAGGTAGATCCACACCAGGGTCATGGTGAGGCCGAAGGCCGCCATCCACGACTCCTCGCGCGGGGCGCCGTACGCGATGCCGTCCTCGACCTGCTTGAAGTCCATGGCGAGGAAGAACGCGCCGAGCAGCACGCCCACGACGCCGAAGACGATGCCCAGGCCACCGCTGCGGAAGCCGAGGCCGTCACCGCCGCCGAACACCATGAACAGCAGGTTCACGGCGGTGAGCACCATGAAGCTGATCGCGGCGATCATCACGAAGCGCGTGAAGCGGGCCGTGACCCGGACGATCCGGGTCTTGTACAGCACGAGCATGGTGACGAAGACCGCCATCGTGCCCAGTACCGCCTGCATCGCGGCGCCCTGTGCGACCCACGTGTTGACGTAGTTGCTGATCGCGCCGAGGAAGAGGCCCTCGAAGGCCGCGTACGCCAGGATCAGCGCCGGGACGGGCTTCTGCTTGAACGACTGGATCAGGCCGAGCACCATCGCGACGACGGCCGCGCCGATGGCCAGACCGAGGCTCATCTGCGTGACCCACGCGACGGTCGCGCCCGCGACCACGAGGCCGAGCGTGATGGCCGTGCGCGTGACGACGTCGTCCATCGTCATGACGCTGCCGCGCGGCGGTGCCACCGGGGCGCCGTACTGGTCCTGCTGGGCGTACGGGTTGGTCGCGTACGGGTTCGTCGCGTCCTGGGCGTACGGATTGCCCTGGGCGTAGGGGTTGCCCTGGGTACCCACGGCGGGGCCCCCGGCCTGCGGCTGCTGCGCGTTGAAGCCCGCGTAGCCGTTGTCGCGGCTGAACCCCCGTCGCGAGAAGACCGGGTTGCTGCTCCTCATCTCACTCCTCCATGGCCACCGTGTGCGACCTTGCTGTCAAGGGTAATGGGGGCGCAAAGAAACCACCCCTGTACCAGAGGAGGATCTTTCCCCGATCCTGACAGCCGAGGTGCCGGCCGAGGTATTCCCCGGAAGGCTCCGGCAGGCGAAATGTGCCCGGAACCGGACTCGAACCGGTACGCCCCCGAGGGGCAGCGAGGTTTAAGCTCGCCGTGTCTGCATTCCACCATCCGGGCAGGGCGCGAGGCCGCGACAATGGCTCAGAGCCTATCCGCAGAGATCCCCCGAACAGCCGTACATCGGCCCAACGCTGTCTTATTTTATGGGCGCTTGATGGAGTGTCAGTGGAGCCGGAAGGCGGTCGTCAGGCTGGCCGGGGCAGGCCGGGGCCGGTTGCGCCCCGTGTCTGACCGTGCACGGGATTGACGGAAACTCGACCTCTTGTGCCCGGGTCGGGACCCATGACTGCCGTTCCGCAGGACCGGTCGGGGGCCCGTTCCCGGCGTAGTCCCGGTCTCGGGGTCGCCGTCATACTCAAGGAGGACGGGGCCCCGGGTGGGTCAGACCGGAGGCTGTCACGGGAACCGCCATGCGGAGGGACTCGCGGACGTAAAAGCGACGTGAGGATAAGAAGCGTCCCCCCAAGCGTCCCGACAGGAGCTCCACCGTGACCACGTACCCCCAGCAGTCCATGCACCGCGCCACCGCGGTGGCCGCCCGCGCCACCGAGCTGTCCAAGGTCTACGGGCACGGCGAGACCCAGGTCGTCGCGCTGGACCGGGTGACGGTCGACTTCCGGCAGGGCGAATTCACCGCGATCATGGGCCCGTCCGGCTCCGGCAAGTCGACGCTGATGCACTGCGTGGCCGGTCTGGACAGCTTCAGCTCCGGTTCGGTGCGGATCGGTGAGACCGAGCTCGGGACGCTGAAGGACAAGCAGCTCACTCAGCTGCGCCGGGACAAGATCGGCTTCATCTTCCAGGCGTTCAACCTGCTTCCGACGCTGAACGCGCTGGAGAACATCACGCTGCCGATGGACATCGCAGGCCGCAAGCCCGACAAGGCATGGCTGGACAAGGTCATCGAGATGGTCGGGCTCTCCGCGCGGCTGAAGCACCGTCCGTCCGAGCTGTCCGGCGGCCAGCAGCAGCGCGTGGCCGTGGCCCGTGCCCTGGCCAGCCGCCCGGAGATCATGTTCGGCGACGAGCCGACCGGAAACCTGGACTCCAGGTCCGGTGCGGAGGTGCTGGGCTTCCTGCGCAACTCGGTACGGGAGCTGGGACAGACCGTCGTCATGGTGACGCACGACCCGGTGGCCGCCTCGTACGCGGACCGCGTGATCTTCCTGGCCGACGGCCGGATCGTCGACGAGATGCTGCACCCCACCGCGGACGGCGTCCTCGACCGGATGAAGGACTTCGACACCAAGGGCCGTACGAGCTGACCCCGCGCTCCGCCCCTTCCCCGGGGCGTCGAGCCGAACGCGCTCCGTCCCGTACCCGCAAACCTCACCCCACCAGGACGTAACCCCCATGTTCCGCACCGCCCTGCGCAATGTGCTCGCGCACAAGGCCAGGCTGCTGATGACCGTGCTCGCCGTCATGCTCGGCGTCGCCTTCGTCTCCGGCACCCTGATCTTCAGCGACACCCTCCACAACGCCTACCGCCAGCAGTTGAGCAAGGGGCTCGACAACGTGGCCGTCGGCATCACCGACTACGGCACCCGCCCCGACGCCGCCGAGCAGCGGCCCGGTGTCAGCCAGGCCCAGCTCGCCAAGGTCGCCGCCGCGCCCGGCGCGGCCGAGGCCACCGGTGTGGTCGGCGGCTTCGCGGGCGCAGCCGACCGCGGCGGCAAGCTCATCGCCCAGGGCTGGTCCAACAACGGCGGCAACTTCTTCCCCGGCAAAGACGGCCAGGACTGGCGCTACCGCTTCGCCGGCGGCCACGGCCCGGCGAACTCCGGGGAGATAGCCCTCGACAAGCAGACCGCCGAGAAGGGCGGGTACAAGGTCGGCGACAAGGTCCGCATCGCCACCAACCGTCCGGTGAAGGAGTACACCCTCAGCGGTGTCTTCACCTCCGACCAGGGCTCCGTCAACTCCGGTGGCAGCCTGGTGCTGTTCGACAACAGGACCGCGCAGGAGCTCTTCCTCAAGCCCGGCTACTACTCCTCGGCCGTCGTGACCGGCAAGCCCGGCACCGACCAGAGCGCGCTGCGGGACGCGATCGTGCCGCTGGTGTCCAAGGACGCCACCGTGCAGACGGGCCGGCAGCTCGCCGCCGAAGAGGAGCAGATGGTCTCGGAGTCGACGAAGACCCTCACCCAGGTGCTGCTGGGCTTCGCCGGGATCGCGCTGTTCGTCGGGGTCTTCCTGATCTCCAACACCTTCACCATGCTGGTCGCCCAGCGCACCAAGGAACTCGCCCTGATGCGCGCGGTGGGTGCCTCGCGCAAGCAGATCACCCGCTCGATCCTGGCCGAGGCAGGGCTCGTCGGTCTGATCGCCTCGGTGATCGGTTTCGCCCTCGGCGCGGGCATGGCCTCGGGTCTGAGCCCGGTGATGGACTCCATGGGCGCCCAGCTGCCGTCCGGCCCGCTGGTCGTCGGCGTGACCCCGGTGGTCGCCTCGCTGGCCGTCGGCGTACTGATCACGATGTTCGCCGCCTGGCTGCCCGCCCGCCGGGCCGCGAAGATCCCGCCGGTCGCCGCGATGAGCAGCGTGCACGCCACGCCGACCATGAAGTCCCTGGTCGTACGGAACGTCCTCGGCGCCATCGTCACCGGCATCGGTGCGGCCACCGTCGTCGGCGGCGCGGCCATGGGCAAGGAGACGGGCCGGATCCTCATCGGGGGCGGCGCGTTCCTGGCCCTGATCGGCATCATCATCCTGATCCCGCTGCTGTCGCGGCCGGTGATCGCCCTGGTGCGCCCGCTGCTGCACCGCGTGTTCAAGGTCTCCGGCAAGCTGGCCGGGCTGAACTCGGTCCGCAATCCGCGCCGCACCGGCGCCACCGCCTCCGCGCTGGCCATCGGCCTCACCCTGGTCACCGGTCTGACCGTGCTCGGCGTGACCATGGGGCAGGCCATCGACCGCCAGACCACGGAAGTGGTCAAGGCCGACTACATGGTCTCCATGGCCAACAAGTCCTCCATGGACAAGTCCGTCATCGAGACGATCGCCGGGGCGAAGGGCGTCGCCGCCTCGTCGCCGCAGCAGTTCGGCTCCCTCAAGGGACCGGGCGACAACTTCCAGAACGCGGTCGGCGTCACCCCCGGCGATGTCGAGAAGGTGCTGAACCTCTCCGTCGTGAAGGGCTCGCTGGACGGCCTGGCCCGCGGTGGGATCGCGGTCGACGAGAAGACCGCCGAGAGCGAGGGCTACCGGGTCGGCCAGACCCTGGACATGGCCTTCGAGGACGGCAAGAAGACCAAGCTCACCGTCGGCGGCATCTACGCCCGCAACGAGTTCATCAGCGGCATCATGATCGACTCCAAGACCCTGGCGAAGCACACCCAGGAGCCGATCATCTACTCGGCGTACGTCGCCATGGACGGCGGTCCGAGCGCGGCCAACGAGCAGTCCCTGATCGACTCGCTCGGCAAGAACCCGGCGATCGTCATCCTGGACAGCGACGACATCCGCAACGAGTACGGCGGCGTCGTCAACCAGATGCTCAACATCATGTACGGCCTGCTCGCCATGGCCCTGGTCATCGCCGTGCTCGGTGTCGTCAACACCCTCGCGATGTCCGTCTTCGAGCGTCAGCAGGAGATCGGCATGCTGCGGGCGATCGGCCTGGCGCGCACCAAGGTCAAGACCATGATCCGCCTGGAGGCCGTGGTGATCTCGGTGTTCGGCGCGGTGGTCGGTGTGGTCCTCGGCACCTTCCTGGCCTGGGCCATCGGCCAGACCGTCAAGGACCAGGTCACCGGCTACTCGCTGGTCATTCCGTGGGACCGCATCGGCATCTTCCTGGTGCTGGCCGGCGTCGTCGGCGTACTGGCCGCCATGTGGCCGGCCCGCAGCGCGGCGAAGCTGAACATGCTCTCCGCCATCAAGGCCGAGTAGCCCGGGCCCCAAGGGACGGGGCGGCCCCCACGACGTGCGTACGTCGTGGGGGCCGCCCCTTTTCCGTCCCGCGGTCACGAGCCCTTGCAGTAGCTCATGATCTTCGCGTGGTTCTCCTTGAACTGGTCGTAGAGCGCCGCGTTGTCGATCTTCAGCAGCGTCTCGTCGTTGGCGCGCAGCGCCGCGTAGCTGTAGTTGTGGCTGCCGGTGAAGACCAGCTTGCGGCCCGCCTTGCCCTCGTAGGTGCCGTTCACCAGAACGTACTTGGAGTGCAGCCCGACCGGGTTCTTGCCCTCGCGCTTCTCCGCGCACTCGACGCGGTCGGCGATCTTCCCGGCGAGGATCTTGCGGACGTCGTCGCTCATCGAGGCACCGCCGTCGTTGGCGAGGCGCACCTTGCAGCCGGCCCCCTCCATCGACACCAGCTTCGTCGCGACCTCACGGCGCGAGAAGAGGTTGGCGGCCACCCGCACCTCGGTGCCGGCCTTGCAGTCGACGTTGCCGAGGATGAGCGAGACGGTGTCGGTGGACGCGTCGCTGTTCCACTTCTTGCCGTCCGCTTCCTTGCGCGGGAAGAAGTACGTCTTGTAGGCGCCCGCGGACGGGGTCTTGTAGTAGTCGTTGTTCACCTTCCGCTGGGCGAGGTCGGCGAAGTAGCCCTGGTAGACGCCGTAGAGGCCGGCGTCGACGATGGTGACCGCGTTGTTGAACAGGTCGGTGCGCTGCAGGCTCGTCATGTTCGCCGAGGCCTGCACGACGACGTTCTTGGTGCCACCGGTCTCGGAGAACAGCCAGAACTTGTTGTGGTTGATCGAGCCGTCCTCGGAGCCGTCCACCAGCTCGCGCGAGCCGATGCAGCCGCGGTTGACGCCGCAGTTGGTCACGAAGGAGCCCTTGGACTGGTCCGTGCCCAGCGCCGCCTTCAGGGCGTCGTACTGGCCGTCCTTGCCGGTCGACGCGTTGTCGATGACGATCTTGACGTTGACGCCCCGCTTCTTGGCGTCCGCGAGCGCGCCCGAGACCTGGGTGTCGGTGAAGGAGTAGAGGCCGGCGGTGATGGTGCTGCCCTCCTTCGCCCCCTCGATCAGACCCTTCACGTGGTCGCGGATCCGGCTCTGGGCCGCGGTGTCGCCCGCCGGGTCGTTGAACGTCGCGGTCGTCGTCACGGCCGCCGCTGCCTCGGGCGCGGCGCCTGCGAAGGCCACGGCCGGGACCGCGAGGGCGGCGACCGCCGCTCCCGTCCCCCACAGCCACATCCGCTTGGTACGCGTGCTCTTGCGGTGCTGCACGTCTTTCCCCTCATTCCTTGACGTGTCCGTACGTGACTCCGTACGTGACGAAACTCCGTGCCCTGACCCGGAGGTCTGCGCACGGAGTTCCGCAAAATCTCAACGTATCGTCACGCCAGGAGAGTTCAAACGCCCTCCCTCAGGTGGTCACTCACTCCCCCCACTCCACACACGGGACCGCAGCGGCATCCCGGACGCCCCGGAGTCGGTCGGGCGGACGGCCAGGATCTGGTTGACGCCGATCTTGTTGTGCTCGAAGGAGAGCGCGGAGGCCGCCATGTAGAGCCGCCAGACGCGGGCCCGGCCCGGGGTGACCATCCGCAGGGCGGCGTCCCGGTGCTTCTCCAGGTTGGCGACCCAGTGACGCAGGGTCAGGGCGTAGTGCTCGCGGATCGACTCCAGGTCGCGGACCTCGAAGCCGGCCTCCTCCAGGAGTCCCGCGGTGCGGCCGACCGGAGCCAGCTCGCCGTCCGGGAAGACGTAGGAGTCGATGAACTCGTCGACGTGGTACGCGCCTTCGTCGGCGATCGGCCGCCGGGCGATCTGGTGGTTGAGCAGCCTACCGCCCGGCTTGAGGAGGGCGTACAGGTCGGCCGCGTACTCGGCGTACTGGACGGCGCCGACGTGCTCGGCCATGCCGATCGAGGAGATCGCGTCGTACGGACCGTCCCGCACGTCGCGGTAGTCCTGCACCCGGATCTCGATGCGGTCGGCGAGGCCCTCCTCGGCGATCCGCTTGCGGGCGAAGGCGGCCTGCTCGGTGGAGAGCGTCACGCCGGTGACGTGGACGCCGTACGTACGGGCCGCGTGGATCGCCATGGAGCCCCAGCCGCAGCCCACGTCGAGGAGCCGCTGTCCCGGCTGCAGGTCGAGCTTGCGGGCGATCAGGTCGAGCTTGTCGCGCTGGGCGTCTTCGAGGGTGGAGTCGGGGTCGAGGAAGTAGGCACAGGAATAGACCATGGACGGGCCGAGGA
The DNA here is from genome assembly GCF_044333135.1 of Streptomyces sp. NPDC021093. Lineage (NCBI taxonomy): Bacteria > Bacillati > Actinomycetota > Actinomycetes > Kitasatosporales > Streptomycetaceae > Streptomyces > Streptomyces sp. NPDC021093. The sequence continues at coordinate 334,701 of NZ_JBIRQJ010000010.1, read as the reverse complement.
CCAGGGAGTAGAAGTCGTTGCCCACGTCGTAGTGGTGGCTGATCGCCTCCTTGTCCCGGCGCTTGGTGTGCAGCCGGCCGGTGCGGCGGCGCAGTTCCTCGGGCGGTGCGGGCGGCGGCGGGAACGGGCCGCCGAGCTTCAGCAGGCCGCGGGCAGCGGCCCGCAGCTTGGGGTCGCGGACCGGGTGCACGGCGTCCTTGATGTCGCCGTCGCGCTCCCAGATCAGCCCGGCGAGCAGGTCCAGGGCCTCGTACAGGTCCCCGTCCACGTCGATCTCACCGGCCACCCAGGCGCGGGCCAGACCCAGCTCCCCGGGCTTCCAGAGCAGCCTGCGCAGCGCCCGGCGGCTGCGTATCGCGAGGACCGGGGCGCCGGGCGGGCCCGCCTCGCTGCCGTCCCAGGCCCGGATGCGGACCGGGAGCGGGGCGGAGAGGAGTTCTTCGGCAAGACTGGTCAGCCGCAGCGCGGCATCAGTCATGGTGCACACCTCCATGTCGTTGAGACGTACAGCTTCGAGTGCGTACAGCTTCGAGTGCGTCCAAGAGTCGACGTACTACTGGGATTAACACCCGCCGATGGCTGCCGCATCCCGAATTCGCATCACAAGACGGCAAAATGGATGGCGTTTACATCTACATATGTACGGATACGCCGAAGGGGCCGTCCGCACCACGGATGGCGGACGGCCCCTTCGGGATCAGAACTCTTGACTGCTGCGGGAGACCCGTCAGGAGGCCTTGGCCTCGGTCTTCTTCGGCTCGGCCGCGGCCGGAACCTTCACCGCGTCGACCGGGGCCGGCGCGGGCTTGGCGGCCTCGTAGAACTCCTCGCGGGGAGTCTCCATGGCGCCGAGCGAGACGACCTCGCGCTTGAGGAACATCCCCAGCGTCCAGTCGGCCAGCACGCGGATCTTGCGGTTGAACGTCGGCATCGCCATGCCGTGGTAGCCGCGGTGGGCGTACCAGGCGAGACGGCCCTTGAGCTTGATCTTCATCTTGCCCATGACGATCATCGCGACGCCCTTGTGCAGGCCGAGACCCGCGACGGCGCCCTTGTTCGCGTGGCTGTACTCCTTCTGCGGGAAGCCCCGCATGCCGGAGACCACGTTGTCGCCGAGGACCTTGGCCTGGCGCAGCGCGTGCTGTGCGTTCGGCGGGCACCAGGCGTTCGGGTTGCCGGCCTTGCGGCCGACCAGGTCCGGAACCTGGGCGTTGTCGCCACCGGCCCAGATGTAGTCGCTGCCCTGCACCTGGAGGGTGGCCTGGGTGTCGACGTGGCCGCGCGGGCCGAGCGGCAGGCCGTAGCGGGCCAGTGCCGGGTTGGGCTTGACGCCCGCGGTCCACACGATGGTGTTGGAGTCGACCTCAAGGCCGTTCTTCAGCACGACGTGACCGTCGACGCAGGAGTCCATCGACGTCGAGAGGTGAATCTCGATGCCGCGGCTCTCCAGGTGCTCCTTGCCCCAGCGGCCCAGGTCGGGGCCCACCTCGGGAAGGATCTTGTCGGCGGCGTCGACGAGGACGAACCGCATGTCGTCGCGCGAGACGTTGCTGTACTGCTTGGCCGCGTCGCGGGCCATGTCCTCGACCTCGCCGATGGTCTCCGCACCTGCGAAGCCACCGCCGACGAAGACGAAGGTCAGCGCACGGCGGCGGACCTCTTCGTCGGTCGTGGAGTCGGCCTTGTCGAGCTGCTCGACGACGTGGTTGCGCAGGCCGATGGCCTCCTCGACGCCCTTCATGCCGATGCCCTGCTCGGCGAGGCCGGGGATCGGGAAGGTGCGGGAGACCGCGCCGAGCGCGACGACCAGGTAGTCGAAGGGCAGCTCGTAGGCCTCGCCGACGAGCGGCGAGATCGTGGCGACCTTGCGGTCCTGATCGATGGTGGTGACCCGACCGGTGAGCACCTCGGCCTTGGGAAGGACGCGTCGCAGTGGTACGACGACGTGCCTCGGCGAGATGTTGCCGGCGGCGGCTTCGGGCAGGAAGGGCTGGTAGGTCATGTACGAGCGCGGGTCGACGACCGTGACGGTCGCTTCCGCATAACGCATCTTCTTGAGAATGCGTCGTGCCGCGTACAGGCCTACGTACCCACCGCCTACTACGAGGATCCTGGGACGCTCCGTGGTGCTCATGCAATCGAGTATCCACCCCTCACCGGGGGGTACCTCGTGAGCCCCTTCACAAGGTCTGCGGGACCCTCTGCTACACTCCGCGGCCCACGTGACTGAGGTCATGGCCCGAAGGGGGAACCACCGGGCGTCGAGGGTCGTTGAAAACCCCTTCCCAACTGGCCTGATGGCCCCTTCCGTGGACTGGACCACTTACGCGTTTCATACATCCGTTACACGCCCGGAACCGTCCGTTATGCACGCACTCGGGGGCGCCGCACCGCCCGATCGGCTCCGGGACGTGAAAAAGGGGCCCAACGGGCCCCTTTTCCTTGTGAAGAACTTCACGAAGTTCGTTCGGCGCGCTCTCGCGTCAGGCGACGGACCACCCGATGCCGTCCAGAATGTCGTGTTCCGAGACGACGACCTCGGCGGCTCCCGCGCGCTCCATGAGGGCGAGCAGGATGAGCGATCCGGCGACGATGACGTCCACCCGGCCCGGGTGCATGACGGGGATCGCCGCCTTCTCGTCGTGGGTGGCACCGATCAGCATCTCGGTGACCTCCCGGACGCGCTCGTACGGGATCCGGGCGTGGTGGATCGCCGAGGGGTCGTACGTGTCGAGCCCCAGCGCGATCGCCGCGACGGTGGTGACGGACCCGGCGAGGCCGACCAGGGTGCGGGAGCCTTCGGCACCCTCGGGGCCCTGTGCGAAGGGCACCGTCCGCGCGGCCAGGTCGAGGGCCGCCTCGATGTCCTCGCGGATCGCGGCGACCTGCTCGGGCGTTGCCGGGCTGGACGGCTGGTGCCGCTCGGTCAGCCGTACGCAGCCAATGTCGACGGAGCGGGCGGCCTGGACCGTGTCGCGGCCGGTGACGAGCTCGGTGGAGCCGCCGCCGATGTCGGCGACGAGGTAGTCCTCGCCCGCCCGTCGCCCACCACCACCCTTCCAAGGAAGGCGCTCCGCGCCCTTTTCATCTCCCGCCAGCTCCTTCGTGGCGCCCGTGAAGGAGAACTCGGCCTCCTGGTCGCCGGAGATCACCTCGGGCTCGACGCCCAGGATGTCCAGGACGCCGCTGACGAACTCGTCGCGGTTCTCGGCGTCCCTGGAGGCGGAGGTGGCCACGAAGCGGACCTTCTCCGCGCCGTGATCCTTGATGATCTGCGCGTACTCGCGGCAGGCCGCGAAGGTGCGCTCCAGCGCCTCGGGGGCGAGGCGGCCGGTGCGGTCCACGCCCTGGCCGAGCCGGACGATGGTCATCCGGCGGTCCAGATCGACCAGCTCGCCGGTGGCGGGGTCCGCGTCGGCGACGAGCAGGCGGATGGAGTTCGTACCGCAGTCGATGGCGGCGATACGGGTCACTTGGCGGCCTCCTCGGCCTGGTCCGCGGCCTTGTCGGCGGCCTTGTCCGTGCACGGCGTCACACACGGGCCCTTGGCCCACCACTCGGGCAGCAGCGCCAGCGCCTCGTCGCCGAAGGGGTTCACGCCGGGTCCTGCGACCAGGGAGTGGCCCACCAGCACGTGCAGGCACTTCACCCGGTCGGGCATCCCGCCGGCGCTGGGGAAGCCCACCAGCTCCTCGATCTCGTCGCGCCGCTTGAGGTAGTCCTCGTGCGCGGCCAGGTAGGTGTCCGCCAGCTCCTGGTCGGTGGACAGCCGCGCCTGCATCTCCTTCATCAGGCCGGAGCCCTCCAGAGTGCCGATGGCGCCCGTGGCCCGCGGGCAGGTCATGTAGTAGAGCGTGGGGAACGGCGTGCCGTCCTCCAGCCGCGGAGCCGTCTCGACCACGTCCGGGTTGCCGCAGGGGCAGCGGTGCGCGATCGCGCGCAGCCCGCGCGGCGGACGGCCGAGCTGGAGCTTGAACGCCTCGATGTCCTTGTCGGTGGGCTCGGTGCGCGGCGTGGTCGGGGGCGGGGTGTCCATGCGTGCCTTCTGTCGGTCTGTTTTCGTACGGAGAGTGGTTCTACGGTTCCCGGCGGTCGGCCTCGTCGACGCCGCCCCAGACGTTCGAGTACCAGGGCTGGTCGGCCGCGCCGCCCTCGCCCGGCCGCTCGGAGGCGCCGGACGCGTCCGGGTCGTACATGGTGAAGCCCGTCTCGCCGGGCAACACGTAGTGCAGGTGCTCGCGGGACAGCCGCACGATGTACGCGTCGTCCTGCAGCCGGGCCTTGGCGTCGCGGAGCTCCTCGACGCGCCGGTCCGCCTCGTCCCTGGCCTGCTCCTGGTCGGCGATCTCGGTGCGCTGCGAGAAGTAGCTCCGTATCGGGTACGCGAGAGCCACCACCAGCGTGCAGACCACCAGGACGAGCAGCGCCGCCCGGCCCGTGAGCCGGGAGCGGCGGGCCTGGCGGCGGGTCTGGGAGCGGTAGACGCGGGCGGCGGTCTGCTCGCCGAGCAGTCGCAGCCTGGTCGTGGTGGAGAACCGGTCGCGGTTGCCCTTCGCGGCCATCCGTTGTCCCTCCCCGTTACGCACCGACGTCCCCGCACACGGTACGGGACCGGGTACGGGGACGTACGGAGGCTTAAACCTTCAGCGAGGAATCAGCCCTTGAAACGGGGGAACGCGGAGCGGCCCGCGTACACCGCGGCGTCGTCGAGGATCTCCTCGATGCGCAGCAGCTGGTTGTACTTGGCGACGCGGTCCGAGCGGGCCGGGGCGCCGGTCTTGATCTGGCCGCAGTTCACCGCGACGGCGAGGTCGGCGATGGTGACGTCCTCGGTCTCGCCGGAACGGTGCGACATCATGCACTTGAAGCCGTTGCGCTGGGCCAGCTCGACGGCGTCCAGCGTCTCGGTGAGCGAGCCGATCTGGTTAACCTTGACGAGCAGGGCGTTCGCGGAGCCCTCCTCGATGCCGCGGGCCAGACGCTCCGGGTTGGTGACGAAGAGGTCGTCGCCGACGATCTGGACCTTGGAGCCCAGACGGTCGGTGAGGGTCTTCCAGCCGGCCCAGTCGTCCTCGTACAGCGGGTCCTCGATGGAGACCATCGGGTACGCGGAGACGAGCTCCTCGTAGTACTCGGTCATCTCGGCGGCCGAGCGGGACTTGCCCTCGAACTCGTACTTGCCGTCCTTGTAGAACTCGGAGGCGGCGACGTCGAGCGCGAGCGCGATCTGCTCGCCGGGGATGTAACCGGCCTGCGTGATGGCCTCGACGATGAGGTCGAGGGCGGCGCGGTTGGACTCCAGGTTCGGGGCGAAGCCGCCCTCGTCGCCGAGGCCGGTGGACAGGCCCTTGGTCTTCAGCACCTTCTTGAGGGTGTGGTAGACCTCGGCGCCCCAGCGAAGGGCCTCGGAGAAGGACTCCGCGCCGATCGGGGCGATCATGAACTCCTGGATGTCGACGTTGGAGTCGGCGTGCGACCCACCGTTGAGGATGTTCATCATCGGGACGGGCAGCAGGTGCGCGTTCGGACCGCCGAGGTAGCGGAACAGCGGCAGGTCGCTGGCCTCGGAGGCGGCGTGCGCGACGGCGAGGGAGACGCCCAGGATGGCGTTGGCGCCGAGGGAGCCCTTGTTCTCGGTGGCGTCGAGGTCGAACATCGCCTGGTCGATCAGGCGCTGCTCGGTCGCGTCGTAGCCGACGAGCTCCGGGCCGATCTGCTCGATGACGGCGAGAACGGCCTTCTCGACACCCTTGCCGAGGTAGCGGTTCGGGTCACCGTCGCGAAGCTCGATGGCTTCGAAGGCACCGGTGGAGGCGCCGGACGGAACAGCAGCACGGCCGGTGCTGCCGTCGTCGAGGCCGACCTCGACCTCGACCGTGGGGTTGCCTCGGGAGTCCAGGATTTCCCGGGCTACGACGACGTCGATGGACGGCACGAGCATCTCCTTATGGGATGTGACGCTGAGGGGTGCGCCCGCTGACGGGGCGCGGCGCAGGGTCGCTTTCGGCCTTGCGACATGAGCCTAACCGGATCGCAGGCATCAGCCAGCCGATGGACCGCCCGCTGGGACGAAAAGATGCCCGAATGCCTGTAATACAGGACGAAGGACCTGAAGGCCGTCGCCGTGTGTTACGGACCTGTTCACCCAGCGTGCGTACGGGCTCTGCCCATACGAGGGGACGTGGACGCAGAAGGGCCCCGGCCCGGGCGCGTACAGGGGGAAGTCGCGCCCGGCCGGGGTCCAGGTGTGCGGAGCGGACGGGGGTGGGCCGTCCGCTCCACTGCGCGGGGACCGGGCGGGGGTGGGCCGCCGGGGTCTCCGCGGGGGTCAGCTCAGGTGGAGCTGCTGACCCGGGTAGATGAGGTCGGCGTCGACGACGACTCCCTCATTCAGGTCGAGGATGTGCTGCCAGCCGCCCTTGACGTGCTTCGCCTCGGCGATCTTCGCGAGGGTGTCGCCGGACTTGACCTCGTACTCGCCGTCACCCTTCTGGATCGGGGCGGACGGCTTGGCTGCCGTCTTGGGGGCCTCGGACTTCGGGGCCGCGGACTTCGGGGCCTGGCGGGCCTCGGAGCGGGAGGCGGTCGGGGCCTCGGAGCGGTGCTGCTTCTTCGGGGCGGACTTCTGCGTGCCCGAGCCGGTGCTGACGCCCGGGTCGACACCGTCGTTGCTGAGGTTGCCGGCGCCCGCGCAGGCCCAGGCGCCGGGGCCCTGGATCTTGAGGAGCTGCTCGGCGACGGCTATCTGCTGGCCCTTGGTGGCCTGGTCGGCGCGCGGCGCGTACTTGGTGCCGCCGGCGGCCGCCCACGAGGAGTTCGTGAACTGCAGGCCGCCGTAGTAGCCGTTGCCCGTGTTGATGGACCAGTTGCCGCCGGACTCGCACTGGGCGACGGCGTCCCAGGTGTCGACGGAGGCGGCGGAGGCCGAGGAGGCCCCCATCAGCGGAGCGGCGACCGCGACACCGGTGACACCCGCGAGGGTGGCGACACGGGTGGCCTTGGACGGACGGCGGTGCTTGCCCTTGCCAGTGAACAGCGACATGGATATCCCCTCACCGACGCCTTCGAGGTGAGCTGTCGGGTTCGGGCTGTGAGTTCGCCCGGCCTCCGGTCGGGACCGCGGATCTCTCCCGCGTTCCGTCTCGGCGGCTTCACCCCAAGCCGTTCCTCGTCCGTCTCTCAACGTCCGGGCCCGGCACTTACCTTGGGTCCCCCGCTCCTGCCTACGGCGCTTTCGCGACGACTGCTGCCGAGGCCCGCCGGCAGGATTCGGCGTGCGGGCTCCGGTGCCCACCGGTGGCGAGCGAGGACGACCGTAATCACAGGAGTCCCCGATGTTCAAAGAGGCCCATCGGGGACATTCAGCCCCTACTTGCCCTCCCTGCACGGTTGTTTACGCAGGTCAGAGGGGGCACGGCGGGACCTTCCAGCAGGGACACGCCAGTTGGGGCAGAGAGACTCATGTCTCACTTGCGCAGAACCGGACATAAGGTCCCGAACTACCTGTGTTCTGGGCCTACTTTTCGCTCAATTCGAGGCTCTGGCCAGGCTTGATGAGGTCCGGATCGTCGCCCAGGGCCTTGCGGTTCGCCTCGTAGAGCGCGGGCCAGCCGCCGGGCACGTGCGCCTCGTCGGCGATGTGCCAGAGGTTGTCGCCGGGGCGCACGGTGTAGTCGCCGGGACCGGGTGCGCCGTCCGCACCCTTGTCGCCGTCACGGGAGGCGTGGCGGCCCTCATCGCGTCCGTCGGTCCCGTCCGGGGTGGACGAATTGTCCGGTACGGGAAGGGAGTTCTCCGGCGCGGGCTCGCCGCGGTGCTTGCCCTGGCCTCCGTCCGCGGGGTCGGTGGCGCCCGGGGTGGCGGGCGTACCGGGAGTGGCGGGCGTGCCGGGCGTGACCGACGCGTCCGGGGACTCGATGCCCGGGGTCTGCGTGCCCGGGGTCTGCGTGCCGGGGGCCTGCGTACCGGGCGTCGTGCCGCCGGGGAAGGGCAGTTCGGTGCCCGGGGTGGTCGGGCCGGTGCTGGGCTCGATGCTGGAGCCGGGGGTCGGCTCGGCGGGATGGCCGCTGCCCGGGATGGCGGGGGTGGTCGGAGTGACGGGGGTGGCCGGGGTGGTCGGCGCCTTCGCACCCGGATCCGTACCCGCGTCCTTACCCGCACCCGTGCCCGCGTCCGCACCCGTGCCCGGGGTGTCCTGGTGGGCGCTCTCGCCGGGGGTGTCCGGCTTCACGGAGCCCGCCGGGGGCTTGGGCGGTGCACCGGTGTCCGTGCCGGGATCGGCGGCGTCGACCCCGCCGGACGCGGAACCGGAACCGGAATCAGCACCGCCGCCCGGGGCGAGCCCGGAGACGCCGGCGCAGCTCGGCCAGCCCTGCGGGCCCTCGGCGGCGAACACCTTCTCGGCGACCTTGATCTGCTGCGAGCGGCTGGCGAGGTCGGGCCGCGGGGCGTACGCACCGCCGCCGTACTGGTCCCACTTCTCCTGCGAGAACTGGAGCCCGCCGTAGTAGCCGTTGCCGAGGTCGGCACTCCACATGCCGCCGCTCTCGCACTCGGCGACGCGGTCCCAGGTGTTCGACTCGACCGCGCTGGCGCTGGTCGCGCCCAGGAGCGGAATCGCGAGTGCGGATCCGGTCACCCCGGCCGCGACGATGAGAGCGGGTGCCTGACGCGGGCGGCGGTGTTTACCGTTCCCGGAGCGCATGCGGTTGCCTTTCAGCTGACGGTGACCCGGCTTCTGGCCGTAACTGCTGGGTCGTCCGTGAACGTAGCCGCAGTCGAACACCCGTCACAAGTCGATGCAGTGGAGATCACGCGAAGGTCACATTGCTGACGCGCCGTCAGCTTCGGGTGCCCTTACGGGTTCCCCGAACTCGACCGGGAGGGTGCGCAGTCCGCGCATGATGAGGCCGCCACGCCACCGCAAATCGGCAGGATCTTCCGCGAGTTGCAGGTCAGGGAGACGGGTCAGCAGGGTCGCGAGGGCCGTCTGCGCTTCGAGCCTGGCGAGCGGGGCGCCGAGGCAGTAGTGGATGCCGTGGCCGTAGCCGAGGTGCTGGTTGTCCCGACGGCTGAGATCCAAGGTGTCCGGATCCTGGAACCTTTCGGGGTCCCGGTCGGCGGCGGCAAGCACGACGAGCACGGGGTCGCCCGCGGAGATCTCCTCGCCGCCGATGCTCAGGTCCTCGGTCGCGTACCGCCAGGTGGCGAGCTCCACCGGGCCGTCGTAGCGCAGGAGTTCCTCGACGCCGGTGGCGAGGAGTCCGGTGTCGCCCTCGGCGAGGGCGGCTTGGAGGCGCTCGCGCTGCTCCGGGTTGCGGAGCAGCGCGTACGTCCCGTTGCCGATCAGGTTGATGGTCGTCTCAAAACCGGCAAACAGGATGATGAAGGCCATGGCGGCGGCCTCGTTCTCCGTCAGGTGCTCTCCGTGGTCGCTGGCCCGGATGAGGTTGGAGATGAGGTCGTCGCCGAGGTCCTCGCGCTTGCGGTGGATCAGCTCGACGAGGTACGCCCGGATCTTCTTCACCGAGCGCGCCACTCCCCCGCGCGGCCCGCCCCCGTGCCGGATCATCATCCCCGCCCAGTCGCGGAAGTCGTCCTGGTCCTCGCGGGGTACGCCCAGCAGGTCGCAGATCGCGTAGATGGGGAGCGGGAAGGCGAACTCGTGGATGAGGTCGGCGGACCCGTTGGGCTCGAACGCGTCGATGAGCCGGTCGGTCAGCTCCTGCACGCGGGGGGCGAACTCGGCGACCGTGCGCGGGGTGAATGCCTTGGAGACGAGCCGTCGCAGCCGGGTGTGGTCCGGCGGGTCGATGTTCAGCAGATGCGTCATCAGGTCGGCACTGCGCTCGCCGGGGATGCCGGTCTTGCCCTTGGCGTGCGCGGAGCCGGTGTGGTTCGCCGGATTCTTGCTGAGCCGCTGGTCGGCGAGGGCCTGCCGGGCATCCACGTACCGCGTCACCAGCCAGGCCTCGACGCCGCTGGGCAGCTTGGTGCGGTGCACGGGCGCGTGCTCGCGCAGCCAGGCGTAGGCGGGGTACGGGTCGGTGGCGAACTCCCAGGTGAAGAGGGTGGGGGCGGGAGATTCGGCGGCGGGGGGATTGGTCACGCTTTGACGTTAACCCGGGGCGGACCCGGGGGTGTTTTCGCGGGGTCTCGACGGAGGCTCGGAGAGAGAACCGCCGGGCAGGTACCAGGCCTGGGGCGAGTAGTCGACCGGGGGCGAGTAGTCGATACGGAACGGGGCCGGCTCGGCGGGCGGGCCGTCCGTCCCTGCGCCGACGGTCGCCTCCGGCGGGTCCAGCAGACTCCGGAGCGCCGTCGCCTCGGGGGCACCCGCGACACCCAGCCAGTGTCTGGCCCGGTCGAGGAGGAAACGGCCGAGGACGGCGGCGGAGGGGTGGTGTCCGCCCCTGGCGGCGGCCTCCAGGTATTTGACCGCTTCGGCCTCGCTGCCGTCCAACTCGCTGAGCAGTTGCCCCAGTTCGGCTGCCGCGGCCACGCTTCCGGCGTCGGCGGCACGGCGGTACCAGGTGAGGGCCTCGGTGAATTTGGGAGCCAACCGGCCGAGCCGGACCATGGCGGCCAGGTCTCCGGATTCCGCCCGCGGGCGCAGTACGTCGCAGTAGGACCGCTCCAGGTCGTCGCTGTCGATGTCCTCCTCGTCCTGCGTCTCGCGCAGGATTCTTTCCCGCACCTCGTCGGTGACCGGCCACTCCCCCGCCACCAGCGCCCCGTGCGCCCGCCAGAACCCCGGCCCCCTGGCCGGGGCGAGCAGGCTGAAACCCGGGATGCCGAAGTGCTCCGCGGTCGCCCAGGCGAAGGCTTCCTCGTACGACTCCTTCGCCACGCCGTCGGCCTCTGCGGCGTACCCCTCGCACAGCCGCCTCAACAGGCTCTCCGGCACCGGTGTTCTCACCCCGCATCCCGCCAGCTCGACGGCGGCCCGCACCAGCAGGTGTCCGCGCGGGTGGGCGGTGCGGGTGCCGGGGCGGTGCCACTCGTCGCGCAGCAGGTGGCCGAAGGCGAAGTGGGCGGCGACGTGGGCACGGTCGCCGTGCTCGTAGATCTCGGCCACGCAGCCGTCCTGGACGAACGGCAGGAGGCGGGCGAACTCCCGGTCGCTCCACTCGCGTTCGAGTTCCACGGTGTGTGCGGCCGCCAGGACGCGTTCGGTGCGGCGGGCGTAATGGGCGTCGGGGTCCATGGTGGCGAGGACCACGACACCGAGGGCGGTGAGGCGTCCCAGCAGGCTGTGCGTGAGGCCTCCGGCGCCGAGGTGGTCCGTGATGTCGTCGAGCCACAGGACGTACTTGCCGCGCTCGTTCTTCAGGTCCGCCGGAAGCGTGCGGAGGTCGGTGCCGGGCTCGGGGGCGTACAGCCGGTGCCCGTCCATCTGTGTCACCGCGTTCCAGGCGGTGTGCGAGGTGCCGGCGAGGGGCTTGGCGAGGATGAGGACCAGGCCGGTGTGGGCCAGCCACTCGGCGAGTTCGCGGTCACGGTCCCGTTCCGCGTAGGGCGGTGCGTCGCGGAGGTGGACGCGCCGGGTGGGCCGCACACCGAACTCGATCGGGCCCACCTCCCGTACGGGCCGCCAGTCGTGGGCGGTGGGCGGGGCGTGGTGGACGGTCTGGACGCCGATGACCTGGCCGTTGATGGTGTTGCCCGTGAGGTCGACGTTGTCGCCTGCTACGTGGCGGTTCTGGTGGAAGGAGCCGACGTGGCCGACCTGGATCACAGGGCCGTCGACGGTGGCGTCGGAGAGGGTGTTGGTGATGCGGTCGATGGTGGTGCGGCCGTTGTCGGGTTTATGGGTGAGGTCCCCCTCGGGCCACCCCGGAATGCCGGAGTCGAGTGCGACCTTGGCCAGGACTTCCCATACTTCGGCGATCCCCCCGCTGTCGTCCGCTTCGAGGCACGCCAGCCAGCGGCGCCACATCCTCAGCGTGATGCTCCGGCCGTCGCTTGCGACGAAGTGGTCCGAGGCACGATCGCCATACCTGGGCGTGACCACGGCATCCAGTGCACGGCGGACGTGTTCCCACCGGTCGGTGAGTCCGGCTCGTGCCAGCAAGCCCGCAAGTTCGTCCAACTCCGTTGCCACGCACGCCCCCACACCTCTAGAACGGCCCTACCGCAACACTACTGAGCCCCCGCCTTCTCCGCCGCGACGATCGCGTCCCGGTACGCACGCGATGCCGCTCGCAGTGCGGTCTCCGGATCCACGCCCGCCGCTTCGGCGCGGGCCGCGAGGGCCAGGAGTTCGTAGCCGATTCCGCCGTCGCCCGCCGGCGGTGCCACGTCGAGGCCGCCGGACCGCACCCGCGACGCCAGTTTCGCCGCGAGGGCCAGGGCGGGCTGGGTGAGGGGGATGCCCTCCGTCACCGAGTCGCGCTGCTTCTCGATGGCCTTGGTGCGCAGCCAGTGGGCCTTCACGTCGGCCGGGGTCTCGGCGGTCTCGTCGCCGAAGACGTGCGGGTGGCGGTGGATGAGCTTGTCGATGAGCGTGGCCGCGACGTCGTCGATGGAGAAGGGGCCGTCGCCCGCTTCACCGTCCTCCTCCTCGCCGGTGGCCTCCTGCGCGATGCGGGCGTGGAAGACGACCTGGAGGAGTACGTCGCCCAGCTCCTCGCGGAGTTCGGTGCGGTCGCCCGCCTCGATGGCCTCGACGAGTTCGTACGCCTCCTCGATGCCGTACTTGGCGAGGCCCTCGTGGGTCTGCCGGGACGACCACGGGCACTCGCGGCGGATCCGGTCCATGACGTCGACCAGGTCGAGGAGGCGGGCGCCGGGGAGGTCGTACGAACCGGGGAGGAGTTCGAGGTCGGGCATCTGGACGCGGTTCGAGCCCGCCAGGCGGGCGAGGCCGTCGGTGAGGCGGGCGTCGCCCTCGCCGGATGCTCCGGTGGGGAGGACCACGACGGTGCGTCCGCCCGCGCAGAAGGCGACCAGCTCGTCGGCGGTCGGCACGTCGTGCTCGACGGTGACGCCCGCCTCGTACAGGTACGGCAGCTGCGGGTGCTGCGCGTCCGCGCACAGCACCCGGTCGGCGCCGCGCAGCGTCTGCCAGGCCGGCCACGACAGCAGGCCGGGGGCGACCCGGTGGCTGGCGGTGAGCAGGACGATGCGGCCGGGGGCGGGGGCCGCGGCGGGCGACGCCTCGGAGGATTCGGGTGCGCCGGGTGCTCCGGGTGCTTCTGTGGTCACTCCTCGACGGTACCCGGGAGGTACGACAGCGCCGGTGCGCGGCCCGGCAGGGCGACCTGTCGGGGCGGCCCCGCCGGGCTGCGGGCCCCGTCGGGACTACTGCGTCTCCGGGACGCCCGCCTGCTCCGCCGCCTGGGCCTCCGCGTTCTTCGTCTTCTGGGTGATCCAGGGGGTGCGGCGGTCGGTGAGGCCGATCTTCTCGTTGTCCCAGGTGCCGTAGCGCGGGTTGACCGAGATGTGCAGGTCCTTGGACGCCTTGGCGAGGACCTGGGTGACCTTCGCCTGGCCGTCCGGGGTGGTGAGGTTGGCCCGGTTCGCGGCGGCGATCTTGTTGAGGAGGAGCTCCTCGCGTACGGCCTGCTCGATCTGGTCGGGGGCGACACCGCGCCTGACCAGCATCTCCGCGAGCTTCTCCTCGCCCTGGTACTGCTGGACGGCCGCGGCCCGCGCCTGCTGGATCTCCTTGCGGCTGACCTCGATGCCCGCGTCGGACGCGGCGCGCTCCACGACCTTGCCGAAGAGCATGCTGTGCAGCTTGGCGCGGTTCATCTGGCCGGTGCTGCTGATCAGCTGGGCGCCCTGGGGGGCCTTCGCCTGGGCCGCCCGCACGTCCTTGACCTGGTTCTGGACGGAGGACGTCTCGATGCGTTCGCCACCCACGAGGGCTGCCGCGCCGGGGTGGGACTGGCTGCCGCAGGCGGTGAGTACGGGGACCGCGGCGAGCAGGCCGGCGGAGAGGAGCAGCGTGGTGCGGGTGCGGGCGCTGGTGTGCGTACGGCGGTGCAAAGGGTGCCTCCCGGGGCGGTGATCGTGCGGCATTGCAACGAACAACAAGCCTTGCGGTTGTTGATGTTAGGCAGCCGGAGTGGTCCGGGCCACTGGTTCGACCAACGAGTCGTTCATGAGTTGGGATGCGGCGGCCGTGGGGCGGGGTGCGGGGCCGGGGCCCGTGTTCGTCTCGCCGATCAGGAAGTGCGGGCGTCGCTTGGCCTCGTAGTAGATGCGGCCGACGTATTCGCCGACGACGCCGAGCAGCACCATCTGCACGCCGGAAAGGGCCGTCACGGCCACGAGCAGGGTCACATAACCGGGGGTTTCCACGCCGTTGACGAGCGCGTCACCGACAATCCATGCGGTGTACGCGGCGGCAATGGCGAGCAGGAACAGGCCGAAGTAGAGGGCGGCCCGCAGTGGTTTGTTGTTGAAGGAAATGACGCCGTCGAGGCCGTAGTTGAGGAGTTTGCCGAAGGTCCATTTTGAGTCGCCCTGTTCGCGCACCGCGTTCTCGTACTCGAATGTCGCCGTCGGAAATCCGATCCAGGCGAAGATCCCTTTCGAGAAGCGGTTGTATTCGGTCAGGCTGAGCACGGCGTCCACGGCGCGCCGGGACAGCAGCCGGAAGTCGCCGACGCCGTCGACGAGTTCGACGTCGACGAGGCGGTTGACCAGGCGGTAGTAGGCACGGGCGGTGAGGGTGCGGGTGACGCGGTCGCCGGCCCGGGTTCGGCGCGCCACGACCTGGTCGTGGCCCCGGTGGTGCAGGTCGACCATGCGGGCGACGAGCTCGGGCGGGTGCTGGAGGTCCGCGTCCATGATCACCACGGCGTCGCCGGTGGCGTGCCGCAGACCGGCCAGCATGGCGGCCTCCTTGCCGAAGTTGCGGCTGAAGGACACGTACCGGACGCGGGGGTCGGCGGTGGCGAGCGACCTGAGGTGGTCGAGCGTCGCGTCCCGGCTGCCGTCGTCGACGTACACGAATTCGAATTCTGTGGCCGGATCGGACAGGGCGAGCGGTGCGATTTCCCGTGACACATGGGCGTGGAATCGCCGGACGATCTCCGCCTCATTGAAACAGGGCACGACGAGGGAGATGAGCATGTGCCATGGCAGCGCGGGCAGATGACATTTCCTCAGGCGTTGTGTGACGGACGGAGGGCGGTTCGGTTAACGGAATTGCGCGGTGCTGGTGAAGTGCCTGGCAGGGTGTTTACGGTCGGCCTCATGCTGAATCGTCCGCGCCGGCCGCTGCGCCCGTCCCTCGCCTCGCGCCCCGTCGCCGCACGCGTCGCCGCACACCCCGTCGCCGCGTCCTCGCTGCTCGCCGCCGTCGCCGCCGCGCTCGCGCACTGTCTGGGGTCCGCGCTCGCGGGCAGCCAGCCCTTCGGGCGGATGAACCGGAATGTGAACGACCTGGGCACGCAGTTCGTCCCCTTCCACGCCCATCTGTGGGACGTCCTGCACGGCCGTGCGGACGGCGGCTGGCTGATCAACTGGCAGTCGGGGTACGGCTCCAGCTTCCTGCCCGACGTGGGCACCTATCTGTCGAGCCCGTTCGCGCTGCTGGTCGCGCTCTTCCCGAGGGAGCAGATCGACCTCGCGGTGTACGTGTCGTCGGTGGCGCGGATCGGGGTGGCGGCCGCGGTGATGGCGTGGCTGCTGCTGGCGCTGCGTCCGGGCGGACGGTGGTGGCTCGCCGGGACGCTCGGGGCGGCGTACGCGCTGTGCGGGTGGGCGGTGATCGAGGCGTCGTACAACCCGATGTGGCTGGACGGTCTCATCGGGTTCCCGCTGCTGTGCCTGGTGGGCGAATGGGTGCGTACGGGGCGCAGGTTCCGGGTGTGGTTCGGGGCCGGGGTGCCGCTGGTCGCGCTGGTCTGGACGGCGAACTTCTACACCGCGTACATGGCGACCGTCGGGGCCGGGCTCGTACTGGGGGTGCGGCTGCTGACGGAGGGAGCGGGTGCGCCGCCTGCCGAGGGCGAACGGGGCGGAATGCGTCTCGTGCGTACCGCCGTACGGGCGTGCGGGGTGGTGGCGCTCGGGATAGGTCTGTCGGCGCCGGTGCTGTTCACGGTGTTCGCGGGGACGCGGCACGCCTATCCGGGGATGGGGCTGAGCTTCCGGCAGGCGGGGTGGGGAGATGTGCTGGCGCGGTTGCTCCCCGCCACGTACAGCTTCAACTCGCCTGCCATGTATGTCGGTTCGGCCGTTCTCGTACTGGCGTGTGCGCTGCCGTTCCACCGGGGGATCGCGGTGCGGGTGCGGGTGGGGTGGAGCGTGCTGGTGGTGGCGGTGCTGGTGTCGATGCAGTGGGGGCCGACGCATCTGGCGTGGCACGCGTTCGCCGAGCCGAACGGGAGCTCGTACCGGCAGACGTTCGTACTGAGCGGGGTGCTGGTAATCGCGGGGTGGCTGGCCGCCAGCCATCTGCGGGTGCCGCGGCGGGCGTTGACGGGCGGGCTGCTGTGCGTGGCGCTGCTGGCGCTCGCCGGTCTCGGCAGTGCCTTCACGGGGCGGTGGGCGTGGCTCGGGGCGGGGGCGGGGCTGGTGACCGTGGCCTGCGCGCTGGTGCTGCTGGGGCGTACGCGACGCGGGTACACCGCGGTGGCCGCGGTGCTGCTGGTCGGCTGCACGGTCGGCCAGTCCGCCCTGACGACGGCGTGGGCGGCGAAACGGCGGGTGGCCGCGCAGGACGACCACGCCCCGTACGGCGCACGGCAGGACGCGCAGCGCGCGGTGATCGCCGGGGTGGCCGACTGGCCCCGCCACCGCACCGAACCGGGTCGCGCGCAGACCGTGCACAACGACGCGATGGTCGTGGGAGGCCAGGGCGCCTCGTACTACAGCAGCATGACCTCGGACGTGCTGACCCGGACCCTGGGGGCGCTCGGCGACGGCTGGAACGGCAGCGGGCGCGCGCCGCACAGCCTCGACAACCCGGTGACGGACGCGCTGTTCGCGGTCGGCACCCGGCTGCGGTCGACGTACCGGCAGGGCGCGGACACGGAGTTCACGGTGGTACGGAGGGAGGCGGCGCCGCTCGTGACGGTGCGGGGATCCTTGCCGGAGGGGACGGAGTACGGGCGCTCGGCCTTCTCCAACCAGGAGTTGCTGCTGGGGGCGAAGGTGTACGAGCGGCTGCCGGGAGCGGTGGCGACGGCGGGGACAACGAAGACGGCGGGGACGGCGGGGACGTGCACGCCGGGGGCGCCGGTCTTCCTGTGGGCGCCGGGATTCAACGGGGTGGCGCGGATGAACGCCGCGGGGACCGAGGACGTGCGGTTCGAGGCCAAGCGGGGCCGGGTGCGGGCGGCGATGCAGCAGATGGGCGTCGCCCCGGCGGACGGGCGGGTGCGGCTCACCCTGCGCGGAACGGGGTCGCGGGGCGCGGAGGCCGCATGCCTGCGCGAGGACCGGCTGACGGCGGCGGTACGGACGCTGCGCGCGGGCGGGGCGCGTGAGGTGGAAGTGGGGGACGGGTCGATTCGGGTGGGGTTGGGGGGTGGGGTGTCCGGAGCGACCGGAGCGTCCGGAGCAACCGTCGCGTCTGGGACGTCGCGGACCGCGGTGTTCGCCGTACCCCGGATCGCGGGGTGGCAGTGCGCGGTGGACGGAGGCGAACTCACCCCCGCCGGAAACTACTTGGGGCTGTTGGCGGTCCCGCTGGGCGAGGGCGGGCGGGCCTCGGAGATCCGGTGCGCGTTCCGGCCGCCGGGCCTGCGGGCGGGGGTCGGGGTGGGACTGGGGTCGGTGGGGGTCGCGGTGGCGGCGGGGGCGCTGCACCTGCTGCGACGGCGGCGTCAGCAGATGCAGCAGATGCAGCAGCCGGGAGGTGGGAGCGAGCCGGAGCGGGCGACGGCCGTGGCAGAGCCGGAGGCAGCCGTGGCGGAGCCGGGGCGGGTGGGCTTCGTGCGGGTGCGTCGTGGCTGATCGCGCAGTTCCCCGCGCCCCTAAATACCTGCCCCTCGGGCGGCTGAAGCCGCCGCCCCCTAGCCCTCTTGGGCAGCGGGGCCGCCCCCCGGGGGCGGGACGGGTGGGCAAGGGGGCGGCCCCACGCGGAGCGCACCCTCCCCCGACCGCACGCCGTCGCTTCCGCCCCGCGCACCCCCCACCAGGATCCGCCGCGACAGCAGGAACGTCGCCGGGATCGCCGCTGCCGCCGCCACCAGCGGCGCGATCCGGTCGTTCACGTCGCACCACTCCACCAGCACGAAGACGCCCACCGAAGTGACCGTGAAGTTCGTCAGGTTGGTCAGCGGGAAGAGGAGGAACTTCCGCCACGTCGGGCGGGTCCGGTACGTGAAGCGGGTGTTCAGGAAGAAGGACCCGACCATGCTCAGCACGAACGCCGCCACATAGGCCGGGTAGTACGGCAGCCACCGGTGCAGCACCAGGTACGCCCCGTAGAAGGTGGCGGTGTTCACCACCCCCACCAGGGCGAACCTCAACACCTGTGCGAGCGCCGGGCGTTGGCGCATCAACTCGTCATCAGCCCTTCCGCAGGAAGCCGGACGTGGCCACCTGCCCCAGGAAGGTCAGCCGCGGTCCTTCCGCATCCGTACCGGCGTCCGCCAGGTGCTCGTCCCAGGCCTCCTGCACCCCCGGCCACGCCGCGTCCCCGAAGTCGTCGAGCACCACGATTCCGCCCTCGGCGACGATCTCCTCCGCCCACCTGAGGTCCGCGAGCACGCCCTCCCTGGAGTGGTCGCCGTCGATGACGATCACTCCGTACTTCCGGTCGGACACCGCCGACCGCACCTCGGGGTCCTGCGAGAAGCCCTGCTGGATGCGGGTGCCCGACGCCCCGCCGGGGGCCGTTCCCGCCAGCGCCAGGTTCGCCCGTACGACGTCCTCGCGCACCGGCGTCCCCGTCGGGTCCGCGCTGTCGCGGACCGCGTCGGGCTGGAGCTGCGCGCCGACCAGCGGGTCGACGATGGTCAGCCGGGGCTCGATCCCCTCGCGGTGCAGCATCCGGGTGAGCGCGGTCGCGAACAGGCCGTGCAGCGTGCCGATTTCGAGTACGTCGGGGTGCGCGGGCGGTGCGAGCAGGGGCAGCGTGGCGAGCTTCCCGCACACGTTGGAGGTGCCGCCCGCCAGCCGCCCGACGCCGAGCGCCTCCAGCGCCACGACCGTACGGAACGCGGAGGTCACCGCCCGCCGCGCGTGCGCACTCCCGCTGACCGCCGCCACCTGGGCGACCAGGGTCGAGATCTGCCCGGCGGACGGCATCCGGTGGGCGCCCCTTCCGGTCCGGTCGAGCAGCATCTCCACGGCGTGGCTCTGCCTCTTGAGGACGTCCAGTTCGGCGCGCAGGGCGGCGATCTCGCCGCTGGTGCGGCTGGTGTGGGTGCGTACGCGCTGATCGACAAGGGCCGCGAAGGGGCGCAGGGCGCGGCGGGCGAGGGGGTGGGTCAGCAGTGGCATGGCCGGGACGCTAGACGACCCGGCCACCGGGGGCATGGCATCCGTGCGACGGCGAGGCGAACCGGGGGTGACGGGGCGCACCCGGGGCCGTGATCGATCGGGGTCCGCACCGCCCCCGCGTTCACCTCGCGCCGCCTCCCGCGTTCACCTAGCACCGCTCCCCCCGCGTTCACCTCGTGCCGCCGCCGCCCAGCCTGTGCTGCCGCTCCAGCGCCTTGCGCACGTCCACGACCAGCGGGTGGTACGCCCCGTACGCCCGCTCCGCGTCGTACAGCAGCCCCCGCAGCTGGTGCACCGCCTCCCCGTGGCCGCCCGTCGCGAGGAGCAACTGGGCGATCCTGTGCCGGAGTTCGAAGGCGCGGGCCGGGTCGCCGCCGGAGACATAGCTGTTCTCGTAGTACGGGAGGAGGGCCCGGTGCTCGGCGAGTGCGGCGGCCGGTTCGCCGAGCTGTTCCAGGCACTGTGCGGCGTCGTAGCGGAACTGGAGGGCCTGCGGGTCCGCGGGGCCCGTCTCGGCGGCCCGCTCGTCGGCGAGGCGGCGCAGCTCGGGCAGCGCCCGCCGGTACTGGCCGTCGTCGAGGAGTGTCGCCGCGTACTGCTTGCGCAGGATCCGGACGACCGACGAGCGTTCGCCGTGCTCGGCCGCGGCGGCCGGGAGGATGCTGCCGAGGATGTCGACGGCCTGGGTGATGCGGCCCTCGCCGAGGAGCTGTTTGACCTCGTCGACGGCCCCGGCGATGTCCGGCCGGGAGGGCGCGGGCACGGGCGGCTGTACCGGTACGGGCGGGGGCACGGTCGCCGCCCGGTCCGGCCACGGCGCGTGCGGGCGCAGGAAGGGACGGGTCGGGTCGAGCGGCCCGAGTGGTCCGAGCTGCCCGTGCGACCCGTGCGATCCGTGCGATCCGTGCGATCCGTGCGATCCGTGCGATCCGTGCGATCCGTGCGGTCCGATCCGGCGGGCGGGCCCGGCGGACGGTGTTCCGCGCGTCGGGAGGAGGGGCGCGAGCAGCTCGTACACCTCCTGCGCGGATCCGGGGCGGTGCTGCGGGTCCTTGGCGAGGAGGTGGAGGACGAGCGCTTCGAGCGCCTCGGGGACCTCGGGGCGCTGCCGGCGCACCGGCACCGGCGGCTCGTAGAGGTGGCGGTGCAGTGTCCCCAGGGCGGTGCCGCCCGCGAACGGGACGTCCCCGGTGAGGAGTTCATGGAGCAGGACGCCGAGCGCGTACAGGTCGGTGTACGGGCCGACGGCGCCGCCCATCGCTTGTTCGGGCGCCATGTACGCGGGCGTACCGATGGGGGTGCCGGTGTGGGTGAGGCGGGTGGTGTCCGTGTCGAGCACGGAGGCGACGCCGAGGTCGAGGACGGTGACGGTGCCGTCCGGCTTGACCATGACGTTGCGCGGCTTGAGGTCGCGGTGCACGATCGGCACCGCGTGCACGGCGGAGAGCACCGCGCACAGCTGGGCGGCGACCGAGACTGCCCACTGCCAGGGGTACGGGTCGTGCTCGGTGCGATGGTCGGCGCAGTGGCCGGCGAGGTCGGTGCCCTCGACGTACTGCATGACCAGGTAGAGGTCGTCGTCGTCGCTGCCCGCGTCGTGCACGGTGACCAGGCCGGGGTGGTCGACCTGGGCGGTGACCCGGCACTCGCGCACGAAGCGGCGGCGCATGTCCTCGGCCTCGGTGGCGGCCGCCATCCGGTCGGGGCGCAGCAGCTTGACGGCGACGCGGCGGTCGAGGCGCTGGTCGTACGCCGTCCAGACCTGGCCCATGCCGCCCTGGCCTATGAGGGCGGCCAGCTCGTAACGGCCCGCGATGACGCGTCCGTTCACCGGGGGGTGCCCCCTTGCCCGTCCTGCGGTCCCTGCCGCTGCCCGTCCTGGTCCCTCGGCTCCTTGCGGAGCAGTTCGCTCAACTCGTCGAGTTCGGCGCGGACTTGGTCGATGCGGGGCTGGGGCTGGTGCGGTTGGGGCTGGTGCGGCTGGGGCTGGTGGGGGTGGTGCTGGGGCGGGTAGCCGTACGCGGGTCCGGGCACGGGGCCCGGCTGTCCGCCGTACATGCGCGGCTGATTGGTCACCGGCATGGAGTGGAACGGTCCCCACACCGGCTCAGGCCGCCGCCGGAAGTGCCGTATGTCCGCTATCAGGAAGTGCGTCGCCGACCCGACCGACAGGGCGAACACGACCGCCAGGCACATGTAGTCGACGGCGTTGAGGTCGGCCGGGGCGTCCGGGTCCTCCGACACCGGCGCCCCGAACTCGCCGAGGATGATCAGCGTGGCGACCCCGAGGAGCAGTACGGCACCGAACAGCAGCCAGTCCGACGCCCGCTTGCGCAGGATCGCGATCCGCAGCGTCGCCGCCCAGGACAGCAGCCCGCAGGTGCACAGGGCGAGCGCCGTGAACACCACCCGGAGCGTGATCAGCACAGCGGGACTCGGCCGACTGCTCGGCGGCCTGTGGCCGGGGCCCTGCATGACTGCTCCTGGGGGACGGCAGCACGGAGGAAGACGTGCTGGAGGACGATACGACGAGCGTATACAGCGACGCCGACAACGGCCCCAGGGTTGTACGGACCGGACGAGTCGCTACCTCGTCACCTCTCCACCTCCCGACTCCCTACCTCCCGACTCCCTACCTCCCGACTCTCTACCTCCCGACCTTCGCCTCCGTCGGATTCCCCCCGCTGGGCAGCCGCTGGTCCGGGCATTCCTCCAGCACCTTCTTCATCGCGTCGCGCTCCCCCTCCGTGACCCACACCCCGTACTTCTTCTTCACCGCCACCTGCGAGGCGACGTACGGGCACCGGTACGCCTTGTTCGTCGGCAGCCAGGTCGCGGTGTCGCCGTCGCCCTTGCGCCGGTTCGCGGAGGCCTCGGCGGCGAGCAGGTTCAGCGGGTCGTTGGCGAACGCGAGCCGCTTGCCCGGCTTCCACTGCTGGGCGCCCTTCTGCCAGGCGTCGGACAGCGCCACCAGGTGATCGATGTCGACCTTGCTGGCCCCGCGCTTGTACTCGATCCGGCCGCCCGTGTACGGGTCGTTCTCCAGCACCCCGGAGGCGACCTTGCAGTTCTTGCCGTCGGAGAACTTCACGTCCTTCAGGTCGCGCTTGAGGATGTCGTCGCGGGTGCCGCACCCGTTGGCGTCGGTGTCGGCCCAGGCCCGCCCGAACGCCTTCCGCTCGTAACCGGTCTTCGCCGCCCGCCCCTTGACGGTCAGCTCCCCCACGGCGGCCAGTGCGGAGCCCGGCTTCCCCGCGGGTCCGCCCTGGCCGCCGCTCGCGCCCTTGCCCGACGATCCGCCGGTGGAGTCGCACGCCGCGCTCCCGAGCAGCAGCACCGCCCCGAGCCCCGCCGCCGAGACGGCCTTCCAGGTCTTCTTCGTCGTCTTCGTCTTCGTCGTCTTCGTCTTCGTCGTCTGGGTCGTACGAGATATCAAGACGGGCCACCCCAAGGAAAGTCCAACTCCGGCAAACGCCCCACCTTAGGAATGAGTGCCCCGAACGAACCGGCCGACCCGCGACATACCACCGGATTGTGGCCCGGTCCACATCACGCGCCGGAGGACGCGCCGGGCGGCGCCCGGCGCGCACAATCCGCAGCCCGGGCGTAGCGTCGGAAATGTCCTGTTCTCTTCTGCGGAAGGAGCCCGCCCATGGGGATCTTCGACAAGTTCAAGGACCAGGCCCGGGACAAGGCGAAGGACATCACCGACGCTGCCGGGGACGAGGTCGACGAGAAGACCGGCGGCAAGTACGCCGACAAGGTCGACAAGGCCCAGCAGAAGGCGGAAGACGTCCTCGGGCTGGGCGACAAGAAGGACGACCCCGCACCCTGAGCCGGTGCAGGTGCCGTCCGTCACCGAACGGGCCTCCTGAAACCCCCGCCCGCGAAGCCGATCGACTCGGCATCGCGGGCGGTGTGTTGCGTACGGGCCACTCGGCACGGCCCCCGTGCCCCTGGATCAGCCCAGGATCGTCGTCAGGAATTCACCCGTCCACGCCAGCAGTTCGCGGCCCACGACCGGCTTGCCGCCGATCTGGCCCGAGCTCGGACGCGGCACCAGGATCTGGTGGGCCGTGCCCTTGATGACCGTACGGGGGTAGAGCCGCTTGAGGCGCAGCTCCTGGGACTCGCGCAGCTCCACCGGGGCGAAGCGGATGTTCGGGCCCTGGAGGACGATCTCGCCGACCCCGCAGGCGCGGGCGAGCATCCGCAGGCCCGCCACCAGCAGGAGGTTCTCGACCGGCTCCGGGAGCTTGCCGTAGCGGTCGGTGAGCTCCTCGCGCACCGCGGCGATGTCGGCCTCCGTGTTCGCGGAGGCGATCGCGCGGTACGCCTGGAGGCGCAGCCGCTCGCCGGGGGCGTAGTCGTGCGGGACGTGGGCGTCCACCGGGAGTTCGATCTTGACTTCCAGGGGGGCCTCCGGCTGCTCCTCGCCACCGTCGACGGCGGCCCGGTAGTCGGCGACGGCCTCGCCGACCATACGGATGTAGAGGTCGAAGCCGACGCCCGCGATGTGTCCCGACTGCTCGCCGCCCAGCATGTTGCCCGCGCCGCGGATTTCGAGGTCCTTCATCGCCACGTACATGCCCGCACCCATTTCGGTGTGCTGGGCGATGGTGGCGAGCCTCTCGTGCGCGGTCTCGGTGAGCGGCTTCTCCGGCGGGTAGAGGAAGTACGCGTAACCGCGGTCGCGGCCCCGGCCGACGCGGCCGCGCAGCTGGTGCAGCTGGGAGAGGCCGAAGTTGTCGCCGCGCTCGACGATCAGGGTGTTGGCGTTGGAGATGTCGATGCCGGACTCGACGATCGTCGTCGAGACGAGGACGTCGAACTTCTTCTCCCAGAAGTCGACGACGACCTGCTCCAGGGCCGTTTCCGACATCTGGCCGTGGGCCGTGGCGATGCGCGCCTCGGGGACGATCTCGCGCAGCTTGGCGGCTGCCCGGTCGATGGACTCGACGCGGTTGTGGATGTAGAAGACCTGGCCCTCGCGCAGCAGTTCGCGGCGGATCGCGGCGCCGATCTGCTTCTGCTCGTACGGCCCGACGAAGGTGAGCACCGGGTGGCGCTCCTCCGGCGGGGTGGTGATCGTGGACATCTCGCGGATGCCGGTGACCGCCATTTCGAGCGTACGGGGGATGGGCGTGGCCGACATGGTGAGCACGTCGACGTTGGCCCGGAGCTTCTTCAGCTGCTCCTTGTGCTCGACGCCGAACCGCTGCTCCTCGTCGACGATGACCAGGCCCAGGTCCTTGAACTTCGTCTCCTGCGAGAAGAGCCGGTGGGTGCCGATGACCAGGTCGACGGAGCCGTCCTTGAGCCCTTCGAGGGTCGCCTTGGACTCGGTCTCGGTCTGGAAGCGGCTCAACGCGCGCACATTGACCGGGAATTGGGCGTACCGCTCGGTGAACGTGCCGAAGTGCTGCTGGACGAGGAGCGTCGTGGGGACCAGGACCGCGACCTGCTTGCCGTCCTGGACGGCCTTGAAGGCGGCCCGTACCGCGATCTCCGTCTTGCCGTAGCCGACGTCGCCGCAGATCAGCCGGTCCATCGGGACGGACTTCTCCATGTCCTCCTTCACCTCGGCGATGGTGGACAGCTGGTCGGGCGTCTCCACGTACGGGAAGGCGTCCTCCAGCTCGCGCTGCCAGGGGGTGTCGGGGGCGAAGGTGTGGCCGGGGGCCGCCATGCGGGCCGAGTAGAGCTTGATGAGATCGGCCGCGATCTCCTTCACGGCCTTCTTGGCGCGCGCCTTGGTCTTGGTCCAGTCGGCGCCGCCGAGGCGGTGCAGGGTCGGGGCCTCGCCGCCGACGTACTTCGTCACCTGCTCCAGCTGGTCGGTGGGGATGTAGAGGCGGTCGCCGGGCTGGCCGCGCTTGGCGGGTGCGTACTCGACGAGGAGGTACTCGCGGGTCGCGCCCTGGACCGTGCGCTGCACCATCTCGATGTAGCGGCCCACGCCGTGCTGCTCGTGCACGATGAAGTCGCCGACCTGGAGGGTGAGCGGGTCGACGGACTTGCGGCGGCGGGCCGGCATCCGGCCGAGTTCCTTGGTGGCGGTGCGCTGGCCCGTCAGGTCGGTCTCGGTGAGGACGGCGAGCTGGAGGACCGGGTCGACGAAGCCGTGGTCGAGGACGCCGCAGGCGACGTGCACCACGTTCGGTGAGATCTCCGTGAGCTCCGCGTCGAGGCGGGCGGCGATGCCTTCGCCGGAGAGGACCTCGACGGTGCGGGCGGCGGTGCCGTGGCCCTCGGTGATGAACACGGTGCGCCAGCCGTCGGCCAGCCAGCCCTTGGTGTCGGCGAGGGCCTTGGCGGTGTCGCCCCGGTACAGCTCCGGTGCGTGCATGCCGAGTTGGAGGGTGTCGTCCTCGTGGTCGACGTCGTCGGCGGCGAACGGGGAGACCGACCACCACATCATCCCGAGCTCGCGGGCGCGGTCGCGGACGTCGGCGATGCCCCAGAGGGAGGCGGCGCCGACGTCGATGGGGGCCACGCCGCCGCCCGCGGTGGCGGCCCAGGAGGCCTGCAGGAATTCCTGCGACGTCGCGACGAGGTCGGCGGCCCGGGTGCGCACCCGCTCCGGGTCGCAGACGACGGCCATCGACCCTTCCGGCAGCACGTCGAGCAGCAGCTCCATCTCGTCCACCAGGACCGGGGCGAGGGACTCCATGCCCTCGACCGCGATGCCCTCGGCGATCTTGTGCAGCAGCTCCCCCAGCTCGGGGTGGGCCTCGGCGAGGGCCGCCGCCCTCTCCCGCACGTCGTCGGTGAGCAGCAGCTCGCGGCAGGGCGGGGCCCACACGCCGTGCTCGGCGACCTCCAGGGATCTCTGGTCGGCGACCTTGAAGTAGCGGATCTCCTCGACGTCGTCGCCCCAGAACTCCACCCGCAGCGGGTGCTCCTCGGTCGGCGGGAACACGTCCAGGATGCCGCCGCGGACGGCGAACTCGCCGCGCTTCTCGACCAGTTCGACCCGGGAGTACGCGGCTGCGGCGAGGGCTTCGGTGAGCTCGCCGAGATCGGCGCTCTGACCGGAGCGGATGGATACGGGGACGAGGTCGCCGAGGCCCTTGACCTGCGGCTGGAGCACGGAACGCACCGGTGCGACGACCACGCTCACCGGACCCGCCGCCGGGTCGTCCTTACGGGGGTGGGCCAGGCGGCGCAGCACGGCGAGCCGGCGGCCGACCGTGTCGGAACGGGGCGAGAGCCGCTCGTGCGGCAGCGTCTCCCAGGCGGGGAACTCCGCCACCGAGTCCTCGGGAAGCAGGGTCCGCAGGGTGGCGGCCAGCTCCTCCGCCTCCCGCCCGGTCGCGGTGACGGCCAGCACGGGCCGTCCGGCGTCGCGGGCGAGGGCGGCGAGCGCGAAGGGGCGGGCGGCGGAGGGCCCGACGAGGTCGACATGCATGCGGTTGCCGTCGACGGCGGCCTTCACCGCTTCGGCGAGCGCCGAGTCTCGTACCACTGCATCCAGCAGGCCGTGCAGGCTCATGAAAGGCATCCATCCGAACGCTGAGAACACTTTGGTGGGTCGCGCAGGGGCACCTGCTCCGGTGGGACCGGTGTGACTGGTGGGGCCGGTGGGCAACGCGAGCCGCCCGACACGTCGCACGGGCCGGGGGGCTCCCAGCCTACGACGCACCACCGACAGCCGCCGTCCGAAGCACGGGACCCACCGCCCTGTTGGCCTGACATCACCCACCCCACCGGCACCCACCACCCTGCGGGCACTGCCACCGCCGCTGCCCTGCGGGCACTGCCGCCGCCGGGACTGCCACCACCACCGCCACCGCCTGTGGGACTGCCACCACCGCCGCCGTCCTGTGGGCACTGGTGCCGCCCTGAAGGGGCGGGACGGGTGGGCACAGGGCGGCCCCCTCGCCGCGGGCCGGCCCCCGTTCGGCTTGCTTGCGCTCCGGGGGCTTGCCGAACCCTGGGCGGCAGCGAGGGCACACGGTCGCGGGAAGGGAGCGCTCCGCGCGAGGGGCCGCCCCCTTGCCCACCCGTCCCGCCCCCGGGGGGCGGCCCCGCTGCCCAAGAGGGCTAGGGGATTAGGGGTTAGGGGTTAGGGGGATGGCGGCGTCAGCCGCCGGCAGGGGGCTGGGGCGGCGGGTCGCGGGACGCCCTGCCCCCCGAAGCGGTCAGTCGGTGGCTATGGCGGTCAGGATGTTCATACGCCCCGCTCGGAAGGCCGGGACCAGTGCGGCCAGGAGGCCGACGAGGGCCGAGGCGAGGAAGACCGTGAGGATGGTCGGCCAGGGGATCTCCAGGACGGATATGCCTTCCAGCGCGAGCAGCTTCTGGGCGGACGTGCCCCAGGCCAGCCCGAGCCCCAGACCGAGCAGCGCTCCGAAGAGGGCGATGACCACCGACTCCAGGCGGATCATCCGGCGCAGCTGGCGGCGGGAGAGGCCGATGGCCCGCATCAGACCGATCTCACGGGTCCGTTCGACGACGGAGAGGGCGAGGGTGTTGACGACGCCCAGGACCGCCACGACGATCGCCAGGCCGAGGAGCCCGTAGACGATGTTGAGCAGCTGGTCGATCTGGGCCTTGAGGTCTTTCTTGTAGTCGGTGGAGTTGAGGACGCGGTACTGCGGGTACTTCGCGACGGCCGCCTTGAGCGAGGCGTACGCCGCGTCCTCCTGTCCGTCCGCCGCCTTCGCGAAGACCGCCATGTCCTGCGGCATCCGGTCGGCGGGGGTGTGCGCGGCGGCGGTGGTGATGTTGAGGTAGAGGGCTCCCTTGTCGACGTTGACGTCGTCGGAGGTGATCGCGGCGATCTTCAGCCGGGCACTCTTCCCGCCGGGGAAGGTGACCTTCAGCGCGTCGCCGACCTTCAGCCCGCGCTGCTTCGCGTAGTCCTCGCCGACCGATATCGCCCCCGGTGCGTAGGCGGCGGAGAGGTCGCCCGACACCGTCTCGCGCCGTAGGTCCTGCAGGTAGGAGGGGTCGGTGGCGGAGAGCGACTTGCGCTCCGAGGTGCCGTCGGGGGCGGTCACCTCGGCGGCGACCAGTTTGTAGTGGGTGAGGCGGGCGATGCCGTCGGCCGCGGCGAGTGCCCGCTGGGCCTGCGGCAGGACGGGCTGCTGATTGCTCGACCGTACGGTGAAGTCCGCGCCCACCGACCTGTCGAGCTCCTCCGTCGCCGAGGCGACCATCGAGGAGGCGCCGACCGACAGACAGGCCACCAGGGCGAGCCCGATCATCAGGGCCGAGCCGGTCGCTCCCGTACGGCGCGGGTTGCGCAGCGCGTTGCGCTCGGCCATCCGGCCGATCGGGCCGAAGACCCGCAGCACCACGGCGCTGAGCCCCTTCACGATCACCGAGACCAGCAGCGGTCCGACGACCACGAACCCGACGAGGGTGAGGACGACGCCGACGCCGAGGAAGAGGGAACCCTCGCTCGCCTTCGCCGACCGCGCCGCCGCATACAGCCCCGCCCCGCCGAGCACGGTGAGGACCAGGCCGATGCCTGCCCGTGTCCGGCCGGACTTCGCGTCGGCGGGGACGCCGACGTCGCGCAGCGCGGCCATCGGGGACACCCGGCCCGCCCGGCGGGCCGGCAGGTACGCGGCGACGACGGTGACGACGACGCCCAGGACCAGGCCGATGACCGGGGTGGGCCACTTGAAGGTCAGGTCGCTCGTGGCCAGGTTCATACCGATCGTGCCCATGAACTTCATCAGCCCGACGGCGAGACCCACGCCCGCCGCGACCCCGAGCAGTGAACCGACGACGCCGAGCAGCAGCGCTTCGAGGAGCACCGACCGGTTGACCTGCCTGCGGCTGGAGCCGAGCGCCCGCATCAGGCCGATCTCACGGGTGCGCTGGGCGACCAGCATCGAGAAGGTGTTGATGATCAGGAAGATGCCGACGAGGAGGGCGACCCCGGCGAAGCCGAGCATCGCGTACTTCATCACGTCCAGGAACGAGCCGAGGTCGTCCTTGTTCGCCTCGCCGGCCTCCTGCTTGGTCTGGAGCGTGTACGGACCGGCCCCCGGCGCGCCGGCTCCGAGCGCCGCAGCCACCTTGGCCTTCAGTTGCTCGTCGGTCACCCCGGGCCCGGCCTCGATGTTGATTCCGGTGAACCGGTCCGGTCCGCCGAGCAGCTGCCGCTGTGCGGTCGCGCCGTCGAAGAAGACGACCGTGGCCCCGGGGTTGGTGGTCCTGAACGTCGCTATGCCACTGATCCGCGCGGTGAAGTCGCCGGTGACGGCGATCGTGCGCAGTGTGTCGCCGAGCTTCAGGCCGTGCCTGTCTGCGGTGTCGGCGTCGATCATGACGTCGGTCGGGCCGCGCGGCTCGTGCCCGGAGGTGATCTCCATGGAACGGGCGTCGCCGGCCGACCAGTTGCTCGCGAGGGTCGGGGCTCCGGTGCTGGAGCCCATGTCCTTGTTGTCGGCGTTGACGACGGTGATCGACATGCTGCTGACCGTGCCCTCGGCGGACTTCACGCCGTCCGCGCCCGCGACCGTACGCACGGCGGAACCGGGCAGGACGGCGGGACGGCCCGCGTTCTGAGCGGAGTGGTCGTACTTGTCGGTCTTCGGCGTGACGGTGACGTCGGCCGAGGTGGTGGCGAAGAGCTTGTCGAAGGTGGTGTTCATGGTGTCGGTGAAGACGAGGGTGCCGCAGACGAACCCGACCGACAGGAGGACGGCGACGGCGGAGAGCGCCATGCGGCCCTTGTGCGCGAGGAAGTTGCGCATCGAGGTCTTCCAGACGGTCATGATGTACGCCCCCGCCCGTCGAAAGCCTTCATGCGGTCCAGGACCAGGTCGGGGGTCGGGTGGCGCATCTCGTCGACGATCCGCCCGTCGGCCAGGTACAGCACCCGGTCCGCGTACGAGGCGGCCACCGGGTCGTGCGTGACCATCACGATCGTCTGCCCCAGCTCGTCGACCGAGCGGCGCAGGAAGTCCAGGACCTCGGCGCCGGAGCGGGAGTCCAGGTTCCCGGTCGGCTCGTCGCCGAAGATGATCTCGGGTCCTGCCGCCAACGCCCTTGCCACCGCGACCCGTTGCTGCTGGCCGCCGGACAGCTCGGACGGCCGGTGCTTCAGCCGGTCCGCGAGCCCGACGGTCTCCACGACCCGCTGGAGCCAGGCCGCGTCCGGCCTGCGGCCCGCTATGTCCATCGGCAGCGTGATGTTCTCGATCGCGTTGAGCGTCGGGAGCAGGTTGTACGCCTGGAAGATGAAGCCGATGCGGTCCCTGCGGAGTTGGGTGAGCTGCTTGTCCTTGAGGCCGGAGAGCTCGGTGTCGTCGAGGAAGACCTGTCCCGACGACACCGTGTCCAGCCCGGCCAGGCAGTGCATCAGCGTCGACTTGCCGGACCCGGAGGGGCCCATGATCGCGGTGTACTCGCCGCGTGCCATGTCGACGTCGACTTGGTCGAGAGCGACGACGCGGGTCTCCCCCGCCCCGTACGCCTTGACCACCTGCCGGGCCCGCGCGGCGACGGCCGTGCGCCCGCCCGTGCCCTCACGCCCGGACCCGGAGCCGCGCCCGGACCCTTGCCCCTGGCCCGAAATGCCCACTGCCGTTGTCATGCCAAGTCCCCCTATGTGGCCGGTAATTCCCCGTAAAGCCAAGCTAAGGAATCGACCCCTTCCCGCACGTCGCCCTGGGGTACGAACACCGGCCTGCACCCAGGTAGGGAGAGCGGCCCCGGACCCTCAACCCGTGGGTGGAGCGCCCCAGTAGAGCGCGTCCACCCGCTCTGCACCCTCCCCCGCCCGACCTGCGGGTGAGACGCTGTCCCAACGGAAATACGTGCAGGGGGAAGGGACTTCGGTGGGCGGCAAGGATGTAGGAGGCACGGAGGGCGCGGACAGCGCGGGGGCGATACCCGGGCCCGTACGGCGCGATCCCGGGCGGCGGGGGCCGGTCGTTGCCGCGCTCATGCTGGGGATGGCGCTCGCCGCGCTCGACGGGACGATCGTTTCCACCGCCGTCCCTCAAATCGTGGGCGATCTGGGCGGGTTCACGGTCTTCTCCTGGCTGTTCGCCGGCTATCTCCTGGCCGTCACCGTCACCCTCCCCGTGTACGGGAAGCTCTCCGACACCTTCGGCCGCAAGCCGGTACTGATCACCGGCATCGCGCTCTTCCTCGTCGGCTCCGTACTGTGCGCGCTCGCCTGGAACATGCCGGCGCTGATCGCCTTCCGGATCGTCCAGGGGCTGGGCGGCGGAGCCATCCAGGGCACCGTCCAGACCGTCGCCGCCGATCTGTACCCGCTGAAGGAACGACCGAAGATCCAGGCGAAGTTGTCGACCGTGTGGGCGGTGTCGGCCGTCGCGGGCCCCGCGGTGGGCGGGGTACTGGCCACGTACGCGGACTGGCGGTGGATCTTCCTCATCAACCTGCCGGTGGGGGCGGTGGCGATGTGGCTGATCGCCAGGTACCTGCGGGAGCCGGAACGGGTTCCGGGGCGGGAGCCGGAGCGGGAACCAGGGAGGCCGGCCGTACGTTCTCGTATCGACTGGCCCGGTGCGCTTGCCGTATTCGCCTGCGGCGGGGTGTTGTTGACGGCACTGGTGCAGGGCGGAGTGGCCTGGCCCTGGCTCTCCGCCCCGTCCCTGGCGCTGTTCGCGACGAGCGCGGTGCTGGTCGTGGTCGTCGTGACGGTCGAGCGGCGTGCGGCCGAACCCATCCTCCCCGGCTGGGTCTGGCGGCGCCGCACGATCGCCGCGGTCAACGTCGCGCTGGGTGCGCTCGGCCTGCTGATGGTCGCCCCGACCGTCTTCCTGCCGACGTACGCCCAGTCCGTGCTGGGGCTGGACCCGACGGCGGCCGGGTTCGTGCTGTCCATCATGACGCTGAGCTGGCCGGTGTCGGCGGCGCTGAGCCAGCACGTGTACCGGCGGATCGGCTTCCGGCAGACGGCGATCATCGGGATCTCGCTGGCGACGGCGATTCTGCTGGCGTTTCCGCTGCTGCCGTTCCCGGGCGCCGCGTGGCAGCCCGCGCTGATCATGCTGTTGCTTGGCGCGGCGCTCGGGATCTTCCAGCTGCCGCTGATCGTCGGGGTCCAGTCGACGGTCGGCTGGTCCGAGCGGGGAACCGCGACCGCGTCGATCCTCTTCTACCGGCAGCTGGGACAGAGCGTGGGGGCGGCGCTCTTCGGGGCGGTGGCCAACGCGACGCTGGCAGCGCGGCTGGAGTCGGCGCCGGGGGCGATCCGGGACGGTCTGCCCGGAGACCTCGACTCGGTCTCCCACGCACTGACCGACCCGGGGTCGGCGCTGGGTGCCGGGGCGGCGGACTATCTGCGCCGGGCGGTCGACACGGCGGTCGACCATGTGTACGTGGGAGCGGCGGGGGCGGGGGTGGTGGCGCTGGTGGCGTTGGTGGTGCTGGCGCCGAGGAGGTTTCCGGTGTTGGGGGAGGTGGCCCCCGGGGTGGGCCCCGGGACCGGAGCCGGTCCCGGACCTGGGCCCGGAGCCGAGGTGGGGCCTGGGGCGGGGGCCGGGCGCTGAGTGGGAGCTGAGTGGGAATAGTGCGGGGCGGTGGGTGGCTGGCGTTGCCTGCGGCGCCATCCCCTCCCCGCCCCTTCCCGCTGTGACACTTTGCGGCTCCGCCGCGTGGCGCTGGCCGCGGGGCTGGGGAGGTTCACGGCTCGCGCCGGTGGGGGCGGGTGTCCCGGGCTGCGCCCGGTGCACGGCTGCGCCGTGCGTCCTCAAACGCCGGACGGGCTGAAGTTGCCCGCCTGAGGTGCCGGACGGGCTTATTGCTCCGAGTCCCTCACCGGGAAGACCGCCGAGACTCGGAAGCCGCCCGGGTCGGTGGGGCCCGCGACGAAGACGCCGCCCAGGGTCTGGACGCGTTCGCGCATGCCGACCAGGCCGTTGCCGCCGCTGGGGAGGCCGGCCGTGGGAGCGTCGGCGTCGGAGGCGGCGTTCTCGACCTGCATGGCGATCTCGGTGCCGTCGCGGTGGGCGATGCGGACCCAGGTCTTCGCTCCCGGGGCGTGCTTGTGGACGTTGGTGAGGGCTTCCTGGACGACCCGGTAGGCGGTCTGCTCGACCAGGGCGCCGCACGGGGCGGGAATGCCGTCGACGGAGAGTTCGACGGTCATTCCGGCCGCCCGGGACTGTTCCACGAGGGCTTCCACGTCGGCGAGACCGGGGCCGTTCCCGGCCGCTTCGGCGGCTGCCGCCGCCGCTGCGGCGCCCACGGCCGCCAGCGGGACCGGGGCGGGCGGTGCGGGCGTGGTGGCTTCCGGGGAGCGCAGGACGCCGAGCATCTCGCGGAGTTCGGTGAGGGCCTGGCGGCCCATGTCGCCGACCAGGGCGGCGTTCTTGACGGCCTTCTGGGGGTCCTTGAGGGCGACCGCCTGGAGGGCCGCCGCGTGCACGACCATCAGGCTGACCCGGTGCGCGACCACGTCGTGCATCTCGCGGGCGATCCGGGTGCGCTCTTCCGTACGGGCCCACTCGGCGCGCTCCTCGGCGCGGTCGGCGAGGAGGGAGAGCTCCCGCTCCAGGGAGTCGGCCCGTTCGCGGAGGCTTTCCATCAGGCGGCGGCGGGCGCCTATGTACAGGCCGAGGAGGATCGGCGGGGCCGTCATGCCCAGGGCGAGGATGAAGGAGATGACGAGGGTGTAGCCCGTGCTGGGGTCGAATTCGCTGCCCTCTTCGCCCGCGAGGGAGCGCATGCGGACCAGGGACACGATGAGCGTGCCGGTGAACGACATGCCCGCGAGGACGGTGGTGATGCGGCGCGGGACCTCGGACGCGGCCAGCGAGTAGAGCCCGACGATGCCCAGCATGAAGCCCATCTCGGCCGGGGTCACGGCGAGCGAGATGAGGACGACGGCGATCGGCCACCGGCGTCGTACGAGAAGGGCGGAGCCCACCAGCAGACCGAGGAGCACGCCCAGTACGGCGGGCACCCCGGTATCCGTGGCGAAGGCCATGCCCTCCACCGCGCACTCGGCGGCCGAGGCGGCCGCCAGTCCTGAATCGAGCACGACACTGCGTCGCCGCTCCCACCACCAGAAGCGTGGACTGGTCAGGTCCACGTCGTTCCGGTCTGCCCCCGTAACGGTCATACGGACCAGCCTACGGGCGGTCCGTCTCCTTTTTCCTGCGACTTCTTGACGGGGTCCCGGTGCTGGTCCGGGCACTGGTCCCGGTGCTGGTCCGAGGGCTGGTTCGGGGGGGGCGTCCCGGTGCTGGTCCCGGGGCCGGTCCGGGCGTCGGCTCAGGTGGCCGTGCGGGCCGTGCCCAGGCGGTGTGGCTGGGCGCCGGTGATCAGAGTGGCGAGGGCCTGGTCGAGGGTGTGGCCCAGGAACCAGTCGCCGGTGTGGTCGAGGCTGTAGATGCGGCCTTCCGCATCGATGGCGAGGGTGGCCTGGATGTCGCCCGCCTTGCCGTTCTCCCGGCCGAGCGGGCAGACCTCGGTGTCCAGGGCGCGGCCCAGGTCCGCGAACGTACGGGCCAGGTGGAGGCCGTGGAGGGGGTCCAGGAGCGCCGGGGACGGGGCGATCTGGCGGCCGGTGCCCGGCGGGTTGATGTGCAGCCCGCCGAACTCGGCCCAGGCCTCGACCGCCGCCGGGAACACGGTGTGGCGGTGGCCCGCCGGGGAGACGTGGGCGCGGAGGGTGTCCGCCCAGTGCTCGGCCTGCCTTATGTCCCAGCGGCCCGGCTTCCAGCCCGCCTCGCGCAGCGCGGCGTCGACGGCCACCGGGAAGCGGGTGGTGCTGGTGTTGAGGTGGGGCTGCGGGTGCTGCTGGGGATGCTGCTGGGTGGTGGGGGGCATGGCGGGTCTGGTCAGCCCTTCTCGGCGGTGGGGTCTACCGGGCGTACGCCGAAATGGGCGAGGAGCGGTGCGCAGGAGCGGCAGGGCGGAGCGTAGCTGCCGTGCAGCGGGTCGCCGTCCTCACGGATGCGGCGGGCGGTGAGCTTGGAGTGCTTGAGGGAGCGGCGGGCCTCGTTCGCGGTGAGCGGCTTGCGGGAGGCGCGCTTGGACCGGCCCGTCTCGGCCGCCGAGATGTGCCGGGAGAGCAGGATCGCCTCGGGACAGCGGCCGGTGAAGCGGGTGCGCTGGACCGTGCTGAGCGTGTCGAGGAAGTCCTGCACCAGCGGGTGCAGGGAGGGCGGCTGGTCGCCCTTGCCCGCGGTGCAGGTGAGGGTGTCGGCGCCGCGTACGGAGAGGGCGGCGGCGACGGCGGGCAGTATGCCGTCGCGGCGGTGGCGGAGCACGGGCGGCGGGCTCGCCTCGGAGCTGCTGCTCCAGGAGAGGCGGGGGTCGCCGGAGGACGCGGAGGCGCCGGCCGCCGCGGATTCGGCGGATGCGTCCGCGGGTGCGGCCGGTGCGTGGCGATCGGCCGGCGCGGTCGGGTGGGCGGAGGCGTGCGCCGGGTCGGCCGGGGTGTGCACCGGGCCCTGTGCCGGGCCGTGTGCCGGTGTCGGTGCTGTCGCCTCGCCTACCGTGGCCGGGCCCGTCGCGGTCGGGGCGGGTCCCCTCCCCGTACCTGCGTCCGTACCCGTGCCTGATCCCGTGCCCGTCGTACCTGTCCCCGTCCCCGTACCCGTCGGTGCGGTCCCCGTCGGACCGCCCGTGCGGGGGTCGTTCGCCGTGCGCGTGGCCTTCATCGTGGCTGCCGTTGTTCCCGGTGCGCCCGCCGCCCTTGGTGCCCCCGTTGTCCTTGATGTCTGCGGTGCGTGCAGATTTCCTGTTTGTGCAGTGTGCATGGTGGTGCGTTCCCTCCCTGCAATCCCCCGAGTTGCGGGGACAGCCTGCCAAATGTGCCCTGTCGTGGGGAAGCTGGGGCACTGGTTCGGGCGCGTCCCCCAGGAGAGGGGTGCCGCAAGGGGGCACTGGGGCGGGTGTGCGTGACCGCCCGTGGAGGGTGGGTGGACCGCCCGTTACGGGGGCGCCGTGCAGGTCTCGTACAGGCAGTCGCGGCAGCGTTCCGGGGGCAGGACCCCGTGTTGCACCACCGCATAGGCTGTGGTGAACCAGCCAGACGCAGCAGGGGGCATCAGCCATGACGAAAGGTCGGCTCGGGCAGCAAGCCGCGCCACCGAACGCGGCCTACGCCGGGCAGCTCGTGAACTTCCCGGACCCCGTCCGGGCCGCCCGTCACCCCCAGGGTGTACGGGTGGACGAGGACGGCTACCCGGACTTCGCGCCCTACGCGCGCGCCGCCGCCGAGATCGCGGAACCCCCCGAGGGCTTCGGCGTGGACGAGCTCCGGCTGACCGACTACGTGTCGGCCAACGCGGCCCTGCACGCCGAGGGCCACGAGCTGTGGGAGACGATCGACCCGGTCGCCACCCCGCACGGCTGGACCTGGCACCACGTTCCGTACACCCGCCGCATGTACCTCGTACCGGTGGAGGTGAAGGCGCTGCTCCGCCACCACGGCGGGCTCGCCACGACCTCCGTCGACCAGGACAAGCGCGGCACCCGGCCGCTGCAGGAGACGCGGCCCGTCCACTTCGGGCTGCCGAAGGGGACCGTGGCCGTCTCCGAGAGTCAAGTGCTGGGCGTGGAAGAGGACTTGGGGTACCGGCTGCCCGGCGCGTACCGCTCCTTCCTGAAGGCGGCGGGCGGCTGCGCGCCCGTCGGTGCGGCGCTCGACGCCGAGCTGGGGCTGCTGGTGGACCAGCCGTTCTTCACGGTGCGCGACGAGGCGGGCGTCAACGACCTGGTCTACGTCAACAAGTGCCTGCGCGACCACCTCACCAAGGACTACCTCGGCTTCACCTTCGTCCAGGGCGGGATCCTCGCCGTGAAGGTGCGCGGCGAGGGCGTCGGCTCGGTGTGGTTCTGCGCGTACGACGACGCGCGCGACCAGAACGGCTGGTCGGTCCAGGAGCGGGTGGAGCGGCTGCTGCTGCCCTGCGGCGAGGACTTCGACGAATTCCTGCAGCGGCTGGCGGGCAACCCGCCGGAGCTGCAGACGGTGGCAAATCTGATGGTCGACGGCGGCTTCGCGCACGCCGTCGACGTATCGGATGTTTTGGACGAGGGATGACGGGGTTGACTGTCCGATGGTGACTTTCGCGCAGGCGCAGGAGCGTGCGGACGAGTGGGTCAACGGGGACGTGCCCGCGTACCAGCACCGGGAGGTGCGGGTACGGGAGTTCGACCTCGGTTTCGTGGTGTGGGCCGAGGACCGGGAGAACGGCCCGGTCTCCGACGGCGGCCGGCAGCGGCTCGTCATCGCCCGCGACAGCGGAGAGGCCACGCTCTGGCCGGAGCTGCCGGTGGGCGAGGTGATCCGGCGGTACGAGGAGGAGTACGGGGCTCCGGCGGGCGAGCCGGAGGCACCTGCTCCGGAGCCACCGCAACGCGTTGACCTGCAACAGACGTCGTTCTTGCTGACGCCGCCCGAGTGGTTGCAGGAGGCGGCGGACAAGATGGGGATTCCGGACCGGAGGTCGGGGGCCGACTCGGGCTCGGGCGCCGGGTCCGGGTCCGGCGCCGCGTCCGGCAGCGGGTCAGGCAGCGGGTCCGGGTCGGATTCGGGGTCGGCTTCCGGTGCGCCGGGTTCCGGGGGGACGGCCTGGCTGGCTCCCGGGGCTGCGGATACCGGTTCCGCATCGAATTCCGGTTCGACTCCGGGACGGGCCCCGGCTTCCCCAGTCGCCTCAGCCTCGGCCTCGGCTTCGGCCTCGGGCGAGTACGAGCCGACGTCGTCCGACGGCGTGCCCGCCTCGTCGCCGGGGAACGCGCCCAGCGCCTCCCAGAGCGCGTCCGGCACGACCGGTGCGCCGCCCGCGGGCGCGACCCCGTGGGCCGGTACGGACACCAACTCCGACGCGGGCGGCATTCCGCTGCCCGCCACCATGTTCGCGCCGCCGCTCGTCGGGGCGGACGACGACGACACCCCGCAGCCCGGGATCGCCCCCGAGGCGAAGACCTCGCTGCTGCAGGGCGGCAGCCAGCTGCCGAGCACGGCCGTGGCACCCGCCGTGCCCGACCCGTCGGCCCCACGGCCGTTGCCGGGCGCCGAACAGGGCTCCGCTTCGGGCTCCGCTCCTGGTCCCGGTGGTCCCGGTTCCCCGCGCCGCCCCGGTCTGTCCGCCGGTGCCGAGGACATCGCCGACGCCGCGACCAGCAAG
Organism: Streptomyces sp. NPDC021093; assembly: GCF_044333135.1. Classification (NCBI taxonomy): domain Bacteria; kingdom Bacillati; phylum Actinomycetota; class Actinomycetes; order Kitasatosporales; family Streptomycetaceae; genus Streptomyces; species Streptomyces sp. NPDC021093. The sequence goes on along the minus strand of NZ_JBIRQJ010000010.1, from coordinate 296,206 downwards.
GCCACCCTGCCGCCCGGCGCCCGGCGCGGCGGGGGTTCGACGACCCCGCCGCCGCCCGGTGCGCCCGGCACTCCGGGGGCCCGGCCCGGCACGACGGCGCCGCCGTCGGCTCCCGGCGCCCCGGGTGCCCCCGGTGCCCCGGCCGGGGGTTACGTACCGACGGCGATGGTTCCGCACCTGGGTGCCGAGGGTGCACCGCAGCAGCCAGGTCCGCCCGGCCCTCCGAGTCCTCCCGGCCCGCCAGGACCTCCCGGTGCCACGCCGCCGCCCGGTGGTGGCGTCCACCACGCGGCCACGATGCTGGCCGACCCGAGCCAGGGCGGCCAGAACAGCCTGGGCACCATCCAGCCGCCCGGTCCCCCCGGCCCTCCCGGTGCTCCCCGTGCTCCCGGCGCTCCCGGCGCCCCGGGATCAACTCCGCCTCCGGGCGGAGGAGTTCACCATGCGGCGACCATGCTCGCGAGCCCGCCGCCCGGCGGCCCCGGAGCCCCGCAACCCCCCGGCCCCCCTGGCGCTCCCGGTGCCCCCGGTGCTCCCGGTGGCGGCGTCCACCAGGCCGCGACCATGCTCGCCGGCCCGCCGCCGGGCGGCCCCGGAGCTCCGCAGCCCCCCGGTCCGCCCGGTCCTCCCGGTGCCATGCCGCCGCCGCACGGGCACATGCCGCCCCCGCACATGCAGCAGCAGGCACCGCCGCCGAACATGCCGCCTCCGCATGCCCAGCACCAGGCCCCGCCGCACCAGGCCCCGCCCGCGTACGGCTATCCCCCGCAGCAGCCGTCCGGGCTGCCGACGGTCGGCCCCGGCTACCAGGCCGTGCTGCGCTACCGCGCGCAGGACGGTTCCGAGCAGCAGCTCATCCGCCGCTCGGCGCCCGGCACCCCGCACCCCGAGTGGCAGATGCTGCACGAGCTGCGCGCGATGCAGGTGCCGCCGCAGCAAGTCCTGGAACTCCACACGGAGTTGGCGTCCTGCGAGCTGCCCGGCGGCTACTGCGCGCGCATGATCCGCGAGACCTGGCCGCAGGTGCGGATCACCAGCGTCGCCCCGTACGGCACGGACCACGCGTCCCGCCAGCAGGGCATGCAGCACCTGCTCACCCACCAGGGCGAGCTGCACCAGGTCGCGGACGGTCCGGCGCGCCCCGCGCCCGTACGCGCTCCGCTGCCGCACCCGAGCCAGCTGATGCAGATCCCGCCGGTTCCGCCGGAGGGTGTGGCGCACGAGCTGGTCTCGGCGTTCGGCCCACAGGCGATCTTCCGGTTCGACCAGGGCGCGGTGTCGCGCCAGGGCGTGCCCGAGGTCGTGGCGATGACGCTGATGTGGGCCGGGCTGCCGGTCGACTTCGGCCCGTTCTTCTGGGCGCAGGCGGCGCCGGGCCAGCCGGTCCCGACGCTCGCCGAGCTGGCCCAGCAGCGCGGGGTGCAGCCGGCGTCCGACGCGGGCTCGTACCTCGTCATGGGCTCGGACTTCGGGCGGGCGATCTGCGTCCAGTACGGGACGGCGAACATCGTGGCCGTACCCGTGGAGGCGGGCCCCGGCGGTCAGCCGTCGCCGCCGCAGTTCGTGAACACGGGGCTGCCGGAGTTCGTCCGCTCCCTCGCCCTCCTCGGCCGGATGTGGCGGCTGCGCTTCGGCCTCAACCCGGAGCAGGCGGGCCGCTGGACCGTCGACTTCCAGGCCCAGCTGGCCGCGCTGGACCCGGCGGCGCTGGCGTCGCCGGAGAGCTGGTGGTCGGTGCTGCTGGAACAGATGTGGGACGGGCTCCTGTAGCCCTCGCGGTCCCTTGGCAGGCCGCGCAGTCCCTTGCAGGCCTCGCAGTACGGAGCCGGCGCACCGCGGTGTCGCCGGTGTCGGCCGGGGTGCCCGACCTGTTCGCAGGCCGGGCACCCCGGCCCTTCTGCGTCTCCGACCAGGGCGGCTACCGGGCGGAGTGTCGCTTTATGGACACTGGAGTCCGATCCATCAGGATCCGCCGGAGTTCTGTAAGGGGAAAACAGGGATGAGCACATCGACGTCACCCCACGGCCTCACCACGGTCTGGGGCCGCGGCTACCACCCCGAACAGGTGGACCGCAGGATCGCCGAACTGTCCTACGACCGCGACGGCGCGTTCGAGCGGGCGGCGCGGCTGGCGGCCCTCGCGAAGCAGCTGGAGGCTGACGCGGACACGCTGCGCGAGCAGGTCGCGCAGCTGGCACCGCAGACGTACGAATCGCTGACCGAGCGGGCACGGTCGCTGCTGGCCCTGGCGGAGGAGGAGTACGAGGAGCTGCGGTCGACGACGGCGGAGAACGCCGCCGCCCTCACCGAGGCCGCCGCTGCCGCCGCCCGCAAGGTGCGGGACGACGCACGGGCGGCGTCGGACGCGCTCCGGGCGGAGGCGGAGGAAGCCGCCCGCGGACTGCTGGAGGCGTCGCAGTCCGAGGGGGACGCCCTGCGGGCCGAGGCGGCCCGGGACGCGCAGGACCGGCACGCCGAGGCCCTGGCCGGCCTGACGGAGATGCGGCAGCGCACGGAGGCGCTCCTCGCCGCCCAGGAGAAGGAGCACGCCGAGCGCTGGGAGACGGCCGGCCGCGAACTCGCCGCCCGGGAAGCGGCGGCGGACGAACGCTTCGCCGCCCTGACGGCCCGCGCCGAGTCCGTACTCGCGAAGGCACAGCGCGCCCTCGCCGAAACGGAGGAGGAGGCCCGCCACGGCCAGGAGGACGCGGAGGCCCGGGGCGCGGAACTGATCGCGGCGGCCCGCATGCAGGAGGAACGCATCGTCCGGGAGACGGAGCGCGTGGTGCGGGAGCACGAGGAGGCCCAGGAGGAAGTGCACGCACACATGACGCACGTACGGAACAGCCTGGCGGCGTTGACGGGACGCGTGGAGGAGTAGGGACCGGGGCGTCCCGCGGGTGCCTGATCATCCACGTGACCAAAAGTGCTGATCCATACCGTCGCGTGGAAGGGGCTTGGTACGGCATAGTGTGTGGAGCCAATTTGGCGACCCAATGAAATGTCTGATTCGGTCGCCTTTATTCCCCCATGGTGTAATTGGCAGCACAGTGGCTTTTGGTGCCATATGTCCGGGTTCGAGTCCTGGTGGGGGAGCTGCACTTTTTGTCGGGTCCCGACCTCACCAGGTCGGGACCCGCCCTCGTTTCCCCCTCGTAACCCCCCGGTATCCTGCGGAGGACCACCCCCCGAAGAAGCCGAAGGGCACCACCGTGAGCGCCAATAGCCCGGCAGCCGTCGTCGTCCTCGCAGCGGGTGAGGGCACCCGCATGAAGTCGGCCACCCCGAAGGTCCTGCACGAGATCAGCGGGCGCTCGCTCGTCGGCCACGTCGTCACCGCAGCACGCGAGCTGGACCCCGCCGACCTCGTCGTCGTCGTCGGCCACGCCCGTGAGAAGGTCACCGCCCACCTCGGCGAGATCGACCCCGAGGCGCACACCGCCGTACAGGAGCAGCAGCTCGGTACGGGCCATGCCGTACGGATGGGCCTTGAGGCCCTCGGCGGCAGCCCGTCCGGGACGGTCGTCGTGGTCTGCGGCGACACCCCGCTGCTGACCGGCGACACCCTGACCGCCCTCGCCGCCACGCACACCGCCGACGGCAACGCCTGCACCGTGCTGACCGCCGAGGTCCCCGACTCGACCGGGTACGGGCGGATCGTGCGGGACGCCGCGACGGGCGCCGTCACCGCGATCGTCGAGCACAAGGACGCCAGCGACGCCCAGCGCGCGATCCGCGAGATCAACTCCGGTGTGTTCGCGTTCGACGGCGAGCTGCTGGCCGACGCGCTGGGCAAGGTGCGCACGGACAACAGCCAGGGCGAGGAGTACCTCACGGACGTCCTCGGCATCCTGCGCGAGGCCGGTCACCGGGTCGGGGCCTCCGTCGCCGCCGACCACCGCGAGATCCTCGGCATCAACAACCGCGTCCAGCTGGCCGAGGCCCGCCGGCTGCTCAACGCCCGCCTGCTGGAGCGGGCCATGCTCTCCGGCGTCAGCATCATCGACCCGCAGAGCACCTTCGTCGACGCGACGGTCACCTTCGGCCAGGACGCGATCGTGCACCCGGGCACCCAGCTGCTCGGCTCCACGCACATCGCCGCGGACGCCGAGGTCGGCCCGAACACCCGCCTGAAGGACACCACGGTCGGCATCGGCGCCCGCGTCGACAACACCGTGGCGGACGGCGCGGAGATCGGCGCCGCCGCCAACGTCGGCCCGTTCGCGTACCTGCGCCCCGGCACGAAGCTCGGTGTGAAGTCGAAGATCGGCGCGTACGTCGAGACGAAGAACGCGACGGTCGGCGAGGGCACGAAGGTTCCGCACCTGTCCTACGTCGGCGACGCGACGATCGGCGAGTACAGCAACATCGGTGCGGCGAGCGTCTTCGTGAACTACGACGGCCAGACCAAGCACCACACGACGATCGGCTCCCACTGCCGTACCGGTTCGGACAACATGTTTGTGGCGCCTGTCACGGTCGGGGACGGTGCCTACACCGCCGCCGGGTCGGTCATCACCAAGGACGTCCCTGCCGGTTCACTGGCCGTGGCCCGTGGCCAGCAGCGGAATATCGAGGGTTGGGTGGCCCGCAAGCGTCCGGGCAGCGCCGCCGCCCAGGCCGCTCAGGCCGCACCCCGGGCGACCGGTGGCGAAAGCTGACCGGAAACAGGTGCTCCGCGCACCGCGTACCGTGATAGATGCACACCATTTCGGCTGGCTCGCAGGCTGCGGCGGCCAGAAACACTCTGAGGAGACCGTGCTGTGACCGGGATCAAGACGACCGGCGAGAAGAAGATGATGCTCTTCTCCGGCCGCGCACACCCCGAGCTGGCCGAGGAGGTCGCACATCAGCTGGGTATCGGCGTCGTGCCGACGAAGGCCTTCGACTTCGCCAACGGTGAGATTTACGTCCGTTTCCAGGAGTCCGCTCGCGGCGCCGACTGCTTCCTGATGCAGAGCCACACGGCTCCCATCAACAAGTGGATCATGGAACAGCTCATCATGGTCGACGCGCTGAAGCGGGCCTCGGCCCGCTCCATCACGGTGATCGTGCCGTCGTACGGGTACGCCCGTCAGGACAAGAAGCACAAGGGCCGCGAGCCGATCTCGGCCCGCCTGGTCGCGGACCTGCTGTCGACCGCGGGTGCCGACCGCATCCTCACGGTGGACCTGCACACCGACCAGATCCAGGGCTTCTTCAACGGCCCGGTCGACCACCTCACCGCGCTGCCGGTCCTCGCGGACTACGTGGGCGCGAAGGTCGACCGCTCCAAGCTGACGATCGTCTCCCCGGACGCCGGCCGCGTGCGCGTCGCCGACCGCTGGTGCGACCGCCTGGACGCCCCGCTGGCGATCGTGCACAAGCGCCGTGACAAGGACGTCGCCAACCAGGTGACCGTCCACGAGGTCGTCGGTGAGGTCAAGGGCCGCGTCTGCGTCCTGGTCGACGACATGATCGACACGGGCGGCACGATCTGCGCCGCCGCCGACGCGCTCTTCGCGCACGGCGCGGAGGACGTCATCGTGACGGCCACGCACGGCATCCTGTCCGGCCCCGCGGCCGACCGCCTGAAGAACTCCAAGGTGAGCGAGTTCGTCTTCACGAACACGCTGCCGGACCCGTCCGACCTGGAGCTCGACAAGATCACGGTGCTGTCGATCGCCCCGTCGATCGCCCGCGCGGTGCGCGAGGTCTTCGAGGACGGTTCGGTGACGAGCCTCTTCGAGGAGCAGTCGTAGCAGGAAGTACGTAGCAGGAAGGGCCGCCCGGGACTCCCGGGCGGCCCTTCCGCGTACCGTGACCGGCCCTTCCGCCTGCCCGGCCGCGCGCCCGGCTCCGTACCGTACGAAGTGATCGGATTGGGCCGTGCGTGATAGTGCGGGTAGACTTCCCCGCGTTGCTCGGCGAGGGAGGACTCTCAGGTCCTCCGTTATCGACGCGCTCTTCGTAGCAGGCTCCGCAGCGGGCCGTTCGTGTGGCCGGGTGACGACCAACCCCGTTTCCATCACTTACGAGGAGTGCATCATGGCTGAGGTCAAGCTCACCGCCGAGGTCCGTACCGAGTTCGGCAAGGGCGCCGCCCGCCAGACCCGCCGCGCCAACAAGGTTCCGGCCGTCATCTACGGTCACGGTGCCGACACGGTCCACATCACGCTGCCGGGCCACGAGCTCATGATGGCGCTCAAGACCAGCAACGCCCTGCTGAACCTGGACATCGACGGCCGCAGCGAGCTCGTCATCCCCAAGGCCGTTCAGCGTGACGCCATCAAGCGCACCATCACCCACGTCGACCTGCTCGCGGTCAAGAAGGGCGAGAAGGTCACCGTCGAGGTCTCCGTGCTCTCCGAGGGCGACCTGGCGCCGGGCTCCAACCTGCTGGAGAACGTGCTGAACACCCTCTCGGTCGAGGCCGAGGCCACGCACATCCCCGAGTCCGTCACCGTCTCGGTGCAGGGCCTGGACGCCGGTGACTCGATCCTGGCGAAGGACGTCCCGCTGCCCGAGGGCACGACCCTGGTGACCGACGCGGACGCCGTCGTCATCCAGATCGTCTCCGCGCAGGCCGAGGAGCCGACCGCGGAAGCCGCCGAGACCACCGAGGCCTGAGCCTCGTAGCGACTCAAGCGGTGCCAGCCGCCGTTCCGTGCCGCAGGGCGCGGGGCGGCGGCTGCCGCATGTGTACGGGCTCGCAGGTATGAAGGAGCCGTACGGACTCGCAGGTATGAAGGAGCCATGCAGATGACGACGCCTCCCGCCGCCCCGGACCCGTCGGCCCCCTGGCTGGTCGTGGGCCTGGGCAACCCGGGCCCCGAGTACGCGGCGAACCGCCACAACGTGGGCTGGATGGTCGCGGACCTCCTCGCCTCGCGGATCGGCGGCAAGTTCAAGTCGCACAAGGCGCGTGCGCAGGTCCTTGAGGGCCGGATCGGCCCGCCGGGCCCGTACAACCGCCGGGTGGTGCTGGCGAAGCCGCTGTCGTACATGAACCTGTCGGGCGGCCCGGTGACGGCGCTGCGCGACTTCTACAAGGTGCCGACGGCGAACATCGTCGCGATCCACGACGAGCTGGACATCGACTACGGCGTGCTGCGCCTGAAGCTGGGCGGCGGCGACAACGGCCACAACGGTCTGAAGTCGATGACGAAGTCGATGGGCCCCGACTACCACCGGGTCCGCTTCGGCATCGGCCGCCCGCCGGGCCGGATGCAGGTGGCGGACTTCGTGCTGAAGGACTTCTCCGGTGCGGAGAAGAAGGAGCTGGACTACTTCGTGGACCGGGCGTCCGACGCGGTGGAGGCCCTGGTGATCGAGGGCCTTGAGCGGGCGCAGTCGACGTACAACTCCTGAGCGGATGTACGAGGAGGGCGCCGCCGGAATCCACCGGCGGCGCCCTCTTGCACATCAACTACCCGTGGGTCAGCCGGTGTTGCGCAGCCCCGCCGCCACACCGTTGACCGTCAGCAGCAGTGCGCGGGCGAGCAGCGGGTCGTTCTCCTCGCCGGCCGCGGCCGCGTCGCGCTGGCGCTTCAGGAGCGCCACCTGGAGGTAGGAGATCGGGTCCAGGTAGGCGTCGCGGATGGCGAAGGTCTGCTGGAGGACGGGGCTGCTGTCCAGCAGTTCGGTGCCGCCCGTGATGCGCAGGACTTCCTGCACGGTCAGCTCGTGCTCGGCCTCGATGGTGGCGAAGATGTGCTTGAGCTCGTCGGGCACGAGGGTGTCGACGTAGTGGCGGGCGATCCGCAGGTCGGTCTTCGCGAGCGTCATCTCCACGTTGGAGAGGAAGTTGCGGAAGAAGTGCCAGTGCTCGTGCATCTCCTCCAGGACGCTCTCCAGACCCGCCTCGCGCAGCGCCTTGAGGCCGGAGCCGACGCCGAACCAGCCGGGCACGATCTGCCGGGACTGGGTCCAGCCGAACACCCACGGGATGGCCCGCAGGCCGTCGAGGGAGACGCCCGAACCGGGGCGGCGGGAGGGCCGCGAGCCCAGGTGCAGGTCGGCGAGCTGGTCGACGGGGGTCGAGGCGAGGAAGTACGTCGGCAGGTCCGGGTTCTCGACGAGCCCCCGGTACGCGGTGTGGGCGGCCTCGGACACGGTGTCCATGGCCGCGTCCCAGCGCGCGAGCGCCTCGTCGGACTGACGGGGCGCGGTGTGCAGCGCGGACGCCTGGAGCGTGGCGGCCACCGTCAGTTCGAGGTTCTCCCTGGCCAGCGAGGGCACCAGGTACTTGTCCGAGATGACCTCGCCCTGCTCGGTCACCTTGATCTCGCCCTCCAGCGTGCCCCACGGCTGCGCGAGGATCGCGTCGTGCGAGGGGCCGCCGCCACGGCCGACGGTGCCGCCGCGGCCGTGGAAGAGCCGCAGCCGGACCCCGTACCGGTGGGCCACGTCGCGCAGCCGGCGCTGCGCCCGGTGGATCTCCCACTGGGAGGTCGTGATGCCGCCGAACTTCGACGAGTCGGAGTACCCGAGCATGACTTCCTGCACGTCCCCGCGGAGGGAGACCAGCCGCCGGTACGACGGGTCGGCCAGCATCTCGTCCAGGATCACGTCGGCCGCGCGCAGCTCGTCCGTGGTCTCCAGGAGCGGCACGATGCCGATCTTCGCCCAGCCCGCGTGCAGGTCGATCAGTCCGGCCTCGCGGGCCAGTACGGCGGCCGCGAAGACGTCGTCGGCGCCCTGGCACATGGAGATGATGTACGACTCGATGACCTCGGGCCCGAAGCGCTCCAGCGCCTCCTTGACCGTCAGGAACACCCCGAGGGTCTTCTCGCCCGCCGCGTCCAGCGGAGCCGGCACCGGCGCCAGCGGGCGCCGCGACCTGAGCTCCTTGGCGAGGAGCTTCTGCCGGTACTCGCGCGGCATGTCCGCGTACCGCCAGGACTCCTCGCCGAGCCGGTCGAAGAGGAGGCCGAGCGCGTGGTGGTGGGCGTCGGCGTGCTCGCGCACGTCCATGGTGGCGAGCTGGAGCCCGAAGGCGGCCAGCGTGCGGATCGTACGGTCCATGCGGCCGTCGGCGAAGAGTCCGCCGCGGTGCTCGCGCAGCGAGGTCTGGATCAGCGTGAGGTCGTCGATCAGCTGGCTCGTACCGAGGTAGTCGCAGCCGGGGCGGTGCGTGGTGCCGTGGGCGAGCCGCTCGCGGGTGTTGACGAGCTTCTGGCGGATGCAGGTGGCCTTGAGCCGGTAGGGCTCCTCGGCGTTCAGCCGCTTGTAGCGCGGGCTGATCTCGGGGAGGCGCTCCAGGTCGGCCTGGAGGGACTCAAGCAGCTCGTCGGTGGCACCTGTGTACCGGATGGAGTTCGACAGCTGTCCGCGCAGCTGGTCGACCAGTTCGAGCGCGTCCGTGATCCCGTGCTCGTGCTGGAGGATCAGTACGTCCCAGGTGACGGACGGGGTGACGTTCGGGTTGCCGTCCCGGTCGCCGCCGATCCAGGTGCCGAAGGTGAGCGGCCGGGTGCCGGGCGGGATCTCGACGCCGACCCGCTCCAGCTCGGCGGCGAGGTCCTCCAGGACGTCGCCCACGGCGTTCGCGTGCAGTTCGTCGAGGTAGTAGATGGCGTTGCGCGCCTCGTCCGCGGGTTCCGGACGTACGACGCGGAGCTCGTCGGTCTGCCAGATCAGGTCGATCGACTCGGCGAGGCGCAGGTCGTGGCGGCGCCGGTCGGACGCGATGACGGGCGTCTCCAGGAGCTCCGCGATGCGGCGCAGCTTGTTGAGCACGGAGCGCCGGGCGGCCTCCGTGGGGTGCGCCGTGAAGACCGGCCGTACGTTGAGGTTCTTGACGGTCTGCTTCAGGTGCTCGGGGTCGGCGTCCTTCAGCAGATCGGCGGTGCGGGCCAGCAGCCCGCCCTCGGCGGCCCGCAGCTCGCGCATCTCGCGACCGCGGTGCACCTGCTCGGTCACATTGGCGAGGTGGAAGTATGTGGAGAAGGCGCGCACGAGGCGTGCCGCGGTCTCCAGGTCGGTGTCGCCCAGCAGCTCCGCTGCCGCTTCGCCGTCGGTACGGGTGAGGGCCCGGACCCGTTCCACGAGCTCCAGGAGCTCGGGGCCCTCCTGCCGTACGAGCGTCTCGCCGAGGAGGTCGCCGAGACGGCGGATGTCGGCTCGCAGCTCGGGGCTGGTGTTGGGGGTCGTCTGGTCGGCACTGCTCACAGGTGCGGCTCCTTGCAGTGGGGGAACGCGTCAGGCAGGAACTCGGACCGCGCTGTCCGACACGGCCCAGGATATGTGCCCCCATATTCGGGTACTCGGCGGCCTCGTCGAGCGGGCCTCACCGCTGCCATACTTACGAAGCCGTAGGTTACGGAACCGTAGCCAGGCATCACCCGCATTCCCTCACCCCACAGGGGACCTCTATGACCATCAGCCCCGATCTACTCAAGGAAGCCCCGGACGCGTCCGGGGCTTCGGGATCGTCCGGATCGGCCGCCGTCCCGGCCGCCGACCGGACAGCCGCCCCGACTCCGCTCGCGACGCGCGGCGGCGAGTCGAAGCGCTCCATCGAACAGATCGCGCTGCTCCTGTTCATCACCGTCCCCTTCGTGGCCCTCCTCGCGGCGATCCCGCTCGCATGGGGCTGGGGGGTGAGCTGGCTCGACCTGGGCCTCCTGGTCTTCATGTACTACCTGGGCTGCCACGGCATCACGATCGGCTTCCACCGCTACTTCACGCACGGCTCCTTCAAGGCCAAGCGCCCGCTCCGCATCGCCCTCGCCATCATGGGCTCGATGGCGGTCGAGGGCCCCCTGGTCCGCTGGGTGGCCGACCACCGCAAGCACCACAAGTTCTCGGACGCGGAGGGCGACCCGCACTCCCCGTGGCGCTTCGGCGAGGACCTCCCCTCCCTGATGAAGGGCCTGTGGTGGGCCCACATCGGCTGGATGTTCGACGAGGAGCAGACGCCGCAGGACAAGTACGCCCCGGACCTGATCAAGGACCCGGCGATCCGCCGCATCTCGCGCGACTTCATCTACTGGACGATGCTGTCCCTTGCCGTCCCCCCGCTGGTCGGCGGCCTGGTAACGATGTCCTGGTGGGGCGCCTTCACGGCCTTCTTCTGGGGCTCCCTGGTCCGCGTGGCGCTCCTCCACCACGTCACCTGGTCCATCAACTCCATCTGCCATGCCGTGGGCAAGCGACCGTTCAAGTCGCGCGACCGGTCAGGCAATGTGTGGTGGTTGGCGGTCCTCTCCTGTGGCGAGTCCTGGCACAACCTGCACCACGCGGACCCGACGAGCGCCCGGCACGGCGTGATGAAGGGCCAGGTCGACTCCTCGGCCCGGCTGATCCGCTGGTTCGAGCAGGCGGGCTGGGCGTACGACGTGCGCTGGCCGACGGCATCCCGCCTGGCCTCCCGCCGCAAGACCGACGAAGAATCCCCAAATAAGACCGAAGCGACAGAAACGGCATGATGGAGCCTGTGGCGACCGACGGCAGCAGCACCGGCAGTACGAACCCGAGCACGAGCGGCGACAAGCCCCGCACCGCGACGCGGCGGACCCGCCGCGTCCGGATGACCGGCGCGGAACGCCGCGAGCAGCTGCTGGACATCGGCCGCACGCTCTTCGCGGAGAAGGGCTTCGAGGGCACGTCCGTGGAGGAGATCGCGGCGAAGGCCGGCGTCTCCAAGCCCGTCGTGTACGAGCACTTCGGCGGCAAGGAGGGCCTGTACGCGGTGGTCGTCGACCGCGAGATGCGCTCCCTCCTCGACATGGTCACGGGCGCCCTGACCGCCGGCCACCCCCGCGAACTCCTCGAACAGGCCGCGTTCGCGCTGCTCGACTACATCGAGACGTACACGGACGGCTTCCGCATCCTGGTCCGCGACTCCCCGGTCGCCCAGTCGACGGGCACCTTCGCCTCGCTCATCTCCGACATCGCCACCCAGGTCGAGGACATCCTCGGCCTGGAGTTCAAGGCCCGCGGCTTCGACCCCAAGCTGGCCCCGCTGTACGCGCAGGCCCTCGTCGGCATGGTGGCGCTGACCGGCCAGTGGTGGCTCGACGTCCGCAAGCCCAAGAAGGCCGAAGTCGCCGCCCACCTGGTGAACCTCTCCTGGCACGGCCTGGAGAACCTGGAGGCGAAGCCACGGCTGATAGGGCACCGGAAGAGCTGAGACCTTGAGCGGTCGGCAGTGCACGGACCAGGTACACGGACCTTGAGCGGTCGGCAGGACGCAGACCTTGAGCAGTACGCAGTGGGCCGCCCCCGGCACGTGCCGGGGGCGGCCCACTGCGTACGTACGTGCTTCAGACCCCGGTGATGGCGTCCCCGATGACGAAGCCCTCGGCGGCCGTGCCGTCCGGGAGCTTGGCGTCCTTGCCGTACGGGACGCGGTGCTCGTCGGTGTAGACGGCCTTGGCGGGGTCGGGCGAGGTCAGTACCACGACCGCCCCGTCCCCTTCGAAGTCGTCCACGAGGACGTACACCGGAATCCCGGCACGGGCGTACTCGCGGCGCTTGCGGATGCGGTCGCGCCGGGTGCTGCGGTGGCCGGGCGAGACGACCTCGACGATCATCCCGACGCCGTGGGCGGCGACCCCGAACCCGTCCTCGTCGGGAATCTCCTCAAGGTCGAGGGGGGCGACGAAGAGGTCCGGGATCCAGGACTTGCGCCGGTGGATGACGTTGCCGCCCTGGTGGACCCCGACATCGGAGCCCGCGATGTGTGCCTCCAGCGCACGGCGGACCCGTCCGACCAATACGGCGTGACGACGGCGGCCAGTGGGTGACACCTCGATGGCCCCCTCGATGATCTCGGCCCGGTAGCCCTCGGGAAGGTCCATGGCCTTCCACGCCTCCCACAGGACTTCGTCCAGGTCGGGATCGGGGTTGTCGATCACAGCCGGGGGCACCTCGTGTGCGAGTGCGGTCATCGTGCAGCACCTCTCCCTCGGGGTGGGCGCGGGCGCCACTGCGGCACAAGCGACACCGGCAGGCTAGAACCGCAAAGCTCACGCCCGGGTGGAACGGCCGTCCGTCACGCGGACGAGTGACGGGTCCGGGTACGCGGCAGTACCGCCGCCACCCACACCAGCCAGATCAGCCCACCGAAGCGGACCACCGGCAGGGCGAACCCGAAGGGGTCGGCGAGCAGGCTGAGCGTGGCGAGCAGGCCGGCAGCTGCCAGCACACATCCCACCCGAGCAAGCGGCTTCGGCAGCAGCCCCGCCCGCAGTCCGGTGACCGCGACCCCCGCGACGAGCAGCCCGAAGGCCACCGCGTACGTCACTCCCCCGGTCAGGAACGACAGATCGGCGACCGCCCGCGCCAACGCCGGCGCGGCATCGTCCGCCAGCCGCTCCCCCGTCCATGCGAAGAGCGCGCTGAGCGTGAGGGCGAGGGAGGCCATGACCCCGCCCACCAGGGTGAGGGCGGAGCCTGGCGCGGTGATCCCGAGCGCCCGCAGCCGCCGGTACAGAACGCCCGCGAGCACGGCCAGCGGCACGGCGGAGGCCAGCAGCAGGAACGCCCCGATCCGGATCGTCGTCCCGTTCCCCTGCGTGTACGCGAGGACGTCGGCGCCGGTGGCGGTGGGCTGCGGGGTGGAGCTGTTGAGGACGACGTACGCGATCGTCAGGACGGCGAAGGAGAGGACGGGCAGGAGCAGGGGCGGGCCCGCTTGCGGGTGTCGGGTGCGGGCGGAGTCGGGCACGGTTGCGGTGCCGGTGGCACCAATGGCGCTGGTGGTGGTCAAGGTGACTCCTCGGTCGGGACGCACACCCGGAGGCCGGAGGGGCCTCCGCCGTGGTGCGCGGTCACCGGTACGACGGGGTGCCCGGCCCCGGATGTGACATCGCCGCCTCAGCCCCGGGTCGCACCACCGGCCGCGACGCTCTCCCTACCGGCCGAGCACACCCGCAAGGTGATAGTCCAGAACTCCCTTGGCGGCAGCGTGAGTTCGCATGCCGAGGGCCACGTCCACACCCAGCCCCGTGGCCACGGCCCAGCAGATGTCGGCATCGGTCCGAGGATCTCCCGCGACCTCGACCCCCCGCTCTGCCCGCGCCCCGACGATCAGCCCCGCCGTGAAGTCCAGCAGTTCGCCGTCGCTCGGGCCCAGCACGCCCGCCATCTCCGGGTCCGAGATCGCCCGCCCGAGCACGGCCACGGAAAGCTGCAGCAGCCGCACCCCTTCCTCATCCCGCATGAGCATCGCGTACAGGCATTCGCGGAGCATGACCTCGGCGCCGGGCGGGTCCTCCCCCTCCCGCTCCGCCACCGCCTTGATCGATGCCTCGATACGGGCGTTGAGCGCGGCCACGGCCCGCTTGACCGCGTCCCGCACGAGCTCTTCCCGCGACGAGTGGTAGTGCTGCACCTGCCCCATCGAGACGCCCGCCTCGGCGGCGACCTTCCGCAGCGTGACGCCTTCGAGCCCGTCCCTGAGGGTCAGCGCCCAGACGGCTTCGGCGAGCCGCTGCTTGCGGTCCTCGTGGTCCACGACCTTCGGCATGCGTGCGCCACCCTTCCCACTTCCCCGCGTTTTCCCATGCGATCGCATTGCATCCGCCCCGCCCACTCAATACAATGCGAGTGCATTGTATTAGCTCACGTCCCGCACGGCGAAAGGCAGCCCCCATGAAGTTCGACGTCCTCCAGATCCTCGGCGCGGTCCTTGTGGTGATCGGTGGCCAGGGCGCGATCCGCCTGCTGATCGACCACGACAACACGGGCCTGCTCGGCGGCCTGGGCGCCCCGTTCACGGTCACGCTCATCACGTACCTCACAGCCGTACTCTTCGGCGTGATCCTGGCGGGCTGGGCCCACGACCGCGCGAAGGCACTCGGCCGCCGGAAGTGAAGTAGCGAACCGGACCCGCGTCGTGAACCGCCGACGGGTGTGGAGGTAGGGCTCTTCCACCCGGGCCACGCCCCGGGGTTCACCGACCCTGGAGCCAGCGCTGTGCCGTCTCGACGCTGTCCCCACCACTGGTGTTGAACGCGATGGCAGCCTGGGGTGCATAGCGGCGGATCAGGTTCACGATCTGCTCGAAGAGCGGAAGCAGCTGCTCCGTCTTGCGGATCCCGGCACCGACAACCACCACGTCCCAGGCACGCTCGGCCAGCGACGCGACGAGCGTGGGCTCGGCCGACTCACCGAACGCGACCAGGGCCATGGCCGCTTCCATGTCGTACTCCGCGAACCGGGCCAACTCCTCGTCCAGGGCCGCACGAAGGCCCTCCGCGTCGACGCCGGGTATTGCCTGCGGGTCATAACCAACAACAAGTACGGAAGGCATGCAGCCAACCTACTCACGCCTCCCCGAGCATGATCCACCGGAGGGACCCTCGCTCGCTCAGTCCGCGCACGGAACCGGGTGCGTGGCGCCGCGAGGAGGGGACTGTGCGTGAGAAGGAGCGATGATGGCTCATTCGCACGCACAGTCCCCCCTGCGCGCGCGGAGATATGCGCCTCAGACGGTGTGCGGCCCCAGCCGGTCGGCTTCACGCCTCCAGGGAGTCCAGGGGCTCCAGGAACTCCAGCCTGTTCCCCACCGGATCCGTCGAGTAGAAGCGCTTGTGCCCCGGCAGGTTCTCGTCCCGGACGACCTCCGCGCCGTGCGAGGCCAGCCGCGCTCCGTACGCCTCGATCCCCACGACCCGTATCCCCGGATGCGCCTTCCTCGCCGGACGGAAGTCCTCCTCGATGCCCAGGTGGAGCTGGACCCCGCCCGCCTCGAACCAGCAGCCTCCCCGCGCCGCCAGCACCGGCGGCTTCGGGATCTCCCGCATGCCGAGGACGGTGACGTAGTACGTGCGGAGGTCGGGCTCCGAGCCGGGCGGGGCCGCGAGCTGGACGTGGTCGAGGGCGGCGATCACCGCCGGACCCCCACGGCAAAGATGCGGCGGAAGGGGAAGACCGTTCCGTCGGGACCCGGCGGGTAGGCCTCCCGGAGGGCCGTCGCGTACTCGGCCGTGAAGTCCGCCACCGCCTCCTCGTCGTCGGCCAGGGCCGTCAGGACCGGGCGCAGAGCCGTGCCCTTGACCCAGTCCAGGACCGGGTCGTCGCCGGTGAGGAGCTGCAGGTAGGTGGTCTCCCAGACGTCCGCCTCGCAGCCCAGGGAGGTGAGGAGCGAGAGGTAGTCGACAGGGGCGAGAACCGCCGCCGCGCGTTCGCCCACGCCCGACAGCCGGCTCCGCCACCTCGCCGACTCCCGCAGCTCCGCCAGGATCGTGTGGCTCGGGGCGTCGAAGTTGCCCGGGACCTGGAAGGCGAACGTCCCGCCGGGGGTGAGGGCGTCCAGCCAGGCGGGGATCAGCGAGGCGTGGTCCGGGACCCACTGGAGGAGCGCGTTGGAGACGATCAGGTCGTACGAGGCGGGGGCCGGGGCCCACGTCGACGCCTCCGCGTACGCGAAGTCGAGGCTCGGCGTCGCGTACTGGCGCGCCTTCGCCAGCATCTCGCGGGAGTTGTCGTAGCCCGTGATGCGCGCTTCGGGCCAGCGCGCGGCAAGGAGCGTCGTCACGTTGCCCGCGCCGCAGCCCAGGTCGGCGATCCGGGCAGGGGGTGAAACGGGCGCGACGCGGGACAGGAGGTCCACGAAGGGGCGGGTGCGGTGGCCCTCGTGGCGGAGGTACTGGGACGGGTCCCAGAGGGGGCGTGGGGAGGTCGTCATGGGGTTCAGGCTCCCCCTGGAAGTATCTTGATGTCAAGAGACTTGAGGTGAAGAGACTTCATGTCGACAGACGCCCTACACTGATCGCCATGGAGGACGAGGTCGACCGGCTGGTCGCAGCATGGCGCCGAGAGCGCCCGGACCTCGACGTGGAGCCCCTTGAGGTGCTCAGTCGAGTGTCCAGGCTGGCGCGCCATCTCGACCGCGCGCGCAGGCTCGCGTTCTCCGAGCACAGTCTGGAGCCCTGGGAGTTCGACGTACTGACGTCGCTCCGGCGGGCCGGGGATCCGTACCAGCTCTCCCCCGGGCAGCTGCTGACGCAGACGCTCGTGACGTCCGGGACGATGACGAACCGGATCGACAGGCTCGCCAAGAAGGGCCTCGTCGAGCGGCTGCCGGACCCCAATGACCGGCGCGGGGTGCTCGTCCGGCTGACGGACGAGGGGCGCGACCGCGCCGATCAGGCGCTCGCGGGCCTGCTGGAGCAGGAGCGGGCGATCCTCGGTGAGCTGTCGCGGGCACAGCGCGGCGAACTAGCCGGGCTGCTACGCCAGTTGACCGCCCCGTTCGACAACGTCCCCGGCAGTTAGGTCGGCCGGGCCGACCCCCGCCCGGCGGGCCAGGGCGACCGCGGCGAGGGTCGAGTGGACGCCCAGTTTGCCCAGCACGTTCTGCATGTGGGTGCGGACCGTGTGCGGGGACAGGAAGAGGCGTTCGGCGACGGCCTTCCGGCCGAGTCCTGCGACCATGCAGCGCAGCACCTCGCGCTCGCGCGGGGTCAGGGACTCCACCAGCCGCTCGCTCTCGGTGCGGTGCTTGCGGGCCGCGGTCAGCTCGCGGAGCACACCGGTGAGGAGTGCGGGCGGGAGGTGCGTCTCGTCGCGCAGTACGCCCCGGATGACGGCCAGCAGGCGCTGCAGCGAGCAGTCCTTGGCCACCCAGCCGGAGGCGCCCGCCTGGAGTGCGAGGGCGGCCCTGCGCGGGTCGTCCTTCTCCGCGAGCACGACCGTACGGACGCTGGGCTGGCCGGTGCGCACCCCTGCGACGAGGGAGATCCCGTCGACCAGGCCGTCCTGTTCCGCCCCGTTGTCCGGGACGGCGACCGCGTGCGGGTGCGGGGCGCCTCCGCCCGGCGCGAGCGCCGTGCCGAGGTCCGCGTCGATGAGCATCACGTCGAACTTGCGGCCTTCCGCCGCTCCCCGCTCCAGACACCGCAGCGCGGCGGGGCCGCTGCCCGCGGCCGCCACGTCGACGTCAGGCTCCGCCGCGAGGGCGGCTGCGAGCGACTCGGCGAAGATTCGGTGATCGTCGACCACCAGGACCCGGATACGAACCACTGCCTCTGACACCCCCATGGGTCGGAGGGCGGACCTGCGCGGACACGACTCCCGGGGCCGGGCGGAACCGTCGGTGCGCACGGCCGCCGCCGTGTGCCGATCAATGCCAACCGATCAGTGCCAACCGATCGCTACCGGCCGATCGATGACGGCCGATCCTTACCCCTGCCCCGGGCGCCGTAGTCCGACTGTCTCGCCCCCTGATCAGCACCGGCCCCCACCGGTGCTCAAGCCTCAGAGTACGGGCGGGGGCGGTGATCGGAAGGGTATTTGCAGAACTGTTTGGCCTCGGGGTCCGACGTGTGCTTACTGTGTCGCGTTGTGGCGGAAGGCGAGAGGGAATGAGCAGTTCCTGTCATTGCCGGAGGCCCGGCGGAGGTCCGGCGGAGGTCCACCGAAGCCCCGTCGGCCTCCTGCAACTGCCTTGCAATTGCGGGTAGTTCAGGACAGTCGGCGCGCACCCGCCGCCGGTGTGACCGGGAAGACGCGCGGGCTCCGGTGACCGGCCGCCTCGAACGCCTCCTCGATCGCCCGCACCAGCTCCACCACCGCCGACTCCTCCACCAGGACGATCGCGGAGCCCCCGAAGCCGCCGCCGGTCATCCGGGCGCCGTACGCCCCCGCCGCGTTCGCCGCCTCGACGGCGAGGTCGAGTTCCGGACAGGAGATGCGCAGGTCGTCCCGGAGGGAGGCGTGCCCCTCGTTGAGCACGCGGCCGATGGCACGGGTGTCGCCCGCGTCCAGGTGGGCGATCACCTGCGCGACGCGGTGGTTGTCGGTGAGGACGTGCCGGACGTAGCGCCGGACGCGCTCGTCGTCCAACTCGCCGAGTGCCGCGTCCAGTTGTCCGTACGGTACGTCGCGCAGGTGCGTGACCCCGAGGAGGCGCGCGCCCTCTTCGCAGCCCGCGCGGCGTTCCGCGTACGCCCCGTCGCCGAGGGCGTGCTGGACGCGGGTGTCGACAACGACGAGCGCGAGGCCCTGCGCGGCGAGGTCGAAGGGGACCTGACGGCGGGCGAGGTCACGGGTGTCGAGGTGGAGGGCGTGCCCCGGCTCGCAGCAGGCGGACGCCGTCTGGTCCATGATGCCGCAGGGGACGCCGACGAAGGCGTTCTCGGCGCGCTGGCAGAGGAGCGCCAACTCCGGTCGGGAGAGAGGGAGTTGGTGGAGGTCGGCGAGGGCGAGGCCCAGGGAGACCTCCAGGGCCGCCGAGGAGGAGAGGCCCGCACCGGTGGGGACGGTGGAGCGCAGGTGCACGTCCGCGCCGCCGGCCACTCCCTCGTGTCCCGCCTCGCGCAGCGCCCAGACGACGCCTGCGAGGTAGGTCCACCAACCGCCGTTGGAGGAGAGGGGCTTGAGGTCGTCGACGTGGATCTCGGTGACGCCCTCCTCGTTGTCGCCGGAGTGCAGGCGCAGCAATCCGTCGGCGCGGCGGGCCACCGCGACCCGTGCGGTGTGCGGGAGGGCGAGCGGCATCACGAAGCCGTCATTGAAGTCGGTGTACTCGCCGATGAGGTTGACCCGGCCGGGGGCGGCCCACACACCCTCGGGCTCCGTACCGTACAACTCCCGGAATTCGACTATGACTTGCTGCTCGTCACCCATTGTCGTCACTCCCCCTCGCGCCGTACGGACTCGACCCGCGCGAAGCGCCACGCGTCGCGGATGATGTCGGCCAGGTCCGTGCGCGACGGGGTCCAGCCCAGTTCGGTGCGGGCCCGGTCCGCCGAGGCGACCAGGATCGCGGGGTCGCCCGCGCGGCGGGCGGCGACGACCTCGGGGATCGCGTGCCCGGTGACCTTGCGGACGGTTTCGATCACTTCGCGGACGGAGAAGCCGTTGCCGTTGCCGAGGTTGCAGATGCGGTGCGTGCCGGGCTCGGCTGCGGCGACGGCGAGGAGGTGGGCCTCGGCGAGGTCGGCGACGTGGATGTAGTCGCGGACACAGGTGCCGTCGGGGGTCGGGTAGTCGTCGCCGTAGACCGCGATCGACTCGCGGCGGCCCTGGGCCACCTGGAGGACGAGCGGGACGAGGTGCGACTCCGGGTCGTGGCGTTCGCCGCAACCGCCGTACGCACCCGCCACGTTGAAGTAGCGGAGCGAGACCGCCGCCAGGCCGTGGGCGGTGCACTCGCCGCTGATCATGTGGTCGACGGCGAGCTTGGAGGCACCGTACGGGCTGGTGGGCGCGGTCGGCAGGTCCTCGGTGATGGGGGTGACGGCGGGTTCGCCGTACGTCGCCGCCGTGGAGGAGAAGACGAGGCGGCGCACGCCCGCGGCGCGCATCGCGGCGAGCAGGTCCATGGTGCCGCCGACGTTGTTGCGCCAGTACTTCTCGGGGTCGGCGACGGACTCGCCGACCTGCGAGGACGCGGCGAAGTGGAGGACTCCGTCGTACGTCCCGTCCAGATGGCGCGCCGCGTCCTGGATGCGCCCCTCGATGAAGGAGGCGCCCGCAGGGACGCCTTCGCGGAAGCCGGTGGAGAGGTCGTCGAGGACGGTCACCTCGTGACCGGCTTCCAGCAGGTGCGCCGCGACGACGCTGCCGACGTAACCCGCGCCGCCCGTAACCAAGTACTTCACTTCTCGCTCGCTACCTCTCGGAGTCGGGTGGCCGCGGCCTCCGGCGACACGTCGTTGACGAACGCGCCCATGCCGGACTCGGAGCCCGCGAGGACCTTCAGCTTGCCGGACGTGCGGCGGACGGTGAACAGCTCCAGGTGCAGGGCGAAGTCCTCGCGCAGCGGGTGCCTGAAGGGCGCCTGGTGCCAGGCCGAGATGTACGGGGTGGGGGGCTGGTCCGGGCCGAAGATGCGGTCGAAGCGGCGCAGCAACTCCAGGTACACGGAGGGGAATTCGGCGCGAGCTCCGTCGTCCAGGGCGCGCAGGTCGGGGACCCGGCGGGTGGGGTAGAGGTGCACCTCGTACGGCCAGTGCGCGGCGTACGGGACGAAGGCGGTCCAGTGTTCACCCGCAAGGACGACCCGGGAGCCGTCGCTGCGTTCACGTGCCACGACCTCGTCGAAGAGGTTCGTCGCGCCCCCGGTGCGGGCGGCGTGTGCTTCGAGGGAGCGGAGCATCAGGTTCGTACGGGGGGTGACGTACGGATAGCCGTAGATCTGCCCGTGCGGGTGGCCGAGGGTGACGCCGATCTCGGCGCCCCGGTTCTCGAAACAGAACACCTGCTCCACGGCCGGGAGTTGGGCCATTTCCGCCGTCCGGTCGGTCCACGCTTCGAGGACCAGGGCGGCCTGCTCCTCGGTGAGGTCGGCGAACGAGGCCTCGTGGTCGGAGGTGAAGCAGACCACCTCGCAGCGGCCCGAGTCCCCGGCGAGGGACGGGAACCGGTTCTCGAAGACGGCCACGTCGTAGTCGGCGGCCGGGATCTCGCTCTCGTGTCCCGCACGGGACGGGCAGAGCGGACACGCGTCGGCGGGCGGCAGGTAGGTGCGCTCCTGGCGGTGCGAGGCGATGGCCACCGAGTCGCCGAGCAGCACGTCGTGGCGGATCTCGGACGCGGTGGCGACCGGGGTGAGCGGGCGCAGGTCGACCACGTCCCGGACCCGGTCGTCCGCCGCGTCGAAGTAGAGGAGTTCACGACCGTCGGCGAGCCGGGTCGATGTCTTCTTCACAGTCACCTCACGCACGCACACCTGCCAACAGAATCGAACATAAGAAACCACGGCACAACAGCGGCGTCAATGGCGGGCGGTGTGCGGCACCGCTGCGACAGGGCCGGGGGCGGGGGGATTCGCGCGGGCACCTCGTGGCCGGGCGCGCCCGCGCGGCGGAGCCGCACGTCTCGTACGACCCGCGCCCCTCACTGCTCCTGCGGCGGGGCCACCGTCGCGCGGTCGAGGAGGCCCGTGCGGGCCGCGAGGGCCGCCGCCTCCAGCCGGGAGCCGACGCCCAGCTTCATCAGGACGCGCTGGACGTGGGTGCGCGCGGTACTGGGCGCGATGCCCATGCCGGCCGCGATGAGCCGGGTGTCCTCGCCGTCCGCGACCCGGACCAGGACCTCGACCTCGCGCGGGGTCAGCAGGTGCAGCAGCCGCTGGCCCTCGTCGTCGGGCTGGGCGGCCGGGTTGAGGAGTTCCGCGAAGGCGCCCTGGAGGAGCAGCGGCGCCACCGCCGCCTCCCCGGCGCGCGCCTTCACCATGGCGCGCTCGACGCCCTCTATGCGCTCGTCGTGCCGTACGTAACCGGCCGCTCCGGCCGCGAAGGCGGCGGCGATGCCGCGCGGGCTGGGAACGGGGCCCAGGACGACGACCGCCACCTGGGGCCGCTCGCGCTTGATCCGTACGATCGGGTCGAAGGTGCCCGGCAGCGCAGGGGTCGCCGTGCCGAACAGACAGACCTCCGGCGCCCGGCTGACCACCAGTTCGGCCGCGCCCGCGGTGGGCGCGGCGGCGGCGAGCACCCGGTGCCCGCGGAGCTTGAGCGCCGAGGCGAGTGCCTCGGCGAGCAGGCGGTGGTCGTCGACCACCATGAGCCGCACGCCCATCGGAAAACCCCCACATTCCCCCAGGACCAGGCCCCCCGGCCTCCTGACCCGGCAAGCTACACGCTTGTTCGACGTTGCGCGCCCCTTACCCGTAAGAAGCCGCCCGGATTGCCGAAATACCTTCCATTAGGGACTAGTTGGCGCCACCCAGGGGGTAAAGGGGGACGGCCCCGGCGGAGCGTGGTGCTCCGCCGGGGCCGTCCTTCACGCGGTCCTCGGGCTGTCGGTCCGTACGGAAATCGCTCCGCAGGGAATCGGTCCGTACCGAAATCGGTCCGTACCGAAATCAGTCCGTGCCGAAGACGACTGCCAGGTACTTCTTCTCCGAGATGCTGCTCGGCTTGCTCACCATGTCCTTCGACAGGTAGAGACGGCCGTGCTCGAACTTGACCGCCTTCATGTCGAAGGTGAAGTCGCGCTCGGTGTTGGTGACGGTGCGGTCCGCCGGGTTCTCCAGCAGGACGGTCTGCTTGAGCGTCGAGCCCTCGATGCTGGTGACCCGGCCGCCCTTGTCGTACGGCGGGGTCTTGTAGACGATCAGGTTCCCGCCGTCCATCCGCAGCGGGTACATCGAGTACCCCTCGCCCGCGTCGATGCGGTCCGAGGTCGGCTTGCCGGTGGTGAGGTCGAAGGAGACGATCTCGTTGGTGCGGCCGACCTCGGCCTTGCCCTGGTGCTGCGCCGTCGGCAGGTAGACCTTGTTGTTGCCGACGACGACCTGGGTGCAGTTCTCGATGTCGTCGAAACGGCACCTCGGTTCGTACTTCTCGCCGTCGACCGCGATCTTGGCGAGCTGCTTCCCGGTCTTCGCGTCGACCGAGAAGATGTCGGACATCCCGGAGGTGCCCTCGGCGGTGTCGCCGACGTCGGCGGAGACCACGAGGGGCTTGACCGAGAGGACCGCGGCCTTGTCGGCGCCCGTGGGCATCTTGAAGGTGCTCAGCGGGGCGCCGGTGGTCGGGTTCAGCGTCTGGACCAGGATCTGCGGGGAGTCGTAGTCACCGCAGTAGCGGAGCGCGACGAGACCGTCCGGGCCACCCGCGTATCCCTTGTCCTCGCACTGGTCGGCGGTGGGCTTGGGGCTCCACAGCTCCTTGCCCGTGAGGTCGAACGCGCCGCCGCCGGAGAGACTGCCGACCGCGACGGTGTTGCCGCTGACGGTGACGTTCTCCAGGCGGACGGTGGAGTCGCCCTCCTTGAAGTTCTTCTGCCACAGCAGCTTGCCCGCGTTGAGGTCGATCAGGCCGACCTGGGTGCACTGGGCGTACTTCTTGCCCGGCTCCTTGGGCCCCTCGAAGAGGACCGCGCCCTTGCCGCTGTCGGCGGTGAGCCAGCGGGAGTAGCCGCAGACCGCGCCGGGGAAGTCGAGCTTCCAGAGCTGGGTGCCCTTGCCCGCGTCGTAGCCGACGACGGAGTTGACCAGGGCCTTGGCGAACACCTTCTCGGTGATCCAGGTGCCCTTGACCGTGGTGACGTCGGCCACCGTCGGGTACGGGAGCTGGAACTTCACCTTGGACGCCGACGAGGCCGGGACCTGCTCCTTGCCGGGGCCGTCCGGGGCCTTGCCGCCGGTGGCCTGGCCGCCGCCCTTGTCGCCGGAGGAGTTGCCCGCGACGTCCGTGGTGTCGTCGCCGCTGGTCGCCTTGTAGACGACGCCCGCGCCGACGATCAGGACGACGGCGGCGACCGCCGCGATGATGATCTTCAGCTGGTTGGTGAGACCGCCGCCGTTGCCGCCGGGCTGCTGCGGGGCGGGCGCCTGGGGCGGGTACATGCCGTACGTGGGCTGGCCGCCGGGCTGCTGGCCCGGGGCGGGTGCACCGGGCTGGCCGGGCTGGCCCGGGAAGCCGTAGCCCGGCTGGGGCTGCTGGCCGGGCTGCTGCGGCTGCTGTCCCGGCTGGCCCGGGTAGCCGTAACCGGCCGGGGGCGCCTGGCCGGGCGGGGGCGTCTGCGGCGGCTGGCCGGGGGCCTGCGGGGGCTGGCCGGGGGCCTGGCCCGGGGCCTGCGGGTAGCCGTAGCCGGGCTGGGTCGGCTGCTGGCCGGGCGGGGTCGGGGCGCCGAAGCCGCCGGCGGGCGGCTGGGTGGGCGCGCCGAAACCACCGGCGGCCGGCGGGGGCGTCTGCGGCGGCTGGCCGGGGGCGCCCTGCGGCGGCTGCGGGGCCGGGGCCTGGTTCGGGCCGGGCTCGGGGGCCTTGCTGAACGGCGAGGGGGGCGGGGCCCCGTCCCCGTTCTGCGGGGGTTCGTTGGGCGGCTGCGTCATGGTGGCACTACCTCTGGGGACGTAGGACGGTGGCAGGGCGAAGGTCCGGGGACCTTCGGAAGTCTTCGGGGTGCGGCGGGCACGGACCGGAGCAGGAGGCCCCGGCCGACCGGACGGAGCGAGCGGACCGGCAGGAACGAGCGGACCGGCAGGACGGGGCGGAGCAGGCGGACGGGGCGGGAGCGGCCGCTGCCGGCCGGACTCCCGCCCCGTACACGTCAGTTGCCGAACGCCAGCAGGGTGTGCGGCTTCTCGTCGTCCTTGCCCGAGACCCGGTCGGGGGCGAGGAAGAGCCGGCCGCCCTCGTACCCGAGGACCTTGGAGAACATGCCGTTCTCGACGGACTGCACCGACGACGGGTTCTTCAGCACCGACACCGGGTTGCCGCCCGCGGCAGGGATCTTCACGAGCCCGCCGGGCTTGTCGTACGAGGGCTCGGTGTACGCGAAGACGAAGCCGCCCTCGGCCTTGACGGGCAGCAGCGTGACGCCCTCGCCCTTGGAGGCCCACTTGCGCTTGCCGGTGTTCACGTCGTACGCGCGGACCTCGTTGGCGCGGCTCGCGCCGACGGCGCTCTCGGCCTTGCTCGGCACGTACAGCGTGTTCGCGTCCGCGGCGACGCCCTGGCAGCCCTGGAGGTCGCGGGACATGATCGCCCAGCCGCACGTCGGGTCGGGCAGTTCCTCGCCCTTGGCCAGCTGCGCGGCGGGGGAGCCGTCCGCCTTGAAGAAGGTGATGTTGCCCGCCTCCTTCTTGCCCTTCTCCATGTACAGCACCAGCGGCTGGACCGAGAAGGCGCGCTTCACGGACCAGTCCTTGGGCACCTTCCAGGTCGACTTGGTCTTGCCGGTGGCGGAGTCCAGTTCGCGGACCTGCTCGGTCGTCGCGTCACTGGTGCCGCAGCTGTCGACCGAGATCAGCCGGGTGCCCTGAGCGGCGAACGCGGAGGCACGGCACTCGCCGATCTTCTCGTTGCCGAAGACCTTCGAGCCGTCGCTGACCTTGTAGGCGCTGCCACCGACGAAGTGCGAGACGGCGACGGTGTCACCGGCGATCGTCATCGTCTGGGCGTCGGGGGTGAGGAAGAGCCCCGCGGACTCCATCTCCTTGCGCCACCCCGCCTTGCCGGCCTTGACGTCGACCTGCTGGAGCTGGTTGCACTTGGCCTTTTCGGTGTTGTTGTTGTTCACCGCGATGACGACCTTGTCGCCCGTGCCGACCTGGCGCGGCGCGGCGCAGACCTCGTTCGGGAACGGGACCTCCCAGCGCTTCTTGCCGTCGGCGACGCCGTACGCCGTCATGGTCTTGTAGTACGTCTGGATGACGGTGTCGCCGACGTACCACATCGGCATCATCTTGCCGCCGCCCTTGGGCAGGTCGACCGCGTTGACGTGGTTCCACAGGACCTTGGAGTCGCCGGGCTGGCGGGACGAGTTGAGGTCCGTGCCCGCGTCGCGGCCCGGGGCCTCGGACTGGCCGTTGCCGCCCTTGCCGTCGCCGTTGTCGACGGCGGGGGCGCTGGTGGCACCCGTGGTCGGCTTGGCGACCGGCTTCTCCTCGCCGCCGGAGACCAGGTAGATGCCGCCCGCGATCACGATCAGCGCGGCGACGGCCGCACCGATGATGAGCAGCAGCTTCTGCTTGTTCTGCGGGCCGCCGCCGTTGGGTCCTGGGACCGGGGCGCCGGGCTGGCCCGGGTAGCCGTAGCCCGGCTGCGGCTGCTGTGCGTACGGGCCGGGCTGACCGGGCTGCTGGCCGGGCTGACCCGGGTATCCGTAGCCCTGCGTCGGCGCGGTCTGCTGCGCGTACGGGTTGTCGGCGGCCGTCGGCGGAGCCTGCGGGTATCCGTAGCCCGGCTGACCGGGCGGCGGCCCCTGCGGCGGTCCGGCAGGCGGTCCGGCCGGCGGGCCCGGCGGCGGTCCGGCCGGCATCTGCGGCGGGCCCGGCGGAGGCTGCGGAGCACCCGGAGGCGGGCCCTGCGGAGCCCCGCCCTGTGGGGCGTTCGGGTCCTGCGGGGCGCCGAAGCCCCCCTGCGGCGGCTGGTTGGGCGGCTGAGACATCAGCACTTACCTCTTCACACGGGTGGTCCGTCACCCGGTCGGTCTCCCCCGCGATTCCGGTCGGGCAAATCCTCCCGGAAAGGAGCGAATCGGGCTTGGATCCCGCAGATATACGTCAGTCGAGCGGGGCTTCTTTCTATCACTGGGAGCCCTCGAACAAGGGGCCGGTCCTGCCCCTGTTCCCAAGGGAGGACCGGCCTGTAATGCGCTCGTTATGAGCCCTCTACGTGTTCTCTACGTTGTCCCGCACGCCACTCGGGTCACCTGACGACCACCCGAGGACCACCCTGACGGCCACCGGAAGACCACCCTGACGGCCGCTCGACGACCGGCCAGGCGTCACGCGTCCTCGGCCAGCTCCAGCCAGCGCATCTCCAACTCGTCGCGCTCGCCGATGAGTCGACGGAGTTCGGCGTCGAGCTCGGCGACCTTGGCGAAGTCGGTGGAGTTCTCGGTGATCTGCGCGTGCAGATTGGTCTCCCGGTCGGAGATCTTGGTGAGCTGCCGCTCGATCTTCTGGAGCTCCTTCTTCGCGGCACGCGCGTCGCCGGACGACTTCTCCGGCTTGGCCGCGGCGGACTTCGAGGCCGCGGCGGCCGGGACCGCCGGGGCGGCCGCTGCGACGACCTGCGCGCGCCGCTCCAGGTACTCGTCGAGCCCGCGCGGCAGGTTGCGCAGCGTGTGGTCGCCGAGCAGCGCGAAGACCTTGTCCGTGGTGCGCTCGATGAAGAACCGGTCGTGCGAGATGACGACCATCGTGCCGGGCCAGCCGTCGAGGAGGTCTTCGAGCTGCGTGAGCGTCTCGATGTCCAGGTCGTTGGTCGGCTCGTCGAGGAAGAGGACGTTGGGCTCGTCCATCAGCAGCCGCAGGATCTGCAGCCTGCGCCGCTCACCGCCCGAAAGGTCGCCGACCGGGGTCCACTGCTTCTCCTTCGTGAACCCGAACTGCTCGCACAGCTGCCCCGCCGTCATCTCCCGGCCCTTGCCGAGGTCGACCCGGTCACGGACCTTCTGCACGGCTTCGAGCACCCGCAGGTTCGGGTCGAGCTCGCCGACCTCCTGCGAGAGGTACGCCAGCTTGACCGTCTTGCCGACGACGACCTTGCCCGCCACGGGCTGTACGTCGCCCTGCGAACGGGCCGCCTCGGCCAGCGCCCGCAGCAGGGAGGTCTTGCCCGCGCCGTTGACGCCGACGAGGCCGACGCGGTCGCCGGGGCCGAGCTGCCAGGTCAGGTGCTTCAGCAGCATCTTCGGACCGGCCTGGATGGTGACGTCCTCAAGGTCGAAGACGGTCTTGCCGAGCCGGGCGTTCGCGAACTTCATCAGCTCGCTGGTGTCGCGCGGCGGCGGCACGTCCGCGATCAGCTCGTTGGCGGCCTCGATGCGGTAGCGCGGCTTGGACGTGCGCGCCGGGGCGCCGCGCCGCAGCCAGGCCAGCTCCTTGCGCATCAGGTTCTGCCGCTTGGTCTCCTCGGTGGCGGCGATGCGCTCGCGCTCGGCGCGCGCGAAGACGTAGTCGCTGTAGCCGCCCTCGTACTCGTGGACGGCCCCGCGCTGTACGTCCCACATGCGCGTGCAGACCTGGTCGAGGAACCAGCGGTCGTGGGTCACGCAGACGAGCGCGGACCTGCGCGACTGGAGGTGCCCGGCCAGCCAGCTGATGCCCTCGACGTCGAGGTGGTTGGTGGGCTCATCGAGGATGATCAGGTCCTGGTCGGCGATCAGCAGCTTGGCGAGCGCGATCCGGCGCCGCTCACCGCCGGACAGCGGACCGATGACGGTGTCCAGGCCCTGCCCGAAGCCGGGCAGGTCGAGCCCGCCGAACAGACCGGTCAGCACGTCGCGGATCTTGGCGCTGCCCGCCCACTCGTGGTCGGCCATGTCGCCGATGACCTCGTGCCGGATCGTCGCGGCCGGGTCGAGCGAATCGTGCTGGGTGAGGACGCCGAGACGGAGTCCGCCGACGTGCGTGACGCGCCCGCCGTCGGCCTCCTCCAGCTGTGCGAGCATCCGGATGAGGGTGGTCTTGCCGTCGCCGTTGCGGCCGACCACACCGATCCGGTCCCCCTCCGAGACGCCGAGGGAGACGCCGTCGAGCAGGGCACGTGTGCCGTACACCTTGCTGACTGCCTCGACATTGACCAGGTTGACGGCCATGAGTGGGTGCTCCAGGGGGCGGGGACGGATAGACCTCCCAGCGTAGTCGGCGCCCGCCGTCGACCACGACGGCGGGCGCCGGACCCCTGTCGGCCGCCCTGCTTACGAGTGGTCGCCCGGGCGCGCGTTCCTGCGCCGTACGACGAGAACGGCACCGGCGGCCGCGACCGCCGCACCGCCGAGGCCGAGCACGAGGCCGGTCGCACCGCTTCCCTGCCCCTCCTCCGCACCGGCCTTGACGGCCCCGGACGGGGTGGCCCCGTCCGGGGCGGTCGGACTGCCCGAGGCGGTCGGCCTGCCCGGCACGACAGGGGCGGCCGACGGGGCGGCCGACGTCCCCGATACGGACGGGGCGGACGGTACGGGCGGTACGACCGGCGTGGCCGTGCCCGGAGAGGCGGACGTGTCGCCCGAAGCGGACGCCGACGGGCTCTCGCTCCCGGCCGGGGACTCACTGGCCGCCGGGGACTCGCCCGTCTCCGCCGCCGCGGCCGCGCCCAGCACCTTGCCGTCCGGTCCGACCAGGCTCCACACCTTGCCGTCGGCGCCCTTGAGGCCGTTGCCCTTGGTGTCGCCCGGCTTGGCGTCGTCCTTGAAGTAGTAGAGCGGCTTCTCGTCGAGGACGACCTGCTTCTTCTCGCTGCCCGCGAGGTCGATCTGGTTGGTCTGGCCCGTGACGTCCGACGACTTGGTCGGGTATCCGGTGGCGGCCGGCCAGTTCTTGGCGCAGTCGCCGGTGCAGTGGGACTTGTCCTTCGCGTCGCCCGCCCAGGCGTAGAGCGCGTTGCCGTCCTTGTCGGCCAGCGCCTTGCCCTCCGAGGTGTCGATCACGGTGAGCTCACCGGGGTCGGTCGGGGTGTCGAGCGCGACGGCGGTGCCGCTGCCCAGGGCGAGCAGCAGGGCGGCTGCCGCAGCGGCGGCGGATATGCGGGAGACCGATACGGGTACGGGTTCGGGTCCGGATGCGTGCATGGGGCGTCCTGCCTCTGGGTCGGTACCGCTGGTACGAGATCCAGCAGATCGCCGCCGCAGGGGTTCGGCCCGCCGGGAGCGCCGCGATACGGCCGTACGGGTGGGTGCCCGTGGTGCCCATGGCGTCCGTGGTGTCCACGGCCTCCACGGCCTCCGCGACCTCCGTGGCGTCCGAACAGGCACGAGGAACGCCTATGCCATTTAATCTTTTGCCTAAAGGTACTAGGCAGTCTTACTGTCGACCTCATGAGGGAAGCCACCGAAAACGACATCAGGTCGTCGTTCATCAACTGCTCGAAGGGCGAGGCCAAGCGCCTCCCCATGCCCCGGGACCTGGCCGAGCGCCCCTGGTCCGACCTGGACTTCATGGGCTGGCGAGACCTGTCCGCGCCGGACCGCAGCTATCTGGTGACGGAGGACCCGGCGGACGGCCGCCTGTTCGGCGTGACCTTCCGCTTCCCGTCCCGCCAGCGCGGCTTCCTGCACCGCAGCATGTGCGCGATCTGCATGACGACGCACTCCGGCAGCGGGGTGTCCCTGATGACCGCCCCCAAGGCGGGCCCGGCCGGCCGCCAGGGGAACTCCGTCGGCATCTACATATGCACCGACATGGACTGTTCGCTGTACGTGCGCGGGAAGAAGGCGGCGCAGCCGGGCGGCCGGTTCGAGGAGTCCCTGACCCTCGACGAGCAGATCGACCGCACCCGTACCAACCTCTTCGCCTTCCTGGCGAAGCTGACCGACTGACCCGGGGCCCGCTCTAGAGGACCGTCGCTCCCGGTGCCGGTGCCACCGCCGGGCGGGCCGCCGCGCACGTCCCGGACGCCAGCAGTGCGTCCGCGACCCGCTGTGCGGCCTCCGCGTCCTTGACCAGATAGGCCGTCGTCGGCCCCGAGCCCGAGACCAGTGCGGCCAGGGCCCCCGCGTCCGTGCCCGCCGCCAGGGCGGCCGCGAGGGAGGGGCGCAGGGAGAGGGCGGCGGCCTGGAGGTCGTTGGTCAGGGCCGCCGCGAGGGCGGTCGCGTCGCCGGTGCGGAGCGCGGCGATGAGGGTCTCGGAGGCTTCGGGCTCCGGGACCTCCAGCCCGGCCGTGAGCCGGTCGAACTCTCCGTAGACGGCCGGCGTCGAAAGCCCGCCGTCGGCGACCGCGAAGACCCAGTGGAACTCGCCGCCGACGGCCAGCGGCGTGAGCTGCTCGCCCCGCCCGACGCCGAGAGCCGCCCCGCCCACCAGGCTGAAGGGCACGTCGCTCCCCAACTCCGCGCAGATCGCGAGGAGTTGATCGGTCGTTGTCGCCGTCCCCCACAGTGCGTCGCACGCAAGGAGCGCACCGGCCGCGTCCGCGCTGCCGCCCGCCATGCCGCCCGCGACGGGGATGTCCTTGGCGATGTGCAGGTGGACGTCGGGGGCCAGGCCGTGGAGCTCGGCGAGGGCGATCGCGGCGCGCGCCGCCAGGTTCGTACGGTCCAGGGGCACTTGGTCCGCGCCGGGGCCCGTGCAGGTGATGCGCAGCTCCGGGGCGGGGGCCGCCGTCACCTCGTCGTACAGGCCGACGGCGAGGAAGACGTTGGCGAGCGGGTGGAAGCCGTCGGGGCGGACCCCGCCGACCGCGAGCTGGACGTTGACCTTGGCGGGGACGCGGACGGTGACGGAGGGCGCGGCGGTCGTCATGCCTTGGCCTCCGCGATCCTCGCGAACTCCTCCACCGTCAGGGCCTCGCCGCGCGCCTGCGGGGAGATCCCGGCGGCGACGAGCGCGGCCTCCGCCGCCGGGGCGGAGCCCGCCCAGCCGGAGAGCGCGGCGCGCAGCGTCTTGCGGCGCTGGGCGAAGGCCGCGTCGACGACCGCGAAGACCTCCTGCCGGGTGGCGGTGGTCTCGACCGGCTTCTCCCGGCGCACGAGGGACACGAGCCCCGAGTCGACGTTCGGCGCGGGCCAGAAGACGTTGCGGCCGATCGACCCGGCGCGCTTGACGTCCGCGTACCAGTTGGCCTTCACCGAAGGCACTCCGTACACCTTGTTGCCGGGCTTCGCGGCGAGCCGGTCGGCGACCTCCGCCTGGACCATGACGAGGGTGCGCTCGATGGTCGGGAAGTGCTCCAGCATGTGCAGGAGCACGGGGACGGCGACGTTGTACGGGAGGTTCGCGACCAGTGCGGTCGGCTCCGCCGGGAGCTCCTTGACCAGCATGGCGTCCGAGTGGACGAGGTCGAAGCGGTCCGCCTTCCGCGCCATCCGGGCCCGAATCGTCGTCGGGAGGGCCGCCGCGAGCACGTCGTCGATCTCGACGGCGACGACCCGGTCGGCGGTGTCGAGCAGGGCGAGCGTCAGCGAACCGAGGCCGGGGCCGACCTCCACCACGACGTCGTCGGGGCGCACCTCGGCCGTGCGCACGATGCGGCGGACGGTGTTGGCGTCGATGACGAAGTTCTGACCGCGCTGCTTGGTCGGGCGTACGCCGAGGGCGGCGGCCAGCTCCCTGATGTCGGCGGGGCCGAGAAGGGATTCGGAGGCGGAGGAGGGCTCAGGGGTACTCACCGCTCAAGCGTAAGGGGGCCGGGCGGGGGCGAGTGCCCGGGCGCGGGCCGCTCGGGAGCGGGGCGGGTGGGCGAGGGCAGGCATTTCAGGGGCGCGGGGAACTGCGCGGCCAGCCACACTCCACCCGCACATGCGCACGCACGCACGCACGCTCCCGCCCACCCGCCCGCCGATCGCCCTAGATCCACGTGTCCAGCCACATCCGGTGGCGCCACTCGGAGATCGGCATCGTCGTGCCCGTGTAGATCGGCCAGAAGTAGATGAAGTTCCAGATGATCAGGAGCACCAGCACCCCGGCCCCGATCGCCCCCACCGCCCGGCGCCTCTCGTCCGAGCCCGGTGGGCCGAGGATCGCGCCGATCATCATCGCCACCGCCAGGCAGAGGAACGGCACGAAGACGACCGCGTAGAAGAAGAAGATCGTCCGTTCCTGGTAGAGGAACCACGGCAGCCAGCCCGCCACCACGCCCGCGAGGATCGCCCCCGCCCGCCAGTCCCGGCGGAAGAACCAGCGCCACAGCACGTACAGCAGCGCGAACGCCGCCGCCCACCACAGCAGCGGCGTGCCCAGCGCCAGCACCTCGCTGGCGCACTTCTCCGTCTCCGTGGCCGGGCAGCCGCCCTGCCCCGGCTTCGGGGACTCGTAGTAGTACGAGACGGGGCGTCCGAGGACGATCCACGACCAGGGGTTCGACTGGTAGGTGTGCCCGGAGGTCAGCCCGATGTGGAAGGAGTAGACCTCGCTCTCGTAGTGCCACAGGCTGCGCAGCCACTCCGGCACCCACGTCATGTCGAACTGGGGCAGCGAAATGCCCCCGACGTGGTCCGGCGAGAGGCCCGCGCGGCCCTTCGCCCAGTCGCGGAAGTAGCCCTTGTCGGTGAGCAGCCAGCCGGCCCAGGAGAGGACGTACGTACCGATCGCGACCGGGACGGTGGAGACGAAGGCGGGCAGGACGTCGCGCTTCAGGACCGCCCGGTACGGGCGCTTGGCGCCTGCCGTGCGCCTGGCGGCCACGTCCCAGAGGACGGTCAGCAGGCCGAAAACGACCAGGGTGTAGAGGCCGCTCCACTTGGTCGCGAAGGCCAGGCCGAGGCAGATCCCGGCGGCCAGCCGCCACGGCCGCCACCCCAGCCGCAGCCCTGCCGCGATCTTCGCGTCCGGGCGCAGCACGCCGTCCTCGTCGACGGGCAGCGCGTCCGCGAGTTTTCGCCGCGCCCTGTCCCGGTCGACGACCAGGCAGCCGAAGGCCGCGAGCACGAAGAACATCAGCACCTGGTCGAGCAGCGCCGTCCTGCTCATCACGAAGTGCAGGCCGTCCACGGTGAGCAGCAGCCCCGCCAGGCAGCCGAGGAAGGTGGAGCGGAACATCCGCCGCCCGATCCGGCAGAGGAGAAGGACCGAGAGCGTGCCGAGGACGGCCACCGCGAAGCGCCAGCCGAACGGTGAGAAGTCGAAGAGCTGCTCGCCCCAGCCGATCAGCCACTTCCCGGCCGGCGGGTGCACGACGTAGCCGGGGTCGGTGGGGATCGGCACGGAACCGGGGTCCGCCAGGATGCTCTTGTCGACGTCCTTGGGCCAGCTGCCCTCGTACCCCTGGTTGACCAGCGCCCACGCGTCCTTCGCGTAGTACGTCTCGTCGAATATGACCGCGTCGGGCCTGCCCAGGTTCCAGAACCGCAGGAGTCCCGCGACGAGCGTGACGAGGAGCGGCCCGCCCCACGGGGCGAGCCGCATCAGGCGGTCGGCACCGGCGGGGGAGATCCGGAGCAGGGACCACAGGTGCGGGCCCGGCGGGCGTACGTACGGGGGTACGAGGCGGTCCCGCAGCCCGGTCGTGCGGCGGGGCACGTAGCCGAATCGGCGCAGCCGCTGCTGCCAGGAGGGCGGTTCCTGTTCGGGGGCCCGTCCGTGCTGGGCGTGGGGCGCAGTACTCGTCACCGCGCCATCGTAGGGAACGCGGCTGTGCGCGCCACCCGTCCACCCTGGGAGGATGGGCCGTGTGACTGGATCGACTGCACCCGCATCTGCCTCTGCCGCTTCCGCCGGCGGTGTCCTCGTCCTCGCCGGGACGCCCATCGGGGACGTCTCCGACGCCCCGCCCCGGCTGGCGAAGGAGCTGGAAACGGCGGACGTGATCGCCGCCGAGGACACCCGCAGGCTGCGGCGGCTGACGCAGGCGCTCGGGGTGCACACCTCGGGGCGTGTCGTGTCGTACTTCGAGGGCAACGAGTCCGCGCGCACGCCCGAGCTGGTCGAGGCGCTGGAGGGCGGGTCGCGGGTGCTGCTGGTGACCGACGCGGGAATGCCCTCGGTGTCCGATCCCGGGTACCGGCTGGTCGCGGCGGCCGTCGAGAAGGACCTCAGGGTGACGGCGGTGCCCGGCCCGTCCGCCGTGCTCACCGCGCTCGCGCTGTCCGGGCTGCCCGTGGACCGGTTCTGCTTCGAGGGCTTCCTGCCGCGCAAGGCGGGCGAGCGGCTCGGCAAGCTGCGCGAGGTCGCCGACGAGCGGCGCACCCTCGTCTACTTCGAGGCGCCGCACCGGCTCGACGACACCCTCGCCGCGATGGCCGAGGTGTTCGGCGACGAACGGCGGGCCGCCGTGTGCCGCGAGCTGACGAAGACGTACGAGGAGGTCAAGCGCGGTCCGCTGAAGGCACTCGCGGAGTGGGCCGCCGATGGCGTACGGGGTGAGATCACGGTCGTCGTCGAGGGCGCTCCCCAGGCAGGGCCCGCCGAGCTGGACGCCGACGAGCTGGTGCGCAGGGTGCAGGTGCGCGAGGAGGCGGGCGAGCGCCGCAAGGAGGCCATCGCCGCCGTCGCGCTCGACGCGGGGCTGCCCAAGCGGGAGGTGTTCGATGCCGTCGTGGCGGCAAAGAACGCGGCTCGGGCGGGGGCGCCGGGGGGCGCCGAAAGTAAAGGAGCTTCGTGAAAAGCAAAGCGAATCCCGTGCATAAGCCAACTTTCTGAGGCGCTCGTCAAATGCTCCCCACGTTTTGACAGTTCTGTCGCATTTCAGTCGGATCAGGCGTCCACTGGAAGGTGAGTGGAAAGGAGCTGGCATGAGCGAGATCGCGCAGAGCGCAGCCGGCAGCATCACCGCACAGGCCACGGCGCAGGGCACGGCGACGGCACAGGGCACCGCGACGGCACAGGAGGCGTACGCCTTCGCGTGCATGAAGTGCGGCCACGGCTGGGAGCAGGCGTACGAGATAGAGCACCACACCGACGGCTCCGGTCACCCCTTCGTCGTGTACCGCGCGAACGGCCAGCGCGTTCCGTCCCCGCTGTCCCGTCCCTCGTGCCTCAACTGCAGCGGCACCGTCGTGCGCATCATGCGTTCCGGCCAGGTGTCGTCCATCCAGGAGCTCCAGCAGCGTGCCGCGGCGACGGCCCCCGTGGCCGGTCCGCCCGTCGCCGAGGCGGGCGCCGACGTTCCGCGGCAGCGCGAGCCGCACCACTGGCACCTGTCCGACCTGCTGCACCCCTTCCGCAAGTAGGCCCGCCGGGCCCCGGCCCGGCCTGCGGCCTCCGTACGGGGCGGCTGTTCGTAGGATCGACCGCATGAGCCCGAGCCCCGACAAGAACGCCGCGCCGCCCGCACCCGAACCCCTCCGGGTGCCGGTGGCCGACTCGCACACCCACCTGGACATGCAGGACACCACCGTCGAGCAGGCCCTCGCCACGGCCGCCTCGGTCGGGGTGACGACCCTGGTGCAGGTGGGTTGCGACGTGAAGGGCTCCCGCTGGGCGGCCGAGACGGCGGCCGCCCACGAGAATGTCCACGCGGCGGTCGCCCTGCACCCCAACGAGGCCCCCCGCATCGTCCTCGGCGACCCCGACGGCTGGTCCCGCCAGGGCGCCCGCTCCGGCGGCGGGGACGGGGCCCTCGACGACGCGCTCGCCGAGATCGACCGGCTGGCGGCCCTCCCGCACGTCCACGGCGTCGGCGAGACCGGACTCGACTTCTTCCGTACGGGCGAGGACGGCATGGCCGCGCAGGAGCGGTCGTTCCGCGCGCACATCGAGATCGCCAAGCGGCACGGCAAGGCGCTGGTCATCCACGACCGCGACGCGCACGCGGACGTGCTGCGGGTGCTGGAGGAGGAGGGCGCTCCCGAGCGGACCGTCTTCCACTGCTACTCGGGCGACGCCGAAATGGCCCAAGTGTGCGCGTCCAAGGGCTACTTCATGTCCTTCGCCGGGACGGTCACCTTCAAGAACGCCCAGCCGCTGCGCGACGCGCTCGCCGTGGCCCCGCTGGAGCTGGTCCTGGTGGAGACCGACGCACCCTTCCTCACCCCCGCCCCGTACCGCGGACGGCCCAACGCCCCGTACCTGATTCCGCTCACGGTGCGGGCGATGGCGGCGGTGAAGGGCGTCGACGAGGACGCCATGGCGACGGCGATCTCGGCGAACACGGCCCGCGCTTTCGCCTACTGAGCGCGCCCCGCATCCGCACGAAGCACTCGCACGGAGGTTCGTCGCGCAACCCTGCGTAGCCGCGTCGCTTTGGAGAGTGACGGTCGCTCCGCTAATGTCCCGGCCCGCAGCACGTGGCGGCCCGGCATCCGGTCCGCCTGTCGGGCGGACCGGGAGCGACGTGAGCAATACGCAGGGTGGTGCGCTGTCCTACGACGCGCAGTACGGGTCGTCGTACGAACCGCAGCAGCCGTACGGCGGTGCGGGGACCTACGAGGAGACGGGTGCCCCGTACGGGGCCGGCGTGTCGTACGAGGTGCCGACACCGGCGCCCTCGTACGACACCTACCAGTCGGCCTACGGGACGCAGGCGCCCTACGAGCCGTACGAGTCGTATTCGTACACACCCGCCCCGGACCTGGACGGCGGCCCCGTCCCCGAGCCGGACCTCTACGACCTCGTACCCGACCCCCTCCTCCCCCGGCAGACCCCGGCGCCCGCCGCCGGCGGGGAGGCCGGCGACAGGGAGGACTTCGGCAGGGAGGACTTCGGCGGGGAGCACGGCGTCAGGGAGAACGGCGCCCCCGACACCCGCCGTTCCGCCCGCCGCCGCAAGGGCGGCACCGGCCCCGGGGCGCCGTCCGGCGGCGCCGACCACAAGCCGGACACCTTCCGGAAGCTGGTGCCGCAGGCCCTCGTGGTCGCGTTCCTGGCGGGCGGCACCTCCGCGTTCGTCGCCAACGACAAGTCGATCGAGCTGAGCGTCGACGGCGCCCCCCGCACCCTGCACACCTTCGCCGACGACGTCACCGAACTCCTGGAGAAGGAGGGCGTCGACATCGGCGAGCACGACCTGGTGGCGCCGGGCCCCGGCCAGAACCTGGCCAGCGGCGACGAGGTCGTGGTCCGCTACGGCCGCCCCGTGGTGCTCACTCTCGACGGCGAGCGCCGCCAGGTGTGGACGACGGCGCAGACGGTGGACGGGGCGCTGAAGCAGTTCGGAGTGCGGGCGGAGGGCGCGTACCTGTCGGCGTCCCGCTCCTCCGCGATCTCGCGCAAGGGCCTGTCCCTGGACGTACGCACGGAACGCACGCTGACGGTGATGGCCGACGGCCGCGAGCGCACCATCCGGACGAACGCGGCGACGGTGGAGGAGGCGGTCCAGGAGGCCGGCATCTCGCTGGGCAACCAGGACACCACCTCCGTACCCCTGGACAGCTTCCCGCGCGACGGGCAGACGGTGACGGTCATGCGGATCACCGGGTCGCGGGAGGTCCGGGAGGAGCCGATCCCCTTCAAGGTGGTCCGCAGGGAGGACCCGTCGGTCTTCAAGGGGACGGAGGAGGTCGTACGGGCCGGGGAGCAGGGCTCGCGGAAGGTCACGTACGTCCTGCGGACCGTCAACGGGGTGAAGCAGAAGCCGAAGAAGTTCTCGGAGGAGATCGCCCGGGAGCCGGTGGACCAGATCGTCAGGGTCGGCACCAAGCCGATGCCGACGTCGGTGGCCGGGGCGGACGACCTGAACTGGGACGGCCTGGCGCAGTGCGAGTCCGGCGGCCGGGCGAGCGCGACGGACCCGTCAGGGACGTACGGGGGTCTCTACCAGTTCGACCGGCAGACCTGGCAGTCGCTGGGCGGGTCGGGCGCGGCCCACGAGGCCCCGGCCTCGGAACAGACCTTCCGGGCAAAGAAGTTGTATGTGCAGCGGGGGGCGAGCCCTTGGCCGCACTGCGGACGGAAGCTGTAGGACCCGTGTCCGGCCGGTGTCCGAACTGTGTCCCACCCCACGTACCAGTCGCATAACGCAGGTCGCTCCTGTCAACCCCCACCCCGTAGAGTCACTCCCCGATAACTCCCCGGTACCGATGCCGGGGAGCTCCTGGGGAGGGGACTGCGGCATGCGGAGCGGGGCCAAGATCGCGATAGTGGGCGGAGCGTTCGTCCTGGTCGCCGGTGGGGTCGGGTACGGGGGCTACAACCTCTACTCCGGCATAACCGGCGGCAGCAGCAGCGCCGCCAAGGATCCGGGCAAGGGCGGGGCAGGCGGCGGCGAGGTCGGGACGAGGTCCGCGAAGACCGGGCCGCCCGCCACGGACGAGGTCGACACGACCTCGAAGGCGTTCTTCGCCGCCTGGTCCGAGGCCAACACCAACGGGGCCGCCCAGCTCACCAACAACGCCTCCGTCGCCTCCCAGGTCCTCGCCGCGTACTTCGAAGAGGCCCACATCTCGGGCCTGAAGATCGTCCCGGGGGCGGCACAGGGCGCGAAGGTGCCGTTCACGCTCACCGGCAAGGTCGCGTCTGACGGGCAGCAGAAGCCGATCTCCTACGCCTCGTCCCTCACGGTCGTACGCGGCAAGAGCAGCGGCAAGGCCCTCGTCGACTGGCAGCCGGCGGTCGTCCACCCGGAGCTGAAGCGGGGCGAGACGCTGAAGACGGGCACGGCGACCGCGCCGCCCATCCAGGCCGTCGACCGGAACGGCAGGGAGCTGACGAAGGAGAAGTACCCCTCGCTCGGCCCGGTCCTCGACCAGCTCCGCAAGAAGTACGGCGAGAAGACGAACGGCAAGCCGGGGGTCGAGCTCTACATCCAGTCGGCCGAGGACACGAACGCCCCCGCCCGCACCCTGCTCACCCTCTCGAAGGGCGCACCCGGCGAACTGAAGACGACGATCGACGCGGGTGTCCAGGCCGCTGCCGAGAAGGCCGTGAAGCAGCGCGGCGGATCGGTCGTCGCACTCAACCGCACCACCGGAGCGGTCCGGGCCATCGCCAACGGCGCCGGCAGCGGCAACCAGGCCATCGGCGGCGTCACCGCCCCCGGCTCCACCCTCAAGATCCTCACGGCGGCGATGTTGATGGAGAAGGGCCTGGTCAGCCCCGACAGGCCGACCGAGTGCCCGAAGGAAGCCCTCTACCAGGGCCGCACCTTCCACAACCTGAAGAACTTCGAGCTGGGCACGGTGCCCTTCTCGCTGAGCTTCGCCCAGTCCTGCAACACCGCCTTCATCAAGCTGATCGACGACGTCGGCGACGACGCCGCACTGCCGAAGTTCGCCCGCGACGTCTTCGGCGTCGGCCTGAACTGGCAGACGGGCATCGGCACCTTCGACGGCAGGATCCCCGAGGGCACCGGTGGCGAGGCAGCCGCCCAGTACATCGGCCAGGGCCAGGTCCAGATGAACCCGCTGAACGTGGCGTCGATCATCTCCACCGCCACCACCGGCACCTTCCACCAGCCCTACCTGGTGGCCAAGGGCCTCGACGACCGCGAGTTCGCGACCACGGGCCGCTCGCTCTCCCCCGCGATCGCCGCGAACATGCGGGCCCTGCTCTCCCGCACCGCCACCGACGGCACGGCCAGGAAGGCCATGTCGTCCGTCAGCGGCCCCAAGGGCGCCAAGACCGGCTCCGCCGAGATGGGCGGCCAGGCGAAGTCCGACAGCTGGTTCACCGGTTACGCGGGCGACCTCGCCGCGGCGGCGACGGTTCCGGCGGGCGGGCACGGGGGCGACTCCGCAGGACCGATCGTCGCGGAAGTCCTCAACGCCCGCTGAGAAACCACCCCGGGGGCCAGCCATCGGAACACGCTCGCATGGCCCGTACAGCTACCAGTAGCGTGCGGGCCATGAGCACATCCGAACCCACCGCTGTTCACCCGCTGTTCGCCGGGGCACTGCAGGAAATGGGCCTGAAAGCCCTCGAAGCGGATGTACGCCGCTTCCCGGACGCCACCCGCACCG
This sequence comes from Streptomyces sp. NPDC021093, assembly GCF_044333135.1. Classification (NCBI taxonomy): domain Bacteria; kingdom Bacillati; phylum Actinomycetota; class Actinomycetes; order Kitasatosporales; family Streptomycetaceae; genus Streptomyces; species Streptomyces sp. NPDC021093. The sequence continues at coordinate 255,601 of NZ_JBIRQJ010000010.1, read as the reverse complement.
CCGCCGAGGCCGCAGCCGCGCTCGGCTGCGACGTCAGCGAGATCGTCAAGTCGCTGATCTTCGAGGCGGTCTACGAGAAGCAGTCCAACGCGCCGGTCCTGGTGCTGATGGACGGCTCCTCGCGCGTCGACGTCGAGCTGGTGCGCCAGGTGCTGGGCGCGCAGAAGGTCAGGCGGGCGAACGCGGATCTCGTACGGCGGACCACCGGTTACGCGATCGGCGGCGTGCCGCCCTTCGGCCACGTCACCAGGACCCGCGTGCTCGCCGACCGGGGACTGCTCAACCACCCGGTCGTCTGGGCCGCCGCCGGCACCCCGCACACGGTCTTCCCGATGGCCCCGGACACCCTGATCGGGCACGCGGGCGCCACACTCACCGACGTACGAGAGGGCACTTCGGGCGGCGGTACCGCGTGACCCCGCTCGTCGTGGCCGCCGTCCTCGTCGCCGCCCTCACGCACGCCAGCTGGAACGCGATAGCCCACCACATCAAGGACCAGCTGGTCTCCTTCACCCTGATATCGGGCGGCGGACTCCTCATCGGCCTGGTCGGCGCGCTCTTCGTGCCGTTCCCGGCGGCGGAGGCGTGGCCGTACCTGATCCTCTCGGCAGTCCTCCACGTCGCGTACATGATGCTGCTCATGCGGTCGTTCACGCTCGGCGACTTCGGCCAGATGTATCCGATCGCACGCGGCACGGCCCCGCTCGCCGTGACCGCGCTCGCGGCGGTCTTCGCCCACGAGATCCCGTCGGGCTGGCAGCTGGCGGGCGTGGCGGTCGCCTGTACGGGCCTGGTCGGCGTCGCCCTGTGGGGCATCAAGGGCTCCGGAAAGAAGCCCCAGTGGGCGGCGATCGGCGCGGCGCTCGCCACCGGTCTCGCCATCGCGCTCTACACGACGGTCGACGGCCTGGGCGTCCGCGCGTCCGGCACGCCCCTCGGCTACATCGCGTGGCTGATGGTCCTGGAGGGCATCTCCATCCCGGTGTACGCGCTGTACCGGCGCAGGTCCCGACTGGCCGCGCAGATCAAGCCGTTCGCGGTGCGCGGCTTCATCGGCGCGGCGCTCTCCGTCGTCGCGTACGGGCTGGTCCTGTGGGCCCAGACCCGCGCCCCACTGGCCCCCATCGCGGCCCTGCGCGAGTCGAGCATCATCGTGGGCGCGGCGATCGGCGCGATCTTCCTCAAGGAACGGTTCGGCGGACCGCGGATCGCGGCGGCGGGGCTGATGGTGGTGGGCATCGGGCTGATGCTGCACGCGAGTTGAGCCAGTGACAGAAGGGAGTTGGCCGGGTTTGGGGTGCGGCAGGGATGCCCCGGTGGGTAGGGACACGAGGGTGGACACCCACGTGCACCGTCCCCCGGAAGGAAGGAACACCCGTGGACACCCCTGACACCCCCGACACCCCCGACGCTCAGGCAGCGGACTCCGTCATGGCCGACCGCGAACTGCTCATGCGCTTCGCCTTCGGAAGCATGGCCACGTACACCCTCCGCGCAGCCGTCCGGCTCAAGGTGATCGACCTGATCGGCGACCGGCGGCGCCCGTACTCCGAGGTCGCCGCCGACGCCGGTACGGACCCCCGGACCACCAACCGGCTGCTGCGCGCCCTGACCAGCCTCGGCCTGCTGACGGAACACACCCCCGGCACCTTCTCGGTGACCTCCACCGGCGCGCTCCTGGACTCCCGCCACCCCCACTCGCTCGCGCACTTCATGCAGGCCTTCACCGAGCCGTCGATGATGCGCGGCTGGGAGAAACTGGACGACAGCGTCCGTACGGGCGAGACGGCGTTCGACGCCCTGTTCGGCACCGACTTCTTCAGCTACCTCTCCCGGCACCCCGAGCAGTCGCGTGACTTCAACGCCGCGATGAGCCAGGCCACCGCGGCCACGGCAGCCGCACTGCCGCACGCGTACGACTTCGGGCGGTACACCTCGATCACGGACGTCGGCGGTGGCAACGGCACCCTCCTGGCCCGCATCCTCGACGCCCACCCCGGCCTCACCGGCACCGTGTACGACTCGGCGGACGGCTTGGCCGAGGCACCCCGGACGCTGGAGCAGCACAAGCTCACGGATCGGTGTTCGCTGATCACCGGGGACTTCTTCCGCTCCGTGCCCGAGGGCTCGCAGCTGTACCTGATGAAGAGCATCCTGCACGACTGGCCGGACGACCGGGCGGTCACGATCCTGACCCGCTGCCGCGAGGTGCTGCCGCCCGGCGGCCGAGTCCTGATCGTCGAGCCGGTGCTCCCCGAGGTCGCCGACACCGCCGCTGGAGGCCCCTATCTGAGCGACCTCAACATGCTGGTGAACGTGGGAGGTCTGGAGCGCACCCGGCAGGACTTCGAGGAGCTGTGCCTGCGGGCGGGGCTGACGGTCGCGTCCGTCACCGCGCTGCCAAAGGCCCCTCCGTTCTCGGTCATCGAGGCGACCGCGGCCCGATGACGGAACCGGGGTGGGCCGGGAAGCGGGACGTACGGCCCACCCCGGGAACAGCCCCGCCCGCGCACCCGTCCGGGGGTCACCGCCGACGCGCGATGCTCCCCCTGGCGCTCAGTGCACGGATCGGCCCGATCAGCGTCCGGTAGAACGGCCGCACCGCACGGCCGGACAGATGGCGGTGCCGTTCCTCCTTCCACACCCGCGCCCTGTCGTGCCCCGCGATGGGCGACCACCGGTCGGGGTTGGGGGGCTTGGATGTGTGGAACTCGACGCGGCACAGGTGCTTCGCGCTGACGAAGCCGTACTGACCGGGGCTGACCAGCCTCAGCGGAGCGCCGTGGTCGCTGGTGAGCGGCTGCCCGTCGAGCCGGTCGGCGACGAGCACGTCATCGGCCAGGGCGTCCTCGAACACCACCGTCGACCGGTAGCCGTCGAGCCCGACGAAGGAGAGATGGCTGACCACCGTTCCCGGTGCCAGCCGGGGCTCGACCCACGTGCGGTAGAGGTCCTCGAAGGAGACCCCCTCCCACAGCAGACCGGTCGCCGACCACCCCGCGACACAGTGGAAGTCGGCCAGCTGCTCCCGCCGCGGCAGCTTCGCGAGGTCCACCAGGGACAGGGTGACCGTCTCGGTCAGAGCCCCGGCGAGCTCGATCACCGGGTCGGCGGGGACGGGTGGGGGCGGGCGGTGGAGATGGCTGCCGAACCGCGGGAATCCTTCGACTCCACGCTGGCCTGGGGGAAGCGTCATGTCGGTCCTCCGGTGTACGTGATGTTCCGGTGTACGGTCCCGAGCCCTGGCCCCGCCATCGTAGGACGCGGCGCCCGTGCTGGCCATGCATCCGACTCCCCGTCACCCAGGGCTGTTTCGGTCCGCGCGTCAGCGCGCCGCGCTCCCCAGCACCCGGCCCACCACGACCCGCACCGTCACCCGTACGTCCTCGACGGGCAGCTGCAAGTACTCCTCGCCCGCGCCCGCCCCCTCGTACTTCTCGGCCAGTTCGACGGCGACCCGGCGGCCCTCGTCCTCGGTGACCGTCGCCAGGCCCCGGACCTCGATGTAGCTGTCGGAGTCCGCCTGGTCGTAGACGCTCAGGCTGACGCGCGGGTCGCGGATCATGTTGGTCACCTTGCGGCGGCCGGCCTGTGAGGAGATGAGCAGGTCGTCGCCGTCGCGGCCCACCCAGACGACCGAAGTCTGCGGGCTGCCGTCGGGGTTGAGCGTGGCGAGGACGGCGGGGTTGCGGCCGTCGAGGAGCTTGCGGGCGGTGTCGCTCAATGAAGTGGGCATGACCGGGATCCTAGGTCCGGACCCGCACGCTCCGCCCGCTCGAAGGGGCGGTCTGCGCACGAATCCCGGTGCCGGGGCCCGTGCTGCCGCTACGCTCCCGCCGTGAACCTCACCATGCCGCGCGGTCGCGCAACCGTCCCGCTGCTCCCCCTGCTCCTCGCCGCCGTCCTGGCGACCGGCGGCTGCACCTCGCGGGACGAGTCGGCGGGGCCCGGTGCGCCGGGGCCCGTGCGGCACTCCGCGCCGGCGTACTACGCGGACACCACGACCATCGGCCCCGTACCCCTGAAAGCCGCTCAGCGTGCCGAACGGTTCCGGAAGAGCGGCGGCGAGAAGGCCGTGCAGGGGGTGGACAGCGAGGCGGTCGCGGAGAAGGTGCCCCGGGTGACCGTGTGGTCGACGGGCACGACGAGCGACGCGGCCCGCTTCGACAAGCTCCGGACCGCGCTGATGGGTTACCTGAGGAAGCACGAGGGATTCGAGGCCCCCCAGGGGTACTTCCTCGATGTGTACGGGTCGGACGGCAAGCTCCTGCACCGCTTCGACGCCCGTCCGTAAGCGACTCTCCGGGCGTCCGAGGTAGCGAAAGGGTAAAGAGTGCGTCCACCGCGCATCCATTCACCCTTCACAGGTGTCACATGAGCAGGCGGCCCCCTCATGTGGCCCCTCTTTCAGGGTATTTGGAGCATCTACGTTGAAAACTGGATTTAAGGCGACCTGTCGCGCGGCGGCGACTCTCGTCGCGGCCGGATCCGTGCTCACCGCCGGGGCGGTCGTCGCGCCCGCCGCGCAGGCCGCGCCCGCCGCCAAGCCGAAGGTGCCGTCGATCGTCGCCAAGGGCGGCTTCCTGCTGGACGGTGCGTCGGGGCGTACGTACTACGGCAAGGCCGGTGACACCCGGCTCTCCACCGGCTCGACGACCAAGATCATGACGGCTCTGGTGGTGCTCCGCACCAAGGGGCTCAACCTGGACACCAAGGTCACGATCGACAAGGCGTACAGCGACTACATCGTGCGCAAGGGCGCGTCATCGGCGCGGCTGATCGTCGGTGACAAGGTGCCGGTGCGGGCGCTGCTGTACGGGCTGATGCTGCCGTCCGGCTGCGACGCCGCGTACGCGCTGGCCGACAAGTTCGGCACGGGCAGGACCCGGGACGCGCGCGTGAAGTCCTTCATCGGGAAGATGAACGCGACCGCGAAGAGCCTCGGAATGAAGAACAGCCGATTCGACTCGTTCGACGGGATCGGGAACGGCGCCAACTACTCGACGCCGCGCGACCTTTCGAAGCTGGCCGCGCAGGCGCTCAAGAACAACCACTTCCGCGCGGTCGTGAAGACGAAGTCGATCACTCAGCGGGTCACCACCAAGAAGGGTGGCTACCGCAACATGTCATGGACCAACACCAACAAGCTGCTCGGCAGCTACTCGGGTGCCATCGGCGTGAAGACCGGCTCGGGCCCGCAGGCCAAGTACTGCCTGGTGTTCGCCGCCACGCGCGGCAAGCGCACGGTGGTCGGCGCCGTGCTGGCCTCGTCGAACGAGGTCAACAGGACCGCCGACGCGAAGAAGATCATGGACTACGGCTTCAAGCTCTGATCCAGGGCGAAGTCCGCCGTCCCTCCGAACAATGTCTCGCTTACAGGTGTAAGCGAGACATTGTTCGGAGGGCACTACGCCAAGGCCGCCCGTACACCCGCGACGAGGGCGAGTGCGCGCGGGTCGGCGGTGACGCCCTTGCGCAGGCCGTTGGTCACGTAGCCGAGCGCGATGCCGGACTCCGGATCGGCGAAACCGAGCGACCCGCCGCGTCCCGGGTGCCCGAACGACCCCGGCCCGAGCAGCGGCGAAGCCGACCCGTGCAGCATGAAGCCAAGACCGAAGCGGGTGTTGACGACCAGGACGCGGTCGGGCCCCGATGACTCCTCGGTACGGGCCAGGGTGAGCGTGGCGGGCGCGAACAGCCGCACTCCGTTGTCGACCTGACCGATCATCGCGGCGTAGCAGCGGGCCAGGGCGCGGGCGGTGGAGATGGCGCCGGATGCGGGCAGTTCGGCGGCCCGGTAGGCGGGGTCGTTCTCGTCGGGCAGCGGATCGATGGCCCCGAAGGCACGGCGGGTGAGCGACGCCGGATCCGCGTACGCCTCGCTCACGGCCCGCTTGGGCCGGAGCTTGAGACCGCCCTCCGACGGGGGCTCGTCGATCGGTGCGATCCGCCCCACCCGGTGCGCCTCCTCCTGCGGCAGCCCGATCCAGAAGTCCAGCCCCAGCGGCCGCGCGATCTCCTCGGCGACCCACCGCCCGATGGTCCGCCCGGTCACCCGCCGCACCAGCTCGGCGGTGAGGAAGCTGTACGTCTGCGCGTGATATCCGTGCTCGGCCCCCGGCTCCCACACCGGCTCCTGCGCGGCGACGGCCCGCGCCCCCGACTCCCCGTCACACGCCTCGGCGGGCGTCAACGGCCGGTCGAGGACGGGGACTCCGGCCCGGTGCGAGAGCAGATGCCGAACCAGCACCCGCCCCTTTCCCGCCGCCTTGAACTCCGGCCAGTAGGTCCCCACCGGCGCGTCAAGATCGATCTGCCCACGCTGATGCAGGAGCAGGGGCACGGCTGCGGCTATCCCCTTCCCTGCGGACCGCACGACCTGGGCGGTGTCCAGGGCCCACGGCACGGTGCCGTCGACGTCGCGGGTGCCGCCCCAGAGGTCGACGACCTTGTGCCCGTGCCGGTAGACGGCGACGGCGGCACCGCGCTCGCCGCGCTGCTGGAAGTTACGTACGAAGGCGTCCCTGACCGGCTCGAACCCGGCTGCCACCGTGCCTTGGACGTCCACGTGCGCACCACTTCCACTCGATCGGCGTTGTACGGACTCCATGGTGCAGGGACCCCGTGAACGGGGCGGGAGCGGGGCGCCCCTTCAGGGGCGCGGGGAACTGCGCGACCAGCCACGACGCACCCGCACGACGACGACCGGCCCCGCGGCCAGCGGTTTAGGTGGAGGGGCGGGGAGGGGCCCAATCCGCGAAGCGGCCCACCGACCCGCACGGGACGCGGCCGCGAGGCCATGCGGTCGCGGGGAAGGGGCGCTCCGCGTGGGGGCCGCCCCCTTGCCCACCCGTCCCGCCCCCGGGGGGCGGCCCCGCTGCCCAAGGGGGCTGGGGGCGCGGGATGTGCCCCTCACCCCACCCGGACCGACCCCGGGTCGAAGCCGAAGGGGAGTTCCAGGCGATGCTCCCGCATCAGCTCCTCGTCCAGCAGGACGTCCTGCGTCCGTCCGTCCGCAACGACACACCCCTCACTCAGCACCACCGCCCTCCCGCACAGCTCCAACGCATAGGGAAGGTCATGCGTGACCATCAGCACCGTCACGTCCAACCCCCGCAGAATGTCCGCGAGTTCACGCCGCGACGCCGGGTCGAGGTTGGACGACGGTTCGTCCAGGACCAGGATCTCCGGCCGCATCGCCAGCACCGTCGCCACCGCCACCCTCCTCCGCTGCCCGAAGGACAGGTGGTGCGGAGCCCGGTCCGCGAACTCCGCCATCCCGACCTGCTCCAACGCCCCCCGTACGCACTCCTCCAGCTCCGCCCCCCGCATCCCGCCCGTCGCAGGGCCGAAGGCGACGTCCTCCCGGACCGTCGGCATGAAGAGCTGATCGTCCGGGTCCTGGAACACGATCCCGACCCGCCGCCGGATCTCCGCCAGGTTCCGCTTGGCGACTGGCAGGCCCGCCACCTCGACCGTCCCGGCCCCGGCCGTGAGGATCCCGTTCAGGTGCAGGACGAGGGTCGTCTTCCCGGCCCCGTTCGGCCCGAGAAGAGCGACCCGTTCGCCCCGCCCGATCCGCAGGTCCACCCCGTACAGCGCCTGATGCCCGTCCGGATAGGCATACGCGAGCCCCCGCACCTCAAGCGACGCAGCACCAACACCAACACCAACAGCAGCACTCACAGCAACACCCATCCCGTCAGACACACCACCAGCGCCGCCCCCGGCAGCACCCCCGCCCAAACCCACTGCTCCCGCGACGCACGCACCTCGTCGATCACCGGCATCACTCCCGTGTACCCCCGGCTCATCATCGCCAGGTGCACCCGCTCGCCCCGCTCGTACGACCTGATGAAGAGCGCTCCCGCCGTCTTCGCCAGCACGCCCCAGTGCCGTACGCCCCGCGCCTCGAAGCCGCGTGAGCGCCGGGCGACGGACATCCGGCGCAGCTCCCCGGCGATCACGTCCCCGTACCGGATCATGAACGTCGCGATCTGCACGAGCAGCGGCGGCAGCCTCAACCTGGCCAGTCCGTGCAGGAGTTCACGCAGCTCCGTCGTCGACGCGAGCAGTACGGAAGCGGCGACGCCCAGCGTCCCCTTCGCCAGGACGTTGAACGCGCCCCACAGCCCGGACACGCTCAGCGAGAGCCCGGCGACCTCCACCCGCTCCCCCTGCGCCACGAACGGCATCAGGACGGCGAACGCCACGAACGGCACCTCGACGAGCATCCGGCTCAGCAGGTGCCGCGCCGGTACGCGCGCCGCGTACGCGACACCCGCGAGCAGCACGGCGTACGCGGCGAACGCCCACACCGCCTCCCGGGGCGTCGACACAACGACGACCACGAAGGTGAAGACGGCGGCGAGCTTGCAGTGCGGCGGCAGGGCGTGCACGGGGCTGTGCCCGTGCCGGTAGAGCGCGTGGGCGTGGCCGGCGCCCATGTCAGACCGACGTCCTGTCCGAGGCCGCGGAGGAGTCCGGGGCGCCCGCGTCCGTACGCCGCCTGCGGACCGCCCAGAAGACGCCGCTGCCGACCGCGACGGTCACGCCGACGCCGATGACGCCCGCGAGGCCGCCGGAGAGGCGGGCGTTGCCGACGTCCTTGACGCCGTAGTCGGCGAGCGGGGAGTCGGCGGCGGCGTGCTCGCGCACGTTCTTGTCGATGCCCTGGTCGGCGGCGACCTTCTCCAGGCCGTCCGGGCTGGCGGAGGCGTAGAACGACACCACGCCCGCCAGGACGAGCGCGGTCAGCAGCCCCACGACCCAGAACTTCCGCGAGGACCGCGCGGCGACCGGCACGGCGGCCGTGTCCTTCGAGGACGGGGAGGACAAGGAGGACGGAGAGGACGGAGAGGACGGGGAGGACGGGGCCGCCGCGTCCACCAGCTCGCCCCCCACCCGCAGCTTCAGCGGCGCCGCGAGCCCGCGCGCCCCGTGCACCAGGTCGGGCCGCACCGCGAGCACGGAACTCACCGTGAGCGCGGTGATCGCCGCCTCGCCGATGCCGATCAGTACGTGCACGCCGACCATCGCGGTCAGCACCTTGCCGACGGGCACGTCCGTGGTGCCGCCGATCGCGTAGATCAGGGTGAAGAAGGCGGCGGCGGCCGGGACCGAGACGAGCGCCGCGACGAAGGCGGACACCGTCACCGAGCGGCGCCGCCCGCGCGGCAGGACCTTCAGGAGGCCGCGGAAGATCCCGTACGAGACGAGGACGGTGACGACGCCCATCACCGTGATGTTCACACCGAGCGCGGTCAGGCCGCCGTCGGCGAACAGGATGCCCTGCATGAGCAGGACCACGGAGATGCAGAGCACACCCGTGTAGGGGCCGACGAGTATCGCGGCGAGCGCACCGCCCAGGAGGTGCCCGCTGGTCCCGGCGGCGACCGGGAAGTTCAGCATCTGCACCGCGAAGACGAACGCGGCGACCAGGCCCGCGAGCGGCGCCGCCCGCTCGTCCGCCAGCTCGCGCCGGGCGCCGCGCAGGCTGACGCCGACGGCGGCGACCGCCACGACTCCGGCCGCCACGGACACGGGGGCGTTGATGATTCCGTCGGGTACATGCATGGCGGTACTCCCGAGTTCGAACCGCTACGGAGCGTTCAGAGTGGGCAACCGTTCGATGATAGGGAGTTATTGCAAAGCGGTTGCAAAAGCTCCCTGGGTACAAATACCCACACCGAGCCCGCGGCAAAATATGGGACATTAGATGGCAAATGATGCGAATGTGAGTGTTGCGTACGTACGAGGTGAGGAGGCGGGCCGATGTCCCGCACCGTCGAGAGCCCGCAGAACGCCACTTCCGAAGCGCTGACCGCCATCGAGATGGAGCTGCGCGCGGGCCTGATCACCGACGCACCCGCCCCCGTCTGCCTCCCGGTCACCCTGCGCCACGACCCCGCCCGCGACGCACGGGCGGTGAGCGTCGTGCTCCCCTCGCCAGGACCGAGCCCGGACCGGCAGGTGTGGACGTTCCCGCGCGCCCTGCTGGAAGCGGGGCTGCGCGCACCCGCCGAACAGCACGACGTACGCATCTGGCCGTGCGGGCGGGTGCAGGCGGTGCTGGAGCTGCAGGCACCACAGGGCGTGGTGCTGCTCCAGCTCGACTGCGCACCACTGGTCCGCTTCCTGCGGCGCACGTACGCATAAGAAGTTCCACCGCATAAAGATCCGCTGTACGAGTTGCCGGGCCCCCCTGGCGCGGAAAGCATGAGGGCATGCGAGTGCCCACGAACGACGACGCCCGCCCCGGTTCCGCCGCCCCCGCCCCCTCGTCCCCCGGCTACCTCCGCTTCCCGCACCTGCACGGCGACACCCTCGCCTTCGTCGCGGAGGACGACCTGTGGGTGGCGCCGATCGCCCCGGCCGGGGCGGCCCCGGGGCGGGCCTGGCGGCTCACGGTGGACCGGACCCGGGTCGGGCACCCGCGCTTCTCGCCGGACGGCACGCAGATCGCGTACACGACGTGGCGCAGCCTCGACCCGGAGGTGCACCTCGCCCCGGTGGACGGCGGGCCCTCCCGGCGGCTGTCGCACTGGGGGGCGGTCGACGCCCGCGTCTGCGGCTGGACGCCCGACGGACAGGTCCTCGCCGTCTCCTCCCACAACCAGCCCTTCTCGTACTTCTCGTGGGCGTACTCGCTGCCCACCGACGGCAGTCCCGGCGGCCGGCTGCCGTGGGGGCCGGTCTCCGACATCACGGTCTCGGACTCGCTCCCCGGCTGCGAGGGCGAGCGCCGCACGCTCCTGCTCACCGGAAGGCCGCCGCACGAACCGGCCGCCTGGAAGCGCTACCGGGGCGGCGCGACGGGCCGCCTGTGGCTGCACGGCGAACGGCTGCTGCCCGACCTGAACGGGCACCTGGACTGCCCGATGTTCGTGGCCGACGACCGGATCGCCTTCCTCTCCGACCACGAGGGCATCGGCAACCTCTACTCCTGCGCCGTCGACGGCTCCGACCTGCGCAGGCACACCGACCACGACGCCTTCTACGCCCGGCACGCCTCGTCGGACGGCACCAGGGTCGTCTACCAGTGCGCGGGCGACCTGTGGCTGGTCGACGACTTCTCGCCGACCGGGGTGCCGCGCAAGCTGGATGTACGCCTCGGCGGCCCGCGCACCGGCCGGCGCGGCTACCAGGTCCCGGCCGCCAGCAACGTCGGCGCTCTCGCGGTCGACACGACGGGCCGGGCGAGCGCGGTCTCGGTGCGCGGCAGCCTCTACTGGCTGACCCACCGCGACGGCCCGGCCCGTACGATCGCCGACACTCCGGGGGTACGGGTACGACTGCCCGAGATGCTGGGCTCCAGCGGGCAGGTCGCGTTCGTGACGGACGCCGAGGGCGAGGACGCCGTCGAGATCGCCTACCTGCCCAGGGCGGCCGGCGCACAGGCACCGCGCAGACTCGCCTCCGGCCAACTGGGCCGGGTGCACGAGCTGTTGTCGGATCCGGACGGCGGCCGGGTCGCCGTCGCCTCCCACGACGGACGCCTCCTGCTCCTCACCGTGACGGAGGGCGAGGAAAACCTGACCGAACTGATCCGCTCCATCAACGGACCGGTCCGCGACCTCGCCTTCTCCCCCGACGGGGCCTGGCTGACCTGGTCCCACCCCGGCATCGGCCGCTCCCTGCGCCAGATCAAGATGGCCCGCATCAACGACCCCGCCAACCCCCTCATCATCGACGTCACCAACGGCCGCTTCGAGGACGAGAACCCGGTCTTCACGAGCGACGGCCGCTATCTCGCCTTCCTCTCCTGGCGCGGCTTCGACCCGGTGTACGACGTGCACACCGGAGACCTCTCCTTCCCCCTCGGCTGTCGCCCCTACCTCGTGCCGCTGTCCTCCGCGACCCCCTCCCCCTTCGCGCTCTCCCCGGACGGGCGTCCGGCGGCGGGCGGACTGGACCCGGACGAGGCGGCGGAGGGCGACGGCACCGTGACGGTCGAGGTCGAAGGCCTCTCCAACCGGGTCACCCCGTTCCCCGTCTCGGCCTCCAAGTACTCCTCCCTCTCCGCGGTCAGCGGTGGCGGCCTCGTCTGGCTGCGCTGGCCGATCTCCGGCGCGCTCGGCGAGACCTTCGCCAACCCCGCCGACACCTCGGGCCGCCCCACCCTCGAACACTTCGACCTGGCGAAGGCCCGCAAGACCGAACTCGCCGACGACCTGGAGTGGTTCGCGATCAGCGGCGACGGTACGCGCCTGGTCGTCATGGAGGACGGCGAACTGCGCGCCGTACCGTCGACGGAACGCGGCGACAACGACTCGACCGTCCAGCTGGACCTGCGCCGCATCCTGCACGACGTGGACCCGGGCGCGGAATGGCGGCAGGCGTACGCGGAGGCGGGCCGCATCATCAAGGCGTACTTCTGGGAACCGCGGATGGGCGGCATCGACTGGCCGGCCGTACTCGACCAGTACCGGCCCCTGGTCGAACGGGTCGCGTCCCCCGACGAGTTCGCCGACCTGCTCCGCGAGGTCCTGGGCGAACTGGGCACGTCGCACGCCTACGTGGCAGCCGCCCGGCGCAACGAAGGCCCCCCGCACTACCAGCGCGCCATGGGCCTCCTGGGCGCCAACTTCTATGTCAAGGACGGCAATTGGACCGTCTCCCGCATCCTCCCCGGCGACTCGTCCGACTCGAAGGCCCGCTCACCCCTGGCAGGCACGGGAATCCGGGTCGGAGCCGTCCTGACCCATGTGGACGGCCGCCCGGTGGACCCGGTGGCGGGCCCCTTCCCCCTCCTCTCGGCCGCCGGAGGAACCACCGTCGAGCTGACCTTCCTCCCCGAGGTCCCTGAGGGCACGGAGGCACGTCCGCGCCGGGTGGCCGTCGTCCCCCTGGTCGACGAACGCCCGCTCCGCTACCAGGACTGGGTGGCCAAGCGCCGCGAGGTCGTCCGCGACCTCAGCGGCGGCAAGTGCGGCTACCTCCACATCCCCGACATGGGCGGCTCGGGCTGGGCCCAGTTCAACCGCGACCTGCGACTGGAAGTATCCCGCCCCGCCCTCATCGTCGACGTACGGGGCAACGCGGGCGGCAACATCAGCGAACTCGTCATCGAGAAACTGACCCGCCGCATCCTGGGCTGGGACCTGACGCGAGACGCCCAACCCGTCTCGTACGCCTCGAACGCCCCGCGCGGACCGGTGGTCGCCCTCGCCGACGAGGCGACGTCCTCGGACGGCGACATGATCACCGCCGCCTTCCGGCTCCTCTCGCTCGGCCCGGTGGTCGGCCAGCGGACCTGGGGCGGCGTCGTCGGCATGACGGGCCGCCACCCGCTGGGCGACGGCACGGTCATCACGGTGCCGATGAACGCGGCGTGGTTCGACGAGTACGGCTGGGCGGTAGAGAACCACGGCGTCACCCCCGACATCGAGGCACTCCGCACGCCGCTGGACTGGGCGGAGGGACGGTACGCAGTCCTGGACGACGCGGTCCAGGTCGCCCTCGACCTCCTGTCGGAAACCCCGGCGGCGGCCCCACCGGACTACTCGGCGGTCCCGGACAAGCGAAGACCACAGCTTCCACCGAGGTAGCAGGGCCCCGTCAGGGGCGCGGGGAACTGCGCGACCAGCCACGACGCACCCGCACGCAGACGACCGGCCCCGCGGCGAGCGGTTTAGGGAAGGGGCGGGGAGGGGCCGAATCCGCGAAGCGGCCCACCGACCCGCACGGTCTGCGGTAGCGAGCGGGGCGGTCGCGGAGGGGGCGTGCCGCAGTGGGGGGCCGCCCCCTTGCCCACCCGTCCCGCCCCAGGGGGCGGCCCCTGTGCCCAAGAGGGCTAGGGGACTAAGGACGACCCCGCCGCGCCGACTCGTCCGCCGCACCCCCGGCCCCGACCAACCCCCTGCTCACACCCCTGAGCCTCGGCTCGAACCGCCGCATCTCGCGCTGTCCCACCGTCCCGATGACCCCCGGCAGATACCCCCGCACCGACTGCATCCCCCGCAGCCACCACTGCGCGTACACGTGGGGGGAGCGCCGCTCGATCCCGGCGACGATCCGGTCGACCGCCGGACCCAGCGGATACGTCCGGTTCGAAGGCCACGGCAGCCGCTGCCGCAGTTCCCGCATCACGTCGTCCTGGTCCGCGCCCCGCACCATGTCGGTGTCGGTCCACGACAGATAGCCGACCCCGACCCGCACGCCCTTGTAGCCGACCTCGGCCCGCAGGCAGTGCGCGAAGGCCTCGACGCCCGACTTCGACGCGCAGTACGCGCTCATCATCGGCGCCGGCGTGATCGCCGCCAGCGATGCGATCTGCAGGAAGTACCCCCGGCTCTCCATCAGCACCGGCAGGAAGGCACGCGCGGTCACCGCACCGCCCACCAGATTGACCTCGATGACCCGCCGCCACGCCTCCGGGTCGGAGTCCACGAACGGTCCGCCGGACGCCACCCCCGCGTTCGCGACGACGATGTCCACCTTCCCGAACCGCTCCTTGACCTCCTGCGCGACCCGCGCCATCGCCTCGTGGTCGGTGACGTCCGCGTACCACCAGTCGCTCTCGGTGTGGAGCCGTCCCGTGACGTCCTTCAGCAGCTCGGGTTCGAGCCCGATGAGCGCGACGTTCGCACCGCGCGCGGACAGTTTCCGCGCCAGCAGCTCGCCGACGCCCCGCGCCGCTCCCGTGACGACCGCGACCTGACCCTCAAGGCTGTAGCTCATGCGACTTCCTCCCCAGTTTCCGCTCCAGCGGCGACGTACCCCAGCACCAGCTCACGGATCCTCCCGGTGACGAACTCCGGCGCCTCCACCGGCGACATGTGCCCGACCCCGGTGAGCAGCGTCAGCCCCAGCGAGTGGGGCAGCGCGGCTTCGATCCCCCGGGCGTGCACGGGCGGCGTGAGCCGGTCGTCGGCGCCCGCGACCACCGTGACCGGGACGCCCAACGCCCGTACGCCTGCGGTGACTTCGAGCTCGTCCAGCACGTGCGACCAGCCGACCCGCGCTCGCCTCGGGCACGCGTGCACGATGCGCGCGCACTCCGCGACCCGGTCCGGGGCAGCCCCGCGCCCCATCGTCGCGTACTTCAGTACGGCCTTCGAGACCGGCGTGACGGGACCCAGCGGCGCCTTCGCCCCCAGTACGGACCTGGTCAGCCGGGTCCGCAGGGCACCCGCCCTGATCGGCACCACCAGTGCCTCGGCGACCAGCCGCGCGGCCCCCGTGCTGCACAGCAGCACCGCCGCCGCGTGTTCCGCGAAACCGGCCCGCCCGGCCGCCGCCATGATCGTCATGCCGCCCATGGAGTGCCCGGCCAGCACGGCCTTCTCGCCGGGGGCGAGCGTCGCGGCGAGCACCGCTTCCAGGTCGTCGGCGAGTCCGTCCGCCGAGTACGCGCCGGAGTCGGGCGAGCGCCCGTGCCCCCGCTGGTCGTACGCGATGACCCTGAACTCCCGTGCCAGCTCCCGTATTTGGGCTGCCCAGAACTCGATCGAGCAGGTCCACCCGTGTGCCAGCACCACCGGCGGCGCGCCCTCGTCCCCGTACACCTCGACATGCAGCCGTGCCCCGTCGGCGGAGGTGACGGTCAACTCCCGTACGTCAAGCCCGAGTCCACCCACTGCGCGGCTCATGCGACGGCCTCCTCGGCCACAAGGGACTCCTCCGACGCCGTCCCGGCCCGCACCACTTCGTACTCCGCCAGATTGACCTCCCGGGTCGCCCGCCGAAACTCCGACGTCGTCCCCGGCCAGACCGTCGTGTTGCGGCCGTTCGCGTCCAGATACCAGCTGTCGCAGCCGCCCGTGTTCCAGACGGTGCGCTTCATGCGGTCCTGGACGCGGCGGTTCCACGCCCCGACGGCGGACGGCCGCACGGACAGGGCCACCCGACCTCCCAACACATCCAACTGCCGTACGTAGTCCGCCATATAGCTGAGCTGCGCCTCGATCATCAGGATCATCGAGGAGTTCCCCAGGCCCGTGTTCGGGCCGATGATCGTCATCCAGTTGGGGAAGCCGGCCGCGCTCGCACCGCGCAGCGCCTCCATGCCGCCCTTCCACGCCTCGGCGAGGGTGATGCCGTCGGCGCCCACCACGCGGTCCGCGATCGGCATGTCCGTGACGTGGAAGCCCGTACCGAAGATGATCGCGTCGACCTCGGTCTCCGTACCGTCGGACGCGACGACCGTCGAGCCGCGCACCTCGCTCAGTCCGGACGCGACGACGTCGACGTTCTCCTGCGCGAGTGCCGGGTAGTACGTGCTCGACAGCAGGATCCGCTTGCAGCCGATGCGGTACGAGGGGGTCAACTTGGCCCGCACGGCAGGGTCCTTGATGGACTTCGCCATGTTGGCCTTGGCGATGTTCTCGATGAACCCGAGCTCGTTCGGCCGCTTGGTGAACGCCTGGACCTGAAGCTCCCTGATCCCCCGCAGCATCCTGCGCCGCACCTTTCCGGTGACGGGCACCTGGCGGTGCAGCCAGCGCTCGGCCCCGCTGATCTCGCGGTCCACGCGCGGCATCACCCACGGCGGAGTCCGCTGGAACAGCGTCAGCCTCTCGACCTCGGGCTGGATCGCGGGCACGATCTGGATGGCGGAGGCGCCGGTCCCGATCATCGCGACGCGCCTGCCCCGGAGGTCGTAGTCGTGGTCCCACTTCGCCGAGTGGAAGACCTTGCCGGGGAAGGTGTCGAGGCCGGGGATGTCCGGCGTCTTCGGGTCGGACAGCGGCCCGGTCGCGGACACGACGACATCGGCGACCAGCGTCTTCCCGTTCGCCGTCTCGATCTTCCACCAGAGCTTGTCGGCGTCCCAGGCCATCATCGTCACCTCGTGGTCGAGGCGGATGTGCGGGCGCAGCCCGAAGGTGTCGGTGACGTGCTCCAGGTACGCCCGGATGTGCTCCTGGCCCGAGAAGGTGCGCGGCCACTCCGGGTTGGGCGCGAAGGAGAAGGAGTAGAGGTGCGACGGCACGTCGCACGCGCACCCCGGGTAACTGTTGTCGCGCCAGGTCCCGCCGACCGAGCCGGCCCGCTCCAGGACGACGAAATCGGTGATCCCCTCGCGGCGCAGCCGGACGGCGGCCCCCAGGCCACCGAACCCGGACCCGATCACCGCCACTCGTACATGCTCGTGCTCGAACTCGGCCATGCCCGACGCCTCCCGCACTCGACGCTCCACAACTCTGCCAGCAATCACTGGCGTGGTTGGGAGCGTAAGGCAGTAACGTACTGATCGGTAGAGGCAGAGCAGGCAAAGTTACTGACGGTACGGAATAAGGTTCGCCGAGTGGAAGAAGCACCCGAGTCCCCCGAACAGGGCGACGAACAAAGGCAGGACGGCCGACAGGCCTGCGCCCCCCGCGACGGCAGCACGGCCGACATGTCCAGCACACCCAGCACACCTGGCACGCCCACCACCCCCCGCGAGTACCGCATGGAGGAACTCGCCGAGGCGGCCGGCATCCCCGTGCGCACCCTGCGCTTCTACCGCGAGCGCAAGCTGATCCCGCCGCCGCGCCGCGAAGGCCGCATCGCCTGGTACAACGACCACCACTTGGCCCGACTGCGCACCATCGCCGCCCTCCTGGAGCGCGGCCACACCCTCACCGGCATCGCCGACCTCGCCTCCACCTTCGACAGCGGCCGCGATGTGGGCGAACTGCTCGCCCTGGGCACCCCCGGCGAACCCACCGAGGAGACCCCGGTCCGGCTCACCCCGGAACAGCTCGCCGACTACTTCGAGGGAGAGGTCACCCCCGAGAACCTCGCCTCCGCGATGGCACTGGGCTATCTCGCCGTCGACGGCGACGAGGTGGTCCACATCAGCCGCCGCCTGCTCGACGCCTCGGCGGCCCTGGTCCGCGAGGGCGTCCCGCTCACCGAGGTCATGGCCGCGGGCCTCCAGGTCCGCGAGCACGCGGACGTACTCGCACAGATCTTCATCAGCCTGGTCACCACCCACCAGGCCGACCCACAACGCCTGCGCCCGCTCGCCAAGAGCGTCGTCGAGGCGGAACTCTCCATGGCCCTGGACCGTCACTTGCCCAAGAGCTGAGACCGCCAACCACCCTTCGCTCAGGGGCAGTTGGCCGTCACCAAGGCCCGCCCTAGAGCCCGTACACCACCGTCACCGGCGCGTGGTCGCTCCACCGCTCACCGTGGCTGGCCGCCCGCTCCACCCACGCCTTCGTCGCGCGCCCCGCGAGGCCGTCCGTCGTGATCTGGTAGTCGATCCTCCAACCTGAATCGTTGTCGAAGGCCCGCCCCCGGTAGGACCACCACGAGTACGGTCCCTCCACCTCCGGGTGCAGCTTCCGTACGACGTCCACGTAGCCGGCCTCCTCGAAGACCCGGCCGAGCCACTCCCGCTCCTCCGGCAGGAACCCGGACGCCTTCCGGTTCGCCTTCCAGTTCTTCAGGTCGGCCTCCTGGTGCGCGATGTTCCAGTCCCCGCACACCACGACCTCCCGCCCGTCCGCCGCGGCCCGCGCCTTCAGGTCCACCAGGTACAGCATGAACTCGTCCATGAACCGGTACTTCTCGTCCTGCCGCTCGGTCCCGACCTCGCCCGACGGCAGATACAGACTGGCGACGGTGACGCCCGCCACGTCCGCCTCCAGGTACCGCCCGCTGTCGTCGAACTCCTCGCTGCCGAATCCGACCCGCACCCGCGACGGCTGTTCGCGCGTGTAGAGCGCGACCCCGGCCCGGCCCTTCGCCGCGGCCGGTGCGAACGTCACGTGCCATCCCTCGGGCGCCCGGACCTCCTCCGGCAGCTGCTCGGCCTCGGCCCGTACCTCCTGGAGGCACACGACATCGGCGGCGGTCTCCGCCAGCCACGGCACGAAGCCCTTCTTGGCGGCGGCACGCAGGCCATTCACATTCACAGAGGTCACAGTCAGCATCCAGAAACCCTACCGACCCACGGACCCCTCCGACCGCGCCCGCCTCGCGCTCGTACTCTCGTACGCATGGAGATAAGACCGGCCGCCTACGACCACCCCGACGCCGTCAAGCTCAACGACCAGGTGCAGCTCGAATACACCGAGCGCTACGGCGACGGCGACCTGACCCCGCTCGATCCCGCGATGTTCGCCCCGCCCCGCGGCCTCTATCTGATCGCATACGACGACGCGGGCTTCCCCGTCGCCACCGGCGGCTGGCGCACCCAGAGCGCGGGCGAGGAGAACTACGCGGACGGCGACGCCGAGCTCAAGCGCATGTACGTCGTCCCCCAGGCCCGCGGCAAGGCCCTGGCCCGCCGCATCCTCACCCTCCTGGAGGCCGACGCCCGCGCGGCCGGCCGCACCCGCATGGTCCTGGAGACCGGCACCGAGCAGCCCGAGGCGATCGCCCTCTACCTGTCGAGCGGCTACCTTCCCTCGGAGAAGTTCGGCCTCTACCGCCACACCGACGAGAGCCGCTGCTACACCAAGCCCCTGGTCTGATCCCTGGCCACGGACGGCGCTCAGAGCAGGAGCGCCTCCTTGACCAGCTGGACCGGGTGCCAGGCGTCGCGGCGCGTGCCGTGGAAGATCTGCTGCCTGCAGGAGACCCCGGTGGCGACCACGACCGTACGCTCCGGCGCCGCCTCGATCGCCGGGAACAGCCGGTCCGCGCCGACCTGCATGGACACGTCGTAGTGCTCGGCCTCGAAGCCGAAGGAACCCGCCATCCCGCAGCAGCCCGCGTCGAGTTCGACGACCTCGACCCCCGGGATGCGGCGCAGCAGCTCCATGGTCGCCGCCGTGCCCACCTCCGCCTTCTGGTGGCAGTGGCCGTGGAAGAGGAGGGTGCGGCCGTTGAGCCAGGAGTCCTCGCGCAGCTTCAGGGTGCCGTCGTCGAGGGCCTCGGTGAGGAGCTCCTCGACCTGACGGACCCGGCCGGAGATGAGCTGCTGGGCCGAGTCGCCCGGCAGCATCGCCCGGTGTTCGTCGCGCAGGGTCATCAGGCAGGAGGGTTCGCAGCCGACGACGGGCGAGTGGGCGGGGGTGGTCTCGGCGAGCAGGTGGACGAGCTTGAAGGCCTTCTCGTTGGCGTCGTCGAGCAGCCCCTTGGACAGGCTGGAGCGCCCGCAGCAGCCGCGGCTCTCCAGCCGCACCTCCCAGCCCGCGCGCTCCATCAGCTCGATCGCTGCCCGGCCGATCCCGGGTTCGGTGTAGGTGGTGAAGGAGTCGGCGAGGTACGTCACGACGCCGCGCGGCGCGGCCTTCGCACGGGTTCGCCGGTGGGCCCGACCCCCGTACCAGCGCACGAGGTTGTGGTGGACGAAGCGCGGCAGCGGGCGCCGGGACGTGATGCCGAGGAAGCGTTCCAAGAGGCGGCGCAGCAGCGGGATCCGGCCGGGGAGGTTGGAGAGCGGGGCGGCCGTCGAGCCGAGCCGGTTGAGGGCGCGGATCGAGCCGAAGACCCGTGAGCGCAGCGGGATCCCGTGCAGGTCGTGGTGGTGGGAGAGGGCCTCGGCCTTGAGGGAGGCCATGTCCACGCCGAGCGGGCACTCGCTCTTGCACGCCTTGCACATCAGACACAGGTCCAGGACCTCGTGCAGCCCCTCGTCGCCGAGCGCAGCCTTGGGGTCGGGCTCGGAGAGTGCCTTGACGAGCGCTCCGGCCCGCCCCCGGGTGGAGTCCCGTTCGTCCTTGGTGGCCATGTAGGAGGGGCACATCGTGCCCGCCCCCTCCTTGCGGCAGAGACCGATGTTCATGCAGCGGTCGGCGGCGGCCCGCATCCCGCCCACCACCTCGAAGTCGAGCCGGGTGCGCAGCGCGGGGGCGGGCGGCAGGGCGGCGTCGCGCAGGTGGTCGGTCATGGCCGGCGCGTCGACGATCTTCCCGGGGTTCATCACGTTCTCCGGGTCGAAGATCCCCTTCACCCGGCGCATCGCCTCGTAGAGTCCGTCGCCGAAGAGTTCGCGGTTGAACTCGCTGCGGGCGAGCCCGTCGCCGTGCTCGCTGGAGTTGACGCCTCCGTACTCGGTGACCAGGTCCTTGATCTCCTCGGCGACGGTGCGCATGGTCTGCTGCTGGGCCGGGTCGGTGAGGTCCAGGAACGGCCGGATGTGCAGACAGCCGACCGAGCAATGCCCGTAGAAGCCGGCCTTGAGCCCGTGCCGGTCCAGCACCTCCTTGAACCGGCCTGTGTAGGCGGGCAGATGGGCGGGGTCGACGGCGGTGTCCTCCACGAAGGCCAGCGGCCGCTTCGTCCCCTCACTGGCCGCCATGAGCAGCCCGAGCCCGGCCTTGCGCACCTTCAGCAGGGCCCCCTGCTCGGCGGCGGTGACGGCCCGCAGGGTGTGGTATCCGTGACCGTGCCGCTCCCACGACCGCACCAACCGGTCCAGCTGGCCGAGGAGTTCACCCTCCTCGTCGCCCGTGAAGGAGACGAAGAGCAGCGCGTCGGGATCGCCGTGCAGGATGCCCGACAGGGGCGCGTACTCGATCTTCTGACGGGAGAGGTCGAGGATGGTGCGGTCCATGAGCTCGACGGCGGCGGGCTCGCAGGCGAGCGCGTCCTCGGTGGCCTCGATGGCTGCGGCGACGGAGGCGAAGTGGCCGACGGCGATGACCGTACGGGAGGGCTTGGGGACGAGGGCCACGAGGGCGCGGGTGGTGACGGCGAGGGTGCCTTCGGAGCCGACGACGAAGGAGGCCAGGTCGAAGGGCTGGTCCTCGCGGGCGAGCCGGTCGAGCCGGTAGCCGCCCGCCCGGCGCCAGAAGCGCGGGAATCCCTTGGCGATGGCGTCGCTGTTCTCCCGTACCAGCGCGGGGAGTTGGGCGTACAGACGCCCTTCGAGGGTGTCGAGGGCGGCGCGGCGCAGCCGTTCCTCCTCGTCGACGGGGGCCAGGTGGGCGGTGCTGGCGTCGGCGAGGACGACGTCGAGGGCGCGGACGTGGTCGATGGTCATGCCGTAGCGCAGGGAGCCGCTGCCGGCCGAGTTGTTGCCGATCATGCCGCCGATGGTGGCGCGGTTGCTGGTGGAGGTGTCGGGGCCGAACATCAGCCGGTGCGGGGCGGCTTCCCGGTTCAACTGGTCCTGTACGACGCCGGGTTCGACGAGCGCGGTGCGGGTGGCCGGGTCCAGTTCGAGGATCCGGTTCATGTGGCGGGAGAAGTCCAGTACGAGCCCGGGGCCGATGGTCTGCCCGGCCAGGCTGGTACCGGCACCGCGCGGAACGAGGGGGACGCCGTGCTCGGCCGCGGCTGCGACGGTGGCACGGACGTCGTCGGCGTGCCGGGGGAAGACGACGCCGAGGGGGGTGATGGCATACATGCTGGCGTCGCGGGAGTAGAGGTGACGGGTGTACTCGTCGCAGCGGATCTCACCGTCGAGATCGGCGCGCAGCTTCTGTTCGAGAGAGTGACGGGCATCGGTGGTCGTCATGTGCGGCTCCAGGGTCCGGGGCGGAGGCGACTCGGGGCGAGCGAGAGGGCTGCGGAGCGGGCTTTTAGGGGCGCGGGGAACTGCGCGACCAGCCACGACGGACCCGCAGCCTGTCCACGCCTCCCTTGCCCGCGGGCTCAGGCCGTGCGCAGGAGCTCCGGAGTCGGATCCTCACCGGCCGGCGCCAACGGAACTCCGGCCAGTTCGAGCCCCGCCCGCACCCCGGCCAACGTCCCCGCCAACATCAAATCGTTGAAGCACCCCAGGTGCCCGATCCGGAACACCTTCCCCGCGAGCCGCCCCAGCCCCGACCCCAGCGACATGTCGAACCGCTCCAGGACGATCTCCCGCACCTTGTCGGCATCGTGCTCCTCGGGCAGCAGCACGGCGGTGAGCGACGAGGAGTGCTCGCGCTCGTCCGCACAGAGCACCTCAAGCCCCCACGCCCGCACGGCGGCCCGGGTGATCGCGGCGTGCCGGGAGTGCCGGGCGAAGACCGCGGGCAGCCCCTCCGCGGCGAGCAGCCGCAGCGCCTCCTCCAGCCCGTAGAGCAGATTGGTGGCGGGGGTGTACGGGAAGAAGCCGTTCCGGTTCGCCTCGATCACCGGCCGCCAGTCCCAGTACGAACGCGGCAGCCGGGCAGCGGCCGCGGCTTCAAGCGCCTTGTCGCTGACGGCGTTGAAGCTGAGGCCGGGCGGCAGCATCAGCCCTTTCTGCGATCCGGCGACGGTGACGTCGACACCCCAGGCGTCGTGGTGGTAGTCGATCGAGGCCAGCGACGAGATGGTGTCGACGAGCAGCAGCGCGGGGTGGTCCGCCGCATCGAGTGCGGCACGGATCTCGGGAACGCGGCTGGTCACACCGGTCGACGTCTCGTTGTGCACGACGCAGACGGCCTTGATGCGGTGCGCGGGGTCAGCGGCGAGGCGGGCCGCGAGGACCTCCGGGTCCGCCCCGCGACGCCAGTCTCCCGGCACGAAGTCGACGTCCAGGCCCAGCGCTTCGGCCATCGTCCGCCAGAGCGTGGCGAAGTGCCCGGTCTCGAAGCACAGCACCCGGTCCCCCGGACTGAGCGTGTTGACGAGGGCCGCCTCCCACGCGCCCGTACCCGAAGCGGGAAAGACGACCACAGGCCCCCGCGTCCGGAACACCGTTGCCAGCGCGGGCAGCAGACGGTTCGTCAGTTTCTGGAACTCGGGCCCTCGGTGGTCGATGACGGGTGCCGCCATCGCGCGCAGCACGGAATCGGGGACGTTGGTGGGGCCGGGAATCTGCAGGAAGTGGCGGCCGGTTCGAAGTGTCATCGCGAGCAACTCCTTCACCCTTGTGCCGTGTTACGGCACGATGTATCGTTCTGCGGCACGGCGGAGCATAGGCGCGTCGCCCGGAGGGAGTCAACGGATGCAGAACGTCCTCAACGCGCTCCGCGCCCTGGAGGAGGTCGCCGCCCGGCAGCCGATCGGGGTCGCGGAGCTGGCCAGAGCCATGGAACTGCCCAAGAGCACCGCACAGCGGACCCTCGCCACGCTGCACAAGGCCGGCTGGATCCAACAGACCGGCAACACCCCCACCCGCTGGGCGCTGACCACCAAGGCACTGCTCGTCGGCAGGCAGGCCACCGGCGAGCTGGGGCTGCGGGACGTCGCCGTACCGGCCATGGAGGAACTGCGCCGGCGCACCGACGAGACCGTGCACCTGGCCGTGCCCGAGGGAGACCGGGTGATCCTCATCGAGCGGCTGGAGACCAGCCGCCCGGTCCGGATCGTGCTGCCACTGGGCCAGGTCCTGCCCGGCCACGCCTCGGCCAACGGCAAGGCGGTCCTGGCGGCCCGGCCCGACGAGGCGGTGGAGCAGTACATCGCCGCCGGCCTGGCGGGTTTCACCGAGGGGACGATCACCGAACCGGACGCGCTGCGCACGGAGTTGCGGGAGATCAGGCAGCGCGGTTACGCGACCAACGGCGGCGAGTGGCGCACGGACGTCTCGGCCGTCGCGGCGGCGGTACTCGGACCGGACGGACTGCCGGTGGCGAGCATCAGCGTCAACGTGCCCACCAGCAGGATGACCCCGGAATCACGCGCCGACCTCGGGGCCCAAGTGGCGGAGGTGGCCCGCGAGGTCGGCAAATCGCTGAACCGACTGCATGCGACACAACAACGCTGAACACGCCCCCGGAACAGGGTCCGCCGGATCGACAGACCGGCACCCCGGCCGCCGGCCGACCCCTACGGGGCAGCAGACCAGCGAACTACGCCCAACCGCCTGGAAGTCAGGCAGGCGATGCCCGGAATGCGGAGGTGCACCCGAAGGCAGCCCGGAGAGGCCACCGGATCCGGCGGAACGACAGCACGGGAAGCAGCCGCCGAACCCTGCGGAGCAGCAGACTGGCGAATCGCCAGCCACCGAGCGGGAATTGGGCAAGGCGGGAACGAAGCCGAGGGCGAGGCCGGGGCCGGGGCCGAGGACGAGAGCCCAGCCGAGGAAGCGGAATGCCCCCGCAGAACGACAGCCCGGCGACCCGACCCTGCTCCCCGGAACAGCCGAGCGACCAACTACGCCCCGCCGGAGAGAAGTTCAGCAAGGCCAGGCCGAGGCCGGACCACAAGTGCGGCCGCCGTACGGGGCGACCCCGGGCAGCCCCCGGGCAGCCCCCGGGCAGCCCCCGGGCAGCCCCCGGGGAGGCCCCGGGGAGGCCCCAGCCCCGCCGAACGCCAGCCCTGGAACCAACCCCGCCCCCACAGAACCCCAGCTCACCGCCCCGCGGACCGACAGAACCGCCACCCGTCACCGACCGCACCCGGGCCACTCACACCCCTGCCCGAACCACGGAGCCCCGCACCGGACGGGCTCACCCCGGTCGACGTACCGTCACATCCGCTCCGTGTCAGACCCCTTGACGACTCTTCCGAAGCCCTCAGATACTCGCCACCAACGAAACTCCGATTCCACGATCCGGAATCGTCAATGGTGTGTGCGTACGGCATCACCTCCCGACTTCTCCCGGCCGCGCCGGCATGTGCCCGGCCGCTCCGAAGCCTGCGCCCAGCAGCCCCTCCCACCGTTCCGGCGGCCGTGGAGAGCTGCCCGGGGTGACTCCGCATGCCCGCGCATTCGGCCGTCCACCGAAGGCGAGGAACCTCGTGTCCGCTCATCTCATCGCGCTTCTCGTACTTGTGCTCGTGTTCGCCATCGCCACTTTCTCGTCCGTCCACATGGGCGTACTGGCCCTCGTCGCCGCCTTCGCGGTCGGCGCCACCGTGGGCGGCGAGAGCCCCGACGACATCTTCAGCGGGTTCCCCGGCGACCTCTTCGTCGTGCTGGTGGGGGTCACCCTGCTGTTCGCCATCGCCACCAGCAACGGCACCGTCGACTGGCTGGTGCACGCCGCGACCCGTGCCGTACGGGGCCGGATCGCGCTGATCCCCTGGGTCATGTTCCTGGTCACCGCCTCCCTCACCGCGGTCGGCGCGGTGGTCCCCGCCGCGGTGGGGGTCATCGCCCCCATCGGCATGGGCTTCGCCGCCCGCTACCGCATCAATCCCCTGCTCATGGGACTGATGATCATCAACGGTGCGAGTGCGGGCGGCTTCTCTCCCGCGAGCGTCTTCGGCAGCATCACCAACGGCGTCGTCACCCGCAACGATCTGCCGAGCAGCCCCGGGCTGCTGTTCGCCGGGTCCTTCGTCTTCAACGTCCTGCTCAGCGTGGTCGTGTTCCTGCTCTTCGGAGGCCGCGGACTGATCGGCCGCCGGGTCCACACGACCGCGGGAACCCCCGCACCCCCCGAGCAACGTGACGGCACGGCGTCCAAAACGCCCCCCGGCACCGCCCCCAGCACCCCGCCGGGCACCACACCGGGCAGCACACCCCCAAGCAATCCCGCCCCCGTGCGCGACAGCAAACCCGGCACCGCCCCCACCACCCTCACCGCACCCCCGGACGTACGAACCCCCGCACCCGGCCCCGAGCCCGTCCCCGACCCCGACCCCGACCCCCGACTCAACGGCATCCGCGCACTGACCCTCCTCGGCCTGCTCGGCCTGGTCGCCGGTGCACTCTTCCTCAAGCTCGACGTGGGGCTGATGGCGCTCACGGTGACCGTGATCCTGGCGCTGGCCTCCCCCTCGGCCGCGAAAGGGGCCGTGGAACGCTGTGCCTGGTCCACCGTCCTCCTCGTGTGCGGAGTGGTGACCTTCGTCGGCGTGATGGAGCGGATGGGCACCATCAACTGGCTCGGCGAGAGCGTCGCTTCGATCCAGGCGCCCCTGCTGGGCGCACTGCTGCTCTGCCTGATCGGGGCCTTCGTCTCGGCCTTCGCGTCGACCACCGGAATCCTGGGCGCCCTCATCCCGCTGGCCGTGCCGTTCCTGCTGGGCGGGGAGATCGGCGCGCTGGGCCTGATCACCGCGCTCGCCGTCTCGTCCTCCGTCGTCGACTCCTCCCCGCTGTCGACCAGCGGCGCGCTGGTGACGGCCAGTTCACCGGCGGAGGAACGCCAACGGGTCTTCCGCACCCTGATGACCTGGGGCCTCAGCATGGCGGTCGTCGCCCCACTGACCACCTGGGCCCTCCTGGTCGCCCCCGGCTGGCTCTGACCCACCGGACAGGAGCCAGCGGAGGTCCTCTGGCTCGGACCCACCGGACAGGAGCCAGCGGAGGCCCTCTGGCTCCGACCCGCCGGACAGGACCTAGCGGAGGTCCTCGGGATGCGGCCCCGTCGCGTAAGGATTCGGCTCGTCGTCCGCCAGCACCCCCACGAAGGGCTCGCCCTCACCTGCGAAGACGTACGCACCGCCCTCGATCCGCCCGATCAGGCTGCGCGTCCACTCCGCGCCGCTGTCGGCCAGGTGCACCCACATGTTCGTGATCTCACCGATGTGCCCCAGCTGCGCGGGCCCGCCCTCCGGCAGGTAGTACTCGACGACCCCCGCCCGCCACTGCTCAAGCCCCTTGACCCGCTCCTTGAGGAGCCCGACGGCCTCCTCGCGCGGCAGGTCGACGATGAAGCCGAGACCGGCCGAGAGCACGTCGATCTTCTGATCGTGCGAGGTCAGGGCCGAGCGCAGCAGCCCGAAGTACTCCTCGTCGCCCTTCTCGGTGATCTCGTACTCGACCCGGGGCGGACCGCCCACCGTGCTCGGCGCGATCTCGTGCGCGACGAGGAGTCCCTGCTTGGCCATCTGCTTGAGCGCGTGGTAGATCGAGCCGGGCTTCGCGTTGGACCATTCATGGGCGCCCCAGAACTCCAGGTCGTTGCGCACCTGGTAGCCGTGCGCCCGTCCGTGCTGGCGGACCGCGCCAAGGACCAGCAGCCGGATCACTGACATGAACGGCACCCTTCTCATCAACTTGGACTAGACCGTATCAGTGGTCAAGTTTGATTAATCGCGAAGCAGGGAGTACCTTCCAGGCTAATCAAGTTTGACTACTACCCCGAGGAGAGAGCGTTTTGACCGACCCCGATCCGGCGATCGTCGTCGAAGGAGTACGGAAGAAGTACGGGGACAAGCAGGCCCTCGACGGCCTCGACCTCACTGTCAGGAGCGGCACCGTCCAGGCCGTCCTCGGCCCCAACGGCGCCGGCAAGACCACGGCCGTCCGCATCATGTCCACCCTGCTGCGCCCCGAGGAGGGCCGCGTCGAGGTGGCCGGGATCGACGTGCGGACCCGGGCCGTCGAGGTGCGCTCGCGGATCGGACTGCTCGGCCAGCACGCCGCAGTCGACGAGGAACTCAGCGGCCGCCAGAACCTGGAGATGTTCGGACGCCTCTACCACCTGGGCGCACGCCGCGCGGGCACCAGGGCCGACGAGCTCCTCACCCGCTTCGGGCTCGCGGACACCGGCAAGAAGGCGGTCAAGCAGTACAGCGGCGGCATGCGGCGAAGGCTCGACCTCGCGGCCTCCCTCATCCCCGAACCACAGGTGCTCTTCCTGGACGAACCCACCACCGGGCTCGACCCGCGCGGCCGCACGGAGGTGTGGAACGCGGTCCGCTCGATGGTCGGCGGCGGCACGACCGTACTCCTGACCACGCAGTACCTGGAGGAGGCCGACCAGCTGGCCGACCGGATCTCGGTGATCGACCACGGAAGGGTCATCGCGGAGGGCACGGCGGACGAGCTGAAGTCCAGGACGGGCGGCGACCGCATCGACGTGGTCCTGCACGACACGGCCCAACTGGCGCTCGCGGCCTCCCTCCTGCCCGGCGACGCGCTCGTGGACCCGGACCGGCGGCTGGTCAGCGCCACGGTCGGCGACCGGATGGCGGCACTGACCAAGACCGTCCGGGCACTGGAGGCGGCCGGCATCGAGGCGGAGGACATCGCGGTCCGGCGGCCGACGCTCGACGAAGTCTTCCTGCACCTGACGAAGGAGGACGCGGCATGAGTACGACACGGAGCGCGGGCTCCCCGCACAGTACGAGCACGAGCACCGGCACCGGCACCGGCACGAGCACCAGCACCAGCACCAGCACCAGCACCAGCACCACCCCACCCGGCACGGCCTCGAAACTGAGCTGGGCGGCCGCCGACTCCTGGACGATGACCAGGCGCGAACTGGCGCACTGGGCACGGCAGCCCGTGCAGGTGGTCGTCGGGCTGGTCTTCCCGGTGATGATGCTGCTGATGTTCAGCTACCTGATCGGCGGCGGGCGCGGCGTCGACGGGGACTTCACGGACTACCTGGTCCCCGGCATGCTCACCATGACCATGGCCTTCGGCCTTGAGGCGACGATGCTCTCGGTCACCCAGGACCTGGGCAAGGGGGTCGTCGACCGGTTCCGCTCGATGCCGATGACCTCCGGCGCGGTCCTGGTCGGGCGGAGCGTCGCCGACATGCTGCAGTCGGTGGTCGGCCTGACCGTGATGATCGCGGTCGGCCACGCCATCGGCTGGCGCTGGCACCACGGCTTCGCCTCCTTCCTCGGAGCCGTCGGCCTGCTCCTCCTCCTGCGCTTCGCGATGCTGTGGATCGGCATCCACCTGGCGATGGTCGCGGGCAGGCCGGAACTGGTGCAGGCGGTGCAGATCCTGGTCTGGCCCGTCAGCTTCCTCTCGAACGCCATCGCCTCCCCGGAGTCGATGCCGTCCTGGCTGGGCGCGGTGGTGGAGTGGAACCCGATGTCCGCGACGGCCACGGCGGTACGCGGCCTGTTCGGCAATCCGGGTGCGGCAGGCGACTCCTGGGCCACCACGCACGCCGAACTGCTCGCAGCGGCCTGGCCGGTGGCCCTGATCGCCGTCTTCTTCCCCCTGGCGGTGAAGCGGTTCAGGAACCTGAGCCGCTAGCCGGAGCGCGGGGAGCACCTGCCGGGCCGCACGGCTAGCGGCTAGCGGCTAGCCGCTAGCGGCTGCGGACGCCAAAGAGCCCCTACCGGGTTTCCC
The DNA here is from genome assembly GCF_044333135.1 of Streptomyces sp. NPDC021093. NCBI lineage: Bacteria > Bacillati > Actinomycetota > Actinomycetes > Kitasatosporales > Streptomycetaceae > Streptomyces > Streptomyces sp. NPDC021093. The sequence goes on along the minus strand of NZ_JBIRQJ010000010.1, from coordinate 225,870 downwards.
CGGTAGGGGCTCTCAGCTGCGGTGGACCTGTGGGGATTTGAACCCCAGACCCCCTCGATGCGAACGAGGTGCGCTACCAGACTGCGCCACAGGCCCTTGCAACGAGTAGAACTCTAGCACCTCTTCCGGGGTGCTCGGTAATCCGTTCCGACCACCTACCGAGGCCCCCCACCTGCGGCGGGACTTCCGGCGGGCTCGTCGGGCGGGTCACTCGTTGGCGGCGCGGGGCCGCTCGTCCTCGTCGTACTGGTCGAAGAGCGGGGTACGTCCGTGGTCGCGCGTGCGGCGCCCCTGCTGCGGGCGCTGACGGCGCGGAGCCGAGTCGTCGGCCGCGGCGGCCGACGAAGCCGCGGGGCCCGCCGGGTCGGCGGTGCTGGAGCGGGCGGAGCTCCAGGTTCCGGGGGCGCCGAGGTCGAGGTCGCCGGTGGCGCGCGGCGCGACGGGGGCGGTGACGTACGTCGGGAGCGGGACCGGGACGGGCTCCCAGCTCTCGCCGCGCGCTCCGCCCCGCTCGCGCTCGCGCTGCTGGTCGACCCACTCGGCGTGGTCGGTCTGCTCGACCAGCGCGCGGCGGCCGGCCTCCTGCGGGGAGACGGCGGGAGCGGGCTCCGGTTCGGGCCGCTCACCGGAGTCCGCGCGCTGCTGCGAGTGGTGCGCGTGGTGGCCCTGGTGCTGGTCGGGCGACTGCGACTGCGATACGGGACGGCGGACCAGCTGGGTCCGCTGCTCACGCAGCCGCTGGGCGGCGAACTCGGCCCGGCGACGGTCCATGGTGAAGGCGAACCGGCGCTTCTCCTGGCCGCGCAGATGCACGATGTACGCGCTGAGGAGGACGGCCGGGATGCCGGGCGCCCACAGGTAACGGAGCCCTCCGACGGCCGCGACGATCGCGCCGAGGGTGAAGGCGGCGAAGAGCAGCACGGTGGTACGGCGGCGCCTGGCAAGGACCTTGGAGCGGCGGGCCCGCTCGGCGGACGCCGGGGAGGGCTGCGCGGGCGCGGCGGTACGGGGGCGACGGGACTGGTCACGGGCCGGCGGCTCGTCACGTACCGGCTGCTCGCGCACCGCCTTGTCCCTGGCCGGCTGGTCACGTACCGGCTGGTCACGTACCGGCTGGTCGCGCACCGACTGGTCACGTACCGACTGATCGCGCGCCTGCTGGTCGCGCACCTGTTCCCGGACCTGCTCCCGCGACTGCTCGCGTGCTGCCGGGCGTTCGGTCCTGGACGAGGGTGCCGCGAAGGCGCGGACGTCGACCGAGTCGGTCGTCGGGTCCGCGCTGTCGGGGGTCTCGGGGTCGCCGTCCGCCGTGCCGTCCTGGCTGTCGGCCGGGCGCTGCTGGAGTTCCTTGGCGTACCGGCGCTCCATCGCCGCCCGTCCGGACAGGAGCCGGATGGCGGTGCTGAAGCGTTCCGTCGGACGGGCCTCGTTGAGTTCGTCCTGCCTGCGGAGCCACATCGGCACCAAGTAGGCGGCCCAGGCCCCGACAATGACTGCGTAGATCAGGCCGCTGCTGCTCACACCCCACACCGTAGAGGGGCCTGGAGGGGGCCATCGGCCAATTGGGCCGGTGTGTCGGGCGTATCTGTCTGATATTCCGAACTTTTTTGACGCCCGGGATGGCGACCGCGATCAAATTCGAACATTTATTTCATTCTTTAGAAGTCGCTGTCTGGGATTCACTACTGGGCGTCATTGCCCGGTGTCATTACTGGGTGTCATTGCTGGGACGCGGAACGTCGGTGCCAGCGGCCGAGGACGCCTTCCGGGACGACCTCTTCCGAGGTCAGGGCGAAGACGAGGTGGTCGCGCCAGGCGCCGTCGATGTGCAGATAGCGCGGGCGCAGGCCCTCCTCGCGGAAGCCGAGCTTTTCGACGACGCGGCGGCTGGGGCCGTTCTCCGGGCGAATGCAGACCTCTATGCGGTGCAGTCCGACCGTGCGGAAACAGTGGTCGACGGCGAGCGCGACGGACGTCGGCATGACGCCGCGGCCGGCCACGTCGCGGTCCACCCAGTAGCCGACGTGGCCCGAGCACATCGAGCCCCAGGTGATCCCGGCGACCGTCAGCTGGCCGACCAGCCTGCCCTGGTACTCGATGACGAAGGGCAGCATCCGGCCGGCGTTGGCCTCCGCGCGCAGGTGGCGGACCATTTGGCGGTACGTCGGCCGGTGCGCGACCGGGCCGGTCGGCAGCGGCGGCGGAATGGTCGCTTCCCAGGGGCGGAGCCACTCGCGGTTGCGCCGGTTCACCTCGCGCCAGGCCCGCTGGTCACGCAGCTTTATCGGGCGGAGGGTGACGTCGCCGTCCACCAGGTCCACGGGCCAGGCGGAGCCGTTCAGTTGATGCTCCCCGGCCCGGAAGGACCGGTGGACCCCGTGGGCGTCGGATGGTCGCCGCCGCGCAGCTGGTCGACGGCGTGCCGCAGGATCCGGTGGAGGACGGCGAGGCCGTCGCGGACCCCGCCGGTGGAACCGGGGAGGTTGACGATCAGCGTCGTGCCCTCGGCCACTCCCGCCAGTCCGCGGGAGAGCGCGGCCGTCGGGACGTGCGGGCGGCCCTCGGCGCGGATGGCCTCCGGGATGCCGGGGATCTCGTAGTCGACGACGCGCCGGGTGGCGTCGGGGGTGCGGTCGGTGGGCGAGATGCCGGTGCCGCCCGTCGTGACGATGACGTCGTACGCGAGCAGGACGCCGTCGCGCAGGGCCGCCTCGACCGGGTCGCCGTCGGGGACGACGCGGGGGCCGTCGACGGTGAAGCCCATCCGGGTCAGGCCCTCGGCGACGAGCGGGCCGCCCTTGTCGGCGTAGACGCCCGCGGCGGCCCGGTTCGACGCCGTGACGACGAGCGCGCGGTACGGGCGGAAGCCCGGCCCCGCGTGCATCGGCTGGCCCGGCTCCTGCGGCTGGTAGCCGGGCTCGGAGACCGGTCCCGGCACGACCCCCGGGGGCGCGTGCGCCTCGGAGGCGCGGCGCTCCTCGGTGTCGGCGGGAGCGTCGGGGGCGAGGGCGGCGACCCGGTCGGCGGAGCCGGTCACCGGGAACGGGTCTGCGGGCGTGCTCCCCCCGAGCGGGGCGGCGGCCGGGCTCGCCGCGAGCAGGCCTGCGGGTGCGCTCTCCCCGACCAGGTCGGCGGGCACGCTCTCCCCGAGCGGGGCAGCGGGCACGCTCTCACCGAGCGGGCCGGGGGCCGGGGGCGGCGGGCTCATGAGCGGGTTGGTCATGAGCGGTTCCAGTCGCCGGACTTGCCGCCGGTCTTCTCCTCGACGCGCACGTCCGTGATGACCGCGCCCTTGTCGACGGCCTTCACCATGTCGATGACGGTGAGGGCGGCGACGGTGACGGCGGTGAGGGCTTCCATCTCGACGCCCGTACGGTCCGTGGTCCTGACCGTGGCGAGGATCTCGACCGCGTCGTCCGCGACCGAGAGGTCGACCTTGACGCCGGACACGGCGAGCGGGTGGCAGAGCGGGATCAGGTCGGGGGTGCGCTTGGCGCCCATGATGCCCGCGATGCGCGCGGTGGCGAGGGCGTCGCCCTTGGGGACTCCCTCGCCGCGGAGGAGCTCGATCACGCGCGGCGCGACGAGGACGCGTCCGCTCGCACGGGCGGTGCGGGTGGTGACGTCCTTCTCGGAGACGTCGACCATCCGGGCCGCGCCGGCCTCGTCGATGTGCGTCAGCCCTGTCGGGTTCGGCGGGCCCGTCAAGCTGCCCTGGCTGCCTTGCGTACTCATTAACTCCGCCTCGCGTTCCGGCGCCGGTCGTTGCCTCGGCAGTCGTTGCCACGGCGCAGCGGCAGACACCGTACCGCCACCGGCCCATTACTGGGTGAGCAGGACCACCTCGACTTCCGCGCCGGGTGCGACCTCGGTGGTGTCCTCGGGGACGACCAGCAGCGAATCGGCGTGCGCGAGGGCCGCGATCAGGTGGGATCCCGAGCCGCCCACCGGGGTGACCGTGCCCGCGGCGGCGTCGTACGTACCGCGCAGGAACTGGCGCCGGCCGGCGGGCGAGCCGAGCGGTCCGTCCGCCGCGAGGGTGGCGCGGACGGTCGTGCGGTGGACGTCCGCCAGGCCCATCAGGGCGCGGATCACCGGACGGACGAACAGCTCGAAGGAGACGTAGCTGGACACCGGGTTGCCCGGGAGGGCGAGCAGCGGGGTGTGGTCGGGGCCGATGGAGCCGAAGCCCTGCGGCTTGCCGGGCTGCATGGCGAGCTTGCGGAAGTCGACTCCGCTGCCCGGCTCGTCCTCGTCGGCGACCGAGGAGAGGGCCTCCTTGACGACGTCGTACGCGCCGACGCTGACGCCGCCCGTGGTGACCAGGAGGTCGGCGCGGACGAGCTGGTCCTCGATGGTGGCGCGCAGTTCGTCGGCGTCGTCGGTGACGGCGCCGACGCGGTAGGCGATGGCGCCGGCGGCGCGGGCGGCGGCGGTCAGGGCGAAGCTGTTGGAGTCGTAGATCTGCCCTGCCGCCAACTGCTCGCCGGGCTGGACCAGTTCGGAGCCGGTCGACATGACGACCACGCGCGGGCGCGGGCGGACCAGCACCGTGGCCCGGCCGATCGCGGCCAGCAGGCCGATCTGGGGCGGGCCGAGCACCGTACCGGCTTCGAGGGCGGTGTCGCCCGCCTTGACGTCGCTGCCCGCCGCGCGGACGTGCGCGCGGTCCTTCGCGGGGCGGTGCACCCGGACCTCGCCGGTGGAGTCCTCCGGGTTGGCCCCGGCGGCGCGGAAGGCGGTGGCGGGGCCGCCGCCGCTGCCGCCGTCGGTCCACTCGACCGGAACGACGGCCTGCGCCCCGGGGGGCAGCGGGGCGCCGGTCATGATGCGGGCGGCCTCGCCGGGGCCGACCGTGAGTGCGTCGGCACCACCGGAGCCCGCCGCCACGTCGCCGATGACGGTGAGCACGGCGGGGAACTCCGTACTCGCGTCGGCGACGTCGGCCACCCGGACCGCGTACCCGTCCATCGAGCTGTTGTCGAAGGGCGGGAGGGCCACGGGGACGGTGACGTCCTCGACGAGTACACAGCCCTGGGCGTCCGGGAGTTGGAGCTCGATGGGCTCCAACGGGCGGACCGCGCCGAGGATGTCGTCGAGGTGCTCGTCCACCGACCAGACATGGTCGGGTCCGTGGCCGCCGTCGTGGGCGGCGGCGGGCGGTACTTCGGTGGTGCTCACCTTGGTTCCTTCCAAAAGGCCCCGCCCTCCGGAAAAGCCCTTCGGCCGGGGAGAAACGAATGGCGTCCGGCGCCACGACGTCTCGGCTCACCTGTGACGAGGCAGAGAAGGACCGAGCGTACAGAACCGCTCATCTCACGCCCCGATCTCGCCGTCGGGCACGGAGCGCACCAGCGGCGTACGAAACGCAAGACCGGTGCGGAGCGACTGCCTGCCCCGCCCTTGCGTAGCAGGGCAGGGGTACAAGTGACCATAGTTCACCTGATCGGGCGAACAGGGCACGCAAGCCCGTCCGCGTACAGAACTCCTGCCTACGCTCCGGTCTCATGCAGTTGCGGTATTCCTTCCGGCTTGAGCCGACGTCTTTCCAGCAGAGGATGCTGGCGCGGACGTTCGGCTGCGCGCGGGTGGTCTTCAACGACGCCCTCACGCTTCGCCGCGTTGCGTACGCGGCGAAGGAGCCGTGGATCGGTACCGGGGAATTGTCCAAGGCCGTGCTCACCCAGGGCAAGAAGCGCGAGGAGCGCACCTGGCTGGGCGAGGTGTCCTCGGTGGTGCTCCAACAATCGTTGCGGGATCTGGAGTCCGCCTATCGTGCGTTCTTCGGCTCCCGCTCGGGCAAGCGGAAGGGCCCGCCCGTTGGAGCGCCCGCCTTCAAGTCCCGTAAGGACCGGCGGCAGTCGGTGCGGTTTACGGCGAATGCCCGCTGGAAGATCACCGAGACAGGGCGCCTGACCCTGCCGAAGATCGGCGCGGTGAAGGTCCGCTGGTCGCGCACTCTGCCCATCGTCCCGTCCTCGGTCACCGTCATCAAGGACACCGCCGGAAGGTACTTCGCGTCGTTCGTGATCGAAACCGACCCGGACACCGACACCACACGCTGGCCGGTGGAGGACGCGGCCGGGTACGAGGTCGGCCTCGATATGGGCCTCACCCACTTCGTCGTCCTGGACAACGGGGAGAAGATCGCCTCCCCAAGGTTCCTGCGCCGCGCGGAGAAGAAGCTCAAGCGCCTCCAACGCAGGCACGCCCGCAAGCAGAAAGGGTCGATGAACAAGGAGAAGGCCCGTAAGGCGCTGGCCCGCCAGCACACCAAAGTCGCCGACGCCCGCCGCCACTTCCTTCCCCAAGCTCTCGGCTTCGCTCGAGCAGGGGAGACCCCATCCGAGTTGTCCACCCGGCTGATCCGCGACAACCAAGCGGTCTACGCCGAGACACTCAATGTGAAGGGCATGGCCCGCGGTCGTCTCGCCAAAGCGGTTCACGATGCGGGCTGGTCGAGCTTCCTGACCATGCTCGAATACAAAGCAGCCCGGTACGGCAGGGTTTTCCAGCGCGTCGGACGAAGTTTCCCCTCCTCCCAGCGCTGTTCGGTCTGCCACCGCATCGACGGTCCCAAACCGCTGAACGTCCGCACCTGGGCCTGCCCAGGTTGCGGAACCGTCCACGACAGAGACACCAACGCCGCCGACAACACCCTCCAAGAGGGCCGACGGCTGCACACACAGAACCTCAAGGTCGCCGAGGGACATCACGGAGACCCAAAACGCCTGCGGAGCGACGGTAAGACCAGGGACGTAAAAGTCCCGGCATGACGCAGTGAAACAGGAAGCCTCGGACTCCCCCACCCACCACCGTGCCGCGAAGCGGCACGGTGGTGGGTGGGGGAAGGCCAGAATCCCCGGACATCAGCCCGGGGAGCATGTCAAATCTCCTCGGTGACGTAACTGCGGAGCCAGGTACGGAAGTCCGGGCCCAGGTCTTCACGTTCGCATGCGAGTCTGACAATCGCCCGAAGATAGTCCCCGCGGTCCCCGGTGTCGTAGCGCCGGCCCTTGAAGACCACGCCGTGGACGGGGCCGCCGACCTTCTCGTCGACGGCGAGCTTCTGGAGCGCGTCGGTGAGCTGGATCTCGCCGCCGCGGCCCGGCTCGGTCTCCCGCAGTATTCCGAAGACGGCCGGGTCCAGGACGTACCTGCCGATGATCGCCAGGTTGCTGGGCGCTTCGGCGGGCTCGGGCTTCTCGACGAGTCCGGTGACCCGCACGACGTCGGCATCGGGGGTGGCCTCGACGGCCGCGCAGCCGTAGAGGTGGATCTGCTCCGGGTCGACCTCCATGAGGGCGACGACGCTGCCGCCGAACTGCTCCTGGATCTCCACCATGCGCGACAGCAGCGGGTCGCGCGGGTCGATCAGGTCGTCGCCGAGGAGGACCGCGAAGGGCTCCTCGCCGACGTGCGGGGCGGCGCACAGGACGGCGTGGCCGAGGCCGCGCGGGTCGCCCTGGCGGACGTAGTGCATGGTCGCCAGGTCGCTGGACTCCTGGACCTTCGCCAGGCGGCCCGCGTCGCCCTTCTTGGTGAGGGCGGACTCCAGCTCGTAGTTGCGGTCGAAGTGGTCCTCAAGAGGGCGCTTGTTGCGGCCGGTGACCATCAGCACGTCGGACAGGCCCGCCGCGGCGGCCTCCTCGACCACGTACTGAATGGCGGGCTTGTCGACGACCGGCAGCATTTCCTTGGGCGTCGCCTTGGTGGCGGGCAGGAAGCGCGTACCGAGCCCCGCGGCCGGGATGACAGCCTTACTGATCCTGGGGTGAGCCTGAGTCATGCCGGAACGATATCGGCTGTCCCCTGCGGGAAGGTCGGCTTCCCGCCTTTTTGTTGACGTACGAGCGAATTGTGAAGGGCAAGTGACCGTGAGTGATGCGGAGATGACGGACCGTGCGGCCGAGAAGGCCGCACTGCGGCGTGAACTCCTGGACCGGCGGCGCCTGTTGTCCGAAGAGGACGCACGGGAGGCCGCCGCGGTTCTCGCCGAACGCGCGTGGGAGCTGCCCGAACTGACCGGGGCGGACACCGTCGCCGCGTACGTGTCGATCGGCCGCGAGCCCGGCACGCGCGTCCTGCTGGACGCGCTGCACGCGCGCGGGGTGCGGGTACTGCTGCCGGTGCTGCTGCCCGACAACGACCTGGACTGGGCTGCGTACGAGGGCGAGGAGGGGCTCGTACGGGCCGGACGGGGGCTCCTGGAGCCGGCCGGGCCCCGGCTGGGCGTGGACGCCGTACGGGAGGCAGGGGCGGTGCTGCTGCCCGGGCTCGCGGTGGACGGGCAGGGGATGCGGCTGGGGCGCGGCGGCGGGTCGTACGACAGGGTGCTGGCCCGGCTGGAGAGCGCCGGTCCGTACCCGCCCTCCGTACGCGCGCGCGTGGCGGCGGCGGGCACGGAAGCGCCACGCGCGCGCGTGGCGGCGGCGCGGCTCGTGGTGCTCTTGTACGAGAACGAGGTGGTCGCGGAGGTTCCGGCGGAACCCCACGACCACCCCGTGCACGCGGTGGTGACGCCCGGAGGCGCCCGGCGCTTCTAAGGATTCGTCCGAATCAACTTGCTCGCGTCAGCTAACGCAAGAACCTGCGACCCAACCCCTGGTCTTTCCGTACTGGATGAGCATCCACTGGCTGTAAGACATACCACACGCCTTGTATGATCCGCCAAACTCTGTCTGCCAACAAGAAGCAGTCTTCCCCTTGGGCAAGAGGCCAAGCGCAGTTGACGAAGACGTCGGCTTCGATCGAATCGTGACGCTCTCCTTGGCAGTACAGGGGTAGCCCGACTCCGCATGAGCCGCAGGTGCCATAACGACTCCCGCGCCAGCAATGACGATCCCGGTAGCCACCGCGCTGGCAAAGAACCTCTTCATGCAAATTCCCCTCTCCATCAACATGTTCACATGGTGAAGTTGATCATGATGGCACACCAAGAGCACCAACGACCTACGGCTTAAGTACTAGTCTCTGAGTCGCGCTCTCCTCAACTGCCTTTTCAGTAAAGGGCCAGTCGAGCAGCTCGCCCTTGGCCCACTTGTCCGTCTGGTCGGTGTAGTTCGGGCTGTACGCATGGCCCGAGGCGCCCGTCAGGTTGATCCAGCGGGACTTGTCGAGGGCGCCCAGGTTGACCACCATGCGCATCGACGGGACCCAGACGACCTCGTAGCCGCCCGCCGCGTTCCAGCCGGTGGCGTTGACGGCCGCCTCGCCGCCGCCCAGGTTCCACGGGCCGCGGTTGAGCAGGTACTGGATGAAGCCGGGGCCCTCGGTGCCGAGGGTCTGGTTCTTCAGCGTGAGCTGGTGCAGGCGGCCCCAGTTCCACGTCTTGATGTTCTTGCCGAGCTTGGCGGTGAGCTCCCAGCGGGCGTCCTCCATGGCCCGCGCGAACAGCTCGTCGCGGGTCGTGGTGGCCTTGTCCGTACGGGAGGCGGGCGAGGACCACCACTCGTTCTTCTCGTCCTTGACCAGCTTGCGCACGACCTCGAACCAGCGGTCGCCGCCGTCGGGCTGCGCCGAGTCGCCGTCCCGCTCGCCGCACTCGCGGGTGGGCTTGGCAAGGTCGTCGACCGGGCCGGAACCATCGGCTCCGCGGACGTACAGGCACTGGCCCTTGACCCGCAGTTCCTTCGGCATCTTGTTGCCGAAGGCCAGCTTCAGGATGTTGCGCCAGACGCCGTTGAAGTAGGCGGCGGCCGCCGAGTCGGACTCCTGGGTGTAGTCCCAGCCCTCCAGGAGCTTCTGCGCCTCGCGGATGTACGGGTCGGAGACGTCGATCTTCAGCAGGTAGGGCGTCAGCAGCTTGGCGATCTCGCTGCTGTTGTCCATCTGCATGGTCCGCATGTCGTCCGAGCTGATCTTGCCGCCGTCCTTGGTCTTGGACTCGATCAGGTCGTTGATGCGCTGGCTGCGGGCGCCGTAGCCCCAGTCCTCGGTGAGCAGGTAGGGGTACTTATCCGTGTCGACGACAGCCTGGTTGGCGGTCACGATGTAGCCGCGTTTGGGGTCTTGCTCATACGGCAGCTCGGACTGCGGGATGAAGCCCTGCCAGCCGTTCTTGGACTCCCAGCCCGCGGCGGGTAGGCGGCCATCGCGACCGCCCTTACGGATCGGGATTCTGCCCGGCGCCTGGTAGCCGATGTGCCCGGCCGTGTCGGCGTAGATCAGGTTCTGCGACGGCACCTCGAAGTGGCCGGCGGCGGCCCGGAACTCCGTGAAGTTCTTGGCGCGGTTGAGCTCGAAGACGGCGTCCATGGACTTGCCCGGCATCAGGGCGGTCCACTTCAGGGAGACCGCGTAGCCGTTGCCGCGGTCGGGGGCGGCGTTGGTGACGGGTGCCTTCTGGCCGACCGACTCCAGCTCGGTGTTGCGGTCGGAGACCAGCGGGCCGTTCTCGGTGGAGCGGACGGTGATCTTCTTGGGCTCGCCGCCGGCGACCTTGATGGTCTCCTCGCGGGTCTTGAAGGGCTTCTCCCGGCCGTCGTACAGGTACGTGTTGTTGGCGCCGACCTTCTCCAGGTAGAGGTCGGTGACGTCGGCGCCGAGGTTGGTCATGCCCCAGGCGATGTCCTGGTTGTGACCGATGACCACGCCGGGCATGCCCGAGAAGGTGTAGCCCGCGGTGTCGTACTGGCACTGCGCGGTGACCTGCCGGCAGTGCAGGCCCATCTGGTACCAGAGGGACGGCATCTGCGGGGCGAGGTGCGGGTCGTTGGCCAGCAGCGGCTTGCCGGTGGTGGTCTTCGATCCGGAGACGACCCAGGAGTTGGAGCCGATGCCGTTGCCGTTGGGGCCGAGCAGGGCGGGGATCTTGTCGAGGGCGTTGGAGACGCGGGAGAGCTGGGACTGGAGGCCCTGGGTGGCGGTACCGGCGCTGCCTGTGGAAGTGCTGCTTCCGCCGACGCTGTTGCGCGTGCCCGCACCGCCGCTGTTGGTACCTGTGCCGCTGGAGCCGTTGCTCGTAGCGCTGCTGCCGCCCTTCGCCCTGGCCAGGTTCTCCTCGGCGATCGGCTTGTGCCGGTCGAAGGGGTACTCCGGGTACAGGTCGGCGATCTGCTTCTGGTCGAGGCGGCTCGTCATCAGCGAGCGGTCGATCTCGTCCTGCATGTTGCCGCGCAGGTCCCAGGCCATCGCCTTGAGCCACGCCACCGAGTCGACCGGGGTCCACTCCTCGGGCGTGTAGTCGGTGGTGAAGCCGAGGGCCGCGTACTCGACGGAGATGTCCTTGTTGGGCCGCCCCTTGAGGTACTGGTTGACGCCCGCCGCATACGCCTGGAGGTACTTCTTCGTCTCCGGCGACAGCTTTTTGTCGTACTCCTCCTGCGCGACCTGGCGCCAGCCGAGCGTACGGAGGAAGGCGTCGGTCTCGACCTGGCCCGAACCGAACATCTCGGAGAGACGGCCCGACGTCATGTGACGGCGGACGTCCATCTCCCAGAAGCGGTCCTGCGCTTGGACGAAGCCCTGGGCGCGGAAGAGGTCGGTGTCCGACGAGGCGTAGATCTGCGGGATTCCGTTGGCGTCGCGCTTGACGTCGACCGGTCCCGCCAGGCCGTCGAGCGTGAGCTCGCCGCTGGTCTGGGGGAACGAGGCTCGCACGGTGCTGACGCTCCAGTACGTGCCGTAACCGACCCCCGCGACGATCGCCAGCACCAGCACGATAATGAGCAGGCGGGCGCGACGACCCTTCTTTTTCGTCCCTTGCGGGGCAGCGGAAGGGGCGGTTGTGGTGGCGGGCATCGCTGTCCTTCGAGGGGCAGGGTGGTCCTGGAGTGCTGGAGCAACCATAGGCGCAGCCCCGTACCGCTCCTGACTCGGTCTCCGGAAGCCCTCTATGAGGCAGTTGAGGAAAGGCGTTAAGGAAGCGTCAAAGATTAGGTAAGGTAATGAAACTACCTCGCCCGCAGGCACGCCGCTGGAGGAACGATCCGGCAGGCCCCATGGAAGGACCGGCCCCTGACTGTCCACCAGCTCAATGAACTCCTGCTCATCTGCGCGGTAGTACTCCTCGTCGCGGTCGCGGCGGTACGCATCTCGTCGCGCAGCGGGCTCCCCAGCCTGCTGATCTACCTCGGGATCGGCATCGCACTGGGCCAGGACGGCATCGGCAACGTCGCGTTCGACAACGCCGAGCTGACCCAGGTGATCGGCTATGCCGCACTTGTCGTGATCCTGGCCGAAGGCGGCCTGGGGACGAAGTGGAAGGAGGTCAAACCCGCGTTGCCCTCGGCGGTCGTCATGTCGACCTTCGGCGTCGCGGTGAGCGTGGGCATCACCGCCACGGGAGCGCACTACCTGGTGGGGCTCGACTGGCGGCAGTCCCTGATCATCGGTGCGGTGGTGTCCTCGACGGACGCCGCGGCCGTCTTCTCCGTGCTGCGCAGGGTGCCGCTTCCCTCGCGCCTGACGGGCGTCCTGGAGGCCGAGTCGGGGTTCAACGACGCCCCGGTGGTCATCCTGGTCGTCGCGTTCTCCACGGCGGGCCCGGTGGACTCCTGGTACGTCCTGGTGGGCAAGATCGCCCTCGAACTCGCGATCGGCGCCGCGATAGGCCTCGCGGTGGGCTGGCTCGGCTCGCTCGGCCTGCGCAGCGTGGCCCTGCCGGCCTCCGGCCTCTACCCGATCGCCGTGATGGCCATCGCGGTGACGGCGTACGCGGCGGGCGCCATGGCGCACGGCAGTGGCTTCCTCGCGGTCTACCTGGCCGCGATGATCATGGGCAATTCCAAGCTGCCGCACTGGCCCGCCACCCGCGGCTTCGCCGACGGGCTCGGCTGGATCGCCCAGATCGGCATGTTCGTCCTGCTCGGCCTGCTGGTCACCCCGCACGAGCTGCTCGACGACATCTGGCCCGCGATCATCGTCGGCCTCGTCCTGACGATGGTGGCGCGCCCCGCGTCCGTACTGCTGAGCCTGCTGCCCTTCCGTACGTCGATGCGCGAACAGGTGCTCCTGTCGTGGGCGGGACTGCGCGGGGCCGTGCCCATCGTGCTGGCCACCATTCCGATGGTGGGCGGCGTCGAGGGAAGCGACCAGATATTCAACATCGTCTTCGTGCTGGTCGTGGTCTACACGCTGGTCCAGGGGCCGACGCTGCCCTGGGTGGCGCGGCGGCTGAAGCTGGGCGACGGCGGCGAGACCGCCGACCTGGGCATCGAGTCGGCACCGCTGGAGCGGCTGCGCGGGCACCTGCTGTCGGTGGCGATCCCGGAGAAGTCCCTGATGCACGGGGTCGAGGTGGGCGAGCTGCGGCTGCCGTCCGGTGCCGCCGTCACCCTGGTCGTACGGGACGGGACCAGCTTCGTGCCGCAGCCGATGACCGTGCTGCGGCGCGGGGACGAGCTGCTGGTGGTGGCGACCGATCCGGTGCGGGACGCGGCCGAGCGGCGGCTGCGGGCGGTCGGCCAGGGCGGCAAGCTGGCGGACTGGCTGGGCACGGGCGGCTCGGAACCGGCACCGCGACCGGTACCAGCGAAAGCAAGGACAAAGACCGAGAAGCCCCTGTAGCATGAAGGTGAATTGATCGACCAACTCTGCCTGATGCAGAGCTGGCGCGACCGCACGGCGGCCTGCCCCGGTATCGACCGGGCCCTGGTATCTACCGCCGGTCCTGCGCAAGAGGACAGCTCTCGGCGGCTTCCGCACGCAATGCGTGCCCACGTACGACGTACGTGCAAAGGGATGCGCTACCAGGCGGCAGAAAGGCAAGGGCCGTGACGGAGACGGTCACGACCGACGCCACCACGGACACGTCCAAGCGTCCCGGCTACGGGCAGCTGCTCCGTACCCCCGGGGTCTGGTCCTATCTGATCCCCGGCTTCCTGGCCCGGCAGCCCTTCGCGATGCTGACCATCGGCATCGTGCTGCTCGTGCAGCACACGACCGGGTCGTACGGCAGCGCGGGCATCGTCGCCGCCGTCACGGGTGTCTCGATGGCACTGTTCGCGCCGCAGAGCGGCAAGCTCGCGGACCGGTTCGGGCAGCGCGCGGTACTGCTGCCCGGCGTACTGGTGCACACGGTGGCCGTCGCCACCCTGACCGCCCTCGCCCTCTATGAGGCGCCGCTGTGGGCACTGTTCGCGGCAGCCGTTCCCGCGGGTGCTTCGGTGCCGCAGATCGGGCCGATGGTGCGGGCGCGCTGGGCGGCCAAGCTGGACGGCTCGCCGCTGATGTCGACGGCTGCGGCCTTCGAGTCCGTGACGGACGAGTTCACCTTCGTGGTGGGCCCGGTGCTGGCGACCGCGTTGTGCACGGGTGTGCACCCGGCGGCGGGCCTGATCGCCGAGGCGACGCTGACGCTGGCGGGCGGCCTGTTCTTCGCCGCGCAGAAGCGCACCCAGCCGGCCCCGAGCCGCACGGCGGGCAGCGAGCACGTCAAGCACGCCTCCGCGCTGTCCATTCCCGGCGTACGGGTCCTCGCGGTGGCGTTCCTGGGCATCGGCTCCGTCTTCGGCGGCATGCAGGTCTCGCTGACCGCGTTCGCCTCGGAGGCCGGAAACCCGGGCATGAACGGGCTGCTGTACGGAATCTTCGCGGGCGGCAACATGCTGGCGGGCATCGCCTGCGGCACCATCGCCTGGAAGATCGGGCCGCGCCGCCGCCTGATGGCCGGCTACGTCGGTCTGACGCTCTTCGCGTCGGGCCTGTGGGCCGTGCACTCGGTGCCGCTGCTCGCGGGCCTGGGGCTGCTGGTGGGCCTGTGCATCGCGCCCGCGCTGATCACCGGCTACACGATGGTCGAGACCCTCGTCCCGGCCACCGCTCGTACCGAGGCGTTCACCTGGCTGACCGGCGCCGTCGCGTTCGGCCAGGCCATGGCCGTGACGGTGGCCGGAAGGCTGACGGACGCACACGGCTCCAGCGCCGGATTCCTGGTGCCGCTGGGCGGTACCGCACTGGCGCTGATCGTGCTGGTTCTGCTGCGCTCGCGCCTCGTACCGCAGTCGTCGGGGCGGGTCGCGGCACGTGGTGTGGGTCACCGAGTGCCGGTCACGGTGGACTGATCCAGCGGAATACGTCACTATGGACCGTCGTTAGCACTCATCGAGTGAGAGTGCCAGGAGGAGCAAGTGCCGACCTACCAGTACCAGTGCACCGCGTGTAACGAAGGCCTTGAGGCCGTGCAGAAGTTCACCGACGACGCACTGACCGAGTGCCCGAGTTGCGAGGGACGCCTGAAGAAGGTCTTCTCCGCGGTCGGCATTGTCTTCAAGGGCTCCGGTTTCTACCGGAACGACAGCCGCGGCTCCTCGTCGAGCAGCACGCCGGCTTCGTCCTCGGCCTCGAAGGCCGCTTCGCCCGCGTCGAGCGGCGGCTCGGACTCGAAGCCCGCGGCTTCGTCGTCGTCCGTGTCCTCGTCGGCTTCGTCCGCTTCGTCGTCGAAGTCCTCTTCGAGCTCGTCGAGCTCCTCCTCGGGGTCGTCCTCGGCCGCCTGAGAACCGTTTCTTTCCGAAGTCCCCGCCGTCACTGACGGCGGGGACTTCGGCGTTCCCGGGACCGCGCCGGGCACATACGGCCCGGGGCTAGGGTGACCGCCATGGTGAACGCAGCGAAGGCAGAGATACAGGCGGAGATCGGTGTCATCGGCGGCTCGGGCTTCTACTCCTTCCTGGAGGACGTGACCGAGGTCCGGGTCGATACGCCCTACGGCAGTCCCAGCGACTCGCTGTTCCTGGGCGAGATCGCCGGGCGGAAGGTGGCGTTCCTCCCCCGGCACGGGCGCGGCCACCACCTTCCGCCGCACCGCATCAACTACCGCGCCAACCTGTGGGCGCTGCGCTCGGTGGGCGCCCGCCAGGTGCTCGGGCCGTGCGCGGTGGGCGGCCTGCGGGCCGAGTACGGCCCCGGCACGCTGCTGGTGCCCGACCAGCTCGTCGACCGTACGAAGGCCAGGACGCAGACGTACTACGACGGCGAGACGGCGGTCGACGGGAAGCTGCCCGAGGTCGTGCACATGTCCTTCGCCGACCCGTACTGCCCCGAGGGCCGCAGGGCGGCGCTGGCCGCGGCGCGCGGGCGGGAGTGGGAGCCGGTGGACGGCGGGACGCTGGTGGTCGTCGAGGGGCCGCGCTTCTCGACGCGGGCCGAGTCGGTGTGGCACGCGTCGATGGGCTGGTCGGTGGTCGGCATGACGGGGCACCCGGAGGCGGTGCTCGCGCGTGAGCTGGGGCTCTGCTACACGTCGATGACGCTGGTCACGGACCTGGACGCGGGCGCGGAGACGGGTGAGGGAGTCAGCCACGAGGAGGTGCTGAAGGTGTTCGGCGCGAACGTGGACCGGCTGCGCGGGGTGCTGTTCGACGCGGTGGCGGGGCTGCCTTCGAACGCTTCGCGGGACTGTTTGTGCGCGCATGCGCTGGACGGCGTGACGACGGGGATCGTGCTTCCCTGAACCGGGGCTCTGAGCCTGGTCCGGGTGGTCTGACGGCGTGCGGTCCCCCCGCAGGGGTGAGCGAGTTGTCCACAGGGCGGGGGCCGTCCACAGGCTTCAGCGGGATCCGGGCGGAGCCGGGATCGTGAGGGGTGTTCAGAGCGAACGCCCTTCATGACCTGGTGGTGATTCTCCGTGTCGTCGACTGCTGCTTCCCTTCCCCTGCCTCTTCCTCCACCGTCTGCGCCCGAGCCGTGCGGTGTGCCGGAATTCGCCCCGTTGCGGGTGCGAGGCGGCGGGGTCCGGCACCGGTTGCGGCGGGCCGTGCGGCGCAGGCGGCGGGCGGTGGCGACCGGGCTCGCGGTGACCGCCGCCGCGTTGGCTGCCTCGGCACCGCACGCCACGGAGCACACGGGGGCACATGCGGAGGCGGCCGGCGTGCCCGAGCGGGTGCGTCAGCGGGCGGTTCCGCAGGCCGAGGTGGTGTCCGCACCGGTACGGATCGCGGACGCGGCGACGGTCCGGCTGCTGCGGCGCGGGGACCGGGTGGATGTGATCGCTTCCGCGAACTCGTCGACCGGTGGCGGCAGTTCACCGGCAAAGGTGGTGGCTGCCGGTGTCCGAGTGGTCGATGTGCCGGGTCCTGGGAGCAGCCCTTCGGACGACGGGGCGCTGGTGGTGCTGGCCGTTCCCCGGTCCGCCGCCGCACAGTTGGCGGGCGCGGGAGCGACGTCGCGGCTGGCGGTGACGCTGTGGTGAACACCGGAGCACCTAATCGCGCTGACGAACAGTGGGGTCACCGGTACGAGTTGCCGGATTGGACAGCGGCTGCCGGTGCTGCCGTAAGTTGCGGAGATATTTGCACTGCCCCCTGCACATGCGAAAAGAGGCTCATTCGTGAGCGAAGAGAAGACCAGCCTGCTGGAAGGCTTCAAAGCCTTCCTGATGCGCGGCAACGTGATCGATCTCGCGGTCGCAGTCGTCATCGGTGCCGCGTTCACCAACATCGTGAACTCGATCGTCAAGGGCGTGATCAACCCCCTGGTGGGCGCCTTCGGGACGAAGGACCTGGAGCACTACAGCTCCTGCCTGAAGGACCCTTGCAAGGTCGTCGACGGCACCATGCAGGGCATCCCGATCATGTGGGGATCGGTGCTCAGCGCGGTGCTGAGCTTCCTGATCACCGCTGCCGTCGTGTACTTCCTGATGGTGCTGCCGATGGCGAAGTACCTCGCCAAGCGCGCCGCCAAGCTGAAGTCGAAGGAGGCGGTCGCGGAGGTCATGGAGGCCACCGAGATCGAGGTGCTGAAGGAGATCAGGGACGCGCTGGTCGCTCAGCGGGGGTCGGGGCACAGCAACCCGTAGCTGCCGCGGCGCACGAACCGCGGCCGGTACCGCGGTCTGTTCAGAGGTGGTGGGGCGGCTTCTCGTCGAGGAAGCGGGCGAGGTCCGCCGCGCCGCCGCCCCCGGCGGGCCGCTCGCCCCAGCCCCGGTCCGTGTCGTCCGAGGACTGCTGGTCCAGCGGGTCGTCGAAGACCAGCCTGGGCCTGGGGCGCCCGGCCGGCGCGGGGGCGGGGTCCGGGGCCGCGTCAGGGCCGGGGCCGGGGCCGGAAGTGCCTGGAGTGCTCATTCCTCCAGGGTACGGCGGGGGTGGGGTGCGGGGACGCCGGTCAGCTGGGGGCCTCGGCGCCCTTACGGGCGTAGAACCACCAGCAGACCGCCAGACACGTCAGGTAGAACCCGATGAACACCCACAGCGAACCGACCACGGGGAAGTTCGCGAACATCGCGGGGATGAAGAAGAAGCCGTAGGCGGCGATGCCGGAGCTGAATCCGGTGACCGCGCCCGCTCCCATCTCGGACTGCTTGAGCGCTGCGGCCGTTCTCGACCATCCGCCAGCCGCCGCCCGGCATGATCGCCCTCTTGAGGGGGGCGTCGGTCTGCAGTCCGACGATGAGGTCCTTGTCGGCGTCGACGAAGCCGGGGGCGAAGGCGTCGATGCGCGACGGGGTCGCCACGTCGACGTCGTGGATGCCCTTGCTGTTCTCCTCGGGGAACATCGTGAGGAGCTTCTGCCAGACGGCGGTGGTGCGCCCGGTGGGCCCGGCCAGGAAGGCGGCGTCGCCCTCGTACGGGGTGTAGTTGCGCTGGACGAAGTCGCGGACGTCGACGGCGTCGCGCCACAGGCCGTCCCGGAAGCCCTCCCAGGCGTCCGTGGGCACCGTGTCCTCCGCGCCGTTCACCGCTGTCTCCACGGGGGCTGTGGTCATCGTCCGCACCTTCCGCCACGGGCTCGGCATACGCCCGCTGACCTGCTTTTCTCTTTGGGGCCAAAGCCCCGAGTTCACTTGTGAATGCATTCACAATATTCTCGAGGGAGACCCCTTGCGCACTACTTCCGCGCGCGCACCGCCGCCTCCTCTGGTCTCTTGGTACGCATGAGCCACTCGACCGCGCCCGCCGGCCTGCTGCGCCGCATGACGTCGCGCAGCCCCGACGAGGGACACCGCGCCGCGACGCCGCTGGAACTGTTCTTCGACCTGTGCTTCGTCGTCGCGGTCGCCCAGGTCGCCGCCCGGCTGGTGCACGCCGACGCCGAGGCGCACTACCTGACGGGCCTCGTCGGGTACTGCCTGGTCTTCTTCACCATCTGGTGGGCGTGGGTCAACTTCACCTGGTTCGCCTCGGCGTACGACAACGACGACGTGTTCTACCGCGTCGCCGTACTCGTGCAGATCGCCGGTGTGCTGGTACTGGCGGCCGGAGTGCCGCGCGCCTTCGACCAGGGCAACTGGTCGGTCGCCGTGTCCGGTTACGTGGTGATGCGGCTCGCGATGACCTTTCAGTGGCTACGGGTCGCCCGGCACAACAGCGGGCCCGAGCGCGCCACCGCCCTGAAGTACGCGATCGGGCTGGTGGTCTGCCAACTCGGCTGGGTGGCCCTCCTCTCCGCCCCGTCCGACGCGCGCCCGTACCTCTTCGTGGTGATCGGAATCGCCGAGCTGAGCGTGCCGCTGATCGCCGAGAAGGGCTTCCGGACCTCCTGGCATCCGCACCACGTCGCCGAGCGGTACGGCCTGTTCACCATCATCGTGCTGGGCGAGTCCATCACCGCCGCCACCATCGCCGTGCAGCAGGGCCTGGACGAGTACGAGGAGCTGGGCGAGCTGCTGTCCATCGCGGGCGGCGGTCTGCTGATCGTCTTCGCCGCCTGGTGGATCTACTTCTCCTCCCCCGCGCAGGAACGGCTCACCTCTATGAGGCGGGCCGTCCAGTGGGGCTACGGGCATCTGTTCATCCTGGGGTCGGCCGCGGCGATCGGGGCGGGCATCGAGGTGGCCGTGGAGCAGGTCGACGGGGAGGCGCACATCTCCGGTGTCGCGGCGGCCGCCAGCGTGACGGTCCCCACCGCGGTGTTCCTGTTCACCTGCTGGTTCCTGCAGGCGCGGCACTTCAAGCGGGACACCGCCGAGCTGGCGCTGATGCCGGTGACGGTGGTCGCGGTGCTGGCCTGCACGTTCCTCGGCACCTGGGGCGTGCTCGCCGCGGGCCTCGTGATGACGCTGGCCGTGGTCATCGGCGTACTGCTGTCCAACCGGCCGGACACGGACACCCTGCACAAGCCCCAACAGGCGTGATACTCAAGGCCCCATGGGAGAACTCACCGGGAAGCCCGGGCCGAACGACGCACTGACCGACGTGGCTGGCCTCCGGGTCGGCCACGCGCGCGTGGCGGGGGCCCATGCCCTGTCGGGGAGCACCGTGGTGCTCGCCCCCGAGGGCGGCTTCGTCGCCGCCGTGGACGTACGGGGCGGCGGGCCCGGGACCCGTGAGACGGACGCCCTGGACCCGCGCAACCTGGTGCAGCGCACCGATGCGATCGTGCTGACCGGCGGCAGCGCGTTCGGGCTCGACTCCGCGTCCGGGGTGGTGGCCTGGCTGGAGGAGCAGCAGCGCGGTTTCCGGATCGGACTCGACCCGGCGCAGGTGGTGCCGGTGGTGCCCGCGGCCTGCCTCTTCGACCTGGGGCGCGGCGGCGACTGGCGGTCCAGGCCTGACGCGTCGACGGGACGGGCGGCCGTGGCGGCCGCCGCCCGTACCGAAGTGGGCGCCCCGGTGGAACAGGGCTCGGTCGGCGCCGGTACGGGCGCGGTGGTGGGCGGCCTCAAGGGCGGCGTCGGCACCGCGAGCACACGGCTCGCGTCGGGGGCGACGGTGGCGGCGCTCGTGGTGGTCAACGCGGTGGGTTCGGCGGTCGATCCACTGACCGGGGTGCTGTACGGGGAGTACCTCCAGGGGCGCGTCGCGTACCCCGGCGAAGAGGTCCACAGGGAAGCGGTGCGGCGTGCTCAAGAGGCGCGCGAGGAGTCCGCGCGACGCTTCGCCCAGTCCGTGCGTCCCCCGCTGAACACCACCCTCGCGGTCGTCGCCACCGACGCCGAACTGACCCGCGCCCAGGCACAGAAGCTCGCCGGGACGGCCCACGACGGCTTCGCGCGCGCCCTGCGGCCCGTGCACCAGCTGACGGACGGGGACACGGTCTTCGCGCTGTCCACGGGGGCGCTGCCACTGCTCGCCGGGGAGCAGGACCCCGCGTTCGCAGCCCAGTTGACGGCAGGCGCCCTCAATGAGGTGCTGGCGGCGGGTGCGGACACCGTCTCCCAGGCGATCGTCAAAGCGCTGCGGGCGGCGGAGGGCGTCGACGGGCCGGGCGGGATCTTCCCCGCATACCGGGACCTCTACCCCGGGACGGTGTGAATCGGTGAACTACGGGATTTCGGGGGCGGTTTACGGGAACCTCTCGCACTCCACCCCTCGTTCACAGGCCAAGCAGCCCCTTCTTCCCGGGAAAAAGGGGCAACCCGGAGCGCGATGTCAGACCCAGCGGCTACTTTGAGTATTGAGAGAGTCACACGCGGCGACGGCCTGGAGAAGCCTTGAACGATCCGTACGAGAACGAGAGCGACGGCCTCGAACCCACCGAGGAACACCTCGGGCTGCTCCTGGGCCGTGCACTGAACTCCTTCGACCTGCCCGACGAGACCGTGGAGCGGCTCGCGTCGGCGCTGGCGCACAGCTCGTCGCTGCGCTCCTCGCACCACAGCGCCGGCCTGCGCCGCTCGCTCCACCTGCACACGTTCCTGCTGGCCGACGGGGACTGCCTCACCCTCTGGGAGCTGGTGCACAACGCGGGCCGCGACCACCGCACCGAGCACGAGCTGTACACCGACATCGGCGAGGCCCGGCTCGCCGCCAACCGGCTGCCGCGGGGCGCGGGTTCGTCCTCCGACGACCTGCCGCTCTTCCCCGAGTACATCGACGGGCACGACGCCATCGCCGTCCCCGACGACCTCTCGGACCACGTGGAGAGCGACCTTGAGGTCCTCTCCGGTCTGCTGGCCCACCCCCGCAGGGCGACCAGGCGCTCCTTCGTGCCGGACGACTCCCCCGACCACGCGCGCCGGGTCCTGCGCCGCGCGGAGAACGCGGACCGGCCGACCGGCGAGACGGCGCGGCTGCTCGCCGACGCCCTGGCGCACGAGATCACGCAGGTGTTCGGGCGGCAGTGCCGCATCAAGGGGCGGGAGGTCGGGTTCACGCTGTACGAGCACGCGTTCCTGCTGCTCGACGGCAGCGAGGCCAGCCTGTGGGAGGTCGAGCACACGGCGACCCCCGACGGACGCCACATGTGCGAGGTGTACGCGGACAAGCACACCGCTCGCGAGGCGATGGAGCTCCACGGGCGGGTGCGCTGACCACGACACCGCGGCCGGCCACGACACCGCATGCGGGAGCCCGCCCTCGTGCGGTGCACGGGGGCGGGCTCCCGGTGGGTTTTCGGCGCTTCGCGCGCCCGCGGGCTCAGGCGGCGACGGCCACCTTCTCCTCCGGCTGCTCCGCCTTCTGCCCGGACGGAGTCTGCGGCTGCTTGCGCGCCCCCTTGAGCAGGACGACCAGCCCCGTGGTGACGCAGACACCGGCGACGATCGCCACCAGGTAGAGCAGCGGGTTGCCGATCAGGGGCACCACGAACACGCCGCCGTGCGGGGCACGCAGGGTGTTGTCGAAGGCCATCGACAGGGCGCCGGTGACCGCGCCGCCCGCCATCGAGGCGGGGATGACGCGCAGCGGATCCGCCGCCGCGAACGGGATCGCGCCCTCCGTGATGAAGGAGGCTCCGAGCACCCAGGCCGCCTTGCCGTTCTCCCGCTCGGCCTTGGTGAAGAGCTTCCCGCGCACGGTCGTGGCGAGCGCCATCGCGAGCGGCGGGACCATACCGGCAGCCATCACCGCGGCCATGACCTTGAGGTTGCCGTCGCTGGCGTTGGCGGAGAGACCGCCGATGGCGAAGGTGTAGGCGACCTTGTTGAAAGGGCCGCCGAGGTCGAAGGTCATCATCAGCCCGAGAACGATGCCCAGGACGATCGCATTGCTGCCGTTGAGGCCGGACAGCCAGTCCGTCAGCGCCGACTGGAGCCCCGCGATCGGCTCGCCGACCACCAGGAACATCAGGAACCCGACGACGATCGACGACAGCAGCGGAATCACGACGACCGGCATGATGCCGCGCAGGGCCGCCGGGATGCGCACCTTCTGGATGGCCATGACGACCGCACCGGCGAGCAGACCTGCGACCAGGCCGCCGAGGAAGCCCGCCTTGATGGTCACCGCGATCGAGCCGCCGACGAAGCCGGGCACGAGCCCCGGCCGGTCGGCCATTCCGTAGGCGATGTAGCCGGCGAGCACCGGGATCAGGAAGCCGAAGGCCAGGCCGCCAACCTGGAACAGCAACGCCGCCCAGCTGGTGTGGTCGCCCCACGCGAAGTGCTCCATGACGGAGGGCGCCTTGTCGATCTGGTAGCCGCCGATGGCGAATCCGAGGGCTATCAGCAGACCGCCGGCGGCGACGAACGGCACCATGTAACTCACTCCGGACATCAGCCACTTGCGGAGCTTGGAGCCGTACCCCTCCCCTGCGGCGCCGGACTCCTCGACCGGGCTCCCCTTCGCGGGCGCGGCCGACAGGTCGCCCCTGGCCGCCTTGTCCCTGGCCTCGGCGATCAGTTCGTGCGGCCGGTTGATGCCCGCCTTCACACCGACGTCCACCGTCGGCTTCCCGGCGAACCGCTCGCGGTCCCGTACGGGCACGTCGTGGGCGAAGATCACCGCATCGGCGGCGGCGATGACGGCGGGGTCGAGGCGGGTGAAGCCGGAGGAGCCCTGTGGCTCGACGGTGAGCTGCACGCCGTCGCCGTTGCCCGCCTGTTCGAGGGACTCGGCGGCCATGTAGGTGTGCGCGATGCCGGTGGGGCAGGAGGTGACGGCGACGATACGGAAGGGGGTGCCGGTGCCTTCTTCGGCTTCCGCCGCCTCAAGAGGAGCTCCGGAGGCAGGGGTTGGGGCCACGTCCGGAGTCGTGTCCGGAGCCGCAGCCACAGCCGGGGTCACGTCCAAAGTGGCGTCCGAAGTCACGTCCGGAGTCACGGCCTCGGGGGCCTCGTCGCCCCGGATCAGTGCCGCCGCCGACGCCGCGTCCCCCACCACCCGCAGCGCGTCCGTGAACTCGGTGTTCATCAGCTGCCGCGCCAGGCTGGACAGGATCGTCAGATGGGCGTCGTCCGCGCCCGCCGGGGCGGCGATCAGGAAGATCAGGTCCGCCGGACCGTCCGTGGCGCCGAAGTCGACACCGGCGGCGCTGCGCCCGAAGGCCAGCGTCGGTTCGGTGACGTGCGCGCTGCGGCAGTGCGGGATGCCGATGCCGCCTTCGAGCCCGGTCGGCATCTGTGCCTCGCGCGCCGCGACGTCCGCGAGGAAGCCGTCGAGGTCGGTGACCCGGCCCAGCGACACCATCCGGGTCGCCAGGAGACGGGTCGCCTCTTGTTTGGTGTCGGCGGCCAGGTCGAGGTCGACCAGGTCCGCGGTGATCATCTGGCTCATCGCGGGCTCCTTCGCACGGATGCATCAACAGGCAGGGCGGGCACGGCAAGCGGGGCGTTCAGCACGGACAAGGCGGACACAGCAGCCGTGTGGAACCGGGCAGCCGCACGGCGGCCCCTCGCGCCGCTCACGTCGCGGGCTCCGTCAGCACGCGGTCCAGCGGCACGTCGGCCGTCACGGTCACCGCCGCCGGGTCCAGGTCGGCAGGCCTCGGCATCACGCTGCCCGGCAGCTGTACCGCCGCCGCACCGTGCGCGACCGCCGCGGCCAGGGCCTCGGGGCCCTCGCCGCCCGCCGTCAGGAACCCGGCCAGCGACGCGTCGCCCGCGCCGACATTGCTCCGTACGACATCGACTCGCGCGGTCGCGAACCACGTACCGGAGTCGGCGACCAGGAGCTGTCCGTCGGCGCCCAGGCTGGCGAGCACGGCCCGCGCGCCCAGCGCGCGCAACTGCTCGGCCGCCTCGGCCGCGTCTCCCACCGTCTTGAGCGGCCGCTCGACCGCTTCGGCGAGCTCCTCGGCATTGGGCTTGACCACGTCCGGCCGCTCCCGGAGCGCCGCGAGGAGCGACGGTCCCGAGGTGTCCAGGGCGATTCGGGCCCCCGCCTCGTGCGCGCGGGCGACCAGGGCGGCGTACCACTCGGGGGTCAGACCGCGCGGCAGGCTGCCGCAGCAGGCGATCCAGTCGGCGTCGCCCGAGTGGGCCCGTACCGTCGACAGCAGTGCCTCGGACTCGGCCGCGGACAGCTCGGGGCCGGCCGCATTGATCTTGGTGAGAGCGCCGTCGGGTTCGGCGACGGAGATGTTGGACCGGGTCTGTCCGGCCACCGGCACCGGTGCGACCTCGATGCCCTCGGCGCCCAGGAGTTCGGCGACGAGTGCGCCCGGGGCACCGCCCAGCGGGAGGACGGCGAGGGTGCGGTGCCCGGCGGCGGCGACCGCGCGCGAGACGTTGACGCCCTTGCCGCCCGGGTCGATGCGGTCGGCGGTGGCCCGCAGTACCTCCCCGCGCATCAAAGAGGGGACTTCGTAGGTGCGGTCCAGGCTGGGGTTGGGGGTGACGGTGAGGATCATCGGGTCACACTCGCTGTACTTCTGTTCCGGCCGCCTCGATGGCGGCGGCGTCCGCCGGGCTCAGCCCGGTGTCCGTGATGAGCAGGTCGATGTCTGTCAGGTCGCCGAACCGCGCGAAGTGCTCCTGGCCGTGTTTGGCCGAGTCGGCGAGCAGTACGACCCGGCGGCCCGCCGCGATCACCGCCCGCTTCACCGCGGCCTCGGCCAGGTCGGGGGTGGTCAGTCCGTGCGCGGCGGAGAAGCCGTTGGTGCCGAGGAAGACGACGTCGGCACGGATTTCGCCGTACGCCCGCAGCGCCCAGGCGTCGACGGCCGCCCGGGTACGGTGCCGGACCCGGCCGCCGACCAGGTGGAGGTCTGTCCCGGGGTGGTCGGCGAGCCGCGCCGCGACCGGCAGCGAGTGCGTGACGACGGTCAGGGCGCGCTCCAGCGGGAAGCCCGCCGCGAGCCGCGCCGCCGTCGAACCCGCGTCGAGGACGACGCTGCCCTCGGACGGCAGCTCGGCGACGGCGGCCTGTGCGATGCGGCCCTTCTCGTCGGCGGCGGTGGACTCGCGCTCGGCCAGGTCGGGCTCGAAGTCGAGCCGCCCGGCCGGGATCGCCCCGCCGTGCACGCGGCGCAGCAGTCC
The DNA here is from genome assembly GCF_044333135.1 of Streptomyces sp. NPDC021093. NCBI lineage: Bacteria > Bacillati > Actinomycetota > Actinomycetes > Kitasatosporales > Streptomycetaceae > Streptomyces > Streptomyces sp. NPDC021093. The sequence goes on along the minus strand of NZ_JBIRQJ010000010.1, from coordinate 199,856 downwards.
GGCCCGGTCGAGGGCCTTGAGGTCGCGTCGTACGGTCTCGGCGGTGACCTGGAAGGTGTCGGCGAGGGAGAGCACGTCGACGCGTCCGCCCTCGCGGGCGAGACGGAGGATCTCCTGCTGGCGCTCCGGTGCGTACATGTGGGTTTACGTCCGTTCGATGCCCGAACCTGTGGTTTCCCTGGCAGAGTACGCCCGCGCATCACTCAAGTAAACACATGTGGACCTCATCCGGGCACGAACGGACTTTGATCCCGGCTCTCGCCCGCACACACGCGAGAAGCCCGCAGGGTCCACCGGACCCCACGGGCTTCTCGCCGCACTCCCTGCCGCAGTCGATCCACTGCAGCCGACCTGCCGCGGTCGATCAGGCCGTCAGCGCGGGCTCCTTCTGTACGTCGTCAGCCCTCTCGGGCGCCTCGTGCTCCGGCGCCTCGTGCTCCGGCGCCCTCTTCGGCAGCGCGAACATCAGCAGGAAGATCACGATCAGGACGCCGACGACCCAGCCCAGCGCGTTCTGGAAAGCGTCCACATAGGCCGCCCCCACCGCGCTCTGCGCTCCGTGCGCCAGCTCCATCTTGTTGTCGACGATCCCGAAGAAGACCACCGACACCAGTCCGATGCCGAACGCGTTGCCGGTCTGGCCGGTCGTGTTGATCAGCCCGGACGCGGAACCCGCGTGCTCCTTGGGCACCTCGGACAGCACCGCGTCCGTCAGCGGCGCCACGATCAGACCCATGCCGAGGCCCATCACGATCAGCGGCAGCGCCATCTGCCAGGACGAGATCTCCTTGCCGAAGTGATCGGCCTCCCAGATGTAGAGCAGCAGTCCGGCCGCCATCGTCAGCGCACCCGTCTGCAGCACCTTGCGGCCGAACCGCGGCACCAGTTTCTGCACCGAGATGCCCGCCGCCACCGACACGGCGATGGAGAACGGGATTCCGGTGACGCCCGCGCGCAGCGCGCTCCAGCCGAGCCCGATCTGCATGTACAGCGTCCACACCATGAAGAAGATGCCGCTGAAGACACCGAAGGTGAGCTGCACGGCGATACCCGCGGCGAAGCTCTTCACCTTGAACAGCGACAGCTCCACCAGCGGCGACCCGTCGCGCCGCGTCTTCCACCGCTCGTACGCGACGAACACGGCGAGCACGACCAGGCTGCCCGCCATGGACAGGTACCCCCACAGCGGCCAGTCCAGCTCGCGGCCCCGGGTCAGCGGGTAGATCAGCGCGAGCAGCGCGAGGGTCACCAGGACGACGCCCGGCAGGTCCAGGCGCAGTGCGCGCGGGGCCTTGGACTCGGTGATGAACTTGCGGCCCAGGATCAGTCCCGCGATGCCGACGGGCAGGTTGATCAGGAAGATCGGGCGCCATTCGAGGCCGAACAGGTTCCACTCGGTGAGCAGCGCGCCGAGCAGCGGTCCCGTCACCGCGCCGAGGCCGACGATCGCACCGAACAGGCCGAAGACCTTGCCGCGCTCGTGGGCGGGGAAGGTGGCGTGCACGATCGACAGCACCTGCGGGACCATCAGCGCCGCCGTCGCGCCCTGGAGGATGCGGGAGGCGACCAGGACGTCCGGGTTGGCGGCGAAGCCACAGAGCGCGGAGGCGAGCGTGAAGCCGCCCATGCCGATGAGGAACAGCCGCTTCCGGCCGTAGATGTCGCCGAGTCGGCCGCCCGTGATCAGTCCGGCGGCGAAGGCGAGTGCGTAACCGGCGGTGATCCACTGGATCGCGCTGAAGGTCGCGCCGAGGCTGCCCTGGATGCTGGGGATCGCGATGTTGACGATCGTGACGTCGACCAGGTCCATGAAGGCGGCGGTCATCACGATGGCGAGCGCGAACCAGCGGCGGCGGTCGGTGGGAGAAGTGGCAGGTGCTGCGTCTGTGGCAGGTACTGCGGGCGATGCGGCTGCGGCGGGTATCGGAGACTCGGCCCGAGTCCCCGACGGGGGTGCTGATGTCATGTGGACGACGTTAGTCGTCATATAGGACACACTGTGTCCCACATCCCCCGCATCCTTGGTGTTATGACGGACACACCGGCACGGCTGCTGCAACTGCTCTCGCTGCTCCAGACGCCCCGCGAATGGCCGGGCAGCGAACTCGCGACCCGGCTCGACGTTTCGCGCCGGACGGTACGCAGGGACATCGACCGGCTCCGCGACCTGGGCTATCCGGTGCAGGCCACGATGGGCGCGGAGGGCGGGTACCGGCTGGTCGCGGGCAAGGCGCTGCCGCCGCTCGTACTGGACGACGAGGAGGCGGTGGCGATCGCGGTCGGCCTGCGGGCCGGCGCCGGGCACGCGGTCGAAGGCATCGAGGAGGCTTCGGTGCGCGCCCTGGCCAAGCTGGAACAGGTGCTGCCGTCCCGGCTGCGCCACCAGGTCTCGGTCCTCCAGGCCGCGACGATCCCGCTGACCAGCGGCGACGGCGCGAGCATCGATCCGCAGACGCTGACCGTGATGGCGGGGGCGGCGACCGGCCACGAGCGGCTGCGGTTCGGCTACCGCTCCGGCGACGGTACGGAGACCAAGCGCCTGGTCGAGCCGCACCGGCTGGTCAGCACGGGGCGCCGGTGGTACCTCGTCGCGTACGACATCGACCGCGAGGACTGGCGTACGTTCCGGGTGGACCGGGTCAGCGAACCCTTCGCGACGGGGGCGCGGTTCGTGCCGCGCGGGGTGCCGACGGGGAACGCGGCGGAGTTCATCCGGCGGTCGCTGACCGCGCTGGGCGGGGGCCGCCGCGAGGAACCGTACCGGCTGGTGGTGACGTTCGACGCGCCCGCGGAGTTCGTGGCGGCACGGCTGCACGGGACGCTGGGAACGCCGGTCGCGACGGGCGACGACAGCTGCCGGCTGGAGGCCGACCTGGGGTCGTCGGTGGAGTGGACGGCCTTCCGACTGGCCATGGTGGACTGCGAGTTCGCGGTGCGGGAACCTCAGGAACTGGTGGCCTACATGGAGTCGCTGGGAGCCCGGATCGGGCGGGCGGTCGCGGCATCCGGGTCCGCGTGAACCGTCTGGTTCGCGCGGGAATGGTGGGGAGCCCCGGCGCTCGGGGGGAGATGCGCCGGGGCTTCGTCCCGGGAAGGACGCGGCGGCCGATGGGTGGGATGCCGCCGCATCGTGGTCTGTTGCGCACCCACCCGTACGGGCTTGCGCGGCTCGTACGGGCTCGTACGGGGCCCCAGCGCGGCCGACTGCTTACGCGGCCGCGTCGAAGCCCGTGTCGTGGGCCATCTTCTTCAGCTCCAGCAGGGCGTGCTTCTCTATCTGCCGGATCCGCTCGCGGGTCAGCCCGTGCTGCTTGCCGACCTCGGTGAGCGTGCGCTCCCGGCCGTCCTCGATGCCGTACCGCATGCGGATGATCGAGGCCGTGCGCTGGTCGAGCTTGCCGATGAGGTCCTCAAGCTCCTCGCTGCGGAGCATCGAGAGGACGGACTGCTCGGGCGACACCGCGGAGGTGTCCTCAAGAAGATCGCCGAACTGGGTCTCGCCGCCGTCGTCGACCGGCATGTTCAGCGAGACCGGGTCGCGGGCCCAGTCCAGCACGTCGCTGACGCGCTGCGTCTTGGTGTCGAGCTCGGCGGCGATCTCCGCGTGCTCGGGGTCGCGGCCGTTCTCCCGGTTGAACTCGCGCTGCACGCGCCGGATCCGGCCCAGCTCCTCCACCAGGTGGACGGGCAGCCGGATGGTGCGCGACTGATCGGCGATGGAACGGGTGATGGCCTGACGGATCCACCAGGTCGCGTACGTCGAGAACTTGAAGCCCTTCGCGTAGTCGAACTTCTCGACCGCGCGGACCAGGCCCGCGTTCCCCTCCTGGATCAGGTCGAGCAGCGGCAGACCGCTGCGCGGATAGCGACGGGCCACGGCGACGACGAGGCGCAGGTTGGACCGGATGAACAGGTCCTTGGCCCGCTCACCGGCTTCGTAGAGCGCTTCCAGCTCCTCGCGGGAGGCACCGGCGGCCTTGGAATCGGCTATGTCGCCGTCGAGGATCTGGCGTGCGTACACACCGGCCTCGATGGTCTGGGACAGCTCGACCTCCTTGGCGGCATCGAGCAGTGGCGTCCGTGCGATCTCGTCGAGGTACATGCCGACCAGGTCGCGGTCGGCGATCTCCCCGCCTACGGCGCGAACGCTGCTTGCCCGGGTCGATCCGGTCGAAGACCGACGGGCGACGGCACGGGTTGCCATGCTTGGTGCTCCCTTGCGTGAGTAGGTCGCGTGTGGTGTGGCTGTGGCTGCCGGGACTCCTCTCGGATTCCCCGCCTCCAAAAGAACCAACGGATGGAATCGGGACAGAATTCCCCGCACTCGCACTCAATTTCGTGATCTTGCAGTACCCTGTCGGCCCACCAGGGTGGAATCTTGCCCCAAATCACCACAGAAGCGCAGGTCAGGCCAGGTATCGAGGCTGATTCGAGGAAGCTCAACGGCCTTTACCACCGCTTCACCAGTGAGACCTCGATCACCTTCGACACGGCTCCTCTCGCGCCCGGGGAGAGCCGTCCGTGGCTGCCCTCCCACCCTGAAGACGGCCCGCACCGCCGCATGGTTGCTCGCGATGCCCGAACTGCCCGGATTCTGCTTCAGCGGGTCACTCTTCCCCGCGAGGGGAGACCGGTCGCCGGACCCGCAGGTCGCAGGCCCGGTCCGTCCCGCGGCCTAGGTCCCCAGCCCGTTACGGATCTCGGGACGCGCGCCTACTGTCCGGCACATGGACACCACCGGTACGTACGACGAGGCCCTGACCCGCCTCCATGCCACAGGGCCCGAGCGGCTGGGGCGGCTCTCCAACCACGCGCCGATGGCCGTCGAGGCCCTCGCCGCCCACGGGCAGGGGCGGGCCGTGCACCGCTGGCTGGACCTGTACGCGGACAAGCTGGAGGAGTTCCCCGCCGCCCACGCGCGTGTGACGGACGCCAACTGGCGCGAGGCGCTGGGCGATTCGCGCCGGGCCGCCGACTGGATCGGGTACTTCGAGCGGCTCGTCGCCGAGCGCCCCTGGCGGGACGTGCTCGCCGAGTGGTGGCCGCGGCTGCTGCCCGGCATGTACGGCAGCGCCGCGCACCCGGTGATCCGGGTCGGCCACGCGGTGCGCTCACTGCTGGCCGACGGCGGCGAGACCGCGCCACGGACGGCCGAGCTGGCGCACGGGCTCGGGTACTGGGCGGCCTGTCAGCTCCTCGCGCCGGACGTCGTACCGCTGCCGGGTGCGGCCACCGCCGCCGCGGCCCTGGACTCCGTACCGCCCCTGGACGTACGGAACGGTGACTTTCCGGACCGCCTCTCGCGGGTGACACACCTGCCCGTGTGGGCGGCGGCCCCGGCGTCGCCCCAAGAGGCGCGGGCGAAGCTGGCCGAGCTGGTGCGGGCGACCGTCCACCGGTACGCCACGCACGGGCACGGCGAGGAGACGATGCTGGTGCACGCGTCGACGGCGCCCAACGCCGTACTGCGCACGCTGCCCGCGCTGCCGCGGGCGCTGTGGGTGCCGAGCCTGCACGCGGCCTGGACGGCGTCCGCCGCCATCACCGCGATGTACGCACCCGACGAGGCCCTGCCGTACCGCTCGCGGGCGGCCGGCCTCACCCCTGAAGAGGTCTTCGAGAGGGCCGTCGCGCACGGCGACGAGCACGTGGTGAAGTTCGCCGACACCGCGCTCGACGTCGGCGACGAGCAGGCGCTCTCCGCCACGCTGTACGCCGTCGAGATCAGCGAGCCGATGACCGCCTCATAGAGGCGGCCTCGGCCGGAACGGGAACACAGTGTCGACCACGGCAGAGAAACGGTCAGCCGAACTGCAACGAGCGCTTCGCCAGTCCCCTCCAGAACCCCTCGATGACGCTGCGTCCGGTCGCCAGTTCGTCCTCGGCCGCTCCGAGCGTCACGAACAGCGGGGCGAAGTGCTCGGTGCGCGGGTGGGCGAGGCGGCCCGCCGGGGCCTTGCGCTCGAAGTCGAGCAGCGCGTCCACGTCGGCGGCGGCCAGCGCCTGCCGCCCCCAGTCGTCGAACTCCGCCGACCAGAGCGGCACTCCGGGCCCCGTGTGCCGCAGGGCGGCCAGGTTGTGAGTGAAGAACCCGCTGCCGACGATCAGCACGCCCTCGTCGCGCAGCGGCGCCAGCCTGCGGCCGATGTCCATGAGCTTCTGCGGGTCGAGGGTCGGCATCGAGACCTGGAGGACGGGGATGTCCGCGTCGGGAAACATCTCCACCAGCGGTACGTAGGCCCCGTGGTCGAGCCCCCGATCGGGTACGTCCTGGACCGGCATTCCGGCGCCGCGCAGCAGCTTCCGCACGGAATCGCCCAGCTCGGGGGCGCCCGGGGCCGCGTACCTGACCGCGTAGTAGTGCTCGGGGAAGCCCCAGAAGTCGTAGACGAGGGGCACGGTGGCGGTCGCCCCGAGGGCCAGCGGTGCCTCCTCCCAGTGGGCGGAGACGACCAGGATCGCGGTGGGGCGCGGCAGACCGGCGGAGACGGCCGCGAGTTCACCCGGCCAGACCGGATCATCTGCGAGCGGCGGCGCTCCGTGGCTGAGATAGAGGGCGGGCATACGCGCTGCGGTGTTCGTCATGCAGGCTAGTTTAACTTTCAAGGAGGAGCTCTACAGTGGAGTGCATGAGCACACAGAAGAACGCGGCCCACAAAGAAGTGGCGGCGCCCGCACCGGAGCCGGAGCAGCGCTGGCTCAGCGGTGAGGAGCAGCGCGTCTGGCGTGCGTACGTCCACGCCACGACCCTCCTCGACGACACCCTCGACCGCCAGTTGCAGCGCGACGCGGGGATGCCGCACATGTACTACGGGTTGCTCGTGCAGCTCGCCCAGGCGCCGGACCGCAGACTGCGGATGACGGAGCTGGCGAAGCACGCGAAGATCACCCGCTCGCGGCTCTCGCACGCCGTCGCCCGGCTGGAGAGGAACGGCTGGGTGCGCCGCCAGGACTGCGCCTCCGACAAGCGCGGCCAGAACGCGGTCCTCACGGAGGAGGGTTACGCCGTCCTCAAAGATGCCGCGCCGGAACACGTGTCACTCGTACGAAAAGCCATGTTCGACCGGCTCAGCGAGGAGCAGGTGCGCCAGCTCGGCGAGATCATGTGCGTCATCGCCGACGGCCTTGAGCCGACAGGTACGGGCGCGGATCTGCCCTGGCTCCGCTGAGCGGCGGAACCAGGGCAGATCCGGGGGGCCGGCGGAACCAGGGCGGACCCGGGAGCCCGCGGAACCAGGGCGGACCCGGGAGCTTCGGAGAACCGAAGGATCAGTGCGCGACGACGGGGATGCGCACCTCGTCCTCGACGCCCTCACCGTCACCGGTGCCGGAGCCCACCGTGGTGGTGCCCGGCCGCCCGGTGGTGATCAGGGTCAGCGCGATGGCCGCCGAGACGACCAGGATGCCGACCGCCCACCAGATGGCACTGGCGTAGCCGTGCACCATGGCCTGCGCCTGGAGCAGCTGCTCGTTGGTCGCACCGGCCGCGTTCGCCGCGACGTACGCGGTGGTGGCGCTCGCCGCGATGGTGTTCAGCAGGGCGGTGCCGATCGCGCCGCCCACCTGCTGCGAGGTGTTGACCATGGCCGACGCGACACCCGCGTCCCGCGCCTCGACGCCGTGCGTGGCGAGCGACATGGCCGGCATGAACGCCGTACCCATGCCGAGGCCCAGCAGCAGCTGCGCGGGCAGGATCAGACCGGCGTACGAGGAACCGATCTCCAGCTGCGTCAGCAGCAGCATGCCGAGTGCGGCGACCAGGAATCCGGGACCCATCAAGAGGCGGGGCGGAACCCGGGTCATCAGACGGGCGCCGATCTGGGTGGAGCCCGTGATCATGCCCGCGATCATCGGCAGGAAGGCGAAGCCGGTCATGACCGGCGAGTAGCCCTTCACGATCTGCAGGTAGTACGTCAGGAACAGGAACAGCCCGAACATCGAGATGACGGCGAGGCCGAGCGAGAGGTAAACCCCGCCCCGGTTGCGCTCCAGCAGGACGCGCAGCGGCAGCAGCGGGTGCTTCACCCGTGCCTCGACGGCCACGAAGGCGGCCAGCAGAACCACCGCGGCGGCGAACAGGCCCAGCGTCGACCCGGCCAGCCAGCCGTCGCCCTCGGCGCGCGTGAAGCCGTACACGAGGGACACCAGACCGAGGGTGGAGAGGACCACGCCGGGGATGTCGAGCGGCGAGCGGTTGCGGCTGCCGGCCGGCTCACGGATGAAGAGGTACGCGCCCAGGGCTGCGACCACGGCGAAGGGGATGTTGACGAAGAACGTCCAGCGCCAGTTGAGGTACTCGGTGAGGAAGCCGCCCAGGATCAGGCCGACCGCACCGCCGCCGCCCGCGATGGCGCCGAAGATGCCGAACGCCTTGGCGCGCTCCTTGACGTCGGTGAAGGTCACCGCGAGGAGGGAGAGCGCGGCGGGTGCGAGCAGGGCGCCGAAGAGACCTTGCAGGGCGCGCGAGCCGAGCATCATGGCCTCGCTCGTCGCGGCGCCGCCGAGGGCCGAGGCGGCGGCGAAGCCGACCAGGCCGACGACGAAGGTGCGCTTGCGCCCCCACAGGTCGGCGAGGCGTCCGCCGAAGAGGAGCAGTCCGCCGAAGGCCAGCGCGTAGGCCGTGATGACCCACTGCCGGTTGGCGTCGGAGATGCCGAGGTCCTGCTGGGCGGACGGGAGCGCGATGTTCACGATCGTCGCGTCCAGAACCACCATCAGCTGGGCGAGCGCGATGAAGACGAGCGCCTTCCAGCGGTTGGGGTCGGGTATCGACTCACCGGATCGGGAGGGGGAAGTGTCTATTTTTGGCATGGGAGGAGCCACCTAGGGATGCGAAAGGCACGAAAACGGACGTAAGCCGCACTGCTTTTAGGGCACGGCCGGAGCCACTACTGGGGTCTGGGGCACAGCCGGAGCTGTCACTGGGGTCTGGCGGACGGCCGGAGCTGTCACCGGGGTCTGGCGAACAGCGGGGCCGTTACTGGGGCTCGGGGCGTGGCCGGGCCGTCACTGTGGTCGACGGAGGTCTTCCAGGGTTGCCGCGCTGCCAGGGAGAACGGAGCGTGCGGGCGCTTCGAGCCCGTCGAGGAACAGCTGCAGATGACGGTGGACGAACTGGTCGAAGTTCAGACAGCCGCTGCCGGGCAGCGGGCGGGTGAGCTGGGACAGCGCCACCATGAGGTCTCCGACGGCGACGTCGGCGCGGAGACGGCCGGCCTTCCTGGCCCGGTCCATGAGGTCCCCGACGGCCGCTTCGAGGCGTTCGCGCCCGGCCATCAGGTCCTCGTGGTTCTGGTCGAACCCTTCGGACAGCATGGGGCACAGCGCCCCGATCCGCTCGGCGGCCGCCTCGTGGACGAAGCGCCGCACGGCCTCGAAGGGGTCGCTGCCCTCCTGGGCGGCCGCCAGGACCGCGGCCTCGGCGCGCTCGGCGGTGCGGGACAGCACCGACAGCACCACCTCGTGGATCAGGTCCTTGCGGTCCGTGAAGTGACGGTAGAGCGTGGCGTTCCCGACGACCGCGCGCCGTGCGATCTCGTCGAGCGGCACCTCGGGCCCCTGCTCCACGAACATCTCGCGCGCCGCGGCAACGATCCGCTCCCGGTTGCGCAGGGCATCGGCGCGCGGACGCGGGATGCGCCGCTGCGCGACGGGGGTGTCGGTTTCGCTGGCCACCACGACTCTCCTTCGACTCTCTGTGCTCTGCCGGTCTCTGCCGGTCCTTGCCGGTCTCTGCCGCCGAAACGGGGACGCTCTCCCCACTTCGTGCGGACACAGATGTAAACGGGGAGCAGCTCCCCGGTTATTTCCACACAGCCATGTGACCTGGATCACAAGCCGCCCCACCATCGGCCCACCCAGCGAGCGACCCCGTGCGCCCCGCCGGAGGGTGGGCGAACAGGAGCAGTCGGGACTGTCCGGGACAGAACGGGCAGGGCTGCATGGAGCGGAAGGCGATTCCCATGCAGCAGCCGCGCCCCCGCCCCGGCATAACCGGCGACCGCCACGCCGGAGCCGGTGGCCCGCACAGCACCGGGACCGGCGGCCCTCACGGCACCGGCGCCGGTGGCCCGCACCGCGCCGGAGCGGGCGGCCTCCGCCACGCCCGAGCCCCTCGCCGCGCCCTCACCTTCGCTGCCGTGGCGGCCCTCACCCTCGCCGCGGTGACCTCGGCCAGCACTCCCCTCGGGGACTCCGGCCACGTCTCCCCCGGACCGGCCGGAACCCTCCGCGCCAAGGCCGCCTCGGACACCTCGGGCCAGGTCCGCACACAGCCGGAGCCCGCCGGTCCGCCCGGCTCGGCGGAAGCCGCCGAAGCCTCGGTCCGGCCCTGCCGCATAGCGGGCACCCGGGGCGTACAGCTGTCGGAGGGGATGCCCACCCCGTCCGGCTACACGCGCTCGACCGGCGAGGTCCGCGCCCTCAACCTGATGATCGACTTCTCGGACGCGCCCGGTCAGGGCCGCGCCCTCGACCGCTTCCAGGAGTTCGCCCCGCAGACCGCCGCCTGGTTCGAGACCAGCAGCTACGGGCGGCTGCGCTACGTCCCCGAGGCCCCGGTCACCGACTGGCTGCGGATGCCGCTCCCCTTCGCCGAGTACGGGATAGAGCGCGGTGCCCCCTTCGAGCCGGGATACGAACAGCTCGTGCAGGACATCGTCGCCACCGCCGACCCTCAAGTGGACTTCTCCGCCTACGACTTGGTGAACATCCTGGTCACCCCGAACGCGGGCCCCTCCGCCCTCGACACGGTCCTGTCCGTGACGTTCTCCGGCAACCACGAGGCCCCGGTCGCCGACGGCGTCCCGCTGGCCAACACCTCGTTCGTCTACAGCCGCCAGGACGACGGCTCCGGCAGCTACTCGGAGACCGGCTTCCGCGTGCTCCCCCACGAGAACGGCCACGTCTTCGGCCTGCCCGACCTGTACACCACGGACGGCGGCGCCTCCGTCGGCCACTGGGACATCATGTCCGAGGACTGGGGGGCCAACAACGACCTGCTCGGCTGGCACAAGTGGAAGCTCGGCTGGCTCGACAGCCGCCAGATCGGCTGCGCCACCGGCACCGGCAGCACCGAACTCACCCTCGCCCCGCTGTCCTCCCCGACCGGCAGCCGCAAGCTCGCCTTCGTACCGCTCTCCGACAAGACGGGGTACGCGATCGAGGTCCGCACCCGCGGCGGCAACGACGACGCGGTCTGCAAGCCCGGCGTCCTCGTCTACCGGGTCGACGCGGACGTGGACACCGGCAACGGCCCCATCACGGTCGCCGACAGCGAACGCGACAGCGGCGGCTGCACCCGCCGCCCCAACGTCCACCTGGAGCTCTCCGACGCACCGTTCGCACCCGGTACGTCCTTCACGGACAAGGAGCGCCGGGTCCGCGTCGACGTACTGGACCAGGACGAGGCAGGGAACCACCGGGTCCGCATCACCCGGGGGTAGACCGGGCCCGCATCACCCGGGGGCAGTCGGCGCCTTCGCGAAGCCCGCCGCCGCCCGCCACCGCTTTCACCCGGGGGCGACGACCGCCGTCCGCAGTGTCGCGTCCGGGCCCAGCCGGGCGAGGACGACGCTTCCGGTGGCGTCGGCGGCCAGGGACACCGCGGCGACCGCCGCCCCTGCCGCCGTGCTCCAGCGCGGGGCCGACCGGGTCAGCAGGGTGGCCAGGCTGGTGCTGCCGTCGTTGTTGCGGGCGGCGAGGAGGACTCCGCCGCCGCGCAGGGAGTGCAGGGCGAGCGCGCCGTACCCGCGGGCGACCAGGCCGGTGCGCTCGGTCCGCCACGAGTCTCCGCCCGCCTGCAGGGTGTGCACGAGCGGGATCGCCGTCTTCGCCTCGCGGTACGCCAGGAGGAGCGATCCGTCCGGGCGCAACAGTGCGGTCGGCGGATCTCCCGGCCCCGGAAGGTTTGTCAGGACAAAGACGAAGGGCCCACCGGGCTCCTCCTGACGCCAGTAGTGCATGGTGTCGTGCCCGCTGCCGAAGACGTGGACGCACCCCTTGCTGTCGGTGACAGCGCTCAGCCCTTCCTGCACGTCGGAGCCGCCGAGGTCCTTCCACGGCGTCCAGCGTCCGTCGGCACGCCGCTGCCGGCAGGCCACGCCCTTGGCCCAGTCCCGTACGAACAGCCAGGTGGTGCCGTCCCCCGCGCGGGCCACGACGGGGCCGCCCACCCGGCGGCCCCGGTCCGGTGCGCGGTCGGGGGCGCCGAGCGACGCCCAGGCGCCGAACGGACCGCCCTTGCGCGCCTGTTCGGCCGTGACGATCTCCCGCCGGTTGTCCTTGGGCTTCGCGCCCAGGGCGGCGATCCGCTCGGCGTACAGCTGCCAGCGGCCGTCCTTGGTGAGCGTGGCGGTCAGCCCGGGCAGCAGCCCGTCGCCGCCGAGCAGCCGGGCCCGCGACCAGTCGCCGCTGCCCCGCGCGGACTCCTGCCACATGGCCGCCTGCCCGCCGAGCACGGCGAACGCGGTCAGCCGCCCGCCCGCGTCCTGGCCCAGCTGCGGGGCCGCCGTCGGGTACCGCAGGGAGGTGGTGCGCAGCCAGCGGGTCTTGTACGAACGGTTGCTGCCGACGTCGTAGTCGCCGCAGCCCGCCGCGAAGTCGCAGGTGTCCGGGGCGCCGCCGTAGGCGTTGAGGGCGTCGCCCTTGCTGCGGATCAGCTTGCGGGGCAGGTTGGCGGGCCAGCGCTCGCTGTAGTAGCCGCGGTAGGCGGTGACCAGGTACGGGACGCCGTTGCCCGGGCCCCGGTAGCGGGCGAGCGCGGCGTGGGCGAACAGGGCCGCTGCCGTGTGGTCGGGGTGGTCGGAGTAGCCGGGCTGGTCGTGCCTGATGCGGTGCGTGGCGTCGTGGACCTGCATGTCCGGGTCGGGGTCCAGGGTCCGTACGAGCGTGGGCCGGTACTGGTCGAGCAGGTGCACCAGGGTGTCGGTCAGGCTCGCCCGGGTCACCCGGTGGGAGACGGTGACCGGGGAACCCGTGCTGGGCAGCGTGCTGGTGACCATGGTGGGGTCGGCCCACAGGTCCTTCAGCCCGCGCTTGGCCGTGTGCGCCGCACCGAGGTGCTGGCGCACTCCGAGGAACACCAGCCGGATGCCGGGGTGGCCGTCGAGGACGTTCACCTCTATGAGGGTGCCGTCGGGCAGTTCCTCGGCCCGGGTGGTCCAGGGCGCGCGCACGTCGCCGGTGGCCATGAGTCCGTACGCCTGGCGCAGCCCCTGGCGGCGGGCGCCCGCGTATCCGGGGACGTCGGGCACGGGCTTCGGCCCGCCGGGGACCTTGTTGCGGCCGAAGCTCTCGCCGCTGTTCAGATAGACGCTGACGAGCTGGTCGTTGGCGTCGATCGTCTGGTTCACCTCGGGGTTCATGAAGTACAGGTCGTCGTCCGGGTGGGCGAGGATCTGCATGACCCGGCTGCCGCCCGAGCCGTCCTCGGCCTCGCTCACGGCCCCGCGCCTGACGGCCTGCACGGGCACCGTCCCCGCACCCATCGTGGTGCTGCTGCACCCCGCCGCGGTCAGCGCGACGAGACCGGCGACGACGGCGCGCCGGGAGGGCTGGGTACGCAAGGCGGGATTCCTCCGGGAACGGGGAAGGACGGCGCCACAAGGGCTACGTCGGGAGGGCTACGCAGGGAGGGGGCTTCGTCGGAAGGGGCGGCGTCAGGACGGCAGTTCGTACCGTCCGGGCACCGGGAAGTACGTCTGCAGGAACGGGCGCAGCAGTGCGGTGCTCCGGTCGAAGTCGTCCTCCGTGGAGAGCGTGTCGTTGAGGCAGAACACGCTCTTGTCACGGTTGAGGAGCAGCCGGTCGAGCCGGTTGGCCGCGTTCGGCAGCGAGACGTCGATGTAGGCGTACTCGATGTCGTCGGGCAGTGCGCGCCGGGTGTGGAAGGCGTAGTAGTGGGCGAGCGAGGACGGGATGGCGATGTCCTCGCTGCTGCGGAAGCGCTGTGCGGCGGTCGCCCGGTGCTGCTCGGCGAACTCCACCTCGATCTCCGCCAGTACGGACCGGCTGAGGGCGTGCGGGACGTGCCGCATCTTGCCGACGGGGGTGGTGCCGAAGCGCTCCTCTATGAGGGCGCGGTTGTTCTTGCCCGCGACGGACACGGGGACGTCGTCCGCGCTGGGCGGGCCGAGCGGGACCAGGGCGGGCGAGGGGAAGAACTTGGTGAGCCCGTTGGCGAAGAAGAAGTCCCGCGGGGAGGCCTCGGCGCCCAGGAAGACGTCGTCGTTGAAGTAGAGGAACTGCTCCGAGAGGCCCTCGATGCGGTGCAGCTGGCTCTCGATGGCGTGCGAGTTGAACGTCGGAAGCACCGAGGTGTCGGAGAACATCTCGCGGTGGGAGACGACCTCGATGCCCGGCTGCGAGGTGTCCAGCCAGGCCGGGGTCTGGTCGTCCGTCACCAGGTACACGGTGCGCACCCAGGGCGCGTACATCTCCAGCGACCTCAGCGAGTAGCGCAGTTCGTCGTGGTTGGCGTAGCGCGCGGCGTTCGCCGCCTCCTCGTGGTAGGCGCTGCCGGTGACGCCCGCCCGCCGCTCGATCCACGCCGGGTCGGAGCCGTCCACCCAGGTGTAGACGACGTCGACGGGGAAGGTGATGTCGTGCGGGGTGAGCGCGCCGAACTCCGGCCGCGTCCGCACCGTCGTCCGCGAGACGTCGCGCGTCCCGAAGGGGGCCGCGAACGTGGCGACGGGCACCTGTACGGATTCCCCGTCCACGGGTACGGACTCGGTGATGGCGTTGCGGCGCGGAGCGGTCAGCCGGTCGCCCTCCTGCTTCCAGAACTCGATGTCGCAGCCGAACTCCGGACCCAGCACGAGACGTCGCGACGCCTCGGTGCGGTACCAGAACAGGTGCAGCGACTTCGCGCCCGCGTACCGCTTCCAGCCGGCCGGCCGGTAGGCGGGAACGGTGCGCCGCCCGTCCTCCCCGTGCGCCCCGAAGTAGCCGGGCACCGTGCGGCACAGTTCCTGGAGGGCGTCGAGCGCCCGGGCCCTGTCCCGTACGGCCACGGCGACGGTGGTTCCGCGGGGCTCGGGCGCCCCGCTCCTCCCCTGGCCGCGGTGCTGGCCGTGGTCCTGGCCGTACTCCTGGCCCCGTACGCAGAAGTAGTCGATCCCGGCGCCCTCCAGGGCGGCGGTGACGGCGGTCAGATTGGCGCGGCGGGCGGCCTGCGGCGAGAGCCGCTCCTCGACGAACGCGATGCGCGGCCGTCCGTCGAAGGCGAGCACCACACCCCCGGAGCCGTCGATCAGCGGGCGGTGCTGGGCACTGAGCCGTGCGTTGCGCACCTGGTGGACGCTCTGTACGACGGTCGCCGCACTGACCGCCCTCTTGATGCCGCGGCGCATCTCGGGCGAGTACCGCCCGGCTATCGCGCGGCGCAGCCGCTTGGGGGTGACCTTGCGGTAGACGGCCACGAGCGGGGACGCCTCAGTGTTGACACCGCCGGTGGAGCCGGGGACCACACCGGGAGCGACCGGCGCGGCCGCAGCGGGGGCAACGGAAACAGCTGGTGCGACAGGGTCGGCAGGGGCAGCAGGGCCGGACCCCGTGGCGGCCACGGCGGCGGAGTCGCCCCCCGTGCCCTGCCCGGTCGGTTCCACCGACCTCGCGTCCTCGATCTGCTTCATGCCCTCGCCCCACTCGGTCACCGAGGGCAGCCGTTCCCCCTCTTCACCTAAACTCTACAAATGAAACGCACTGACCACTTTTGCATCTCAGGCGTTCACCCAAAGGTGAGAGTGAGTTCACAGCGTGCTCGCTCCCTTTTGCACCAGTGATCTGAATCACTCTTCCGATCGGGCTGCCGACCGGGGAAATTGGACAGAACCTCAGATTTGCCGGGCCCCCGGGGCCTTGACACGATGCCCTGGCCCCGCAGGTCGTGAAGGGGCCAGGAGGAGAGATGACCGAAGATCATGAGTGATGCCCTGCTGTCCCATGCCGTGGCCGCCGCCAAGCGCGCCCGGCGCACCGCCGGCCGCGTCCGCCGCCGCGTCGAGCGGATCAACACGGTTCCGGCACTCGGCGCCCGCGTGGTGCCCCGCCCCGTACTGCGCCCGGTCCACCTCTCCGTCCTCTCCGGCCGCACCCTCAACCTCGCGCTGCCGTGCCCGCATCCGGCCACGCCCCCGGTCCGGGCCCGCCTCCTGCTGGAGCACCGGGGCCGCAGCCAGAGCGTCCCGCTCGACCTGGAGCGGCACCCCGAGGGCCTCCTCCTCACCGGCACCGCGTCGCTGCGGCACGCCCGGCACGACGACCCGGCCGCGCCGGGACCGCAACTCACCGACGGGGTGTGGCGGTTGACGGTGATCACGACCGACGCCACGGGACACGAGAGCCGTTACTCGGTGGCCGACCCCGCCTCCCGAAGCGTCGAAGGACCCACCCTCCCGCACCCGCAGAGCGCCACCACCGGCGCCGGTTTCCGCCCCGTCCGCTCGGTCGACGGCCACGCCATGATCAAGGTGACCGGGCCGCGCGAACAGGCCGAACTGCTCGGCTTCGACCTGCGCTGGGACCGCATCACGGTGCACGGCAGGCTGCTGGCCGGCTCGGCCCCGCAGCAGGAGTTCACGGCCGAGGCGGTACGTCGCGGCGGGTCGGGCCAGAGCGTGCGCATCGCCCCGCGCTGGGAGGGCGACCGCTTCACCTTCGACATACCGCTGGACGCGATGACGCGCGGCTCGAAGAGCCAGCGGATGTGGGACCTCCAGCTGCGCCGCGGCCGGACCCGCATCCGGATCGCACGCCGGCTGACCGACGTACGCCACCCCAAGAAGGTGTTCCGTACGCCCTTCCGGACGATCGCCACCGAGGAGGGCGCGCTGCTGCGCGTGCACGCGCACCTCGCGGCCTCCGGAAACCTCGCGGTCAGCTGCGCGCCGATCGCCCCGCAGGCCACCCCGACCACCGCGGCCGCCGCCCCGCGGACCACCCCGACCGCCACGACCGCCCCCACGGCCATCACCACCGAGGAAACCGCCTGATGAAGATCACGTTCCTGCTCACCTGGGGCGACGAGATGGGTGGCACGGAGATGGCCACCTACACCCAGGCGGCACACCTCGCGCCGCGCCACGAGGTCGAGGTCATCAGCGTCCTCAAGACCCGGCCGGAGCCCTTCTTCACGGCCGGCCGGTCCATACCCCGCCGCTACCTCGTCGACCGCACGGGCCCGTACGGCCGCCCGGTGCGCGAGAGCGGCCTGGACGAGAAGGCCTGCCGCACCCTGGCCTCCCTCCCCAGCGAGATCATCAAGCCCTCCTGGGAGTCGACCTTCGACCGGCTCACCGACATCGAGATGTCGACGGCGCTCGGCTCCCTCGACACCGACGTCCTGGTCACCACCACGCCCGCGCTGATGGCCGCCGCCGCCGAGCTGGTGCCGTCCCGGGTGATCACCGTCCACCAGGAGCACCGCGCCTCCCAGCTGCGCGACGTCAGTGGCGAGCCGCTGCTGGTCTGCGCACCGCGCTTCGACGCGCTGGTCTCGCTGACCGAGCGCACCAACGACTGGTTCGCCGACTCGCTCGGCGCGTCGGCCCCCGAGCTGGTCGCCATCCCCAACGCCGTTCCGGACGGCTTCCGTCCGCGCTCCGACCTCGGCAACAAGTCGATCGTCATGGCCGCCCGGATGACCCCGGAGAAGCAGCTCGACCACGCCATCGAGGCGTTCGCCTCGATCGCCCACGAGCACCCCGACTGGACGATGCGGATCTTCGGCGACGGCCCGCAGGAGGTCAGGCTGCGCCGCCTGATCGACGGCCTCGCCCTGCACGACCGGGTCCAACTCCTGGGCCGCAGTGCCGACATGGAGCAGGAGTGGGCCAAGGCGGGCCTCGCCATGCTGCCCTCCCGCAACGAGGCGTTCCCCCTCGTGCTCCTCGAAGTCTTCGCCGCGGGCGTCCCCGTCATCGCGTACGACATCGTGACGGGACCCGCCGAGATCGTCCGCCACGGCGTCGACGGCCTGCTCGTCCCGGCGGGCGACAAGGACTCGCTCGCCGTCGCCATGGCGAAGCTGATGTCCGACGACGACACGCGCCTCGCGTACGGCAGGGCCGCCCGCGAGGGCGTGCACGAGCGGTTCGGCGCGGAGCGGATCACCGCCCGCTGGGAGGAGCTCTTCAGCCGCCTCGTCGCCCGCCGCGACGACCCGGCCAGGCTCGCGGAGCGCGCCGACCGCACCGCCCGCCGGATCGCCGCCGGGGGCAGCCGCAGCTTCAACGTGGCCGCGCCCATCAGCGTCCTCGCCGGTTCCGCCGACGAGCAGAAGGCCCGCGAGGTCCTCCTCCAGGCGCAGGACCGCTCCGGCAACCTGGTCCGCTCGGCCGGCCGGCTCGCCGAGGTGCGCGACGACATCCTCGCCCCGCGCATGGCCGACTGGAACCTGGAGCTGGCCGCCGACGCGCTGACCGCGCACGGCGTCCCGTTCGTCGTCCTGCGCGACAACGGCACCTCGCACCGCATCGCCGTCGAGGTCGAACGCCGCACGGAAGCGCTCGCCGCCCTCGCCGCCGACCTGCACGGCAAGCCCGTCTACGCCGAGCTGGTCACGCCGCGCGGCGCTGCCCCCGGCGCGGTCCTCGCGGAGCGGCTGCGCACGGTCGGCGACGTCGCGGGCGTACGCGTCTTCAAGCCGGTGGTGACCGAGAGCCGCACCCTGCGCTACGGCCCCGCCTTCGGCTGCACCGTCGAGTTCTGGACCCTGAACGCCGAGGACGAAGAGCTCCCCGGCTGGCGCAGCGCCCCCCGCGGCAGCACCCTGCTCGGCCCCCGGCTGCCCGCCCTGGAACCGACGGCGACGCTGCGCGTGGGCGAGCGCGAGCACCCGACGGTGCCCGCCTTCACCGAGCGCCTGATGTGGGACGTCGACTTCCCCGTCGACGTCGTCTACACCTGGGTCGACGACAGCGACCCGAAGTGGCGCGAGCGCCGCGACCGGGCCCGGCACGACGCGGGCCTGACCACCGGCCCCGCCCCGGACGCCGACACGGACGCCTCAGCGGGCAGCGACGCGGGCCACGCCCCGGCCGACGGCGCCACGGCCCACGCCGACGCGGACAGCGGCGACGTCCGCTTCCGCAACCGCGACGAGCTCCGCTACTCCCTGCGCTCCCTCGCCATGTACGCCCCCTGGGTCCGCAACGTCTACCTGGTCACCGACGACCAGACCCCGTCCTGGCTGGACACCGCGCACCCGAACGTCAAGGTCGTCTCCCACCGCGAGCTCTTCGCGGACCCCTCGGCCCTCCCCACGTTCAACTCCCACGCCATCGAGAGCCAGCTGCACCGCATCGAGGGCCTCTCGGAGCACTTCCTCTACTTCAACGACGACGTGTTCCTGGGCCGCCCGGTCACCGCCCGCTCGTTCTTCGACAGCAACGGCCAGGCGCACTTCTTCCGCTCCCCCACCGCGGTCCCGCCGTCCGCACTCTCCCCCGACGACGAGGGCTACTTCGCCGCCGCGAAGAACAACCGCACCCTCCTCCAGGAAGCCTTCGGCCGCACCGCCACCCACGGCTTCCTGCACGCCCCGCACCCCCTGCGCCGCAGCGTCCTGGCCGAACTCGCGGAGAAGTTCCCCGCCGAGATCGCCACCACCGCCGCCAGCCGCTTCCGCGCCCACACCGACCTCTCGGTCGCCTCCTCGCTCCACCACCACTACGGCTACCTCACCGGCCGCTCCGCCCCCGCCACCCTCTCCTGCTCCTTCATCAACGCGGGCGACTACACCCACCACACCCGCCTCAGCCGCCTGCTCGCCGCCCGCAGCCACACCGTGTTCTGCATCGGCGAGTCGGCGAACGCCGAGGTGCCCGCCGACGAACAGGACCGCGTCCTGCGCGCCTTCCTCGGCGCCTACTTCCCCGTCCCCTCCCCCTTCGAGCGGACCACCACCTCCATCCGCTAACCTGTCCAGAGCTGCCCCCAGGGGCAGTGTCGCCTCCGTAGCTCAGGGGATAGAGCACAGCTCTCCTAAAGCTGGTGTCGCAGGTTCGAATCCTGCCGGGGGCACAGCGAAGCAGCAGGTCAGAGGCCCTGCCGTCCTTTCGGGCGGCAGGGCCTCCGGCTTTGCGGCACACAAACGGTGTCCCCGACGGTGCCCCAGGGGGAATGCGACCCCCGCCTCGGACCTTGACCTGTACGTCCCCCGTGGGGCCGAGGACGTACCGGAAGCGGAGAGGGAACGGAAAGGGAGCGGCCGAGGATGCGGATCGGAGAATTCGCGGCGCGCGTGGGTGCCAGCCCCCGCTCGCTGCGGCACTACGAGCAGCAGGGGCTGCTGTCGCCCGACCGGGACGCCAACGGGCACCGTACGTACGACGCGCATGCCGTCGAAGTCGCCCGGAACATCAAGGAGTTGCTTGCCTCCGGGCTCACGACGGGCGATGTGCTGGGGTATCTGGAAGCCGGCTGTCTAGGTCGCCCGCGTGCGGATTCTCCGCGCTGCGCGGCCGAACTGGACGCGGCGGAGCGGCGGTTGGCGGGGGTCGAGGAGCGGCTCGCCCGGCTTCAGGAGGCCAGGGAGCGGCTGGTGGGGCACCGTGCCCGGGTGGCGGCGGGGGTTGCCGCACGGCAGGCGAAGGGCGAGCCCCAGTAGGCCGCCAGTAGTCCGCCCGTAGTCCTCCCGGCGCTCGGGCCCGCCTCCTCGCTTGCTCTTGACACTGGTGTCAGGGTCCTACCGTGCCCGCATGGATTCCCAGAAGAGTGGTTCCGGTTCCGTGCGTCCGAGGGGGTCGGGGTGGCTGGTGTGTCTGCTGCTGACCACGTTCGTGATCGGTACGGACGACTTCGTCGTCGCGGGGGTGCTCCCGGAGATCTCCGGCGATCTCCGGGTCGGTGAGGCGTGGGCGGGGCAACTGGTGACGGCGTTCTCGGTCACCTACGCGGTCGCGGCGCCTGCACTGGCCGTGCTGATGTCCCGGGTGCCGCGCAGGGCACTGGTCGTGGGCGGGCTCGCGGTGTTCGCGCTGGCGAACGTGGCGACCGCGGCGGCACCGACGTACGCCGTGCTGATGACCCTGCGCGTGGTGACCGCTCTGGTCGCGGCGTCGATCACGCCTGCGGTGTTCGCGACGGCCGGGCGGCTGGCCGCACCCGAGCGGGTCGGCCGGGCGATCGGTACGGTCGCGGCGGGGCTGACCGTGTCCCTGTTCGTGGGGGTGCCGGTCGGGACGCTGCTGGGGGCGACGTTCGGCTGGCGCTCCACCTTCGTGGCGGTGGCGGTGCTCAGCGCACTGGTCGCCGCCGCGGCCTCGTACTTCCTCCCGGCCCTGCCCAGTGCCCCGGAAATCTCCGTGCGCCAAAAGCTGCGGACGCTGAGCCGGCCCGCGGTCCTGCTGTGCGTGTCGGGCACCGTGCTCGGCGCGAGCAGCGGGCTGATGACGTACACGTACGTCGCCCCGCTCACCGAGGAGCTGACCGGTCGCGGCGGAACGGTACTGGCCCTGTTCATCGCGGTGGTCGGCATGGCCGGGGCCGTCGGCACCTTCGTCGGCGGGCGGATCACCGACCGGTGGGGCGCCGACCGCGCCCTGCTGGCCACCTTCGCCGGCCTCGTCCTCTCAAGCGCCGCCCTGGCGCTGACGGGGGTGCTCGGGCGGGGTGCCGCGCCCGTCTGGCTGGTGGCCGTGCTGCTCGGGCTCTGGGGATTCGCCGCGTGGGGCTTCAACCCGCCGATGAACACCAGGGCGCTCCGCCTGGCCGGTGCCGCAGGCGCCGAGGCCGTCGCCCTCAACACCAGCGGCATGTACCTCGGCATCGCCGTCGCGGGCGCGGCCGGCGGCACGGCCCTGGCGTCCCACGGCGGGACGGGCGTCGCCGCCACCGCCGCCGCTGTCGGGCTCGCGGCGCTGCTGCTCATGGCCGCGTCCGTACGGAGATACCCGACGCGGGCCGCTGCCGCTCCCGCCGGTCCAGCGGGAGCAGAAGCGGAAACGGGAGCAGGTGCGGGATTGCTGGATGCCGCTCCATGACGCGCGCCAGGTGCGCCTGCTTCGTCACGAGTGACGAGTCACGAGTGACGAGTTACGAGGCCCTGCGTACCGCCGCAGCCTTGCGGGCCGCCGCCATCTCGGCGCTCTCGCGGCGGCCGCGGGTCGGCACCGGGGAACGGCGGGAGCGGCCGGGCCGGCCCCGGCCCGCGTCCTCGGAGCCGGAACCAGAGCCGCCGGAGCGCGTGCGCTCCTTGTCGAGCGGGCGGACCGGGACGCCCGACGGGGCCTGGGCGCCGGTGATCCGGGTCAGCTCGGCGTCGCCGGAACGTACGGCCGCGGTCTGCGGGTTGATGCCCGCCTCGCGCATCAGCCGGTGCATGTCCCGCCGCTGGCCCGGCGTGACCAGCGTGACGACCCGGCCGGACTCGCCCGCCCTGGCGGTACGGCCGCCGCGGTGCAGGTAGTCCTTGGGGTCGGTGGGCGGGTCGACGTTCACGACGAGGTCGAGGTTGTCGATGTGGATGCCCCGGGCGGCGACGTTCGTGGCGACGAGGACGGTGATCTCGCCGTTCTTGAAGCGGTCGAGCGTGCGGGTGCGCAGCGGCTGCGACTTGCCGCCGTGCAGGGCCGCCGCGCGCACGCCCGCGTCCTGGAGGTCCTTGGTGAGCCGATCCACGGCGTGCTTGGTGTCCAGGAACATCAGGACGCGGCCGTCGCGGGCCGCGATCTCGATCGTCGTGGCGTGCTTGTCCGCGCCGTGCACTTCGAGGACGTGGTGCTCCATCGTCGTCACGGCGCCCGCCGACGGGTCGACGGAGTGGACGACCGGGTCGGTCAGGAAGGTCCGCACCAGCTTGTCGACATTGCGGTCGAGCGTGGCCGAGAAGAGCATCGTCTGGCCGTCCTCCCTGACCTGCTGGAGGAGTTCGGTGACGTCGGGCATGAAGCCCATGTCGCCCATCTGGTCGGCCTCGTCGAGAACCGTGATCCTGACCTGGTCGAGACGGCAGTCGCGGCGCTCGATGAGGTCCTTGAGACGGCCGGGGGTGGCGACGACGACGTCCGACCCGCGCCGCAGCGCGGACGACTGCCTGCCGATCGACATGCCGCCGACGACGGTGGCGATGCTGAGGTTCAGGACCTTCGCGTACGGCGTGAGCGCGTCCGTGACCTGCTGGGCGAGTTCACGCGTCGGTACGAGGACGAGCGCGAGCGGCAGCTTGGGCTGCGCCCGCCGGCCGTACGCGGCGGTCCGCGTGAGCAGCGCCAGACCGAACGCGAGGGTCTTGCCCGAGCCCGTACGGCCACGGCCGAGTACGTCGCGCCCCGCGACTGCGTTGGGGAGGGTCGCGGCCTGGATCGGGAAGGGCTCGGTGACGCCCTCCGCGACCAGTGCACGCTGCACGCTGTCCGGCATGTCCAGCTCGGTGAAGGCCGTGACCGGGGGCAGGGCCGGGGTGACCGTGACCGGGAGGGCGAACTCGCCCTTCAGCGCCACGGGGCGACGGGAGCGGCCGCCGCCACTGCTGTTGTTGCTGCCGCCGGTGCGGTTGCCGCCACTTCCGTTGGCACGGCCGCCCTGGGTGCGGCTGCCGCTGCGGTTGCCGTTTCCGGATCCGCCGCCGGATTTCTTTCCGGCACTGGTGTCACGATTTCCGCCGAAGCGGGCAAAGTTCGTACTCACGGAGAGTCCTCTCGATACCGGCACGTATCGAGGAAATCCAGGCGCCAGCAATGGGCCTTGTTTCAAGAACGAGCCGAATTTAATTAAAAACAAAAATTAGGTCCGGCTCGTTTCAACAACGAACGGACCCGTTCCATTCCCGGCCCCACGCGCAAAAACGGGCTGGGACCTGCACCCGAGGTGCAGGTCCCAGCCGCGCTTGTCACCGCTGATCAGGCACGAAGCCGATGATCAGTGATTAGGCGGGAACGATGTTCTCCGCCTGCGGGCCCTTCTGGCCCTGCGTGACGTCGAAGTTCACCTTCTGGCCTTCCTGGAGCTCACGGAAGCCGGAGGTGGCGATGTTCGAGTAGTGGGCGAAGACGTCGGCGCCGCCGCCGTCCTGCTCAATGAAGCCGAAGCCCTTTTCCGAGTTGAACCACTTCACGGTGCCAGTAGCCATGTCAAATCTCCTTCGGGGTAAAAACCCGGGGAACACACACTGTGCGTGTTCCACGTCGCGCGATGATGACCCCGTCCGGGAGAAAAGCACCGGAAATACAAAAGAAAAGTGCGCCCAACGGAGACGAATGTGACGAATCCGAGGAGAGCACTTGTAAGTCTTTTCGGGAACCACAACTGCAACTACGAATAACCGTAGCATGCCGCGAGCATTTCGGCACGGCGAGTATTCGATCCCACATCTCGTGGCGGAGTGCGACAGAGTGCGGGCCGGAATGTACCCAGGTGATCAAGAAGGTAACCGTCCTGGGCACGAAGACTTTGCCGACGGGCCGGACGGGCGGGGGTCGGCCACTGGGTGGGCCAGACGGGCCGGGCGGGCCGAAGACTCCTACGTCCTCGGCCCGCCCACCCGCGTCAGCACACCCGCGTCAGCCCACCCGCGTCAGCTTCGAGCCGAAGCCCGGCTCGACCAGGTCCGACTGGAGCGCCACCGGCGCCGAGACCTTCCCGGGGCCCGTCCCGACGGTCACCTCGCCGACCACGTCCCCCGCCTTGCCGGAGTGCGGCACCGTCTTGCCCTCCGCCGCGCCGATCGCCAGGTTCACCTTCAGGCCCGGCCAGCCCACCGCCTTGAGCTCCTTCGTCGCGACGACCGGCGTCCGTCCGCCGAGCCCGTCGTCCACGTGTCCGACGACGTCGCCCTTCTTGATCACCTGCGCCGACGTGACGACCTCCTGCGCCTTCTGGATCAGCTTCAGGCTGTCGAAGATCGCCTTGTCGAGCCGGTCGTTCAGGACGGCTCCGGTGGTCTGGTTCATCACCGCGCCGATGATCCGGCGCTCCTTGCCGTCGATGATCGTGCTCGCCGTGAACAGCAGGTTGCCGCCCGCCGGTGTCGTCGAGCCCGTCTTGATGCCGTTCACGCCCGGCTTCAGCAGGATCTTGTTGTTGTTGTAGATCTTGCCCGGCAGGCCCGGGATCTCGATCTCCGGCATGTCCACGATCTTGCGGAAGATGTCGTTCTCCATCACCGCCTTGCCCAGCTTGATCTGGTCGACCGGGGTGCTCACGGTGCCCTTGTCGAACCCGCTGGAGTCGGTGTACGTCGTGTTGGTCATGCCGAGGTCCTTGGCGGCGGCGTTCATCTTCTTGAGGAACGCCTCCTCCGAGCCCGCGTCCCAACGGCCCAGCAGCCGCGCCACGTTGTTGCCCGAGGGGATCATCAGCATCTGGAGCATCTGGCGCTGCGTGTACTGCTGGCCCTTCTTGATCTGCGCCGTCGACTCGTCGCTCTTGCCCGCGTCGTCCTCGCCCTGCTGGTCCACCTCGATCTTCGGGCCGTCCTGCTTGCCCGTGATCGGGTGGTCCTTGAGGATCACGTACGCCGTCATGGCCTTGGCCATGCTCGCGATCGGCGCGGGCTTCTGGGCGCCCTCGGTGCCCATGCTGCCGACGCCCTCGACCTCGATCGCCGACTGGCCCTCACCGGGCCACGGCATGTCGGTCCTACCGCCGTCGAAGGTGTACGAGGGCGTCGCGCTCAGCGTCAGCGTCGGGTCCGGCAGCGGGCGCACGAACTGCACCACCGCGAAGACGACCAGCAGCAGGAGGACCAGCGGCGTCCAGATCTTGAACCGGCGGACGGTCGTCCGTACCGGCGTCTCGGGCGGTGCGGGCTTGTTCGTCAGCTCGGCCAGCAGGTCGAGCGGCGGCTTCGGCGGCAGCGGCTGCTGCTTGGTCCGCTCGGCCTCGGGGAGGCCGGGAGCCGCCGCTGCGGCAGGCGCCGGCTGCGGCCCGGCGGCCCACGCGGGCCGACCGGGCTGACCGGCCGTCTGGCCGGGCCTGCGGGCCGGGCCGGGCGGCCGTACGTCGTCCGGCTTCAGCGGTACGAAGGTGCTGGTCCGCTCGGTGTCCGACTCGGGCCGGTCCGCCTTGGCGCCCTTGGCACCCTTGGAACCCTTGGAACCGGTCGGCTCCTTGGGCGGCAGCTTCAGCATCGCCGTCGGCTGGTCGGACTGCGGCGCCGAACGCGGCATGGTCCTGAAGACGGCGGTGGCCTGGTCCACACCCTTGCCGTCGTCGGAGCTTTCGGGGTCGTCGGAGCCTTCGGGGTCTTCCGATTCGCTGGACTCGTCGGACCCGTCGGCGTCCGCCCCAGAAGCGTCGTCAGCGGCCTTGTCCTGGCCCTTGGCGGCCTGGCCCTTGGCGTCGCCCTTCGCCGCAGCGGCCGTACTCCCGGCCTCGGCGGAGTTCTCGGCCGCTTCGGGTTCGTCGGGGTCGTCAGAGTTGTCGGAGTCGTCGGAGCTTTCCGGGGCGTCAGTGGCCTTGTCCTGGCCTGCCGCGCCGTCCTTCGCAGCAACCGGAGTCGCGTCGTCGGCACCGGCGTCGTCGGCAGCCTCGTCGGCGTCGGAGGAACGGTCCTGCCCGCCACCGTCGACATCCGCATCCGCGTCCGCGTCCGCGTCGGGCTCCTCCGCCGTCGCCACCCAGGCCGCCACCGCCGCACGCAGCCGTGAGTCTTCCGCCACCGGGGCATCGTCGGACGCCCCTTCCGGCTCAGGCTTCGGCTCGGGCTCGGGCTCGGGCTTCGACTTCGGTTCCTCGGGCGCGGATTCCGCATCCGTGTCCGCGTCCGAGTCCGCCTCCGCGTCGTCCGCGGCAGCCGATTCGTGCATGACCTCTTCGGAGTCGGCACCCTCTGCCGCAGGCTCCGGCTTTGACTCCGGTTCCGACGGTTCCGACAGTTCCGACGGTTCCGACTCCGCGACCGACTCCGCCGTCTCCGACGTCCTCTCGCGGTAGACCGCGAGACGGGGATCGCGTTCGCGCCCAGCCGTCTCCCCCGACGACTTCCGCTGCTCCGACTTGCCGGGGGACTCGCCCGCCACCGATGCCTCCTCAACGCAAAAAAGGTCGTAGCGGGGGACTCCCCCGCCTGTCCGATCCATGGACCAGTGTCCCGCTACGGGACCCGCACCCACGTGCTAGACGAGAACGACATACCTACTGGTTCCCGCAGAAAGCACCCAGGCGCCCTCGACAGATGAATGTGAGAGGGGTCACCCTGTCATTCATCCACGCGGGGAGGCATGGATGGGCAGGAGCCGCAGAACAATTCCGGAGGAGCTTCTGTTGCTCGCTCTGGACCCGGCAACGGGTACCACAGCGCAGCCGCAGTCGCTCGACCTCGGCCTGGCCGGGGCACAGCTAGTGGAGCTGGCTCTGGCAGGACGGATAGCCCCTGACGGGGATCGTATCGCCGTGGTGATGCCACGGCCGACCGGAGATCCGACACTGGACTCCGCACTGGAACTGCTGCGCCGACGCGGCAGCCCGGTTCGGGCGGTCCACTGGATTGGCGGGCCCCGACTGGGGCTGCGCCAGATCTATCTCGCGCACCTGGAGCGGTGCGGCATGGTGCATGCCGTATCGGGTCAGATGTGCGGGGTACTGCCGACGACTCGCTATCAGGCGACCGACACGGCAATCAGCCGGGACATCCGTGCCCGGCTGGACAGTGCGATCCGCACCGGCGTACCGCCGGACCCGCGGACCGCGGCGCTCGCCGCGCTGGCCCACGCAGTCGGGCTCGGCAAGCACCTGTACCCCGGCAACGAGGGCCGGTCGTCCAGGTCCCGTCTCCGGGACCTGATTCGGCACGACCCCATGGGCGGACTCGTGGCGCACGCCGTGATGGACGTCCAGAACGGCGTGGCCGCTCAGCCGCGCCGGGCAGCACCCGGCCCATCCGCAGCTCCGGGCACCCCGGGCGGCGGCGGTGGCGGGGTGCGCCAGTCCGCATCGGCATCGGTGTCCGCGCAGCCGCACCGCGGCAGCATGGCCCGGGTCGCGGCGCACTGACCCGACGAGAAACCAGCACAGCCAGTACGACCCGCACCATCAGCACGAGTGAGCCGCCGCACCGACGTCCCCAAAGACCCGGTTCGGGAGCCGCACCAAGCGCGCGGGGCAGTGGACCGGCCGTCCGGACGAGGGCCGGGCCACCGCCCCGCGCGTCACTCGTACGTCCTCATCGCCGCGACCGCGCCCGTACGGATGCGTACCCGTCGCACCACCCTGTGTTGCCATTCGCCAGCGCGGCCGGGCCAGTTGGTGGCAGTCTGCTGAAAAGCAGCTAAGCGCAGCACGCAGCCGGAGGTGCAGTTCCCGTGGCGTCCCCCAACATCAATCCCACCGTCAGGCGACGCCGACTGGGCCAGGAGTTGCGTCGGCTCCGCGAGACCAAGGGCCTCACCGCCGAGGGCGTGGCCGAGAAGCTGCTGGTCTCGCAGTCCAAGATCAGCAGGCTGGAGAACGGCCGTCGCAGCATCAGTCCGCGTGACGTCCGAGACCTGTGCGGGGTGTACGAGGTGGAGGATCCCCGGGTCGTCGAGTCGCTGATGCAAATGGCCAAGGACTCGCGCCAGCAGGGCTGGTGGCACGCCTTCGGCGACATCCCGTACAGCGTCTACATCGGTCTGGAGACCGACGCCGAGAGCCTGCGCGTGTACGAACCGCAGGTCGTGCCCGGCCTGCTGCAGACCCCGCAGTACGCGGAGGCGGTCATCTCCGGCGCCCTGCCCGAGAGCACGCCCGAGGAGTGGGCGAAGCGCGTCGGCGTCAGGCTGCGCCGGCAGGAACGAATCACCACGGCCCCCGCGGCGCTGCGGCTGTGGGCGGTGGTCGACGAGGCGGCGCTGCGCCGGATGGTCGGCGACCGGCACCTGATGCTGGCGCAGCTGGAGCACCTCCAGGCACTGGCCCGGCTGCCCCATGTGACGGTGCAGGTGCTGCCGTTCAAGGCGGGCGCGCACACGGGCCTCAGCGGGCACTACGCGATCCTGGAGTTCCCGGAGACGACCGACTCCAGCGTGGTCTACATCGAGGGCGTGACGAGCGACCTCTATCTGGAGAAGACCGCCGACGTGCAGAAGTACACCGTGATGTACGAGCACCTGCGGGCGAAGGCGCTGAGCGCGGAGGAGTCGCAGGAGTACATCGACGACATCGCCAAGGGCTACGCGACCTAGCACGGCGTCCTCGGCCCGGCACGGCGTCGTCATCGACCCGGCACGACGTCGTCATCGGGCCGGCACGACGTCGTCATCGGGCCGGCCTTCGACCGCGGTGGCCGGCCCTCGGCCTGAGCGGGCCGGGGCCGGGCACAGTACACCGTCCCGCTGGAGCAGTGGAAGACCCACCGGTATATGCCATCCGGTCGAGTGAACGGCCCCTGTGCGCAAGGGAGTTCCGGCGTAGCGTCGATCACGCCAAGCAAGAGCGTTGGCACCTCACAGTGAACGACGAACGACTGGTGGAGGCTGAACGAACATGGCAATTCTCAAGGGCGCGACGGCCGAGTGGACGAAGTCCTCGTACTCCGGCGGCAACGGGGCGTGCGTGGAGGTGAAGTCCCCCGCGGTTCAGGCCATTGACGTACGGGACTCGAAGGCTCCCGAGGGCCCTTCGATCTCCTTCGCCCCCGGCGTGTGGACGTCGTTCATCTCCGAGGTCGGCCAGGGATCCCTCGACCGCGGCTGAGTCCCGCGCAGCACCGCGGCAGAGCCCCCACGCGACGCCGCACGGAGCACCACGCATGTGAGCCCTCTCGACTGGTCCGCCGTCCTGGCCGAGGGGGCTCCTCGCTTTCCAAGTCCCTTCTGATTCACCTGAGTCGGTCGACGTACCGGTCCGTCCCCACGACCGTCGGGACGAACGGCGCGACCAGCTCCACCCGCCCGAGTCCCGTTTCGGCGACCGCCTCCCCGAGCCCGCCGAAGCGCTCCTCCCACCGCTCGCGCGGGTCCTCCTCCAGGAACCACAGCAGGGTCAGCCGGGTGTCGACGCCCTCGACCTGCTTGACGTACGTCATCCGGTCCCCGGGCAGCGGCGTCGGCCGGAAGACGGTGACCATGGCCGCGGCCGAGCCCTTCAGCCGCTCCGGCAGATGGTCGTCGCGCAGCCACTCCAGCAACTCCAGTCGCTGGTCGGCGCTTTGGGCGTCGATCACTTCCAGTACGAGCCCCTGATAGGGGTGGTCGAGGGCGTGGAAGTCGCGCGGCCCCGACGCCCCGTCCCGGTAGACCGTCGCCTCGTGGTCCTGGAAGGCGGTGAAGACGTGGGTACGGGCCTGGTGGACGCGGTGGTCGCGGTTGAGGCGCTTGTTGATGGCGACGGTCCACTTCATGTGGTCGTCGTAGCGGCCCTCGGTGATCCAGTACGTACTGAGGTAGCACCCGGCGGTGACGGGGTCGGCGACCGCCGACTCGGCCGGGCTGCGCAGGAGTTGGAGGTCACGGGTGGCGACCCAGCGGCGCCCCGCGTACATCCAGGGCATCGCCATCGCGCCCGCCATGAAGTGGTCGTCCTCGTACCAGCGGTTGTACGCGTACTCCTGGCCCGGGTGCGGCTCGACCATGGTGATCAGCGCATGGCCGGGGCGCACCCCGTAGGGTCCTACCGCCGCCAGCTCCGCGTACGTCTCGCTCCGGGTCTCCTGGCCCATTCCCGCCCCTTCCAAGTGATGTGCGACAGACCTACTCTGACGGTCCGTCAGACAAACGGCCAGGGTCCGGAGGCAGCCAAGTGGTCAGCCAGCTCATCGAAGGAAAGACCGTCGTCGTGTCCGGCGTCGGTGCGGGACTCGGCCACCAGGTCGCCGCCGCCGTGCTCCGCGACGGCGGCAACGCGGTGCTCGGCGCCCGCACCGAGGCCAATCTCGCCAAGTCCGCCGCCGAGATCGACCCGGACGGCGGGCGCACGGCCTGGCTGCCCACCGACATCACCGACGAACGCAGCTGTGCCCGACTCGCGGCCCACGCGGTGAAGCGCTTCGGCCGGATCGACGCCGTCGTGCACGTCGCCGCGTACGACACCAGCTTCGGCGGTCTGGAGTCCGCCGACTTCACCGAGTGGCAGCGGGTCCTGGACGTCAATCTGCTGGGCACCCTGCGGATGACCCGGGCCTGCCTGCCCGCGCTGAAGGAGCGCGGCGGCTCGGTCGTGATCATCGGCACCCAGTCGGCGGTGGCCGCTCCCACCGAGGTGGAGCAGGCGGCGTACGCGGCGTCCAAGGGGGCGCTGACCTCCGCCTCGTACTCCCTCGCCCGCGAGCTGGGACCGCACCGGATCAGGGTCAACACGGTCCTGCCCGGGTGGATGTGGGGGCCGCCGGTACAGGGTTACGTGGCGTACGCGGCGCGGTCCGAGGGGGTGCCGGAGGCGGAGGTACGGGACCGGCTGACGGCCCGGATGGCCCTGCCGGAACTGGCGACGGACGGGGATGTCGCGGACGCGGTGGTCTTCTTCGCGTCGGATCGGGCGCGGGCGATTACTGGGCAGCAGTTGCTGGTGAATGCGGGGGAGCTGATGCGGTGAGTTGATGCGGGGGGCGGCCCCGCTGCCCAAGGCGGCTAGGGAGTCGGTTTTAGGGGCGCGGGGAACTGCGCGATCAGCCACGACGCGCCCGCAGGTGACCACCGGCCCCGCCCCGCCCCGCGTCCGCGCCTCACGCACGTGGGTATCGGGACAGCCAGCCCGGTGCACTGGCCGTGGGGCCGTGGAGGGCCGGGCCCTGGGTCATCTCCATGGCGAAGTCGTCGGCGAGCTGGAGGACGGTGGGCCGGCCCTCAAGCTCCGCGAGCCAGCCCGGCGGCAGCGCCGTCTCGCCGTGCATCGCGCCGAGCAGCGCCCCGCACAGCGCACCGGTGGTGGCGGACGCCCCGCCGTGGTTCACGGCGAGCCGCAGCCCGTGCCGGACGTCCTCGCCGACGAGCGCGCAGTACACGGCGACCGCGAGGACCCCCTCCGGCGTCCGCCCGTCCCCGAGTGCCTCCACCCGCTCCGGAGCCGGCATGCCCTGTCGTACGCCGCCGAGCGCGGCCTGGAGTGCGTCGGTGACGGGCTGGTGGCCGGGGCGGGCGGAGAGCTGGGCCAGCGCCCGCTGCACCGAACCGTCGAGGCTCTCGCCCCTGGCCAGCCCGTGCACGACGACGGCGAGCGCGCCGGAGGCGAGGCAGGAGGA
This sequence comes from Streptomyces sp. NPDC021093, assembly GCF_044333135.1. NCBI lineage: Bacteria > Bacillati > Actinomycetota > Actinomycetes > Kitasatosporales > Streptomycetaceae > Streptomyces > Streptomyces sp. NPDC021093. Next base: position 167,758 of record NZ_JBIRQJ010000010.1, on the reverse strand, counting down.
GGGGTGGCCGTGGGTCTGGGCCGCGCATTCGACGGCCAGCTGGAAGACGAGCTGCGGTTCCCAGCCGACCAGCAGCCCGAACGGGGCGGAGCGCACGACGGCCCCCGGGTCGGTGGCGTCCGGGTTCCTCGGCCGGTCGAGGGTGCCCATGCCGGGGTCCTTGAGGCCGGTGAGGCTGGCCCGGCTGGGCGAGCGTCTCGCGTACAGCCACTCCTCGCGGGCCAGCCAGCCGTCCTCGGCACGGCGTTCGTCGGGGCCCCAGTCGTGCTGGGTGGCGGCCCACCGCAGATAGGCGCGGTGCACGTCGGTGGGCGGGTGCCAGGCGCCGGTGTCCCGGCGGACCTGGGCGCGTATCAGGCCGTCGACGGTGAACAGGGTGAGCTGGGTGGCGGCGGTGACCGCCCCGCGCACGGGCAGCAGGTCGAGGACTCCGGCGGCACCGTGGGCCTCCCGTATCGCTGCGAGCGGGAGGGTGTCGACGGCGGCACCGAGGGTGTCGCCGATCGCCCCGCCCAGCAGGGCGCCGCGCACCCTGCTGCGGAAGTCCTGCTGCTCGGCGCGGCCCCAGACACCGGTCGCGGCGGCGGTGGCGGCTGTACTGCTGCTCATGGCGCGCCACAGTAGTTGATCGGCTTGCGGCTTTTCAGGTCCCGAAAAGCCACAAGCCGGTCAGTTGCGCGCAGTTGGGTGTGTGAGTTTGGCCCGCCGGATCAGTCGCTGATCGGGATCTGACCGTTCGCCGGCGCGGGCTGCTCCGGAACTTCGGCCTTGGCCCCGGCCCCGGCCCCGGCGGACTTGGTCCCCTTCTGTGCGATCCCCTTCAGCAGGGCGGCCAGGTCGACGCCCGTGGTGGAGCTGAGGAGTTCCATGCCCTGGGCGACGTTGTCGGTGACCGTGCGGGAGAGCTGCGAGGCGCCGTCCGTGGAGATCACCGTCATCTTGTCGATGGCGCTGAGCGGCTCGGACGCCTTGGCGACGACCTGCGGCAGTGCCTCGACCAGCATCTGGATGACGGCCGCGTCCCCGTACTGGGAGAACGCGTCGGCCTTCTTCTGCATGGCCTCGGCCTCCGCCGCACCCTTCGCGGCGATCGCGGCGGCCTCGGACTCGCCCTCGATGCGTACGGCCGCCGCGAGCGCGGCACGGCGCAGCTTCTCGCCCTCACCGGTGAGCCGGGAGCGCTCGGCGTCCGCCTCGGCCTCCTTGACCTGGCTGATCCTGCGCGCCTCGGCCTCCTGCTCGGCCTGGTAGCGGGCGGCGTCGGCGGGCTTGCGGACCTTGGTGTCGAGTTCGCGGTCCGTCAGGGCGGCCTGCCGCTGGGCGACCTTCTCCTGCTCGGAGAGGACTTCCTGCTGGCGCGCCGCGTCGGCGAGCGGACCGGCCGCGTTGGCCTTGGCGGCGGCGGCCTCCGTCTCGACGCGGATCTCGGCCTGCTTCAGGTAGAAGGTCCGCTCCGCGATGGCGATCTCCTCGGCGGCCTTCAGCCGGGCCTGCTCGGAGGCCCGCTTGGCGATGGCCTCCGCGATGTCGGCCTCCTGGCGGGCGCGGGCGGCCTCGGGCCGGCCCAGGTCCTCCAGGTAGGAGCCCTCGGTGGTGATGTCGTGGATCTGGAAGGCGTCCAGGACGAGGCCCTGCCCGGAGAGGCTGGCCTCGGCCTCCTCGGCGACCTGTCCGGCGAACGCGGCCCGGTCCCGGATGATGTCCTCGACCGACATCCGGCCGACGATGGCGCGCAGTGCGCCGGACAGCACTTCCTGGGTGAAGCTGTTGACCTGGCCCTGCTGCTGGAGGAAGCGCTGGGCGGCGGCCCGGATCGCGTCCTCGTTGCCGCCGACCTTGACGATGGCGACGCCTTCGAGGTTGGCCTTCACACCGCGCAGGGTGACCGCGCCGCGCACCGAGATCGGGATCTGCCGGCTGGACAGGTCGAGCGTGGACTTCTGCTGGACGAACGGGACGACGAAGACGCCGCCGCCGACCACGACCTTCTGGCCGCTGTTGTCGGTGCTGATCCGGCCGGTGACCGGGTCGGTGGACTTCTTGCCGCGCCGCCCGGTGATGATGAACGCCTCGCTGGGCCCCGCGACCTTGTAGCGCGAGACGACGACGAGGGCGAGCAGGACGAGGAGTACGACGACTCCGACGACGGCGATGACGACTGGACTCATGGGCGTTCCCCCGATGTGGGTGTTGCGGTGCGTAAGCGTAAGAAGGTGGGCGCGGAAGCCGTACGGCTCGGGGCGCGGGGTCAGGACGTGAAGTTCAACGTGCGGCGTTCAGGACTCGGGACTGCAGGACTCAGGGCTCAGGACTCAGCGCTCAGGACTCAGGACTCAGCGCTCGACGGGGCGTACGGCGCTCAGCGCTCAGCGCTCGACGGGGCGTACGGCGACCGAGGTCGACGTCAGCGTCGCCTCGACCCACACGTCCGCACCCCGCGCCACCGGTATCGCGCTCTTCGCCGCGTACTTCACCGGCTGACCGCCGAGGTAGACCAGCACTTCCCCGTACCCCTCGGCCGGGATGGCCGTGACGACCGATCCCGAGGTCCCCACGAGGTCCTCGCCGCGCGGTGTCGCGTCCGTCTGGTCCCGCATGAGTACACGTGTGAACTTCCAGGTCAGCCAGGCCGCGACGAGCCCGGCGACGATGCCCACCCCCGTGGCGGCACCGGCACCGAGCCCGGTCGCACCGAGCGTGATCGCCCCGCCGAAGCCGAGCATCGCCGTGAATCCGGCGACGACCGGCAGCGAGAGCAACCCGTCGAACAGCCCCTCCAGTGCGGAGAACCCGCCGAAAAGACTCTCCAACAACCCGTCGAAGATCAGCGCGAAGAGCAGCAGCACCAGTCCCGCGATGCCGAGACCGAGAAACAAGGTCATGCCTGCCCCTTCCCCCGTGAACGCTGATTCGTTGACTTCACTGACCTGACTGAACCTTCGCACACGGCACTGACATTCGACATTGCCCGGTCCCGGCAGTCTTTACGCGCTCTTAATGCCGCACGGACAACGGGCGCCGAGGCCCGTCACCCACCCCGCACCCGCACGGAAACCGCACGTCGAAGGGCGCCGCCGCACCAGCGACGACGCCCCTTCGCACCCGTTCGGTTCCGGGTCAGTCCCCCAACAGCGGGAGCAGTTCCGGAAGATGGCCGTCCGAGGCGTGTGCGGCGGCAACCCGCTCCTCGGGCACCTCTCCGTACAGCGTCGTACGCGGCCGCGACGGCCGTCCGGCGGCGTCCGCGATGGCGATCAGGTCCTGGATGGAGCGGTACGAGCCGTAACTCGATCCGGCCATCCGCGAGATGGTCTCCTCCATCAGCGTGCCGCCGAGGTCGTTCGCCCCCGAGCGCAGCATCTCCGCCGCGCCCTCGGCGCCCAGCTTCACCCAGCTCGTCTGGATGTTGGTGATGTGCGGGTGCAGGAGGAGGCGGGCCATGGCGGTGACGGCCCTGTTGTCGCGGACCGTCGGTCCCGGCCTGGCGATGCCCGCCAGGTACACCGGCGCGTTCGTGTGGATGAAGGGCAGCGTCACGAACTCCGTGAAACCGCCGGTCTCCTGCTGGATCCGGGCAAGGGTCCGCAGGTGCCCGAGCCAGTGCCTCGGCTGGTCCACATGTCCGTACATCATCGTGGACGACGACCGCAGCCCCACCTCGTGGGCGGTCTTGATGACGTCGATCCACTCGGCGGTCGGCAGCTTCCCCTTCGTGAGGATCCACCGCACCTCGTCGTCGAGGATCTCGGCCGCCGTGCCCGGGATCGAGCCGAGTCCGGCCTCCTTGGCGGCGGTCAGCCACTCGCGGAACGAAAGCCCGGTCCTGGTCGCCCCGTTGACGACCTCCATCGGCGAGAAGGCGTGCACGTGCATGTCCGGTACGCGCGTCCGGACCGCCCGCGCGATGTCGAAGTACGCCGTGCCGGGCAGGTCCGGGTGGATGCCGCCCTGCATGCAGACCTCCACCGCGCCCACGTCCCACGCCTGTGCGGCGCGGTCGGCGACCTGGTCGAGGGAGAGGGTGTACGCGTCGGCGTCCGTACGGCGCTGGGCGAAGGCGCAGAAGCGGCAGCCGGTGTAGCAGACATTGGTGAAGTTGATGTTCCGCGTGACGATGTACGTGACGTCGTCGCCGACCACGTCGCGGCGCAGGGTGTCCGCGATGCGGCACAGCTCGTCGAGGGCGGGCCCGTCCGCGTGCAGCAGCGTCAGCGCCTGGGCGTCCGTGAGCTTCGTGGGGTCGGCGGCGGCCTGGGACAGCGCGGCCTTCACGTCGCCGTCGATCCGGCTGATGTCCCCGTTGATCTGGGACGGCACCATGCCGGGCGCCGCCGCCTCGCGCAGGGCCTCCCAGTCGCCGTACACCGCGTCGAAGTCGTTGCGCCGGTCGCCGGTGCGTCCTTCGGTGTCGATGGTGTGGTGCAGATCGGTGCGCCCGCTCGCGGTGAACGCCTCGTCCGGCTCCTGCCACGGCAGGCCTGCCGGCCGTACGTCCTCCTTCGCCATCCCCGTCTCCGGATCGGCCAGCGCGGAGACGTGCGGGATCAGCCGGGGGTCCAGCCAGGGCTCGCCCCGCTGGATGAACTCCGGGTAGATGGTGAGGCGTTCGCGGAGCTCGAAGCCGGACTCACGGGTGCGGTCCGCCAGTTGGTCGATGTGCGGCCAGGGGCGCTCGGGGTTCACATGGTCGGGGGTCAGCGGCGACACCCCGCCCCAGTCGTCGATGCCCGCGCCGATGATCAGCGCGTACTCGTCGTCGACGAGGTTCGGCGGCGCCTGGATGCGGGCGCCGGGGCCGAGGATGTGCCGGGCGACGGCGATGGTCGCGGCCAGCTCCTCCAGCTCCGCGTCCGGCATCCTGCCCATCGCCGTGTCGGGCTTGGCGCGGAAGTTCTGGACGATGACTTCCTGGATGCCGTGGTAGGCACGGGCGGTCTTGCGCAGCGCGAAGAGGGAGTCGGCGCGCTCCTCGTAGTCCTCGCCGATGCCGATGAGGATGCCGGTGGTGAAGGGGACGTTGGAGCGCCCCGCGTCCTCCAGTGCGCGCAGCCGGACGGCCGGCTCCTTGTCGGGCGATCCGTAGTGCGGGCCGCCGGGCTCGCTCCACAGCCGGGTCGCCGTCGTCTCCAGCATCATGCCCATCGAGGGCGCGACGGGCTTGAGCCGCTGCAGCTCCGTCCACGTCATGACCCCGGGGTTGAGGTGGGGCAGCAGCCCGGTCTCCTCCAACACCCGGATCGCCATGGCGCGCACGTACGCCAGGGTGTCGTCGTACCCCTCGGCCTCCAGCCACTCGCGCGCCTCGGGCCAGCGCTCCTCGGGCCGGTCGCCGAGCGTGAACAGGGCCTCCTTGCAGCCCGCCTCCGCCCCCGCGCGGGCGATCTCCAGCACCTCGTCCGGCGACAGGAACATCCCGTGCCCTGCGCGGCGCAGCTTGCCGGGGACGGTGACGAAGGTGCAGTAGTGACACTTGTCGCGGCACAGCCGGGTCAGCGGGATGAAGACCTTCTTGGAGTACGTGATGACGCCGGGCCGCCCCACGGCCTCAAGTCCCGCGTCCCGTACGCGCGCTGCGGAGGCGCACAGGTCGGTGAGGTTCTCGCCGCGCGCCTGGAGGAGAACGGCGGCCTCGGTGACGTCGAGGGCGACACCGGTGCGGGCACGTTTGAGGGCCCGGCGCATGGCGTTCTCCGTCGGACCTTGGCTGGTGGGCTGCGCTGCGGAGCTGGTCATCGTTTGAGGATACGTTCGACCCGCGGACGCCGTCCGCCCCAACCTCCCGTGAACCCCAGCACACTCCCGCGCGGAACGCTGCCGCGGGGCGGGTGGTCATCGTGCGGGCTGCTCGGCGCAGGGCGGCAGGTGGTCGTCGTGCGGGTACGTCGTGGCTGATCGCGCAGTTCCCCGCGCCCCTAAATGCCTGCCCCGAGCCTCCTAGCCTCCCTAAGCCCCCCCAGCCCCCCAGCCCCCAGCCCCCTTGGGCAGCGGGGCCGCCCCCCGGGGGCGGGACGGGTGGGCAAGGGGGCGGCCCTCGCGCGGAGCGCACCCTTCCGCGTCCGCTTGCCCTCGCCACCGCACCCCCGCTCCCGCGTCCGCGTACCGTGCGGGTCGGTGGGCCGCTTCGCGGATTGGGCCCCTCCCCGCCCCTCCACCTAAACCGCTCGCCGCGGGGCGGGAGGGTGGGTGGGTGGTACGTGCGGGTGCGTCGTGGCTGGTCGCGCAGTTCCCCGCGCCCCTAACGGGGCCGGTGGGCGTCGTAGCTGGTCGCGTCCGTGCGGCGGAGCCGCATGTCGAGCACAGTCCCGCGCCCCTAAAAGCCCCCTAGAGGTGCTCCGCGTACGTGTCCAGCGTGTGCAGGACTTCCCGTTCGGACGCCGGTGGCAGCTGGAGGACCACTTCCTCGATGCCAAGACCCGCGTAGTGCTCCAGCTTGCCCGCGCTCGGCAGCACCGCGTACGGCACCACGTGCAGCCGCTTCGGGTCGCGGCCGGCCGTCTCCCACACCTCCCGCAGCACCGGGATCGACTCCCCAAGACCTCGCCCGCCGATCGGCATCCAGCCGTCCGCGTACCCTGCGATGTCCGCGAAGAGCTTCGGCCCTGCCGCCCCGCCGACCAGGATGCGCGGCGCGCCGCCGCCCGGCTTCGGGTGTGCCTCGCTGGCGCGTACCGATCCGAACTCACCCTCGTAGGACGTGGGTTCGTTGGCCCACAGCGCCCGCATCAGCCCCACCCGGTCCCGTCCCAGCTCCCGCCGCGTACGCCACTCCACTCCGTGGTCGGCGGCCTCCTCCTTGTTCCACCCGAAGCCGAGCCCGAGCGTGAAGCGTCCGCCGGAGAGGTGGTCCAGTGTCGCGATCTGCTTCGCGAGGTCGATCGGGTCGTGCTGTGCGATCAGGGTGATCCCGGTCCCGAGCCCCAGCCGCTCCGTCACCGCCGCCGCCTGCCCCAGCGCCACGAACGGGTCGAGCGTGCGCCCGTACTCGCGCGGCAGTTCCCCGCCCGCCGGGTAGTCGGTCTCCCGGCCGACCGGGATGTGCGTGTGCTCGGGCAGGTAGAGACCGGCGAAGCCGCGCTGCTCCAGCTCCTGCGCGAGCCGTACCGGCGTGATCGTCTCGTCGGTCAGGAAGATCGTGGCCGAGATCCGCATGCAAACTCCTCCGTCGGGAACCTGGTAGCCGCCTCACGCTAAGGCGTACGGTGCCGAAAGCCGAGAGTCCAAGCGGGCCCGGCCCTCACGGGGAAGGGCGCATCACCATGCGCATGAACATCAGGACCACCACCACATTCCTCCTGGCGGGCACGCTGTTCCTGGGTGCCCCCGCCCTGTCGCTGTCCTCGGCGGCAGCCGCCCCCCGCACCGCGACGACCGCCGTCGCCGCGTCCGGGCAGGCACAGACGCAGGCACAGACGCGGACACAGACAGGCACGCAGGCGCTGACGCAGTCGCAGGCGTCGACTGTTCAGGCGGCCGATTCCAGGCCCAAGCCCAAGAAGAAGAAAAAGAAGAAGTCGAAGGGCATCGGGGTCGGCCTGATCATCGGCCTCGTCCTCGGCGTCCTCGTACTGATCGTCGTGGTGCTCGTCATCCTCCATCTGGTGCGCCGCAACCGCCGCGCCACCTGAGTCGGCCACTCTCGTACCCCATGACGGAGCCGCAGGAGCACACCACCAGACGCGCCCTGTTCACGGCGGGTGCCGCAGCCGCCCTCACCCTCACCTCGGTGAGCTTCGCCCGCGCGGCGGACAGCGAGGACAAGGGCCCCCTGACCCGCACCGTCCGCGGCACGCTCCCACCCGGCGCGCCCGACTTCGTCCACCTTCCCTTCGAAGTCCCGCGCGGGATCCGGCAGTTGCACGTCTCGTACTCCTACGAGCGCCCGCCCACCCCTCCCGGCACCCTCGGCAACGCCCTCGACATCGGTGTCTTCGACGAGCGCGGCACCGCACTCGGCGGCCGCGGTTTCCGGGGCTGGTCGGGCGGCGCCCGCAGCGAGTTCTTCCTGCGCGGCGACGACGCGACCCCGGGCTATCTGCCCGGCCCGGTCCGCCCCGGCACCTGGCACGTCGCGCTGGCCCCGTACACGGTGGCCCCGGAGGGCCTCCCGTACGAGGTGACGATCACGCTCACCCCCGGGCCGGCCGAGCCCACCCCGCGCCCGGTGTATCCGCCCACCCGTGCGGCGGGCCGGGGCCGGGCCTGGTACCGGGGCGACTGCCATCTGCACTCCGTCCATTCGGACGGCAGACGCACCCCCGCCGAGATCGCCGCGCTCGCCCGCGCCGCCGGGCTGGACTTCCTCACCACCACCGAGCACAACACCCCTTCCTCGCACGCCCGTTGGGAGGGGCTGTGGGGCGACGACCTGCTGATCCTCACCGGCGAGGAGATCACCACCCGTAACGGCCACGTGCTCGCCGTCGGCACGGATCCCGGCACGCACACCGACTGGCGCTACCGGGCCAGGGACAACCGGTTCGGCCGGTTCGCCCGGGAGATCCGCCGGGCGGGCGGTCTGGTCGTCCCCGCCCATCCGCACGCCAACTGCCTGGGCTGCGGCTGGCAGTTCGGGTTCGCGGAGGCGGACGCGGTGGAGGTGTGGAACGGCCCGTACACCCCGGACGACGAGGTGTCCCTCCAGGCCTGGGACAAGTCCCTGGTGCGGCAGACCGGTTGGACTCCGGCGATGGGCAACAGCGACGCGCACCGCGATCCCGACCGGATCGGTCACCCGCAGACCGTGGTCCTGGCCGACGCGCTCTCCCGCGACGCGATCCTCGCCGGGATCCGGGCCGGCCGTTCCTACGTGGCGGAGTCCGCCGCCCTCTCGCTCACCCTGACCGCCGCCGGGTCCCGGGGCCGCACCGCCACCCTGGGCGGTCGCCTCACCGCCCCGCCCGGCTCCCCGGTGACCGTCCGCCTGACGGTCACGGGCGCGGCCGCCGACTGCACGACCCACCTCGTCACCGACCAGGGCACCGTACGTTCCGGGCCCGCCACCGGCGTCGAGTGGTCGACCACCCCCTCGTACGCCGCGTACGTCCGTGCGGAGGTCCGCCGTCCGCCGACCGTTCCCGGGCTGCCCGGCCCGCTGGCGGCCTTCAGCAACCCGGTGTTCCTGCGGACGGCTCTCCCCTAGACCCGGAGGCCGCGTCTAGGCCCGGAGACCGCGCCCGGAGGCCGGTGGTTCAGTCCGCGACCACCAGCGCCGGGGTGTCCTTCGTCAGCACCTCGCCCCGGAAGAACGCCGGGCTGCGGCGCTGCATCACCAGCATGATCACGAAGCCGACGAGCAGCAGCCCGACCCCGATCACGAACACCGAGCCGACGCCGAACACCGACGAGCCGCTGCCGTACGCCGGGTCCCACATGTCGTACAGCGTCTTCGCGAAGACGGCGGCCAGCAGGGCCCCGCCCAGGACCGGGAAGACCCCCTTGAACAGGGCGTCGCGCACCGACCCGGTCAGTTCGCGCCGGAAGTACCAGGCGCAGGCGAACGACGTGAGCGCGTAGTAGAAGCAGATCATGAGGCCGAGCGCGTAGATCGTGTCGACCAGGACGTGCTCGCTGACCAGGGTCATCACGGTGTAGAAGATGCCGGTCGCCACGCCCGCCATGACCGTCGCGCGGCCGGGGCTCCTGAAGCGCGGGTGAACACGGGCGTACGAGGCGGGCAGGGCCTCGTACGCGGACATGGCGAGCACGGTCCGCGCGACCGGGATGAACGTGGTCTGCAGGCTCGCGGTCGCGGAGGCCAGGACGGCGACGAAGAGCAGGATGCCGAGGGCGGGGCCCATGACGGGTCCGGCGAGGGCGGCGAAGACGTTGTCGGAGGTGTCGGGGTTCCCGAGCCCGAGGCCCTTCTCGCCGGACCCGACGGCCATCTGCGCGGCGACGGCGGTGGCCAGGTAGGAGCCGACCAGGACGACCATCGCGATGAGGGCGGCCCGGCCGGGCGTCTTCTCGCTGCCGGTGGTCTCCTCGTTGGCGGTCAGGCAGGCGTCCCAGCCCCAATACATGAAGATCGACAGGGAGAGCCCGGCGGTGAAGGCGGCGAAGGAGCCCACCGCGAAGGGGTTGAACCAGGACCAGGAGAAGTCGACGCCGCCCGCGAACGCGGGGACCTCGCCGCCGCTGCCCGCCTTGCCGAACGCCATCACGACGAACAGCACGAGGACGACGAGCTGGAGGCCGACGAGGGCGTACTGCACGCCCTTGGTGGCGGTCATCCCCCGGTAGCTGACCAGCGTCGCCAGGGCGATCAGGGCGAGGCAGGTGAGGATGTGGACGGGTTTGCTGTCGGCGAGGTGGGCGATCCTGTCGCTGCCGGTGAGCTCGCCCGCCAGGAGCCAGAAGTACGAGGTGGCGACGCCCGCCAGGTTGGACAGCACGATGATCGTGGCGACCACCAGGCCCCAGCCGCACATCCAGCCCACCCGGGGGCCGAACGCCTTCACGGTCCAGGTGAAGGAGGTGCCGCAGTCGGGCATGACCTTGTTGAGCTCCCGGTAGGCAAAGGCCACGAGGAGCATCGGCAGGAACCCGGCGAGGAAGATCGCGGGCATCTGGAGGCCGACCTCGCCCGCGGTGGAGCCGAGGGTGGAGGTCAGGCAGTAGACGGGGGCGACGGTGGAGATGCCGATGACGGCGCTGCCGAGGAGCCCGACGGAGTTGCCGCCGAGGCCCTTGCCGCGTACGCCGTCGGAAGCTTTGCCGGACGTGCGGGGAGCGGCCCCCTCGGGGACGCCCCTTACCGGGTCTCCGGCCTGCGGCTTCGTTTCCACCTGAGTCATGAACAGGACGTTAAGTCCTGCGGTTTCCACATCCGGAAGCTGAAAGTCCGGTACAAGATCCTTGAGTTGAGAGGGACAAAGCCCTCAACGATCAAGGTTATCCAGGCGGAAAGGGAGAGTCCACCTTGTGAATACTTGAAAAGAGGGGCTCTCCCCACCATGCGAAAACCGCAGGTCCGTCCACTTTGTCCCGGTTCTAAATTTTCCCGTCCGCCTGTCCACCTGTCCGCCCGTCCGCCTGTCCGCCTCGGCAGGGCACTGGCGCACTTCACCCCGGCCAGACCACCGCCTGCACCTCGCTGTAGGCGTGCAGCGCGTACGAGCCGACGTCGCGCCCCACCCCGCTGCGCTTGAAGCCGCCGAAGGGCGCCTCCATGTTGCGGCCGATGGTGTTGATGCCGACGCCACCGGCGCGGAGCCTGCGCGCGACGCGGAAGGCACGGGCGACGTCGCCCGACCAGACGTAGTTCAGCAATCCGTACTGGCTGGCGTTGGCCAGCGCGATGCCCTCCTCCTCGTCGTCGAAGGGGACGACCACAACGACAGGACCGAAGATCTCCTCGCGGACGATCCGCATGTCGTGGGTGCAGTCGGCGAAGAGGGTGGGCGCGACGTAGAAGCCCCGCTCCAGATCCGGCCGCACTCCGCCCGCCACCAGCCTGGCCCCCTCCTTCCTGCCCAGCTCGACGTACGACTCGACGCGGTCGCGGTGCGCGGCGGAGATGAGCGGGCCGACGACGGTGCCGGGCGCGGTCGGATCCCCGACCGGCAGATACCCGATGTAGGCGACGAGCTTCTCCAACAAGGCCTCGTACACGCCCCGTTGAACGACCACCCGCGTCGGCGCGGTACAGATCTGCCCGCTGTAGAAGGAGAAGGTCGTGCCGATCCCCAGCACCGCCGAGTCCAGGTCCGCGTCGTCGAAGACGAGCGCGGCGCCCTTCCCGCCCAGCTCCATCAGCTGCCGCTTCATGGACCGGCCGCAGACTTCCGCGATGCGCTGCCCGACCTGCGTACTGCCGGTGAAGCTGACCATGTCGACGGACGGGGAGTCGACGGCGGCCTCGCCCACTCCGACCGCCGTCCCGTTGACGACATTCACGACCCCCGGCGGAATCCCCGCCTCGACCAGCGCATCGGCCATCTTGAAGACGGACAGCGGATCCTGCGGCGCGGGCTTCACGACCACCGTGTTCCCCATGGCGAGCGCAGGCGCGATCTTGCCCGCCGGATTCGCCCAGGGGTTGTTGTACGAGGTGATGCAGGTGACGACCCCGACGGGCTGGCGCACTTCGAGCGCCCCGAAGACGCCCGCCTTCCCCATCGGTCCTGCCTCGTTGATCTGCGGCGGAATCGCGGTCTCCGTCGGTTCCAGAGCACCCCGCGCGTACCGCCGGAAGCGCGCCTCGCCGACGGCGACCTGCATGCCGCGCGCGGTGCCGGTGGTGGCACCGGTCTCGGCCTGCGCCAGCTGCGCGTAGCCGGCCGCCTCGCGCCGGATGATGTCGGCTGCCCGGTCGAGGACGGCGGCCCGCTCCTCCGGTTTCGTACGGGACCAGGAGTCGAAGGCGTCGCGGGCGGCGTCGGCCGCTTCGTACACCTGATCCCTGCTCGCCTCGGGTGCGAGGCCGACGACCTCCTCGGTGGCGGGATTGATCACCTCGTAGTGCCCGCCGTCGGGCGCGACCCACTCCCCACCGATCAACAGCCCCTGCGCTCCTGTCATGTGGTGGCCACCGTCCTGGTGTCGCGCCCGGAGCGCAGAACGGTCCCGGGCACCGCACCGGTCACCTGGTCGTCGCGGATCGTCTCCACGCCGTTGACCCGCACGCTCACGATGCCGATCGCCTTGGAGTCGAGCCGCGGGCTGTCCCCGGGCAGGTCGTGGACGAGTGTGGCGGGCCCGGCCTCGATCCGCTCCGGATCGAAGAGCACCAGGTCCGCGTGGAACCCCTCCTCGATGCGTCCCCGCTCCCGCAGCCCGAAGAGCCGGGCGGGGTCGTCGGTCAGCATCTTCACGGCCGCTTCGAGGCCCACCAGCTTCCGCCCGCGCAGGCAGTCGCCGAGGAAGCGGGTGGTGTACGGGGCGCCGCACATGCGGTCCAGGTGGGCGCCGGCGTCGGAGCCGCCGAGCAGGACGTCCTCGTGCTCCCAGGTCTCGCGGCGCAGCGCCCACGAGGCGGGGTCGTTGTCGGTCGGCATCGGCCACAGCACGGTCCGCAGCTCGTCCTGCGCGCAGATCTCGACGAGACAGTGGAAGGGGTCCTGGCCGCGTTCGGCCGCGATGTCGTTGACGACGCGACCGCTGACGCCCGCCCGCCGGTTCTCCTCGCTGTACGTGTCGCCGATGACGTACCGCCCGAAGTCGGTGAGCCGCCGGAACACCCCGGCCTCCTTGGACGCAGCACGGCGCAGCATCTCGGCCCGCACCTCGGGCTCGCGCAGCTTCGCGATCCGCTCCGGCACGGGCAGGGCGAGTATCTCACCCCACCCCGGAATCAGATTCAGCGCGCAGAAGGTCCCCAGCGACATGTTCATGGGGGTCAGGATCGGCATGGTCAGCGCGACGATCCGGCCACCCGCCTTGCGGGCGCGCTCGCTGGGTACGAGCTGGCGGGGCACGCGTTCGGGAACGGCGGCGTCAATGGTCAGCACATTCCAGTTGAGGGGCCGCCCGGCCGCCGCGCTCATCTCGACGAACAGCTCGATCTCTTCGTCGTCGAACTGGTCGAGACACCCGGCGACGATGGCCTCGATCTGAGTGCCCTCGTGCTCCCCGACGGCCCTGCTGAGCGCGAGCAGCTCCGCGGGACGGGCATGCCGCGAGGCGACCGGCTTGCCGTCCCCGTCGGAGTGGGTGGAGGACTGGGTGGTGGAGAACCCCCAGGCCCCGGCCTCCATGGCCTCCTTCAACAGCCTTACGATCTCGGTGAGTTCGGCGGCAGTGGGCTGTCGGTCGGTCACGGCGTCCGCGCCCATCACATACCGGCGCAGCGCGCAGTGCCCCACCATGAACCCGGCGTTGACCGCGATCCGCCCCTCAAGCGCGTCCAGGTACTCGGCGAAGGACGACCACGACCACTCCACCCCCTCTTCGAGCGCGGCCAACGCCATGCCCTCGACCTTGGACATCATGCGGCGCGTGTAGTCGGCGTCCTCGGGCCGGTCGGGGTGGAGCGGCGCGAGGGTGAACCCGCAGTTGCCGCCCGCGACAGTGGTCACGCCGTGGTTGAGGGAGGGGGTCGCGTACGGGTCCCAGAACAACTGGGCGTCGTAGTGGGTGTGCGGGTCGACGAAACCGGGCGCGAGGACGAGCCCGGTGGCGTCCTCCTCACTACGGGCGGGCCCCTGGGCATCTGCGGCACCGGGGGCGGCGACGACGGCGATGCGCCCGTCCCGGATGCCGACGTCGGCAACCCGGGAGGGACCACCGGTCCCGTCCACGACGGTCGCGTTGCGGATGAGGTGGTCGAGCATGGGAGTCCTTTCGGGGGTGAGTCTTCTTGCCCACGGCACGGGCACGACCAGCCGCCCCTTTAGGGGCGCGGGACTGTACTGAACCTGCGGCTCCGCCGCGTGGGCGCGACCAGCCGCCCCATCAGGGGCGCGGGGCTGTACTGGATCTGCGGCTCCGCCGCGTGGGCGCGATCAGCGGCCCCGTTAGGGGCGCGGGGCTGTGCTCGATCTGCGGCTCCGCCGCGCGGGCGCGACCAGCCGCCCCTTTAGGGGCGCGGGGAACTGCGCGATCAGCCACGACGCACCCGCACGTACCACCCACCCTCCCGCCCCGCGGCGAGCGGTTTAGGTGGAGGGGCGGGAGGGGCCCAATCCGCGAAGCGGCCCACCGGCCCGCACGGGACGCGGACGCGGGAGCGGGGGTGCGGTGGCGAGGGCAAGCGGACGCGGAAGGGTGCGCTCCGCGCGGGGGCCGCCCCCTTGCCCACCCGTCCCGCCCCCGGGGGGGCGGCCCCGCTGCCCAAGGAGGCTAGGGCGGCTAGGGCGGCTAAGGGGGCGGCGGCGTCAGCCGCCCACGGGGGCTAGGGGGCAGGCAGTTAGGGGCGCGGGGAACTGCGCGGCCAGCCACGACGCACCCGCACGTACAACCCACCCGCCGGCCCCGCCCGATGGCTCCGGAAGCCAGGGGCAGAGGGGCAGAGGGGGCCGCGGCAGGGCCCCGCCACACCCCCACCCCCCTACTCCGCCTGCTGGCGCATACGCGTAGTCCGATGCACAGGATCCGTGTCAATCTTCGGAATCACATGCTCCCCGATCAGCCTGATCGAGTTCAGCGTGTCCTCCTTCGGGACCCCGATCGGCAGTCCGAAGGACAGCTGGTCCGCCCCCGCCTGTTCCCACCTCTTGCACTGCGTCAGCACCTCGTCCGGGTCCCCGCAGATCATCAGCTCCTCGGCGATGAGCAGTTCGATGATCTCCTCGCTGTACTCCGGCAGCAGCTCCGGCCACTCCGGAATCCCTTCCGGCCGGGGGAAGGTGTCGTGGTAGCGGAAGAGCAGCGACTGCAGATAGTTCAGCCCGCCGTTGACCGCCACCTGCACGGCCTTCTCGTGCGTCTCCGCACAGATCGCCGTCGAAGTCACCATGACGTTGTCGTTGACGAACGCCCCCACCGGCTGCGCTTCCTTCACCGCGTTCTTGTAGGACTCGACGACCCACTCCATGTCCGACACCTTCTGGACGCTGAAGCCGAGCACCCCGAGCCCCATCCGCCCGGCCATCGCGTACGACGTCGGCGATCCGGCCGCGTACCACATGGCCGGGTGCGCCTTCCCGTACGGCTTCGGCAGGATCTTCCGCGGCGGCAGCGACCAGTGCTTCCCCTGGAAGCCCTGGTACTCGTCCTGGAGCCACATCTTCGGGAATTCGGAGATCGTCTCTTCCCAGATCTCCTTGGTGTGGTTCATGTCCGTGATCCCGGGCATGAAGCCCAGGATCTCGTGCGACCCGGCGCCCCGCCCGCTCCCGAACTCGAACCGCCCGCCGCTGAGATGGTCCAGCATGGCCACCTTCTCCGCGACCTTCACGGGGTGGTTCACCGGCGCCAGCGGGTTGAAGATCCCCGACCCCAGATGGATCCGCTCCGTCGCGTGCGCGAGATACCCGAGGAAGACGTCGTTGGCCGAAAGGTGCGAGTACTCGTCCAGGAAGTGGTGCTCGCTCGCCCAGCCGTACTTGAACCCCGACTTGTCCGCCTGGATGACGTACTCGGTCTCCTCGATCAGAGCGTGGTGCTCTGCCTCGGGGTCGACCTTCTGGCGCGCGACAGGCACGTAACCCTGCACGAAGAGACCGAACTCCATGGAAGTCCACCGTCCTTAACGATTGCTGACGCCCCGTCAGATTCTGATGTGACCGACTGTTCCACCGCACCACGGGACCGTCAATACTGACGACCCATCAGATGCACCCTCGGTCAGGTATCAGCCGATGGACACACCCGCCAGCCATCCCCCGTCCACCACGAACGGCTGCCCGGTGATGTAGGACGAGTCGTCCGAGGTCAGGAACAGCGCCAGCGCCGCCACCTCCTCCGGCCGCCCGATCCGCCCGAGCGGCACGAGCTTCTTGTACAGCCCGGCCACCGCCGCCGCGGACTCCGCCGGATCGGCCGTCGGATCGAGCGCCGCGGGATTGGTCATCGGCGTGTCGACCGCCCCGGGACACACGGCGTTCACCCGTATCCCCTTGCCCGCGAGCTCCATCGCCGCGACCCGCGTGAGCCCCAGGATCGCGTGCTTGGTGGCCGCGTACGCACCCACGTACGCCATCCCCGTCAGCGCGGTGTACGAGGCCGTGTTGACGATCGTCCCGCCGCCTGCGGCCTCGATCTCGGGCGCGACGGTACGGATCCCGAGGAACGCCCCCACCTGGTTGACCTGGATGATCTGCTGGAACTCCTCAAGCGGCGTGTTCACCAGCTCGTTGAACCGCAGGATCCCCGCGTTGTTGACCAGCCCGTCGATCTTCCCGAAGGTGTCCTTCGCGACGCCGACGGCACGCACCCACCCCTCCTCCTGACTCACGTCGAGGTGGACGTACTTGGCCACTCCGTCGCCCAACTCCTTTGCCAACGCCTCCCCCTGGTCGTCGAGCACGTCCCCCAGCACCACCCGCGCGCCCTCCGCCGCGAACAGCCGCGCCTCCTGCTCGCCCTGCCCGCGTGCCGCACCGGTGACGATGACGACGCGCCCGTCGAGCTTGCCCATGCCAGCCACATCCCTACTGATTGAGTCCTGCCGGTCGACTACTGGTCGAGCAGGGGAGCCACGTCGGCGGCGAACGCCGCCATCTGCTCGGTGAGTTCGGCCACGCCACGGCTGCGGAACCGCACCTGGATCTGGTGCACGCCCATCGCCCGGTACGCGCGCAGGGACTCGGCGATCGCATCCGGTTTGCCGCTCAGGGTGCGCCGCCCGACGTCCCAGCCGGCGTCGCCGACGTACAGCGGCTCGGCGATGGCCCCGATCTCGATCGGACCGGGGTTCCCGGCCTCTTCGCGCAACCGCTTCAACTTCGCTATCTGGGCGGGAAGTCGGTCGCGCGGGTCGCCCTGCGGCAGCCATCCGTCCCCCCGCACGGCCGCTCTGCGCACCGCGGCGGGCGACGATCCGCCCACCCACACGGGCACCCGCTCCCGGGCCGGCCGCGGCTTCTGCCCGAGCCCGCTGAACGCGAAGCGCTCCCCCGCGAACTCCGGGAACTCCTCGGGCCCGAGCGCGGCCCGCAGCGCGTCGATCGACTCGTCGAGCACGGCCCCCCGCCCCGCGAAGTCGGCCCCCAGCGCCGCGAACTCCTCCTCGACGTGCCCGGCCCCGACCCCGAGGATCAGCCGCCCGCCACTGAGGTGGTCCAGCGTCGCGTACTGCTTGGCGCTCGCCAGGGGGTGCCGCAGCCCCACCACGGCCACGTGGCTGAGCAGTTGCACGCGCTCGGTGACGGCGGCCAGATAGGCGAGCGTCGCCACCGGGTCGTACCAGACCGTGCTCATCGCATCGGCCAGCCGACGCGGTATGGCCACGTGATCGCAGGTCGCGATGTACGCGAACCCGCTCCGGTCCGCGACCCGCGCCACCTCCGCCAGTTCCTCGGGCCCGGCGCCCGCCTCCCACTCTTCCGCATAGATCACGCTCTGCGACTGCACGGGCAGCTGCATCCCGTACGACAGCCGCCCCTCGGGCAGGACCCGCACCATGAGAAGACCCCCAGACCTGACGGACCGTCACACATTGAACGACCCGGCCATCGTCATAGCTGACGACTAGTCAGACAAGGGGTTCCGCACCGCCGATTTCCAAGCCCCGACAGGTTTCACGCGGTACGCCACATCCGTTCAACTGCCTTCTGCAACCGCAGAGTTCATGACCACGGCCGGTGCGCAGTTCGGCAGGGTGCTGCTGCCGTGGTCGGAGGTCACCCAGTTCGTGGTGGCGACCCCGCCGAACAGCCCGCACGCACTGCTCGGCGCGCAAGTACGCCCCGTCGCACGTCCAGATCGTTCTCGCCGAGCCGACGGGCGAGCGCATCGCGGCCTGGCCCGGCCCCTCGCTCCACCCGGGATCCTCGCTCTTCCGTCCGCCCCGGCCGGCTGTCCTTCCGGCCGGGGCGGACCTTCTCGCCGTCCGCTACTTCCCCAACGGCACAGGCTCCTTGTGCCGCGTGACGCCCGCCTTCTCGGCCGCCGCGTACAGCGACCGCAGGGCGATCAGCAGCACCCCGATGTCGTCGAGCAGCACCGGATCCGGCAGCAGATCGACCGGGCTCACCAGATAGACGACCGCGCCCCAGAACAGGACCTTGTTCTCCACCGGAATCCCGGCCTCGTTGAGCAGCTTCCGTGCCTTCACCATCTTGACCAGCAGAATCACGGCGACCACGACCATCGCCACGACCACGAGTCCGGCCAGGACCAGCAGAACGACTGTCCCGTCACTCATGCGCACTCCTCGTGCCACCGCCCGTCGGGCGTCCCTCTCCGTGTACCCGGAGCGAGACGGTCCGCACGGTGGACCGGCCCAGGTTCACCCACTTCACCCGCACACCGACCACCCACCTTTTTGTGCGTACTTGAGGCACGGCGGTTCCGGTACGAGGCTGGGGGCAGCCCACCTCGGGCACACCCCACCACTCCTCCGAAAGGGAACCTCCATGTCCGCGTCCCCCGCGTCCCCCGCGTCCCCCGTATCCGTCACCGTCCTCGGGCTGGGTCTGATGGGCTCTGCCCTGGCCGAAGCGCTGCTCGCCGCCGGGCACCGGGTCACCGTCTGGAACCGCACCGCGTCGAAGGCCGCCCCGCTGGTCGCACACGGGGCGGTGCAGGCGGCAACGGTCCGCGAGGCGATCGAGGCGAGCCCCCTCACGATCTCGTGCGTCCTGGACTACGACACCCAGCACGCCCTCCTCGAACCGGCCGCCGGCGCCCTGCACGGCCGTACCCTCGTCAGCCTCACCAACGGCACGCCCGCACAGGCCGGTGCGACCGAAGCCTGGGCCCACGCCCTCGGCGCGTCCTACCTGGACGGCGGCATCATGGCCGTCCCCCACCAGATCGCCACCCCCGAGGCCTTCTTCTTCTACAGCGGCGCCCAGGACCCCTTCGACGCGCACCGCACGACCCTGGCGGCACTCGGCGCCCCGAAGTACCTGGGCACGGACGTGGGCACGGCATCGCTCTACGACCTCGCCCTGCTGAGCGGGATGGACATGATGTTCGCCGGCTTCTTCCACGCCACCGCCGTCGCCACGTCCCACAAGGGCACCACCGCGTCCGGCTTCACGGAGCACCTGGTCGCCTGGCTGACGAGCATGCTCGGGATGATGCCGCTGATGGCCGCGGACATCGACTCGGACGGCCCGCCCGTCTACGAGCAGACCCTCGACCTGGTCGTGGCGGCCGCCCGCAACATGGGCGACGTGGCACGCGGGACGGGCGTCCGCCCGGACCACTTCGACCGTACGGTGGCGGAGCTCGAAGCCCGGATCGCGGCGGGCGAAACGGCCTACTCGGCCCGCGCGGCGGTCCAGCACCTGCGGGTCCCGACCCGCGGATGAGCCGCCCCCGGCACCCGCTCGGGAACCGGCCGGACAGCACACCCTCCGCACCCACCCGTCAGGGCCCGTCTCCGCCGCACGGCGGAGACGGACCCCTCCTGCGAACGACGTCGGGGGCCAAGGTCATTGACGACGATCAGGGGGCACCTCACGCCCGCCCCGACACAGGAGCCCCACATGTTGCTGAACAGGACCCTGCGCGCCACCGCCCTCCTCGCCATCGTGGCCGCCGTCGCCGCACCGGTGGCCGTCGCGGCACCCACCACGACCGCCCCGCCCTCGCCGGGAACCGCCGCCGTCTCGGCCTCCGCCCCCGCCGCCGTCTCCTCCCTCAAGGGCGACGCACGCATGGACTACCCCGTCGCCGACCAGGAGGTGCGCGTGTCCGTCGACGCCCGCTCCACGTACACCGCGGGCAGCATTCCGCAGCGCTCCTGGGGCACCTTCCGCATCTCGCACTTCCAGGACGGCAAGCTCCACTGGGGCGAGTTCAAGGTCGACTGCCTCACCACCGGCGGCCCCACCGCCACCGTCACCGGCCGGCTGGCCCGCACCAGCCCCGGCCACCCCTGGCTCACCGACCTCGACCCGCACACCCGCATGGGCGTGAGCTTCCTCGTCCCGGAGAAGCCGGGGAAGGGCGAGACCCGCATCGGCCTCTCAGGAGCCACCAAGAAGGGCGCACCCCTGCTCACCAAGTGCATGTCCCCCGCCGCCGACGCAAAGGTCGTCGACGGCGGATACACCCTGCACGACCGCGGCAACTGAGCGCCCGTCACTGCCGCTGGGACGGTCGCAGCACAATCGTGTTGACCGCCCCGGCAGGCAGTGCTTGAGTCGGCGCGTGGAGAGCACTTCTGCCAACCGGCGGTTCTGGAACCAGATCAGCAGCACCTACCAGCACGAGCACGACCCGCAGATCGGCGCAACGCCCCGGCTGTGGGGCACGTACGCCATCCCCGACGCGCACCTGCACGCCCTGGGCGACGTCACCGGCAAGCGCGTCCTCGAACTCGGTTGCGGCGCCGGCCAGTGGTCCAGGGCGCTCGCCGCCGAGGGCGCCACCGTGGTCGGGTTCGACCTGTCCGAAGCCCAGCTCGCCGCGGCGGCTCGCGCGATGGGAGCGGCCCGCTACCCGCTGGTGCAGGGCGCCGCCGAGCACCTCCCGTTCGCCGCCGACAGCTTCGACCTGGTGTTCTGTGACTACGGCGGGCTCAGCTGGGCGCCCCCGCACCTGGCCGTCCCGCAGGCCGCACGCGTCCTGCGCCGCGGTGGGCGCCTGGTGTTCAACGTCGCCAGCCCATGGTTCGAAGCCTGCTACGACGAAGCCGCCAGCCGCGCCACCACGACGCTGCACCAGGACTACTTCGGGCTGGACGCCATCGCCGAGGGCCAGGGCGCGGTCAGCTATCAGCTCACCTACGGCGGCTGGATCAGAGTCCTGCGCGGCGCGGGTCTCGTCGTCGACGACCTCATCGAGCCGCGGCCCGACCCCGGAACGGCCAACGGCTACAACCGGACCGACCCGCCCGACTGGGCACACCGCTGGCCGGCGGAAATGCTCTGGGTGACCCACAAACCGTAAGCACCGCCGCACCGAGCCGTGCGGGCATCCCCTCCCCGAGCCGCTATTTCCCGGGCCACAGCCCTTCCGCCGTCAGCCCCAGCAGCTCGATCGCGTTGCCCCGTACGATCCGGTCGACGACGTCCGGCTCCAGGTGGCCCATCTGGGCCTCGCCGACCTCCTTGGACCGGGGCCAGGTCGAGTCCGAGTGCGGGTAGTCGGTCTCGTACAGGACGTTCCCGACCCCGATCGAGTCGAGGTTCTTCAGGCCGAACGCGTCGTCGAAGAAGCAGCCGTAGACGTGTTCCGTGAAGAGTTCGGACGGCGGGCGGTGCACCTTGTCGGCGACTCCGCCCCAGCCGCGGTTCTCCTCCCAGACGACGTCGGCCCGTTCGAGGATGTACGGGATCCAGCCGATCTGGCCCTCCGCGTACATGATCCTGAGGTTCGGGAAGCGCTCGAACTTGCCGCTCATCAGCCAGTCGACCATCGAGAAGCAGCAGTTGGCGAAGGTGATGGTCGAGCCGACGGCGGGCGGGGCGTCCGCGGACGTCGACGGCATCTTCGAGGACGAGCCGATGTGCATCGCGACGACCGTGCCCGTCTCGTCGCACGCGCGCAGGAAGGGGTCCCAGTAGTCCGTGTGGATGGACGGGAGGCCCAGGTGCGGCGGGATCTCGGAGAAGGCGACCGCCCGGACGCCGCGTGCGGCGTTGCGGCGCACCTCGGCGGCGGCCAGGTCCGCGTCCCAGAGCGGGACGAGGGTGAGGGGGACGAGGCGGCCGTGGGCGGCCGGGCCGCACCACTCGTCGACCATCCAGTCGTTGTACGCGCGGACGCTCAGCAGGCCCAGTTCACGGTTGGGGGCCTCGGTGAAGGTCTGGCCGCAGAAGCGCGGGAAGGTGGGGAAGCAGAGGGCGGACTGGACGTGGTTGACGTCCATGTCGGCGAGGCGGTCCGGGACGGAGAAGGACCCCGGGCGCATCTGCTCGTAGGTGATGACTTCGAGCTTGATCTCGTCGCGGTCGTAGCCGACCGCCGTGTCGAGGCGGGTGAGGGGGCGGTGCAGGTCCTCGTACACCCACCAGTCGCCTATCGGTCCTTCGTCGCCCTTCTCCCCCATGACCGGGGCGAACTTTCCGCCCAGGAAGGTCATTTCCTTCAGGGGCGCGCGCACGATGCGCGGGCCGACGTCGAGGTACTTCTTCGGGAGCCGGTCCTGCCAGACGCCGGGGGGCTCCACCGTGTGGTCGTCCACCGAGATGATCTTCGGGAAGCTGTCCATGACCGTCACCGTACCGCCGATCTGACGATCCGTCAGGTGGGTGTGAGTGCAGTTTCTGCTCGCATCCTTGAGGTTCCTCTGAGGTTTCCGTACTGACGCGCTCGCCATGGACAGGGCAAACTGACAGTTGCCATAACGGGGTGCTACGGGAAGTAACGGCAAGGGGATTGCAATGGACGGCATACCGGGCGATGCGCCGGACGGCGCCCCCGACGCGTCCGAGCTGCGCTTCAGCCTGCTCGGACCGGTCCGGGCCTGGCGCGGCGGCGAACCGGTGCCCGCCGGGTCCCCGCAGCAACGGGCCCTGCTCGCCCTGCTCCTGCTGCGCGACGGACGGACCGCCACCGCAGCCGAACTCATCGACGGCATCTGGGGCGAGGAACCGCCTTCGCAGGCGCTGGCCGCGCTGCGCACGTACGCCTCCCGGCTGCGCAAGGCGCTCGGCGCCGACGTCCTGGTCAGCCTGGCCGGCGGGTACGCGATACGGCCGGCGGGCGGGGCGCTCGACCTGGCGGTGGCGCAGGAGCTGGCGGCGGACGCCGAGAAGGCCCGTACCGCCGGAGAACGCTGCACGGCGCGCGACCTGCTCGGAAAGGCGCTCGGGCTGTGGGACGGCGAGGTGCTGGCCTCCGTACCCGGGCCCTACGCGGAGTCGCAGCGGGCCCGGCTGGAGGAGTGGCGCCTGCAGCTCACGGAGACCCGGCTGGACCTGGACCTGGAGGTGGGCTGCCACGCGGAGGCCGTCTCGGAGCTGACCGCGCTCACAGCGGCGCACCCGCTCCGCGAACGCCTGCGCGAGCTGCTCATGCTCGCCCTCTACCGCTGCGGGCGGCAGGCGGAGGCGCTCGCCGTGTACGCGGACACCCGGCGGATGCTCGCCGACGAGCTGGGCGTGGACCCGCGCCCGGAACTCTCCCGGCTCCAGCAGCGCATCCTGGAGGCGGACGAGGAACTGGCCCGGCCCGTCGAGGCCCCGGCCGCGGCCGCCCCCGCCGTGATCCGGCCCGCCCAACTCCCGGCCTCCGTACCGGACTTCACCGGCCGCACCTCCTTCGTACGCGAACTGGGCGACCGCCTCGCGAGCGCCGAGACCAGCGTCATGGCGGTCTCCGCCCTGGCCGGCATCGGCGGCGTCGGCAAGACCACCCTCGCCGTCCACGTCGCGCACGCCGCCCGCCCGCACTTCCCGGACGGCCAGCTGTACGTCGACCTCCAGGGCGCGGGCTCGCGCGCGGCCGAACCGGAGACGGTGCTCGGGGCATTTCTGCGGGCGCTGGGCACCCCGGACACGGCGATCCCGGACTCCCTGGACGAGCGGGCGGCCCTCTACCGCTCCACCCTCGACGGCCGCCGGGTCCTCGTACTCCTCGACAACGCACGGGACGCGTCGCAGGTCAGGCCGCTCCTCCCGGGCACCCCCGGCTGCGCGGCCCTCCTCACCGCCCGCACCCGGATGGTGGACCTGGCCGGCGCACACCTCATCGACCTCGACGTCATGTCCCCCGAAGAAGCCCTCCAGCTCTTCACCCGCATCGTGGGCGAGGAGCGGGTCGCCGCCGAGCGCGAGGCCTCGCTGGACGTGGTCGGCGCGTGCGGCTTCCTCCCCCTCGCGATCCGGATCGCGGCGGCCCGGCTGGCCGCCCGCCGCACCTGGACCGTGTCCGTACTGGCGGCGAAGCTGGCCGACGAACGCCGCCGCCTCGACGAACTCCAGGCCGGCGACCTCGCGGTCAAGGCCACCTTCGAACTCGGCTACGGCCAACTGGAACCCGCCCAGGCCCGCGCCTTCCGCCTGCTGGGCCTCGCGGACGGCCCCGACATCTCCCTCGCCGCCGCGGCGGCGGTGCTGGACCTGCCCCTCTACGACACGGAGGACGTGCTGGAGTCCCTCGTCGACACCTCCCTCCTGGAGTCGGCGTCCCCGGGCCGCTACCGCTTCCACGACCTCGTACGCCTCTACGCGCGTGCATGCGCGGAACGCGACGAACACCCGGCGACGGGCCGTGAGCTGGCGCTGTCGCGGCTGCTGGACTTCTATCTGGCGACGGCGGCGGGGGTCTACGCGATCGAGCGGCCGGGGGATCGGCTGGTGGATCACCTGGAACCCGTTGGCCGGAGCGGGCTGGAGTTCACCGACCGCCACGACGCCCGGGACTGGCTGTACAGGGAGGCGGGCCCGCTACTGGCCTGCGTACGGCAGTCGACCGGGGCGGGGACCGTACGCAGGGCGGTGGATCTGCTGTGGGCAGCGCTGGACCTGGGCGAATCGGGCGCCAACGCTCGGGAGTACGAGTCGACGGCCCAGGCGGTGCGGGAGGCGGCGAAAGCGAACGGGGACGAACGGACCGAGGGGCGCGCCCTGTTGACCCTGGCCGACGTACACCACACCTCGGGCCGCTTCGAGCAGGCCGAGCAGGAAGCCGAACAGGTCATGCGGCTGGCCACTGCGGCGGAAGATCCGCTGCCCACCTGCTGGGCACCGAATGCGCGCGGCATCATGGCGCTGTACCAGAACCGGCACGCCGACGGCGAAACCCACCTCACCCTGGCGATCTCCAACTTCCGCAGCATCGGCGACCGCCCGGGCGAAGCCAGCGCCCTGTGCAACCTCTCGCGCATCCACCTCGCGATGGGCCGCACCGCGAGCGCCGTTTCCCTGGCGCAGCAAGGGCTGGACATCTACGACGGCATGGGAAACACCCTGCGCGGGGCGAACGCACGGTATGCGCTCGGCCTGGCGCTCACCCAGAACGAACAGCGCGAGGCGGCAACGGAACGGCTCTACGAAGCGTTGTCGGTCTTCCACGACAGTCGTCAGCGCTTCTGGGAAGGCATGACGCTCTTCCGACTGTCCGAGGTCGACTTGTCTGCGGAGCAACCGGCCTCGGCCGCTGCCAAGGCGGAGCAGGCGCTGACCGTTCTCCGTGGGATCGGCGGCGAATGGCGGCGCGGCAACGTCCTCACCGTGCTCGGCCGGGCACTGCACGCGGTCGGCCAGAGTGGCCGGGCGCATGTGTGCTGGCGCGAGGCATTGGCCATCTACGAAGGGTCAGGCTCACCAGAAGCCGCCGAAGTGCACAGATTGCTCGCCCTGGCCGCCGCGGCCTAGGCGTTCATCGTTCGTTTATCGCCCTCCGGCATTGTCATGGCTGTCGGATCCGTCGCGTCGGGGGGCAGACGGGACCGAGCTCAGGGCCGCGAACTAAGGTGAACGGCCCTGCGGAGTCCGCCCGATCGGCCACGGGGGAACGGACGGGCGGGCTCCACCCATCTGCCAAGCACAGACTCACCGGAGATGATGATCATGAGCGACGCCAAGAAGCCCGCGCCCGACATCAAGCCGCTCGACATGCACGCCAGCAGCGCGGACGACGAGAAGATTCAGACCAAGGACATGCACGCCTCGTCGGAGCCCGCCAAGACCGACGACATGCACGCCTCGTCGGAGCCCGCGAAGTAGACCTTCCTGTACGGGGGGATCGGCCGCGGCGGCGCGGAGGGGGAGCCGTCGCGGCCGACTCATGTCCGGGCGCGGTCCGTGCAGGCACGTACACGGGCCCCATACACGTGTCACGTACACCTACGACCCCACGCAACCCGCACCACCGTTCCGCCCTCCTCCCGTACGAGATCCGCAGGACCAGCGATCCGGACAAAATCCCAGGCCACAAGCCCGGTACGGCCGGACCACGCATCCCGCAAGGCCCCGGAAGGACCGGAATGACCGCCGCCCAGCGAAACGCCGCCGCGACCACACCCACTGCCCCCGGCAGCGAGCCCACCGACGGCCGCACCCCGCTCGTCCCCCGGCCCGACCGCACCACCGCGGGCCTGCGTTCCGCGCTCTCCCGCCTCGCTCCGCACCAGCTCCCGGACATGGAGCGGCAGATGGAGGAGGCCCTCAACCTGGCGGCCCGTTCCGGCACCCTCGCCCCGCTCACCCAGTTCCTGGACAGCTGGGCGGTGACGGTGGAGATCACCCGCGTCCCGGAGACCGCGGCACGCCTGCGCGAGGCGGAGTACACGGTCCGCACGGCCCCCGGCGACGCCCCGGCCTGGCGCACGGCCATGAACGAGATCCGCGACCTGCGCGCGGCCGCGTGGGACGCCATCGCCGCGCGCTGAAAGCGAAAGCCCGCTACCCGGCGTTCCGCTCCCGCTCCCGCTCCCGGCTCCGCAGCTCCCCCTTCAGCACCTTCCCGCTCGCGTTGCGCGGCAGGTCGGAGACGAATTCGACGGACCTCGGGACCTTGTAGTTCGCCATTTCGCGGCGGGACCAGGCGATCACGTCGTCGGCCGTGAGGGTGGTGGACGAGTGCGCGCGGCGGACCACGTACGCCTTGCCCACCTCGCCCAGGCGCGGGTCCGGGATGCCGATGACCGCGACGTCCGCTATGTCCGGGTGCAGGCCGAGGAGTTGCTCGATCTCGGCGGGGTACGCGTTGAAGCCGCCGACGATGAACATGTCCTTGATCCGGTCGGTGATGCGGAGGTTGCCGGAGGGATCGAGGATGCCCACGTCCCCGGTGCGGAGCCAGCCGTCGGGGGTGCGCGTGGCCGCCGTGCCGGTGGGGTCCTCGAAGTAGCCCTGCATGACGTTGAAGCCCCTGACCAGGACTTCTCCCGGGGTGCCCGGCGGGGCCCCGACCCGTACCTCCGTACCGGGAATCGCCCGGCCCGAGGTCGCCGCGATGACGTCCGGGGCGTCGCCGCGGCGGCACATCGTGACGATCCCGGACGCTTCGGAGAGGCCGTAGGCGGTCAGGACGGTGGCGATGTGGAGTTCGGAGCGGAGGCGTTCGACGAGTTGGAGGGGGACGACGGCGGCGCCCGTGACGACCAGGCGGAGGGCGGAGAGGTCGTGTGACGCACGGGCGGGGTGGTCCAGGAGGGACTGGTGGAGGGTCGGGGGGCCGGGGAGGACCGAGATGCGTTCGGCGGCGATGTTGGCGAGGACCGTGTCCACGTTGAAGACGGGCTGGGGGACCATCGTCGCGCCCCGGGTGAGGCAGGCGATGATGCCGGCCTTGTAGCCGAAGGTGTGGAAGAAGGGGTTCACGATCAGATAGCGGTCGCCCTCGCGGAGGCCGGCCAGGCCGGCCCAGATGTCGTAGGCCCGAAGGGTCTGGGCGTGGGTGATCACCGCACCTTTGGGGCGACCGGTGGTGCCGGAGGTGTAGATGATGTCGGAGGGATCGGAGGGGGAGACCGCCGACGCGCGCTCGCGGACTGCCGCGCCACTCACCGACTCCCCCGCCGCCAGGAAGTCCTTCCAGGTCAGGAAGTCGGACGGGACCGCGTCGTCGGCGAGGACGACCACGTCGGTGAGGTGCGGGAGGCCGGGGAGCGGGCCGCCTCCCGGATTCCCCGGACCGTCGGACCGACCGTCCCCCGGCCCGTCGGACCGACCGTCCCCCGGCCCGTCCGCCGTCGCCCGTCGCAGCGACGCCACGTACGACGTACCGAGGAAGGTGCCCGTGATGAAGAGCAGTTTCGTACGGGACTGGCGCAGGACGTACGCCGCCTCCGTGCCCTTGAAGCGGGTGTTGAGCGGGACCAGGACCGCTCCCGCCGTCACCGCGCCGAGGGCGGAGACGATCCAGTCGAGGGTGTTGGGGGCCCAGACCGCCACCCGGTCGCCCTGCCGGACGCCCCGGGCCAGGCAGGCCGCGGCCGCGCGTTCGACGCGCTCGCCGAGTTCCGCGTACGAGAGGCGGGTGCGGCCCTCGACCACCGCCTCCCGCTCCCCGTACCGGCTCGCGGCGTGCCGCACCAGCTCCGGGACGGTGTTCCACCGAGCATTCCGCCCGGCGTCGAAGTCCGCATCGAAATCCGCGTCGAACTCGGCGTCGAACTCGGCGTCGCCCTGTGCGTCGAACCGCATCGCAAGCCCTCCCACACCACTAGCTGACTATCCGTCAGATTAGCTGTAGCCTGACGCGCTGTCAGCAGTCAGGACCGTTGCGGAGGTGGCCGGGAAGCATGCCAGCAGCACTCAAGGACGCGACTGCGATAGTCGGGATAGGACAGACCGCCTTCGCCAAACAACTCCCGGGGAGCGAGAAGGAGTTGGCCTGCCGTGCCATTCTCGCCGCGCTCGACGACGCGGGCATCGATCCCGCCGAGGTCGACGGCCTCGCCTCGTACACGATGGAGGAGACCGACGAGGTCGAGGTCGCGAAGGCCGTCGGCGCCGGGGACCTCACCTTCTTCTCCAAGGTCGGCTTCGGCGGCGGCGGTTCGTGCGCGACCGTCGCACATCTGGCCTCGGCGATCGCGACGGGACAGGCGAGCGTCGGCGTCGCATGGCGCTCCCGCAAGCGCGGAAGCGGACCGAGGCCCTGGCGGAACACGGCGGTTCAGCTGCCGACGCCCGCCCAGTGGACCCGCCCCTTCGGCCTGCTCCGCCCCGCCGACGAGATCGGCATGCTCGCCCGCCGCTACATGCACGAGTACGGCGCGACCCGCGACCACCTCTTCAACGTCGCCCTCGCCTGCCGCAACCGGGCCAACCAGAATCCCGCCGCGATGATGTACGAGCGGCCGCTGACCCGCGACATGTATATGACCTCGCGCTGGATCAGCGAGCCGCTCTGTCTCTTCGACAACTGCCTGGAGACCGACGGTGCGTTGGCGTGCGTGATCGTCTCCGCCGAGCGGGCACGGGACTGCCGGCGCAAGCCCGTGTACGTCCACTCGGCCGCCCAGGGCCTGCCCGCCCAGCACCACGGCATGGTCAACTACTGGAACGACGACCCGCTGACAGGACCGGCCTGGACCGCCGCCCGACACCTGTGGAAACAGGCGGACTTCGGCCCCGACGACGTCGACGTGGCGCAGATATACGACGCGTTCACGCCGCTCATCCCGCTGTCGCTGGAGGGGTACGGGTTCTGCGGGCGCGGCGAAGGGGCCGCGTTCACCGAGGGCGGGGCGCTGGAGAGCGGCGGCAGGCTGCCGATCAACACCGGGGGCGGCGGGCTGAGCGAGGCGTACGTGCACGGCTTCAATCTGATCAACGAGGGCGTGAAACAGCTGCGCGGCACCAGCACCGCCCAGGTCCCGAACGCCGCCACCTGCCTGGTCACGGCGGGCGAGGGCGTCCCCACTTCCGCTCTGCTGCTGAGGAGTTGAGCCCTGCGATGACCACTCCCGACGATCTCCTCTCCCCCGTCGACGACCTCCTCTCCCCCGTCGTGGACGACGACGGCGCCCCCTTCTGGGAGTACGCCGCGCGCGGCGAGCTGCGCGTGCAGGCCTGCGCCGACTGCGGCGAGCTGCGCTTCCCGCCCCGGCCGTGCTGCCCGCACTGCCACTCCTTCGCTTCCGAGTGGCGGCTGATGAGCGGGAAGGGCGTGGTGTGGTCGTACGTCGTGCCCCACCCGCCCCTCCTGCCCGCCTACGCGGCCCAGGCCCCGTACAACGCGGTGATCGTGGAACTGGCGGACGCACCGCGCATCCGGCTCGTCGGGAACGTGGTCGCGGCGGCCGGCGCCGCCCTGGACTCCGTCGACCCGGCGCGGCTGCGGATCGGGGCGAAGGTGCAGGTCGCGTTCGTGGAGCTGCCGGACGGGACGACCGTGCCGCGCTGGCTGCTGGAGCGGCCGTGAGTGTGCGGGTGGAGCGTGACGAGAAGACCGGCGTCGCGGTCGTCACGCTCGACCGGCCCGAACGGCTCAACGCCATCGACCTGGTCACCGCCGCCCAACTGGCCGATGCCTGGCGGGACTTCAGGTTCGACGACACCGTGCGCGCGGTCGTCCTGACCGGTGCGGGCGCGAAGGCGTTCTGCACGGGCATCGACCGGGCCACGGACGTACCGCAGCCACCCTCCCCGTACTCGACCGACGACCCCCTCCTCACCGTCGGCCCGAAGGCGAACGACCTGTGGAAGCCGGTGATCGCGGCGGTGCGCGGCATGGCGTGCGGCGGGGCGTTCTACCTGCTGGGCGAGGCGGAGTTCGTGGTGGCGGGCGAGAGCGCGACCTTCTTCGACCCGCACACGACGTACGGAATGGTCAGCGCGTACGAAACGGCGCTGCTGGCGCAGCGGATGCCGTACGGGGAGGTGGCCAGGATGGCGCTGCTGGGGACGGCCGAGCGGATGTCGGCGCGGCGGGCGTACGAGGTGGGGCTCGTGTCGGAAGTGACCCCGGACGGGGCGGAGCTGGCGGGCGCCCTGCGCGCGGCCGAGGTGATCGCCGGGTCTCCGACGGAGGCGGTGCAGGGCACCGTACGGGCGCTGTGGGCGACGAAGGAGGCGGCGCGGGCGCAGGCGTACGCGCAGGCTCCGCATCTGATCGCGCTGGGGAATCTACCGGTGGAGCGGCAGGCGGAGCTGTTCGAGGACCGGGGGAAGCGGGGGGCCGAGTTCCGGATTCGCTGAACAGGGACCTCCCCCGCGAGGTTGTTCACAGGGGAGAAGTTGTTCGCATGGGAGGGGAACAATTCTTCCCTCATCTCCAGTTGTTCTAGTAGTATACGAACAACTGGAGGTAGCCATGACCCTGCACATGACCCCCGTCCGACTGCGCCTGGCAGCGCTGACCCTCGTGCCCTTCGCTCTGGCCCTGCTCCTCAGCCTGACCACCTTCCTGATCTTCCACAACGAGCTGCCGGACCGCCTGGCCAGCCGTTTCGACACGGCGGGGAAGCCGACCTCCTACCTCGGCAGCACCGCGGCCGCCGTCGGCTCCACCCTGCTCATCGCCCTGCTCGCCGCGGTCTGGGCCTTCACCGTCCACAAGGGAAAGCTCTCGGCCCGGGGAGTGCGCGGCATGCTGGCCGGCGGCTGGGGCATATCGGGCCTGCTCGGATACCTGATGCCGGTGAACACGCTCGCCAACCGCGGCGCGACCGACGGCTCCGACGTCCGTATGCCGATGTGGCACCTCGTGGCGGCGGCCGG
This sequence comes from Streptomyces sp. NPDC021093, assembly GCF_044333135.1. Taxonomy (NCBI): domain Bacteria; kingdom Bacillati; phylum Actinomycetota; class Actinomycetes; order Kitasatosporales; family Streptomycetaceae; genus Streptomyces; species Streptomyces sp. NPDC021093. Next base: position 136,142 of record NZ_JBIRQJ010000010.1, on the reverse strand, counting down.
CGTCGCGCTCGTCGCGGCAGCGGTGGGCCTGCTGCTCGCCCGTACGGTACCGGCGGAGGCGACCGCGCCCGCCAGGAACCACGAGACCGGCCGGATCGACCTCGCCCGGGGCGAGGTGGCGAGCTGGTCGCACCGGCTCGGCTCCGGGATGCCCCTGCTGGCGGCGGCCGCCACCCTGGCCGGGAGCGTGGCCTGCGGCTTCGCGGAGCAGTGGTACGCGGCCGGAGCGCTGCTGGTCCTCGGCCTGCTGGTGCTGGGGTTCGCGTCGGCGCACGTCATGGTGGACCGCCGCGGGCTCACGGTCGCGCCGTCGCTGCTGCCCTGGCCCGCCGTGCGCATCCCGCTCAAGGAGGTGCGGGAGGTGCACAGCCGCGAGATCAATCCCGTCGCGGACTACGGCGGCTGGGGCTACCGCGTGCGGAGCAACCGCACCGGGCTCATACTGCGCTCCGGCGAAGCAATCGTCGTACGGCGCGGGAACGGCCGGGAGTTCGCGGTCACCGTGGCAGACTCCGCGACCGGAGCCGCGCTCCTGGCCACCCTGATCGATCGCCGAGAAAGCCGCTGACCATGCTGTTCAAGTTGGACCCCGCCTCGTCCGTGCCCCTCGGCGACCAGATCGCATCCTCGGTGCGCGGCGCGATCGCCGACGGCACCGTGGAACCGGGCGAGCGCCTCCCCGCCGCCCGAGTCCTCGCCGACTCGCTCGGCATCAACGTCCACACGGTGCTGCGCGGCTACCAGCGCCTCCGCGAGGAAGGCCTGATCGAGCTGCGCCGGGGCCGGGGCGCGGTGGTCGTCGACGCCCCGGTGTCGCCGGGGCGGGCCAGGATCCTGGAGCGCATCGGCGAACTGGTGGAGGAGGCAAGGAAGTTGGGAATGCCGGAGGAGGACCTGCTGGAACTGGTCCGGGCCAACCTGGCGGGCTGAGCGCGCCCCGCGGACGTACGAAGGAGGGCCCGGTCGCCTCGTGCACGACCGGGCCCTCCGCATCCCGCTCCCGGTGTCAGGAGCTGGTGCGCGTCAGGAGCTGGTGCGCGTCACGTACTTGACCTCGCAGCGGCCGATCAGCGACTCGGTCGACTTCTTCACGAACGGGGTGGCGACGTCGATGCTCCGGGACTGACCCGGGGCGACGGCGGCGATGCTCGTCGAGCGGGTGCCGACAGTGGAGCCGCTGTTGGTGAACTTCACCATGAAGCTGTAGGTGTACGTCGACGAGGAGCTGCTGTTCGTCGCGGTGATGTTGGCGAGCATGCCGCGCGACGGGTCGTACTTGCACTCCGAGATGCGCAGGTCGCGCGAGGCGCTGCTGCTGCCGCCGGTGCCCGGGACGGAACCGGTGGTGCTGCTGGAGGAGCTGGAGTCGGTGCCGCCGGTCGTCGTGGACGAGCTGGAGCCGCCGCTCGACGAGCTGGAGCCGTCGTAGCCGCCCGTGGAGGCCTGGTAGTCGCCGCCCGAGGAGCTGGAGCTGGACGAGCTGTCGCCGCCGCTGCTGCTGGACGAGCTGGAGCTGTGACCGCCGCCGCAGCTGCCCCCGTGGGAGCCCCGGGCACCGGTGAGTGCGACGACTGCGATGCCGAAAACGGCCACTGCGCGGACATGGCGAAGCTTCATGGCTTCCAACCCCCGTGGATTTCACACTGTTTGGGACAACTCTGGCAGGAGTAAAGATCCCATAAGGACAAGTGCATGACACCTTAGCAGCGGCTGTCACATGGCAGGCCCCAAACCCCGGGCGTAGCGTCGAACCCCTGAGACCTCGACAGAACCTCGACAAGAGGAGCGCGAGATGGTCAGGAATCTCCTTGGCTCGGTCATCGCTCTCGCCGGAGCGACGATCGCCGTATGGAGCCCTTTCCGAGCCTGGTACGACGGACGTCACGGGCGCGACTACCGATTCCTGGATCTCTTCAACGGGATCACAGACGCCAGGGCGGAGCTGGCCGGTTCCCTGCTGCTGCCGTTCCTTTTCACCGCGCTGATCACGCTGGTCGGGGCGCTCCTGAGATCCCGGACGCTGATGGCGCTGGCCGGGCTGGTCACCCTCGGCTTCACGGTCTTCTGGATGGTGCGCCAGGGTCAGGCGGCATCCGGCCTGGCCGTCAACGCGGACGGCACCGGCCTCGGAATGGGCGTCGCGAGCGCACTGGGCGGCGGCGTCCTGATGCTGCTGGGCGCCCTCCTCATGACCGGCCGCGGCAGCCGCCGACGCCAGCGCCGCGAGAAGGCCGACCCATCCGCGTACGCCCCGGAGGGCGCGACGTACGACCCGCCTCCCACCCTCACGACTCCGCCGGATAGGGGCGCCCCATAGGGGCGCGGGGAACTGCGCGACCAGCCACAACGCACCCGCACGTGCACGTGCAAACCGGCCCCCTTACCGCGCCGACCGCCCCGTAGCCGTCCCCTTCACCGCGTCCAACGCGTAAACGCACCGGTCCTTGCTGCAGGCGTAGACGATCCCCGCCTCCGCCACCGGCGACCCCGTGATCTCGCCCCCGGTCTTCAGCTTCCAGCGCAGCTGGCCCCCCACCGCGTCCACGGTGTAGAGACAGTGGTCGGCGGACCCGAAGTGCACGCGCCCGTCCGCCACGACCGGCGCACCGACCAGCTCCCCGCCCGCCGCGAACCGCCACTTCGGCGTGCCCGTCACCGCGTCCAGGGTGTAGAGCGCGCTGCCGCTGCCCACGTGCACATGGCCGCCCACCACCAGCACCGGCTCGATCGACTGCCGGGACTCCGTCGCGATGCGCCAGCGGTCCTTGCCGGTGGAGGCGTCCAGCGCGTACACCGTGCCGAGGTAGTCGGCCAGGTAGACCCCGCCGCCCGTGACCGCGGGCCCGGGTGCGAAGGCGGGCGCGGACAGGAAGACCGCGGGCGCCTCGAAGTGCCAGCGGACGTGGCCCGAGCTCTGGTCGACGGCCAGGACCCGCGTCCCTGCGGAGACGTACACATAGCCGTCCTCCGCCGACGTCACCCGCACCGGGACCCCGCCGCACGACGCCGCGTCGCCCACCGGGTAGGACCAGCGCTCGATGCCGGACCGGGAGTCCAGCGCCCGCAGCCGCGCGTCCTGCCACACGTACACGGTGTCCCCGTGGACGTCGGGTCCGGCCTCCGGGGTCTCGAAGTCGGTCTGGGCGCCGGTGATTTCCCACAGCTTCTGCCCGTTGGACGCCTCCCACGCCTGTACGCCGCCGCCGCGCGTGCCCGTGACGACGGTGCCGCGGGCCGCCTTCAGCGAGTACACCCAGGCGTCGCTCTGGAGCCGCCACTTCTCGGTGCCGTCGGCGGCGTCCAGTGCGTACAGCGTCGGCCCGTCGGATGCGTGGATCCGGCCGCCGGAGACGGCCATCGCCCACGCCACGTCGCGCGTCTTGAACTGGCGGCGGCCCGAGGCCACGTCCAGGGCGTGCACCTCGAAGGAGGTGACGTAGACGAGGTCACCGGCGACGGCCGGGGTGCCCCACACGTCGTTCGACATCCGGAACCGCCACGGCCGCCACCCGGCGGGCGAGGGCCCCTCGGGGAGCGGCGGTACGGACCCGGGCTGCGGCGGTACGGTCCCGGGCGGCGAGGGGACGCCGTTGAGCGCCGCCCCGGCCGGCGGGCGCACCCAGCCGGTCGCCGGTCCCGCCGCCTCCGCGACGGCCGCGGCGGCGGCCGCCCCCTGCCCGTCGGCCACCCGGGGACCGGGTCCGATCGGCACCTTCGCCCCGGCGAGCCGTACCGGCCCGTCCGCGTACGAGGGGGGCGGCGGCGAGGCCTGCCCGGTGCGCGGGTCGCCGGCCCAGTCGCCGCGCGGCGGGTACGGCGGAGGATTCTGCGGGCGCGGCGGCGGCGAGGGGTCGGGCCTCGGCTGCACCGCGGCGGGGGCGACGGCCCGGCCGCCGCCCCTGCGCTGCTCGATCATCGCGGTGGCCCTGGTCGGCAGCCACGCCGACGCGGTGCCGCTGTCGTCGCCGCCGGAGGAGAAGAGGTGCGGGGCGAGCTGCGCCTGGAGGTCGGCGGGGCTGGGCCGCAGCGCCGCCTCCATGCCCATGCAGGAGTCGATCAGCGGACGGAGTTCGTCCGGGAGTCCTTCCAGGTCGGGGCCTTCGCGCAGCAGCATGAAGACGGTCTCGACGGGGTTCGCACCGTGGAAGGGGGCGTGCCCGGTCGCGGCGAAGACGAGGGTGGAGCCGAGCGAGAAGATGTCGCTCGCGCCGGTGACGCTCCGCGAGTCCCTGGCCTGTTCGGGGGACATGTACGCGGGCGTGCCCACGGCGACGTTCGTCATGGTCAGCCGGGTGTTGGAGACCCCGGACGCGATGCCGAAGTCGATGACGCGCGGCCCGTCCTCCACGACCAGGACGTTGGACGGCTTGAGGTCGCGGTGGACCAGGCCCGCCCCGTGGATCGACTGGAGGGCCTCGGCGATGCCCGCGGCCAGCCAGCGCACCGCGTTCGCGGGCATCGGCCCGCACTCATTCACTATTTCTTCGAGCGAGGGGGCGGGCACGTAGGCGGTCGCCAGCCACGGCACGGCCGCCCGCGGGTCGGCGTCGACGACGGCCGCCGTGTAGAAGCCGGAGACCGCGCGGGCCGCCTCGACCTCCCGCGTGAAGCGGACCCGGAACAGCTGGTCCTCGGCGAGCTCCGTCCGTACGGTCTTGATCGCCACCCGGCGTCCCGACGCGGAGCGCGCCAGATAGACGAGCCCCATCCCGCCGGCCCCGAGCCGTCCCAGCACCTCGAACGGGCCGATCCGCCGCGGATCGTGCTGCGTCAGCTGCTCCACTTGCCTGCCACCTCCCCGTACCAGGCCGCGAAACACAGCCCCGGGGGCATTCTTCCTGCCGAACGCCGCGCTGGCTAACCCGGGACCGGAATGGAATGTTTCCCCCCATTCCGTACACCTTTCGCGCAAATCTGGAACACGGGACTACGCCTTGCAGGCCCGGTTCCGCGCCTCGCGGCTCCGGTCCTGCCCCTTGAGACCCGGTTCCTACGCCTTCGGTTCAGCCAGCACCGCGAAAACCGCCCCCTGATTGTCGGCGAGGACCGCCATCCGCCCGTAGGGAATGTCGAACGGCGGCTGGGTGACCCGCCCGCCGAGCCGCTTGGCGTCCGCCACCGCCTCGTCGCAGTCCTCGACCATGAAGTACGAGAGGAAGTGGGCCGGCATCTCGGCCGGGAGCGCGTCCGTGATGACGCTCCGGCCGCCGATCGCCGTGGCCTCGCCCGGCTCGGTCCCGGCGGGCGACCAGATGCGGAAGGCGGCGCCGCTCCCGTCGGGCAGGTCCTGGCCCTCGAAGCCGAAGACCTGCGCGTAGAAGTCGTCGACGCGCTCCTTGTCCGCCTCGCGCACGTACACCTCGGTCCAGCAGAAGGCGCCGGGCTCCGCGGTCTTCTCGAAGCCCGGGTGCGTACCGCCCTGCCAGACGCCGAAGACGGCGCCGGCGGGGTCGGCGACCAGCCCCATCGTGCCGAACGGGCCGACCGGCATGGTGTCCATGACGACCTGTCCGCCCGCCTTCCGGGCGCGGGCGAGGAGCGCCGCGGTGTCGGGGGTGGCGAAGTAGACGCCCCAGGCGGTGGGCATCCGGCCGTCCGGCTTGGGGGCGAGCGCCGCGACGTTCTTCCGCTGGTCGCCCTCGCCGCTGAAGGCCTGTGTGTAGGAGCCGTACTCCTTCCCCGCGGGGTCGTCGAAGGTCCAGCCGAACAGCCCGCCGTAGAAGCGCTTGCCCGCTTCGACATCGGGGAGCGTCACATCGATCCAGCAGGGCACGCCTTCTGCGAATGCGGTCATGGACCGATCCTTCCCGCTCTCGGAAAATCCCGCTCGGAGATATCCACCGAAGTTGTCCACAGGCTGTTGATAACACTATTGGGGGACACCGTCCGACGCCCTGTCACGTACCGCCATTCGATCCCCGGCCCCGCCCCGAGGACCCCGTACGCCCCCTGTGCCGCCTCGGCCCCACCCGAATCCCGCACCCCGTCCACCACAACCGGCCCAAGATGCCTCAACTCTGGCCGGAAACCCATTTGCACTCGCCGAATCGCGCTCCGATCACCCCTCGGTAAGCTGACGGCATGACAGGACAAGTACGCACCGTCGACGGCCGCGTGGCCGGTCGACGTGGTCAGGCGACGCGGCAGAAGCTGCTCGACTGCCTCAGTGAAATGCTCAGCTCGTCCCCCTACCGGGACGTCAAAGTCATCGACGTGGCCCGCAAGGCCGGGACTTCACCCGCGACCTTCTACCAGTACTTCCCCGATGTGGAGGGCGCCGTCCTCGAAATCGCGGAGGAAATGGCAAAGGAGGGCGCGGGGTTGACCAGCCTGGTCGCCGGGCGCTCGTGGGTCGGCAAGGCCGGCGCACAGACCGCCGAGGAGCTCGTGGACGGATTCCTCGACTTCTGGCGGAAGAACGACGCGATCCTGCGGGTCGTCGACCTCGGCGCAGCAGAGGGCGACAAGCGGTTCTACAAGATCCGCATGAAGATCCTGAACTCCGTCACCAACTCCCTTACGGATTCCGTGAAGGAGCTCCAGGCGAAGGGCAAGGTCGACAAGGACATCAGCCCGGCGGCGATGGCCGGCTCCCTGGTCGCGATGCTCGCGGCCGTGGCCTCGCACCAGAAGGGCTTCACCACCTGGGGCGTCAAGCAGGCCGAACTGCGCCCGAACCTGGCGCAGTTGGTCCACTTGGGCATTACCGGCAGAAAGCCCGTCAAGTAACGCAGGCGGTACAAGCAGTATCGGTATACGCCCGCACCCGTACCGGACGAACCCCCACCAAGTCCTGTCACCCGATGGCGGATCACGCATGTGGTCCGCCATCGGCGTACCCGGGCCCCGTGGCAGCGGCAGCGGACCTCGGAACCCTCAGCGCCGCTCGATCCGGAACAGCCTGATCTCCCGCTCGATCCGCCGCTGGTACGTCGCGTACGGCGGCCAGAAGCCCAGCACCGCCCGCCACGCGTCCGCCCGCTCCTCGCCCGCGAGCAGCCGGGCCCGTACCGGAATGTCCTGTCCCGCCCAGCTGACGGAGGCCTCCGGATGGGCGAGCAGGTTGCCGGTCCAGGCGGGGTGCCCCGGGCGGCCGAAGTTGGACCCGATCAGGATCCAGGTCCCCTGCTCCGGCTCCGGCATGCAGGCCAGCGGCGTCACCCTCTCCAGCCCGCTCTTCGCACCGCGCGCGGTGAGGATCACACCGGGCAGCATTCGGGTGCTGAGCATCGTCCTGCCCCCGCTCAGCCGGTGGACGGTGCGGTCCAGGACGGGGATGACGTGCGGGGCGATCCTCGCGAAGGTACGCGTCGATGACACCTTCTGCATCAGCTTCACCCCGGCATGCGCGCCGGTGCCCGTGCTCGCCCTCGCGGCCATCAGACGGCCTCCGCCCTTCCGTCACCCGCGTGGAACATCCCCGCCAGGTCCGCCGCGTGCCCGCGCAGCCGGTGCACGGGCCCGAACAGCAGCTCGTCGGCGGCTCCCCGCTTGAAGTACAGATGTGCGTCGTGCTCCCAGTCGAAGCCGATGCCGCCGTGCAGCTGGACCGCCTCCGACGATGCGGTACGGAGCGCCTCCAGACCCTGCGCCAGGGCGAGCCGCCCGCCGCCGGCCGGGTCGTGGGCGGCGCAGTACGCGGCCGAGCGGGCGGCGGCGATCCGCACGTACACCTCGGCCAGCCGGTGCCCGGCCGCCTGGAAGGCGCCGCCGGAGCGCCCGAACCGCTCGCGCGCCTTCACGTACTCGACGGTCCGCTCCAGTGCCCGGTCGGCGGCGCCGACGGCCTCGGCGGCGAGCGCGGCGGCGGCCCCGCAGCCGGTCGCGGCCAGCGCACCCGCCACATCGGCGTCCTCACCCCCCAGCAACTCCCCTTCCACGTCCCGGAACTGAACGTCCCCCTGCGGTCGCGTCCCGTCCAGCGACACCTGCCGCACCCGCGCCAGTCCTGCGGCACTGGCTGCCCGTACGAGAAAGAGGAGTGTCCGGCTGCGCGCGAAGCCGCCGGTGTGCGCGGCGACGAGCAGCAGGTCCGCGCTGTGCCCGTCGAGCACCTGATCGGCCTGCCCGTACAGCACCCATCCGTGATCCGTACGCCGTGCCTGTACGCCGCCGGCGCGTCCGCCGCCCGCCCAGTGCGCGGCGGTGTTGTCGCCGGTCAGCCCGAGTGCGAGGGACAGCGCCGTGCCGGGCACGGCGACGGCGACGGACGTGCGGCCCGCGGCGATGTCCGGCAGCAGGGCCGCCCGCTGGGCCCCGGTGCCGAGCGCGGCGATCAGCGGTGCGGCGAGCACGGCGGTCGCGAGCAGCGGCGAGGGGAGCAGCGCGCGGCCGGTCTCCTCGCAGGCCAGGACGAGATCGGCGGGCGTGCGGCCCGCTCCCCCGTAGTCGGCGGGGAGCGCGAGCCCCGGCAGGCCGAGCTCGTCGGCGAGCTGCCGCCAGAGCTCGCGGTCGTACCCCTCGGCGGTCGCGGTGGCGGACTTGACCTCGTCCGGGCCGCAGCGTTTGGCGAGCAGGTCGTGCAGGGCGCGGCGGATCTCGTCCTGTTCCGCGGTGAAGGCGACGTCCATCTTGTGTGGTCCTCCCCTGATCTGACGGGGCGTCATGTTAGAGGCACAGCACTTCAAAGCCCATAGCGGCGCGGGCACTTGAACATCCGATGGCGCGTACCTGATGTACCGTCAGATTCATGACATCCCCCTCCGCGAAGACCCTGGGACAACGCAAGGTCGCCGTCGTCGGTGTCGCGCTCTCCGACTGCGGCCGGGTGGACGAAGCCACCCCGTACGCACTCCACGCCCAGGCCGCCCGCCGCGCACTCGCCGACTCGGGTCTCGACCGCTCCGTGATCGACGGCTTCGCGTCGGCGGGGCTCGGCACCCTCGCCCCCGTCGAGGTCGCCGAGTACCTGGGCCTGCGCCCCCGCTGGGTGGACTCCACCTCGGTGGGCGGCGCGACCTGGGAGGTGATGGCGGCCCATGCCGCGGACGCCATCGCCGCAGGTCACGCCAGCGCCGTCCTTCTCGTCTACGGGTCGACGGCCCGCGCCGACATCAAGGCGGGGCGGCGCACCTCCAACCTCTCGTTCGGCTCGCGCGGCCCGCTCCAGTTCGAGGTTCCGTACGGTCACACGCTGGTCGCGAAGTATGCGATGGCCGCGCGCCGGCACATGCACGAGTACGGGACGACGCTGGAGCAGCTCGCCCAGGTGGCGGTGCAGGCCAGGGCGAACGCGGCGACGAACCCGGACGCGATGTTCACCGCCCCGCTCACCGTCGACGAGGTCCTGGCGGGCCCGATGATCGCGGACCCGTTCACCAAGCTGCACTGCTGTCTGCGCAGCGACGGCGGCTGCGCGGTGCTGCTGGTCGCCGAGGAGTACGTACCGGACACGGCGAAGGCGCCGGTGTGGGTGCTGGGCGCGGGTGCGTCGGTGTCGCACACGACGATGTCGGAGTGGGAGGACTTCACGGTCTCCCCGGCGGCGGCGAGCGGCAGGATCGCCTACGAACAGGCCGGGTTGGGCCCGGCCGACGTGGACATCGCCGAGATCTACGACGCCTTCACCTACATGACCCTGGTCACCCTCGAAGACCTGGGCTTCTGCGCGAAGGGCGAGGGCGGGGCGTTCGTGGAGAAGGGGCGGCTGCTGCGGGACGGCGAGCTGCCGACCAATACCGACGGAGGCGGCCTTTCGGCCTGCCATCCGGGGATGCGCGGCCTGTTCCTGCTGGTGGAGGCGGTGCGGCAGCTGCGGGGCGAGGCCGGGGACGGCCAGGTCCGCAAGGCGGGCGGGCGGCTGCCGGAGGTGGCGATCGCGTCGGGGACGGGCGGCTGGTTCTGCTCGTCGGGGACGGTGCTGCTGGGGCGTTGAGGGGGTCGCGGGAAAGCCCCCTCCCGAGAATCTATACACCTGTCATAGACAGATGTCTTAAACGCTCGTACAGTCGAGTCATCGGCCGGCGCACCCACCCGCACCGGCCGACCCAACTCGCTCACGAGGAGCCCCAGATGACGCGCGCCATGAACCCCGTCACCCCTGCCCGGACCGTCCGGACCGTCCGCACCGTCCTCATCTCCGGCGCGAGCATCGCGGGCCCCGCCCTCGCCCTCTGGCTGCACCGGTACGGCTTCGAGCCGACCGTCGTCGAGCGCGCCGACGCACTGCGCGCGGGCGGTTACAAGGTCGACCTGCGCGGCACCTCGGTCGAGGTCTGCAAGCGGATGGGCATCATGGACGAGGTCCGCGCCCACTCCACGGACATGCGGACGGGCTCCTACGTCGACGAGAACAACCGCACCGTGGGCGAGATGCCGGCCGACATCTTCGGCGGGCGGGCCGGGGACGACGACGAGATCATGCGCGGCGACCTGGCCCGGATCCTCTACGAGCGCACCCGCGACGACGTCGAGTACCTCTTCGGCGACTCGATCACCTCGCTCACCGAGGACGAGGACGGCGTCCTGGCCACCTTCGAGAACTCCGCCCCCCGCCGCTTCGACCTGGTCGTCGGCGCCGACGGGATGCACTCGAACACCCGCCGCCTGGCCTTCGGCGACGAGCAGCGCTTCCGCCGCCACCTGGGCGCGTACATCTCGATCTTCACCGCGCCGAACGACCTGGGGCTCGACCGGCACGAGGCGTACCACGCGCTCCCGGACAAGCTGGTGTGCGCGTACAGCTCGCGGGGCGAGCAGACGGCGAAGAACATGTTCGTCTTCGCGTCGCCGGAGGTCGCGTACGACCACCGCGACACGGCCGCCCAGAAGCGCATCCTCACCCGGACCTTCGCCCAGGACAGGAGCTGGGAGATCCCCCGTCTGCTGACGAACGCCGAAGCCGCCGACGACTTCTACTTCGACTCGATCAGCCTGATCGAGATGGACCGCTGGTCGAAGGGGCGCATCGTGCTCCTCGGCGACGCGGCGCACTGCACGTCACCCGCCTCCGGCCAGGGCACTGGCCTCGCCCTCATCGGCGCGTACACCCTGGCAGGCGAACTGGCGGCAGCAGAGGGGGACTTCGAGCTCGCCCTCGCCGCCTACGAGCACCACATGCGTCCCGGCGTCGAGCACACCCAGTCCTTCGCGCAGAAGTTCGTCGGCGAGATGACGATGGACAGCAGGTGGAAGATCCGGCTGCGGCTGCTGATGCTGCGCTCGCTGCCGAAGATGCCGTGGCGGAACTTCATCGCGAAGAAGATCACGGAGGACGTGCAGAAGATGGCGCACTTCGTCCCGCTCAAGGAGTACGCACGCGTTCCCGCGGGGCACGCTGCCGGTCGCGCGCGGCACGCTGCCGGTCCCACGCGGCGCACGGCCTGACGGCACGTCCGGGGTCTGACGGCACGTCCGGGTCTGACAGCCCGACTTGACCTGACGGCACGTCCGGATCAGACAGCACGTCCGGATCTGACGGCACAATCGCACCATGAGCACCGACGACACCGCGTCCCGCGACTTCCGCACCCTGCTCCACTCCCTCCGGGTCTGGGACGGCGTACCGCTCCCGCCCCTCGACCCGGAGTCGGCCCCCGACTCGCCCCTCCCCCTCTTCCGCACCTGGCTGCGGGAGGCCGCGGAGGCCGGTCAGACGGAGCCGCACACGATGACCCTGGCCACCGCCGACGCGGAAGGCCGCCCCTCCGTCCGCATCCTGACGCTGCACGACGCGGACGAGGACGGCTGGCACTTCGGCACCCACAGCACCAGCCGCAAGGGCCGCGAACTGGCCGCCCGCCCGGACGCGGCCCTCGGCTTCTACTGGCCGGCCCAGGGCCGCCAGGTCCGGATCGAGGGCCAGGTCCGCTCCGGCACCCCGGAGGCGGCGACGGCCGACCTGCACGCCCGCTCGACGGGAGCCCTGGCCGCAGCGCTCACCGGCCGGATGAGCGAAGTCCTCTCCTCCACGGCCGAGTTGAGGTCCGATTCGGAGGCGTCCTGGGCCCGCGCCCAGGCGGACCCGACCCTCACCGCGCCCACCTGGACGCTGTACGCGCTGGCCGCCACCGAGGTCGAGTTCTTCCAGGGCGACGCCCGCCGCCAGCACGTACGACTGCGCTACCGACGGGACGGCGAGCGGTGGGTGCGCGACCTGCTGTGGCCGTGAGCAGCCCTGTCAGCCGCCGATGTGGAACACCGTCGGTCAGCCGCTGATCCGGAACACCGGCACCGCGTACTCCCCCGAGCCGTCCTCCCCCGCCCGGAACGTCACCTCCAGCTCCGCGCCCACCCGCAGCTCGCCCTCCGCGCAGTCCACGACCTCCGTCATCATCCGGGGCCCTTCCTCCAGGTCCACCACGGCGGCGACGTACGGGACGCGTTCACCGTACGGCGGGAGGTCGTTCCTGTGCACCACCGACCAGGTGTAGAGCGTCGCCCGGCCGCTCGCCCGCTCCCACGCGACGTCCTCGCTCCAGCAGTACGGGCAGAACTCGCGCGGGTAGTGGTGCGCGCGGGTGCAGGCCGCGCACCGCCGGAGCAGCAGCCGACCCTCGGCGGCAGCGCTCCAGTACGGGCGGGTGAAGGCGTCGATGTCGGGCACGGCCGCGTTCGCCGTCGACCTGGCCGTCGTACGGGGCGTCGTACGGCTCGTCGCGTGGGGCGTCGCGTGGGGCGTCCCCATCTGCATGTGTGCCACTCTCCCCTCCAATCACTTCTGACGGTACGTCAGTTCAACTGAAGGGGCCGCGGTGCGCAAGAGGGGTGCACCACCCCGCGTGATCAATTCGCAACCGATTCCGCCCTTGTCCGAGACCCATCAAACGGAGGCGCGGTTACGCTCACGACTCATGGCCTCTACTCCCAGTGACCCCACCCGCTCCGGCATCGCCACGACCAACGACCGCCCGGTGTACGTCGTCGGGGCGGGCCCAGGCGGTCTGGCCGCAGCGGCGGCGCTGCGCGCGCGAGGCGTACGGGCCGTGGTCCTGGAGAAGTCCGACCGGGTCGGCGCGTCCTGGCGCGCCCACTACGACCGCCTCCATCTGCACACCACCCGCCGCCTGTCCGGCCTCCCGGGCCTGAAGATGCCCCGCTCCTTCGGCCGCTGGGTCTCCCGCGACGACGTGGTCCGCTATCTGGAGAAGTACGTCGACTTCCACGAGCTGGAGATCGTCACGGGGGTCGAGGTCTCCCGCATCGACCCGGCGGCCGACGGTACGGGCTGGGTCCTGCACGCGAGCGGCGGCCGCGAGCTGACCGGCTCGGCGGTCGTGGTCGCCACCGGCTACAACCACACCCCGAACCTTCCGGACTGGGCGGGTACGGACGCGTACAAGGGTGAGCTCCTGCACGCCGCCACCTACCGCAACCCGGACCCCTACGCGGGCAAGGACGTGCTGGTCGTCGGCGTCGGCAATACGGGCGCGGAGATAGCCGCCGACCTCGCCGACGGCGGAGCGTCCCGGGTCCGCCTGGCCGTGCGCACGGCCCCGTACATCCTGCGCCGGTCCACGGCGGGCTGGCCGTCCCAGCGCACCGGCATCCTGGTGCGCCGCCTTCCGGTGAGCCTGGTCGACCGGGCGGGCGACGTCGTCTGCCGCATCTCCGTCCCCGACCTCTCCTCCCACGGCCTCCCCCGCCCCACCGCCGGCCTGTACTCCCGGGTGAACGAGGGCGCGATCCCGGTCCAGGACGTCGGCCTGATCGCCGCGATCCGCGCGGGCAAGGTCGAACCGGTCGCCGCTCTCGACTCCTTCGCCCCGGAGTCCGGCGAAGCGGTCCTCGCGGACGGGTCGCGGGTGAGCCCGGACGTGATCATCGCGGCGACGGGCTACCGCCGGTCCCTGGAGGGGCTGGTCGGCCACCTCGACGTACTCGACTCCCGGGGCCGCCCCACGGTCCACTCGGGCCGTACGTCCCCCAAGGCCCCGGACCTGCACTTCACCGGCTTCACGAACCCGATCTCCGGCAACCTCCGCGAGATGGCCATGGACGCGGAACGCATCGCGCGGGCGGTGTCGCGCAGCTCGAAGCCCTGATTCAATGACCGCCCCTCGGCTCGAAGCAGCCGTGCTCCAGGTACGGGCCGTTGGTCGACACCTGGTAATTGCTCTTCTGCACGAACGCGGTGACACACGCGTCCTTGTGCACGCGCAGACCGACCAGCGCACCTTCCGGCGTGACGTAGTGGTCGGTCTCGAAACGTGAGTCCATCTCCCGCACGGTGAGCGTCCCGCCGAGGCGCTCACCCTTCGGGCCGAGCCGCTCCTCCTCGTACCCGAGCTTGAGCAGCGCCGTACGCACGCTCTTCGGGTCCCACGTCCCCGATTTCCAGAGCCGCTTGAGTACGGGCTCGATGCGAGCGGCTTCCCTTTTCGCATCCTTCTCGCTGCCGGCCGACATCTCGCGCGGTATGCGGAAGCCGTTGTTCTCCCGGGAGTGCGGGGCTCCGTCACCGGCCCCGGGTTCCACGTACGGCGTGGCGGCGGGCGCGCCGGAAGCGGCAGGCGGGGTCGGGGCGGCGACCGCTCCCGGGCTTGTGGGGCGCTGCTGGCCGCAGGCCGTCAGGAGAAGGGCCGTACTGGTTAGGAGAGCAGCCGCAGCGACCTGTCTGCGCTGCCGAAACGTGGATATCGACATGCACACGACTTTCTCACGCGACCTCCACGGCCACGCGATCCCCACGGCCACGCGCCCTCCCGACAGCACCCCTTTTCCCGTTACCTTACGCATCACGCACCCCGCCCCATCCCCGCTCCGCGAACAGGTCCGTACCGGACTGTTCCTGACGGACCGTCAATTCAGTAATCTGACAGTGCGTCAGTGAATTGCCATTCCGGTCTCCGAACAACGAGCAGGAGCGGGCTCAGCGATGCTTGGATCAACACACGGCACCCTCACCTCCGGCCTCCGCGCCCGCGTCGTCGCCTGCGGGGACGAAGCCCGGTCCGCCGCCGTCCACGGCACCACCGCCGCAGCGACCAGGACCCCGGGAGCCCCTGGCACGCCAACAGCAGACGCCGCGGCCGCCGGATCCGCCGACCTCGACGTCAGCGGGCGCCCGCTGAACTCCCCCGTCCCCGACCTGGACCGGTTCTTCCGGCCGGAGTCCGTCGCCGTCGTCGGCGCGTCCGACGCCGAGGGCCGTCCCAACACCGGGATCACGCGGCAGCTCATCGCCTGGGCCGACCGCGTCGGTGCCCGTCTGCACCCCGTGCACCCGAGCCGCGAGTCCGTCTTCGGGCTGCCCTGTTCCCCCTCTCTCGCCGACCTGCCCGAACAGGTCGATCTCGCCGTGCTCCTCGTCAAGGACCCCCTTCCACTGATTGATCAACTGGCCGACTGCAAGGTCAGGTTCGCGGTGGCCTTCGCCTCCGGATTCGCCGAGACCGGCGAGGAGGGCGCCGCCGCCCAGGCCCGGCTCGCGGCGGCCGTCGCGAACACCGAGTCCGGGCTGCGGCTCCTCGGCCCGAACACCAACCTCAACGCCTTCGAGGAGTTCAGGGAGGATCTCGACGGTCCGGCGATCGCACTGATCACCCAGTCCGGTCACCAGGGGCGGCCCGTCTTCTCCCTCCAGCAGCTCGGTGTGCGGCTCTCGCACTGGGCCCCGACGGGCAACGAGGCGGACCTCGAAACCGCCGACTTCATCTCGTACTTCTCGCAGCAGCCCGAGGTCGGGGCGATCGCCGCGTACATCGAAGGCCTGAAGGACGGCCGCTCCTTCCTCCTCGCCGCCGACCGCGCCGCCCGCCACGGCGTGCCCGTCGTCGCCGTCAAGGTCGGGCGGACCGAGACCGGGGCCCGTACCGCCGCGTCGCACACCGGGAAGCTGACCGGCGCGGACGACGTGGCGGATGCGGCGATGCGGCAGTTCGGCGTGATCCGGGTCGACGGACTGGACGAACTCCAGGACACCGCCGCCCTGTTGGCCCGCGCGCGCAGGCCGAAGGCGGACGGCGTCGCCGTGTATTCGATCTCGGGCGGCACGGGCGCGCACTTCGCGGACCTGGCGACGGCGGCGGGGCTCGACCTTCCGACGCTGGACGCCGCCAAGCAGGCGGAGCTGCACCAGTGGATACCGGCGTACCTGAACGTCGCCAATCCGATCGACAACGGGGGTCATCCAGTGGGTGATTGGCGTGGTCGGAAGATCATCGACGCGATCCTCGCCGACCCGGCGGTGGGGGTGCTGATCTGCCCGATCACGGGTCCTTTCCCGCCGATGAGTGACAAGCTCGCCCAGGACCTGGCGGATGCCGCCGAGGCGACGGACAAGCTGGTGTGTGTGGTGTGGGGGTCGCCGGTGGGGACCGAGGCCGCATACCGCGAGACCCTCCTCGGGTCGTCGCGGCTGGCCACCTTCCGCACCTTCGGCAACTGCATCACCGCCGTACGCGCCTACCTGGAGCACCACCGGTTCGCGGCCGCCTACCGGTCGCCGTTCGACGAGGCGCCGCGCACGCCTTCGCCCTCCTTCCGCAAGGCGCAGGCACTGATGCGTCCTGGCGAGCAGCTCAGCGAGCACGCGGCGAAGCAGTTGCTGCGGGCGTACGGCATTCGCGTACCTCGCGAGCAGCTGGTGACCAGTGCGGCGGCGTCCGTGCGGTCCGCCGCCCAGGTCGGCTACCCCGTCGTCATGAAGGCGTCCGGGCCGCAGCTCGCCCACAAGACCGAACTCGGCCTGGTGAAGGTCGGGTTGACATCCGCGAGCCAGGTCCGCGACGCCTATCGCGAGCTGACCGACATCGCCGCGTACGAGGACATCCCGCTGGACGGCATCCTGGTCTGCCAGATGGTCGCGCGGGGCGTGGAGATGGTCGTGGGCGCCGGCCACGACGCACTCTTCGGCCCGACGGTCACGGTCGGTCTCGGCGGCGTGCTGGTCGAGGTGCTCGGCGACGCCGCCGTACGCGTCCCGCCCTTCGGTGAGCCCGACGCCCGCGCGATGCTCGCGGAACTGCGCGGCCACGCCCTCCTGGAGGGCGTCCGGGGGGCGCCCCCGGCAGACGTGGACGCCCTCGTCGAGGTCGTCCTCCGCGTCCAGCGCATGGCGCTCGAACTGGGCGACGACCTCTCCGAGCTGGACATCAACCCCCTGATGGTCCTCCCGCGCGGCCAGGGCGCGGTGGCCCTGGACGCACTGGCCGTCTGCCGCTGACCCGCTGCGCTCCCCGCACTCCCCACACCCCCTGCGCCTTCCGCGTCTTCCACGCCTTCCGCGCCCCCTCGTCAACCGGAGCCGTACACCCATGACTTCCTCCCCCGAAGCCTCGACGAACCCGTCACCCTCCGTGGATTCATTGATACTCCACGCCACTGACAACGGCGTCTCGTGGATCACCCTCAACCGCCCCGACGCCATGAACGCCGTCACCTGGGACCAGCGGGAACGCATCATTTCCCTGCTGGCGGACGCATCCGCGGACCCCGGTGTCCGGGCCGTCGTGATCACCGCCACGGGGAAGGGATTCTGCGCGGGGGCCGACCTCCGCGGCGGCGGCAACGTCGGCGGCAGCGGCCCGAAGGCCCCCGCCCGCGACCGCGTCCCCGGCGACGTCGCCCGTACGATCCGGTTCGGCGCGCAGCGCCTGATCACCGCGGTCCTCGACTGCGAGAAGCCGGTGATCGCCGCCGTGAACGGCACCGCGGCCGGGCTCGGCGCCCATCTCGCCCTCGCCTGCGACCTGGTCATCGCCGCCGAACAGGCCGCTTTCATCGAGGTGTTCGTACGCCGGGGACTCGTCCCCGACGGCGGCGGCGCCTATCTGCTCCCCCGCCTCGTCGGCCCGCAGCGCGCGAAGGAGCTGATGTTCTTCGGCGACGCGCTCCCCGCCCCGGAGGCGGAACGCCTGGGTCTGGTCAACCGTGTGGTCCCCCTCCCCGACCTGGAGAAGACGGCCCGCGCCTGGGCCGAACGCCTCGCCGCGGGCCCCACCCGCGCCCTCGCCCTCACCAAGCAGCTCGTCAACGCGTCGCTGGACTCCGACCGCGGCACGGCCCTGTCGGCGGAAGCCGCCGCGCAGGAGATCAACATGACGACGTCCGACGCCAACGAGGGCGTCACGAGCTTCGTCGAACGCCGCACCCCCCGCTACCGGGGCCTGTGACCGCGAGTTCGCGGCGCCCCGCCTGCCCTCCCCCGCCCCCGCCCTTCCCCGCCCTTCCCCGGCTCCCCCGACCCTTCCTATCTGACACTCCGTCAGCTTCAATGGGGAGGTGATGGGACACGCAGGGATGGCGGCCACCGCCGTCCGATACCTCAGGTCCGTCGGCGCCGCCACGGTCGCCGAGCCGCGGGCAGTGGAAGCACTGCCCCGCCCGGAGCTCCGGGCCGTCGGCGCGGACGAACGGCTTCCGCTCGACCCGGACGAATTCCGGCGCGTACTAGGGAACTTCGCGAGCGGCGTCACCGTTATCACCTCACCGGGCACCCCGGAGTCGGGGCGCGGACCGGAAGTCGAACCACCCGCCGGGTTCGCCTGCCAGTCCTTCGCGTCCCTGTCGCTCAACCCGCCGCTGGTCGTCTTCATGGTGGCCCGTACGTCGACGACCTGGCCCCGTATCGCCAGGGCCGGAGTCTTCTGCGTCAACGTCCTGGGCGCCCGCCAGGGCGAGCTGTGCCGCGGCTTCGCCCGCAGCGGTACGGACAAGTTCGCGGGCGTGGAGTACGACGCGGCGCCGGTGACGGGTTCGCCGCGCCTGGCCGGCGTACCGGCCTGGATCGACTGCACGATCCAGACCGTGCACACCGGCGGCGACCACCTGATCGTCGTCGGCCGCGTGGAAGCCCTGAGCGCCACCGCCCCGGACGCCCCGGAGAGCCCCCCGCTGCTCTTCCACCGCGGAACGTTCGGCGGTTTCAGCGGCTAGCGCGGGCAGCAGGCAGCGGCTGACGCGGGCATCGGGTAGCCGCTAGCGCGGGCAGTTGGTGGCGGGTCCGCCGAGCGGTGCCGCTACCACTGAGCCTCCACCGTCGTCTTCGCGCCGCCGAACACGACGACGTGCCCCCGGTCGCCGTACTTCTTGCGGCGCCAGTCGCCGAACGCCTTGGCCTGGGCGTCGCACTTCTCTTCCCACGGGCCGCAGTCGGATGCGATCCGGGCCTCCATGACGTCACTGTGCTCCGGCTTGCGGATCTTGATCATGCGGATGCCCACCAGGACGGCGTCGTCCGTCGTGGACGGCGTCGACTTCAGATACGCGGTGAACTCGCCCTTCATGCCGTACCAGCGGTGGGCTCCGACGGTCGGTACGCCGTTGACCCTCGGCGGCGCGGACTGCTGGTCCTTCCCGTAGTCCGGCCCCCAGCACTCGCTCGGCCCCTCCGGGAGGCCGTCGGCGGCGGCACCCGGGTCCGAGGTGAGGTCCTCGCCCGTACCACCGACGTCCTCGGAGGTCAGGTCCTCACCCGTACCGCCGACGTCGTCCGAGGTCAGGTCCTCACCCGTACCGCCCACGTCGTCCGACGTCAGATCCTCACCCGCGCCCCCGTCGCCCGTCGACGCGTTCGGTGTGCTGCCGTCCGGGCAGACGATGCCCGTGGGCGAGGCCGAACCCGCGCGGTTCGCCGGCTCCGTGCCGCAGGCCGTCAGTGCCGTGCCGCACAGGGCGAGTACCGCTGCGGCCCCCGCCGCCCGCCTCGCTGCCCGTATGCCTTCCTTCATCCTGATTCCCCCCTGTTTCCCCTGGTCAGAGGAACTATCCTGCCATCTCGGCCTGCTGGGCCGGCTGCCTTCGGATGATGAGGGCCATCAGCGCCGCGACCGCGCACAGCGCCCCCGACGCGTACCAGACCACGTCGTACGAACCGAAGAGGTCGCGCGCCACCCCGCCGAGGAAGGCGACCAGTCCCGCGCCCACCTGGTGCGAGGCCAGCACCCAGCCGAAGACGATCGCGCTGTCCTCGCCGAAGTACTCGCGACACAGGGCGATGGTCGGCGGGACGGTGGCCACCCAGTCCAGGCCGTAGAAGACGATGAAGAAGATCATCGGCGGATTGACGGTGGGAGCGAGGAGCATCGGGAGGAAGAGGAGCGAGATGCCGCGGAAGGCGTAGTAGATCGCGAGCAGGCGGCGGGCTTCGAAGCGGTCGGTGAACCAGCCCGACGCGACCGTGCCGATGATGTCGAAGATGCCGATGACCGCGAGCAGTCCCGCCGCTGCCGTGACCGGCATGCCGTGGTCGTGCGAGGCGGGGATGAAGTGGGTCTTGACCAGGCCGTTCGTCGAGGCGCCGCAGATCGCGAACGTACCCGCGAGCAGCCAGAAGGGGCCGGTGCGGGCCGCCTTGAGGAGCACCGTTATCGCGCGCCGGGCCGCGCCCATCACGGGTGCGGGCTTCGGGACGAAGTCCGGTGAACCGTACGGGGCCAGGCCCACGTCCGCCGGGTGGTCGCGCAGCAGCAGCCAGACGAAGGGGACGACGGCGAGTGCGGCGAGCGCGACGGTGATTGCTGCTGGTTCCCACTCGTACTTGTCCACCATCCAGGCCAGGACGGGGAGGAAGACCAGCTGCCCGGAAGCGCCCGCTGCCGTCAGGAGGCCGGTGACCAGGCCGCGGCGGGCCACGAACCACCGGTTGGTGACCGTCGCCGCGAAGGCCAGCGCCATCGAGCCGCTGCCCAGGCCCACCAACACGCCCCAGAACAGGATCAGTTGCCAGGCCGACGTCATCACGACGGTGAGCCCGGAGCCGACGGCTATCAGCGTCAGCGCGACCGCGACCACCTTCCGGATGCCGAACCGGTCCATCAGCGCTGCGGCGAAGGGTGCCGTCAGTCCGTACAGCGCGAGGTTGACCGACACCGCGAAGCCGATGGTGCCGCGCGACCAGCCGAACTCCTCGTTCAGCGGCTCGATGAGCAGCCCGGGAAGGGACGCGAAGGCGGCGGCTCCGATGATCGTCACGAAGGTGACGGCCGCGACGAACCACGCACGGTGGATACGGGTACGGGGGGACTTCGCGGGCGGGACAGGAACCGGCTGATCCGGAACCGACTGATCCAAAACCGGCGGCGTGTCCGTGACCTGCACGGGAGGGGGAGTCTGCGTCACGTCCCCCAGCATCCGGGCCCCGATCTTCCCGAACGAGTGGCCCGACAGACAGCATTCGATACGATCGGGCCATGGATACGGTTGCGCAAAAGCAGAAGCGGCGTCCGCACCGCATCGCCGTCCTCGCCCTCCCCGACGTCATCCCCTTCGAGCTCGGCATCCCGCACCGCATCTTCGGCCGCGCGTACTCCGCCGACGGCACGCCCCTCTACGAGGTCACCACCTTCGCCACCCGGCCCGGCCAACTCATCGACACCCAAGCCGACTTCAAGCTGCTCGTCGAGCACGGTCCGGAGGTCCTCGCCACCACCGACACGCTGATCGTCCCGGCCGCGTACGAACCCGCGTCCCTCTACGAGGAGGGCCGCCTGCCGGACGAGATCGCCGAACTCTTCCGCCACGTCCGCCCCGGCACCCGCATGGCCTCCATCTGCACCGGCGGTTTCGTGCTCGCGGCGGCCGGCTACCTCGACGGCCGCCGCGCCACCACCCACTGGTACTGGGCGGAGCGCTTCCAGCAGCTCTTCCCGTCCGTCCGCGTCGACCCCGAAGTCCTGTACGTCGACGACGGCGACGTGCTCACCTCGGCGGGGGTCGCGGCGGGCATCGACCTGTGCGTGCACATGGTGCGCCGGGACTTCGGTGCGGCGGTCGCCAATGACGTGGCACGGCGCAGCGTCGTACCGCCGCACCGGGACGGCGGCCAGTCGCAGTACATCCAACGGCCGGTTCCCGAGCCCCAGTTGGCGACCACGACCGCCGCCCGCGCATGGGCACTCGGCCATCTCCACGAGCCGATCCAGCTCCGCGACATGGCCGAGCAGGAGTCGATGTCGGTACGGAGCTTCACGCGCCGGTTCCGCGAGGAGGTCGGGGTCAGCCCCGGGCAGTGGCTGGCCCAGCAGCGCGTCGAACGCGCCCGCCACCTCCTCGAATCCAGCGATCTGTCCATCGACCAGGTCGCCCACGAGGCCGGTTTCGGCACGGCGCAGTCGATGCGCCAGCACCTACAGGCCGCACTCGGCGTCCCGCCCACGGTCTACCGCCGCACCTTCCGCACGAACCTCGCCGACACCGGATCCTTCGGCCCCAACCCGGGCTCCCGCCCCACCTGATCGCCGCCGCCGCTCCCCCACCGCCGCGACCGCCGTGAGTACGAGACACAGCCCCGCGCCCGCGAGGATCGCGGTGGACGGCGCCGCGACACTCTGAACCGCCCCTGCCAGTACGGCACTTGCTGCGTATCCCGCACCCACAGCCGCGTACATCATCGAGTACCCGGCAGCGAAGGCACTCGGGGGCAGGGCGTTCCGCAGCGACAGGCTGCGTGCGATCTGCACACCCGACTGAAGCAGCCCTGCGAGGACAAGCCCTGCCCCGATCCACCCGAGCACCGGCACCACCGCACTCGCCCCCACCACCAGCGCCACCGCGACCAGCAGCACCAGGGACTGCCGCTCGGGGCTCCCCGGCCAGGTCCTCAGCCCGTACGTGTACGCCCCGATCGCCGCGGCCAGCGAATAGGCGGCCAACAGCGGACCTGCCCACCCGACCGCCATGCCGCGCTGTTCCAGCAGGGCGGGCAGCACCAGTTCCGCCAACGCCAGCAGCGAGAGGCCCGCCGCCCCGGTCACGTACAGCGGCCACGCGGAGGCGAGCGTCCGCGCCATCGACACCCCGCGACGGTCAGCCTCGTCGGCCGACCACCCGGCGGGCAGCCCCCACAGCCCGGCCACTGTCGCAGCCATCAGTACAGCGGCGAGGAACATCGGTACGACCGGGTCGATGCCGAGCGCCAGCCAGGTGGCGAGCGCGGGCGAGGCCGCCCACACGGCATAGCTCAAAATCGCGTCCGCGCTGAACGCCTTTGCCACCGCGGCCTCTTCCACCAGCGAGGTCAGCAGCGCCCGCAGCCCGCCGGGCACCACCCCGGGCGCGGCACCGGCCACCGCGGCCAGCACCCCGAGCACCACCGGATGCGCCTGCGCGCACACCCCGAGCCCGGCGAAGGCGAGCGCCCCCATCCCCAGCCCGACGGCAAGCGCGGGCCGCGCCCGCCGGGCCTTCAGCCGGGGCCCGAGCACGGAGGCGCCGACCACCTCACCGATCACGTACACCGCAGCGAGCGCGGCACCCACGCTGTACCCACCGGGCCGCTCACGCACCAGCAGCACTACGGCGAGCGGCGCCATGGCCACCGGCAGCCGGGCGGCGACGGTGACGGCGGCCAGGGTGAGGAGGGGCCGGGTGGCCAGGGCGCGATAGCTCATGGGCCGAGGCTAGGCCGCGGGAGCCCGGACTCCCCAGCCCTTTTCCGCCGGGGCCGGGGGCCGGAGCCGTCATGCCGGTTGTCCGGGCTGCGGGCGGTGACGGAGTGCGGCGGATTCTTCGACCTCGCGCTGCCCGAGCTCGATGAGCTCGCGGACACTGGGTGGCGTACAGAGCGATGATGGCTCAATTCCCTACAGAGTCCAGTGCAGACCCGGCGGACCGGTCCGTTCCTGATGCGTCATCTGCGGCTGGACGAGCACGTAGAGCTGATCACGGGCACCAAGCGCCCCGGCTCGTCCAGCCATACCCGCTCTCTGTCGCCGTCACCGTCCACCGTCAGCCCGAACCGCCCGAAGTCGGGGCAGCCTTGACCGGCCCACCAGCGCCAAGCGGCCTCCAGTTCGTCCCACAGTCGCCGAGCCCCCGACTGGACGATCCGGAACGCCTCACTCCCCTCCGCGTAGTCCGCCGTCGCCCACGCCGTGAAGCCCGTGTCCATCAGCCACAGCCGGTACGCACCGTCCTCGCCCGGCTCGACGCGGCAGAACAGGTCCGGGACCTGCACGCCGATGGCGAACATGTGGATCCAGTCGCCCACGTCGTCCGGGGAGAGCGCCGTCTCGGACCGCACCCCGTCCCCCGGCCACTCGCCGCTGCCCAGAAACGCCCACGTCGGCGGAAGCGTCTTGCGCTGCGCGCTCATCCGCATGAACGCCGACGACCCGACGAACGGCCCCGAGGCCGAACCGTCCCCGGCCACGGTCAGCCGGACCACACCTTCCCCGCCGTACGTCGGCCCCCACGGAGTCACAATGATGCCGCCGGTCCGCGTCTGCTCCCGCCAGGCACCGGGCACGCTGCCCACCGAGCAGGTGGCAATCACGCGGTCGCACGGGGCCCGGGGCACGTACCCCTGTGCCCCGTCACCGACGTGCACGGTCGGGTGGAGTCCGGCGAGGGCCAGCCGGTTGCGGGCGTCCTGCGCGGAGTCGGGGTGCACCTCGACGGAGACGACGTTCTGCCCACCGAGCCGGTGCGTGAGCAGCGCGGCGTTCCAGCCCGTGCCGGTGCCGATCTCCAACACGGTTGATCTGTCGTCGACTTGGAGCGCATCCAGCATCGAGAAGACCATGCTGGGCATCGAGTTGGAACTGGTCGGGGCCCGACCCCTGCCGGGCCCGGTGAACCGGCCGTCGTCCCACTGCGTCGTGATCGGCGCGTCCCGGTAGACCGCCTCCCACCACAGGTCAGGCTGCTTGTCCAGGGTCACGCGATCGTCCTGCCGGTTCATCCCGGCACGGCCCGGCCAGATCGTCGCGGGCACGAACAGGTGGCGCGGCACCGCCTCGAAAGCGGGCAGCCACTCGCTTGTCAGCGCACCCGACTCCACGAGCGCGGCGGCGAGCCGTGCAGGGCCCGCCTCCTGGAGTTCGGGCGTGGTCACCTGCCGTCCGCCGGGCGCTGGCCGTCGTTGGTGTTGCCGCCCTCGTCGGACCCGCCCCCGCCGTGCTTGTTGCCGCTGTTGCTGTCGTCCTGCTGGCTTCCGCCCTGACCACTGCCGGTGCCGCCGTCGTGTCCACCGCTCATCCTGATGCACCTCCGTGGCGGAGAGCCTGTGCGAGGCGGACTGCTTCGTCGGCGCGGAGCCTGCCGAGGTCGACCATCGGGTGACCGGACGTCGCGCCGGGGAGGTCGACCTGTAGCGAGGGGAGCGTGATCTGCGCGGCGGCGAGGGACTGGGCGAGTACGTCGACGGCGTGCTGTGCTTCGTCCAGTGCGGTACGGGCGATGTTGCGGCGCACTGCGTGTGGGGTTGCCATGCCACCGACGTTAGAACTGGACAGAGTTGGCCCCAAGGAAATTGCGGAGAGTTGCGCGCCGATTCACTGGAGTGAGCCGAGGGCTTCCGTGATCAGGCGGCGGGCCGGGTCGCCGTAGACGGCGAGGTGCTGCAGTGTTCGGAAGGTCTGGACGTACTCGGCGATTTCGCCGGGGGCGGTGACGTTGACCGAGGCCGAGACCAGCTCGATCTGCACGCGTCGGTCGTCGTACACACGAAAGGACTCGACCGGCCACATGTCGCGTTCCGCCGTGAAGGGAATGACCCCGAGGCTGACGCGGGGCAGCGGCAGGACGGCGAGCAGGTGGTGCAGTTGCCCGGACATGGTCTCGGTGTCGCGGAGGCGGTAGCGGAGCACGGATTCCTCGACGAGGAAGGCGAACCGGTGGTTGCCCTCGTGGATGACACGGGTGCGGTCCATCTTGGCGGCGACGGCGCGTTCCATGTCGTCGGGGGTACGGCTGGCGCTTGCGGACCGGGACATGATCGCCCGGACGTAGTCAGCGGTCTGGAGAACGCCGGGTATGACGTCGGAGGTGTAGAAGCGGAAGGTCCTGGTCTGCTCGTACAGGGCCGAGTACGACTCCTGGAGGGTGCGCAGCCCAGTGCGTTTGAGCCGTCGCCATTCCACGTACATGCTGTCGGCCGCCCGAGAGGCGGCGATCAGATCGTCGGCCTGGTCGTCGGCTCCGCATGCTGCGCACCATGCCCGGATGTCGGCGTCGGTCGGGGTCGCTTTGGCGGCTTGGAGGCGGGTTGTCTTGGCCGGGTGCCAGCCGCACCGGACCGACAGCTCACGGCCGGTGAGTCCCGCGTCTTTGCGTAGGTCCTGAAGTCTGTCGGCAAGGGCTTTACGGGCGGCCTGCGCGCTGGACGAAGGGGAGGTGGGCGGCATGGGCTGAGGCTGTCCGGTGTTCGTGGGGGAGGCAGTCGGTCAGACGGTGAACTTCTCATGCGGGACGGCCCGTTTCCAGACGGCCTCGAACGCCGATGTGCAGAGCTGGGCCACGGCCGGTTCGGTCCGCAGTTCCTTGCCGGGATCGGCCCAGTCACCGTCACCGGTGAAGTAGTTGAAGACAACGGTGGTGCCGTCGAAGACCCAGAAGTCATTGCCCGGCAGGGCGATGTCCGAGGCCAGCCGGCGGGAAAGCCAGCGGATCTCTTCACCGGCTGCGAGGTTCACTACGGTGCCCTCGTGCAGGTAGCGGGTGTACGTGCTGACAGGCTCGGAGACGATGCGCGCTCGACGAATAACCACACCTCGGGCGACGGATGCTGCGATCTGCTCTACCCACGGGCGCCAGTAGTCGGAAGTGGGGTCGCTGTCCCGCTGCCCTGTACGTTGCCACCGCGCGAAGCCCGACGACTCGCCGCCGACGCCATATGCGTCGCGCATCTCCAAGTGCACTGCCGAGTGCCGGGCTGTTGCCAGCAATTCGTCAAAGCTGGGCACGTCGTTCTGCTTCATCGCACGCCTTCCTGAGAATTGGCACCATCCGTGCCGGAATCCGGATGACCGACTCGTGATCAGGGATGCCCGGTACGTGTCCAGGTACCCATTGCGTCTCGTGGATCTCTGCCGCCAAGTCGCCCTCGGCAGTGATGCCCTGGATAACCAGGTCGGCCGTTTCCTCGTGGACCCACACGGTCGGCGAGCCGTCCTTTTCGGTTTCCGGGTCAATTCCGACGAACTCTAGGCTCATGACGATCTCCCGCATCTGGTGGGTTGCGACTGGTTGCACGACCATCACTTGCAGGTGAGGCACCGTCAAGAGCGCACAAGTGTACGCAACTTGGCTGCGTGTGTGGCGACTCGGCGCTTGAGACCCGGGGCCGAGAGTCGAGAACTCTCGCTGGGCCGGGAACCCTCCTCCGGGTACGTCGCCCGATTCCACCCCCACCACACCCGAACTGGTCCCGAGACATCCCGTGGCTGATCAAGTGGTTCCGGCGCGACCGTTCAATCGCGCTTCCAGAAGACCTTGCCCTCTATGACCAGGCCATCACCGCAGCTCAGATCCATGCGCGAAACCCCGCCGACTCGGCGGAAGCCGAACGCGCATGGGACCGCATGCTCGAACCGATCGACGAGTTGCTCACGCGGCGGCAGGCCCGGCACCTGGACAACGTCCGTCGGGCTTCAGCCGGACAAGGCGATTTGAGCGCTTGAGATTCGAGGATCGAGGATCGATATCCAAGATGCTTTTGCTAGGAATGGGTGGTGGGACCAGTCCCCGCCACCCACCCCTTTCGCGGGCGCGGGCACGCGCGTGAGGCGCCAACTCGGCGACACAGCAGGCGAGATGACTTCTTGTGATCAGGTCGCGACCACGCGTTGCGGACGTGTACCGTGCGTCACAACAGAACGACCCCCATGCGGTGTTAGCAGCACCACACAGGGGTCTGATCACCGAGATCATGACTTTCAAGGAGTCGATCCCAATGACTGTTGCGCAGCTTAGTCGTGCCCTGCACGCGCCCGCCCACCCGATGGCAAAGCCCGGGTACGGAAAGAAGACCGCGCCCGATCAACTCCCCTTCGACGCCCGCACCTTCGCACACCTGCCCAGGCGTGAAGCAGCCATCGCCCGCTACATCGACCTCCTCCCCGACGGCTCCGACATCAGCATCAAGACCCTGGCCAAGGAGATCGAGGGCTACGGGCAGATGGCCGTCGGCTCCGCCCTGAACCACCTCTCCGCGACCGGACACCTGCGCCGCTTCCGCGAGGAGCTGTGGATCGAGCGCGAAGGGTTCCGGCACGTCACCCGGACCTACTTCTCGCGGACCGCCCGACCCGAACCCTGGTGGCGGGCCCTGCTCGTCGGCGACGTACCCGAGAGCGGGAAAGAGCAGCCTGCGGTGGACGAGCCCGGGGAGGCCGAGCGGCGCGGGTACCGGGCCCTCGCCCGGATCGCCCGTACCGAGCCCCAGCTCCCCCTGTCCGCCGCCTCGTGCGAGGCACTTGCCCCCCTCGCCGGGGAGTGGTTCGAGCGCGGCATGAGCGAGTCGCAGTTCGTGTGGAACGTGACCTTCTGCCTGCCCACCCCCGTCCGCCACCCCTTCCGCTTCGTACAGCAGCGGCTGATCAATGAGATGCCGCCCGAACTCCCCGGCCCCGTACAGGGGTTGATCACCATGGAGTGCACCGGGTGCGGGACGCCGGGGGTCGCTGACGCACTGCCCGGCGGCCTCTGCGGGCCGTGTCGGAGCGTTCCGTACGAGCGCCAGGTCGGGCTGCCCGCCGACGTCGTACGCGGCAAAGCCGACCGCATCCGGTACGACCTGCGCGGACAGCGGCAGCAGCGGCAGCCGCAGCAGCAGCCCGGCTGACCCGCCCACCGGCGCAGGCAATTGCGGGTGTTCCCCGCCTGGATTCTCGTGCTTATCGGAATAGTTGTCACACAGTCAGCCCGCTGGCCACAAGGCGGATATGGTGCGGCTCCTCGGCTCAGAAGGTGAGAACGCCCCGCGCCACCCGCCCGTGGTGCGCGTCGTCCGCCGCCTTCGCGAAGTCCTCGATCGGGTAGGTCTCCGTGACCAGTTCGTCGAGGAGCAGCCGTCCCTGCCGGTACAGCTCCGCGTACAGCGGGATGTCGAGCTGCGGGCGCGAGGAGCCGTAACGGCAACCGAGGATCGACTTGTCCAGGAACATCGCGGCGGGCAGGAAGGTCGCCTCGTCGGTCGGCGCCGTCATGCCGAGCAGCACGGCCTGACCGTGCCGGTCGAGGAGATCAATTGCCTTACGGATGAGGGCTGTTCGGCCGACGCACTCGAAGACGTGGTCCGCGCCGGTGGGCAGTACGTCGCGCACCTCGTCGGCCGAGAGGAGGAAGTCGGTGGCGCCGAACCGGCGGGCCGCCTCCTCCTTGGCCGGGTTGGTGTCGACGGCGACGATGGACGAGGCGCCCGCGATCCGGGCGCCCTGGATGACGTTGAGGCCGATGCCGCCGGTGCCGATGACGACGACGCGCTCGCCGAGGCCGACGCGGGCGCGGTTGAGGACGGCGCCGACACCCGTCACGACGCCGCAGCCCATCAGGGCGGCGGAGGTGAGGGGAATGTCCTTCGGGATCTTGATCGCCTGTACCGCCTTCACCAACGTGCGTTCCGCGAAGGCGGAGTTGGAGGCGAACTGGTAGAGGGGTGCGCCCTGCCGGGAGAAGGGCCGGCCCGGCATTCCGATGGCCTTGCGGCACATGGTGGGCCGCCCCCGGTCGCACTCCGCGCACGCACCGCAGCCCGCGAGGGTGGAGAGGGCGACGTGGTCGCCGGGTGCGACGTGCGCGACTCCGGCGCCGACCGCCTCGACCACGCCCGCACCCTCGTGGCCGAGCACCACCGGGACGGGGAACGGGATGGTCCCGTCCGTCACCGACAGGTCGCTGTGGCAGAGCCCGGCGGCGGCGATCGCCACGAGGACCTCGCCGGGGCCCGGGTCCCGTATCTCCAGATCGTCGACCACCTCGACGTGCTTCCCGTCGAAGACGACACCCCTCATCGCGATCCCCTCATCTCTCTCGGCAGGCCGAGCGGGTGCTCGGCGATGGTGTTGCGCGCTGGATTTCGTCGGAACGGTCGCGAGCGTGTGCGGTCGCGGGATGGGGCGTGCCGCAGTGGGGGGCCGCCCCCTTGCCCACCCGTCCCGCCCCCGGGGGGCGGCCCCGCTGCCCAAGAGGGCTAGGGGTCGGCGGCGTCAGCCGCCCAAGGGGCTCGGGGGCAGGCATTTAGGGGCGCGGGGAACTGCGCGACCAGCCACGACGCACCCGCACGTACAACCCACCCCCTCCCCCTCATCCCCCCGCAATCAGCCGAAGGCCCCTCACCCCGCGTTCGGACGATCCCCCCTGGACGCCGCCTCCCGCATCGCCTCCAGCTGCGCCAGCATCGGCATCGGGTCCGTGCCCACCGTCCCGGGGAGGAAGTCCGCGATCGATTCCGGGGTCCAGGACCCCGAGTCCGCGTATCCCGCCCGCAGCTCCCTCGGCTGGGCCCACACCGCGATCTTCGGGCCGGCGATCGTGTACACCTGTCCGGTGATGCCTTCCGCCCGCGCGCGCTCCGAGAGCAGGTAGACGACGAGTGCCGCCACGTCCTCCGGCTCGCCGATCTCCTTCAGCTCCATGGGTACGTTCGCGGACATCCGGGTCCGCGCGACCGGCGCGACCGCGTTCGCCGTCACCCCGTACTTGTGCAGGCCGAGCGCCGCGCTCCGGACGAGCGAGATGATGCCGCCCTTGGCCGCGCTGTAGTTCGCCTGGGCGACGCTGCCCTGGTGGTTGCCGCTGGTGAAGCCGATCAGCGTGCCCGTCCCCTGCTTGCGCATCACCGCCGACGCCGCCCGGAAGAGCGTGAACGTGCCCTTCAGGTGCGTGGCGATCACCGGGTCCCACTCCTCCTCGGACATGTTGAAGAGCATCCGCTCGCGGAGGATTCCGGCGACGCACACCACCCCGTCGATCCGCCCGAAGTTGGCGAGGGCCACGTCGACGACCCGCTGGCCGCCCGCCATCGTCGAGATGTCGTCGGCCACCGCGATCGCCTCGCCGCCCGCCGCCTCGATCTCCTTGACCACGGCCGCCGCGACCTCGCTGGTCGGCTCCGCGCCCTCCATCGAGACTCCGTAGTCGTTGACGACGACCCGGGCGCCCTGTGCCGCGCAGGCCAGCGCGACCGCGCGGCCGATGCCGCGCCCCGCTCCGGTCACCGCTATGACCTTGCCGGTCAAGAAGTTCCCCATCACCACGCCTTCCCAAGGTTTCTGACGGTCCGTTAGATTTTAGGACCCGGACAATGCTCCGGCACAAGACCCAGGAGGCTCCGCAATGTCGCTGCCCGCCGAGTTCCACGACATCGCCAAGCGTGTGAACAACTGGGGCCGTTGGGGAGCGGACGACGAGATCGGGACCCTCAACCTCATCACCGACGACGTCGTACGGGCCGCCGCGCGGACCGTCCGCACCGGGCACCGCATCCCCCTCGCACTGCCGCTCCAGCAGGACGGCGTACAGACCGGCATGATCCCGGGGCGGGTCAATCCGCTGCACTCGATGGTGCAGATCAACCAGGAGCTGTTCGGCCCCGGCACCGTCGCCACCAGCGACGACGCCGTGACGATGGGCCTCCAGGCCGGCACCCACTGGGACGCCCTGACCCATGTCTCGCACTCGGGAAGGATCTACAACGGCCGACCCGCCGACACGATCACCCCGCACACCCGCGCCGCCTTCGCCGGTATCGACAAGGCCCGGCACGTGGTCTCCCGCGGGGTGCTGCTCGACGTGGCCCGCGCCCACGGCGTCGACCGGCTGCCCGGCGACCACGCCGTGACACCCGAAGACCTGGACGCCGCCGAGGAGTTGGCGGGTACGAAGGTCGGCGCAGGGGACGTCGTACTCGTGCGGACCGGGCAGCTCCAGGTGTATCTGGGCGGCGACAAGCACGGGTACGGCTACCCGTCGCCGGGGCTCTCGATCCGGACCCCCGCGTGGTTCCACGCCCGGGACGTCGCCGCGGTCGCGAACGACACCCTCACCTTCGAGATCTTCCCGCCCGAGATCGAGAACCTGTGGCTGCCGGTGCACGCCCTCGACCTCGTCGAGATGGGAATGCTGCAGGGGCAGAACTGGAACCTGGAAGAGTTGTCCACAGCCTGTGCACAGGAGCGGCGGTACGCCTTCCTGCTGTCCGCGATGCCGGAGCCGTTCGTCGGCGGTACGGGCACGCCCGTCGCCCCGGTCGCGATCCTCTAGCCGCGGTACGGGCCACGCAGACCGTGCAGATCGCCGCACGGGCCATACGAATCTCCGCACGTATCGCCGTACGGAAAGCCGCACGTATCGCCGCACGGAAAGCCGCACGGCAGACGGCCGGCACCAGGTGCGCCGGCCGTCGCTCCGCCTCGACCCGTACTCGCCGAGGTGGGCCTGTGCCCCTCGGCGTCCCCTCGCAACGAATCGCCCGTTCCAAGGGTGAGAAGGCCTCCGGCGGCCGTCAACACCGCCCCGGCGCGATGCCTGCTATGCGAGATTTGTGACGGCGCACGACGGCTCGTACATCCCGGCCTGGGGACGGTCCGCGAGCGCCCCCTGCGGGGTCTTGCCCGCGCGGTCCACCTCGCACCAGATCCGTTTGCCCGCGCCCTCGGCCTGCCAGCCCCACCGGTCGGCGAGCCCGTCCACCAGCTCAAGGCCGCGCCCATTGGTGTCGTCGCCCTCCGCGTGCCGGGGCCTGGGCGGGCACGCGCTGGCGTCCGCGACCTCGACCCGGACCGTGCCGCTCCCGCAGCGGCCACCGCCCGAGGCGTCCACGACCGTCACGGAACCGGACCCAGAACCCGGGCCGGAGCCCGGACCGGAACCCGGGCCGGAGAACGAACCGGAACCGGAACCGAGCCCCGCGTCCTCCGTCCCGTCCCCGGGGAGGAGCATCCGCAGCACGGCCGGACAGCCCGTGTGCACGACCGCGTTGGTCACCAGCTCCGAAATGAGCAGGACCAGTGTCTCGGCAACCGGCTCGTCGGCCTTTATGCCGCATCCGACCAGCCGGGACCGTGCCCATCTCCGGGCCCGTCCCACTTCCGCGGGGTCGGCCCCGACCTCCAACTGCACCTGAAGCACCTGCACCGCTCACACCATCCGAACCGGCGGACACAACGCCTCGCGTCTCCACAGGGTCACGGAACGTGATTCCCTTGTGGGACAGCATGGTTGACGCATCGTCACCGCAACAAGCGCTTCAGGCATATTCCAGCGCGAAGGAGTACGCATCCTGCATACTGTGCGACGCACGCTGCGGAGAGTCGAACGAGAGCGCTTGTGGCGCCTCCGCCCGACGCGAGCGGCGGTTACCGACGGGCACGTCATCCGGTCCGGAGCCGCCATACAGACCGCACCAGGATTACCGCGCTCCACCACCACTCGCATCTGTCGGAGAGTACCGGAGCGCGGGCCCGACTCCGGCCCGTGACGAGTCCTGTAAAGGACACAACCCGATATCGACACAGGGTGACGTCTTCTGCCTGAAGATTCGCTCATCCCGCCGAATCCTGGTCGACTTCGTGCCCATTGCGGACAGCCACCACCGATCACCGCTGCTCAGCGGGCGGCGGCCAGCAGATCGGCGGCCAGTTCGTCCTCCGTCTGCGCCTTCGTCGGACCCCGTCCGGACCGCACCCATGCTCGCTTCAGGTGCAGGTGTACGTCGGCCTCCCAGGTGAAGCCCATGCCCCCGCAGACCTGAAGGCAGTCGCGCGCGTTGCGCACGGCCGCCTCGTCGGCGAGCAGCTTCGCCCCGGCGATCTCGGCCCGCGCGCCGGTGACCGCTGCCGCGTACACGGCGGTACGTGCCATCTCGGCGCGCACCAGCATCTGCGCACACAGGTGCTTGACCGCCTGGAAGCCGCCGACCGGCTGCCCGAACTGCTCCCGCTCGCACGCGTGTTGGACCGCCATGTCGACCGTTCGGGCCGCGCTGCCCGCCTGCTCGGCGGCCGTGAGGAGGACTGCTTCCGGAGAGGCCCACGGGGAGTGCGTGCGCGGGGCCGGGCCCGGCATCCGGTGCAGCGGGGTGAGCGGGTCCACCGGGCGGACCGGCTCGGCCGCGTCCAGCGTCGCGGGCGCCAGGTCCCGTACGACGTCGGAGTCCGCCAAGTGGGCGATCAGCAGGCCGCATTGGCTGGTGACGACCGTCTCGCCCTCGGCGGCGCCCTTCACCTCCCCGGCCGCGAGGTGCGTGTCCACGAGCGGGCCGGGCAGCAGGACCCGGCCCGCTTCCTCGAAGAGCAGAACGGCTTCCGGCAGGCCGAGCCCGACGCCGCCCTCCGACTCGGGCAGCCGCAGGGCGAAGAAGCCCGCCTCGCCGAGGTCGCGCCACAGGGTGCGGTCGAGCCCGCCGCCCCGTCCCACGGCGGCGCGCAGGGCCTCGCGGTCGAAGCGCCGCGCGAGCAGCTCTCGTACACCTGCCTGCAACGCCCGCTGGTCGTCGTTCAGTTGGAAGTCCACGGGCCCCGCTCACCGGCCTTTCGGGAGGCCGAGGATGCGCTCGGCGACGATGTTCCGCTGAATCTGGGAGGTGCCGGCGGCGATCGTGTAGGAGAGGGAGGAGAGGCGGTCGAGGGTCCATTCGTGGTCGAGGTCGAGCGCGCCCGCCGCTCCCAGCACCTCGGCCGCCGCGTCGTACAGCTCCTGGCGGGCGTGCGAGTAGCGGAGCTTGAAGACGGAGCCGCCGGCGCCGGGGACACCGCCGGTGCTCCCCCAAGGGCTTCGTCCAGGGGGTGCCCCCCGGGCCTCGGAGACGTTCCACTGGGTGAGCCGCCACAGGACCGCGAACTCGGCGTGCAGACGGCCCAGTTGACGCCGGATCGCCGGGTCGTCCCAGCACCCGTTGGCGTGTGCCTCGCGGGCGACCGCGGCGAGCGTGCGGCGGCAGGCGACGACCTCGCCGACGAAGGCGGTGCCCCGTTCGAAGGAGAGCGTGACCATGGTGACGCGCCAGCCGTCGTTCTCCGCGCCGACCCGGTTGCCGACCGGGATCCGCACCTCGTCGAGGAACATCTCGGCGAATTCGGTGGAGCCTGCGAGGGTGCGCAGCGGCCGTACGGTCACACCGGGCGCGTCCATCGGCATGGCGAGCCAGGTGATGCCCCTGTGTTTGGGGGTTTCGGGCGTGACGGGCGTGGTGCGGACGAGGAGTTCGCACCAGTCGGCGACCTCGGCGTGCGAGGTCCAGATCTTGGCGCCGCTGACGACGTACGCGTCCCCGTCGCGCACCGCTTTCGTACGGAGGGAGGCCAGGTCTGAGCCGGCGTCGGGCTCGCTGAAGCCCTGGCACCAGACCTCGTCGCCGCGCAGGATCGGCGGCAGCCAGCGCTCCCGCTGCTCGGGAGAGCCCTCGGCGGCGATCGTCGGGCCCGCGTGCAGCAGCCCGACGAAGTTCGCGCCGACGTACGGGGCCCCGGCGCGCTCGGTCTCCTCCAGGAAGATGAGGTGCTGGGTGGGGGTGGCCTCGCGCTGCAGGTCCGCGTACCCGGCGTCGTACAGCATCCGCTGCCAGGCGGTGTCGTACGTGCGCCGGCCGGGCCAGTCGAGGGGGTCGGGCTTCGCCGGCAGTCCGGGGAGCACCCGGGCCAGCCAGCCCCTCAACTCCGCCCGGAACTGCTCCTCCTGGGGCGTGTACGTCAGATCCATCGGCGGGCCCGCCGGTCCTCGGCCAGGTCCTCGTGGATCCCGTCGACGCCGATGGTGCGAGGAAGCTCGATCTGGCCCATCCGGTGTCCCTCCCGCTGCATCTGATGACCCGTCAGGTGTGAGGCTAGCCCCGCACCACTGGACCGACAAGGCGTAGCGCTCTACGCTCACGGCTAGTTCTGACTGTCCGTCAGCTACGGGGGAATCCACGTGACTTCACCGACCACGACCGCCCGCTCGCTCGGCGAATCCCGCACCCTCTGGGAGCTGGTCGCCCGCCGCGGCGACCTCACCCCGGACCTTCCGGTGCTGCTCCAGGAGGGCCGCACCCTCACCTTCGGCGAGCTGCGGACGCGGTCCGAGCGCGTGGCGGCCGGGCTGTACGAGCTGGGCGTGCGGGCCGGGAGCGTGGTCGCCTGGCAGCTGCCGACCCGGATCGAGACGGTGCTCCTCTCGCTGGCGCTGGCCCGGCTCGGCGCCGTGCAGACGCCGGTGATCCCCTTCTACCGGGACCGTGAAGTCGGCTTCGCACTCAGGGAGTCGAAGGCGGACTACTTCGCGGTGCCGGGCGAGTGGCGCGGCTTCGACCATGCAGCGATGGCCCACCGCCTGGCGCTGGAGCTGCCGCGCCCCGTGCTCGTACTGAACGCGTACGAGGACCTGCCGGACGGCGATCCGGCGCTGCTGCCGCCGCCGCCGTCCGACGGCACGTCCGTGCGGTGGATCTACTGGACCTCCGGCACGACCTCCGACCCGCGCGGCGTGCTGCACACCGACCGCTCACTGATCGCGGGCGGCTCGTGCCTGGCGCACGCGCTGGAGCTCCTCGCCGACGACGTCGGATCGGTGGCCTTCCCGTACGCGCACATCGGCGGTCCTGACTATCTGGTGATGCTGCTGCTGTACGGCTTCCCCGCGGTCCTCTTCGAGCACTTCGCGCTGCCCGCGGCTTTGGCCGAATATCGACGGCACGGAGTGACCGTGGCGGGCGGCTCGACGGCGTTCTACTCGATGTTCCTCGCCGAGCAGCGCAAGGAACCGGACGTGCCGGTACTGCCGACGCTGCGGCTGCTCGCGGGCGGGGGCGCGCCGAAGCCGCCGGAGATCTACCACGCGGTGGTGCGCGAGCTGGGCTGCCAACTCACCCACGGGTACGGGATGACGGAGGTGCCCATGATCACGATGGGGGCGCCCGGCGACACACCGGAGAACCTCGCGACGACCGAGGGGCGGCCGCCCGAAGGCATGTCGGTACGGATCACCGACCCGGAGGGCAAGCCGGTGCCGGCCGGGGTGGAAGGGGAGATCCGGCTGCGCGGGGAGGCGGTCTGCCAGGGGTACTTGGGGACGGGGCCGAATGCCGCCTTCGACCAGGACGGATACCTCGTCACCGGCGACCTGGGGCACCTCACCGCTTCCGGGCACCTGGTGCTGACCGGACGGCTCAAGGACGTGATCATCCGCAAGGGCGAGAACATTTCGGCCAAGGAGATCGAGGACCTGCTGCACCGGCACCCGCAGGTCGCCGACGCGGCGGTGATCGGGCTGCCCGACGAGGTGCGCGGCGAGCGGGTTTGCGCGGTGCTCGAACTGCGCGCGGGCGCGGGCTCGTTGACGCGGAACGAGGTCGTCTCGTACCTGCGCGGGGAAGGTCTCGCCACGCACAAGCTGCCGGAACAGGTCGAGGTGGTGGACGCGCTGCCCCGCAACGAGGCGCTGCGCAAGGTGCTCAAGTACAGGTTGAGGGAGCGGTTCGGCGCGTGAGCCGGGCGCGTGGCCGGTGCTCGGACGAACCGCTCCTCGGTGCGGGTACGCGTACGGATACGGTGCGGGTGCGGCTGTGGGTACCGGCTACTGCGGGTCCGGGCCGTCCACCGTGTAGTACATGGCGAACGCCGACAGGGTCTCGGACTCGGTGATGATGCCGTCGCCGTCCGTGTCGAGCGCCGTCGCCACCCGCTCGGCCACTTCCGGGTCCGCACCCAGGACGCGGAGCAGCCTGGTGGCCGCCCGGAGGGTGACGCCGCCGCCCTGCCCGTCCGACAGGGCCGCGATCTCGATGGCCGCGTGCAGGAAGGGGCGGGCGATCTCGGCGAACCGCTCCGGGTTGTCCCGCAGCCGCTTGACCGCACCCGTCACGAACTCGTCCCGGCTGACCCGCTGGTCGCCGTCCACGTCCGCGATGCCCGCCATGCCCTGCCAGAACGCCTCGGCGCCGCTGTACAGGGCCTGCCCCTTGTCGCAGCGTGCGGTGATGTCGAACTCGGCAAGGATGGCGGCCGCCGCGGCACTGAAGTCCTCGCGGTCGATGTATCCGTTGCCGTCCTGGTCGAAGGAGGCAAAACGGGCCGCTGTCTTGCGCTCGTACTCTGCGCTGTCCATGCAGGGGAGCGTACGTCCTGGGCGTGCGGACGATGCTGGTTATGCAGCGGAATCATCCGCGGGAGGGGCAGTTGAACATCAGGCCGACAGCGGGTGACCCGGCGGGCCGGGAGCAGTGGTGCCGTTCAGGCCGACAGCGACTGTGCCGTGTCGTCGACCGCCGTGTCCACGTCCGGGAACACCTCAAAGAGGCGGCGGACTCCGAGGGCGGCCAGCACCCGGTTCACGTGCGAGCCGTCGACCGCTCCCCGCGCGGGGAGGATCAGCCGCAGACTGCCCTGGCAGGAACGCATCAGACGACGGGCGGCGATCAGCACGCCGACTCCGCTGGAGTCGCAGAAGAGCACGTCGGAGAGGTCGAGCACGACCCGGTGACGGCCGTCCGCGACGGCGTTGTGCACATGCTGGCGCACGGCAGGTGAGGTCACCAGGTCCAGTTCGCCGGAGATGTGCAGCACGGCCCAGCTGCCGTGCTCTGCCTCTGTCACCCTCAGCGTCACGAGTCGGACCTTTCAACTAACCGGAAGTAGCCCTTCCTCATCGCGGCTGCCCTAGCCGCCACCCCATGAAACACCGCCTGCCTGTGCAAGGTGCACGCAGGAGGTACGTAATGACCGGATCACTACCATCCCGGACCGCGCCGGGGGCGCACTTGTCCGGAAGGGGCGTGCGCTGTCCACTCCTCGCACTACATTCGAAAGAGCAGGGAAACGGGCGGGGTTTCCGGCTGGGACTTCGGGCCGACCGGGTTCCGGGCCGGGATTTCGGGCCGGGATTTCAGGCTGGGATTTCGGGCTGGGGGGAACGGACATGCCGAAGGACGCACCACCGCGCTGGGACCGCAGGATGCAGCAGCGGCTCGCGCGGGGCGAGGCGGCGGCGCTCGGCGAGCTGTACGACCGTTTCGCGTCCCTGGTGCACAGCCTGGCGCACCGGGTGCTCGACGACGAGGACGCCGCCGACCAGATCACCCGCGACGTCTTCGGGCACGTCTGGGAGAACCCGCACACGTACGACCCGAAGGAAGGCTCCATGCGGGCCTGGATCGCCCGGCTCACCAACCGGCGTGCCGTGCACC
The DNA here is from genome assembly GCF_044333135.1 of Streptomyces sp. NPDC021093. Lineage (NCBI taxonomy): Bacteria > Bacillati > Actinomycetota > Actinomycetes > Kitasatosporales > Streptomycetaceae > Streptomyces > Streptomyces sp. NPDC021093. The sequence goes on along the minus strand of NZ_JBIRQJ010000010.1, from coordinate 97,384 downwards.
GGCTGCGCCAGGCGGAGTCGGCGGCCCTCGCGGACGGCGAGGGCACCGCGGAGGAGCTGGAGCTGAAGGTGCGCCGGGCGGCGGCGGTGGCCCGCGCCGACTACATCGTCACGTCGATGCCGGCCCCGCTGCGCGAGGCCCTGGAGCTGGCGTACTTCGAGCGGCACGACTACCGCCAGACGGCGAGCAGGCTCGGCGTCACGGAGGACGAGGCCCGCCGCAGGCTGCGGCTCGGCCTGCAACTGCTGTCGACGGCCAACACCGCCGGGGGCGCGGACGCCCAGGGGTACGGGGGCGCGCTGTGAGCGGCGGTCCCGGCGACGTGCGGGGTCCCGGCGCCGCGCAAGGCCCCGACGCCGTGAAGGGTCCTGACGCCGCGCTGGGTCCTGACGCCGTACAAGGCTCCGACGCCGTGCAAGGCCCCGACGCCGTGCAAGGCCCTGACGCCGCGCAGGGTCCCGTCTGCGTCGAGAGCGGCGAGGACTCCGCCCACCGCACCCTGAAGTCCCTGCTCGGCGCCTGGGCCCTGGCGGCCTGTTCCGCCGAGGAGACCACCGCCGTCGAGGACCACCTCACCGAGTGCGCGCCCTGCGCCGACGAGGCGCTGCGGCTGCGCGACGCCGTGGGGCTGCTCCAGACGGAACGCGGGCTCGACCTCGACCCGATGCTCCGCTCCCGGGTCCTGGACACCTGCCTGGGCCGCCGCCCGGCCCGTATCCCGGTACCCGCGTGGGCCCAGCCGTACGACACGGAGACGGCCAGGCTGGACGCCCTGCTGGCCGACATCGGGCCCGGTGAGTGGCACGCACCCGTGCAGCTGCGCTGGTTCGAGAACGACGAGCCGGTACGGCGCAAGGCGACCGTCGCGGCGGTCATCGGGCACCTCATGACCGTCGACGGCCTGGTGGCCGCCGCCCTCGGCCTGGACGACCCGGTCGCGCTCGGCGGCACCGGCGACCCCACCAGCCGCACCGAGGCGTACTGGCTGGGCTCCCGCCAGCCGCCCACCCGGGCCGTCCGCACCCCGTGGCGCGAGCAGAGCCACACCCTGATCCGTACGGTGTCGTTCGCGGGCGGCGGCGCGGCCGAACTCGACGTTTCCTACGGGGCGTTCGACCTCCCCCTCAAAGAGGCGCTCCTGGAGCGGGCCTTCGAGTGCTGGGTGCACGCCGACGACATCGCGCAGGCGGTGGACTATCCGTACGAACCGCCCTCCGGCGCCCATCTGCACCAGCTGATCGGCCTGGCCGCCAGGCTGCTGCCCGGCACCCTCGCGGCCCGCCGCCGCGCCGGGCTCGCCCCGCCCGTGCAGGGGCTCGTCGCGGCGGGCTCCCCCGGGCGCACCCTGCATCTTGAGGTGGAGGGTCCCGGCGGCGGCGACTGGTGGATCGCCCTGGACTCCCCCGCCGCCGTCGCGTCGCCCGACCACAAGGTGGCGCACATCGCGATGGACGGCGTGGAGTTCTGCCAGCTGGCCGCCGGGCACGTAGCGCCTCAAGAGGCGGCTGCGGGCCGGCTCGGCGACAAGGCGGCGGTACGGGACGTGCTGTTCGCGGCGGCGTCACTGTCGCGGCTGTGACGCGCGTACCTCTATGAGGTGCTGGGCCCCATAGAGGTACTGGGCCTCATGGAGGTACCGGGCCTCATAGAGGTACTGGGCCTCATGGAGGCGCTAGGCGAAGACGACCGTACGGTGTCCGTTCAGCAGCACCCGGTGCTCGCTGTGCCACTTCACCGCGCGCGCCAGCGCCTGGCACTCCACGTCGCGGCCGATCGCGACGAGCTGCTCGGGGGTGACCTCGTGGCCGACCCGCTCGACCTCCTGCTCGATGATCGGGCCCTCGTCGAGGTCCGCCGTCACGTAGTGGGCGGTCGCACCGATCAGCTTCACACCGCGCGCGTGCGCCTGGTGGTAGGGCTTGGCGCCCTTGAAGCTCGGCAGGAAGGAGTGGTGGATGTTGATGATCCGGCCGCTGAGCTGCTTGCACAGGTGGTCGGAGAGCACCTGCATGTAGCGGGCTAGGACGACCAGCTCGACGTTCTCCGTCTCGACCAGGTCGAGCACCTGCTGCTCGGCCTGCGCCTTGGTGTCCTTCGTCACCGGGATGTGGTGGAAGGGGATGTCGTACGTGGAGACCAGCTCGCGGAAGTCCGGGTGGTTGGAGACGACGGCGGCGATCTCCACCGGCAGGGCGCCGATCCGCGAGCGGAACAGCAGGTCGTTGAGGCAGTGCCCGAACTTGCTGACCATCAGCACGATCCGCATCCGGTCCTCGGCCCGGTGGATCTGCCAGTCCATCCGGAACGAGTCCCCGATGGCGGCGAAGCTGGCGCGCAGCTTGTCGAGGGAGACCGGAGCCTCCGCGGAGAAGGCGACCCGCATGAAGAACAGGCCCGTGTCGTGGTCCCCGAACTGCCTGCTGTCCTCGATGTTGCAACCGGTCATGAAGAGATAGCTGGACACGGCGTGCACGATGCCCTGCTTGTCCGGGCAGGACAGGGTCAGGACATAACTGTCGGTCTGGGCCGTCGAGGGATCGGGCTGCGCAGCAGGCTGGGTGTCGCTCATGACCTCAGAGGATGGCACACCGCGCCCGGGTCACGCGGACCTGGTCAGGATGCGGATGACCTCAAGAGAGCGCGGCGCCGCGTCCGGATCGTCCCCGTCGCTCCCCGCCATCCGTACGTGCGCCTCGCGGGCCGCGCGTACGGCCTCGGGCCAGCCGTGGTGCGCCATGTACGCCGTCGCGTCGGCGTCCGCGCCGACCTCGTGCATGATCCGCAGGACCCGGAGCACGGCGACGTCCACGAGGGCCGCCTCGCCCGAGTCGCGGAATATCGTCCCGACGTACTTCTCGGCGGACCAGTTGTCGAGCCAGGTGTCCTCGACCAGGCGGTACACGGCATCGGTGATGTCCCCGTACCCGTCGAGGCCGGCCAGCCAGCACTCCTGGTGGAAGGCGGGGTCGGAGAGCATGTGCAGCGCGGAACGCACCTGAGTGCGCCAGCGCCACCACGGCATGTCATTCAGCGGCATGCCGCCCATGGTGGTGGAGCGACGGCCGCGACGGGAAGGGTTCGCTGAAGCTTGCACGGTTGCCGATCGTACGGGCATCCGATTTTGGTACGGACAAGCCCCCACGATCCGCCCATACGTCACGCGAAGCGCACGGGCGGTTACCCAAAGCTCCGGCCGCTACAGGTCGGTCGTCTGGTGCTCGGTGAGTTCGTACTTTCCGGCGATCGCGTTCCAGGGGCCCACGGCCCGCTTCTTGGCCTGGGACGCCTTGCCGCTCTCGCGGTCGCCGAGGCGCCGCTCGCCGGTCGCCTTCGCCTTGCCCTTCGGGCAGAACTTGCCCTTGTCGCCCGCGACCTTGTCCGCCCAGTCCGCGTAGTGGTCGTCGGCGGCGGCGGACGCCTTCCACGCGGCGTTGAGGGCCTGGGTGAGCGCGGCGTGGTCGGGCAGCTTGTCGACCTTGAGGGCCGCCAGGCGGGTCACCAGGTCGCGGCGCTGGTCGGCGGCGCCGCGCAGGTCGGTGGCGGCCTTGTCGAGCGTGGTGCAGCTGCCGATGGCCGCCACGGCGTTGACGACGGCCGAGCGGCTGTTGTTGCTGTCGGCGAGGAGCTTGTCGAGCGCCTCGGCCTGTGCCTTCGCCGGGTCGGCCGCCTTGCCGGCCGGCTTGTCGGCGGGGAGGTCGGCGGCGGCGTTCGTCGTGTCCGGGGTCGCCTTGGCCTTGTTGTCGTCACCACCGAAGTTCATCAGCGCGCCGATGCCCAGGCCGATCACGGAACAGCCGACCACCACGGCCGCGATGAGCGGCACCGGGGAGATCTTGCGCCGCTTGGGACCCTCCGGGCCGCCCGGGCCGCCCGGTCCCTGTCCCGGCTGCTGGAACTGTCCCGGCTGCTGGAACTGCTGGTAGCGCGCCTCCTCCTGCTCGGCCTCCTGCTGCCGGGGCGGCAGGAAGCGCGGCATCTGCTGGGTGGAGGACGCCGCGGCGGGGTCTTCGGCGGCCTGCGGCGGGTGCGTACGGAAGAGGTTGTCGAACTCGGCGGGCGGCTGCCGCTCCCCGGGCTCACCGGGCTGCAGGGGTGCTTCGGGACGGGGCGCGTACGCGGCCCCGGCGGGCACCGGCGGCAGGTACTGGGTGGCATCGGCGTCCGACCCGGCGGGCGGCTGCAGCGCCCGCTGCCCGAGGAACTGTGTGCCGTCGACCGGGGCGGGGGCAGGGGCGGGGGTGGAGGCAGGGGCGGGGGCACCGGGGTGGTGCGCTGCGGGCTGCTGTCCGGCGGACGGCTGCGCGGCGGGGTTCTCGGGCGGGAGCGCGCCGGGGCCCTGTGCGACGGGCGGTATGAGCTGGGTGGAGTCGGCGTCACCGGCGGGGACCTGGGGAGCACCCCAGGCGGGCTGCGGGGACTGCGGCATCTGCTGCTGCGGGGGCATCGGCTGCTGTTGCGGCGGCAGCATCTGCTGTTGCTGCTGCGGAGACGGCATCTGCTGCGGAGGCGGGGCGAGATGGAAGCTGCCGGTCTGCGACATGGCCGCCTGCTGCTGCGGGGCCTGCTGCGGCGGCACGGGCTGCTGCGGCACGGGCTGCTGGTGCATGGGCTGCTGCGGCTGCGGCGGTCCCACCTGCTGCGGTCCCACCTGCTGCGGTCCCATCTGCTGCTGCTGCGACAGCTGCTGTTGCTGCATCTGCTGCTGCGACATCGGCTGTTGATGCCGCGACGGATCCATCTGCTGTTGCACAGGCGGCTGTTGCACAGGCGGCTGTTGCACAGGCGGCTGTTGCACAGGCGGCTGTTGCACAGGCGGCTGTTGTACGGGCGGCTGTTGCACCCCCGGTCCCCACGGCTGGTCCCAGCTCTGGCCCTGTGGCGGCACCGTCTGGCCGGGCAGTTGGCCGGGCACCGGTCCGGGCCCCTGACCGTGCGTCGGCGCTCCGGGCCACTGCTGCGCGGGCTGCGCCGGGGGCAGTACTACGCCCTCGTGTGCGGGGCGCACAGCGGGATGCTGCGGCTCATCACCCTGTTCGCTCTGCGTCAACGGAGGGCTCCTGCCATCGGGATCTGGGTGGCCTCGCCACAAGAGCGAGGGACGGAATCACCGGTTCACGCTACCGGGTGAATCCGTCCCACTGCCACGCACCCGCGATCCGCGCAGGACCGCCGCACACCCACCGGCGCCCGCTGTAACGGATAGCCGGAAGTTGACGCTGTATATGCCGTCGCATTGACGCGCTACGCCGCCTGAATCTCCATCCGCGCCCCGAACTCCCGCACCGACGGCTCGTCCCGGTAGGGGTCGAGGCGCTGCTGGAAGTCCTCCAGGTACTCGGCCCCCCGGTTCGACCGCAGCGTGCTCAGCAGCTCCACCGCGCGCGTGCCCGTGTGGCAGGCCTGTTCCACCTCGCGCTGCTGCACCTGCGCCGTCGCGAGGAGTACGAGGCCGATGGCCCGCCTCCGCACCCTGCTGTCCGGATGTCCTGACAAACTCTCCTGCGCCCTGCGCGCCGCCGCGTCCGCCTGCCCCAGGTCCCGGTGGCAGTGCGCCAACTCGTCGGCCAGGTACGCCTGGTCGAAGTGCGCGATCCACACCGGGTCGTCCCCGGAGTCGCCCGCTTCGTGCGCCCGCTCCATCGCCGTCTGCGCCTTCCCCGCCACGGCCCCGCAGGTCCGCTCGTCGCCCATCAGCGCGTGCCCGCGTGCCTCGGCCGCGTAGAACATGGCCTCCGCCCGCGGTGTCACCCGCCCCCGCGCACCCTCCTGCGCGGCGCGCGCCAACTGCGAGATCTCGCGCGGGTTCCCGAGCTGCGCCGCCAGGTGGCTCATGGAGGCGGCCAGGACGTACCCCCCGTACCCGCGGTCCCCCGAGGCCTGCGCGAGCCGCAGCGCCTGGATGTAGTACCGCTGTGCAAGACCCGGCTGCCCTGTGTCGACGGCCATGTATCCGGCCAGCTCGGTCAGCCTGGCGACCGCGGCGAAGAGCTCGCGCCCCACCGCCTCCCGGTACGAGCCCGAAAGCAGCCCGGACACCACGCTGTTGAGGTAGTGCACGACGATCGGGCGCACGTGCCCGCTGCCGAAGCGGTGGTCGAGCCCCGTCAGCGCCTCGGTGGTCGCCCGTACCGCCTCCACGTCGCTGATCCCCACCCGCGATCCGGCCGTCCGCGCCACCTGGTGGTCGGCACCCGTGATCAGCCAGTCCCGGCTCGGCTCCACCAGCGCGGACGCGGCCACCGAAGAACCCGAGAGGAAGTCCCTGCGTCCCACGTCGCTGCGCCACAGCTCGCAGACCTGCTCGATCGCGCCCAGGACGGTCGGCGAGAACTGGAGCCCGATCCCGGACGCCAGGTTCTTGCCGTTCGCCATCCCGATCTCGTCGATCGTGACGGTGCGCCCCAGCTTGCGGCCGATGGCCTCCGCGATGATTCCCGGGGCCCGGCCCCTGGGCTGCTGTCCGCGCAGCCACCGCGCGACGGACGTCTTGTCGTAACGGAGATCGAGTCCGTGCTCGGCACCGCACATGTTGACCCGGCGGGCGAGACCGGCGTTGGAACAGCCGGCTTCCTGGATGAGCGCCTGGAGTCGTTCGTTGGGCTGGCGGGCGACGAGCGGCCTGGCTGCCATGTGTACCCCCTGGTGCGGGCGCTGATGAAGTCCTCGTGAATTCGCGTGAATTCGTGCGGAGATCACTGCCCGGCGGATATGCAAAGAATGCGAGTCATGCGTGTCATACGCGCACTTGCCACGTACTTGCCGGAAGGCAGAGGTATTTCCGGTACCTCCGCGCTTCCCTCTCTGTGGCTTCCCGCTCGCCGGGCCGCAGCCACCTGCGCGCCCCCGCCCGTGCACCCATGCGCCCCGTATGCAGGATCGATGCGCCATCTCCCGGACCGCCGCGCCCGTAACCGGAGGTGATGCTCGCAGTTGAGTTCTTCGTGGAAGAGACCATTGGAGTCACGGACGTCACGACCGCCGCCCAGATCCCCCAGCAGCGCGGTGATCAACTGCTCGACAGCGCCGTGCGGTACGCGGAGGAACGGCACTGGGACGTGGTCCCCGGGACCTGGCTGGAGGCCGACGAGGGGGTGGAGCGCTGCTCGTGCGGCGACGCGGCGTGCACCGCCCCCGGCGCGCACCCGGCGAAGGACGACTGGGCGACGCAGGCCACGGGCAGCGCGGTCGCGGCGCGCAGGATGTGGCAGAAGAACCCGAAGGCCTCGATCCTGCTGCCCACCGGACGCACCTTCGACGCCATCGACGTGCCCGAGACGGCCGGCTTCCTGGCACTGGCCCGCATGGAGCGCATGGAGCTCACCCTCGGCCCCGTCACCAGCACCCCCGACCGCCGTCTCCTCTTCTTCGTACTGCCGGGCGCGGGCGCGAAGATCCCGGATCTGGTACGGAAGTTGGGCTGGGTGCCGAGCGCGCTCGACCTGGTCGCACGCGGCGAGGGCGACTACGTGGCCGGCCCGCCGACCCGCATGGGCGGCATGGGCGCCGTGCAGTGGGCCCGCCGCCCCACCCCCGCGAACCGGTGGCTGCCGGACGCGGAGGAACTGATCAGCCCCCTCGCCTACGCGTGCGGGCGGGAAGCGGCCGCCGCGCGGGGGCGCGTTCGAACATAGCGGGTCATAAAGTGGGCCCCGTATCACGGGGACCACGAAAGGCAGTGCGACATGCCTGACCAGGCATTCGACCACGAAGCATTCAAACAGGCGGGCGGAGCGCATACGGCGCCGCCCGCCGCGGTACGTGTCCAGGGCTTGTGGAAGCGGTTCGGCGAGCAGATCGCCGTCGCCGGGATCGATCTCGAACTCCCGGCCGGAAAGTTCATCGGGCTCGTCGGGCCGAACGGCGCGGGCAAGACCACCACCCTCTCCATGGTGACGGGGCTGCTCCGCCCCGACCAGGGCACCGTGGAGATCGGCGGCCACGACGTGTGGCGCGACCCGGTGCGGGTCAAGTCCCGGATCGGCGTACTGCCGGAGGGACTTCGCCTCTTCGAGAGGCTCTCGGGGCGTGAACTGCTCGCGTACACCGGTCGGCTGCGGGGGCTGCCCGGCGAGGAGGTCGACAAGCGGGCGACCCAGCTCCTGGACGTGCTCGACCTGGCGGGCTCGCAGCACAAGCTCGTCGTCGACTACTCGACCGGCATGCGCAAGAAGATCGGCCTCGCCGCAGCGCTCCTCCACAACCCCGAAGTCCTCTTCCTGGACGAGCCGTTCGAAGGCGTCGACCCGGTGTCGGCACAGACCATCCGCGGCGTCCTGGAGCGGTACACGGCCTCGGGCGCGACGGTCATCTTCTCCAGCCACGTCATGGAACTGGTGGAGTCGCTGTGCGACTGGGTCGCCGTGATGGCCGCCGGCCGCATCCGCGCCCAGGGAACCCTGGCAGAGGTACGGGGCGACGCGCCGACCCTGCAGAACGCGTTCCTGGAACTGGTCGGGGCGAACGGGCGGGACGCCGGGCAGAGCCTGGACTGGCTGGGCGGCGGGGCGGCGCGATGAGTACCGACGGTGTGGTTTCCGGCGGTGCCGGTCCGGCAGGCGCGGGGCCCGACGGTACGGTTTCCGCCGGTCTGACCCCTCTCTTCGTACGGCTGAAGCTGGCGCTGCTGAAGAACGGGCTGCGGCAGTCGTCCGGGCGGAAGGCCGCGTTCGTCGTCACCGCGGTGCTGGTGCTGCTCTTCTCGGCGCTCCAGCTGGTGGCGCTGATCGCGATGCGCGGGCAGTCGTTCGCGCCGACGCTGACGCTGCTGATGGCCCTGGTCGTCGCGCTCGGCTGGACGTTCATGCCGCTGTTCTTCCCCAGCGGCGACGAGACGCTGGACCCGTCGCGGCTGGTGATGCTGCCGCTGCGGCCGAGGCCGCTGATCCGGGCGCTGCTGGTGGCGTCGCTGGTGGGGATCGGGCCGCTGTTCACGGTGTGTCTGGCGGTGGGCTCGGTGCTCGCCGTGGCGCACGGGTTCGCGGGGGTGGTGGTGGCCGTACTGGCCGCCGTGCTGACCGTCCTCACGTGTGTGGCGCTGTCCCGTACCGTCGCGACGGCGAACGTACGGCTGCTGACCAGTCGGCGCGGGCGTGACCTGGCGGTGCTGAGCGGTCTCGTCGTGGCCGTCGGCATCCAGTTCGTGAACTTCGGCTGGCAGCGGCTCTCCAACTCGGGCGGCCTTTCGGTGCTCGACCCGGTGGCGGACGTCGTGCAGTGGATTCCGCCGGCCTCGGCGGTCGGCGCGGTGCACTCGGTGAGCGAGGGGGCGTACGGGCGCGGGATCGCCCAACTGCTCATCGCGGCCGTCGCGCTGGCGGCGCTGCTGTGGGCGTGGGAGCGCGGCCTGGTCAAGCTGATGACGGCGCCTGACGGGTCGACGATCCAGGCGGCGTCGGGCCCGGCCCGCAAGGAGTCGTCGGCGGGCTGGCTCGCGCGGCTGCTGCCCGACGGCCGGACGGCGGCGACCGCGCAGCGGGTGCTGCGGTACATCTGGCGCGACCCGAAGACGAAGGGCGCGTGGATCACCGCCCTCGCCATCGGGCTGATCGTGCCGGTCTTCAACGCGTTGCAGGGCACCGGGTCGGTGTACCTGGCGTGCATGGCCACGGGCATGCTCGGCATGCAGACGTTCAACCAGTTCGGGACGGACACGTCGGCGTTCTGGATGGTCGCCACGACCATCTCGACGACGCGCGACGCGTACGAGGAGCTGCGGGCGCGGCTGCTGGCGCTGCTGGCGATCACCGTTCCGTACACAGTGCTGGTGACGGCCGTGACGGCGGCGATCGTCGACGACTGGGCGGTGCTCCCCGAGGTGCTCGGGCTGGCCTTCGCGCTGCTCGGCGCGCTGCTGGCGGCGGGGATGGTGGCTTCGGCGCGCTACCCGTACTCGGTGCCGCAGGGGGGTGCGTACAAGAACGTGGCCCCCGGGCAGGGGTCCCTCGCCTGGATGTCGCTGGCGGTCGGGCTGCTGGTGTCGACGGTGGCGTGCGCGCCGCTGATCGGGCTGACGGTGTGGCTGCACGTCGCGGGGCACGCGACGTGGCTACTGCTCCCGGTGGGTGCGGCATACGGCCTGCTGATCGCCTGGCTCGGCCTCAAGGCTGCCGCCCCGAGGACGGCGGCACGGCTGCCGGAGATTTTGGCGGCAGTGAGTAAGGGGTAGGACGGGTCGCTTGGCGCGGGCCGGTGGGGGGCTGGCGTTGCCTGCGGCGCCGGTGGTCATTGCGCGGGTGCGTCGTGGCTGATCGCGCAGTTCCCCGCGCCCCTAAAAGCCTGCCCCCTACCCCCCTAGCCCTCTTGGGCAGCGGGGCCGCCCCCCGGGGGCAGTGGGGTCTCCCCTGCTCCTTAAGAGCTTGGGGAAGGGTGGGCAAGGGGGCGGCCCCCCCACCGCGGCACGCCCCCTCCGCGACCGCACGCACGCCACCGCCGCCCCGCCGCTTACCGTGCCGAGGCCACCGTTTCCTCCAGAAACGGTTCGATCGCCTCCCGCCACCCCTCCGGCTGGTCGTAGTGCACCAGGTGCCCCGCGTCCGCCACCTCCGCGTAGCGCCCCCGTGGCAGCACCCGCACCATCTCCTGCGCCTCCGCCCTGCCCAGCTCCCCGTCCAGCCCGCGGACGACCAGCGTCGGGCACTGGACCTGGGACAGCTCGTCCCAGTGCGCGTCGTACACCCAGGTCTCCCGGGACTCCAGCATCTGGCGGCGGGAGAAGACCGGGCGCCAGCCGTCCGACCGTTCCGCCATCACTTCGGCGAAGAACTCGCCGCGGGCCGGCGAGGGCCGCTCCACCCAGGGGTCGTCCTCGCCGAACCACTTCCGTACGTCCGCGAGCGTCGCGAACGGCACCGGCCACGCCCTGAACCAGTCGCCCCACTCCCGCTGGGAGGCCGCCCCGAGGGCCGAGGCCCGCATGTCGCAGACGACCAGGGCGCGGACCAGGTCCGGTCGTTTGGCGGCGAGCTGCCAGGCCGTCAGGGCGCCCATCGAGTGCCCGATCAGGGTCACCGGGGCCAGACCGAGCTGCTCGACCGCAGCCTCCGCGTCGGCCACGTACGCATCGCGGGTGAAGGGGCCGTCCGAGGGTTTCTCGCTGCGTCCGTGACCCCGCTGGTCGAGAGCGACGGCCCGCTGCCGCTCGGAGAGCCAGCGCGCCGTGGCCGCCCAGTGCGAGGAGCGGCCCATCAGTCCGTGCAGCAATAAGACGCCGGGGACCTGCTCGGGTTCGCCGCCGTCCTTCGGCGGGTCGGCGAACTCCCAGGCGGCGAGGCGTACGCCGTCGGCTCCGGTCACGTCGATGCGCCGCACCATATGGCCTGGCACCCCCTTCTACTTCCGGTTCCGGGTGGTCGTCCCTGCCTTGATCCGGGTCTCGTCCCGGGTCCTGTCTCCGGCCTTGTTCGGGCCTGTCGTGTCCTGCCCACCAAGTTATCGAACTTGCATTCGAAAGTGTGGGTCCAGCACCCAAGACCCCTCTTTCGAGTGACAGTGCTCAAGGATTGCCTCGCGCTGCCGAGGGGAGATCTTCTGCGGGAGGCGGGCCGCTCGGGGAAGACGGTCCGCGGGGGTTGACCTTGAGAGCTCGGGGCTCCAGGTCAGCACAGGGGAGGACAGGCCCCGGCGCCTCAGGGCGCCGGGGCCCTCCTTGTGCGGTACGTAGTGCGGTACGTACGACGGGCGCATTCCCCGCCTCCTCCCCGGCCGTGCGACGGGCCCGGTCGGCAGTTCTCATTCACGTCCTGTGCCCCGGTTCATGTGCCGCAGACACAGCGTGGCACGCGATCCGTCCGGCCGCTGGGATTCCACCACGAAAGCGGGTCCCAACTCCCGTCACTCCAGGCCCGGTTGACCTTCCGGCCCCGCAGTGAGCGGACGCCGACGGCCGGTGTCAGAGCCTGGTGGCCAGAGCTTGACGTCAGCACCTGGCGCCAGAGCTTGACGTCGGCATCTGGTGTCAGCGCTTGGCGACGAAGACGTGCGACGCCGTCTCCGCGTCCAGCTCGGCCGCCTCGCCGCTGCTGCCGACCAGCACCCCGCCGGGCGACTCGGTCACACTGACCACCGAGCCGGGCTGCACGCCCGCCCTGCGCAGCGTGTACATCAGCTGGGCGTCGGTCTGGATGGGCTCGCCGATCCGCCGTACGACGACGGTCTTGCCCTCGGGACCCGGCACCAGGTCGGAGAGGCTGACCATGCCCTCGTCGAGGAACGGATCGGCCTCGGACTTCTCGCCCAGCTCCTCCAGGCCCGGGATCGGGTTTCCGTACGGCGACTCGGTCGGGTGGCGGAGCAGCTCCAGGACGCGGCGCTCGACCGCCTCGCTCATCACGTGCTCCCAGCGGCAGGCCTCGGCGTGCACCTGCTCCCACTCCAGGCCGATCACGTCGACGAGCAGGCACTCGGCGAGGCGGTGCTTGCGCATCACGCGCGTGGCGAGACGGCGGCCCTCCTCGGTGAACTCCAGGTGCCGGTCGCCCGCGACCGTCACCAGGCCGTCGCGCTCCATGCGCGCCACCGTCTGGCTGACCGTCGGCCCGCTCTGGTCCAGGCGCTCGGCGATACGGGCGCGCATGGGGACGACGCCCTCCTCCTCAAGCTCAAGGATGGTGCGGAGATACATCTCCGTGGTGTCGATCAGTCCGGACATGTGTGCCCCTCGATGCTGTGACAGAAAATCGTCGTGCGCTGGCTCGTCGTCGCTGAGAGGCGCCCGACGGATTTCCGCAGACGCCCCGGCCCGGTACCAATTCTGACGCATCGCACTGACAACCGTGCCGGACCGGGGCGCGGCCGTATTGACAGGCCCCAGGTCCAGACCGCAACGTGATCCGCGGCGCGGTCGGCATCCCCGTCCGCTACCCTCGGTAACCCCCCGGAAAGGCCCCTCTGCGATGAGCGAGAACAAACTGGCCGGTCAGTTCTTCGACGCCGCGATCGAGCTGCTCCATCGCGTACGGAACGAGGAGGCGGACTCCGTCGCGGCGGCGGGCACCGCCATCGCCGACACCGTGGCCGCCGGGGGCCGGCTCTTCGTATTCGGCGCGGGCCACTCCTCGCTCGCCGCCCAGGACGTCGTCTACCGGGCGGGCGGACTCGCCCTGATGAACCTCCTCGCCGTCCCCGGGGTCGTCGGCATCGACGTCATGCCCGCCACCCTCGGCTCCGCCCTGGAGCGCGTCGACGGCCTCGCGGGTGCCGTCCTCGACAGCAGCCCCGCCAAGTCCGGTGACGTACTCGTCGTGATCTCCCTGTCGGGGCGCAACGCGCTCCCCGTGGAGATGGCGATGAACGCGCGGGCCCTGGGCCTGAAGGTCATCGGAGTGACGTCCGTGGCGTACGCGCAGGGCACCAGGTCCCGCCACAAGTCGGGCAGCTTCCTCAAGGACCACTGCGACATCGTGCTGGACAGCAAGATCGCGGTCGGTGACGCCGAGCTCACCGCCGAAGGCATCGACGCCCCCTTCGCCCCCGCGTCGACGGTGGTCACCACGGCCCTGATGCAGGCGGTCATGGCGGCGGCGGCCGGTGAGCTCGTGGACCGCGGTATCGAACCGCCGCTGCTGCGTTCGGGCAACGTCGACGGCGGGCACGAGTGGAACGGCCGGGTGATGAGCGAGTACGGCGACCGGATCTTCTTCCGGCACTGAGCGCCTGCGCGAACCGCCACTGAGCACGTGCGCGGAGAGGGCTGCGCGTCAGAAGGCCACGCGTACCGTCAGTCCGCCCTCCGGGTTCGCCCGCGCGGTGGCCTTCGCACCGTGCGCGCGGGCGATCGACGCCACGATGGACAGACCGAGACCGGCCCCCTCGCCCGGCGCGTGGCGCCGTTCCCGCGCCCGCCGGAACGGCTCGAAGAGACGGGGCACGGCGGCCGGGTCGACGGCAGGGCCGGTGTTGGACACCTCCAGTACGCCGTCGCCGGACAGCCGGACGCGGACCGTACCGGCCGGGTGGTTGTAGCGCAGGGCGTTGCCCAGCAGGTTCTGGACGAGGTGACCGAGCAGCACCTCGTCACCCGTCACCTCTTTGAGGCGGAGGTCCGTGGTGACGGTGATGCCGTCGGGTACGGGGGTGCGTTCCAGAACTCCGGTGACGACGTCCCGCAGCGCACACGGCTCCCGGTGGCGCAGCCCCTGCTCCGAGACGGACAACAGCAACAGCCCTTCGATCAACTGCTCGCTGTCGTCGGCGACTTCGATCAGTTTGGTACGGATGCGGGCGACGCGGTCCGCATCCGGCTCCCCCGCGAGGCCGATCTCGGCGGCGGCGCGCTGCACCGCCAGGGGGGTGCGCAGCTCGTGGGCGGCGTTGGCCGCGAACCGCTGCTGCGCGGAGACGAGTTGCTCGATGCGGTCGAGCATCCCGTCGAAGGTGTCGGCGAGCTGCTTCAGTTCGCCGCCCGCGGGGGCCTTCAGGGCGATCCGTTCGCGCAGGTTGTCGCCGGAGAGCCGCCGTGCGGTCGCCGTGATCACGCCGACCGGCCGCAGCACCCGGCCGGCCAGCCACCAGGCCAGCGCGACCGACAGCACGCTGAAGACGGCGAGGGCGGCCCCGGAGACGGTCAGCATCCGGCCCAGGGCGGCGTCCTCGGCCGCCTTGCTGGCCTGCTGGGTCACCACGCGCAGGGCCGCCGACTTCGTCGTGGGGGACGCCAGCGGGAGCGCGGGAACAGCGCGGGCGGGTTCGAGGGTGGCCCACGCGCCGTCGTCCACGGGCATGCGCTGCATTGGGACCGCCGTGGTCACCGCGCTGGTGATGGTCGAGCCGAGGCCCTCCCGCACGAGGAAGTACACCAGCCCGGTGAGCAGGGCACCGGCCAGCACCAGCAGACCTCCGTACAGGGCGGTGAGCCGGGCGCGCTCGCTCATGCGCCGTGCCCCGGGCCGGTGGCGCCTGTACCTGTACCTGTACCTGTACCTGTGACGGTGCCTGTACGTGTGTCCGAGCCCGTACCCGTGCCCGTGGTGTTCGTGACGCGGTAGCCGACGCCCGGCACGGTCTCCACCACCGCGGGCGTGCCCAGCTTGGCGCGCAGCTTGCTGAGGGTCACCCGTACCGCGTTGGTGCGGTAGCTGGTGTCCTCCTCCCACACCTGCTCTATGAGGTCGTCGCCGCTGACCACCGCCCCCTGGGCCCGCAGCAGCGCCTCCAGCACGGCGAACTCCTTGCGGGACAGGAGGAGGTGGCGGCCGTCCCGTGCGGCCTGTCTGCGGGCCGTGTCCAGGACGATCCCGGCGCACTCGATCACCGGCGGGAGGGCGGGGCGCGCGCGGCGGCCCAGCGCCAGCACGCGCGCGAGGATCTCGTCGTACGCGAAGGGCTTGGTGAGGTAGTCGTCCGCGCCGAGCCCGAGGCCGTCGACGCGGTCGCGCACGGTCCCCGACGCGGTCAGCATCAGCACCCGGGTGAGCAGCCGCTGCTCGACGACCCGGCGGCACACGTCGTCGCCGTGCAGGCCCGGCAGGTCACGGTCGAGGACCAGCACGTCGTACTCGCCGAACTGAAGCTTGCGCAGGGCCTGGAGCCCGTCGCGGGCGACATCGACCGCGAGGGCGGCCCTCCGCAGCCCTTCCGCCACCATCTCCGCGAGGAATTCCTCGTCCTCCACCACCAGCACACGCATCCGCCCTTCCTATCCGACCCGCACCTTTCCTCGCTGTAAGGACCAGGGTTACGAGAAACGAAAGGCGGGACCGCGGCACGCTCCCGGCCATGACCATCCGTAGGAGCACTTCCTTCCTGGCCATGGGACTCACCTCCCTCGCCGTCCTCGCCACCGCCTGCGCGGGCTCCGCCGACAAGGGCGGGGCCGACGCCGCGGACAGGCCCGACAGCGTGAAGTCGGACTCCGCCGCCGGGTCCGGCGGCGGCACCACCTCCAAGAACAGCGACGACAAGGCGGTCAAGCACCGCCAGTGCCTGCGCGAGCACGGGCTGAAGGTGCCCGACCCCAAGCCCGGCGAGAGCGGCGTCGGCATCACCCTCGGGGAGGGCGCGCCCAAGGACACCCTCGACAAGGCGATGAAGGCCTGCGCCGGTACGTCACCCGGCGGCCCGGCCGGCGGCAGGATGACCCAGGCCGACAAGGACAAGGGCATCAAGCACGCCCAATGCATGCGCAAGAACGGCTTCAACATGCCCGACCCGGACTACGAGGGCGGCAGCATGCGCGCGATGAAGATCCCCAAGGGCGAGGAGCTGAAGAAGTTCGAGAAGGCCTCCAAGGCGTGCGCGGGGATCTACCGGTGAGGCGCGGCACGAAGGTCGGCGTCGCGGCCGTCGCGGTGCTCGCCGTGGTGGGCGGCGGGGTCGCCCTCAGCACCGTGCGGGCCTCCGGCAAGAGCGAGGCCGGCAGCGGCCGCACCGGACTGCCGCCCGCCACCGCGGCCGTGGAGCGCGGCGACCTCAGCGACTCCACCCAGGTCGAGGGCGTCCTCGGGCACGCGGGCACCCACAAGGTCAACGCGGGCGCCACGGGCACCCTCACCTGGTCGCCGTCCGTCGGCTCCACCGTGCGGCGCGACGGCCGCCTCTATGAGGTGAACGGGAAGCCCGTGCGCCTGATGTACGGGGCGGGGCCCATGTACCGGGTCATGAAGCCCGGCGACGAGGGCCCGGACGTGAAGCAGCTGGAGCGGAACCTCCAGGCGCTGGGGTTCGCGCCCGGTCTCGCCGTCGACGAGAAGTACACGAAGGGCACCGCCGACGCCGTGCGCAGGTGGCAGGAGTCCCACGACCTCAAAGAGACGGGCACGGTCGGCCCCGACCAGATCGCTTTCGCACCGGGCGCCGTACGGGTCAAGGACAGGCCCGCGGCGGCCGGCGACCAGGTCGGTCCCGGGCGGCAGGTGCTCACCACGACCGGGTCGGAACGCATCGTGTCGTTCCACCTGGAGGTCTCGATGAGCACTCTGGCCAAGGAGGGCACCAAGGTGACGGTGAACCTGCCGGACGGCTCCACCGCGCCCGGCCGGATCTCCTCCGTGGGCAAGACAGCCGCGCCCGGCGACGACCCCACCGACAAGACGCCCAAGGTGTCCCTCACGGTCGCCTTCGACGCCCCCGACAAGGTGCGGGCGGTCGACCAGGCGCCGGTCACCGTGAACCTCACCGGCGAGACCCGTACGGGCGTCCTGACCGTCCCCGTGAACGCGCTGCTCGCGCACCCGAAGGGCGGGTTCGGCGTGCAGGTGGTGTCGGGCGGCTCCGTACGGGACGTACGGGTGGAGCTCGGCATGTTCGGGCAGGGCGGCCGAGTCGAGATCAGCGGGGGCGCCCTGCGCGAGGGCATGAAGGTGGGCGTGCCCAAGATATGAGCGCATCCCCTGCCCCCGAAGCCGTGGGGCTGCCGGACGCTCCCGCGAGCGTCGCCGTCGCCGCCCCGTCGGGATCCCCTCCCGCGGCCGTCGTCGAGCTGGCCGGTGTCACCAAGGAGTATCCGGGCGGTGTCGCCGCCCTGCGCGGGATCGACCTGCGGGTCCACGAGGGCGAACTCCTGGGCATCGTCGGCCCGTCCGGTTCCGGCAAGTCGACGCTGCTGCACATCGTCGGCACCCTGGACCGCCCGTCCGCCGGTACGGTCGCCATCGCCGGGCACGACATCGCCGCCCTGTCCGACCGGAAGCTCTCCTCTTTGAGGGCGCGCCACGTGGGCTTCGTCTTCCAGTCGTTCCACCTGGTGCCGGGCGTCAGCGCCCGGGACAACGTCGCGGAGGGTCTGCTCTACTCCGGCCTGCCCCGTGCCGTACGGCGCAGGCGGGCGGCGGAGGCGCTGGCCAGGGTCGGTCTGGCCGACCGGATGGGCCACCGCCCGCACGAACTGTCCGGCGGGCAGAAGCAGCGTGTGGCGATCGCCCGCGCGGTCGTCGGCCGGCCCGCCCTGCTGCTCGCCGACGAACCGACCGGAGCGCTGGACTCCGAGTCGGGGGAGGCGGTCATGGCGCTGCTGCACGAACTCAACTCGGAAGGCGCCACGATCGCCGTCATCACGCACGACACGGAGATCGCGGAGAGCCTGCCCCGGCAGGTCCGGCTCCGGGACGGCCGCATCACGGCCGACACCGGAGCCGACCGCGACACGGCCGGCCCGGGAGGTGGTCCCCGATGACCGCCCGTCGCTCCCCCGCCCGGCTCGGTCCCGCCCGGCTCGGTCCCCGTGACGTCCTGCACGTCGGTTCCGCCGGGCTGCGCAGCCGCCCCGTGCGGGTCGTGCTGTCCGCGCTGGGCATCGCCATCGGGATCGCCACGATGATCGCCGTGGTCGGCATCTCCGCGTCCAGCAAGGCCCAACTGATGCGACAGCTCGACCAGTTGGGTACGAACATGCTGGTCGCGACGCCCGGTGAGTCCATGTTCAGCGGTGCGAAGGTCACCCTTCCGGAGTCCGCGACCGGCATGGTCGGCCGCATCGAAGGCGTCGAGGACGTCGGCGCCACGGGCCTCCTCAAAGAGAGCGTGCGGCGCAGCGAGAAGATCCCCGAGGACGAGACCGGCGGCATCAGTGTCCAGGCGGCCACCGAGGGCCTGCTGAAGACGCTGCGCGGCTCCGTCGCCTCCGGCCGCTGGCTCAACGCGGCCTCCGGCCGCTACCCGGCCGTCGTCCTCGGTCATGTCGCCGCCGAACGCCTCGGCATCGCGACGCCCGGCTCCCAGGTGTGGATCGGCGGCCGGCACTTCACCGTCACCGGCATCCTCGCCCCGCTGCCGCTGGCACCCGAGGTCGAGCGTTCGGCCCTGACCGGCTGGGAGGGCGCGAAGAAGCACCTGGGCTTCGACGGCCACCCGACCTCGCTGTACGAGCGCTCCACGGACGCCTCCGTACCGCAGGTGCGGTCGCTGATGGCACCGACGATCGACCCGAAGAGCCCGGAGAACGTCCTGATCACGGACCCGTCCACGGCCCTGCGCACCAAGGCGGCCACCGAGGGCGCGTTCAACGGGCTGCTGCTGGGGCTCGGCGGGATCGCCCTGCTCGTGGGCGGTGTCGGGGTCGCCAACACCATGATCATCTCGGTGTTGGAGCGGCGTTACGAGATCGGCCTGCGCCGCTCCATGGGCGCGACCAGGGGCCAGATCCGCATCCAGTTCGTCACGGAGTCCCTGATGCTGTCCGCGCTCGGCGGACTGGTCGGCATCGCTCTGGGGGCCGCCGCGACGGGTGTCTACGCGGCGCTCGGCCCGATGCCCTGGGTGGTGCCGATGTGGGCGGTCGGCGGCGGCTTCGGCGCGACCCTCGCCATCGGCACCGTCGCGGGCCTCTACCCGGCGGTGCGGGCGGCAAGGCTGTCGCCGACGCTGGCGCTGCACGCGGCGTGACCCCGGTGCGGCGGCGCGCACCGTACCGCCGCACCACCCCCCGTACAGGGGCGGGCGACGAAATCCCCCCTCCTCGCCCGCCCCCTCCCCTTTGCTCCGCTCTCCTAGCCGCTGTCGCGCACCGTCTGCGCCAGGTCCACCGAAGCCGCCACCCGTACCGCGATGCTCTCCGCGTACGTCGCGTCCGGGCGCTCGAAGGCGGGGCGGCTCGCACCGCGCAGGAAGGTCACCGTGCCCAGGGTGCGGCCCCGGCTGCGCAGCACCGTACAGAGCGCGTGGACGGCGTCCGCGGGCCACTGGCGGTCGGCGGCCCAGACCACGGCGTCGGCGCGAGCGCCCGCACTCGCCCGCACCGCACCGGTCCGCTCCAGCGCCTGGAGGGCGGGGTGGCCCTCCCCGTAACGCACCGGAATGCCCGCCTCCGCGTTCTCCTGGAGGCAGGGTCCCGGCTCTCCGGCGGGCGTGGCGGCGGCCCGTACGAGACGGTCGCCCGCGAGTACGTCGACGAGCGCGTGGTCGGCGAACCCGGCGAGACCGAAGTCCAGATAGGCCGCCGCGGCCTCCATGGGGTCCTCGCACTCTGCGGCGGCCCTGGCCGCCCGGTGCAGCTGGTTGCCCCTGAACCGCAGCCTGGCGGCGTCCTGTTCGGCGGTCTTGGCGTCGGTGACGTCCTGGAAGAGCCAGCCCACGCCCAGCGGCACCGGCTCCTCCGCGAGGGGCGAGGCCAGCCGCAGGAAGCCGCTGCGCCAGCAGCGCCGCCGCTCCCCCTCCGCGGTGCGCAGCGTCACCCACAGGTCGACGGGGGCCGGTGGGGTGCCCTCGGCAAGTACGTACTGGAGGGCGCCCTCCAGCTCGTCGACGCCCTGGACGACGGTCTCGCCGAGCGGGCGGCCCAGCAGCGTGGTGCGGCCGCCGCCTAGGGCGCGGGCGGCGTGCACGTTGACGACGGTGGGGCGCAGGTCGACGTCGACGAGGACCACGCCCCACGACGCGTCCTCAAAGAGGACCTCGCTGAGCGCGATGGCCCGTTCCAGGTCGATCTGCGCGTGCACCTCGCCGAACGCGCTGTAGACCCCGGCCGCCCTGCCGTCCGTGCCGGTGACCGCTGCCGACTGCGTCCGTACCAGGACCCGGCCGCCGTCCTTGCGCAGCAGCGCGAACTCGTGGACCTGCCGGCCGCCGCCGCGCATGGCCGCCATCAGCCGCCCCTGCACCTCGTCGGCGTCGGCGGTGCGCACCGCCCAGCCCGCCAGACCGCGCCTGCCCACCGCGTCGGCGGCGCTCCAGCCGAGGATCCGCTCGGCCTCGCGGTTCCAGTGGGTGACGACGCCGTCGGCGTCGAAGGCGCAGAGGGCCGCGTCCATGCCGTCCAGAAGCGCGGTGAGAAGGTCGGCCCCCGACCCCGACCCCGCTCCCGCCACCGGCTCAGGCTCGGCGGTCCCACTGCTCAGAGAAGCACTCACCCGGCACCCCCCACAGGTGTTCGCCCGTGCTGCACGTTCGGATCATTCAACTCCAACGTGACCCAGCCCACACGGAGTTCGGCGAAATCGAAGGGCCCCGTTAATTCGGTTGAGGTGCCCGGAGGGGGCTCCTAGTGTGAGGCCCACGCTGAAAGGAGGTGATTCGGAAGTGATTTCTTTCCGGACTCGTGAGGTGACTGCGGGCTAGTTGCCCGTCGTCGCACTCAGTGCGGTGCCGGCGCAGCCGGTTCCAATCCAAGCAGTCACCGCCCCGCGGGCTCGCCGGTACGTCCGGCCGGCCCCCTCTCCGGAGGGGACCAGAGCCCGCGGGGTTTCTGCGTTGAGGACCCGCTCAAGGGTTCAGCCGCTCCACCGACCAGCCCCCTTCGTCCGTCCTGGCATATCGCAGCCGGTCGTGCAGTCGGTTCTCGTGTCCCTGCCAGAACTCCACCGTCTCCGGCACGACCAGGTAGCCGCCCCAGTGCGGCGGCACCGGCACCTTCTCGCCCTCGGGGTAGCGCGCCTCCAGGTCGGCATACGAGGCGGTCAGCGCGTCGCGCGAGGCGACGACCCGGGACTGGTCGCTCGCCCAGGCGCCGAGCTGCGAGCCGTGCGGGCGGGTGCGGAAGTACGCGGCCGTCTCGGCGCGGGAGACGCGGGCGGCGGTGCCGGTGACGATGACCTGGCGGGCGATCTGGTGCCAGGGGAAGAGCAGCGAGACGTGCGGGTTCGCGGCCAGTTCGCCGCCCTTGCGGGACTGGTAGTTGGTGAAGAAGACGAAGCCCCTCTCGTCGTACGCCTTCAGCAGCACCGTCCGCGTGCTGGGGCGGCCGTCGGGGGTGGCCGTGGCGACGACCATGGCGTTCGGCTCGTGCAGCCCGCCGTCGACGGCCTGTCGGAACCAGCGGGCGAACTGGTCCATGGGGGCGGGCGCCAGCGCGCCCTCGGCGAGCACTTCGGAGCGGTACTGCTCGCGCATGGCGGCGGGGTCGACGTCGGGCCCGCCGGCTTCGGGATCTGTGTTCGGCACGGGGCCATCCTGCCGCAGGCCCCGTGGCGGCCCGGCAGGGAGGGTGGCGGGAGCGCAGCCGCAGTGTTCCCCTCCTCAACTCCCGCTAATCCTCTCGGAAGTGGGTCGGGCAGTGTGCCTGTTCTCACGCTTCCCCGCATCGGTGGAACCCGCCAAAATCCCCGGTGGGGAGCCTGTCGCTTCTCTACAGCAGGGGTATCGTTCCTGCCTCCCGTCGCTTGCCGCACACGCCTTGCGTGCACATCTTGAGGAGCCGCCTGATGTCCGACTTCGTACCCGGACTTGAGGGAGTCGTCGCGTTCGAGACGGAGATCGCCGAACCGGACAAGGAGGGCGGCGCCCTTCGCTACCGGGGCGTCGACATCGAGGACCTCGTCGGGCACGTCTCCTTCGGGAACGTCTGGGGCCTGCTGGTCGACGGCGCGTTCAACCCGGGCCTGCCGCCCGCCGAGCCGTTCCCGATCCCGGTGCACTCCGGTGACATCCGGGTCGACGTGCAGTCGGCGCTGGCGATGCTCGCCCCCGTGTGGGGTCTGAAACCGCTCCTGGACATCGACGAGGCCACCGCTCGCGACGACCTCGCGCGGGCCGCCGTGATGGCGCTCTCGTACGTCGCCCAGTCGGCGCGCGGGCAGGGCCGGCCGATGGTGCCGCAGAGCGAGATCGACAAGGCGGACTCGGTGGTCGAGCGGTTCATGATCCGCTGGCGCGGCGAGCCGGACCCCAAGCACGTCAAGGCGGTCGACGCCTACTGGACGTCGGCGGCCGAGCACGGCATGAACGCCTCCACCTTCACCGCCCGCGTCATCGCCTCCACCGGCGCGGACGTCGCCGCCGCCCTCTCCGGTGCGGTGGGCGCCATGTCGGGCCCGCTGCACGGCGGCGCCCCCTCCCGCGTACTGGGCATGATCGAGGAGATCGAGCGCACCGGGGACGCGCGCGCGTTCGTCCGCAAGGCCCTCGACAAGGGCGAGCGCCTGATGGGCTTCGGTCACCGCGTGTACCGCGCCGAGGACCCGCGGGCCCGGGTCCTGCGCCGTACGGCCAGGGAGCTGGCCGCGCCGCGCTTCGAGGTCGCCGAGGCCCTGGAGAAGGCGGCCCTTGAGGAGCTGCACGCGCGCAGGCCCGACCGGGTGCTGGCGACGAACGTGGAGTTCTGGGCGGCGATCGTGCTGGACTTCGCGGAGGTCCCGGCGCACATGTTCACGTCGATGTTCACCTGTGCCCGTACGGCAGGCTGGTCGGCGCACATCCTGGAGCAGAAGCGCACGGGCCGCCTCGTCCGTCCGTCCGCGCGGTACGTGGGCCCGGGCAGCCGGAACCCGCGCGAGGTGTCCGGCTTCGAGGACATCGCGGGCTGACCGAGCACTACGACGGTAAGGGGCGCCCTCCGGGAGGGCGCCCCTTACCCGTGCTCGCCCAGCGCCCTCTCCAGCAGCTCCGACCACTGCGCCACCACCCGGTCCCGCCGTACGGCGTCGTCGGTGAGGAGATTGGCGAGTCCGAGTCCGCGGGCCATGTCGAGGAAGCCCTGGACGATCTCGCGCACGCCGGGGCGGGACTCGTCGGCGTGCAGCAGCTCGACGGCCATGCGGTGGGTCTCTCGGCCGACCCTGGCCTCCAACTCAGTGACCCGTGCGCGCAGTTGATCCTCGTTGGAGGCGGCCACCCACAGGTGCAGGGCCGCCCGGAACAGCGGCCCCGTGTACAGGTCGACCATCGCGCCGACGACTGCGGCCACGTGGTGGCCGGGAAGTGCGCGCAGCGCGGTGGAGCGTTCCTCGGCGACGTACTCGACGGCGGCGGTGAAGAGGTCCTCGCGGGTCGGGAAGTGGTGCTGGGCGGCGCCCCGCGACACCCCGGCCCTCTCCGCGACGACGGACACCGTGGAGCCCGCCCAGCCACGTTCGGCGAGGCAGGCCACGGCGGCCTCCAGCAGGCGCTGCCGGGTAGCACGGCTGCGGTCCTGCTTTGGGCCTGTCCGGGGGCCGGTCACAACAGCCATGCGGGGTCCCGTCGTTCGAGGTGTGCGGTGACGCCCTCGCGTGCCTCGGCGGACGCGAACAGCGCTGCCGAGCGTTGTACCAGGTCCTCCGCATCACGGTCGAAGGCGGCCCTGACCTCGGCCGTCAGAAGCCGCTTGGATTCCGCGAGGCCCTGCGGGGAGGCCCTGCGCAGTGCGTCAAGCACGGGTGCGAGCGCGGCGTCCACGTCGGGTGCCGTCGCGGTGAGCAGCCCGATGTCCCGGGCGCGCGGCCCGTCGAAGACCTCCCCGGTGAGGAAGTACCGGGACGCGGCGCGGGGGTCCAGCCGGGGCAGCAGGGGGATCGAGATGACGGCGGGCGCGACCCCGATCCGTACCTCCGAGAAGGCGAAGTCGGACGTCTCGGTGGCGAACGCCATGTCGCACACCCCGAGCAGCCCGAGCCCGCCCGCGCGCGCGTGCCCGTCGACGCGTGCGAGGACGGGCTTGGGCAGTTCGGCGATCTGCCGCAGCACCTCGACGAAGGCGTACGGGCTCGCGGGCACCTTGAGGTCGGCGCCCGCGCTGAAGGTGTTGCCGGTGTGGGCGAGCACGACCGCCCGCACCGAGGGGTCCTTGCCGCACCGCAGCAGCGCCCGCCCCAACTCGTCGACGAGGGACGCCGAGAGGGCGTTGCGGTTCGCCGGCGAGTCGAGGGTGAGGGTGGTGATGCCGCGCTCGTGGGTGGTGGGGACCAGGGCCTGCCGTGTCATGCACGTTCCCTTTCTCGCAGCTCCCGCCGCAGGATCTTGCCGGAGGCCGCCCGGGGCACTCCGGCGACGAATTCGACGCGGCGCACCTTCTTGTACGGTGCGACGCGCTCGGCGACGTATGCCATGACGTCCGCCTCTTTGAGGTCGTGGGCGTGCGCCTGCCGTACGACGAAGGCCTTGGGGACCTCGTTGTTGTCCTCGTCGTACACCCCGATCACGGCGGCGTCCGCGATGCCCTCATGGGTCAGCAGGAGCGCTTCGAGTTCGGCGGGTGCGACCTGGAAGCCCTTGTACTTGATCAGTTCCTTGACGCGGTCGACCACGTAGAGCCAGCCGTCGGCGTCGACCCGGCCGATGTCGCCGGTGTGCACCCAGTCGTCCGCGTCGATCATCGCGGCGGTGTCCTCGGGGCGCCCGAGGTAGCCCTTCATCCGCTGCGGCCCGCGGATGGCGATCTCGCCCTCCTCGCCGACCCCCAGGTCCTTGCCGGGGGTCTCCAGGGACAGGATCCGCATCTCGGTGCGCGGGACGAGCTTGCCGACGGTGCCCGGGGGCGGGTTCTCGGCGCTCAGCGGCACCAGGTGCGTCCCCGGGGAGAGTTCGGTCATCCCGTACGCCTGGAGGACCGTCGGGAGCCCCAGGCGGGCCGCACAGGCCTGCGCGAGGTCCGCGTCGAGGGGCGCGGCCGCGCTGACGATGTACTCCAGCGACGACAGGTCGTACTGGGCGACGGCGGGGTGCTTGGCCAGTGCGAGGACGATCGGCGGGGCGACGTACAGGGCGGTGATGCGCTGGTCCTGGACGGTCCGCAGGAACTGGTCCAGTTCGAAGCGGGGCAGGGTGACGACGGTCGCGCCGTGCGACAGGGGCTGATTGATCAGCGCCATCTGCCCGTAGATGTGGAAGAACGGGAGCACCGCCAGCAGCCGGTCGCCGGGCTTCATCGGGATGAACGGGTTCAGCTGGGCGATGTTGGTGGCGATGGAGTGGTGGGTGAGCATCACTCCCTTGGGGACACCGGTGGTGCCGGACGAGTACGGGAGCACCGCGACGTCCTCGCGGGGGTCGATGTCGATCTGCGGCTCGGGGTCCGCGCAGGTGAGCAGGTCGAGTACGGAGCGGTGGCCCGGCGCGCTGTCGCAGACGAGGATCTCCCGCACTCCGCCGACGATCTCGGCGGCCCTGCGGGCGGTCCCCAGGAGCGGCGAGACGGTGACGATCCAGCGGGCCGACGAGTCGCGGAGCTGTTTGGCGAACTCCTCGGCGGTGGACAGCGGATGCACGGTGGTGACGGACGCCCCCGCACGCGTGGCGGCGAAGAACACCGCCGGGTAGGCGATCGTGTTGGGGCTGTGCAGGGCGAGCACGTCGCCCTTGCGCAGCCCGGACGCGGCCAGCGCGGCGGCGATCCTGCGGTGGTACGTGTCGAGCTGGGCGTACGTGAGGGTGGTGCCGTTCGTCCCGTCGACGAGCGCGGGGGCGTCGCCGTACTGGGCGGCGTGTCCGAGGACCGCCTCGTGGATGGGCAGTTCTACGTCGGGTACATCGGCGTACTCGCTGTGGAACACCATGGTGACGGTCCCCTTCGGCGCGGTGTCGGCGACGCTGTTGCGGCGGCGTGGTGCAACGGTGCGGACGGACAGAGTCGCGCGGACTAGTACGACTTGGGGAGACCCAGGGACTGATGGGAAACGTAATTCAGGATCATCTCGCGGCTGACCGGGGCGATCCGGGCCACCCGTGAGGCCACTATCAAAGAGGCGAGGCCGTACTCGCGGGTGAGGCCGTTTCCGCCGAGGGTGTGCACGGCCTGGTCGACGGTCTTCACACAGGCCTCGGCCGCCGCGTACTTCGCCATGTTCGCGGCCTCTCCCGCACCCGTGTCGTCGCCCGCGTCGTACAGGGCGGCGGCCTTGAGCATCATGAGGCGGGCGAGCTCGATCTCGATGTGCGCCTGTGCGAGGGGGTGGGCGAGGGCCTGGTGGGCGCCGATGGGCGTCTTCCAGACCGTGCGCTCCTTGGCGTACTGGACGGCCCTGGCGAGGGCGTAACGGCCCATGCCGAGGGCGAACGCGGCGGTCATGACGCGCTCGGGGTTGAGGCCGGCGAAGAGCTGGAGGAGGCCCGCGTCCTCGTCGCCGACGAGGGCCTCGGCGGGGAGGCGCACGTCGTCGAGGACGAGCTCGAACTGCTTCTCCGGGGCCTGGAGTTCCATGTCGATCTTCGAGCGCCGGAAGCCGGGGGCCTCGCGCGGGACGATGAACAGGCAGGGCTTCAGGCTGCCCGTCCTCGCGTCCTCGGTGCGGCCGACGATGAGGGTGGCGTCGGCGATGTCGACGCCTGACACGAACACCTTGCGGCCGTTGAGGATCCAGCCGTCGCCGTCCCTGCGGGCGGTGGTGGTGATGCGGTGGGAGTTGGACCCGGCGTCGGGTTCGGTGATGCCGAAGGCCATGGTGAGGCGGCCGTCGGCGAGGCCGGGCAGCCACTTGGCCTTCTGGGCCTCGGTGCCGAAGCGGGCGATGACGGTGCCGCAGATGGCGGGCGAGACGATCATCATGAGGAGCGGGCAGCCGGCCGCCCCCAACTCCTCGAGGACGATGGAGAGTTCGGTGATGCCGCCGCCTCCGCCGCCGTACTCCTCGGGGAGGTTGACGCCGAGGTAGCCGAGCTTGGCGGCCTCCGCCCACAGCTCCTGGGGATGGCCTTCGGCGGCGACGACACCGGTGAGGTAGTCGCGCCCGTAGCGCTTGCCGAGTGCGGCGACGGCGGCGCGGAGCGCCTGGTGCTCTTCGGTCTCGACAACGGTGGTGTTCATGCTTCCGGTTCCTCCTGTGCTTCCTGTGCTTCCTGTACGACGGCGAGCAGGGCGCCGACCTCGACCTGGCGGCCGGGGGCGACGTGGAGCGCGGTGAGCGTGCCGGAGGCGGGAGCGGAGACGCGGTGCTCCATCTTCATGGCCTCCAGCCACAACAGGGGCTGCCCCGCGACCACCCGGGAGCCCTCCGCGAGCCCTTCGGCGATGCGGACGACCGTGCCCGGCATGGGGGCGAGCAGGGAGCCGGGGGCGGTGCGGGCGGTGGGGTCGGGGAAACGGGGGTCGGGGGTGAGGGCGTGGGATCCCGTGGGGGTGTCGACGTACACCCGGTCCCCGTGCACCTCTATGAGGAAGCGCTTCCGTACGCCCGCCACTTCGAGGGTGACGCGGTCGGGGGCGACGGAGACCACCCGGTCCACTCCCTCGGCGTCCCAGCCGTCGCGGTCGCGCCGGTAGCGCACCTCGTGGCCGCTGTACGACTTGGTCTGCGGCTGCGAGGGAACGTTGCGCCAGCCGCCCCCGAACCGGCTGCCCCTGCGGGCGGCGTCCGCGAGGGCCGCGGCGACGGCGGCCAGTTCCTCGCCCGGCTGCTCCTCGGTCAGTGCCGCGAGGTGGCGGTCGTAGAACCCGGTGTCCTGATGTCCTGACATGAAATCGGGGTGGCGCAGCGACGCCACGAGGAGGTCCCGGTTGGTGACGGGGCCGTGCACCCGGGCGCGTACGAGCGCACGGGCGAGCTTGCGGACGGCCTCCGCCCGCGTCGGCGCCCGCGCGACGACCTTGGCGAGCATCGGGTCGTAGTGGATGCCGACGGTGTCGCCGCCGACGTACCCCGTGTCGAGGCGCAGCCCCGGCTCCTCGGGGATCTCCAGGGCGTGCAGCGGGCCGGTCTGTGGCTGCCAGTCCTGCGCCGGGTCCTCGGCGTACAGGCGGGCCTCCACGGCGTGCCCGGACGGGGCGGGCGGCTCGGCGGGAAGGGGCTCCCCCTCCGCGATCCGGATCTGGAGGGCGACCAGGTCGACGCCGAACACGGCCTCGGTGACGGGGTGTTCGACCTGGAGGCGGGTGTTCATCTCCAGGAAGTACGCGCGTCCTTCCGTGTCGACGAGGAACTCGACCGTGCCGGCGCCGACGTACCCGACGGCCCGTGCGGCGGCGGTCGCCGCGGCGTGGAGGGACGTACGGAGACCGTCGGGCAGGCCGGGTGCCGGGGCCTCCTCGATCACCTTCTGGTGGCGGCGCTGGAGCGAGCAGTCGCGGGTGCCGAGCGCCCATACGGTGCCGTGCGTGTCGGCGAGGACCTGCACCTCTATGTGGCGTCCTCGCTCGACGTACGGCTCGGCGAAGACCTCGCCGTCGCCGAAGGCGGACCGGGCCTCGGCCGCGGCTGCCGTCAACTCGTCCTCAAGATGCGCGAGTTCCCGTACGACGCGCATGCCGCGTCCGCCGCCGCCCGCCGCCGCTTTGAGGAGCAGGGGCAGATCGGCCTCGGTGGCGGTCGCGGGGTCGACGGGGGCGAGGAGCGGCACCCCGGCCTTCGCCATCAGGTCCTTGGCGCGGGTCTTGGACGCCATGGCCTCGATGGCCTCGGGCGGCGGTCCGATCCAGGTGAGGCCGGCGCCCTGGACCGCGCGGGCGAAGTCGGCGTTCTCGGAGAGGAAGCCGTACCCGGGGTGCACGGCGTCCGCGCCGGCGGCGAGGGCGGCCTTCACGACGAGTTCGCCGCGCAGGTAGGTGTCGGCGGGCGCCGCGCCCGGGAGGCGCACCGCGGCGTCGGCGGTGCGCGTGTGGAGGGCGTCGGCGTCCGGGTCGGAGTGCACGGCGACGGTGGAGACGCCGAGCTCCGCGCACGTACGGAAGACGCGGCAGGCGATTTCGCCGCGGTTGGCGACGAGCAGGGAAGTGATCACTTGGTTCTCCGGGGTCACGGGGCTCTCACATCCGGAAGACGCCGAAGCCGCCGCGCACGCCCTCGACGGGGGCCGTGTGGATCGCGGACAGGCACAGGCCGAGGACGGTGCGGGTGTCGCGCGGGTCGATGACCCCGTCGTCGTACAGCCGCCCGGACAGGAACATCGGCAGGGACTCCGACTCGATCTGCTGCTCCACCATGGCGCGCAGCCCCGCGTCGGCCTCGTCGTCGTACGGCTGCCCCTTCGCCGCGGCCGATGCCCTGGCGACGATCGAAAGGACGCCTGCGAGCTGCTGGGGCCCCATCACGGCGGACTTGGCGCTGGGCCAGGCGAACAGGAAGCGCGGGTCGTAGGCGCGCCCGCACATGCCGTAGTGCCCGGCCCCGTACGAGGCGCCGATCAGGACGGACAGGTGCGGGACCCTGGAGTTCGAGACGGCGTTGATCATCATCGCGCCGTGCTTGATGATGCCGCCCTGTTCGTACTCCTTGCCGACCATGTAGCCGGTGGTGTTGTGCAGGAAGACCAGCGGGATGTCGCGCTGGTTGGCGAGCTGGATGAACTGGGCGGCCTTCTGCGACTCCGCGCTGAACAGCACCCCTTGGGCGTTGGCGAGGATGCCGACGGGATAGCCGTGCAGGGTGGCCCAGCCGGTGGTCAGGCTCGGCCCGTACAGC
This sequence comes from Streptomyces sp. NPDC021093, assembly GCF_044333135.1. Taxonomy (NCBI): domain Bacteria; kingdom Bacillati; phylum Actinomycetota; class Actinomycetes; order Kitasatosporales; family Streptomycetaceae; genus Streptomyces; species Streptomyces sp. NPDC021093. Next base: position 67,433 of record NZ_JBIRQJ010000010.1, on the reverse strand, counting down.
GGTTTGAACTCGTCGAAGTCGGAGCCGTCGACGAGGCGGGCGATCACTTCGCGCGGGTCGAAGGGCGTCTTGAGGTCGCCGGGGACGATCCCGGCCAGCTCCTCCGTGTCGTACTTGGGCGGCTCCGCCTCAAGAGGGTCCGCCTGCGCCTTGCGCCAGTTGAGGCGGGCGACGATCCGGCGGGCCTGCCGCAGGGCGTCCGGCTCGTCCACCGCATAGTGGTCGGCGAGCCCCGACACCCGTGCGTGCATCTCGGCGCCGCCCAGGGACTCGTCGTCGCTCTCCTCGCCGGTGGCCATCTTCACCAGGGGCGGGCCGCCGAGGAAGACCTTCGACCGCTCCTTGATCATCACGGTGTGGTCGGACATGCCGGGGACGTACGCCCCGCCGGCCGTGGAGTTCCCGAAGACGACGGCGATCGTGGGGATGCCTGCCGCCGAGAGCCGGGTGATGTCGCGGAAGAGCGCCCCGCCCGGAATGAAGATCTCCTTCTGGGAGGGCAGGTCGGCGCCGCCCGACTCGACCAGGCTGATGCACGGCAGCCGGTTCTCGTACGCGATCTGGTTGGCGCGCAGGGCCTTCTTGAGGGTCCACGGGTTGGAGGCGCCGCCGCGCACGGTGGGGTCGTTGGCGGTGATCAGGCACTCGACGCCCTCGACGACGCCGATGCCGGTGACCATGGACGCGCCCACGGGATAGTCGCTGCCCCATGCGGCGAGCGGCGACAGTTCCAGGAACGGGGTGTCGGGGTCGAGCAGCAGCTCGATGCGCTCCCGGGCGAGCAGCTTGCCGCGCTTCCGGTGCCGGGCGACGTACTTCTCGCCGCCGCCCGCGAGGGCTTTCGCGTGCGCCTCTTTGAGGTCGTCGAGCTTGTCGAGCATGGCGGTGCGGTGGGCGGCGTACTCGGGGCTCGTGGGGTCGAGCGAGGAGGCGAGCACGGTCACAGCAGAACCTCCGGTATCGCGGTCACAGGAGAACCTCCGGTATGTCGAGGTGGCGCGAGCGCAGCCACTCGCCGACCGCCTTGGCCTGCGGGTCGAAGCGGGCCTGGGCGGCGACGCCCTCCCCGAGGAGTCCCTCGACGGTGAAGTTGAGGGCGCGCAGGTGGGGCAGGACGGTGCGGGTCACGGTCAGGTCGGCTGTTTCGGGCAGCAGCTGACGCAGCCGCGCCACCGTCAGCTCGTGGGCGAGCCACCGCCACGCGTCGTCGGTGCGCACCCACACGCCCACGTTGGCGTCGCCGCCCTTGTCCCCGCTGCGGGCACCCGCGACGAGGCCGAGAGGGGCGCGGCGGACGCATCGCCGGGGCAGCGGTTCCGGAAGAGCGGGATCCGGTACGGGGGCGAGGGGCCTGGTCCGTACGGGCGCGGGGATCCGCCGGGTGCCGCCGTCGGGCAGCACCGCCGTGTGGGGCACGCCGGCCGCGTCCACGTGACGGGCCTCGAAGACGCCGTACGGCGCGCCCTTCCCCGGCGGGGCCGTGACGTGGAAGCCGGGGTAGCTGCCGAGGGCCAGCTCCACGGCCGCCCCGCTGACGGCACGGCCGACGGTCTCGGCGTCCGGGTCGCGGACGACGAGCCGCAGCAGGGCGCTCGCGCACTCCTCGGTGTCGGCGTCCTCGCGGTCGGTCCTGGCCAGGGTCCACCGCACCTCCGCCGGACGCCTCTTGGCGGCTCCGATGGCGTCCTCGACCTGCTCCCGCACCAGCTCCGCCTTCTCGTCGGCGTCGAGCCCGGTGAGCACGAACACGACCTCGTTGCGCCAGCCGCCGAGCCGGGTGAGCCCCGCCTTGAGGGTGGGCGGCGGCTCCTCGCCCCGTACGCCGGTGATGCGCACCCGGTCGGGGGCCTCCTGCTCCAGCCGTACGGTGTCGAGCCGGGCGGTGACGTCGGGGCCCGCGTAGCGCGCGCCGCCCGTCTCATAGAGGAGCTGGGCGGTGACGGTGCCGGTGTCGACGACGCCGCCCGTGCCGGGGTGCTTGGTGATGACGGACGAGCCGTCGGCACGGATCTCCGCGAGGGGGAAGCCGGGGCGGCGCACGTCGTGGGCGCCGAAGAAGGAGTAGTTGCCACCGGTGGCCTGGGTGCCGCACTCCAGGACGTGCCCGGCGACGACCGCACCCGCCAGTTCGTCGTACGCCTCGGGGCCCCAGCCGAACCAGTGCGCGGCGGGACCGGTCACCAGGGCGGCGTCCGTGACCCGGCCGGTGACGACGACGTCCGCGCCGGCGTCGAGACAGGCGGTGATGCCGGCGCCGCCGAGGTAGGCGTTGGCGGTGAGCGTCCCGTCCGGCCACCGGTGGTCGGGCTGACCGTTTCCGATCAGGTCGTCCCCCTGTACGTGACCGACCTTGACCGGTATCCCTAACCGCCCGGCCAACTCCCGCACTGCGGTGGCGAGTCCGGCGGGGTGGAGCCCGCCCGCGTTGGCGACGATCTTCACGCCCTTGTCGTGGGCGAGCCCGAGGCCGTCCTCCAGCTGCCGCAGGAAGGTCTTGGCGTAGCCCTTGGAGGGGCCCTTCAGGCGGTCGCGGCCGAGGATCAGCATGGTCAGCTCGGCGAGGTAGTCCCCGGTGAGGACGTCGAGTTCGCCGCCGGTGAGCATCTCGCGCACGGCGTCGAAGCGGTCGCCGTAGAAGCCGGAGGCATTGCCGATGCGGAGGACTTCGGGACGGACGGGGACTTCGGGGCGAGCGGGGACTTCGGGGCGGTCCGGGACTTCGGGGCGAGCGGGGACTTCGGGGCGGTCCGGGCCGGGGAAGCCCGTCATGCCGCCCCGCCCTTCGGCCTGCGCCCTTCGCCCGCAGGGCCCGCGAAGGCCTGGGCGATGTCCAGCCAGCGGTCCGCGTCGGCGCCCTCCGCGCGCAGGGCGAGGTCGTCGCGGTGGGCGCGCTGGGTGGTCAGGAGGCAGAAGTCCAGGGCGGGCCCGGTCACGCGCTGGGCGGCGTCCTCGGGCCCGTACGCCCAGAGCTCCCCGCCCGGCCCGGTCAGCTCCACGCGGAACTGCTCGACGGGCGCGGGCAGCCCCCGCACGAAGAAGGCGTAGTCGCGGGCCCGTGCCCCGATCCGGGCGACCTGCCGCAGCCGGGCGGTCGGCACGCGCCGCACCCCCAGGGTGTCGGCGACGTCCTGGCCGTGCGCCCAGGTCTCCATGAGGCGGGCGGTGGCCATCGAGGCGACGCTCATCGGCGGCCCGTACCAGGGGTAGCGGGTGCCGGCCGGAGCGAGCTTGAGCACCTGCCACAGCCGGTCGCGGCCGGTCCGCCAGCGGGCCAGCAGCTCGGCGGGCGGGAGCAGGGCGCCCGCGTCGGCGCCGTCGTCGACGAAGCCTTCGGGGTTCGCCTCCGCCTTGGCCGCCTCGGCACCGAACGCCTCCGGGTCGGTCGCCGCCAGCAGGGCCGCGGCGTCGGTCCAGGCGAGGTGGGCGATCTGGTGGGCGAGGGTCCAGCGGGCGGCGGGGGTGGGCAGACGCCACTGGGCATCCGCCAAGTCCGCCACGAAGCTGTCGAGTTCGGCGCTCTCGTCGTGCAAGTCCTGCAGTACGGCGTCGAGTTCGGACACGTTGCGCTCCCATCGGGGCGTGGCTGCGTGTCCGGAGCATGGCAGCCCCCGAGGAAACAAGCAAGCATGCTTGAATTCCTTGGGGGCTGTATTTGGGGGCTACCCGGGGTGCGTTCGGGTTGATCTTGGGCGTTGTTCGGGGTGTCCGGGGCGTCTGGGCAGTTAGTCGGCCGGGACGCGCGGGGTCTTCTGCCGGGTCTGGCTGCGTACCGCGCCCACGCTCGCACCGATGACCAGCGCGATCGCCAGCGCGTCGACCAGCGACAACGCCTGGTGCAGGATGAGGAATCCGGCACCGGCCGCGATCGCGGGCTCCAGGCTCATCAGCACGGCGAAGGTCGGCGCGGGCATCCTGCGCAGGGCGACGAGTTCGAGGGTGTACGGCAGGACGGAGGACATCAGCGCGACGGCCGCACCCAGGCCGAGGGTCACCGGGTCGATCAGCTTCGCGCCCGCTTCGAACACGCCGAGGGGCAGGCTCAGCAGGGCCGCGACGGCCATCGCGAGGGCGAGGCCGTCGGCCTGCGGGAAGCGGCGGCCGGTCTTCGCACTGAAGACGATGTACGCGGCCCAGCACGCGCCCGCGGAGAGCGCGAAGGCGGCGCCGACGAGGTCCAGGCCGCCGAACCCGGCCGCGCCCAGCAGCCCCACCCCGGCGAGGGCGAGGCCCGCCCACAGCACGCTGGCCCACTGGCGGGAGGCGAAGACCGAGAGCGCGAGCGGGCCGAGCACTTCGAGGGTGACGGCGGCACCGAGCGGGATGCGGTCGCTGGCCTGGTAGAAGAGCGTGTTCATGCCGGCCATGGCGACACCGAAGACGAGGATGGTGCCCCAGTCCCTGCGGGTGTAGCCGCGGACGGACGGGCGGCACACGAGGAGCATCACGACGGCCGCGACGGCGAGCCGGAGAGTGACGACGCCGAGGGCGCCGGTCCTCGGCATGATCAGGACGGCGAGGGCGGAACCGAACTGCACCGAGAGGCCGCCGGCGACAACGAGGGCCACGGGGGCGAGGCGGGAGCCCTTGAGTTTGGCCGCGGCCCTGGCCGCACCACTGGCCGCGCTGACGGCGGAGGTCGCCTCGGCATCTATGAGGGAGGCGGGGGCGGGCTTGGCCTGGGGCTCGACCTCGTTCACTGTGGTGCACCTCGTGTTCAATGGGATGTACTTCCCATGATGGCATGGGGGATTGGGCGTGGGATGCGGGTCTGCGGGCATCGCACCCCGTGCGGCTGGGTGGGCCGCTTCGCGGATTCGGCCCCTCCCCGCCCCTTCACCGCTGTGACATTTGCGGCTCCGCCGCGCGGCGCTGGCCGCGGGGCAAAGACGGTTCACGGCTGGCGCCGGTGGGGGTGGGCGTCCCGGGCTGCGCCCGGTGCACGGCTGCGCCGCGCGTCCTCAAACTCCCCCAAGGTCTTAAGGACCAGGGGGTACCCCCTCGACGGGCTGGATTACCCCAGCCCCTCCGCGAGCACCTCCGCCAAGTGCCTCGCCCGGGCGCCTGTCCCCAGTTGCTCGATCTGTGTTCGGCAGGAGTAGCCGTCCGCCAGGACCTCGCCTCCCTCGGGGAGTGCCCTCACCGCAGGCAGCAGCTGTTCCTCCGCGCACGCCTTCGACACCTCGTAGTGGCCCTTCTCGAAGCCGAAGTTGCCCGCCAGGCCGCAGCAGCCGCCCGAGAGGGGGCCCGTCAGGCCCGCCTTCGCGCGCAGGCGGCGTTCCGCTTCGTCGCCCAGGACCGCGTGCTGGTGGCAGTGGGTCTGACCGGCGGTCGGGCGGCTCAGGAGCGGTGGGGTCCAGTCGGGGGCGTACTCCTCCAGGGTTTGTGCGAATGTCCGGACATTCGCAGCCAGTTGGGGTGCGCGGGGGTCGTCCCCGAGCAGTTCCGGGAGGTCGCTCTTGAGGGCTGCGGCGCAGCTGGGTTCCAGGACGACCAGAGGGGTGTCCGGCGACACCGCCGCCAGCGTGCGGCGCATGACCGTGCGGGCCCGGTCCAGCTGGCCGGTCGAGACGTGGGTGAGGCCGCAGCACAGGCCCGCACGCGGGAGGCGTACCCGCAGGCCCGCCGCTTCCAGGACGCGTACGGCCGCGATGCCCACCGACGGCGAGAGGTGGTTCGTGAAGGTGTCCGGCCAGAGGGTGACCAGGGGGGACGAAGGCGGGGCGGGTGGGCGCGTGCACCCGCGTGCCCAGCGGCGGAAGGTCTGGGGGGCGAGGCGGGGGATCGGGCGTTCGGGGGTGATGCCGGCCGCCCGCTTGGCGAGGGAGGCCAGGGGGGTGAGGGAGGCGGCCGAGTTGATGAGAGGGGCCAGCGGTGCTGCCAGGCGCAGCCACTCCGGCAGGCGGCCGAGTGCGTAGTGCGAGGCGGGGCGCACCCGGCCCGCATAGTGGTGGTGCAGGAACTCCGCCTTGTACGTGGCCATGTCGACGCCCACCGGGCAGTCGCTGCGGCATCCCTTGCAGGACAGGCACAGGTCGAGGGCGTCCTTGACCTCTTTGGAGCGCCACCCGTCCTCGACGACCTCGCCCGCGAGCATCTCGTGCAGCAGTCGCGCGCGCCCGCGCGTGGAGTGCTGTTCGTCGCCGGTGACCCGGTAGGACGGGCACATCACACCGGTGCCGCCGTCCGGCGCCGACGACGTACGGCACTTGGCCACGCCCACGCAGCGGCGCACGGCGGCCGAGAAGTCGCCGCCGTCGTGCGGGTAGGCGAAGGCGACGTCACGGACGGGTTCGGCCGGGAGGACGGTGAAGCGGAGGTTCTCGTCGAGACGGGCGGGGCGGGCGAGCATCCCCGGATTCATGCCACCGGCCGGGTCCCAGACGTCCTTGAACTCGTGGAAGAGGCCGACCAGTTCGGACCCGTACATCCGCGGAAGGAGTTCGGCGCGCGCCTGGCCGTCGCCGTGTTCGCCGGAGAGCGAGCCGCCGTGGGCGACGACGAGGTCCGCGAGATCCTCGGAGAAGCGGCGGAAGCGGGCGACACCCTCGCTCCTCAAGAGGTCGAAGTCGATACGGACGTGGATGCAGCCGTCGCCGAAGTGCCCGTACGGCGTCCCGCGCAGTCCGTGGGCGCCCAGCAGGGACCGGAAGTCACGGAGGTAGGCGCCGAGCCTGGCGGGCGGCACCGCGCAGTCCTCCCAGCCCGGCCACGCCTCGCTGCCGTCGGGCATCCGGGTCGCCGTCCCGCTGGCGTCCTCCCGGATGCGCCACAGGGCGCGCTGTCCTGCCGCGTCCGCCACGACGTCACCGTCGAGCGCCTCCGCGCCCCGGACGATCTCCTCCGCCCGCGCACGGGCCTCGGCCGCGCTCCCGCCGCCCGTCTCGACGAACAGCCAGGCCGCCCCGCGCGGCAGCAGCGCACGCTCGCGCTCCGGCACGAGGTCGGCCGCCATGCCCTCCACGGTCAGCGGCCCGTACGGCAGGATGCCCGGAGCCGCCTCCGCCGCCGCGCTCTCGTCGGCGTAGCCGAGGACGGCGAGGGCACGCGCGCGGGGTGCTTCCACCAGCCCGACGACGGCCTCGGTCACCACTCCGAGCGTGCCCTCGCTGCCGCAGAAGGCGCGGGCGAGGTCGACGCCGTTCTCCGGGAGGAGCGCGTCGAGGGCATATCCCGAAATGCGGCGCGGGAGTTCCGGGAATCCCGTCCTCAAGAGGGCGAGGTCTTTCATCAACAGGGTGTTCAGTTCCGTACGGAGAGTGGCGGGAACGGTGTCCCAGCCGCCGCGCGACAGTCGCAGTTGTTCGCCGCCGTATGTCAGGACATTCAGTTCCCGCACCTGATCCGCCGTCGTGCCCCAGGCGACCGAATGGGAACCGCAGGAGTTGTTGCCGATCATTCCGCCGAGGGTGCAGCGGCTGTGCGTGGACGGGTCGGGCCCGAAAGTCAGTCCGTACGGCGTCGCCGCCGCCCGCAGGTCGTCGAGTACGACCCCGGGCCCGACCACCGCGGTACGGGCACCGGGGTCCAGGTCGACGATCGACCGCAGGTGCCGCGTGGTGTCCAGGACGACGCCGGTGCCGGTCGCCTGGCCCGCGATGGACGTACCGCCGCCGCGCGGCACCACCGGCACCCCGTACGCCCGGCAGACGGCCAGGGCGGCGGCGATGTCATCGGCGTCGCGCGGGGCCACGACCCCCAGCGGGACCCTCCGGTAGTTGGAGGCGTCCATCGTCATGAGGGCCCGTGCGGCGGCGTCGAAGGACACCTCCCCGCGCACGGCCGCCCTCAGGTCTGCTGCCAACTCGGTCGTCTCGCGCCGTTGTTCAGCCATGAATCAAGCATGCACGGTGTGGCGAATCGGGCAGATCAAGTCGACTTGCCTCGCACATGCACAAGAAAAGCGAACAGGATCTTTCCCAACCGATCATCAGTTCTTTTATAGTGAGCACTCTTTCAGGAGGCCTCACTTCCATGTCCTTGCGCCGAGCGTCCGCACTCGCACTGTCGATCTCGGCGGCCGTCTCCGGCCTGCTGCTCCTGTGGGCGGTGCTCGCCGCCCCCGAGCAGACACGGACCCCGCTGGCCTGGTGCGGCGGCGCCGCCGCGGTGCTGCTGACCGCCGCGGTCACCGTCGCCGCGCACGCCACGGCCAGGGCGCGCGAGCTGCGGGAGACTCTGGCCGCCGCCCGCCGCGACTCCGAGCGGTTCGCCCGGGAGACCGTTCCCGGCCTGGTCGCCAGGTTGCGCTCCGGCGACTCGGCCTCCACCGCTCTCGCCGCCACGAAGCGCACGCTGGGAACGCTGGACGACGAGCCCGCACGAGCGGTGCTCGCCACGCTCGCCACCGAGGTCGGCCGCGGCGAGGCCTCCCGCGCGGCAGCGATGTCCGCGTGCGCGAACGCGGCGGGCCGCATGCAGGCGCTCGCCACGGGCATGCTGGCCGACCTCCGCGAGATGGAGCACCGGCACGCCGACGAGGACGTCCTGGGCGACCTGCTGCACCTGGACCACCGCACCGCCCAGGCCGGCCGTCTCGCGGACAGCATCGCCATCCTCACGGGTGCGCGTTCCGGTCGCAGATGGGCAAAACCGATCGTGATGGAGTCCGTTCTGCGCGGCGCGATGGGCCGCATCAACGGCTACCAGCGCGTCCGGCTGCACTCCACCAGTGAGATGGCCGTCGCCGGTCACGCGGCGGAGGGCGTCATGCACGCCCTCGCCGAGCTCCTCGACAACGCGGCGAACTTCTCGCCGCCGACGGCCGAGGTGCACGTGTACGTGGAGGAGGTCCCGGCGGGCCTGATCATCACCGTCGAGGACAGCGGACTCGTCATGAGCGACGTGCAGCTGCGCCGGGCCGAGCGCGCGGTGTGCGCGTCGACGCCGCTGGACCTGACGAGCCTCTCGGGCACCCGGCTCGGCCTCGCGGTCGTCGGCTGCCTCGCCCGCAAGCACCAGCTGAAGGTGTCCTTCCGGCCGTCGGCGCGCGGCGGCACGGGCGCGCTGATGCTGCTGCCGCAGGAACTGCTGACCCAGCCGGCCGTCCCGGCCTCGCGCCACGACACCGGTTCGACGCGGCTGCCGAGGCCCGTACCGGCAGAGACCGCACCGACGAAGAACGCACCGACGGTGCCTCTTGAGGCGGCGGCCGATGCGGCTGTCGTACGTACGGCGGACCCCGTACGGGAGGACCACGCGGAACTCCCCGTACGGGACCGCGAAGCCACCCCCGACCACGCGCTCGCGGAGTCGGCGGCACCGGCCGATCGGACGGCCCCCTCCGACTCACCCTCCGACTCCCCCTCCTCCGAAACCACCGGCAACATCCCCCAGTTCGGCGAGAGCGGGCTGCCCAAGCGCCGCCGGGGCCGGACCCTGGCCGCCGCGCACCCGGCCGGGCCGGACGCACCGCCCAGGCCCGTACCGCCCAAGCCGGCACGGACCGAGCCGGCGCTCACCAAGCCACCACGGACCGACCCGGCGCTCACCGACCCGGCGCTCACCGAGCCCGCGCGCACCGAGCCCGCCGCCCGGCCGGCCGCGGCGGACCGTTTCAGCACGTTCCGCCGGGCGGTCCAGGGCCAGGACAAGAGCCAGGACACGGGACAGCACCCGCTCCCCCCGACAGCCCCCTCCCCCCACTCGCACCCGGAAGGCAACGAGAACCGATGACCGCCACCACCGACGAGAAGCTCAACTGGCTGCTGGAGAACCTGCTGGAGCGCACCCCCGGCGCCCGTCACGCCCTCGTCCTCTCCCGGGACGGCCTCAAGCTCTGCCGCACGCCCGAGCTCTCCGTCGACCAGGCCGACCAGCTGGCCGCCATCGCCGCGGGCATCCAGAGCCTGACGCACGGGGCGTCGATGGAGTTCGGCGACGGCAGCGGCGGGGTCCGGCAGGCGATGGCCGAGTTCTACGGCGGCATCCTGTTCATCGTCGAGGCGGGCGCGGGCGCACACCTCGCGGTCGTCGCGGCCGAGGACTCCGACGTCGGCCTCATCGGCCACAACATGAGCGAACTCATCGAGCAGCTCGGCGAACACCTCGCCGCGGAACCCCGCTCGACCGGCAAGGGCGCCAACAGCACCCCCGCCGCATGAGCACGCCGGCCCGCCCGCACCGCCCCGGCCGCGACGACTCCCCGGACCGGCTCTACACCCTCACCGGGGGCCGCAGCCGCACCCACTCGGACGTGTTCGACCTGGTCACCCTGGTCGTCGCGGAGTGCGACCCGACGCCGGGCATGCAGTCCGAGCACGCGGCGATCCTGCGCATGTGTGACTACCCGATCGCCGTCGTGGAGATCGCCGCCGAGCTCGCTCTGCCCGTCGGCATCACCCGCATCCTGCTGGCCGATCTGCTCGACACCGGCCGGATCAGCGCCCGCCACCCGCGCCGCGCACCCGAATCCGCCGAACTCCCCGAACCCGAACTCCTGGAGCAGGTGCTCGTTGGCCTCCGCAATCTCTGACCCGGCGCAGCACGCCTCCGACACGAGGCAGCACGTCTCCGGCCCGGCGCAGCACGCCTCCGACACGGCGCAGCACGCCTCCGGCCCGGCGCAGCACGCCTCCGACACGGGGCCCCGCACCGTCGCGCCGGGCACCGACCGGTCCCACCTGTCCCGCACCGCCGACAACGGCCTGAAGATCGTCGTGGTCGGCGGTTTCGGCGTCGGCAAGACCACCCTCGTGCGCTCCGTCAGCGAGATCCGTCCCCTCAGCACCGAGGAGACGATGACCCGCGCGGGCGAGACGGTGGACGACCTGGACGGCATCCGCACCAAGACGTCGACGACCGTCGCGTTCGACTTCGGCCGGATATCCGTCGACGCCCGCACCGTCCTCTACCTCTTCGGCGCACCCGGCCAGGAACGCTTCTGGTTCCTCTGGGACCGCCTCTTCTCCGGCACCCTCGGCGCGGTCGTCCTCGTCGACACCCGCCGCCTCGCCGACTCCTGGTACGCCATCGACCGCCTGGAGCACCACGGCACGCCGTTCGTCGTCGCGCGCAACGACTTCGGCGGCCCGGTCCACACGGACGAGCAGGTGCGGGAGGCGCTGGACCTGCCCGACCACGTCCCGATGGTCACCTGCGACGCCCGTAGCCGGGCCTCCAGCAAGAACGTACTGATCACGCTCGTCGAGCACCTGCACCACCTGTCGACAGCGGGCCGCGGCACCTCGGCAGAGCTCACCGCAGAGCCCACGGCCGTCACGGCCACCCCAGCCCGAGGGAGCACCCCCCAGTGACCACACCGCCCCCGGGCTGCCCCGCACACGCCGCCGCGGCCGGAGCCGAAGCAGTCGCGACCGGTTCCGAGGACGAGGCCGAAACCTCCGTCCCCCTCTCAGGACCCCGCTTCCAGAGCGAACCCTCCGCCCTCTACCGCGAGTTGCGCCGCGAGCACGGCCCCGTGGTCCCCGTGACCCTGGCGGGCGACATCCCCGCCTGGCTCGTGATCGGCTACCGCGAGGTGCACCAACTCACCACCGACGCAACCCTGTTCAGCCGGGACTCCGCCCTCTGGAACCAGTGGGACAACCTCCCCCCGAACTGGCCCCTCGCCCCGATGATCAGCCGCGAGCAGCCGTCGATCCTCTACACCGTCGGCGAGCGCCACCAGGCCCGTACCGGCATGATCAGCGACGCCCTCGAAGGCGTCGACGCGCACGAACTCCGGCGCTACGCAGAGGAGTTCGCGGACAGCCTGATCGACATGTTCTGCACGTCCGGCGAGACCGACATCATCAGCCGGTACGCGATGCTGCTCCCGGTCCGGGTGATCGCCAAGATGTACGGAGTCCCCGACGATCAGGGCCCCGACCTGGTCGCCGCCCTGATCGACATGATCGACGGCCGCGGGCGCGCGCTCGCGGGCCAGCAGCACGTACAGCAGACGATCATGGCCCTGATCGCGGAGAAGTCGCAGTTCCCCGGCCCGGACGTGGCGTCCCGCATGCTCGCCAACACCCAGGGCTTCAGCGCCGTCGACGCCGCGCAGGACCTGATGGTGATGGCGGCGGCCGGCCACCAGCCCACCGCGGACTGGATCGGCAACACGCTGCGCCTGATGCTCACCGACGACCGGTTCACCGCCTCCCTCTCCGGCGGCCGGCACAGCGTCGCCGAGGCCATGAACGAGGTGCTCTGGGAGGACACGCCGACGCAGAACGTCGCGGGCCGCTGGGCCGCCCGCGACACCCGGCTCGGCGGCCGCGCGATCGCCGCGGGCGACCTGCTGATCCTCGGCCTGGCCGCCGCCAACGCCGATCCGCAGGTGCGTACGGACGCGTCCGTCCTGACCGGCGGCAACAACGCGTTCTTCTCCTTCGGGCACGGCGAGCACCGCTGCCCCTTCCCCGCGCAGGAGATCGCCGAGGTCATCGCCCGTACCGCGGTCGAAGTGCTCCTCGACAGGCTGCCGGACATCGACCTGGCCGTCCCCGCCGAGGACCTCGCCCGCCGCCCGTCCGCCTGGCTGCGCGGGATGACCGCGCTGCCGGTGACGTTCACGCCCACCCCGGCCCTCGGGCCGGTCCCCGCACCCGGAGGCCACAGATGACCACAGCGCCCGACGCGGACACCGCGCCCGACGCACCGTCCGGCGAGTCCGCCTGCCCCTTCACAGGAACCACCGGAGCCACAGAAGCCACTGGAGCCACCGGAGTCACCGGCGGCGACCCCATGGCCCTCGACCCCCTCGTCCGGGACCTCGTCGGCGAAGGCGCCCGGCTGCGCGCCGCAGGCCCCCTCGTCCCCGTGGTGCTCCCCGGCGGCGTCCCCGTCTACGCGGTGACCCACCACACCGAGGCCCGCCGGCTCCTCACCGACCCCCGTCTGGTGAAGGACATCAACCACTGGAACGCCTGGCAGCGCGGCGAGATAGCCATGGACTGGCCGCTGATCGGCCTGGTCAACCCGGGCCGCTCGATGCTCACCGTCGACGGCCCCGAGCACCGCCGGCTGCGCCTCCTGGTCGCCCAGGCGCTGACCGTACGCAGGGTGGAGCGGCTGCGCGGCAGCATCGAGGCGATCACGAACACCCTCCTGGACGCCCTCACCGCCCGCACCCCCTCCGAAGTCGTCGACCTGAAGGCCGAGTTCGCCCAGCCACTGCCGATGAAGGTGGTCACGGCGCTGATGGGTGTCGAGCAGGTCGACCGGCCCCGTCTGAAGGAGGCCTTCGACCGGTTCTTCTCCAGCGAGACCGAGCCGGGCGAGATGCCCAGGGTCCTGGCAGAGATCGACGAGATCTTCTCCGACGTCCTCTCGGAGAAGCGCACGCACCCCGGCGACGACCTGACCACGGCCCTCCTGGAGGCCTCCGAGGGCGGCGACAGCCTCACCGAGGAGGAGATCCTCAACACCATCAAGGTGATGATCGTCGCCGGTCACGAGACGACGATCAGCCTCCTCCTGCAGGCCGTCATCGGCCTGGAGACGCACCCCGAGCAGCGCGCGAAGGTCCTCTCCGGCGAAGTCCCGTGGGAGAACGTCATCGAGGAGACCCTGCGCTGGTCGACCCCGACCACGCACGTACTCCTGCGGTACGCCACCGAGGACGTCACGGTCGGCGGTTCCGTCCTCCCCAAGGGCGAGGGCCTGCTGGTCTCCTTCGGCGCCCTCGGCAGGGACGAGCGGGTGCACGGCGACACCGCGGAGGACTTCGACATCACCCGCGACGGCGTCAAGCACATCTCCTTCGGGTACGGCCCGCACGTCTGCCCCGGTGCCGCGCTGGCCCGGCTGGAGGCCGCCATCGCGCTGCCCGCGCTGTACGCGCGCTTCCCCGACCTCACCCTCGCCGTGCCCGCCGCCGAGCTGCGCCACAACGCCGTACTCACCCAGAACGACCTCGTCGAGGTCCCGGCCCGCCTGGGCAAGCAGGCCTGACCAGCGCTTCTCTCGTACGGAGACACGTACGAAGACACCTGCCCCGGCCGGAGTGTCGGTCGTCTCATCCGCCGGACGGGTGTACCGCCCGCCCCTCGGGAGCGACTACGCTCCGGCTCGTGGCTGAGATCCAGATTCCCGCTGACATCAAGCCCGCCGACGGCCGTTTCGGCGCGGGCCCCTCCAAGGTACGGACGGAGGCGCTCGACGCGCTTGCCGCCACCGGTAGTTCACTCATGGGTACGTCCCACCGCCAGGCCCCGGTCAAGAACCTGGTCGGTGCGGTACGGGACGGCGTACGCGACCTCTTCTCGCTCCCCGAGGGCTACGAGGTCGTCCTGGGCAACGGCGGCTCCACCGCCTTCTGGGACGTCGCCACCCACGGGCTCATCGACAACAAGTCCCAGCACCTCTCCTTCGGCGAATTCTCGTCGAAGTTCGCGAAGGCGGCCAAGCTCGCCCCGTGGCTGGCCGACCCGACCGTCATCGCATCGGACCCGGGTACGCACCCGGACCCGAAGGCCGAGGCGGGCGTCGACGTCTACGCCTTCACCCACAACGAGACGTCGACGGGTGTCGCGGCGCCGATCAAGCGTGTCGCGGGCGCCGACGAGGGCTCGCTGGTCCTGGTCGACGCGACGTCCGGCGCCGGCGGCCTCCCCGTCGACATCACCGAGACGGACGTCTACTACTTCGCCCCCCAGAAGTCCTTCGCGGCGGACGGCGGCCTGTGGCTGGCGGCCTTCTCCCCGGCGGCCCTGGAGCGCGCGGCGCGCGTCCACGCGTCCGGCCGGCACGTACCGGAGTTCTTCTCGCTGCCGACGGCGATCGACAACTCCCTCAAGAACCAGACGTACAACACCCCCGCGCTGTCCACGCTCTTCCTGCTCAACGAGCAGCTGACGTGGCTCAACAAGCAGGGCGGCCTGGACTGGGCGGTCAAGCGCACCGGCGCTTCCTCGACGGCCCTGTACTCCTGGGCGGAGACGTCGAAGCACGCGACGCCCTTCGTGACCGACCCGGCGAAGCGCTCGCAGGTCATCGGCACGATCGACTTCGCGGACGGGATCGACGCGGCGGCCGTCGCGAAGGCCCTGCGCGCGAACGGCATCGTCGACACGGAGCCGTACCGGAAGCTGGGGCGCAATCAGCTGCGCGTGGCGATGTTCCCGGCGATCGACCCGGCGGACGTGCAGGCGCTGACGGCGTGCATCGACTACGTCATCGAGCAGCTCTGACGTAGTCGGGCGGTGGGTAGCGAGGGGCCCGGCACGGTCTATTCGTGCCGGGCCCCATCGCTTTGGCCGCGGGGCGGGGTGGTCGTCGTGCGGGCGCGTCGTGGCTGGTCGCGCAGTTCCCCGCGCCCCTAAATGCCTGCCCCCGGGGGCAGTGGGGTCTCCCCTGCTCCTTAAGAGCTTGGCGGGGGTCCCCCCTGCTCGAACGAAGTTGAGAGCTTGGCGGGGGTCCCCCCTGCTCGAACGAAGTTGAGAGCTTGGGGGCGGGTGGGCAAGGGGGCGGCCCCACCTCGGCACGCCCCTCCCCCGACCGCACGCCCTCGCGACCGCACCCCCGCACCGCCTACTTGCTCAGGCGTTGGAACCTTCGCACTGCCAGTGGCAGGAACACCGCCGTCACAACCAGCGGCCACACCACCCCCATCAGCACCGCATTCTCCTCGACCCAACTCCCACCGCTGGCAACGGGATTGCCGAAGAGTTCCCGAGTCGCCGTCACCGTCGAAGACACCGGGTTCCAGGCCGCCACGACCCCCAGCCAGCCCGGCATCAGCGAAGGTGCCACGAAGATCGACGAGATCATCGTCAGCGGGAACGCCACCGCGTACAACCCGCCCGCCGCCTCCGGCGTGGGGATCAGCAGTCCCAGCCACACCCCCACCCAGATCAGGCTGAACCGCAGCAGCAGGAGCAGCGCGAAGGCGGACAGGGTCTCCAGCACGGTCCCTCCGGCCCGCCAGCCGATCGCGAGCGCGGTCAGCGCCAGAATGATCAACTCCGCGCAGGCGATGAGGAGATCGGCGAGCCCCCGCCCCGTCGACATCGCGGACGGAGCCATCGGCATCGACCTGAACCGGTCGACGACCCCCTTCGAGGCGTCCGTGACCACCGCCATCGTGGTGTTCATGAACCCGAAGGCCATCGTCGAGGCGAACATGCCCGGCATCAGGAATTCCTTGTAGTCACCCCCACCCGGCACCACCATCGCCGCCCCGAAGACGAAGCCGTACAGCAGCACCGAGATGATCGGGAAACCCAACTGCCAGAGAATGGCCACCGGTTGGCGCTGATATCCGGTGAGGCTGCGGCGGGCGACGTTCCATCCGTCGACCACCGCCCAGCGCAGCCGGCCGACACCGGACTCGTCCGCGACACCCGGCACACCCAGTTCCGCCACGCTCATGCCGCCACCTCCCCATTGCCCGAGCCATCCGAGATCTCCGTACGGTGCCCGGTCAGCCGCATGAACACGTCGTCCAGGCTCGGCCTGCGCAGGCCGATGTCCTCGACCGCGATCCCCTGGTCCTGCAGGGTCCGCGCCACCTCCGTCAGCGCCGCCACCCGGTCCGCGACCTGCGCGTGCACCTTCCGCTCCAACTCCTCGCACTCCGGCGGCACTTCGGCCACCTCGGCAACCACCTTGAGCACGACCGGCAGGTCCGCGGCCTGCTCCGCGACGACCTCGATGCGGTCTCCGCCAACCCGGTTCTTCAGCCCGTCCGGAGTGTCGTCCGCGATGGCCCGCCCCCGGTCGATGACCGTGATCCGCGAGGCCAGCCTGTCGGCCTCCTCCAGATACTGGGTCGTCAGCAGTACGGTCGTGCCGCGCGCCACCAAGTCCCTGACGGCTCCCCAGACTTCGCCCCGGCCGCGCGGGTCGAGCCCCGTCGTCGGCTCGTCCAGGAAGAGCACTTCCGGAGCGAGGATCATCGACGCGGCGAGGTCGAGCCGGCGCCGCATGCCGCCGCTGTACGATCCCACCCCCTTGCCCGCGGCCTCGACGAGGTCGAACTGCTCCAGCAGCTCGCCGGCCCGCAGCCGGGCCCGCCGCGCCCCCAGATGGAACAGCCGCCCAAACATCTCCAGGTTCTGACGGCCGCTCAACACCTCGTCCACGGCCGCGTACTGACCGGCCAGGCCGATCCTGCGGCGCACCCTGCGCGCGTCCCGCGTCACGTCAAGACCGGCGATCTCCGCCCGGCCCCCGTCCAGCGACAGCAGCGTCGCCAGCGCCCGTACGGCGGTCGTCTTGCCCGCCCCGTTCGGCCCGAGCAGGCCGTGCACCGTGCCGCGCCGGACCGCCATGTCGAAGCCGTCCAGGGCGTTCTTCTCGCCGTACACCTTGCGGAGCCCTTCGGCCCGCACCACATATCTGCCGGCATGTCCGTCGATGTCGTTCATGACGTTCCCCTTCCCGTCGAACCGAGTACACCGTACCCTAATTCGAGTACGCCGTACTCAGTTTCCGAGAAATAGGGTGGCCCCATGAGTGACAGGGACGACACGGACGGCACGGACCGCACTGACCGCACGGACGGCAACGTGACCGAGGCGAAGATCGGCGCACTGCGCCCCAGCCTCGAACTCCTCTGGGGCACCGGCGAGCGCCCCGCCCGGGGGCCCAAGCGCGGTCTGTCGCTGGAGACCGTCGTCGACGCGGCCGTACGGGTCGCCGACGTGGAGGGCCTGGACACCCTCTCCATGCGCCGGCTCGCGAACGAACTCGGCACCGGCACGATGTCGCTCTACCGGTACGTTCCCGGCAAGACGGAACTCCTCGACCTGATGCTGGACCGCGTCCAGAGCGAGGCCGTCGAAGCACACAATCCGGCCGAGACGGCGGACTGGCGCGAGGCCGTGTCCGCCATCGCCCACGGCACCCTCGACCTGCACCGCCGCCACCCCTGGCTGCTCAAGGTCAACCAGAGCCGCGCCCTGCTCGGCCCGCGCACCATGCACAGCCTGGAGGTGTCGGTGGCGGGCCTGCGCGGCATGACCGGATTCTCGGACCCCGAGCTGATCTCGGTCATCATCGCGGTGCAGAGCTTCGCGACCGGCATCGCGCGCATGGAGGTCGAGACGACGGAGGCGGTGGAGGAGACGGGCCTCGACCACGAGGCCTTCTGGGCAGGCCAACAGCCTTATCTGGAACGGGCGATGCTGAGCGGGGACTATCCGGTGATGGCGGCGCTGTCCGAGGACACGTTCAACTACGCCTTCGACCACTTCGCCTTCGGCCTGGACCGACTGATCGACGGGTTCGCGGTGCTGGTCGCAGCACGGGAAGCGGAGTAGCCGGGGGCCGACCCGGCCCGGCCCGGCCCGGCCCATGCGCCTGCGGCGGGCCGGGTGGGTGGTCGTCGTGCGGGTGCGTCGTGGCTGGTCGCGCAGTTCCCCGCGCCCCTAAAAGCCTGCCCCCTAGCCCCCTTGGGCGGCTGACGCCACCGCCCCCGCCCTCAGCCCCGCTTCCGCATCCCCCTGAAGCCCAGGAAGGCGAGCACCACCGCTCCCACCACGACCAGCCCCGTGACCCCGCCCCCCAGCGACCCCTGGTCTCCGCCGGAACCTCCAGAGCTCGGGCTGGCCGAGGGCGAGTTGGCCGACTCATCGGAGTCGCTCCCGGAGTCACTCCCCGAGTCACTCCTCGGCTCCACCCCCAACCTCGCCACCTCGCTCCCCTCCCCCTCCGCCCCAAAGAGCATCGACTTCCCGTCCAGCGTGAACGTCACCGACTCCGACTGCCCCCGGTAGCCGATGTTCAGCGCACGCCCTTCCCCCAGCCCCCGCCCGCCGTCCTTCCAGTCGTACTCCTCCGCCCCGAGGTACGACCTCAGCACCAGCCTCGTCCCGTCAGGCGAGAACGCGCCGTCCGTCACCCACGGGATCCCGGCGACCTTCCGGAAGGTGTTCGTCCGCTCCGGCGAGAGCTGCGCGGGCCCCTCGTAGAGCCCCGCCCCGTCCTCCTCCTTGCTGCCGATGTAGACGCGCCCCGTCTTCGGATGCACCATCAGCGCCTCCGCGTTCCGCGCCCCGTCCGCGTACTTCACGTCGTACTGCACGGCCGAGACGGTCTGGTCCTTCAGCGTCTTCGGCTCGGGGAACCGGTAGATCCACACGTGGTCCCACGTCCCGCCGCGGTTGTCGCCGATGTCCCCGACGTACACGTCCCCGTCGGGACCGACCGAGATGGCCTCCATGTCGCGCGGCTTCCCGACCCCGCGCATCGTGATCCGCGCGACCGTCTCCCCGGTCTTCCCGTCCACCGCGTACACGTAAGGCCCGTCCTGGTCGTTGTGCGTCCAGTACACGCCCGGATGCGCCCGGCTCGCCGCCAGGCCGCTCGACTCCGTGATCCGGGGGTCCTTGAGGGTGAAGCCCTCGTCATCGGCGGCGAAGGCGACCGGCGCGGGCAGCAGCACCGCTCCCAGAGCGGCGGCCACGACTACACACGTACGAGAAGAGCGCATGCACCCAAGTGTTCAGCATCACGGTGCGGCCCCCTCGGCGCATCCCCGATGATGATCGGATGCGCAGCTTCCTCTTCGTCGGTGACTCCATGACCATCGGCTGCCCCGGCGACTTCACCTGGCGCTACCGCATGTGGCAGCACCTGGAGGCAAGCGGCGATGCGTACGAGATCGTCGGCCCCCGCACCGCCCTGTACGACCCGGTGGCCGCGGCCCCCACCTCCCACGCGTACGCCGCCGACGACTTCCCGGCCGCCGCCCGCCGCCACCTCGCCGGCTGGGGCGAGGGCTGGCTGCACATGGCCCCGGCGATCCGCTCCGCCGTCGAGTCGACCGGCGCGGACACCCTCCTGGTCTCCCTGGGCCTGATCGACCTCGGCTTCTATACGAACGCCACGCAGACCGCCGCCAACCTCGACCTCTTCCTCACCGAGGCCCGCGCCGCGCACCCTCACGTCAGCATCGCGATCCACCCGGTCATCCCCAACGTCCGCGCCGAACGCGACGCCCCGTTCGCCGCCGAGTGCGCCCGTTTCAACGAGCTCCTCGCCAAGACGGTCGCCGACCGCGACGAGCCCCGCTCGCCGATCCTGCTGGCCACGCCCCACCCCACGTACGACATCCACGCCGACACGTACGACGGCACGCACCCGGGCCCGACCGGCGAGCACAAACTCGCCGCGGCCTTCGCCGACGCGATGCACCAGGCATGGGGCGTCGGTGCCGCATACTCCTCGAATCATGAATTCGCGTAAGCCGTCCCAGCCGTCCCAGTCGTCTCAGACATCCCAGGCGTCTCAACCGTCCCGGGCGTCCGGGGCATCCCGTCCGGCACCGGCCCCGCCGGAGATCACCTACACCAACTGCCGCCGCTGCGGCACCGAAATAGCGGGCCTCGACGGCCGCTACGCATGCGGCGTCTGCGGCTGGACGAACCACTACTCCGAGGGCTACCACCCACTGCCCACGGCCCAGGACGACCCGGACTGGACGGGCCCCAACTGCCGTTGAGGCACGCCTTGTTGAGGCACGCCTTGCTGAGGCCTACCGCACCCGTCCCGACAGCCACGGCGACAGCATGCCCGAAGGCACCAGCTCCTTGTACGTCTCGTCGCCCGGCAGCGGTACGACCAGGAAGTAGCCCGGCGGGAAGAAGCGGCCCTTCACGTACGCCAGCCCGCCGTACACGGACCGCAGGAACGCGGGCACCGAGTCGCGCGGCACGTCCGACACCTCGATGCCGTCGACGACGAACTTCGCGTCCCCGTCCGCGTACAGCTGCACGCTCATCGCCGGTGACCCGCCCAGCTCCACGTACGCGTCGTGCGGCAGCGCCCCGCCCGCGTCCGTGACGGCGAAGACCCCGGCATCGGTGCGCCGCGTGACCTGGTCCGTCCCGATGTCGTCGGTGACGCGCACCTCGCGCCCGTACTCGCGCGCGACCCCACGGATCGCGACGACGGCGGCCTCTGTCGACGGCAGATGTTCGTGTCCCATGTCTCGATCATCACCCAGAAACCAGCCCAGAAACCACCCGTCTACGCTCTGACCTGCACAGACATAGCCCGAGTCGCTCCCCGACACCACTAGGTGTCAGGATTGCCCCCATGACGATCCAGACGTACTTCGACATCACCATCAACGACGAGCCCGCGGGCCGCATCACCTTCAACCTCTTCGAGGACGTCGTCCCGAAGACGGCGGAGAACTTCCGCGCCCTCTGCACGGGCGAGCAGGGCTTCGGCTACGCCGGGTCCTCCTTCCACCGCGTCATCCCGGAGTTCATGCTCCAGGGCGGCGACTTCACGCGCGGCGACGGCACCGGCGGCAAGAGCATCTACGGCGAGAAGTTCGCCGACGAGAACTTCACGCTCAAGCACACCAAGCCGGGTCAGCTCTCGATGGCCAACGCGGGCAAGAACACCAACGGCTCGCAGTTCTTCATCACCACGATCGTCACCGGCTGGCTCGACAACAAGCACGTCGTGTTCGGCGAGGTCGCGGACGAGGAGAGCATGAAGCTCGTCAAGAAGATCGAGGCGCTCGGCTCGCAGTCCGGCCGCACCTCCGCGAAGATCACCATCGCGTCCTCCGGCCAGCTCTAAACAGCAGCCGCAGGGTCAGCAGTACCCGCAGCACCGCTCCACCCCGAAGCCCGGCGCGCACCCCACGGTGCCGCCGGGCTTCGGCGCGTACCCGCACCCCCGTCACGTCAACAGGGGGACGCCGGGCCGTGGCCGGAACCCGCCCACACCACTTTCCGCCCGCACCGACCCTTTGCAGCCAAAGGTGCGCCACCCCGTTCATTCCGCCCCACGGCGCCGACTACGTTCAGTGCCCTGCCGAGCACCCTCGGTGGATCACCCCGTCGTACGGGAGGCCGTATGTCTGCACCTGTGGTCAATTTCTGGGGCGACCTCGACCCGCGCGCCCGCGCCGCGTTCCCCGAAGCACCCCGGCCCGACGAGACCTGGCCGCTCCAGGACGGTGGCACCGCGTGGGTCTACCGCGTGCCCGGCCGCCGGGCGATACAGAAGCCCGTCATCCTCTCCGACGGCTTCTCCAGCCTGCCCAGCTCGTACAACGAGCTCCACTTCGGTCTGGAGGGCGACGGCTCCCCGGACTACAAGTTCATCTCCGCCCTCCACCAGCGCGGCCACGACCTCGTCCTCCTCGGCTACGAGGACCGCACGAAGTCGATCATCGAGAACGCGAAGGTCGCGACCGAGTGCATCCACACCGCGCTCTCCCACCAGGAGGGCAACGCGCCCCTCACCGTCGGCGGCTTCAGCATGGGCGGCCTGATCACCCGCTACGCGCTGGCGGACATGGAACGCCGGCGGATGAACCACCACACGGCCCTCTACGTCTCGTACGACACCCCGCACCGGGGCGTCTGGCTGCCGATCGGCATCCAGAAGCTGATCCCGTACCTGCTGGGCGACTCGCGGATGCTGGGCCTGGTGAGCAGCCCCGCCGCGAAGCAGATGATGCGCTGGCACACGGAGCGGGTGCAGGGCGAACCCGGGATGCACGACGACCGCAAGACGTTCCTCCAGCAGCTGGAGCGGGTCGGCGGCTGGCCCCAGGTCCCCCGCCTCATCGGCGTCGCGAACGGTGACGGCAACGGCATCGGCAACGGCATCAAGCCCGACCAGCTCGCCCTGTCCGCCGAGGGCGACCTCTCCGGCACGAGGCTATACACGCAGCAGCAGGGCAGGGGCGCGCTGGTCGCCGAACTGGCCAAGACCGGCACGGAGCCGATCCCCGTCCGCACGGACACCATCCCCGAGATGGACGGCGCCCCCGGCGGGACCCTCGTCAACTTCGAGCTGGTGGCGCAGCTGCTGAGCGCGCTCGGTGCGCCGGCGACCGCGCACCTCCCGGCGACGTGCTTCGTACCGACGGGCAGCGCGGTCGACCTGCTGGACTTCGACCTGTCGACCCCGGAGGCCGACCCGTTCGCCGACCTCCGCAAGGTTCCGGAGGAGCAGAGCGGCCTGCACGCCTTCCTGTGTGCGCCGACGAGCACCGTGCACACGACGATGACGCCGGAGCTGGGGTCGTGGATCGTGAGCCAGCTCCCCGGCTAGCAGGCGGGCCAGGTCGCAGTCACGGCTGCGGCCGCGGTCACGATCACGGGGCTCCGGCCGGACCCGGGCCGGACTGTCACGGGCTGTGGAAGCTGACTTCAGGATCGGCCTCCGTCGGCCCGTCGAACAGCGGGGTCTGCCTCCCCTTCAGCTGAAGGTCGAAGAAGGCCCCGACGTACCCCAGGGTGATCTCGCCCGAGCGCTTCCCTGAGAGGGGAGCGCTCGGGTCGACCACGCCCAGCTGCCCGCCCAGTACGGGGATGTCGTTGAACGAGAAGTGCCCGGACCCGGCGACCGTGAGCCACCGCTTCCAGCCGTCGAGCGCCGTCCAGGCCTCGCCCCACTTCCCCTTGCCCCCGGGCCGGTGCGTGGCGTCGGTGCCGAGCAGCAGGAACGGGCGGCCGTTCAGGCCCGCGCCGGGCGCGTCGTCGAAGAAGCCGCCGTCGAGGTTGGCCCCGGCCTTGATCCGGGCGTCCCCTGCCATGGCGAAGGCGGAGCTGTTGCCGCCGATGGAGTGCCCGGCCATGCCGATCCGCCGCCGGTCGACGTACTGCGCGAACCCGCCCTTCGGGTCGAGGAGCCGGTCCAGTACGAAGGAGGCGTCGGCGGCCCGCACCGGCAGCACGTCCTTCGCCAGCCCGGCCTTCAGACCGAGCACGCGCCCGCCGGGGAACTCGGTCCCGAACGACTCGTAGGCGTGGTCCATGGTCGCGACGACGTACCCCCTGCTCGCCAGCTCCTCGGCGAGCCCGGTGAGGGTGGAGCGGTGCAGGGTGAAGCCGGGCGAGAGCAGCACGAGGGGGTGCTTGCCGCCCAACGGGCGTGCGTCGGTGCGGGAGTTGGTCCCGGCACCGGTGAGCAGCTCGGCCGGGAACTCGTCCGCGCGCCGGATCCCCTCCAGCAGCAGTCGCGCCTCCTCCTTCTTCAGGTACGGGGAGGCGGCGGTGCCGGTGCCCTTCCGGGCCGGGTAGTACAGGGAGACCATCAGCTCGCGGGCCCCTGCGGCCGGCACCCACGGGTCGGTCCGGTTCCGGTCGACGAGGTGCAGGTCCTTGCGCCCGACGGAGAACTTGCCGGTGGGGGCGGGCAGTTGAAGCCGTACGGACGCGGAGGCCGGCGCCTGCGGGTCCGGTGCGGCGAAAGCGGCGGGCGCCACGGCGACGGGTGCGGCGACGGTGAGGGCGATCAGTGCTGCTGCGGAGGCGGCGAGGCGCCGGTTTCTGTTCATGCCCCGAACGTACGGAGCGGGGCACCCCCGCCACCCCTGCCGAAAGTCATGCACCACCCGCAT
Source organism: Streptomyces sp. NPDC021093 (assembly GCF_044333135.1). Classification (NCBI taxonomy): domain Bacteria; kingdom Bacillati; phylum Actinomycetota; class Actinomycetes; order Kitasatosporales; family Streptomycetaceae; genus Streptomyces; species Streptomyces sp. NPDC021093. The sequence continues at coordinate 43,171 of NZ_JBIRQJ010000010.1, read as the reverse complement.
CTTCCGATCAGGGCGACCCTCACCCGACCCCGTGCTCGACGAGCCGGTTGGCGAAGGTGGAGAGGGTGTACGTGCCGATGCCGAGGACGACTTCGAGGGCGTTGCGCGGGGTGTACCCGTGCGCGTAGAAGGCTTCCAGTGCGGCGGCCTCCACGTCACCCGCCGTGTCCATCACGGCGTGCGTGAAGACCCGTACCGCATCCAATTCCGCATTGCTGAGCGGCAGTTGCTTCTCCAGGGCCTCGATCACCTCGGGCCCGGCCCCCAGCTTCTCCAGCTTTCCCGCGTGCATCCGCACACAGAAGCCGCACTCGTTCCTGGCCGCGACGGTCATGATCAGCACCTCGCGCGCGAGCGGCTCCAGCGTCGTGCTCTCGAAGAGCGCGCTCAGCCGGAGGAACCCGTTCAGCAGCTCGGGCGACTCGGCCTGCTTGGCGACGAGCGGCGGCAGGAAGCCGAAGCCCTTGACCACGCCCTCCATGGCCCGGACGGATCCGGCGGGTGCGGTGTCGCGAGTGTGCTCGGTGAATCGCAGATCGGTTCCGCGCATGCGTGGGCCCCCTAGAATCGACAACATGGTTGACGAAAAGAAAGTAAACCAGGTTGTCGATTCAGAAGCCACCCCCGGCTGGGAGCTCCCCTTCCTGCTCTTCGCCGGCTTCCGCTCCCTGATCGACCGCCTGCACGCGGAACTCGCGGACCAGGGCCACCCCCACGCACGCCCCGCGCACGGCTTCGCCATGCAGGCGATCGGCGCGTCAGGCCCTGCGGGCGCCACGGCCGGCGAGGTGGGCCGCCGACTCGGCGTCTCGAAGCAGGCCGCGGGCAAGACCGTCGACCGCCTGATCACCCTCGGCTACGCCACCGCGGCCCCCGACCCGGCCGACGCCCGCCGCAAACTCGTCCACCTCACCCCGCACGGCCGCGACGCCCTGACCCGCTCGGCCGCGATCTTCGAGACCCTGCGCGCGGAGTGGTCGCAGACGGTGGGCCGGGAGCGCGTACAGGACCTGGAGGCCGCCCTCCGCACGGTCGTCCCGCCGTCGGACCGGTTCAGGCTGGACACGGCGGGGTGGCTGGGCGGGTAGCCCGGCCCGCCCGACGCCCTGCATCCCCCGCTCCCCTGCTTCCCCGCTCCCCCGCTCCCACCCACTCTCCCCGCTCCCCCGTTTGCCCCTTGCGTCGAGCGCGCTCGAAGGCGTTGGCTTGGCTGTCATGAAGTACACACAGCTCGGACGCACCGGACTCAAGGTCAGCCGTCTCGTCCTCGGCACGATGAACTTCGGACCGCAGACCGACGAGGCCGACAGCCACACGATCATGGACGCCGCGCTCGGCGCCGGCGTCAACTTCTTCGACACCGCGAACGCCTACGGCTGGGGCAACAACAAGGGCCGCACGGAAGAGATCATCGGCTCCTGGTTCGCCAAGGGCGACGGGCGGCGCGACAAGGTCGTCCTCGGGACGAAGGTGTACGCCAACATGGCGGGCGACGGCGAGGAGCCGTGGCCCAACCACGACAAGCTCTCCGCCGTGAACATCCGGCGGTCGGTCGAGGCCAGCCTGAAGCGGCTCGGCACCGACCACATCGACGTGTACCAGTTCCACCACGTCGACCGGTCGACCCCCTTCGAGGAGATCTGGCAGGCCGTCGACGTCCTGATCCAGCAGGGGAAGATCCTCTACGCCGGGTCGTCCAACTTCGCCGGCTGGCACATCGCCCGCGCCAACGAGACCGCGCGCCGGCTCGGCTCGTACGGTCTGGTCAGCGAGCAGTGTCTATACAACCTCGCCGAGCGGCGCGCCGAGATGGAGGTGATCCCGGCGGCCCAGGAGTACGGGCTGGGGGTCATCCCGTGGTCACCGCTGCACGGCGGTCTCCTCGGCGGGGCGCTGCGCAAGGAGCGCGAGGGCGGCGGCGCGCGCACCGCTTCGGGACGGGCGGCGGAAGAGCTCGCGAAGCCGGAGGTACGGGCCCGGGTGCAGGCGTACGAGGACCTGCTCGACAAGCACGGCATCGAGCCCGGCGAGGCGGCGCTCGCCTGGCTGCTGACGCGGCCGGGCGTCACCGGGCCGATCGTCGGCCCGCGCACCGCCGACCAGCTCGCGTCCGCGCTGCGCGCGGTCGAGCTGGAGCTGTCGGCGGAGGTGCTGACGGGGCTGGACGAGATCTTCCCGGGACCGGGAGCATCGCCCGAGGCCTTCGCCTGGTAGGGAAGGCCCCGGTGAGAAGGACCAGTGGGAAGGCCTCGGCGGGGAAGGACCGGTTCTCGTCAGTTGCCCGCGATGGATGCCACCGCGATGACGGCGAACATCAGGACGAGCACGCCGGCCATGATCTGGTTACGGATTTTGGGATTCACACATCGAGCGTAACCGGACGGGTCGGCGGTCCGGCTCACCGGCCCAGCGGCCAGGCGGTGACGGTTTCGTAGCGCGAACCGGAACCACTCGCTCCGTGAGTGGCCGGGTCGCCGCGCAGATTGCTGCGTACGAGGGCGAGCTCGGACACCGTCCAGGGCGTGCCGGTGAAAGGGGCGAGGGCGGCGAGGTACGGACCGAGGTCCGCGTCTCCCGCCCTCGCCTCCTCGCGTCGGCTGCGGGTACGGGCGAGGGTGAGGTGGGGGCGGAACGGGAGACCGGTGTCGGGCTCGACCCCGGCCTCCCGGGCGGCGTCCCCGGCCGCTGCGGCGAGGCGGCGCAGGGCGACGGTGTCACCGGACGCACCGGCCCAGAGGGCACGGCCCGCGAAGTGTCCGCTGCCGTGGAGGGCGAGGGAGAAGGGGGTCGCGCCTGCGGCGGCGTGGGCAAGGGCCCGCTGGAGCGGAGGAATCCGCTCCTCCTCGACCTCACCGAGGAACGCGAGCGTGAAGTGCCAGCCGGGCCGACCGGTCCAGCGAAGGGCCTCCGCCCCCGGAAGCTTCTCCAACCGGTCGACGGTCCGGGCGAGTTCGGCCATCGCCTGCGGCGGGGGGAGGACGGCGACGAAGAGTCTCATGTTCATGGGATCAGTGTGCACAGGGTGGGGCCGGAGGGGGTCGATGTCCGGGGCTGTGCCCCGTGCCCGGCTGCGTCGCGCGTCCCTCGATCGCCGCCAGCACCAGCTCCAGCGCCCCCTCGAACGCCGACTCCGCCATCACCGGCAAATGCTCCCGCACCGCGTACAGATGCGGATACTCCTCCTCCGACACCCCCGCGTACGCCGACTCCCACGCCCCCGCGTCCGCCTCCTGCTGCTCGGGGCGCAGGCCCTGGACCGCCGCGTCCAGGGCCGCGTGGCCCAGGACCGTGTCGACGAAGGCGTGGTAGTGGCGGACCGCCGCCGCCTCGTCGAAGCCCGCCGCGCGCAGCAGGCCGATGCCCGTGTCGATGGCGCGCTGTTCGTTCGGGAGCCGGGTGACGCGGAAGCCGCTCAACAGGGCGGCGCGCGGGTGACGTTGGGCCGAGTGGTACGCCCGTATGCCGAAGTCCCGTAGCGAGGCACGCCAGTTGGCGGGGTCGGGATCCGGTACGAAGCCCGCCATCGTCTCGCCGATCAGGCGGTCGCCGAGCGCCAGGTGCAGGTCCTCCACCGAGCGGAAGTAGCGGTAGACCGCGCTCGGGTCGGCGCCGAGGGCCTGGCCCAGCCTGCGCATGGTCAGGGCCTCCGCGCCGTGCTCCTCGACCAGGGCGAGCGCCTTCTCGACGATCGACTCCGCGGACAGGACGACCCCGGAGCGCGTCGGCCGCCGCCGCTTCCGCTCGACCGGCACGCGCGCCGCGTCACCACGCGTGCCACCCCCCGCGTCACCACGCGTGCCACCCCCCATGTCACCACGCGTGCCGACCCATGCGTCGCCCTGTGTGCCGCTCCGTGCGCCGTTCGTTGCCATTGGTCCGAGGCCCCCTCGACGATCTCCGTTCCCACCTGCGGTCAGTTAACCACCGCGTTACGTCAACACCATTGACATAAGTCTGACGGCAGCTGTTTCATCGGCGCACACCACCCATACGCCCAGGACCCGCAGGAGTGTGCGCCGTGCCCCCGAACACGCAGCAGCCACCGTCCGTGCCCCAGCAGGCGCCCCAGCAGGCGCCCGCCCTGCGCCGCTCCCTCGGTGTCAAGGACGGCATGGCCATCGCCGCCTCCAGTACCGCCGCCACCACCAGCATCGGCATCGGCATGGGGTCGCTGGCCGCCTACGCGGGCCGGCAGACGCCGGTACTCCTTCTTCTCGCGTTCCTGCCGATCGTCGGCATCGCCCTCGCGTACGCCCGCCTCAACCGCACCGAACCCAACTGCGGCGCCGGTTACACCTGGGTGGGGCGGGCCATCGGGCCCTGGTCCGGGTTCCTCACCGGGTGGGTCATCCTCGTCGGCACCATGATCTTCATGGCGTACACCGGGGCGGTGACCGGCTCGGTCATCCTCCAGTTCCTCAACAAGCTGGGCATCGACTCCGCCTTCGGCCTCGCCCTCGACCCGGCCTCCACCGGCATCAGCACCGTCGTCGGGCTGGTCGCGCTCGTCGCGGTCACCATCACCGCGATCACCGGGGTGCGCGGCGCCACCCGGCTCCAACTCGGCCTGCTGATCTTCGAGTACGCCGTACTGATCGTCTTCTGCGGCTGGGCGATCCTCGTCGGCGACCAGCCCTTCTCGCTCTCCTGGCTGAACCCCTTCGAGATCTCCTCCGGCCAGTCGCTCGCCCAGGGGCTCGTCCTCGCCGTCTTCATCTTCTGGGGCTGGGACGCCGCGTTCAGCGTCAACGAGGAGAGCAAGGACCCGCGTGACGCGGCCAAGGGCGGCTTCATCGCCCTCCTCACCATGCTCGGCCTGTTCCTCTTCGCGTCGATCGCCTTCCAACGGGTCATGAGCACCGGCGAGTTGGTGGAGAACGGACCGGCCGCCCTCACCTTCCTCGGCTCCCACCTCGCCTCCGAACCATGGGCCTCCCTCCCCCTCGCCGCCCTGATGTGCTCCGCCTTCGCCTCGCTCCAGTCGAGCGTCATCCCCACCGCACGCGGCAACCTCGCGATGAGCCGCGACCGCACGCTGGGCAGGATGTGGGCCCGCATCCACCCGCGCTTCGGCACCCCGGCGATCGGCACGCTCGTCCTCATGGCGATCGCCGCCGCCATTTCCGTCCTCGCGGTCGGCATCCCCAAGCTCAACGACATGATCCTCACCGCCGTGAACTCCATCGGCCTGATCGTCGCCCTCTACTACGGCCTGACCGCGATCGCCTGCGCGGTCCGCTTCCGGGCCAACCTGCGGGCGGGGGCCCGCGAGGCCCTCGCCTCGGTGATCGTGCCCACCGTGAGCGGACTGGCCCTCTTCGGACTCGGCGGGTACCTGGCGTACACGTACGCCACGATGAGCGACCACTTCGAGGCGAGCCCGGACAACGGCTGGTTCATGCTGACCATTCCGGTGGGGATCCTCGCGTCCGGTTTCGTGGCGGCGGCGATCGCCAAATGGGGCCGCAAGTCCCCCTACTTCACCTCCGAGGGGCGGGGCCGGGGCACCGACCCGGACGCCGTGGTCCTGCCGATGGACCGCACCGCCGCACTCTGACCCACCCACACCTCTTCTTCAAGGAGCACTTCGCATGCCGACGTTCGACCAGCCCGCAGACCTCGTCCTCACCGGCGGCCCCGTGCACACGGTGGACGCCGCCCGCAGCCGGGCGACCACCGTCGCCGTGCGCGCCGGGCGGATCGTCGCCGTCGGGCACGACGAGGTGCGCGGACTGATCGGGTCGGGCACCCAAGTCGTCGATCTGGAAGGGAAGTTGCTGATCCCGGGCTTCCAGGACGCCCATGTCCACCCGGTCGGCGGCGGCGTCGAGATGGGCCAGTGCGACCTGACGGGGGCGGAGACGGCCGACGAGTACCGCACGATCATCGCCGCGTACGCGGAGGTACACCCCGAGGCGGAGTGGATCACCGGCGGCGGCTGGTCCATGGAGGCCTTCCCCGGCGGCACCCCCACCCGCGACTTCCTCGACGCGCTCGTCCCCGACCGCCCCGTCTACCTGGTCAACCGCGACCACCACGGCGGCCTCGCCAACTCCCGTGCACTGGAGCTGTGTTCGGTCACCCGGGACACCCAGGACCCGGCCGACGGCCGACTGGAGCGGGACGGCGCGGGCGTGCCGACCGGCATGCTCCAGGAGGGCGCGATGGGGCTCGTCGCCCGACATGTCCCCGCCCCGACCAGGGACGCCATTCTCGCCGGGCTGCTCCGTGCCCAGGAACTGCTCCACTCGTACGGTGTCACCGCCTGGCAGGACGCCATGATCGGTACGCACGCGGGCATGGCCGACCCGACGCCCGCCTACGCGTTGGCCGCCCGGGACGGCCTGCTCACCGCCCGCGTGACCGGCGCCCTCTGGTGGGACCGGGCCCGCGGCGCCGAGCAGCTTCCCGAACTCCTGGCCCTGCGCGACAAGTTGACCATCGGAGACCGACTCCGCGCCTCCACTGTGAAGATCATGCAGGACGGCGTCGCGGAGAACCGCACCGCCGCGATGCTCGACCCCTACCTGACCGCCTGCGGCTGCCCGTCCGACAACTCCGGCATCTCCTTCATCGACCCCAAGTCCCTCTCCTCATACGTCACTTCACTCGACGCGGCCGGGTTCCAGGTGCACTTCCACGCGCTGGGCGACCGGGCCGTACGGGAGGCCCTGGACGCGATCGAGGCGGCCCGCGCGGCCAACGGCCGGACCGACACCCGCCCGCACCTCGCCCACCTCCAGGTCGTCCACCCCTCCGACGTGCCCCGCTTCCGCGCCCTCGGAGCCACCGCCAACATCCAGGCGCTCTGGGCGGCCCACGAGCCCCAGATGGACGAGCTGACCATCCCCTTCCTCGGCCCCGAACGCGCCGCCCACCAGTACCCCTTCGGCGACCTGCTCCGCTCCGGGGCGACCCTGTGCGCGGGCAGCGACTGGCCGGTCAGCAGCCCGGACCCGCTCGCCGCGCTCCAGGTCGCGGTCACCCGCCGCGAACCGGGCTGCGCCGCCGACACCCCGGTCTTCCTCCCGGACCAGCGCATCGACCTGGGTGCGGCACTGGCGGCGTACACGGCGGGCAGCGCCTACGCGAACCACCTCGACGACACCGGCTCGATCCGCCCCTGCATGCTGGCCGACCTGACCGTCCTGGACCGAGACATCTTCGCGGCCCCGCCGGAGGAGATCGCGTCGGCACGGGTCGTGTCCACGTACGTGGGCGGTGTGGAGGTGTACTCGGCGGGGTGAGCCGGGTGGGGCCGGGCCTGCCCCGTGCGCTCCGGGAAGAGAGACCCCCCTCTCCGTACTCGCTGGTCGAGCCGTCCCATGTGCCTCGGCACCGCTGGGACCGGTCGAGCGTACAGAACGTCCGTGCCCCGCCGGGGAAGTTGATCCGGCGGGGCACGGACGTACGGGGCGGGGCAACTTCCCGGAGCGCACAGTCAGGCCCTACGCCACCGCCACCAGTTCCCTGCGGCGAGCAGCCCTCGCGCTCGGGACCAGTTGAAGGTGCTGATGACCCCGGCGCAGGTCCACCTTCGGTCGCAGCCCGCCGACCCGGCAGAGCAGCAGACCCACCCCCGCCGCGGCCAGAGCGGAAATCACACCGCCCGCCGCGAATCCGATCCGCGCGCCGTACGTGTCGGTGATCCAGCCGAGGAGCGGCGCCCCCAGCGGCGTACCGCCGGTGAACACCATCATGAAGAGGGCCATGACGCGCCCCCGCATCGCGGGGTCCGTCGCCATCTGGACGCTCGAATTCGCCGTGACGTTGACGGTCAGGCCGAACATGCCGATCGGCACCATCATCGCCGCGAACAGCCAGAACGACGGGGCGAAGGCGGTCACCGTCTCCAGCACTCCGAAGAGCACCGCGGCGCCCACCAGCAGCCGCAGGCGGGACGTCCCGCGCCGGGCGGCCAGGAGCGCGCCCGCGAGCGAGCCCGCCGCCATCAGCGTGTTGAGCAGCCCGTAGGTGCCCGCGCCCTCGTGGAAGACGTCGCTGGTGAAGGCGGACAGCCAGATCGGGAAGTTGAAGCCGAACGTGCCGATGAAGCCGACAAGCACGATCGGCCAGATCAGCTCGGGACGGCCCGCGACGTAACGCAGTCCCTCCCTCAGCTGCCCCTTGCCGCGCGGCGCCCGCTCCACCTTGTGGAGTTCGGAGGTACGCATCATCAGCAGTCCGACGATGGGCGCGATGAACGACAGGCCGTTCAGCAGGAAGGCGAAACCGCTGCCCACGGCCGTGATCAGAACACCGGCGACCGCCGGTCCCACCAGTCGCGCCGACTGGAAGTTCGCGGAGTTCAGGCTGACCGCGTTGCGGATCTCGTCGGGGCCGACCATCTCGGCGACGAAGGTCTGCCGGGCGGGGTTGTCGACGACGGTCACGAGTCCGCCGACGAAGGCGGTCGCGTAGACGTGCCAGACCTCGACGTGGCCGGTCAGGGTGAGCGCCGCCAGGGCCAGGCCGGTCAGGCCCATCGCGGACTGGGTGACCAGCAGCAGCGGCCGCTTCGGCAGGCGGTCGGCGAGGACGCCTCCGTACAGGCCGAAGAGCAGCATCGGGAGGAACTGCAGGGCGATGGTGACACCCACGGCGGACGCGGATCCGGTGAGTGAGAGCACCAGCCAGTCCTGGGCTATTCGCTGCATCCAGGTGCCGGTGTTGGAAACTACTTGCCCGCTTGCGAAGAGCCGGTAGTTCCGGTTCCTGAGCGAGCTGAACATGGACTGCTTGGGGGTGGTCGGTGCGGGGGCGGAGTCTGCTCCGGATCCCGTACTCAATGTGGGTTCGCCTCCTTGGCGGCGCGCGGGGTCGTTGACGGCAGGGCCCACCCTGGGCAGGCCAGCAAACTGGCACTTACAGGTGGGCGAGCTTCTCCAGGACCGGGGCTGCAGCGCGCAGCTTCGCCCATTCGTCCTCGTCCAGACCGTCGGCGAGGCGGGCCAGCCAGACGTTCCGCTTGCGGCGGCTCTCTTCGAGCATCGCCTCGGCGGTCTCGGTCTGGCTGACCACCTTCTGCCGGCGGTCCTCGGGGTGCGGCTCCAGCCTGACCAGGCCCTTCGCTTCGAGCAGTGCCACGATGCGGGTCATCGACGGCGGCTGTACGTGTTCCTTGCGGGCCAGCTCGCCGGGTGTGGCGGAGCCGCAGCGGGCGAGGGTGCCGAGCACCGACATCTCGGTGGGGCTCAGCGACTCGTCGACCCGCTGGTGCTTCAGTCGTCGGCCGAGGAGCATGACTGCGGAGCGGAGTGCGTTCACGGCGGCGGCGTTGTCGCCGTGGGACAGGTCAGGCATGTTTGTTAGCGTAACTCATTACCCACTCTAAAGACCACCCCAGCCACAGTGGCACGGGACACGGGGGCAGAAGTCACCCGTACGAGTGAGAACGGGGCGGAAAGTGACGCATGCCGCCCGGCCCCGGACGGACCCTGGGGCAGTGACCCCACCAGCGATGGAATCCTCGGTGCTCAGCCTCCGGATAGACGGCGAGCTCCTCGACCGCCTCCGGGACCATGCCGCGAAACGCGGAATGAGCGTCCAGGACTATGTGGTCCGGACGCTCATTCGCGACGACTTCGACGAGCGCTTCAAGACGGCGGTCGACGAGACGGAGAAGTTCTACGGGGCGGCATGAGCCCCGTTCGTATCCACTGGTGCTGCTACGTAAGACCCAGCGCCGGCATCAGGTAGTAGAAGCCGAAGACCGCCGACACGGCGTACATCGCGACCGGGACCTCGCGCCCGCGCCCGGCCGCCAGCCGCAGCACGCAGAAGCTGACGAAGCCGATGCCGATGCCGTTCGTGATCGAGTACGTGAACGGCATCATCAGCATCGTCAGGAACGCCGGGATCGCGATCGTGTAGTCGCTCCAGTCGATCGCCCTGATCGAGCCGGACAGGATCAGGAAGCCGACCGCGAGCAGCGCGGGCGTGGCCGCCTGCGACGGGACCATCGTGACCAGCGGGGTCAGGAAGAGTCCTGCCGCGAAGAGGCCGCCGGTGACCATGTTGGCGAGACCCGTGCGCGCGCCCTCGCCGACACCGGCCGTGGACTCCACGAAGCAGGTGGTGGCGGAGGAGGAGGTTCCGCCGCCCGCGGCGACCGCGAGGCCGTCGACGAGGAGGACCTTGTTGACGCCGGGCAGGTTGCCCTTCTCGTCCGTCAGCTTGGCCTCGTCGCCGACCGCGAGGATCGTGCCCATCGCGTCGAAGAAGCAGGACAGCAGGACGGAGAAGACGAAGAGGACGCCGGTGAGGATGCCGACCTTCTCGAAGCCGCCGAACAGGCTGACCTTGCCGACAAGACCGAAGTCGGGCATGGCGACCGGGTTGCCGGGCCACTCGGGCGTCGTCAGGCCCCAGCTCTTCACGTCCGCGACCGCGTGGATGATCATCGCGACGACGGTCATGACGACCATCGAGATCAGGATCGCGCCGGGCACCTTGCGGGTCAGCAGGGCCAGCGTGAGCAGGACGCCCAGGACGAAGACCAGGACCGGCCAGCCGTTGAGGTGGCCGCCCGTGCCGAGCTGGAGCGGGACGGTGGTGTGCGCGGCGTCCGGGATGCGGGAGACGAAGCCCGAGTCGACGAGGCCGATCAGCATGATGAACAGGCCGATGCCGATGGCGATGCCCTTGCGCAGGCCCAGCGGCACCGCGTTCATCACGCGCTCCCGGAGCCCGGTGGCGACCATCAGCATGACGATGAGACCGGCGAGCACGACCATGCCCATCGCGTCCGGCCAGCTCATGCGCGGGGCGAGCTGGAGGGCCACGACGGTGTTCACGCCGAGGCCGGCCGCGAGGGCGATCGGGACGTTGCCGATGACGCCCATCAGGAGCGTGGAGAAGGCGGCGGTCAGGACGGTCGCGGTGACCAGCTGGCCGTTGTCGAGCTGGTGCCCGTACATGTCCTTGGCGCTGCCGAGGATGATCGGGTTCAGCACGATGATGTACGCCATCGCGAAGAAAGTGGCGAGACCGCCGCGCAGCTCGCGGCCGACGGTCGAACCCCGCTCGGTGATCTTGAAGAACCGGTCGAGTCCGTTGACCGGCCCCTGCGGCTGTGCCGCTGACGACTCGGGGACGGGCGGCTGCTCGGCGGCATCCACCGGGGAGCTGGCGGGGGGCATGCGTGACCTCACGGGGAGAAGGCAGGAGCGGGGTGAAAACCGGTCAGACTTGGATGTTCAAACGAACGGAACAAGTCAATCCAAGGAATATTCAGTATGAATGCATAAGGGGAAGATCGGTATCTCCGCGCGTAGACCCATGGGCCGCCCGGCTCGACGGCCTTCCCGCGACCCCTCTCCGGCCGCGGCCTACACTGCTCGCATGGCGAAGTGGACTGCGAAGCACGAGGCACCCGAGCCCCTGGAGGGGCCCGTGGTCGGCACGATCACCGGTGGCACGATCATCTGGTTCGTGATCTTCCTCGCCCAGGCCGCGTTCTACGGCTGGTTCGCCGACCGCGACCTGCTCTGGTGGTACTGGACACCGCTGGCCGGCGCGGGACTCGGCCTCATCGGCATCTGGTACGTGCGGGGGCGCGACGCGGCGCTGAAGCGGTTCGCGGCGGAGAAGGCGGCACAGGCCGCGCGGACGGCCGGGGAGAGCGCGCCCTCGGCCCCGTAGCCGACTGGTCCTGTGACCGACCGGCCCTGTGACCGACCGGTCCTGTGATCGACCAGCCCCGTGACCGACCGGCCCCGTAGCCGACGAAAGTCGCCGCGGTTGTACATCTCGCGGCCGGGCCGCGTCGTACCGAGGTCTGATCTTGCCTCCCCGTGGCCCTGAAATCCGCTCCCTCGACGGGTAAACCCGGACATCCGGTCGTACGGTCGAGTGCATGACGCACATTGACGCGGGCTCGGAGCTGGACCCCGTACACCCGGTGAATCCACCTGCCTCCGAAGGGCCCGTCGCCGTGCGCGCGACCGGGTCGGCCGGGACGCTGCCGGCCGCGACCGGGCTGACCTCGGCCGAGGTGGCGGAGCGGATCGCCCGGGGTGAGGTCAACGACGTTCCGGTGCGGAGTTCGCGCTCGACGGCGGAGATCGTCCGGGGCAACGTCTTCACCCGCTTCAACGCGATCATCGGCGTGCTGTGGATCATCATGCTGTTCGTCGCGCCGATCCAGGACAGCCTGTTCGGCTTCGTGATCATCGCGAACACCGGCATCGGCATCATCCAGGAGCTGCGCGCCAAGAAGACCCTCGACGGGCTCGCGGTCATCGGCGAGGCAAAGCCGACGGTGCGCCGCGACGGGGTGGCCGCCGAGATCTCCACCTCCCAGATCGTCCTCGGCGACGTCATCGAGCTGGGCCCCGGCGACAAGGTCGTGGTCGACGGTGAGGTCGCGGAGGCCGACAGCCTCGAAGTCGACGAGTCGCTGCTGACGGGCGAGGCGGACCCCGTCCTCAAGAAGCCGGGCGACGTCATGATGTCCGGCTCGTTCGTGGTCGCGGGCGGCGGCGCCTTCACGGCGACGAAGGTCGGCCGGGAGGCGTACGCGGCACAGCTCGCCGAGGAGGCGTCCCGCTTCACCCTCGTCCACTCCGAGCTGCGCTCCGGCATCTCCACGATCCTCAAGTACGTGACGTGGATGATGATCCCGACGGCGATCGGGCTGATCATCAGCCAGATGGTCGTGAAGGACAACGACTTCAAGAACTCCGTCGCCCGCACCGTCGGCGGCATCGTCCCGATGATCCCCGAGGGCCTGGTCCTCCTCACCTCGGTCGCCTTCGCCATCGGCGTCATCCGCCTCGGCCGCAAGCAGTGCCTGGTGCAGGAGCTGCCCGCGATCGAGGGCCTGGCGCGCGTCGACGTCGTCTGCCTCGACAAGACCGGCACCCTCACCGAGGGCGGCATGGACGTCACGGAGCTGCGGGCGCTGGGCGGGACCGACGAGGCGTACGTACGACAGGTGCTGGGCGCACTCGGCGAGTCCGACCCGCGCCCCAACGCGAGCCTCCAGGCCATCAAGGACAAGTACCCGGACGAGGCCGAGTGGCGGGTCCAGGAGTCCCTCCCCTTCTCCTCAGCGCGGAAGTACAGCGGGGCGTCCTTCAGCGACGGTACGGGCGAGAACTCGACGTGGCTCCTCGGCGCCCCCGACGTGCTGCTGCCCCCCGGCGACCCGCACCTCGCGGAGATCGACGACCTGAACGCGCAGGGCCTGCGCGTCCTCCTCCTGGCCCGCGCGACCGGCTCGGAGCTGACCGACCCGCAGGTGGGCTCGGGCGCCACCGCGACCGCCCTCGTCGTCCTGGAACAGCGGCTGCGCCCCGATGCGGGCGAGACCCTCGCCTACTTCGCCGACCAGGACGTGGCGGCCAAGGTGATCTCCGGCGACAACGCGGTGTCGGTCGGCGCGGTGGCCGGGAAGCTCGGCCTGCCGGGCGCGGAGAACACCATCGACGCCCGCCAACTCCCGAAGGACCAGGCCGAGATGGCGGCGGTCCTCGACTCGAACGCGGTCTTCGGGCGGGTCACGCCGCAGCAGAAGCGGGACATGGTCGCGGCCCTCCAGTCGAAGGGCCACACGGTCGCCATGACGGGCGACGGCGTCAACGACGTCCTCGCCCTGAAGGACGCCGACATCGGCGTCTCGATGGGCTCGGGCTCGGAGGCGACGCGCGCGGTCGCGCAGATCGTCCTCCTCAACAACAGCTTCGCCACCCTCCCGTCGGTGGTCGCCGAGGGCCGCCGCGTCATCGGCAACATCACGCGGGTCGCGACCCTCTTCCTGACGAAGACCGTCTACTCCGTCCTCCTCGCCATCATGGTGGTCTGCTCCCAGGTCGAGTACCCCTTCCTCCCGCGGCACCTGACCCTCCTCTCCACCCTCACGATCGGCATCCCGGCCTTCTTCCTGGCCCTCGCGCCGAACAAGGAGCGGGCGAAGCCGCACTTCGTACGGAGGGTGATGCGGTACGCGATCCCGAGCGGGGTCATCGCAGCGGTCGCCACCTTCACCACCTACCTGCTCGCCCGCTCCCACTACTCCGGCCCCGACGCGCTGGCCGCGGAGACCAGCGCGGCGACGCTGACGCTCTTCCTGGTGTCGATGTGGGTACTGGCGATCATCGCCAGGCCGTACACGTGGTGGCGGATCGCGCTGGTGGCGACGATGGGGGCCGGATTCCTGCTGGTGCTGGCGGTGCCGTGGCTCCAGCACTTCTTCGCACTGAAGCTGATCGGGACGACGATGCCGTGGACGGCGGTCGGGATCGCCGTGGCGGCGGCGGCGCTGCTGGAGGGATCGTGGAGGTGGGTCGGCCGCAAGTGGCCGGCGTAGGGCATTCACGGGGGCGCGCGGTCGCGGGGGCAGGCTTTTAGGGGCGCGGGGAACTGCGCGGCCAGCCACGACGCACCCGCACGGGCCGCGGTCGCGAGGGCATGCGGGCGCGAGGGCGTGCGGTCGCTGAGGGCGTGCCGCAGTGGGGGGCCGCCCCCTTGCCCACCCGTTCCGCCCCCGGGGGGCGGCCCCGCTGCCCAAGGGGGCTAGGGGGCAGGTGGCCCGCCCAGACTCCTCAGTCGAACCATCTGTTGCGGGACAGTTCCGACGTTCGGGTCGGGTCCTCCAGGAGCGCGGCCACCTCGAAGCGGCGCGGCCACTGACCGGTCGCCCAGGCCAGTGCGGCGGCCACGCCCTCCAGTGTGGACGCGTGGAGCACCCCGTCCGGTGTCCCGCGCCAGTCCAGTTCCACGCCGCCCGCGAGCAGCTCCTCGTGTTCGAGGTACGTCGCCGGGGTCCGCGACCCCAGCAGCTCCCGTACCGCCGGCGGGACCTCCCGTACGATGCCCTCCGAGCTCACCTCTCCCGGCACCGTCTCCCCCAGCCCCCGCACCTGGAACAGCTCCGCCAGCCGTGCCGCCCGCGAAGGCGCGACCGGCAGCAGGGCCAGTCCGCCGGTCAGCGGCAGCAGGTCCGGGGCGTCCGCGACGAGCGCGTCGGCCGCGTCCACGACCTCCACCCGCCCGTCGACGACCGCGCACAGCTCGTCGGGAAGCGTCACCTGCTCCGGATCCAGGTCGGCCAACGCCGTATACAGCGCGTGCAGTTGGTGCTCGTCGACCTCGCTCGAAGGGTCCGCGAGCCGGCCGAGCAGCTCCGCCGCACCGCCCGGCTCTGCGAGCAGCGAGGCCAGCGAGGTCCGTACGCCCAGCGCCCGCAGCACCTGCTCGTCCTCGAAGCCGGTCGCGTCGGCCTCGTCGTAGAGGCCTTCCAGGAGTGCGTCGCCGCCGGCCGCCAGCAGGCCCGCCGGGCGGCGCCCGTCAAGCACCGGGTGGTCGCGCAGCCACCACGCCGTGTACGGGCGTACGGACCGCGTCGTCCCGTCCGGCAGCAGCACCCGCACCTGCTGGGTGAGGGCGTCCCGCAGCGGCGGCTGTGCCAGCAGGGCGAGGGCTTGGGGCCACTTGTCGTCGTCGACCAGATCCAGGTCCCGTACGGCCACGATCTCCGTCGCCACCGGCGGCACCGGCGTCCGGGGCAGCTGGTCGAGGATGTCCTCGCACCACACGTCGACCGCGTCGAGCAGCCCCGCGTCGTCCGGCTCGGCGAAGTCGCCGTCGCGCGGTTCGAGCTCGTCCGGGTCGAGCACGACGTCCGTCGCCCGTACGAGAGCGAAGGTGGCCAGCACGCCGACGGCGGCGAGCACCTGCTCCCCCCACTTGTCCGTCAGCTCCTGGTCGGCGAAGGCCAGTTCGTCCTCCCGCATGACCTGCGCGAAGTCCGATCCCGGCACCACCAGCTCGCCGGCCGGGGCCAGTTCCCCGTCCTCGTCCGGCAGGGCCAGCGCACCCAGCCACGGCTCGTCGCCCGGCGCCAGGTCCGCGTCCCGTACGAGGCCGAGCACCGTCTCGGCCAGTTCGTCCGCGTCGAGCCCGTCCTCGTCCCAGATGTCCGAACCGTCGAGCGAGCCCGCAACCGCCGCCCGCACCTGGGGAGTCGTCAGCACCGCACGCGGCGTCGCGGGCAGCGCGCCCAGCTTCTCCAGGAGCGGGTGGGCGGCCTCCGCGTGCGCCACCCGCAGCCCGAGCCGGGCGAGCTGTTCGGGGGCGGTGGTGTCCGGCAGCGGGAGGAGGACCTGGCGCGGCCCGATCGCCGTACGCCCGTTGGCGAGCGGCACCGGGAGGCCCGCCAGGCGGTCCGGGTCGACGCCGGCCAGCGACTCGTACAGCCGCCGCCACCAGCCGGGAGCGCGCTCGGCGCCGCCGATGCGCTCGACGGCGTCACCGAGCGGGAGCCGCCCCACGCCCAACGTCCGCAGTTCCGCCCGCCGTTCGAGCCCGGCGGGCAGGAGGGTGGGCAGGACTTCCGCCAGTACGCGTACGGTCTCGTCGCCCGCCCCCTCCACGACCTCCGCCTCGAACGGGCGCAGCGCGGGCTGCTCCTCGGTGGGCGCGGCGGGCAGCAGGAAGGGGATGCGCGGCAGCCGGGCGACGATCGCGGCGCGCAGCGCTCCGTCCAGCTCGCCCTTCCCCAGCGGTCCCGGGACGAGCGAGAGGGTGCCGGTGGACAGCGGCTCCCAGCCGCTCAGCAGCTCGGCGTACGTGTCGGCCGCCCGCTCCACGAGGAAGTCGGTGAGCGGACCCGGGGCGGGGTGCCTGCGGGTGGTGTCCAGCGGCAGCGAGGCGATGAGCAGCGCCGGTACGCCCAGCGGCTCGTCGGTCGGCGTCGGCGCGTGCACGACGCGCGCGGTGCGCGGCGGCAGCGGGGAGCCGTCGTCGTCGACGGGGACGGCCCAGGTGAGGGACCAGTGCGGGCGCAGGCGCTCCTCGACGGGGCGGTCCGCGAGGAGGTCGCGGGTGAGGGGGCCGGACGCGGCGGCCGTGCGCCAGCGGGTCGTGCCGTGCGCGCTGTCCCGTACCTCTGTGTACGCCCCGTCCACCGACCGGGCCAGCGTCCGTACCGTCTCGGGCGTCTCGACGACGACCTCGCTCAGCCCAGGCAGCGTCAGCAGCAGCGCGTCGTCGATCGCGGCGAGCAGGTGCTCGACCAGCGCCACGGCCGCCGGGTCGCGCAGCGGGAGCACGACGACCGTGTCGTACCCCTCGGGCGCGGTCCCCTCGGCGGGCAACGGCAGCCGCAGCAGCGGCACATGGCCGTCGCGGCGGCGGAGTTCGTCGGCGAGTCCTGGGCTGCGCAGCGCGGACTCGTCCGCCATTCCGCGCGCCTCGGCGAGCGACCAGCGCACACCGCCGTGCCGGCCGAGCACGGCGGGCTCGTCGCTCACCGCGAGCACGGCGGCGAACCCGACGCCGAAGCGGCCGACGGCGGTGTCGGTGTCCTCGCGCTTGGCGGAGGCCCGCAGCGTGCTGAGCGACTCCGCGCCGGCGGCGTCCAGCGGAGCGCCGGTGTTCGCGGCGGCGAGCACGGCGGGCCCGTCGGCGGTGGCCGGGTGCAGGGTCAGCCGCAGCCGTCCGACCGCCCCCGCGCGTCCCGCCGCGTCGGCGGCGTTCTGTGCCAGCTCCACGACGAGCCGGTCCCGGTAGCCGCCGAGGGCGAGGTCCTCCTCCGCGTTCGCGTCCTCCCGGAAACGGGCCGGGGTAGCGGTCCAGGCGTCCAGCACACCGCGCCGCAGCCGTGCGGTGCCGAACGGGTCACCGGGGTCGCCCTCGTTCGCCCCGCTGGAATCCGTCTCCGATGCGCTCACGGTGGTCGCTCCTCTGTCGTGGTCTGCGGCGTGCAAGGTACCGCGCGGCTGACCCATGCCCCTGCCCCGTGAGCGGCCGGACAGTCCCGTTCAGGGGCGCGGGGCAGTATCGATTTGCGGCTCCGCCGCGTGGGCGCGACCGGCCACGGACGCACCTGCACGCGCAAAACCCTGCCCGGACGGGCAACCCCTGTTCCGGGCGAAGCCCGGAGAGCCAGGGTCAGGAGTGACCCAGGTCCTCCGACTCCGGGTCCGCGGTCCCCGGCACCGATCCGCCCGCCGGGTCCGGCCTCAGCGGAAAGGCGTCGACCGCCATCGAGTCGTGCACAGGACCCGTCGGCTTCGGGGTCTTCGGCATGACGGCCGCCTCCGAGTGGCCGCCGCAGCCGTACGAGAGCGAGACGACATGGCCGTCCGCCGGGCCGAATTCATTGGCGCAGATACCGAAGGCCTGGCCGAGCGAGCCGGAGACCGGGATGAGGAACGCGCAGGAGACACAGGTGGCGGGGGCCGCTTGCGCCATCGGGGTCTTCGCGCCGTACTCCTCGTCCCAGCGGTCGGCCGCCAGGTGGAGGCCGTAGCGGGACAGGACGCGGGCCCGGCGCATGCCGAGCTCCTCGGCCACGGAGGTGATCGAGCCCCGGACCGGAACCGGTGCGACCGGAGCGGTCAGTTCCGCATCCTCGGCATCCGCCACCTCGGCGAGGGCCTGGGACTCCATCTCCTCGGAGAGGAGCGAGTTCGGCGGCGGGGCGTCCTCGCCCGTCCAGCCGGGCTCCAGCCGGAGGTCCTCCGCCTCCGTCGGGAGCAGGTCGCCGGGGCCCATGTCGCCGGGGCGCAGCCGCTCGCTCCACGGCACCCATTCGGGGGCCTGGAGGGAGTCGGGGCCCGGCAGCAGGACCGTCTCGTCGAGGGTGACGAACTTCGCGCGGGACGCGCGGGCCACCGTGACGGCCCAGCGCCAGCCGCGGTAGCCGGGCTCCTTGGCCTCGAAGAGGTGGGTGACCACCCGGTCGCCCTCGGCGAAGAGAGTGACGTGCTCGCCGACCACCCCGGGGAAGGCGGCCTCCTCGGCGGCCTCGCGCGCGAGGTCGACCGCTTCGGCGCACAGACGGTCAGGGGTACGGCTTCTCGTCGTCGCAGCACTCACAGGTTTCGCTTCTCTCCTACGCCGTATCACGGGTGCGCCTGCCGAGGAGCGATGCAGATGGATGTACGAGCCGCGGGCGGAGCGGACCATGGGGCCGCGTCGACGTCCGCGCCCGACCTACCTACTGCCTCGGGCACACCTTCCGCCATCCATTCTGCGGGATCGCTGAGAGGCGCGCGGCCGAGGACAACCGCCGGTGGCGCGCTACGCACGCTACCCCCTCCGCCGCCCCCATCCCACCTGCGCGTCCGAATCCTGGTTCGGGTCGGGTGGGGCCCGCGCGTCTTTGGGGCACTATGGCGGGGTGGCCAGCACACGTTCGTCGTCACGCTCGAACGTCCCAACTGGGCCGCTGCGCAAGGCGGGCCGGGCGGTCGGCCGCGCCCTCCACCTGCCGTTCACCGGTACGGCGCGGGGCATCAGGCGCGCCACGCACGCGCACGGCGCGGGTGAGTCGGGGCTCGGAAAGCTCATCGAACTGCACGCCGTCAACGGCGCGGGCGACGTATTGATCACAATCGCGCTCGCCTCGACCGTTTTCTTTTCCGTACCGACCGACGAGGCCAGGGGCCGTGTCGCCCTCTACCTGGCGATCACCATGGCGCCCTTCACCCTGCTGGCCCCGGTGATCGGCCCGCTCCTGGACCGGCTGCCGCACGGGCGGCGGGCCGCGATGGCGGGCGCGATGCTGGCGCGGGCGGTGCTGGCGCTGGCGATGTCGGGGGCGGTGGCGACGGGAGGCATCGAGCTGTACCCGGCGGCGCTGGGCGTACTGGTGGCCTCGAAGGCGTACGGAGTCGTCCGGAGCGCCGTCGTGCCGAGGCTGCTGCCACCGCGCTTCTCGCTGGTCAAGGCGAACTCGCGGGTGACCCTCGCGGGTCTGCTCGCGACGGGGGCCGCCGCACCCATCGGGGCGGCGCTGCAGCGCGTCGGTCCTGCCTGGCCGCTGTACGGGGCCTTCCTCGTCTTCGTGGCCGGCACCTTCCTCGCCTTCTCCCTCCCCGGAAAGGTGGACTCCGCGAAGGGTGAACGGCGCGCCCATCTGGCCTCCGAACACCCGGGAGAGGAAGAGGCACCGGAACGCCCGGGGCGGGGCCTTCGCGACGTGGGCCCGTCCGTCGTCCACGCCCTCCAGGCGAACGCGGCCCTGCGCGCGCTCTCCGGCTTCCTGATCTTCTTCCTCGCCTTCCTGCTGCGCCAGCACCCGCTGGCCGGGCAGAGCGCGGCGGTCTCCCTCGGGATCGTCGGAGTCGCCGCGGGCCTGGGGAACGCGGTGGGAACGGCGGTCGGCGCCTGGCTGAAGTCCCGCGCACCCGAACTGATCATCGCGACGGTGCTCGGCATCGCGCTGGGCGTTTCCGCACTGACCGCCGTCTTCTTCGGCGGGGTGCTGGTGGCGGTACTGGGGGCGACGGCGGGGCTCTGCCAGGCCCTGGGAAAGCTGTCGCTGGACGCTTTGATCCAGCGCGACGTGCCGGAGGCGGTACGGAACTCGGCGTTCGCCAGATCCGAGACGCTGCTGCAGGTCGCATGGGTGGTGGGCGGCGCGATCGGCATCGTGCTGCCACTGGTGGCCTGGCTGGGAATGAGCGTGGGCGCGGCCCTGGTGACGCTCGGCGTACTGCTGTCGCTACGAGGCCTACTGGGCGCAGGCCGCAAGAGAGTAGGACTGCGGTAGAGCCCCATAGGGGCGCGGGGCTGCATCGATTTGCGGCTCCGCCGCGTGGGCGCGACCAGCCACAACGCACCCGCACCCGACACACCCCGCCCAACCGGGCAACCCCTGGGTCCGGGCGCAGCCCGGCAAGTCACGCCACGAACACCCCGAAAACCCCCCGGCGCAGCCGGGCCCGGTTCGGGCGATAGCCTTCGCGCATGACCGTTGCGTTGTTCTCGGGCAAGGCCCGCCGTACCGCTGCCGCCCTCGGCGTTGTCTCCGCCGGGCTGCTCGCCCTCTCCGCCTGCGACAAGCCGACGCCGCGCGCCACCATCACGGTCGGCTCGGAATCGGTGAACTCCG
The DNA here is from genome assembly GCF_044333135.1 of Streptomyces sp. NPDC021093. Classification (NCBI taxonomy): domain Bacteria; kingdom Bacillati; phylum Actinomycetota; class Actinomycetes; order Kitasatosporales; family Streptomycetaceae; genus Streptomyces; species Streptomyces sp. NPDC021093. Next base: position 22,326 of record NZ_JBIRQJ010000010.1, on the reverse strand, counting down.
AGGCCGCCTGCTACGCCCACGGCGACGCGGGCGTCAGCGAGAAGGAGACCCCGGGCTGCCTGAACAAGAAGCCCGCCAAGTCCATCAAGGTCTCCATGGAGGACAAGGTCCGCCTGGGCGTCGACCCCGAGGTCGCCGAGAACGGCTGGACGGTCTTCATCAACGGGCAGCCCGCCGAGCAGGAGCCGTTCAAGAAGACGTACCGGTCCATCCCGGGCAACGCGTTCTTCAGCAGCGGCCAGCAGGGCTCCCCGCCCGCCAAGGAGGCGACGGTCAGCATCGTCGAGACCGGCGGCAAGAAGCTCATCGGCGTGTGGAGCTTCAAGCTGGAGAAGGCTTCCTGAACCCCGTGACCCCTGTGAACGTCCTCGTCGTGACCGCGGTCCCCGCTGAGCGGGACGCGGTCACGCGTGCGTTCGGGGGGAACCTCCGGGGGTACGACGTGATCTCCGGCGGTGTCGGCCCCGCCGCGGCCGCCGCATCCACCGCCCGCGCCCTCGCCACAGCTGCCGCCGCCTCCGCCCCGTACGACCTGGTGATCTCCGCCGGGATCGGCGGCGGGTTCGCGGACGTCGCGCCGGTCGGCTCCGTCGTCGTCGCCGATGCGATCGTCGCCGCCGACCTCGGCGCCGAGACGGCGGAGGGATACGTTCCGGTCACCGGGCTCGGCTTCGGGACCGTCGAGCACCTGCCGCCCGCCGCTCTCGTACGTACGGCGGCGCGGGCCACCGGCGCCGCCGCCGGCACCGTCCTCACCGTCTCCACCGTCACCGGCACCGCCGCCCGCGCCGCCGAGCTGCGCGTGCGGCACCCGTACGCCGCCGTCGAGGCGATGGAGGGGTTCGGGGTGGCGGAGGCCGCCGCCCTCTTCGGGCTGCCGGTGCTCGAAATCCGTGCCGTCTCCAACGCCGTCGGGCCGCGCGACCGCGACGCCTGGCGGATCGGGGACGCGCTCGCCGCGCTGAGCGACGCCTTCGGGAAGCTCAGGCCCGTACTGGAGAGTTGGACACCACATGACGACGCAATCTGATGCCTTGAAGATCGCCTTCTCCCCCTGCCCCAACGACACCTTCGTCTTCGACGCGTGGGCGCACGGCCGGGTGCCAGGGGCGCCGGAACTCGACGTCACCTTCGCGGACATCGACATCACCAACGCGATGGCCGAGCGCGGCGAGTTCGACGTGCTCAAGGTGTCGTACGCCGTGCTGCCGTGGGTCCTCGACGACTACGCGCTGCTGCCGTGCGGCGGGGCGCTCGGCCGGGGCTGCGGGCCGCTGGTCCTGACGAAGGACGCGGACGTCGACCTGACCGGGAAGACCGTCGCCGTGCCGAGCGAGCGCTCGACGGCGTACCTGCTGTTCCGGCTGTGGGCGGCCGACGTGGTGCCGGGCGGGGTCGGCGAGGTCGTCGTCATGCCGTTCGACCAGATCATGCCCGCGGTGCGGGACGGCAAGGTGGACGCGGGCCTTGTCATCCACGAGGCCCGGTTCACGTACCAGAACTACGGCCTGCACAAGCTGGCCGACATGGGCGAGCACTGGGAGGCCACCACCGGGCTGCCCATCCCGCTCGGCGCGATCATCGCCAAGCGCTCGCTGGGCGAGGCCCGGCTGCGGGAGCTGGCGCAGGCCGCGCGCACGTCCGTGACGATGGCGTGGGACGAGCCGGAGGCGTCGCGTCCGTACGTCGCGGCGCACGCCCAGGAGATGGACCCGGCCGTCGCCGACCAGCACATCGGGCTGTACGTGAACGAGTTCACGGCGGAGCTCGGCGAGGACGGGTACGCGGCGGTGCGCGGACTCCTGGAACGTGCGGCGGCCGAGGGGCTCGTTCCGCCCCTCGGCCGCGATGCGCTGAGTTTCCCGTAGACCGGGCGCCTACACGTCGAGCTGGTCCGCCACCGCCCGCAGCAGGCCCGCGATCTTCGCGCCGGCCGCCTTGTCGGGGTAGCGGCCCCGCTCCAGCTGCGGGGTGATGTTCTCCAGGAGCGTCGTCAGGTCCTGCACGATCGACGCGAGCTCGTCGGGCTTGCGGCGCTGGGCCGCCGCGACCGACGGGGTCGGGTCGAGGACCGTCACCGACAGGGCCTGGTCGCCGCGCTGGCCGGCGACGACACCGAATTCCACGCGTTGGCCGGGCTTGAGGCTCTCGACACCGGCCGGGAGCACCGAGGAGTGGACGAAAACGTCGCCGCCGTCGTCGCGCGAAAGGAAGCCGAAGCCCTTTTCTCCGTTGAACCACTTGACCTTGCCGGTAGGCACCGTCTGTCCTCGTCCTCGTACTCGTCGGGTCCGGAAAGGCCGCGAAAGCGGTTCCGGATAGCACTCAGCGGGTCGTCATCGACCCGCCACTCACCAGGCTAATCGTCTGTGCGCTGCTGACAAGAGTCGCCGGATGCTTCCTCAGAGCTGGGAACTACCCTTGCCGGGTGAGCAATGAAACCCCCGCGGCACAGTCCGCGAAAGAGAGCACGACCGGCGATCGGCTGGTTCGCGTCGGTGCTGTCGTCTTCTTCGTCGGTGCGGTCGCCACCCTGGTCACGGTGGCCCCGCTGTTCCTGAAGACGGAGCCGTTCCCGTCGGTGGCGTACGCCGTCTGCATGCTGATGGGCGTCGGTTTCGTGATCGCGGCGGCCGGTGTGCTCTGGTCGATCTCCGCCCAGAGGCGTCAGGCCAAGGCCGTGTCGGCCTCCCCCGCTTCCGCCGCGCAGTAGTCGGCGAACCAGGCGGGGAAGGCGGTCAGGTCCGGCAGGACCACGTCCGCACCCGCTTCCTCCAACGCCTGTGCGTCGTACGGTCCCGTCGGCACGGTGACCGAGAGAGCGCCCGCCGCGCGTGCGCCCCGTACGTCGCCGAGGTGGTCCCCCACGTAGACGGCCGCCCCGTGCTCGCGCAGTGCGAGGGCCTTGCCCTCCGCCCACACATTGCCGATGACGGCGTCCACCTCGATGCCCAGGTGGGTGAGGTGCAGCTTGGCGTTGGGCTCCCACTTGCCGGTGACGACGACCGCCCGGCCGCCCGCCGCACGCACCGCGGCGACGGCCTCGCGGGCCCCCGGGAGCGCGGTGGCCGGGGCGATCGCGCACGCGGGGTAGAGCGCGCGGTAGCGGTTCGCGGCCTCCTCGACCTGTTCGGCGGGGAACCAGTTGGCGATCTCGTCCTCCAGCGGAGGGCCGAGCCGGGTGACGACCAGGTCGGCGTCGATCTCCACCCCGGTTTCGGCGGAAAGCCGCTGGTAGGCGGCCCGGATGCCGGGGCGGGTGTCGATCAGCGTCATGTCGAGGTCGAAGCCGACGGCGGGTCCTGCCACAGGGGAACCAAGGGACTCAAGTGTGGTCATGACTGCCATTGTGCCGGGACGGCCGCGCACCCCCGCCCGTACACTTAGGCCCGCCTAACCTGCCTGCTCAGCCTCCGGAATGGGACCGATGCCGACCGCGCCACCCCTGTCCAGGTCCGCCCCACCGCCCCGGGTCCGCAACGCAGTCGTCTCCCGCCGGATCGGCTGGACGGCGCTCGCCGTGGCGGCGCTGCTGGTGGCCGTACTGCTGAGCCTGGCGGTGGGTGCGCGGAGCGTCGCCCCTGCGACGGTGTTCGACGCGCTGCTGCACGGCGGGAGCACCTCCGACGCCGAGGTCGTACGGCAGATGCGGGTGCCCCGCACCGTCATCGGCCTGATGGTCGGCGCGGCCCTCGCGATCGCCGGAACCGCCCTCCAGGGCATCACCCGCAACCCGATCGCGGACCCCGGAATCCTCGGCATCAGCCAGGGCGCCTCGGTGGGCGTGGTCCTCGCGATCGCGTTCACGGGCGTGCACACGCTCAGCGGGTACGTGTGGTTCGCGTTCGCGGGAGCGGCGCTCGCTTCGGTCGCGGTGTACGCGATCGCCTCGGGCGGGCGCGGCGGCGCGACCCCCGTGAAACTGGCGCTGGGCGGTGCGGCGATCAACGCGCTGCTGGTGTCGGTGACGATGGCGGTGCTGACGACGAAGGCCGCCGCGATGGACGAGTTTCGGTTCTGGCAGGTGGGTTCGGTGGCCGGGCGGGACGCGGAGATCATTGGCCAGATCTGGCCGTTCCTGGTGGTCGGAGTGGTGCTCGTACTGGCCGTGGCGCGCGGACTCGACGCGCTCGCGCTGGGCGAGGACGTGGCGAAGGGGCTCGGGCAGAACGTCGCGCTGGTGCGGATCGTGGGCGGGCTCGGCGCGACGGTCCTGACCGGTGTCGCGGTGTCCGCCGCCGGGCCGATCGCGTTCATCGGTCTCGCGGTGCCGCACATCGCGCGGGCGGTCGTCGGCAGCGACCACCGGTGGGTGCTGCCGATGGCGGCGCTGATCGGGCCGGTCATGCTGCTGGTGTCGGACGTGATCGGGCGGGTGGTCTTCCCGCCGAGCGAGGTTCCGGCGGGTGTGATGACGGCGCTGATCGGGGTGCCGTTCCTGGTGGCGCTCGTCCGCAGGAAGGCGGTGCCGGCATGAGTACGACGACCACGGCCCCCGCCCCCACGACCGCTGCCGGGCGGGTCCGCCCCGCCGGGTACACGCTCGTACGGGCCGGGAGCGCCTCGTTCCTGCTGCACCGCAGGGCGGCGCTCGTCGCGGGCGCCCTCGCGGTGGTGCTCGCCGCGGTGTGCGTCGCGTACCTGTGCGTCGGGGAACGGTTCGTGGCGCCGGGCGAAGTGCTGCGGGTGCTCTTCGGGCAGGAGTCGCACAGCGAACTCGTCGTAGGCACGCTGCGGCTGCCCCGGATGACGGTCGGACTCCTTGTCGGGCTGGCCTTCGGGGTCGCGGGGGCGCTCATCCAGACCGTCGCCCGCAATCCGCTGGCCAGCCCCGACATCATCGGCATCAGCCAGGGCGCGAGTGCGCTCACCGTCGGAGCGATGGTCTTCGGCGTCACGTCGGCTGGCGTGCTGCCGTACCTCTCCGTGCTCGGCGGTGTGCTCGCCGCGGCGCTGGTGTACGTCTTCGCGTGGCGCGGCGGGCTGCACGCGACGCGGTTCGTGCTGATCGGCATCGGCTTCGCGATCGCGCTGCGGTCGGTGACCCAGCTCTTCATGACGAAGGGCGACTACCTCGTCGCACAGCAGGCGCAGATCTGGATGACCGGGTCGCTCAACGGGCGCGGCTGGGGCGAGGCGTCCACCCTCGGGTGGGTGCTGCTCGTGCTGCTGCCGGGCATCGCGTGGGCGGCGCGGGCGCAGCGCACGGCCGGTATGGACGACGACACGGCCGTCGCGCTCGGCGTACGTCTCGGGCGGGTGCGGCTCGGTCTCGTCGCCCTCGGTGTCGTCCTGGCGTCGGTGGCGACCGGGACGGCCGGGCCCGTCGACTTCGTGGCGCTGCTCGCACCGCAGATCGCGCGCCGGCTGACCCGGACCGCGCAGATTCCGCTGGTCTGCTCGGCGCTGCTCGGTGCGGTGATCGTCGTACTCGGGGACCTGCTGGCGCGCAGGCTCTTCTCGCCCGTCGAACTGCCGGTGGGCGTGCTCACGGCGGCGGTGGGCGCCCCGTATCTGATCTGGCTCATCGTGCGTGGACACAGTGGGCGTACTGGAGGCAAGGCATGAGTTCCGACGCGTCCCGGCTGCGGGCGGCCTCGCTGACCCTCGGCTACGAAGACCGCACCGTCGTCCGCGAACTGGACCTGGCGGTGCCCGACGGGCGGGTCACCGTCATCGTCGGCCCGAACGCGTGCGGGAAGTCGACCACGCTGCGGGCGCTCGGGCGGCTGCTGAAGCCCCAGGGCGGGGCGGTGCTCCTCGACGGCGCCGAACTGGCGAGGATCCCCACCAAGAAGATCGCCCAGTCGATCGGCCTGCTGCCGCAGACGCCCGTCGCACCCGAGGCCATCACCGTCGCCGACCTCGTGTCGCGCGGCCGGCAGCCGCACCAGGCCTGGTGGAAGCAGTGGTCGGGCGAGGACGAGCGGGCCGTCACGGACGCCATGGAGCGTACGGACGTGGCGGCGCTCGCGGACCGGTCCGTGGACGAGCTGTCGGGCGGTCAGCGCCAGCGCGTGTGGATCGCGATGGCGCTCGCCCAGGAGACCGACCTGCTGCTGCTCGACGAGCCGACGACGTACCTCGACATCTCCCACCAGGTGGAGGTCCTCGACCTGGTCAGGCAGCTCAACCGGGAGCGCGGGCGGACCGTCGTGGTGGTGCTGCACGACCTCAACCAGGCCGCCAGGTACGCGGACCACCTCGTCGCGATGAAGGCGGGCGAGATCGTCGCCGAGGGTGCGCCCGCCGATGTGGTCACCGAGGATCTCGTACGAGAGGTGTTCGGTCTGGAGGCGGTCGTGGTGCCGGACCCGGTGACGGGGTCGCCGCTGGTGGTGCCGGGGGCGCCGTGGACACCGCCCGAGAACCCCGAGGTCAAGGATTCCGTGGCGGCCGACGCCGTCGCGGACGACGCCGGTACGGACGATTCCGTTCCGCCCGCCCTGCGAAAGGCAGCCACCTCATGAGCAACGCACTGCGCCACCGTCGCGGCACGGCCGCCGTCTCCCTCGCCGCCGTGGGCGCGCTCGCGCTCTCCGCGTGCGGGGGCTCCGACAAGGGCTCGGGCGCGGACGCCGGCGAGCAGAAGAAGACGCACACCGTGCAGACCGCCATGGGCGCCGTCCAGGTGCCCGTGGCGCCGAAGCGCGTCGTCGTCCTGGACACCGCCGAACTGGACTCCGCGATCACCCTCGGGGTGAAGCCGGTCGGCTCCACGCACGCCGACGTCGAGTCCGGCTTCCTGAACTACCTGCCCAAGGACAAGGTCGCGGGCATCAAGGACGTCGGCGAGATGATGACCCCCAATCTGGAGGCCATCGCCGAGCTGGAACCTGACCTGATCCTCACCAGCAAGGTCCGCCACGAGGACAAGTACAACGAGCTGAAGGCCATCGCCCCGACCGTGATGACCGAGGGCACCGGCTTCCCCTGGAAGGAGAACTTCCAGCTGCACGCCAAGGCGCTCGGCAAGGAGGCCGAGGCGAAGAAGACCGTCGAGGAGTACACCGCGCACGCCGCGAAGGTGACCGCTGCGGTCGGCGGCAAGGACCAGGCCGCGCGGACCAAGGTCAACGTGGTGCGCTTCGTCGAGGGCGCCGACATCCGCATCTACGGCAGGAAGAACTACATCGCGACCGTCCTCGCCGACGTCGGCCTCGGCCGGCCCGCCGTCGCGGACAAGGCGAAGGACGGCTTCTCGTACGACGTCAGCCCCGAGAAGATCGACCTCGCGGGCGAGGACGCGGCCGTCATCTTCCACTCCACGTACGGCGACCCGACGAAGGCCAAGCAGACCCGGACGCTCAACTCGGCGCTCTGGAAGAACATCCCGGCGGTCAAGGCGGGCAAGGTCTTCGGCGTCGACGACCAGCTGTGGATCCAGGGCATCGGCTACACGGCCGCGAGCAGGATCCTGGACGAACTGCAGACGGACCTGACGAAGTGACGGAGTAGCGACTTCGCGCGCGCTCGGGCCGTTCGGGAGGCCCGAGCGCTACCGGCCGAGCCTGCGGGCCCGCCACACCAGGTAGAGCGCCGTGACGACGGCCGCCGTCCGCAGCAGTACGGGCCAGAGCCCCGCGATCGCGTCGCTCAGCGCGCCCTCGACCTGCGTCGACAGCGGTGCGCCCCAGCGTCCGTCCGTACGCCCCCACAGCCAGGCCACACCACCGGCCGCGACGACGCCGGGCAGCCCGAGTACGGCCCACTTCGCCTCGGCACGGCTGAGCCTGCGCGAGAAGTACGCGAGGAACCAGCCGCCCGCGAGGACCAGCACATTGCCGAGCACGGCGCCGGTGACCAGCAGCAGGGCGGCGAGAAGGAGGAACGGGCTGCCGCGCGGCACGAGCGCCGCGCGGCCGGGCGCCGGGGCGTCCCCGGCACCAGCGCCGGCATCCGCCCCCGCGTCCTCCACCGCGTCCGCCCGGGTGCGCCGGCGGAGGCCGCGCGGCAGCCACCGGCCCAGGCCCGCTCCGCCCTCTTCCTCCTCCTCGCCGTCCTCCTCCGCCTCGTCCTCGTCGTCCTCCGGCGGCGGCTTGAGCAGCTCGGGGATCTCCACGCCGCCGGTGAAGCCGGGCACGGATGCGCCGAGGCCGCCGAAGGGCCCCGGCTCGCTGCGCCACCACTCGATGTCGTCGCCGCCGGGCCCGAGTTCGTCGCTGTCGGCGAGATGCGGGGCGGACGGCCCGGACCGCGGCCACGCCTGCGCCTCCGGGCGCTTCTCGAAGCCGACGGGGGTCTCGGGCCGCTTCTCGTCCCGTCCGGGCTCCTGGGCGGTACGTCTCTGCCGGGGCACCTTCCGTGACGTGCGCGAGGACACGACCGCTTCCACGCCTCCGCCGCCCGCCGCCTCGACGATGTCGTCCGGCGTGCCGAGTCTGCCGAGGATGCGCTGCACGGCGGCGACGCTGTCCGGGCCGCCGATCGCCTTCGCCCGCTGCCGGTCGATCTCGCCGCGCAGCGCGGCCACCAGGCGCATGCGGTCGCCGGAGTTCAGCTGGTGCTGCTGGGCCAGGTCGCCGACCCGGCTCAGATAGTCGAAGACCAGCTGGTCGCTCTCGATGCCCACGACGTCCGTCCGTCCCCTGCGTCCGCTTCTCGTACCCCGCAAGTACGCGTCGGCTACACGCAGTTGCCGACCCGCCCCGGACCGACGTTAGCGCCTGCCGCCGGGTGAGGGCCCGCGCAGGGGCTAACGTGGGGCGGATGGGGACCAGCGAGCGCGACCTGGAGGCGCACGTGCCCGAAGGAAACACCACCGGTGACACGACTGCCGGAACGTCGGCCGGGTCGGCCGGAACGTCAGCCGACACGTCCGCAGGCATGCCCGGCGGCGGAACACCCGCCGGCGCGCCGTCGGACCGCACCACGTCCGACCGCGCCACGTCCGACCGCACCGCCCCCGGCAGCGCCGCGCCCCCGCGCACCCTCGCCGAGGACCTGCGCACCCGGGACGACGCGGCTCTGACCGCGCTGCTGCGGGCCAGGCCCGACCTGCTCTCGCCCGTACCCGGGGACGTGGGCCTGCTCGCCACCCGGGCCGGAACCAGGGCCTCCGTCGTCCGTGCCCTGGAGCGGCTCGACAAGTTCGCACTGCAGACCGCCGAGGCCCTCGCGGTGGCGCCGGACCCGGCGACGTACGACATGCTGCGCGCCCTGATGAGCGGCGACGAGGGCGCCCCGGAGACGGAGGCGGCGCTGCCGCACGCCGTCCGGGTGCTGCGCGAACAGGCCCTCGTCTGGGGTGCGGACGACCGGCTCCGCCTCGTGAGGACCGCGCGCGAGCTGCTCGCGCCGTCCGCCACGCACCCGTCGCCCACCGGTCTCGGCCCGACCGTCGCGGAGGCGACGACCGGGATGTCACCGACCCGGCTGCAGGGCATCCTGGCGGCGGTCGGACTGCCCACCACCCACGACCCGGTGTCGGCGGTGCACGGCCTGACCTCGCTCTTCACCGACCGGGTGCGGATGGACGCGCTGCTCGACACGGCCCCGTCCGAGGCGCTGACCGTGCTCGACCGGCTGGTCTGGGGCCCGCCGTACGGCGAGGTCAGTTCGGACCCGACGCCGCCGGTGCGCTGGCTCCGCGACCACGGACTGCTGCTGCCGACCAGCGCGCGTACGGTCGTACTGCCCAGGGAAGCCGCCCTGCACCTGCGGGCGGGCCGCGCCCACCGCGCCACGGAACCTCTCCCTCCGCAGCTGGTCACCGCCTCGTCGCACGCGTCGGAGATGGTCGATCAGACCGCGGCGGGCCAGGCGTTCACGGCGCTGACGACGGTCGAGGACCTGCTCAAGGACTGGGACCGGGGCGGCCCGGCCGTGCTGCGTTCCGGCGGCCTGAGCGTCCGCGACCTCAAGCGCACGGCCGCGGCGATGGACCTGCCGGAGCCGACCGCCGCCTTCTGGCTCGAACTCAGCTACGCGGCAGGCCTGTTGGCCTCCGACGGCGAGGCCGACGAGCGGTACGCCCCGACGCCCGCGTACGACGAATGGCTGAGCCTCCCGCCCCAGGACCGCTGGGCCCGCCTCGCCGTCACCTGGCTGCGCGGCACCCGTACGGCGGGCCTGATCGGCGGCCAGGACGCCAAGGGCCGCACCCTGTCCGCGCTCGGCCCCGACCTGGACCGCTCCGCCGCCCCCGAGGTGCGCCGCCGGGTCCTGGCCCTGCTGGCCGCCCTTCCGGAAGGCGCCGCCCCCGACCCGGAGTCCGTCCTGGACCGCCTCCGCTGGGAACGCCCCCAGCGCGGCACCACGGGCGAGCTCCGCAGCCGGGTGGCGCTGTGGACCTTGACCGAGGCGGAACAGCTGGGCGTGACGGGCCGCGGCGCGCTGTCGGCACACGGCCGGGCACTGGCGGGGCTGGACGACACCCCGACGCTCCCCACGACCACGGCCACGACCACGACCACCCCGAGCACTCCGAGCACCGCCCCCGCCTCCCCCACCGAGGCCGAGTCCGCCGCAGCCGCCCTCCGCGCCTCCGCCCTCCTCGCGCCGCTCATCCCCGAGCCCCTCGACCACGTGCTCCTCCAGGCCGACCTGACCGCCGTCGCCCCGGGCCCGCTGCAGCGCCCGCTCGCCGAGATGCTGGCGGTGCTCGCGGACGTGGAGAGCAGGGGCGGGGCGACCGTGTACCGGTTCACGCCGGGTTCGGTGCGCCGCGCCCTCGACTCCGGCCAGGCCGCCTCCGACCTGCACGCCTTCCTCGCCGCACACAGCCGCACCCCGACCCCGCAGCCCCTCAGCTACCTCATCGACGACGTGGCCCGCCGGCACGGACATCTGCGCGTGGGCGCCGCCTCCGCGTACGTGCGCTGCGACGACGACGCCGTACTGGGCGAGATCCTCGCCGACAAGCGCGCGGCGGTACTCGGCCTGCGCCGCCTCGCCCCGACGGTCCTGGCCGCCCGCACCGACCCGGCCACGCTCCTCGACGGACTGCGCGCGATGGGCTTCGCGCCGGCCGCCGAGTCGGCCGCGGGGGACGTACTGATCACGCGTGCGGACGCCCACCGCACACCGGCGCGCACCGCGCCGGAACCGGTGCCGGAAGGCCCGCACGTACCGGACGACACCCTCCTGGGTGCGGCGCTGCGCGCGATCCGCGCGGGCGACATGGCCGCGAACGCGGTACGCAAACCTGGCTCCGCGCCGTCCGGCTCCCCCGAGGAATCCGCAGCCGACCCCACCGGCACCCCCGGCACCCAGCTCCCCCGCACGTCCTCCGCCGAGACCCTCGCCACCGTCCAGGCCGCCGCCATGACCGGCTCCACGCTCTGGATCGGCTACGTCAACGCGGACGGCGCGGCCAGCCAGCGCGTCATCGCCCCGGTCCGCGTCGAGGGCGGCTTCGTCACCGCCTACGACCACACGGCGGACCAGGTGAAGACGTACCCCCTGCACCGCATCACGGGAGTGGCGGAACTGGCGGACGACCCGGCGTGAACGGGGTGCGCCGCGTGAGCCGGGTGCGCCGGCCCCCGTCAGGGGCCGCTCTCCACCCGACCCGCTTGCGCACGTACGGCACACTGGAGGTTTGACCGCGCGCGGAAGGACCCACGGCGTTGAACGGACCTCTCATCGTCCAGAGCGACAAGACCCTCCTCCTGGAGGTCGACCACGACCGGGCGGACGCCTGCCGTCGTGCCATCGCGCCGTTCGCGGAGCTGGAGCGCGCGCCGGAGCACATCCACACCTACCGGCTGACCCCGCTGGGGCTGTGGAACGCACGGGCCGCGGGGCACGACGCCGAGCAGGTCGTGGACGCGCTCGTCGAGTTCTCGCGCTACCCGGTGCCGCACGCGCTGCTCGTGGACGTCGCCGAGACGATGGCCAGGTACGGGCGGCTGACCCTGTCCAAGGACCCGGTGCACGGCCTCGTACTGACGTCGACCGACCGCCCGGTGCTTGAGGAGATCCTGCGGTCGAAGAAGGTGCAGCCGCTGGTCGGGGCGCGGCTCGACCCGGACACCGTGGCCGTGCACCCCTCCGAGCGCGGGCAGATCAAGCAGACGCTGCTGAAGCTGGGCTGGCCGGCCGAGGACCTCGCCGGTTACGTCGACGGGGAGGCGCACCCGATCGAGCTGGCCGAGGACGGCTGGGCGCTCCGCCCGTACCAGAAGCAGGCCGTGGAGGGCTTCTGGCACGGCGGCTCGGGCGTCGTCGTCCTGCCCTGCGGTGCGGGTAAGACGCTGGTCGGGGCCGGTGCGATGGCCGAGGCGAAGGCGACGACGCTGATCCTGGTGACCAATACGGTCTCGGCGCGGCAGTGGAAGCACGAGCTGGTGAAGCGGACCTCGCTGACCGAGGACGAGATCGGCGAGTACAGCGGCACGAAGAAGGAGATCCGGCCGGTCACCATCGCCACGTACCAGGTGCTGACGACGCGGCGGAAGGGCGTCTACCCGCACCTGGAGCTGTTCGACTCGCGCGACTGGGGTCTGGTGATCTACGACGAGGTGCATCTGCTGCCCGCGCCCGTCTTCAAGTTCACGGCTGATTTGCAGGCGCGGCGGCGACTGGGGCTGACGGCGACGCTCGTGCGGGAGGACGGGCGCGAGTCGGACGTCTTCTCGCTCATCGGCCCGAAGCGGTTCGACGCTCCGTGGAAGGAGATCGAGGCGCAGGGCTACATCGCGCCCGCCGACTGTGTGGAGGTACGGGTCAACCTGACCGACTCCGAGCGGCTGGCGTACGCGACGGCCGAGGCGGAGGAGAAGTACCGCTTCTGCGCGACGACGGCGACGAAGCGGAAGGTGACGGAGGCCCTGGTCGCCAAGCACAAGGGCGAGCAGACGCTGGTCATCGGGCAGTACATCGACCAACTGGACGAGCTGGGCGAGCACTTGGGGGCTCCGGTCATCAAGGGCGAGACGCCGAACTCGCAGCGGGAGAAGCTCTTCGACGCGTTCAGGACCGGGGAGTTGAACGTCCTGGTCGTGTCGAAGGTCGCGAACTTCTCGATCGACCTGCCGGAGGCGACGGTCGCGATCCAGGTGTCGGGCACGTTCGGGTCGCGGCAGGAGGAGGCGCAGCGGCTGGGGCGCGTACTGCGGCCGAAGGCGGACGGGCACGAGGCGCGGTTCTACTCGGTCGTGGCGCGCGACACCATCGACCAGGACTTCGCGGCACACCGCCAGCGCTTCCTGGCCGAGCAGGGGTACGCGTACCGAATCGTGGACGCGGACGACCTGCTGGCGGAGGGGTCCGGACCGCAGCAGGCGTAACTCTGGGGCGGACCGGGGGCGGACCGCAGCAGGCGTAACTCCGGGGCGGACCCGGGGGCGGACCTGGGGGGGCGGACCGGGGGCGGGCCACGTTCCCCCGGTCCGGGTACGTCCTCAGCGCTCGGTGCGGGACTCCGACGGCGTCTGCTGCTTGCGCGGCTCGGGCATCGAGCCGCGTACCGGCCCGCCCACGCTCGCGCCCACGCCCGTACCCCCGCCCGGCAGCGACGTACCGTCCGCCGCCGCCCCGTCCCGCAGTCGCCACACCATCCAGCCCAGCAGGGCCAGCCCCACCATCGGGTAGGGCGACAGTCCCGGCTGCTGCCACCACGGCAGCTGTACGTCGAGGTCGCCCTGGTGCGGCACCGCCCAGAAGCTGCGGCAGGTGAAGAGGAAGGCGACGGCGACGGCCGTACGGAACCGGCGTTCGGCCAGCAGCAGCGCGAGCAGCGGTACGCACCACACCCAATGGTGGGACCAGCTGATCGGCGAGACCAGCACCATCGTGACCGCGACGATCACGATGCTCCACTCCTCCATCCCGGCCCGCACCGCCCGGCGGGCGATCCACAGCCCGGCGAGCCCGACGACGACGGCGCAGCCGAACCACACGAGGCCGGGCTCCATGGAGTTCATCGCGCGCGCCAGCATCCCTTGCAGGGACTGGTTGTCGACGATCCACACCTTGCCGACCCGTTCGGTCTCGAACATCCGCCGGGTCCAGAAGTCGAGGCTCGCGGAGGGCAGGACGAGGATGCCGAACAGGACGGTGGCGGCGAAGGAGGCGAGGGCGGTCAGCCCGTTCCGTACCCGGCCGGTGACCAGCAGGTACACGATGAAGATGGCCGGGGTGAGCTTGATCCCGGCGGCGATGCCGAGCCCGACCCCCTTGCCCAGGGCGCCCTTCGGCCGGGTCAGGTCCCACAGCACCAGGCACGCGAGCGCGAGGTTGATCTGCCCGAACACGAAGGTCTGGAAGACCGGCTCCAGCCAGATCGCGAAGGCGATCGCGGCCGTCATCAGCTCGGGCCGCTTCGGCAGCTTGGCGAACCGCCACGAGAGCCGTACGAGAAGGGCGAGCAGGGCGAGGTTGCCGACGAAGAAGCAGACCTTCATGGCGGTGACCGGCAGCCAGGTCGTCGGCACGAAGAGGATCGCCGCGAACGGCGGATAGGTGGCGGGCAGCTTCCACTCGGTCGTCACGAAGTCGTAGAGGCTGGTGCCGTTGACGACGGCCTGTCCCTCGGCCCGGTAGACGAGGGTGTCGCCCAGCGGAATGCGGGTCACCAGGAAGAGGGTGGTGAGCGCGGCCAGCGAGAGAACCAGCAGCACACGCGCGGCGAGCAGGGCTCGTGGGCGGGCCGCACGGCGCTCCTCGCGGGGCTCCTCGCTGGGCTCTTCGCGAGGCTCCTCGCGGGATTGCCCTTGCGATGAGCGGGGGGAGCTCACGCGGGCGGTGGCGGCGCGGGCGTTCTCGGTCCGGTCTGTCGTCACGACGGCAAGCCTATGAGGCTTCCCCCTCCCAGAACCACGCACATCGGGGAGGGAGGCGCGTTCGGGGCGGTTCGCGGGCGTGGGGTTCGGGTGGAGGGTCGGGGTCGAGGTCGGGGCGCGAGTGGGGGTGTGACCTTGCGCGGGTCCTGCCCCGTGGTGGGCTCACCGGGGATCACCGCTCGTGCGGCTGCCACGTCGGATCCGGCCACGCATCGCGCAGACAACTCTCGCGTCAGATCCAGCCGCTCGTCACTCAGGCAACTCTCGCGTCAGATCCGGCCGCTCGCCGCGCAGACAACTCGCGCTTCAGATCCGGCCGCTCGCCGCTCAGGCCACTCGCGCTTCAGATCCAGCCGCTCGCCGCGCAGGCCACTCGCGCGTCAGATCCAGCACTCGCCGCTCAGACGACTCTCGCGTCAGATCCAGCCGCTCGCCGCGCAGACAACTCCCGCTTCAGATCCAGCCGCTCGCCGCGCAGACAACTCCCGCTTCAGATCCAGCCGCTCGCCGCGCAGACAACTCCCGCGTCAGATCCAGCCGCTCGCCGCGCAGACGACCGTCGCCTCAGCTCACCGGTCGCCGCTCATCCGGCCGTCCGCCCACGCGTCGCGCTCGCGCCGCCAGTCCTGTGGCTTTTGGTCCTGTGGCTTCCGGCCGTCGGCCGTCGCCCGGACGTCTTCCTTCCACTCGTCCGCGTAGTCGCCGAGCAGGACCACGCCGACCGCCGCACCCGCGAAGATCCGGACGGCCCGCAGCGCGCGGGCGACGCGGTGCGGTTTGTCCGAGACCGCGGTGGCACCGGAGTGCCCGTGGCCCGCCGTGCGGGTTCCTGCCAATCCTTCTGCTGCACCTGGGGTGAACGTCGCTGTACTCATGACTCCATGGTGTCCGCCGCCCCTCTCCAGCACATCGGACCCGGGGTTGAACCGCACCCCCGCCCCTCTCCACCCTCAGGCTGAGCCCGCCCCCGAAACTCACCCCTTGGTCTTACGGGAGCACCCCCGGCGGCAACAGGGGCTACCCCCACCCCCGATAACCATTCGCCCCCGCCCGCCCCCACCACTACAATCGCCCGTCTGCCCGCCTCCCTTCCGTGGAGCGCGCGCCGCCCGGACGGAAACCGGTCGGCAAGCCACAACGTGACTCCCGCCGAGCCGAGCCGCACACCCGGCCGCCCCGGTCCAGGCCCGCGCCAGGACCCCGGCCGCCGCAAGGAACCCGGCCGCCCGGCCTTCGTATCCCAAGCCGGAGGCCCTACCGTGCCCGCGCACGACACCGACCGCACCGAGCCCGACCGCACCGAGCCCGTCGACCCCGCCGACCCGCTCTCCCGCGAGCGCGCCCACCTCTCCGCGTCCCGCTCCGCCCTCCGCGCCATGCGCGAGGACGTCGAGAACCTCGACATCAAGGACGTCACCGCGAACTGGGTCAACGCCGTCGTCCTCACCGCCCAGATCGAGGACCGCATCAAGGCCCTCGCGGACCTCTCCCACACCCCGCTCTTCTTCGGCCGCCTCGACTACCTGCACACGGTCGGCGCCGCGGAGGCCGAGGGGAGCGCGGGCGAGCGCCCGCTGCCGGAGGCAGCTGAGATGCGGGTGTACATCGGGCGTCGGCACGTGCACGACGCCGACGGCGACCCCATGGTCATCGACTGGCGCGCCCCCGTCTCGCAGCCCTTCTACCGCGCCTCCAAGAAGGACCCGCAGGACGTCGGCCTGCGCCGCCGCTTCGGCTACACCGCCGGCGAACTCACCGCGTACGAGGACGAGCACCTCTCCGACACCGACACCGCGTCCGACACCGACGCCACGTCCGACACCGGGGCCGCGCACACCAGCAAGCTGCTCCAGGCGGAGATCGAGCGCCCCCGCGTCGGCCCGATGCGCGACATCGTCGCGACGATCCAGCCGGAGCAGGACGAGATCGTACGAGCCGGCCTGTCCGGCTCCGTCTGCGTGCAGGGCGGCCCCGGCACCGGCAAGACCGCCGTCGGCCTGCACCGGGTCGCGTACCTCCTGTACGCGCACCGCGACCGCCTCGCCCGCACCGGCACCCTCGTCATCGGCCCGAACAAGTCCTTCCTCCACTACATCGAGCAAGTCCTCCCGGCACTAGGCGAGTTGGAGGTGAAGCAGGCGACGGTCGACGACCTCGTCACCAGCGGCGACGGCGCGGGCATCGAGATCCGCGGTACGGACGAGGCCGCCGCGGCCGTCATCAAGGGCGACGCCCGCATGGCGGAGGTACTGCGCCGCGCCGTCCGCTCGCACGTGACGCCGCCCACCGAATCGCTGATGGTCGTACGGGGATCCCGCCGCTGGCGCGTCCCCGCGTACGAACTCGAAGAGATCGTCGGGGAGTTGCAGGCCCGCGACATCCGTTACGGCGCCGCCCGCGAGGCCCTTCCGCAGCGCATCGCGCACCAGATCCTGGTACGGATGGAGGAGGCGGGCGAGGCGCCCGACGACCGCGTGCAGGACGCGGTGGCCCGCAACGCGGCGGTGAAGGCGGTGGTGAAGGCGATCTGGCCGCCGGTCGACCCGGCCAAGCTGGTCCTGCGGCTCCTCGCCGACGCCGAGTTCCTGGCCGAGCACGCGGACGGCGTCCTCACGCCCGCCGAGCAGTCCACCATCCTCTGGGCCAAGCCGGCCCGTTCGCCGAAGTCCGCGAAGTGGTCGGCGGCCGACGCCGTTCTCATCGACGAGGCCCGCGACCTGGTGGCGCGCACGCACTCGCTCGGCCATGTCGTACTCGACGAGGCGCAGGACCTCTCGCCCATGCAGTACCGGGCGGTGGGCCGCAGGTGCAGCACCGGCTCTGCGACGATCCTCGGGGACCTCGCCCAGGGCACCACCCCCTGGGCGACGGCGAGTTGGGCCGAAGCCCTCACCCACCTGGGCAAGCCGGACGCGCTCGTCGAGGAACTGACCGCGGGCTTCCGCGTCCCCCGCGACGTGATCGCGTACGCCTCCCGCCTGCTCCCCCACATGTCACCGGGGCTCGCCCCGGTCTCCTCGGTACGGGAGAGCCCCGGTGACATGTCCGTCCAACAGGTCGCGGACGAAGCCGACTTGAACGACTCGATCGTCGCCGCCTGCGAGGCGGCACTCACCCACGAGGGCTCGATCGGCCTGATCGCGGCGGACGCGCGCATCCCGGACCTGGCGAAGGCCCTCGAAGCGGCGGGCCACGCCTTCCTCTCCCCGGGCGAGGAGACAACTGCCGCCTCCCGCCTGACACTTGTCCCCGCCTCCCTCGCCAAGGGCCTCGAATACGACTACGTGGTCCTCGACGAACCGACGGCGATCGTCACCGGCGAGCCGGACGAACGGACGGGGCTGCGTCGGCTGTACGTGGCGCTGACGCGTGCGGTGTCGGGACTGGCGGTCCGCCACTCGGCTCCGCTCCCGCCCGCACTGACCACCTGACGCAACCCCGTGGGCGCGGCCCCACCGCCCCCTCGGGCAGCGGGGCCGCCTCTCCTGCGCGCTCCCACCGCCTCCTTGGACAGCGGAGCCACCCTTCCTGCGCACTCCCGCCACCTCCTTGGGCAACGGGGCCACCCTTCCTGCGCGCTCCCGCCACCTCCTTGGGCAGCAGGGCCGCCCCCTCACCCGCTCTCTCTCCCCCCCGCCGCCCTCTTGGGCAGCGGGGCCGCCCTTCCTGCGCGCCTCCCGCCGCCTCCTTGGGCAGCGGGGCCGCCCCCCGGGGGCGGAACGGGTGGGCAAGGGGGCGGCCCCCACGCGGAGCGCACCCTCCCCCGACCGCACGCCCTCGCCACCGCACCCCCCGCTCCCGCGACCGCGTCCCGTGCGGGCCGGTGGGCCGCTTCGCGGATGAGCCCCTCCCCGCCCCTCCACCTAAACCGCTCGCCGCGGGGCGGGCGGGTGGGTGAGTTGTACGTGCGGGTGCGTCGTGGCTGATCGCGCAGTTCCCCGCGCCCCTAACGGGGCCGCTGATCGCGCCCACGCGGCACAGCCGCACATCCAGCACAGCCCCGCACCCCTAACGGGGCCGGTGGGCGTCGTAGCTGGTCGCGCCCGCGCGGCGGAGCCGCACATCCAGCACGGCCCCGCACCCGCGCGGCCGAGCCGCATGTCGAGCACAGCCCCGCGCGCCTGGCGGGGCGGCCCCGGTACCGCGCCCAGTGCACGGCCACGCCGCACGCCCCCAAATGCCGGACAATCCCCCGCTACGCGTCCAGAACCCCCCGCCACTCCCCCACCGCCCGCGCCGAAACCGCCTCCGCCCAGCCCCCCGGCCGCGCCGCCCCGCCGATGTGGAACGCGTTGATCCCCGCGTCCCGCAGCACCGGCAGGTGGTCGAGCCGCAGGCCGCCGCCCACCAGGATCTGCGCCCCGTAGCCGGGCTCGCCCGCCCGTGCCGCCTCCGCCAGTAGCGTCGGCAGGCCCGCGTCGACGCCCTCCGCCGCCCCCGCCGTCAGGTATGTGTCCAGTCCCGGCAGGTCCGCCAACTGCTTGCGGACCGCGTCCCGGTCTCCGGCCCGGTCGATCGCCCGGTGGAAGGTCCACCGGCATCCCTCCAGCTCCGCCACCAGCCGCTCCACCGCGACCAGGTCGGCATTGCCCTCCGCGTCCAGGAAGCCGAGTACGAACTCCTCCGCACCCTCGGCCCGCAGCGCCCGCGCGTCCCTGACCAGCGCGTCCACGTCCGCCGGGGAGCCCACCGCGAAACCGTCCGCCGCCCGCAGCATCACCCGCAGCGGGATGTCCACGGCCGCGCGGATCGCGGCGAAGGTCTCGACGGGCGGGGTCAGCCCGTCCGCGGCCATGTCCGTGACCAGCTCCAGCCGGTCGGCTCCGCCGGACTGGGCCGCGATCGCGTCCTCGGCAGTGAGGGCGATCACCTCCAGGACTGCACGCTCACTCATGGGGTTCCGCTTCCTTCGCCATCGCCGATACGGGCACAGCCAGTACGGGCACAGCCAACAGATATAGGTCTAGTCCAATCTCAAGACTAGAGCCCCGACCCCTCCCGCGCACCACCCCCACGCGGACGTGATCCGCCTCCCGCCCCCGCATGCATTCAGAAATACCCCCGGGGGGTATTCGATGCCCCCTTGCACCACATGGGGGAGGGGGGTATACATGGACCCAGCAAGAGATACCCCCAGGGGGTAGCAGAGCCCCATACTCAAGGAGAGCGGTCATGACCGTCCAGACACCGGCACCCGCACCGACCCCGGCGGCCCCCTCCCACGTCGAGCTCGCCATCGGCGGCATGACATGCGCCTCCTGCGCCGCCCGCATCGAGAAGAAGCTCAACCGGATGGACGGCGTCGAGGCCACCGTCAACTACGCCACCGAGAAGGCGAAGATCTCGTACGACCGCGAGAACACCGAGGTCGCCGACCTCATCGCCACCGTCGTGAAGACCGGCTACTCCGCCGATGAGCCGGCCCCGGTACGGCACGACGGCCCGCCCGACCCACAGGGCGACGCGGATACGGAGGCGGCCGACCCCGCCCTCACCTCCCTCCGCCAGCGCCTGATCACCGCCACCGTCCTCGCCGTCCCAGTGATCGCGATGGCGATGGTCCCGGCCCTCCAGTTCGAGTACTGGCAGTGGCTGTCGCTCACGCTCGCCGCACCCGTCGTCACGTACGCCGCCTGGCCCTTCCACCGGGCCGCCTGGACCAATGCCCGGCACGGCGCCGCGACCATGGACACCCTGATCTCGGTCGGCACATCGGCGGCCTTCCTCTGGTCGCTCTGGGCGCTGTTCTTCGGCACGGCGGGCATGCCCGGCATGACGCACCCGTTCGAGCTGACGATCGCCCGCAGCGACGGCGCGGGGAACATCTACCTGGAGGCCGCCGCCGGTGTCACCGCGTTCATCCTGGCCGGCCGCTACTTCGAGGCCCGCTCCAAGCGCAAGGCGGGCGCCGCACTGAAGGCGCTCCTCGAACTGGGCGCCAAGGACGTCACCCTGCTGCGCGACGGCGTCGAAGTCACCGTTCCGACTTCGGAGTTGAAGCCCGGCGACCACTTCCTCGTACGTCCCGGGGAGAAGATCGCCACGGACGGCACGGTCGTCGAGGGCAACTCGGCCGTCGACGCGTCGATGCTGACCGGCGAGTCCGTACCGGTGGAGGTCGGCGTCGGCGACAGCGTCACGGGAGCCACCCTCAACGCGGGCGGCCGCCTCGTCATCGAGGCCACCCGGGTCGGCGCCGACACCCAACTCGCCCGGATGGCACGCCTGGTGGAGGACGCGCAGAACGGCAAGGCGGCCGCCCAGCGGCTCGCCGACAAGATCTCCGCCGTCTTCGTGCCGATCGTCATCGCACTCGCCCTCGGCACGCTCGGCTTCTGGCTCGGCAGCGGCGCGGGTCTGACGGCCGCGTTCACCGCGGCGGTCGCCGTACTGATCATCGCCTGCCCCTGCGCCCTGGGGCTCGCCACTCCGACCGCCCTCATGGTCGGCACCGGGCGCGGCGCCCAGCTCGGCATCCTGATCAAGGGCCCGGAGGTCCTGGAGACCACCCGCAAGGTCGACACGATCGTCCTGGACAAGACCGGCACCGTCACCACCGGCAGGATGACTCTCCTGTCCGTGCACACCGCCCCCGGCGTCGACGAGACTGAAGTCCTGCGCCTGGCAGGCGCGTTGGAGAACGCGTCCGAGCACCCGATCGCCCAGGCGGTAGCGGCCGGAGCCACCGAGAAGGCCGGCGCGCTCCCCACCCCCGAGGACTTCGCGAACGTTCCCGGACTCGGCGTCCAGGGCATCGTCGAGGGCCACGCCGTCCTCGTCGGCCGCACCAAGCTCCTTGCCGAGTGGGCCATGGCCCTCCCCGCCGAACTGGAGCGCGCCAAGGCCGATGCCGAGGCGGCCGGACGTACCGCCATCGCCGTCGCCTGGGACGGCGAGGCCCGCGCCGTCCTCACCGTCGCCGACGCGGTCAAGGACACCAGCCCGGAAGCCATCCGCAGGCTCCGCGCCCTCGGCCTCACCCCGATCCTCCTCACCGGCGACAACAAGGCCGTCGCGGAAGCGGTGGCCGCCGAGGTCGGCATCGACCAGGTCATCGCGGAGGTCATGCCCGAGGACAAGGTCAGCGTCGTCAAGTCCCTCCAGGCGGAGGGACGTTCGGTCGCCATGGTCGGCGACGGGGTCAACGACGCCGCCGCCCTCGCCCAGGCAGACCTGGGCCTGGCGATGGGCACGGGAACGGACGCCGCCATCGAAGCCGGCGACCTCACTCTCGTACGGGGCGACCTGCGCGCCGCGGCGGACGCCATCCGCCTCTCCCGCAAGACGCTCGGCACCATCAAGTCGAACCTCTTCTGGGCCTTCGCCTACAACGTCGGCGCGCTGCCCCTGGCCGCGATGGGCCTGCTCAACCCGATGATCGCGGGAGCGGCGATGGCCTTCTCCTCGGTCTTCGTGGTCGGCAACAGCCTCCGCCTCCGCAGCTTCAAGGCGGCGTGAGGCGCAGAAGGACAGGGAGGGGCGGGGGGCCCCCCGGGCCCCCCCCCCCCCCCGGGGGGGGGGGGGCCCACCGCCCCCCCCCCCCCCCCCCCCCCACCACCGACCCGGGGCCCCCCCCCCGCCCCGTGCCCGCACACCCCCC
>NZ_JBIRQJ010000009.1:0-500713 GCF_044333135.1 Streptomyces sp. NPDC021093 | reverse complement strand
AGTGTTTCGGTGGTCATAGCGTTAGGGAAACGCCCGGTTACATTCCGAACCCGGAAGCTAAGCCTTTCCGCGCCGATGGTACTGCAGGGGGGACCCTGTGGGAGAGTAGGACGCCGCCGAACAATCATTGTGGGAAAGCCCCGTACCAGGGAACTGGTGCGGGGCTTTTCTGCGTTTACGGGGCAGTTGAGGTCGGTCGCGTGTCCATTTCATCCCGTCGACAACCCGGCCAGATTAGCTTAGCCTTGCCTAAATTCCTCTCGCCCGGTGTTGCCGGTGCGCGCGGCACCCTGTTCTCGTAAGGAAATTCCGTGTCCACTGGTGCACGTCCTGTTCTGGCGCGATTCGCCAGATCTCTTCCCCGTGTGGCTGTCGTCGCTGTGGCGGCGCTCGCTCTCGGAGCCTGTGGTGGTGGGGCCGAGAAGGCCGAGTCCAAGCCGGCGGCGTCGGCCGGCGGTGCGGGCAAGTCCGCCGACTTCCCGGTCACCGTCGAGCACAAGTACGGCAGCACGACGATCGAGGCGGAGCCGAAGACGGTCGTCACCCTTGGCCTGTCCGACCAGGACGCGGTGCTGGCGCTCGGTGTGAAGCCGGTCGGTGCGGTGGACTGGTTCAAGGAGCAGCCGTACGGCAAGTGGCCGTGGACGAAGGACAAGTGGGGTTCGACGAAGCCGCAGATCGTCGGTGAGCGCGACGAGTTCAACATCGAGAAGATCGTGGCGCTGAAGCCGGATCTCGTCATCGCCCAGTACTCGGGGATGAAGAAGGAGCAGTACGACACGCTCTCCCAGTTCACCAAGGTCGTCGCCCAGCCCAAGGGCGTCCCGGACTACGGTGCGGCCTGGCAGGTCATGACGCGGCAGATCGGCAAGTCGCTCGGCAAGAGCACCGAGACCGAAGAGCTGATCACGGACGTCAGCGCCCGGTTCAAGGCCGTCCGCGACAAGCACCCCGAGTTCGCGCAGAAGACCCTGGCCGTCGCCGACAGCTTCGAGGCCGGGAAGTACTCCGGGTTCACCAAGACCGACCCCAAGTCGATCTTCTTCTCCGAGCTCGGCTTCAAACTGAAGCCGGAGCTCGACACCCTGGCCAAGCCGGGGTGGAACGTCGCCGAGCTCAGCGCCGAGAAGCTGAACGTCCTCGACGCCGACCGTCTGGTCTGGGTCACCTCCAGCAGCGAGGCCAACGACCGGATCAAGGCCGAGCCGCTCTACAAGAGCCTGAAGGTCCACAAGGAGAAGCGCGACCTGTTCGTCCCGTACCAGGACCCGGACGTCGGCGCCGCCTTCTCCTTCAACACCGTCCTCTCGATCCCGTACGCCATCGACCAGATCGAGCCGCTGCTGACGGCCATCAAGTGATGCAGCACCGCTGACGTCATCAGCCAGACAGCCAGACAGCCAGACAGCCAGACAGCCGACAGGCCAGAGACCAGACACCGAAGGGGAGTTGTCGTTGTCCGCCGCCGAAGCGCGGGTGAAGTGTGAGGAGCAGGTGGGCGATCCGGCCCTGCCGCGCGTGGCCCGTACCGGGGCCGTGGTCAGGGGACTCGGTCTGCTTCTCGCCCTCGCCGCCCTGGTCCTGGTCGGGCTCCTCAGCGTCTGGGTGGGCACCCGGGGCATCCCCTTCACCTCCACCTGGGACGCCCTGTGGAATCCGGACGGGTCCGAGACCTCCCTCATCATCCACGAGTACCGCATCCCACGGACCCTCCTCGGGCTCCTCGTCGGGGCGGCCCTCGGCCTGTCCGGAGCCCTGATGCAGGCCCTGACGCGCAATCCGCTCGCGGACCCCGGCATGCTCGGCGTCAACCTGGGTGCCTCCGCCGGTGTGGTGGTGGCCATCGCGTTCTTCGGCGTCGCGGCACCCCTCGGCTATGTGTGGTTTGCCCTCGCCAGCACCGTCGCCGCCTCCGTGGCCGTCTACTTGCTGGGTTCGTCCGGGCGGAAACTCGCCACGCCCGAGCGGCTCGTCGTCGCCGGCGCCGCCGTGACGGCGGTGCTGTACGCCTTCAACTGGGCTGTCCTGCTGCTCGATCCGGAGGCCTTCGACCAGTTCCGTTTCTGGACGGTGGGTTCCCTCGCCGGGCGCTACTACGACGTCGTCCTGATGGCCCTGCCGTTCATCGGGGTGGGTCTGCTCATCGCCCTCGTCCTCGCGCCGTCGCTCAACGCACTTGCCATGGGCGAGCAGTTGGGGCGGGCCCTCGGGGTGAACATCGGCCGGACGCGCGTCCTGGGCGCCGTCGCCGTGATGCTGCTGTGCGGCGCGGCCACCGCCGCCGCAGGACCGATCAGCTTCGTGGGGCTCGCGGTGCCGCACATCGCCCGGTTCGTCGTCGGCCCCGACCAGCGCTGGGTGTTCGCGTACTCGGTGTTGCTCGCCCCCGTGCTCCTCATCGGCTCGGACGTCCTGGGACGGGTGCTCGGCGCCCCGGGCGAGGTGCAGGTCGGTATCGTCACCGCCTTCATCGGCGCCCCGCTGTTCCTCGCGCTGTGCCGCCGCCGAAAGCTGGTCATGCTGTGACGCCCGTACAAGATTCCGCACACGAGGCGAAGCACGAGGCGCAACACGAGGCGAATGCTCCTGGGGACAGCCCGAAGGCGCCCCGTGCCGTCAGTGGCCGGGTCGTCCGCACCCGGGCGGGAGGCGTCTCCCTGCGCGTACGAGGCCGCGTCGTCGCCGTCACCGCGGCCCTGGTCGTTGTGCTCGTCGCCGTCATGGGCGTCACCCTGGCCACCGGCGACTTCCCGCTGTCCTTCGGAGAGGTCGTCCAGGCTCTCACCGGCAACGGGTCCCCGCTGGCCGACTTCGTCGTCAACACCCTGCGCATGCCTCGGCTCCTGACCGCGCTGTGTGTCGGCGCGGCCCTCGCCGTGAGCGGGGCCATCCTGCAGAGCCTCACCGGCAACCCCCTGGGCAGCCCCGACATCATCGGCTTCACCAACGGCGCGGCAGTGGGCGCGCTGATCGTCATCGTCGTCCTGCACGGCAGCATGGCCCAGATCGCGGGGGGCGCCCTGATCGGCGGCCTCGCCACGGCCTTCGCCGTCCACCTCCTCATGCTCGGCCGAGGACTGCAGGGCTTCCGGCTGGTCGTCATGGGCATCGGTGTGAGCGCCCTGCTCCTCGCCGTCAACTCGTACCTGATCACCAGGGCGACCTTCCAGGAAGCCCTGGAGGCGCAGGCATGGCTGATCGGCAGCCTCGGGAACCGGCTCTGGATGCACGCCGGTGCCATCGGCCTCGCCGTCGCCGTGCTGCTGCCGCTCGCCTTCGTCCTCTCCCGCCGCCTCTCCATGGTCGAGCTGGGCGACACCACCGCCATGGCGCTGGGCGTCGACGTGTCCCGCACCCGCACGGTCCTGCTCGTCATCAGCGTCGCCCTGGCCGCGTTCGCCACCGCCGTGACCGGCCCGATCTGGTTCATCGCCCTGGCCGCTCCCCAGGTCGCCCGCAAGATCACCCGGTCGTCAGGGCCCGTACTGCTGTCGTCCGCCCTCATGGGCGCGGTCATGCTCGCGGTGAGCGACCTCGCCGTGCAGCGCCTCTTCGCGCCCGCGCTGCTGCCAGTGGGCACGGCGACCGGCTGCGTCGGCGGGCTCTACCTCATCTGGCTGTTGATCAACGAGTCGCGAAAGAGCCGCGCATGACTGCGAAGAACCCTCCGACGCCCCACCCGACAGCCCGGCTGCGCGCCGAGGGCCTGACCCTCTCCTACGACCAGCGGACGGTCGTGGACAACCTCGGCGTCGACATTCCCGACCGCTCCTTCACTGTGATCATCGGACCGAACGCCTGCGGCAAGTCCACGCTGCTCACGGCGCTGGCGCGGATGCTCAAGCCCAAGGCGGGCCAGGTCTATCTCGACGGCGCGGCCATCGCCTCGTACCGTTCCCGGGAGGTCGCCCGCCGGCTCGGGCTGCTCCCGCAGTCCTCGACCGCGCCCGGCGGCATCACGGTCGGCGACCTCGTGGCCCGCGGCCGCTATCCGCACCAGAGCCTGCTGAAGCAGTGGTCCGCCGACGACGAGGCCGCCGTCACCGAGGCGCTGCGGCAGACCGGCGTCCTCGAACTCGCCGACCGGCCCGTCGACGACCTGTCCGGCGGCCAGCGCCAGCGCGTATGGCTGTCCATGGTGCTGGCGCAGCAGACGTCGATCCTGCTCCTCGACGAGCCGACCACGTATCTCGACATCGCCCACCAGGTCGAGGTGCTGGACCTCTGTGCCGAGCTGCACGCCCGCAAGGGCCACACGATCGTGGCGGTCCTGCACGACCTCAACCAGGCGTGCCGCTACGCCACGCACCTGATCGTGATGCGGCCAGGGGGCACGATCGCGGCCGAGGGCGACCCGGCGACCGTCATGACGGCGGAGCTGATCGAGGAGGTGTTCGGACTGCCCTGCCGGATCATCGACGACCCGGAGACCGGGACACCGCTGATGGTGCCTGCCGCTCCCCGGCGGTACGACCCGGCCGACGCGGACCCCGTAACAGACCCCGACACGGACCCCGTGCTGGCCGAGGCCCCCTGACCGCCGCGACCCCGGACGCGAACCGTTGTAGGCTGCGGCGACCGCCCTTGACCTGCAGAAAGCGGGCAGGGAGCAGACATCCCGGGAGTTTTCCGATGCTTCGCACCATGTTCAAGTCCAAGATCCACCGGGCCACCGTGACCCAGGCCGACCTGCACTACGTCGGATCCGTCACCGTCGACGCCGAGCTCATGGAGGCCGCCGATCTGCTGGCGGGCGAGCTCGTGCACATCGTCGACATCACCAACGGGGCCCGGCTGGAGACCTACGTCATCGAAGGTGAGCGAGGTTCCGGGGTCATCGGGATCAACGGAGCGGCCGCCCGCCTCGTACACCCCGGCGATCTGGTGATCCTCATCAGCTACGCCCAGCTCGACGACACCGAGGCGCGGGCCTTCGCGCCGAGCATCGTGCACGTCGACGCCGGCAACCGGATCGTCGGTACCGGAGCGGACCTCGCCGAACCCGTGCCAGGAGCGGCCGGTCAGCTGCGGAACCCGCGGGCGGCCGTCGTCGGCTGACGGTTGGACTCGGCAGGCGTGGGCAGCCGCACCGGGAGAGAGTGGGTTTGATCCGCACTTCGACCAGACTCCGAAATTCTGGAGGTCGATCAGGCATGACCCAGCCGATCCCCGATCCCGTACCGCCCGCGCCGACACCGCCGCCCGGGCCGATCGGGCCGGACCCGGGGCCGCTGCCCGGGCCCGTACCGGGACCCGCGCCCGTACCGCCAGGACCCGCACCGGACCCGATCCCGCCGGCGCCGCTGCCCGACCCCGTACCTCCGGGGCCGGGGCCCGATCCGGCACCCGAGCCGGCGCCGGGACCGATGAGCTGAGAGCGGAGCGGGACGAGGACAGAAGTGGGGCCCTGTGCGGGCGCAGCGACCGCACGGGGCCCCTGTTCGTTAAATCGGTGGACCCGGTCGAGCTGTCTCACTACGGTGTTCCCGTGTCCAGTCCCGAGGCGTCAAGACTCTAGCCACCGGTCGTCCGGTGGCTTCTCCGCGTGGTCGCGTGGGTTTTCCGCGACCGTTGCGACTGTTGTCCGCCACTGGACCACCGGCGTCGTCAAGGCTGTGTCTCATCACGACGTCGTTGTGGAGTTCTGCTGTGCCGTTCGCTCTCTACCTGCTCGCGCTTGCCGTTTTCGCGCAGGGCACCTCTGAATTCATGCTGTCCGGGCTCGGGCCGGACATCGCCCGGGACCTGGGCGTTTCCCTGCCGGTTGCCGGGTCGCTGACCTCGGCCTTCGCCGTCGGAATGGTCGTGGGCGCGCCGTTGATGGCGGTCCTGAGCCTGCGCTGGTCGCGGCGCGGGGCGCTGCTCGCGTTCCTGCTCGTCTTCCTCGGTGCCCATGTCGTCGGTGCGCTCACCGGCAGCTTCGGTGTGCTGCTCGCGACCCGGATCGTCGGGGCGCTCGCCAACGCCGGGTTCCTGGCGGTCGCCCTGGTGACGGCCACCGGCATGGTCGAGCCCCGTGCCAAGGGGCGGGCCACCTCCGTGCTCCTCGGCGGGGTCACGCTCGCCTGCATCGTGGGCGTGCCGGCCGGTGCCTGGCTCGGCCAGCTCTGGAGCTGGCGGGCCGCGTTCTGGGCGGTGGCACTGCTGGCGGTGCCCGCGGTAGTGGGAATCCTGCGCTCCGTTCCGCGAGACGCGGGAGCTCGGGGTGACGAGGGTGCTCCCGGTACTCCGGGTGCTCCCGGCACGCCTGGGGCTCTCGGTACGTCTGGGGCTCCCGGCACACCCGGAGTTCCCGGAGTGCGGAGCGAGCTGCGGGCGCTGCGCAGTGCGCGGCTGCTGATGACGCTCCTGCTGGGGGCGCTCGTGAACGGCGCGACCTTCTGCACCTTCACCTACCTCGCCCCCCTCTTCACCCGGGTCACGGGCTTCGGCGACGTGTGGGTGCCCGCCGTACTGGCGCTCTTCGGGCTGGGGTCCTTCGTGGGCGTCGCGGTGGGCGGCCGGATCGCGGACGTACGGCCCGTACCCCTGCTGGTGGGTGGCGGGGCGGCGCTGCTCGCCGGGTGGGTGCTGTTCGCGTGGACGGCGGCGCACCCGGTGGCGGCCGTCGTGCTCGTCTTCGTCCAGGGGGCGCTGTCCTTCGCGGTCGGATCCACGCTGATCTCGCAGGTCCTGTACGCGGCCGGGGGAGCGCCCACGCTGGCCGGGGGGTTCGCCACCGCGGCGTTCAACGTGGGGGCGGCAGTCGGGCCTTGGGCCGGGGGCGTCGCGATCGGGGCGGGGCTCGGGTTCCGTTCGCCGCTGTGGGTGAGTGCGGGGCTGGTGGCTGTTGCGCTCGTCGGCGCCGGTCTGGGGCGACGCGTGTGGACCAGGAACTCTGACTCCGCTTCAACTCCCGTAACGGTGAAGTAAGTTCGCGCTCTTGTCATGGTCCGCACCATGCCCGTACTTTTGCCGATTGCGACGTGTCGAGAAGCGCGAGTGGAGGAAGCGAGACATGGCCTCAACCGGTCGTCACCGGCGGTACCAGCCCAGCCGCATCAACAACGCCTCGTTGACGGCGGCGGCCGGCGGCGTCGGCATCGCCCTCCCGCTCGTCGCCACCGGTACGGCCGGTGCGGCCCCCGTGGACATCTGGGAGAAGGTCGCCGCCTGCGAGTCGACCAACAACTGGAAGATCAACACCGGCAACGGCTACTACGGCGGTCTGCAGTTCCGGCAGGCCACCTGGCAGGCGTACGGAGGGCAGGCCTACGCGCAGCGCGCCGACCTGGCCACCAAGGACGAGCAAATCGCCGTCGCCGAACGGGTGTTGAAGGGGCAGGGGCCCACCGCCTGGCCGGTCTGTTCCGTGAAGGCCGGTCTGGTACGGGGCGGAGACGCACCCGACATCACCATCACGACCCAGGGCCGCAAGACCCCCGCGTCGGCGGAGAAGAAGGACCCCGCACCGCCCCGGAAGAAGGACCCCGCACCGCCCGCCCGGCAGACGCCGCCACCGAGGACGGACCCCGCGCCGGGACCGGTCGACAAGAAGGCCACGTACACCGTCGCCAGCGGTGACACGCTCTCCGGCATCGCCGAGGCCGAGCGGGTCAGCGGCGGCTGGCAGCGGCTGTACGAGAGCAACCGCCAGGTCATCGGCGGCGACCCGGACGTCATCCGGCCGGGCCAGCGACTGCTGGTGCGCATCACCGCGCCGAGCAAACCGGACCAGCGGGACCGGACCGGCACGGCCCCCGGCGCGGACACGCGCAAGAGCGAGGACAAGAACAAGAACGACAACAAGAACGAGAGCAGGAGCGAGAGCCAGAACAAGAACGAGAACAAGAAGCGGGACGGGGCAAAGACCGGCGAGAAGAAGACCCGCACCGAGACGGTCTCCTCCCGCACCGCCCACAGGTCCGGGCTGAGCGCCCCGGTGGACGCCGACTCCAGCACCCCCTACCGTGCGGCCGGTTCGTCGTGGTCGAAGGGGTACCACACCGGCGTCGACTTCCCGGTGCCCACGGGCACTTCCGTGAAGGCCGTCGCCCCCGGCAGCGTCGTCTCCGCCGGGTACGCCGGTTCGTACGGCTACCAGGTGGTGATCCGGCACGCGGACGGCAAGTACAGCCAGTACGCGCACCTGTCCGCGCTCACCGTCCGCGAGGGCCAGAAGGTCGAATCGGGGCAGCGCATCGGGCGGTCCGGATCGACCGGCAACAGCACCGGACCGCACCTGCACTTTGAGGTGCGGACGGGACCCGGTTTCGGGTCGGACGTCGACCCGGTCGCCTATCTGAGGGCGGGTGGGGTCACCGTCTGACCCGACGGCCCGCCCTGCCGTCGCCCCGCGGGCTTCGGCCGCACGGGCTGCTGCTGTACGGGCACGCTGGGGAGGAGCCCCTCCGAGGGCTCCTCCGCTGCCTGTAATGCCTGCGGCGCCCGTGTTCCCCGTGCTCCCTCTGCCTCCTGCGCGGCCGCCTGTTCCAGCCGGGCCTGTTCCGTCTGCGCGTGGTTCGTCGTCAGCAGGATCAGGCCCGCCGCGGCGAGCAGGCCCGCGGCGAGGGCGAGGGCGGCGCCCGTCGGGCCGTACCGGAACGACTCCCCGAAGAGGGTGAGGCCGACGGCGGAGGCGACCGCCGGGTTCACCACGGTCACCGTGGCCAGTGGCGCGGTCAGTCCCGCGTCCCGGTACGAGGCCTGCGACAGCAGCACGCCCGCCGTCGCGCACACCAGCACCGCGGGCACGGCCTCCCACTGACCGGACAGTCCGTGTGAACTCCAGCCCACGGCAAGGGACTTGATGAAGACCGAGGCGATCCCGAACGCCACTCCGGCCGCCCCGGCCAGTACCATGGAACGTACGACGGGCCGGCGCACCCACCGTGCCACCGCGAACAGCACCACGACAGTGCCGAGCGACGCGCCCGCCACCACCAGCTCCTCGCCGTCGGCGAGCGACGCGGAGTCCGCCTTGGCGGTCAGCGACAGCAGCCCCGCCAGGCCGACGGTCGCCATGAGCGCACCCCGCCACGCGAGGGCGCCCGTCCGCCGGTGGACGAACACCGCGGCGATCGGCAGCGCGAACACGATCGTCAGCGCCCCCATCGGCTGGACCAGACTCAGCGGTCCGTAGACCAGCGCGCCGACGTGCAGCAGTGCCCCGACCCCGTTCAGCACCATCGCGACCCACCAGGCGGGATGCCGCAGAGGTGCGTAGAGGTGGTTCCGGTCGGTGGCTGCGACGCGCTCCTGGAGGATCGCCCCGACCGCGTACGCGACCGCGGAGACCAGTGCGAGGAGTACGGACAGCGCGAGAGCACTCATGTACTCCACGATGGCCCATCGGAGCCTTCACGTCGTCGTCCTCAAGCAGTCATTGCGCCGTACTGCCGACGTAGTACGCGAGTGCCGCCGGGCGCGGTACGCCTGATGCGGAACTCTCCGGAAGGGGCGCGGCGGCTGCGTAATCGCTTTCGGTGATCACCTCGCCATGGATACGGTGGAGGGGTAATGGCTACGCCGTATTTACGTAAAAATTGGTTCTTGTGGGTGAAAGGCGGACATGGTGGATTTCGTCGAGCTGTCTTCGGTGAACGGCTTCTTCGCGCTGCGGTCGGGGGCGGCGGAGGAGCTGCCGGGCAGCGGCGGACATGTGCCGCTCTCCCGGGTGTACGCGGGCGACACGGCTCCACTGGCGTTCCGCATCGACAAGGTCGCCGCCCGGCTGCGCGCCCCTGAGCGGCGGGTCGCCGCCTCGATAGCGCACCTGGGGATCGTGGCCCGGCTCTGGTCGGTGGCGCTCGGGTCCGCCGCGCTGTACGACGCGGTGCCCGACCTCGCCGCCGAAGGGCTGCACTGGGACCCGG
Organism: Streptomyces sp. NPDC021093; assembly: GCF_044333135.1. Lineage (NCBI taxonomy): Bacteria > Bacillati > Actinomycetota > Actinomycetes > Kitasatosporales > Streptomycetaceae > Streptomyces > Streptomyces sp. NPDC021093. The sequence goes on along the minus strand of NZ_JBIRQJ010000009.1, from coordinate 490,859 downwards.
ACGGCAGCACGCCCGACGACCTGCTGCTCGCGGCACCGGTGCGGGAGCTGCCGGCGACCGCCGAGACACTCCGTACGACGCTCGTGGACGGCCACCTCCTGCCCCTCGCGGAGGCCTTCCGGCGGGACGGGAACATCTCGCCGCAGCTGCTGTGGGGCAACGCCGGGTCCGCGCTCGCCGCCGCCGTCTCCCAACTCAGGCTGTGGGCAAGGGACACGGAGCGCCCGGAGGTGGGGAAGCGGGCCGCCGTGATCGCACACGAGCTGTTCGCCCTCCCCGACCTGAACTCCACGGGCGCGCTCAAGGCCGGGTCGTTCCGGCGCAACAGCTGCTGCCTGTACTACCGCTGCCCGGCCGGCGGACTGTGCGGCGACTGCGTTTTCGACAGCGCTCCGCAGCGGTCTTCCGCGCGGACCGGATCTGAGTGACCATCATGGGGTGAAGGTGGGACTGCTCACGCGCGAGTATCCGCCGGACGTCTACGGAGGCGCCGGTGTCCATGTGGAGTTCCTGGCCCGGGAGTTACGGGCCCTGGCAGACGTCCAGGTGCACTGCTGGGGTGAGGGTGTGGCTGAAAGCGAGGGCGTGGGCGAGGACTCCGGGGGCGACGTGGCGCGCCACCGTCCCGCCCCCGGCCTCGCGCACGCCAACGACGCACTGCGCACCTTCTCCGTCGACCTCTCCATGGCGGCCGCCCTCGAAGGCCGGGACCTCGTCCACTCGCACACCTGGTACGCCAACCTGGCCGGGCACTTCGCCAAACTCCTGCACGGCGTACCGCATGTGATGACCTGTCACTCCCTTGAGCCGTTGCGCCCCTGGAAGGCCGAGCAGCTCGGCGGCGGGTACGCCCTCTCCAGCTGGGCCGAGCGGACCGCCGTCGAGGCCGCCGACGCCGTCATCGCCGTCTCCCGGGGAATGCGCACCGACATCCTCGACTGCTACCCGGCACTCGACCCGGCCAAGGTGCGCGTCGTGCACAACGGCATCGACACCGCCCTCTACCGGCCGACCGGAGCCACCGACGTGCTGGAGCGGATCGGGATCGACCCCGAGCGGCCCTACGTCCTGTTCGTCGGCCGCATCACCCGCCAGAAGGGCGTCCCGCACCTGCTGCGCGCCGCCCGCGCCCTCGACCCGGCCGCCCAGCTCGTACTCTGCGCCGGAGCCCCCGACACCCCGGAGCTCGGGCGCGAATTCCGGGAGCTGGTCGAGGAGTTGGAGCGGGTCAGGGACGGCGTGTTCTGGATCCCGGAGATGCTGCCCCGCCCCGAAGTGGTGCAACTCCTCAGCCACGCCACGGTGTTCGCCTGTCCCTCGGTGTACGAGCCGCTGGGCATCGTCAACCTTGAAGCCATGGCCTGCGGCACCGCCGTCGTCGCCTCCTCGGTCGGCGGCATCCCCGAGGTCGTCGACGACGGCAGCACCGGGCTCCTCGTACCGTACGAGAAGAAGCGGGCGGCCCGGCATCCGGAGGAGTTCGAGGACGCCCTCACCGAGGCGCTGAACCGGGTGCTCGACGAGCCGGAGGCCGCGGCGCGCATGGGTGCGGCAGGGCGGGTACGCGCAGTGAGTGAGTTCGGGTGGGACGCCGTGGCGCGGCGTACCGCCGAGGTGTACGCGGAGTTGGTCAAGTGACCCTTGCTGGTTGACCCTTGGGGGCGGCGATGCGCGGTGGACCTTCGGTGCTCGGGATCGTACTGGCGGGCGGGGAGGGCAAGCGGCTGATGCCGCTCACCGCCGACCGGGCGAAACCGGCGGTCGTCTTCGGCGGCACGTACCGCCTCGTCGACTTCGTCCTGTCGAACCTCGTCAACGGCGACATCCTGCGCAACTGCGTCCTCACCCAGTACAAGTCGCACTCCCTGGACCGGCACATCAGCACCACCTGGCGAATGTCAGGCCTGCTCGGCAACTACGTAACCCCCGTCCCGGCCCAGCAACGCCTCGGCCCGCGCTGGTACTTGGGCAGCGCCGACGCGATCCTCCAGTCGCTCAACCTGGTGCACGACGAACAGCCCGACTTCATCGCGGTGTTCGGCGCCGACCACGTCTACCGGATGGACCCCCGGCAGATGCTCACGCAGCACGTCGAGAGCGGCGCGGGGGTGACGGTCGCCGGGATACGGGTGCCGCGCCGGGAGGCGTCGTCGTTCGGGATCATCACGCCCGCCGCGGACGGGACGCGGGTCGAGCAGTTCCTGGAGAAGCCCACCGACCCGCCGGGTCTGCCGGGTGACCCTCGCCGGGTCTTCGCCTCCATGGGCAACTACATCTTCACCACGAAGGTGCTGGTCGACGCATTGCTCAGGGACGCCGACGACGAGGAGTCGGTGCACGACATGGGCGGCAGCATCCTCCCGCAGCTCACCGAGCGCGGCACCGCCATGGTGTACGACTTCGACGACAACCACGTCCCCGGCGAGACCGCGCAGGACCACGGCTACTGGCGCGACGTCGGCACCCTCGACTCGTACTACGAGGCCCATATGGACCTGGTCGCCGAGCAGCCGGAGTTCAACCTCTTCAACCGGCGCTGGCCGATCTACACCCACTTCGGACAGCTGCCGCCCGCCCGGTTCCGCTCGGCGGGCATCGCCAGCGAGTCCATCGTCGGGCCCGGCTGCGTGATCAGCGGCCAGGTCACGGGGTCGGTGCTCTCGCCCGGAGTGGTCGTCGAGCCGGGGGCGGTCGTCCAGGGGTCCGTACTGCACGACAACGTACGGGTGGGACGCGGCGCGGTCGTGCGCGGCGCGATCCTCGACAAGAACGTCGACGTGCCGCCGGGGGCCACCATCGGCGTCAATCCGGAGCGCGACGCGGAGCTCTACACGGTGTCGAAGAACGGGGTGATCGCACTGGGGAAGGGCCAGCAGGTGGCCTGACGGAAGGGCCGGTGGCCGGCCCGGCCCGCGTCTCACCACCGTCACGCTCCGTGTCCGTACCCCTCGCGGTTTGTCGCAGTCGCTCCTGCCTCCGTACGATTCTCCTTTTGAGGTCTTCGGTACGCGCCGACGCACCTCGGCAATCGACACGTGAACGAGAGACGGCAGCGGCGATGACGGTGACAGAGGGCAGCCCTGCGGAGCCCGTGGAGTACGGCCCGGGCATCGACCCGGAGCGCATGGCGCTGTGTCTGAGCGTGCTCGCGGAGCTCGACGAGCTGGACGTCGACCACCCCGACGCGATCACGATCCGCCGCGCCACCGCCGGGATCTACCGCACCGTGAAGCAGCGCCGCCGACAGGACCGCCGCGCGGCCAAGACCGCCAACGACAAGGCGGTCACCGAGGCCACCGCCACCGGCTCCGCCGAGCGCATCGACGACGAGACCGAGGGCCTCCTGCCGTCGTCGGTCACCGAGGAGGGCCGGATCGCCGGAATACTCCAGCGGCCCCGCTCCTGCTACATCTGCAAGGCCAGGTACGTCGAGGTCGACTACTTCTACCACCAGCTCTGCCAGCCCTGCGCCGCCCAGAACCGGGCCAAGCGCGACGCCCGCGCCGACCTCACCGGCAAGCGCGCCCTGCTCACCGGCGGCCGAGCCAAGATCGGCATGTACATCGCGCTGCGGCTGCTGCGCGACGGCGCGCACACCACCGTCACCACCCGCTTCCCCAAGGACGCCATCCGCCGCTTCAAGGCGATGGAGGACTCGGCGGACTGGATGCACCGCCTCGAAGTTGTCGGCATCGACCTGCGCGACCCCGCGCAGGCGGTCGAGCTGGCCGGGCGGGTCGCCGAGGCGGGACCGCTGGACATCCTGATCAACAACGCCACGCAGACCGTGCGCCGGCTGCCCTCCGCCTACGCCGCGCTGGTCGACGGCGAGAACGCGCCGCTGCCGCCCGGCGAGCTGCCCGCCCACCAGGTGATCGGCGCCTTCAACTCCGGCGCGGTCGACGGCCTGGCCGCGCTGCCGCTCGGCGTCAGCGGCCTGGACGCCCAGCAGGTCGCCGACCTGGCCCTCGTCGCGGGCAACGCCAGCGTCGAGCGGCACCGCGACGGCAGCGCCATCGACGCCGGCGGTCTGGTGCCCGACGTCGTCGACACCAACACCTGGGTGCAGACCATCGAGCAGATCTCCCCGGTGGAGCTCCTGGAGACGCAGCTCTGCAACTACACCTCGCCGTTCATCCTGATCAGCCAGCTGCGCCCGGCGATGGCCGACGCCGCGAAGAAGGCCAGGAGCGGACGCGCCCACATCGTCAACGTCTCCGCGATGGAAGGGGTGTTCGGGCGCGGCTACAAGGGCGCGGGACACCCCAACACCAACGCCGCCAAGGCCGCGATGAACATGGTGACGCGGACCAGCGCCCAGGAGATGTTCCAGACCGACGGCATCCTGATGACCTCCGTCGACACCGGCTGGATCACCGACGAGCGCCCGCACTTCGACAAGCTGCGACTGGCCGAGGAAGGCTTCCACGCCCCGCTCGACCTGGTCGACGGCGCGGCCCGCGTGTACGACCCGGTCGTCCGGGGCGAGGCGGGCGAGGACCTCTACGGGATCTTCCTCAAGGACTACGCGCCCGGCAACTGGTAGACAGCCGGGGCTGCTTCACCGTGAAGGGGTCGACGACGAAGTGGTCGCCCGATCGGTGGTCGCCCGATCGGTGATCGGCGGGGGAGCCGCACCCGCGAGAGCGGGCGGCACGACGACGGGACCCGCACCCAGGGCGACGAGGAGGAGGCCCCGGACAGCCCTTCTGCTCAAGAAGGGCTCCAGGGACGTGAGGGAGAGTAAGGAACCCGTACCGAGCACCCGCCAATACATCCGAGGTAATACATGGATGAGGGTGGGTCAAGCCCGGTAAATCGGGGGATCTGGTCGCGAGCAAGCTAGGAAGACATCGGATCACTGTCAAGGGGGTGTGCAGTGAGGGAATGTGGAGCCGCAGCGGGCCGAAAGTCGACGGAATCCATCGAGCGCGAGTGCGCTCATATGGGTACTCTGTTCGTCACGGACAGAGCGACACCCTCGGCCCGTACCGGGAACGCCCACCACCAGGGCCGTTCCCGAACGAGTTGCACCGGCGCCACCGCGACCGAAGAGCCTTTTCCTTCATGCCCCTTCGGGCACGCGGCGGTCCGGCAGAGGACGCCGCGGACACGTCCGACGGGTTACGCGACACAAAGGAGTGCGCGGTGACACCAGAGATGACCCAGCACCAACGGCGGTCCGCAGCGCGGACGACAACGTACAGGTCCGGAGCCGACGGCCGGGCGGGGAAGCCCAAGGAACTCGGCAGCCTGGAAGTGTGGGCCAGGTCGGCGCCGATCCGGCTCGCCGGGTACGAGGACGACCTGGCGGAGCCGCACATCCTGCCCGGCGTCGACTGACCGGCACGGACGGCTGGCGGGCGGTACCTGACGGGCCGTACGGCCTTACCTGACGCGTGGCGAATCCGACGGGCCGTACGGCAGTGCCCGACATGCCGAATCTGACGGGCCGTGCCCCCTGACAGCTCAGGGGGCACGGCCCGCAGCCACGGTGTGGGGACACCGGCGCCGGCCATCGGGGACTCGTACCACCACCGGCCCTGTCGGTCAGCGCCACCGACCACCGGTTGCCGCGCGCCGCAGGTGTCCACCCACCGGTACTCCCGGCCCCGGGCGGCGACCAGAACCGGCCAAACCGTGTGGCTGCGCGTGGGCGGTCGCCCGGCGCCCCAGACGGTGAGGGGGGACCGTCGCGCCGGCCGCGGAGCGCCGAGCCCGGGGCCCAGGTCGCGCGCGTGCCGCTGGAGATCCGCTCGGGGAGCCGGACGCGGGCGAGCGGTCCGTCGGACAGACGCGCCGCGTCGAGGACCAGGCACTCGGAGCGGTCCGCGTTCATGCCGGTCGTCAGGGGATGAGGCAGCCGTCGTCCTCCTCGGTCCCGCCCGCGCGCGGGGCCGGCGTCACCTCGCTGCCGACGTTCTCGTGCCCGAGCGGGCTGAGCCGAGAGCGAATTCCCTGGTGCCCCGAGCACGGTCGTGGGCAGGATGACCCGCATGTCTGCCACCCCCAGCGGCCCCACCGCATTCCACGACCTGTCCGCCTTCCTGGCCACCCCGCGCGTGAACGGCCTCGCCCTCTCGCCCGACGGCAGCCGCCTGGTCGCCGCCGTGCAGACCCTCAATGGGGACGGCACCGCGTACGTCTCAGGACTCTGGGAGATCGACCCGGCCGGTGCGCGCGCACCGCAGCGGCTGACCCGGTCGGCCAAGGGCGAGTCCCAACCCGCCTTCGCCGCCGACGGCACCCTCCTCTTCGTGTCCGGCCGCGAGAACACCGACCCGGGTGCGGAGAAGGGCGAGGACAAGGACGGCGCCACCCTGTGGGCACTGCCCGAGCGCGGCGAGGCGCGGCAGATCGCCCGCCACCCCGGCGGCATCTCCGGATACGCGCTCGCCGCGCGCGCCGCCACGCTCACCTACTCCGGCGGCCTGCTGCCGGGCGCGGCCGACGCCGAGGCACACGCCAAGCTCAGCAAGGACCGCGAGGACGCCAAGGTCACCGCGATCCTCTACGAGGCGGGCCCCACCCGGTTCTGGGACCACGACCTCGGCCCCGCCGAGCAGCACACCTTCGTGCGTTCCCTCACCGACGACGCCGCGACGGTCGACGCGGGCGGCCAGGGCGGCCGGGACGACAGCGCGTCGGCCCTGTCGCCCGACGGCAGCCGGGTCGCGTACACCCGCTTCGTCAACGGAACCGTGCCCGCCCTGAACCGCGACTCCGTGGTGATCGCCGACACCGCCACCGGGGCGGAACTGCGGGTCCTGGACGACCCGGAGCACGACCACTACGGCCCCGTGTTCAGCGCGGACGGGCGCTTCCTGCTCTGTCTGCGGCTCCTGAAGGAGACGTACGAGACGCCGTACGACGAGACGCTCGTACGCGTCGACCTGGAGACGGGGGAGACGACCGACCTCCTGCCCGGCTTCGACAACTGGCCCGCAGGGCACGCCGTTTCGCCGGTCGAGGGCGACGAGACGGTGTGGTTCACCGCCGACGAACTCGGCCACGCCCCGGTCTTCCGGCGCGACCCCGACGGCACCGTCACCCGGCTCACCGCCTCCGGCGCGTACTCCTCGGTGCAGGTCTCCCCGGACGCGGCGACGCTCTACGCGCTGCGCACCGACATCGACGCGGCGCCGGTTCCGGTCCGCCTGGACGCGGCGGGCGCGGGGCAGACCCCGGCCGCGCTCAAGGCGCCGGGAGACCTGGGTGCCCTGCCCGGCACGCTGACCGAGGTGCGGGTCGACGGCGAGGACGGATTCCCGCTGCGGGCCTGGCTCGCGGTGCCGGAAGGGGCGTCGGCGGAGGCCCCGGCGCCGCTGCTGGTGTTCGTGCACGGCGGCCCGCAGGGCTCCTGGAACGCCTGGACCTGGCGGTGGAACCCGTGGCCCTTCGTCGCCCGCGGATACGCGGTGCTGCTGCCGGACCCCGCCCTGTCCACGGGCTACGGGCAGCGCATGCACGAGCGGGGCTGGGGCCAGTGGGGCGGACAGCCCTACCGCGACCTGATGGCGCTCACCGATGCCACCGAGGCGCGCCCGGACATCGACGAGACCCGCGCGGGGCTCGCCGGCGGCTCGTACGGCGGGTACATGGCCAACCGGATCGCCACCAGCACGGACCGCTTCAAGAGCATCGTTTCGCACGCGGGCCTGTGGGACCTGCGCGCCTTCCAGGGCGACACGGACTCGCCGTGGTTCTTCCATCGGATCTTCGGCGACCCGCTCACGGAGCCCGCACGGTACGAGGCGAACTCGCCGGAGCTGGGGGCAGGGCGGATCAGTACGCCGATGCTCGTGGTGCACGGGGCGAAGGACTACCGGGTGCCGGTGGGGCAGGGGATGTCGCTCTTCCAGGACCTCCAGCGGTTCGAGGTCCCGGCGAAGTTCCTGTACTTCCCGGACGAGAACCACTGGGTGCTGAAGCCGAATCACGCGGCGCTCTGGTACGAGACGCTGCTGAACTTCTTCGACGCACACGTGCTGGAGAAGGGGTGGGTGCGGCCGGGGCTGGTGTAGCGGGCCGAGGGCCGTGGGGCGGGCCGTGGCCCGGGGGTGTGCAGGCACAGTTACCGGGCCAGGGCCCCGGCCGCGGTCCGTTCCCACGGCTTCAGCGTCTCCAGGCGGGCCGCCAGGGCCAGCAGCAGGTGCTCGCCGCCTGGCCGGGTCACCAGCTGGACGGCGCAGGGTGCGTTCGAGCCGGGCAGCGTGCCCATCGGAAGGGTGAGCGCCGGCCAGCCGGCGAGGTTCCACGCCGGGGTTGTCGGCGCGGACGCGGTACTGGCCAGCAGGTTGAGCAGCCAGCCCCGCTCGTGCCAGGGCGCGGCGGCAGGACCCCGCCGGGCCAGCGCGGGCATCACCAGGACGTCGTACCGCTCGAAGAACGGAGTGAGCCGCTCCCGCAGCAGCTCCCGGTGATCGGTGCGCAGCAGCGGCGTCCGGGCGAAGAGGCGTCCGGCGGCGGCGTGCCGCCGGGTGCGCGGGGCGAGGAGCTCCGGGTCCAGGCCCGCCGCGTCCTTCGCGGTGCCCGCCGTCCAGCGGGCCAGCACCGTACTGGAGAGGGAGAGCGGATACGGCGGGTCGTCGTGGCGGACCTCGTGCCCCGCGTCGACGAGGAGCCGGGCGGCGGTACGGACGGCGTCGGCGTACGGGCGGGTCACCCGGACGCCCGCGAGCGGGGAGCGGCCGGAGGCGGCGATGCGCAGACCGGCGGTCGGGGAGGCCCCCGCCGGGAGTCCCGCCGCCCGGAGCCCCTCCGCCGGGGGCTCCTCGCCCGCCAGGACCGCGAACATCAGGCGGGCGTCGACGGCGGTCGTGGCGAGCGGGCCGTTCTCCGACATCCCGTACCAGTCGCCGTCGCCTATCCCGGCGGGCACCCGGCCGTAGCCGGGCTTGAGGCCGATCACCCCGCAGTTCGCGGCGGGTATGCGCAGCGACCCCATCCCGTCGTTGCCGAGTGCGACCGGCACCATCCCGGCCGCGACGGCCGCCGCACTGCCCCCGGAGGAGCCGCCCGCCGTACGGGAGAGGTCCCACGGGTTGCGGGAGATCCCGTGCACCCCGTCCGTCGTACCGAACACGCACAGCTCCGGCACGTGCGTCAGGCCGACGACGACCGCTCCGGCGGCCCGCAGCCTGGCCACGGTCTCGTGGTCCGCGCCCGCGGGCGCGGTGGAGGTGGCCGCCGATCCGGCGAGGGTCGCCTCGCCGCGCACCGGAAGGTTGTCCTTGACCGCCACGGGGACCCCCGCGAGGGGCAGCCGGTCCAGGTCGGACCGGTCGGCGAGCGCCTCCGCCTCGGCGAGGGCCCGCGAACGGCGGACGGTACGGAACGCGCCGACCCGGGAGTCGAGTGCGTCGATGCGGGCGAGGGAGGCGGCGACCGCGTCGCGCGGGGTGAGACGTCCGGAGCGTACGGCGTCGGCAACGGCTGCCGCTGTGGCGGTGCCCTGGGCGAGGGCGCCGGCGATGTCGGTCGCGGAGGTGGTGGCGTCAGTCATGGGGGTCACTGTGCCGGGCGGGAGCGCGCGCGTCGAGGGAGGCGGGACGGGCTCCGTCCACTTGCGGGCGCCCCCGATGTGCGGCAGACATGGAGGGACAAATGCGGTGAATCGCACGAAGTCATGAAGTGACGAAGTGACGAAGCTGTCGAGAACGAGGACGGGAGAGCCGCGTGCACTCATCCACGCGTCGCCACGCCGGTGTGGCAGCGGTGTCGGTCCTGGCCCTGGGGCTCCTGGCCACGGGCTGCGGCAGCGGCGGCACCGGGCCGGGTGACACCGCGTCGGCCGCCGATCAGGACGTACTCCTGCAGCCGGTCGCCGCACAGGGCCCCGATCCGTTCACTCAGTCGACCGCGAAGACCAGCACGCCACTGCCCTCGACGACGACCGCAGCCCCCACCAGGACCGCGAGCGCCGCCCCCTCGGCCACGGCCCGCAGCACGCACCGGATCTCCGGCGGCACACCCGGCCTGTACGGCGGCACGCAGTCCCTCTCCAGCTGCGACGTCGAGCAGCAGGTCCGCTACCTCACAGGGAGCAACGCCGACCGGGCCAAGGCGCGCGCCTTCGCCGAGGCCAGCCGCATCGACCCGGCCGCGATCCCGGGCTTCCTGCGCGGACTGACCCCGGTCGTGCTGCGCGTCGACACCCGGGTCACCAACCACGGCTTCAGCAACGGTTCCGCCACTTCCTTCCAGTCCGTCCTCCAGGCGGGCACCGCCGTCATGGTCGACGCCAACGGGATGCCGCGGGTGCGCTGCGCCTGCGGCAACCCGCTGCTGCCGCCGACCGTCGTCCAGGGCACTGTGTCCCACCGGGGGCAGCCCTGGACGGGCTACCGGCCCGCCGAGGTCGTCGTGGTCACCCCCGCCCCGGTCGTGGTCAACAACCTGACGATCGTCAACATCGTCAACAACACCTGGATCGAGCGCGAGACCGGCTCCGACGGCGAGAACGACAGGATCCCGGACCCCGACGACGAGCTGCCGCCCCCGCCGGGCCCCGACGACCTGCGCCGCAGCGCGACGGACACGCCCGCCGACGGCGACCGGGACCAGCAGGACACCGACGGCGGGACGACACCCGGCACTTCCGAGTCCGGGACCGGAACGCCATCGGACAGGGACACGTCGCCCAGTACCGGGCCCAGTGACCCCGCCACGGACACGTCCACCCCCGCCGGATCCGGCACCGACCCGGGGACGGATCCCTCCGAGGACCAGAACCAGAATCAGGACCAGGACCAGTCGCAGGACCCCTCCGGGAGCACCACGTCCGAGAGCACCGCTCCCGGCACCAGCAGCAGCACCGCGCCCCTGCCCCCGCCCACGACGCCCTGCCCCACTCCCAGCCCGGACGCCCCCGTCACCGGCGTCCCCGGCCCCGTCCCGCCCGGCTGCCCGACGACAGCGCCGGCCCCGCCCCTGCCGTCGGACCCCGACCGGGAACCCGACACCGCGCCCGGACCGGACGGTGTCTGACCTGCACTCCGACCCGCCGGCCGACCAGGACGCCGCTTCGGGCGGCGACTGGCCGGCTCCTCCCTCCCTGGGCCTGGCGCTCAACAGGATGGGCATCTTCGACTGGGACCTCGCCCAGTCGCACCTGCACCTCGACGCCTCCGCCCTGGAGGTGTTCGACATGCCGCCGGAGGAGTACGACGGCACCCCGTCGGGCCTGGCCTCCAGGGTGGCGGCCGGCGAGGGCGAACGGATGGACAGCATCGTCTCGCAGGCCCTGAAGAGCGGCGAGACGTCGTACGGCAGCTACTTCAGGATCCGCTGCCGCGACGGCTCGCTGCGCTGGAGCCACACCCAGGGCACCATCCGCCGCGACGCCTCCGGACGCCCGTACCGGATCATCGGCGTCGTCCGGGACGCCACCCAGGAGATCGCCGACCTCGCCGCCCGCACCGAGTACGACACGCCTGGCCGGGGCGGCACCGGCGTCGTCGCGGACACCGTGGCCGCGCTCGCGCACGCCCGCAGCGTCCGCGACGTCATCCACGTGCTCAAGGACACCCAGGACCTCGGCAGCTTCGAATCGTCGTCGCTGGTGCTGGGCCTCGTCGAGGCGGGACGCATCCGTCTGGTGGCCGAGGGGCCGGAGTTCATGCCCGGCACCCGGTACACCCGGATCGACGACCCCGGGTTCCCGATGAGCGAGGTGGTGCGCACGCTGGCGCCCCGCTTCATCGAGTCGGCGGACGACTTCGCGGCCTCCTACCCGAAGCTGTGGGCGCACGTCCGCACGTTCGGCGTCACCTCGGCCGCGTATCTGCCGCTGATCGCGCAGGCCCGCCCGATCGGCGCGATCGGACTGCTCTACAGCGGGCGCACCAGCTTCGACTCCGACGAGCGGAACCTGCTTATCGCGCTGGCCAGCAGCATCGCGCAGAGCGTTCAACGGGCCCTGCTGTACGAACGGGAGAAGGACCTCGCCGAGGGCCTCCAGCAGGCGATGCTGCCGCGCCGATTGCCCAGCGTCCCCGGTGCGAGCATCGCCGTCCGCTACCGGTCGGCGCGCGACGGGCAGGACATCGGCGGCGACTGGTACGACGTGATCCCGCTGCCCGGCGGCCGGGTGGGCGCCGTGATCGGCGACGTGCAGGGGCACGACACGCACGCGGCGGCCGTGATGGGCCAGCTGCGGATCGTGCTGCGCGCGTACGCGGCCGAGGGGCACACCCCCGCGACGGTGATGGCCCGGGCCTCCGGCTTCCTCCACGAGCTCGACACCGACCGCTTCGCCACCTGCACCTACGCCGAGATCGACCTCACGACCGGAGTCGTCCAGCTGGTCAGGGCCGGGCACATGGACCCGCTGCTGCGGCTCGTCGACGGCTCGTGCCGCCGGGTGCCGGTGGAGGGCGGGCTGCCGCTCGGCCTGTCCGCCGAGTTCGGGCAGCTCGAATACCCGGTCACCACGAGGGAGCTGGACCCCGGGCAGACGCTCCTGTTCTACACCGACGGACTGGTGGAGCAGCCGGGCGCCGACCTCGACGACGGGCTGCAGGCCCTCGCCGACCTGGTGCACGACGGCCCGCACGACATCCAGCAGCTCGCCGACCGGCTGTGCGCGGCGGTCGACGAACGGGACGGCGGGGACGACGTGGCGCTGTTGCTCCTGCGCCGCCGCGCCGCCGACGCGCCCCGGGCCGGCGCCCGGCTCCAGCAGCACGTCGCACCGAACGACCCGGAGGCGCTGACCTCGGCCCGCCACATGATCCGGGCGGCGGTACGCGCCTGGGGCGCCGAGTCCCGCGGCGACGAGATCGAACTCGTCGCCGACGAGCTGATGGTGAACGCGCTCATGCACACCGACGGAGGCGCTGTCCTCACCGTGCGGATCCTCACCGCGGCCGAGCGCAGGCTGCGCATCGAGGTCGCGGACGCCTCCAGCGCCCTGCCGCGCCGCCGGGAGGCGGGCGACTCGGCGCAGTCCGGGCGCGGACTGCTGCTGGTGGACCTGCTGGCGGACGTGTGGGGGGTGGAGCCGAGGGGCGAGGGCAAGGCGCTGTGGTGCGAGTTCACCGTCCCGTCGCGGGGGGATCAAACCCCCTGAACCTCCCTGAATCTCCCTGAACTTCCCTGAACCTCCCGGGGAATCCTGAACCTCACCGGAACCAGTGGCCCGTATTGGTAACTGTCCGCGTTCTGGACGTACTTGACCGTAACCGACCGATCGCGATTGACTGCGGGCTCCGCCGACTTCCCTGGCATCCCACGACGTGAGGGCTCCTTGAGCACCGAGTTGAGCACCGAGGGGCGCACCGAGTTGCGCACCGAGCTTCTGGCACCTCTTGACCTGGCGTTCTGGCACCTCGAATCCACCGAGCACCCGATGCACCTCGGTGCGCTCGCCTTCTTCGGCGGCGACGAGGGCTGCCCGGAGGGCGAGGACCTGCTCGATCTCCTCGCCGCCCGTGCCGCGGCGATCCCCCGCCTCCGGCTGCGCGTGCGGAGCGTCCGGCTGCCCGTCGGCGGCTCGGAGTGGGCCGTCGCCGAGGACTTCGACGTACGCCGCCACGTCCGGCGCGTCCTGCTGCCCGCGGAGGGGTTCGCGGCCGAAGCCACCCTGCTGGCGGGGGAGCTGATGGAACGTCCGCTGGCGCGCGGGCTGCCGCCCTGGGAGATGTTCGTCCTGACGGCGGACCGCGGCGGCGAGTGCGCGGTCCTGGTGAAGCTCCACCACGCGCTCGCCGACGGCATGCGGGCGGTGGCGATCGGCGCGGGCATCTTCGACCAGATCGCGGGAGCGCGCCCGGCGGGACCGCGGCGCAAGGACGCCGAGGACCGGCCCTCCGGGTTCCCAGGGCCCGGACGTGCGGTGGGCATCGCCAGGGACCGCATCGGCGAGGTCGGCCAAGTGCTGGGCATCGGAGCCTCGGTGGTACGGGCCGGACGGCTGCGGACCCTGCTGCCGCTGCCCGGCGGCGGCGGCGATGCGCTGAGCGCGGACTCCAGCGGCACCCGCCGACTCGCGACGGCGGCCCTGAGCCTCGACGACGTGCAGCGGGTGCGCCGGGCGAGCGGCGGCACGGCCAACGACGTCCTCCTCGCGGTCGTCGCCGGAGCGCTGCGCCGGTGGACGCGGGAACGCGGCGAGCCGGCCGCGGGCGACCCCCGGGCCCTGGTGCCGGTGTCGCGGCGCCGGCCGGGCGGGGCGGCGCCCGGCACGGGCAACAAGCTGTCGGCGTACCTGCTCGACCTGCCCGTCACCGAGCGGGATCCGCTGGCCCGGCTGGCCGCCGTACGGGACTCGATGGCGCGGAACAAGGCGGCCGGACCCTCCCGGGGCGCCGGGGCGGTGGCCCTCCTCGCGGACCAGCTCCCGGCGTTCGCGAGCAAGTTCGGGGCGCCGCTGGCGGGCGGGGCGGCCCGCGTCCTGTTCGACGTACTCGTCACCAGCGTGCCGCTGCCGCGCGCGGCACTGTCCCTCGGGGGCCGCCCGCTGCGCGCGGTCTACCCGATGGCCCCACTGGCACGCGGCCAGGCCCTGGCGGTGGCGCTGTCCACGTACGACGGCCAGGTGAACGTGGGCCTGGTCGCGGACGGCGAGGCGGTGCCGGACGTGGAGCGGCTGGCGGAGGCGATGGGGGAAGAGCTGAAGGGCCTGGTGCAGACGGTCCGGGCCGGGACCGGCTGAGCAATAAGGGGCGCGGGGAACTGCGCGAACAGCCGCGACGTACCCGCACCTGCCCACCCCTCACCAGCCCACCCCGCCCCCGCCCCCGTACGGTGTCCCCATGCTGCGCGTACTCGCCGTCGACGACGAAAAGCCCGCCCTGGAGGAGCTGCTCTACCTCCTGCGCGCCGACCCCCGGATCCGCAGCGCCGAAGGAGCCACCGACGCCACCGAGGCCCTGCTCCGTATCAACCGGGCACTCGACGCGGGCCCCGACGGCGACGACGCCATTGACGTCGTCTTCCTCGACATTCACATGGCCGGCCTCACCGGCCTGGACCTCGCCCGTCTGCTGGCCGGGTTCGCGCGCCCGCCGCTGATCGTCTTCGTCACCGCCCACGAGGGCTTCGCCGTCCAGGCGTTCGACCTCAAGGCCGTCGACTACGTCCTCAAACCGGTACGCCGCGAACGCCTCGCCGAAGCCGTGCGCCGCGTCGCCGAGGGCACCGCGGCCACCCGGGACGCCCAGCCGGGGAAGACCCCGGTCGCCGCCCCGGCCGCCGCTCCCGCCTCCCAGGACCAGATCGCCGTCGAGCTCGGCGGCATCACCCGCTTCATCCCCATCGCGGACATCGCCTACGTCGAGGCGCACGGCGACTACGCCCGCCTGCACACCGTCACCCCCACCGGCCACGGCGCCGGCACGGCGGGCCCCGGCCACCTGGTCCGCATCCCCCTCTCCACCCTGGAGGAGCGCTGGGCCTCCCGCGGCTTCGTCCGCATACACCGCCGCCACCTCGTCGCACTCGGCCGGATCGAGGAGCTCCGTCTCGACGCGGGGACGACGACCGTACGGGTCGCCGGTGCCGAACTCGTCGTGAGCCGACGCCACGCACGCGAGCTGCGGGACCTCCTGATGCGCCAGGCCGGAAGGCGCTGAACCCGGAGGACGCCGAAACCCGGAGGACGCCGAAACACCGGGCCTGTCGTCGCGCCGCGCGCCCCTCCCACGACCGCCCGGCGCTCCCGCCGCACCGTTCGCCGACGTACGGCAGCCGCAGGGCGACCGGCACCGGGCCGCACGGCCGTGCACTGCGCAGCCGCACCTACCCTGACCCTCGACCACAGGGTGAGGGAGCCGGATGTCCGAAGTAGAAGCGCTGCTCGCGGAACTCCGGGAGCTCCCCGGAATCCACCCCTCCGCGCCCCATGAGCTGGACGCGCTCCTCCGTCGCATCAAGAGCGCCGCCGGCCGCTGGGCCGACGTCCTGTACGAGGTCCAGGAGTCCGCGCAGCTCGTCGCGACGCCCCGCACGGCCGCCGCCCTGGAGGTTGCCTTCCGGCGGGCGGAGCAGTCGTACGTGGAACTGGAGATCGCCCTGAACGACGCGGACCGTCACGCGTAGACTCCAGCCTCCGTACCCGTACGAGCACATGTACGAGGTCGACGACGCACCACGACACCTCCGGAGCCCACCCCCATGCCCGCAGCCCCGCGCCCCCGTCGCGAGACCGTGACCGGTGTGCCCCGCGGGAACCCCCAGGGCCGCGTGCCCGGGTACGCGCCCGCCCGCTCCGAGATCAGCGAGCAGACCACCCTCGGCGCCACCTACGTCCGCTCCCTGATGCGCAGTCAGCTGCGCACCGCGCTCCTCGGCCTCGGGGTGCTCGCGCTGCTCATGGGCGCGCTGCCGTTGCTCTTCCTGCTGCCACGGGTGCTCGCCGGGGCGCCGCGCACGCCGGGCCCGTACCTCTGGGTGGGCCTCGGCGTCGTCGTCTACCCCGTCATGTGGCTCATCGCCCGCTGGTACGTGCGCCGGGCAGAGCGCAACGAGCGCGACTTCCGCGGCCTCGTGGAAGGCCGCTGACGGACCGTCCATGCACCCTGAACCGTCCCGAACCGATCCGAACGCGGAACAGCCGTGAACCACGCGTACGCCGTCGCGGCCGTCACCGCGGTCGTTCTCGTCACCCTCCTCATAGGCGCCCTCGGCCTGCGCATATCCCGCACCACCTCCGACTTCTACGTCGCCTCGCGCACCGTCGGCCCCCGGCTCAACGCCGCCGCGATCAGCGGCGAGTACCTCTCCGCCGCCTCCTTCCTCGGCATCGCGGGACTGGTCCTGCTCCAGGGGCCGGAGATGCTCTGGTACCCGGTCGGATACACCGCCGGATACCTCGTCCTGCTGCTGCTCGTCGCCGCGCCGCTGCGCCGTTCCGGGGCGTACACGCTCTCCGACTTCGCCGAGGCCCGGCTGGAATCAGCACAGGTCAGACGGCTGGCAAGCCTCTTCGTCGTGGGGATCGGCTGGCTGTACCTGCTGCCGCAGCTGCAGGGCGCGGGGCTGACCCTGGAGATCCTGACCGGGGCGCCCGAGTGGGTCGGCGGGCTGGTCGTCGCGGTCGTCGTGACCGGGGCCGTCGCCGCCGGGGGCATGCGGAGCATCACCTTCGTCCAGGCCTTCCAGTACTGGCTGAAGCTGACCGCGCTGCTCGTGCCGGCGCTGTTCCTGCTCGGCGCCTGGTTCGGGGACGACGCCCCGCGCGCCCGCTTCGACGCGCCGGCCACCTTCCGCGAGCACACGTCCGTACGGTTCCAGGAGACCGTGCGCATCGAGCTCGACCGGCCGCTCACCCTGACGGTCTCGGGGACGGTCGACGACCGGGCGTACGAGAAGCGGGAACTGCGCCTGGAACCGGGCGCACACCGCGTCGCGGGCGGCACCACCCTGCGCTTCCCGGCCGGCGCCGAGGTGCCCGAGAAGCGCGACGACCGGGCCGCCGGAGCCTCCACCTGGTCCCAGCCGCTCGCCGGCAGCCGCGAGGAACACCCGCTCTACGCCACCTACGGACTGATCCTCGCCACCTTCCTCGGCACCATGGGCCTGCCGCACGTCGCCGTCCGCTTCTACACCAGCCCCAACGGCACCGCCGCCCGGCGCACCACCCTCGTCGTCCTCGGACTCATCGGCGCCTTCTACCTGCTGCCACCGGTGTACGGGGTACTGGGCCGCATCTACGCGCCCGAGCTCGCCCTCACCGGGGACGCGGACGCCGCGGTGCTCGTCCTGCCCGAACGTCTGATCGGCGGGGTCGGCGGCGATCTGCTGGGAGCGCTGCTCGCGGGCGGGGCGTTCGCCGCGTTCCTGTCGACAGCCTCCGGGCTGACGATGTCGGTGGCCGGGGTGCTCACCCAGGACGTGCTGCCGGCGCGCGGCGTACGGCACTTCCGGCTGGCCACCCTCCTGGCGGTTGCGGTGCCGCTGGCCGTCTCCACCGTGACCGCGGGCGTGCCGGTCGCGGACGCGGTCGGGCTGGCCTTCGCGGTGTCCGCGTCGTCGTTCTGCCCACTGCTGGTGCTGGGCATCTGGTGGCGGGGGCTCACCCCGCCGGGAGCGGTCGCGGGGCTGGTCGTCGGGGGCGGGGCGGCGCTGGCGGCGGTGCTGGCGACCAGGGCGGGGTTCCCGTCGTCCGGCTGGGCGCACACGCTGCTGGCCTGGCCCGCGGTCTGGTCCGTACCGCTCGGATTCCTGACGATGGTCCTGGTGTCGCTCGCGACCCGGGACCGGATCCCGGCGGGCACGGCCGCGACCCTGGCCCGGCTGCACCTCCCCGAGGAACTCACCGACAGACCGAGCGGAGCCGACGAGCGGTGATCACGAACCGGAGCACTGCTCTTGGAGCCGACCAATGACCACTGTCGAGATCACCGCTCTCGGAGTTGAGCAATGACTCCCATGGAGATCGCCGCTCTCGCCGCCGCCGGAGCACTGCTCCTCGCCGCGGGCACCGCTCTCGGCCGGTTCACCGCCCGCCGCGGCGAGAAGAACCTCGACCTCGGTACGCCCGTGGAGCGCGCCACCTTCCTCACGCTGCACGCCGCCTCCCTCGCCGCGCCCCCGCTGCGGGCCGGCCTCACCGAGGACACCGCCCGCAAGGCCGCCCGCCGCCTGCGCTCGCTCCTGGGCACCGAGACCCTCTGTCTGACCGACCGCAGCACCGTCCTCGCCTGGGACGGACCCGGTGCGGGCCACCACAAGGAAAAGGTGATGCTCAAGGTCGCGGAAATGCTCGACTCGGGCCGCAGCCAGAGCATCCACATCGACTGCGCCGACCCCGAGTGCCCCCTGCGCTGGGCCGTCGTCGCCCCTCTCACCGGCGAGGAGGGAGTGCTCGGCGCCCTCGTCGCCTACGGTTCCCGCGAGTCCGCCGTCCTGGTGCGTGCCGCCACCGAGGTCGCCCGCTGGGTCTCCGTACAGCTGGAGCTGGCCGAGCTGGACCGTTCCCGCACCAGGATCGTCGAGGCGGAGATCCGCGCCCTGCGCGCCCAGATATCCCCGCACTTCATCTTCAACTCACTCGCCGCGATCGCCTCGTTCGTCCGCACCGACCCCGAGCGGGCCCGTGAACTCCTCCTGGAATTCGCCGACTTCACGCGCTACTCGTTCCGCAGGCACGGCGACTTCACCGAGCTCGCCGACGAACTGCGCTGCATCGAACAGTATTTGGCGCTCGCCGGAGCCCGCTTCGGCGACCGGCTCAAGGTGACCCTCCAGATCGCCCCCGAGGTGCTGCCCGTCGCCCTTCCCTTCCTCTGCCTGCAGCCCCTCGTCGAGAACGCCGTCAAGCACGGCCTCGAAGACTCCCGCGAGGACTGCCGGATCACCCTCGCCGCCCAGGACGCGGGTGCCGAGGCGATCGTCACCATCGAGGACGACGGCGTCGGCATGGACCCCGACCGGCTCCGCCGCATCCTCGCCGGTCAGGAACCGACCGCCTCCGGCATCGGCCTCTCCAACGTCGACGAGCGACTGCGCCAGGTGTACGGCGACGACTACGGGCTGGTCATCGAGACCGGGGTCGGCGCAGGAATGAAGATCACCGTACGCATCCCCAAGTACCGTGCGGGAGTGCACAGTTCACCACGCATCACGATGTGACGCACCGTCAGGGACGACTCCGAAGAAGACATCCGAAGAGGACAAGGGGGCTCAGAAGAGGTGCACCGACAGGTGTCCCAGCGGCAGCCCCAGCTGCCAGGCCGGCAGCCAGACCCGCGCGCTCTCGTCCACCCGGTCCACCGCGTCGGGCCCGAACGCGCCGGGCAGGTCGGCGTCGTCGTCCACCCCCGTCCCGGCCAGATCCGTGGCGAGGAGCTCCGTCGACTCCAGCCACCGCCAGGACGCCCTGGCCAGTTCCAGTTCGGGGCCGCCCGCGTCGGCGCGGGCCGCGAACCGCTCGCGCACCCACTGCTCCCACGGGTGGCCGTACGCGGTCAGTGACAGCCATTCGTCGAGCTGGGAGATCACCCCGACCCCGGACAGCTCGTCCGTCGAGTCCGACAGATAGACGGTCAGCGCGAGGGCCTCCCGTCCGGCGCGGAACTCCAGCGTGCCGGGCGGGATCAACTGCCCCGTGCGCAGCAGCTCGTCGGCGATGTACTCGGCGTACAGCCATGCCATGGGTACGGCGAGGCTGCTTCCACCGGTGCCATTGGCGCTTTCGGGCAGCACAGCATTCCACCTTCTCCGGTCGTGCTTCCGGTATGCGGGACTCCGGACTGGGTCCCCGGCGAAGAGCTTTCACGCTGCGGGGGGTTTGGCGGGGCATCTTTACTGAACTTGACGCCGTGCTTTCGAAATCGTCGTGCCCGCACCGTGGCACAGGAGGAAGGGGGGTACCGCCGGTACGCGTGTGACTCAGGGCGCGTCAGGCGCGAGCGTCCGTCGGGTCCGGCCCGAGCCCCCGGCGCATCCGGTCCGAGCGTCCGGCGCGGCCGGCTCAAGCGGCCGACTCGTATCCAGGGAGCACCCCGCGCAGTGCCCGCAACGCGTAGAACGTCCGGGACTTCACCGTCCCCTCCGGAATGCCGAGCACCGTCGAGGCCTCGGCCACCGAACGCCCCCGGAAGTACACCTGCACCAGCACCTCACGGTGCTCGGTGCGCAGCGTCTGCACCGCCTGGCGCACATCGAGCTCGGTGACCGAGCGCTCGGCGTGGTCGTCGGGCAGCGCCGAGTGGACGAGCACCTCCGCGCCGACCTCGCTCGGGCGGGCCCGCCGGGCCCGTCGCGCGTCGATCGCGAGCCTGCGGCCGACCGTGAAGAGCCAGGGCCGCATCGAGTCGTGGTCGCTGGACAGGGCCTCCGGGTGCTGCCAGGCGCGCACCAGCGTCTCCTGCACCAGGTCCTCGGCGCGCTGCCGGTCGCCGTAGGTGAGAGAGAGCAGGAAGCCGAAGAGCGCGGTGCCGTGCTCGTGCTGGAGTGCGGCCAGGGTGCGTTCGTCGGTGCGGTGGGCGAGGGGGAGGGAGGTGGTCACCGTTGACGCTCCTTCGGGCGGGAGGGTGGACAGTCGGCCCGGCCCGGGGTGAGTGACGGTGATCACAGCGGGACCGAGTTCAGGGGCGAAGATAACCGTCGGTACGCGGATCCGGCGGCAGGCAGTGCGCAGCGTGCGAACGGGCGGCCGGTGCGTGCGACGAACGGTCGAGCCGTGCGACGAGTGGCACGACGAACGGTCGGCGGGCGCGGCCACCGCACCGGTCCCGGCGAGGCCCCGGGCGCGGGCGCGGGCCGGGGTGTGCCCGGCCGTGGCCGACGGCGGACCGGCGGGGCCGTTCGGGCGGGATTGTAGGGGTTTGGTGGTAAAGGTCCTTGACTTCACCGGCCTGCCCGGATGGATTCTCCCTGCGCATATCCGGCGCATGTTCGAGACCCGAGTTCTTGCCCATGAGAACTGCCACCGCGAGGGAAGCCGGTCCGATGACGAAGCGCACTGTGAGCCCGCGGCGGTACGGACCGGTGGCCGTCGCCGCACTGTTGATCGGCGCCGCCACCGCCTGCACCGCGGGACCGGAGGGCCCCGGGGCCGTCCCGCGGGAGTCCGGGAGCCGGGCCACCCAGCAGACCGGCGCGGAGGCGGAGAACCTCGCGGCCCCCCGGCAGGGCGCGCCCGCCGCCCCGCAGAAGGGTTTCACGCTGGTCGCCTCGGGCGACGTGCTTCCGCACGACTCGATCATCCAGCAGGGCCGCGCCGACGCGGGCGGCGACGGCTACGACTTCGCGCCGATGCTCGCGGGCGTCAAGTCCGTCGTGTCCGGGGCCGACCTGGCGATCTGCCACATGGAGACCGTTTACGGCGATGCGGGCGGCCCCTACAGCGGTTACCCGGCGTTCGTCTCCCCGCCGCAGGTCGCCGCCGGACTGAAGGCCACCGGCTACGACTCCTGCTCCACCGCTTCCAACCACACCCTCGACGCGGGCGCCGCGGGCATCCGCCGTACCCTCGCCGCCCTCGACAGAGCGGGGATCGCACACGCGGGCTCGGCCCGCACCGCGCGGGAGGCCTCCCGCCCCGCCCTGCTCAAGGCGGGCACCGCCAAGGTCGCCCAACTCGCCTACACGTACGGCACGAACGACTACCCGCTCCCCGAGGGCCAGCCCTGGGCGGTCAACCTCATCGACCGCGGCAAGATCGTCGCCGATGCCCGCGCCGCCCGGAAGGCGGGTGCCGACGTGGTCGTCGTCTCCCTGCACTGGGGTACGGAGTGGCAGGACGAGCCCGACGAGAAGCAGCTCTCCCTCGGCCGCGCCCTCACCGCGTCGGCCACCGCGGGGCGCCCGGACATCGACCTGATCCTGGGCACGCACGCACACGTCCCGCAGGCGTACGAGAAGGTCAACGGGACGTACATCGTCTACGGCATGGGAGACCAGATCGCGGGCACCATGTTCAACCACTCCGGCGCCCAGGACGACCGCGGCAACATGAGCAGCATCGGCCGCTTCACCTTCGCCCCGCCCGTCGCCCCCGGCAGGCGGTGGGAGGTCGAGAAGGCGGAGTTCGTCCCGCAGTTCTTCGATCTCGGATCGAACCGGGTGCTCAACCTCGGCGCCGACGGCAGTGGCCACGGCGAGACCCGCGACCACATCCGCCGGGTCGTCCTCAGCCGGGGCGCGGCCAAGTCGGGTCTCACGATGGGACGTTGATCATTGGCCCGTTCGGGTGAGGCGGCGGGCGGGGCCGGGCAGAACGGTCCACCCTCCGCGACCCCGGCCGGTCACGGTACGACCGTGACCGGCCACCGCCCCGCCTTCACCAGCCGCACCGCCACCGAACCCACGAACCGGTGCCCCGCCGACTCCGACGCACCCACCACGACCGCGTCCGCCTTCAGCTCGTCGGCCGCGGTCACCAGGCCGTTGTACGGGTCGCCCCGGAACGTGTGGAACTCCCACCGCACCTCGAAGATCCCCTTGAGCCGCTCCGCGGTCTGCCGGATCTCCGCGATCAGGTCCTCGGCGATCTCCTCGGTGGTCCCGGCGACCGGGGCGCCGAGCGCCGTGCCCGTCGGGATCAGCGGCTGTACGTAGACCAGGGCGAGCAGCGCGTTCTGCCGCCGGGCCAGCCCTCCCGCGTACGCCGCCGCGCGCAGCGACGAGGGGGAACCGTCCAGTCCGGCGACGATCACCTTGGGGCCGTCGGTACCGCGTTCGAAGGTGTGGCGCTGCTGTTCGGGCTGTTCGGTCACAGAGCGGAGGTTATCCCGTGACACCCGTGGGCCGAAACGAGCGTCGTACGGACCGAAAAGACCGACCTGTGCAGGTGGGAAAGGCCACATGCGCAGGTGAAGGCACCTGTTCCAGGAGGCGTTCGGGCCCGTCGCTCCCTAGAGTGCCATCCATGAGTGTCAGCGTGGAGGAGACT
Source organism: Streptomyces sp. NPDC021093 (assembly GCF_044333135.1). Taxonomy (NCBI): domain Bacteria; kingdom Bacillati; phylum Actinomycetota; class Actinomycetes; order Kitasatosporales; family Streptomycetaceae; genus Streptomyces; species Streptomyces sp. NPDC021093. Next base: position 467,518 of record NZ_JBIRQJ010000009.1, on the reverse strand, counting down.
CCCACCAGCCGCAACCGCTTCCTCAGCAGGGTGCCCGACGGATTCGCGGCCTTCTTCGGCCTGCTCGGTCTGTACTGTGCCCTGCTCGCGATCAGTCAGCCCCTGCGCAGACTGGTCCGGCCCTTCACCGAGCTGCTGGAGTTCCTCACCGTCCCGGTGAGCGCGAACCTGGCGTACGCGGTGTTCTTCTTCCTGCTCGCCGCTGCCGTCGGCGCGCGCAAGAAGGTCGCCTGGTGGCTGGTCGTCGGATATCTGATCCTGCTGCTGGTCGGGGACGTCCTCTACATCGTCCTGGAGGACTGGGAGGCGCTGGCCTCCACGGTGGTGGCCGTCGCCGCGCTGGTGGTGCTGGTACTGGCCCGCAAGGAGTTCTACGCGGCCTCCCGGCACGGTGCGGTGCCCCGGGCGCTGGGCGTGCTGGTGGCGGGACTCGCCGCCGCCGTACTCGTCGGCTGGGGGCTGATCTCGCTGTTCCCGGGGACGCTGGTGGTCGCCGACCGGCTGCCGTGGGTGATCGTCCGTGTCTTCGGCGGTGTGCTGTACGGCGAGTTCGACGGGCACGGCCCGCGCTTCCTCTACTTCCTCTTCGGACTGTTCGGCGCGCTCGCCCTGCTGGCCGCGGCCGCCACCCTGTTCCGCTCGCAGCGCATGGAGTCCTCCCTGCACGGCGACGAGGAACCCCGCATCCGCGCCCTCCTGCGGGCGTACGGCGCGCAGGACTCGCTCGGCTACTTCGCCACCCGCCGCGACAAGGCCGTCGTCTTCGCCCCCAGCGGCCGGGCCGCCGTCACCTACCGCGTCGAGGCCGGTGTCTCCCTCGCGTCGGGCGACCCGGTCGGCGACCGGGAGGCCTGGCAGCAGGCCATCGAGGCCTGGCTGGCGATGGCCAAGCGGTACGCGTGGGCGCCCGCCGTCATGGGCGCCTCCGAAGAGGGCGCCACCGCGTTCGCCCGCGCCGGGCTCAGCGCCATGCAGCTCGGCGACGAGGCCATCCTCGACGTGGCCTCCTTCGACCTCGACGGCCGCGACATGCGCGTCACCCGCCAGGCCGTCAACCGGGTCCGCCGCACCGGCGCCACCACCCGCATCCGCCGCCACTCCGCGCTCTCCGACGCCGAGATGGAGCAGATCATCGACCGCGCCGACGCCTGGCGCGGCACCGAGACCGAACGCGGCTTCTCGATGGCGCTCGACCGGCTCGGCGACCCCGAGGACGGCGACTGCCTGCTCGTCGAGGCCTTCGACGCCGACGGCAAGCTGATCGCCCTGCTGTCCTTCGTCCCCTGGGGCAAGGACGGCATCTCCCTCGACCTGATGCGCCGCGACCGCCAGGCGCCCAACGGCGTCATGGAGTTCATGGTCGCCGAGATCTGCGCCCAGGTCCCCAAGCAGGGCATCCGCCGCATCTCCCTCAACTTCGCGGTCTTCCGCTCCGCCTTCGAAGAGGGCGCCCGCATCGGCGCGGGCCCGGTGCTGCGCCTCTGGCGCAGGCTGCTGCTCTTCTTCTCCAAGTGGTGGCAGCTCGAAGCCCTCTACCGCTCGAACGTCAAGTACCAGCCCGCCTGGTACCCGCGCTTCCTCTGCTACGGGGACGCGGGTTCCCTGGCCCGCGTCTCCCTCGCCTCCGGCATCGCCGAAGGCTTCGTCGCCGTGCCGAGCCTGCGCAAGATGTGGGGCCGCGGCCACTCCCCGCGCCGTACGTTCACCAACCCGGCCAGCACCGCGGGACTGCCCTCCATCGAGGCCCTCGGCCTGGCGGGCCCCGCCGCCGACGCGCACGCCGACCCGACCGCGCACCTGCCCGAGCAGATCCGCATCCGGCACCGCAAGCTGGACCGGCTGCGCGCCGAGGGCACCGACCCGTACCCCGTCGGCGTCCCCGCCGCCACGCACACCCTCGCCGCGATCCGGGCCGCGCACCCGACGGCGGCGCCCAAGACCCGTACCGGCGAAACGGCCACCGTCTCCGGCCGCGTCATGGTCGTCCGCGACTTCGGCGGTGTCGTCTTCGCCGACCTGCGCGACTGGTCGGGGGACCTCCAGATCGCCTTCACCCGCGACGGCTCGGGGGCCGGCCTCCTCGACCGGTTCACCGCCGACGTCGACTTCGGCGACCTGGTGTCCGTCACCGGTGAGATCGGTACGACGGACCTCGGCGAGCTGACCCTCTTCGTCACCGGCTGGCAGCTCACCGGCAAGTGCCTGCGCCCGCTGCCCGACAAGCGGCTCGGCCTCTCCGACCCCGAGGCCAAGGTGCGCCGCCGGTACGTCGACCTGGTGGCCAGCCCCGACGCCCGCGAGGTCGTCCGCTCGCGCTCGGCGGTCGTCCAGGGACTGCGCCAGGGCCTCCTGGAACGCGGCTACCTGGAGGTCGAGACACCGATGCTCCAGCAGATCCACGGCGGCGCCAACGCCCGCCCCTTCACCACCCACATCAACGCCTACGACCTCGACCTCTACCTGCGCATCGCCCCCGAGCTGTACCTCAAGAGGCTCTGCGTCGGCGGCATGGAGAAGGTCTTCGAGATGGGCCGCACCTTCCGCAACGAGGGCGTCTCCTACAAGCACAACCCCGAGTTCACGATGCTGGAGGCCTACCAGGCGTACGCCGACTACGACGTCATGCTCGACCTCACCCGCGAGCTCATCCAGGGCGCCGCCACCGCCGCCTTCGGCTCGCCGATCGCCCGCAAGACGGACACGGACGGCAAGGTCGTCGAGCACGACATCTCCGGTCCCTGGCCGGTCAAGACGCTGTACGGGGCCGTGTCCGAAGCCCTCGGCGAGGAGGTCGACGCGGACACCGAGGAGCCGGTGCTGCGCAGGCTCTGCGACCGCTCGGGAGTCCCGCACACCCCGGAGAACACCCGCGGCGACCTCGTCCTGGAGATGTACGAGCGCCTCGTCGAGGAACGCACCACGCTGCCCACCTTCTACAAGGACTTCCCCACCGACGTCTCCCCGCTCACCCGCCAGCACCGCAAGGACCCGCGCCTCGCCGAGCGCTGGGACCTGGTCGCCTTCGGCACCGAACTGGGCACCGCCTACTCGGAGTTGACCGACCCCGTCGAACAGCGCCGCCGTCTCATGGCCCAGTCGCTGCTCGCCGCGGGCGGCGACCCGGAGGCCATGGAGGTCGACGAGGACTTCCTCGACGCGCTGGAGTACGCGATGCCGCCCACCGGCGGCCTCGGCATCGGCGTGGACCGCCTGGTCATGTTCCTCACGGGCCGCACGATCCGCGAGACGCTGCCGTTCCCGCTCGTCCGCCGGTGACCGTCGGCCCGCGGCCCGCCCCGTAGTTCCATCGGGTGCAATAGCGGGCCCCACCCGGAGTGGATCAATGCCTCGCACGCCATGGCGTGCGAGGCATTAGTCATGAAAGAAGATCAGCAGTCCAATCCGGGCCGTCGTGCGATGCTCCGCCTCGCCGCCTGCGTCGGCGCCGCCGCCACCGTGCACGTGCTGACCGCGGATCCGGCCGAATCCCCGGTGTCTCCCGCCAAGCCCCGCCCTGCCGCGGGTCCGCAGGTCGCCGGGGCGCCGCTCAAGCCGTCCGCGTACCGGCTGCGGCCCATGACCGCCTACGCACCGCCGAAGCTCAGACCTGCCCGTCCGCCGGTGCGGCGCAAGCCGTTCCTGCGGATGGACGCCCCGGGCCGCACCATGGTCCTCACCTTCGATGACGGCCCCGACCCCCGCTACACCCCGGACATCCTCAAGACGCTGCGCCGGCACGGGGCGCGCGCGATGTTCTTCGTCTGCGGCGAGATGGCGGTCGACAACCAGGACCTGCTGCGCGAGATGGTCGACGACGGACACGTCATCGGCAACCACTCCTGGTCGCACCCGCTGATGCCCAAGCTGTCCCGCTCCCGCATCCGCTCGCAGCTGGAGCGCACCAGCGACGTGGTGGAGAAGGCGGTGCGGGAGGCGCCGCGCTGGTACCGGGCCCCGTACGGCGCCTGGAACCGGGCGTCCTTCGAGATCGGCGCCGACCTGGGGATGGAGCCGCTCGGCTGGACCGTCGACACCCTCGACTGGACGGAGCCCGGCTCCTCCGCGATCGTCCGCCGGGTCCGCGCCGGCGCGGGTGCGGGGGTCGTCGTCCTCTCGCACGACGCGGGCGGCAACAGGTCGGGAACCGTCCGGGCCCTGCGCACGTACCTTCCCGAACTCCTGGACGAGGGCTACCGGATCACCGTCCCGCACGCGTAGCGCCCGGCTAGCGGGTGGCCACGAGCCGGGCGAACACCACCACGTTCCCCGCGTAGCCGCTGTCCTTCGAGTAGCCGCCGCCGCAGGTGATCACCCGCAGCTCCGGGTGTCCGGTGCCGCCGTACACCCGGGCGCCCGGGAAGTCCTCCTTGGCGTACACCTCCACCCCGTACACCTCGAAGACGGCGGTGCGCCCGTCGAACCGGTCCACCTCGACCCGCTGGCCCTTCCGCACCGAGCCGAGGCCGAAGAAGACGGCGGGCCCGGCGTGGTTGTCGACGTGGCCCACGACGACGGACGTGCCGTTCTGGCCGGGCGCGATGCCGTTCTGGTACCAGCCGGCCAGATTGGCGTCCTGCGGGGGAGGGGCCTCGATCCAGCCCTCCTGGTCCAGGCCCACGTCCACCACGGGTGCGTCGACCTTGACCGCCGGGATACGGACCCGGGCCGCGGGCGCGTAAGGCAGCGGCGCCACCCCCGAGGCCCGCCGAGGTGCTGATGGTCCGTCAGAACCGTTCTCCCGTGCGGCCGCCGCGGCCGGTTGCGGCGGCCCGAAGGTGACGTCGCTGCCGTTGCGCAGCAGGGCGAGCCCGGTGAGCATCGCCAGCGCCAGGGCTCCCCACGGCGCCCGCCTCTTCGGGTGCGCGCCGCGCCATTCCTGCCCCATGTTGCTGCTCCCTTCGTCGCGCCCCGCCCGCCCGCCGTGCACGGATCCGCCCGTCTGGTACGGACGCTAAGCGCGCGGCGTCGCCGCGGCGAGGTACGGAGGGCGAACGGGTGGCGGGGCGGGAGTTCTGACGTGTGGTCAGCTGTCGGCTCGTCAGGCACGGCTGTCTGCCGGCCCGTCGGACATGGCCACCTGTCGGCCCGTCGGGCACAGCCACCTGTCGGTCCGTCAGGCACGGGAGCCTGTCGGTGCGTCAGATCGGAAGCCGCCGGAAGTCACCGGAACGGCGCGTTACGTCACCGGTCCGGCTCAGTGCGAAATGCGGTGGCTGCAGGCCCAAGTGAGGGTTCGTCATGGGAGACGTACTCGTCGAATTTCCCGGAGCACCGCTCCGGAGCGTCTTCCCATGGAGGTTCTACGATGCGTGCTTCACGCGCCTACGCGGCGATCGCCGTCGCCTGCGCCGCCGTCGGTTTCGCCGCTCCGCCGGCCGCCGCCACCAACGGCCCCAGCGACGTCACGGTCAACCCCTACTCGGTCCACCAGGGCAGCACGATCTCCATCGCGGCGACCGGCTGCGGCCACGGCGGAACGGTGACGTCCAACGCGTTCCCGCAGGCCAGCCTGTCGGCGGGCGGGAAGGGGTACGCGTCGGCGCGGATCAACGACAGCGCCACCCCCGGTCACTACAACCTCGCGGTGAAGTGCAGCGACAACCCGATGGTCGCCACCCACCAGTTCACCGTGCTCGCGGGTCGCGGTGCGCACGGCGGACTCGGTGGCTCGTTCGGACCCAGTGACACGGACGTGGCGGTCGGCGCGGGCCTGGTCGCCTCGGCGGCCCTCGGCGGTGCGATCTTCGTGGCCCGCCGTCGCAACGCGGCGGCCAAGGCCTGACCCGCACCCGACGGCCGGGTGTGCGCACCCCGGGCGCCGGGCGGTGCAACGCCGGTGGGCCCGAGTCCCTGCACAGGACTCGGGCCCACCGGCGTGTGTGCGTGACGCGGCGCGCGTGCGGGGCGCCGCGGTCTCAGTGGCGGCGGTTGCCCGCGGCCCGGCGGTGCACCGCGTACCAGCCGCCGCCGATCGCGAGCACCACGAGGGCCGCGCCACCGGCGACCTGGGTGCTGTCCATGCCGCCGATGCTGCCGCCGAGCCCCCCGCGCACCCCGCGGACAGGAGAAGCGGAAGTGAGCGGAGAGGCGGAGACGACGGGGGAGACCGAGGTGACCGGGGAGGCGGAGGTGACCGGGGACGGACGGGATGTCGAGCTGGTCGTCGGGAGGGTGCTGCTGCCCGCGACGGTCAGCGAGGTGGAGCCCTTGGCGTCGTTGCAGGAGAACGCCACGTCGTACACGGCGCCGGGCTCGGCGTCCCAGCCCACGGTCGCCCGGCCGGACCTCCCGGCCGGGACGAGCACCGGATCGAAGACCCCCGAGGTGACGGTGGCGGAGCCGGGGCACCCCGTGGCGGTGAGTGTGACCTGGCCGCCGGGCGCGATCGTGGAGGGCGTCACGGAGTACCTGTACGCGGTGCCGGCCCCCGTCGTGGTGTCGCCGTCCGCCGCGGAGGCGGGGGCAATCACGCAGGTCAGAGCGGCGAAACCGATGGCGGTCGCCACCGCGGTGGATGCGGGCCGAGTCGCGCGCATGGTGAGTCCTCCGGGTCCCCGAGGAGCAGCGGCGGAACGGTTTTCCACTCATCTGTCGGAAATGCGCCTCGATACCCGAGACGCTAGGAGCGCCCGGTGCGACCCGCGATCACAGTCGCGCGAATGGGGCATGCGGATCCCCCGGTCGGCCCCGGTCGGCTCGGGTCGCGCCCGGTAAAACGTTACTGGGTTGCATATATGACTCGGTCGTGGTGTCCTCTGTGTGTCGGAGAACCGACGACCCGAACCCCGCAACGGAGGAACAGGCATGACGAGTGTGCTGATCGTGGGCTCAGGACCGACCGGTCTGACCCTGGCGCTGGACCTCGCCCGACGGGACGTACCGGTCCGCATCGTCGAGAAGTCACCGGAATTCCCCCGCAGTTCCCGGGCCAAGGGCCCGAATCCGCGCAGCCTGGAGGTGCTGGAGGGGCTGGGAGTCGTGCAGGAGGTGCTGGCCGGCGGCCGCGCGCCGGTACCCATGCGCAAGTACCGCGACGGGGTGCACATCGCCGACGCCGATCCCTTCGAGGGCAAGCGCCCGAAGCCCGACGCTCCGTACGACCGGGGCCTGCTCATCGCGCAGTGGAAGCTGGAGGAGGTCCTGCGCACCCGGCTCGCCGGACACGGGGTGCACGTCGAACTGGGCACGGACGTCGTCTCGTACGAGGAGACCGGCACGACCGTCGTCGCGCGGACGTCCGACGGCACCCCGATCGAAGCCCGGTACCTGGTCGGCTGCGACGGCGGGCGCAGCACCGTCCGCAAACTCATGGGCGTCTCCTTCGAGGGGGACACCCACGAGGAGCAGCTCATGGTCAACGGTGACGTCGAACTCACCGGCGCGGACGGACTGAGCCGGGACCACTGGCACCAGTGGTTCGACGAGGACGGCGCGGTGATGCTCTGCCCGATCCCTGGAACCACCTCGCAGTGGTGGTTCCAGGCCGGACCCGAACGCGACGCCGACGGCGGGCCCGTACCTCCCTCGCGCGACAGCTTCCAGCGCCTCTTCGACCGGCACGCCCGCATCGCCGGCGTCCGGCTCGCGGAGGCGGCGCTGCTCTCCATGTACCGCGTCAACGTCCGCATGGTCGACCGCTACCGGAGCGGCCGCGTCCTGCTCGCGGGCGACGCCGCCCACGTCCACCCCATCGCGGGCGGACTCGGCATGAACACCGGCATCCAGGACGCCTTCAACCTGGGCTGGAAGCTCGCCGCCGTGGTCACGGGGCAGGCGGGTGAGGCGCTGCTCGACACGTACGAGGAGGAAAGGCTGCCGGTGGCCGCCTGGACCCTCGACACCTCGTCGCGCCAGCTCGACGTCGTCATGGAGGCGATCAAGAAGCCGGGCGGCGGTCTGGACGCGGGCATCACGGAGGCCACCAACGCCCTCGGCATCGGCTACCGCTGGAGTTCCCTCGCCCCGCCCAGCACGGTCGACACCCCGCTGCGACCGGGCGACCGCGCCCCGGACGCCCCGTGCACGGACACGTCGACCCGCACCCCGCTCCGCCTCTTCGAGGCCTTCGCCGGCCCGCACTTCACGCTCCTCGGCTTCGGCGAGGGAACGGCGGACGCGCTGAGGGCGACGGCCGACGCGGCAGGCAGCACGCTCCGCACCCACCTGATCGACGCGGGCCCGCACGGCGGCCTCGGTGACGACGGGGGCCACGCCAGGGCGGCGTACGGAATCAAGGGCGACGCCCTGGTCCTGGTCCGCCCGGACCACCACATCGCCCTGATCGCGACCCCGGCTGAGGCGCACGGGGTGCTGGACTACCTGCGGGGCCTGGGCCGCGCGGCAGCCGCCTGAGGGGCGGGGTGCAGGGCCCAAAGCACCCACAAATACACTTATCGACATGAAGCACCGAGGACGCCGAGGCCGTCGCGCGCGCCTGTTCTCCGGGGCCTTGCGGGACCCCCGCTCCCTGCCCGACTGGGCGGCGGGCAAGTGGTCGTGGGGCCCCGACCCGTTTCGGGCGACGATGTTCAACCTGCTGGCACCGGGACTTCTGTGCGCGGGCGCGCTGGGAGGGATGGGCTGGTCCTGGTGGCAGCGGCTGCTCGCGGGCGCGGGGGCACTTCTCCTGCTGACGTACCTGGTCCTGGCCGCCGTCGGAGGTCTGCGCAGACTGCGCCGCAGGCCCTGACGGGGCCGGGCGCGGTGGCCGGTGGACCTCCGACAGCCGCTCGGTCCGGCGACGCGTCCGTCGTGCGTCGCCGGACCGTACCGCGTCGGTGGGGAGTCCTGGCCTCAGCCGTTTCCGGGGAGCAGGGCCAGGAACGGGTCCGGGGTGGCCGCGATGCCGTGGCCGAAGGGTGAGTCCAGGTCCCAGATGAGGAAGAGCAGGAAGGCGATCATCACGCTGAAGAGTCCGGCGAGCAGCAACTCCCGTGGGGTGCGCCGGATCTGGAGGGTGAAGATCAGGCCGACGGTGATCAGGCCGCCGGTGATGAGGCCGAACCAGACGACCCCGGGCATGGTGGCCTCGGTGTTCTCGGCGCGTTGGCTGCGGGCGTCGTCGGCGGCGGCGATCTGGTCGACCAGGGGCTGGTAGGCCTGGCCCTCCAGGTCGGTCCTGGGGGCGTAGAGGGTGACGTCCTGGCGGACCCGGGCGAGGAGTTCGTTGCCCCGGTCGGTGACCTCGCTGTGGTCGACCATGTGCTGCCACTCGGTGTCGACGACGTGGCTGACGTACGCCTCGATGTCGGCGCGGATCCGGGCGCGGACCTCGGCCGGGTAGACCTCGGCGCGGGCGCTGACCTCGTGCAGGGCCTGGGCCTCCTGGCGTACGGACTCCTGGGCGGCGCCGCGGCCCTCCCAGACTCCGGCGATGGCGAGACCGAGGACGATCGCATAGATCACGCCGATCATCATCGTCATGTATTCGAGGACATCGGGCGTTTCGGACGGGTCGTCGTCCTCTCCGACCCGGCGGTTATTGATGATCACGATGGTGAGGACGACCGCGCAGGCGGCAGCCATCGCGATGGTCAGAACAAGCCATTCCGACAAGGGAACCTCCTTCGATGGGCCCGCTCAGCGGGACGAACGGGGGCGCAGAACCGCGACGGCGAACACCGCGGGCGCTGTGATCATGAGCGTGAGAGTGAGCATCGAGGTCTGGCCCTCGGGGGGTTTGCGGGTCGGCTTGCGGTAGGCGGGGAGGGCGATCGCTCCGGGCAGCGGCGATGCCTGCCGCGCCGAAGGGGTGGTGGCGGGAAGGGGTGGTGGAGGAGGGGGGAGTGGGGGTGATGGGGGTGGTGGGGCTGCTTTTGGATGTCCGGGGGCGGGGGGTGCGGAGGGTGCCGGAGTGAGTGCCGGGGGCGGTGACTTCAGTGACGGGGGCTCGGGCCTGGGTGCCGGAGGCTTCGGCTTCGACGGAGGTGCCGGGGGCTTCGGGTCGGAGGGCGGCTGGGGTTTCGGCGGATGCTGAGGCGGCGGGGTCGGGGTGGGGGTCGGCCGGCAGGTGCGGTGGCTGCCCGCCACCGCCCGCGCGGCCGACTCGCCGTCCTGGCCGTGCGACGCGTACGCGCAGCTGTCGGCGGACGCGGGTACGGAGCCGGCCAGCAGCCAGCCGAGAGCGGCCGATAACAGCAGACGCACGAGGACCGGGCCGGAGATCCGGCGTGATCCGTTGACGAGAGGTTTCATGATCCTGCTCAACGAGCGGAACCCGGGAGAAGTATGGATTCCGCTCATGATGAAGTTGCACATGGATTTGCGTTCGGAATGGGAACAAGCGAGCGGAGTCGGTCGTGTTGGCCGGTCCGGAAAGTTTTTCGCGCGGCGTTGAACGCGGGGGCGCGTCCCGCACGTACCTAGGGCCATGAGCGACGCACACCGGCGTCGCACTCAGCCCTTGGGGCACCTTCGGGACACGGGAGTCGACATGAGTACCTGGCGGAATGCTTCGCTCGCGGTGACGGCGGCGGCAGTGCTGGCACTGACGACGGCGTGCGGTCAGGACAACGGGAACGGCTCCTCCGGTTCCCAGTCCGTGGGGAACGCCGCCCCGGCCCAGAAACCCGCAGGCGACGGGTACGGAAGTGGCGACGGATACGGCGACGGAGCGGCGGCCGCGCCCAAGGCGGCGGGGCAGCTCGCCGTCAGGGACACCGGGCGGCTCGGCAGGGTCGTCACCGACAGCGCGGGCATGACCCTCTACCGGTTCGACAAGGACACCGCGAAGCCGCCCAAGTCGAATTGCGACGGCGACTGTGCGAAGGCCTGGCCCGTGGTACCTGCGGGCAGCGTCACCGCGGCACCCGGAACCGACGCTTCCGTGGTCGGCTCGGTCACCCGGAGCGACGGCAGCAAGCAGCTCACCCTCGGCGGCTGGCCCATGTACCGGTTCGCCAAGGACACCAAGGCGGGCGACCTCAACGGGCAGGGTGTGGGCGGCACTTGGTTCGCCTCCGCGCCCGACGGCAAGAAGGCCGCCCCGGCCGACGGGGAAGTCGCCCCGGGCGGCGACGAGGCGCAGGCGCCGCCGGCCCCCGGCTCCGCCGCACCGGACGCCCCGGGCGACCGCCCCGGGATGTCCGTGCGCAAGGACCCGAAGCTGGGCGAGATCGTCGTCGACTCCCGGGGCATGACCGTCTACCGCTTCAAGAAGGACTCCGCCTGGCCGATGAGGACCGCCTGCACCGGAGCCTGCCTGGCGAAGTGGCCGGCGGTCGCCCCGGTGGCCAAGAACAGCACCGAGGGCATCCTCAAGAAGGGCTTCGTCGTCTTCGACCGGCCCGACGGCGTCAAGCAGCAGACGATCGACTGCTGGCCCGTCTACACCTTCTCGGGCGACAGCAAGGCGGGCGACACCAACGGGCAGGGAGTGGGCGGCACTTGGTACGCGGTGTCCCCGCAGGGGAAACTCGTGGGCGCCCCCAAGTAGCAGTCGCGGCGCATCAGCTCATACAGTCGGCCCGTCGCTCCCGCTCCGCGCGGGAGCGGCGGGCCGGACACGTCCGTGGCAGCGCACGGGCGTGCAGGGGCGCACATGCCATCGGAGTGTGACCGAGAACGGACGGCCAATTTCCGTTTTCACTCGCTCTGCTGGCTGCAGGTCAGTAGCCTCGGCTCGAACACCCGGGCATGGTGATCAGCCGTGCCCGAACTCGTCGTGGCGACTTGTTGGAGACATTGATGGAGCGTCCCGCCTGGGCCCCGCCCGGCATCGACATCTCGATGCCGAGCGTGTCCCGCATCTACGACTTCTACCTGGGCGGTTCGCACAACTTCGAGGTCGACCGGGAGGCGGCCCGCCGGGCCATGGAGTTCATGCCGGGCCTGCCCAAGATCATGCAGGCGAACCGGGCGGTCATGCGGCGTGCCGTGCGGCACGCGCTGTCCGAGGGCGTCACCCAGTTCCTCGACATCGGCTCCGGCATCCCCACCTTCGGCAACGTCCACGAGGTCGCCCAGGACGCCGATCCCGAAGCGCGTGTTGTGTACGTCGACCACGACCCGGTGGCCGTCGCCCACAGCCAGGCCGTGCTCGCCGGGAACGACCTGGCCACCGTCGTCGCCGCCGACCTGCGCAAGCCCCACGACATACTGGACCACCCCGAACTGGGCCAACTCCTCGACCTGGAGCGGCCGGTGGCGCTCCTCCTGGTCGCCGTCCTGCACTTCATCGAGGACGCCGACGACCCGCAGGGCGCCGTCGAGACCCTGCGCGACGCGCTCGCGCCGGGCAGCATGCTGATCGTCACGCACGCCTCGTACGAGGGCGTCCCGGTCAGCGAGGAACAGGCGGGCGGCACCGTCGACGTCTACCAGCAGATCAAGAGTCCTCTGGTCATGCGCTCGCGCGCCGAGGTCGCCCGGTTCTTCGAGGGGTACGAAATGGTGGCGCCCGGCCTCGTGCCGATGGCCGAATGGCGGCCCGAAACCCCCGTCGCGCAGGAGGACCCGTACGCGTTCTCGGGCTTCGCCGGGGTGGGGCGCAAGGCGTGAGCGCGCAGGCGCAGGCACCGGACGGGGAACGCGGACCCGGCCACGGCGGCGGGTCGGGCACCGCCCCACCACAGGTTTCCGGCACGACCCCGGCCCCGGGCACGGGGCAGGATCCGAGTGCCGGGCGGGCCCCGAGAACCGGGCCGACCCCGGCCAGTGGGCAGCCCCAGGGCACGGACCGGCACACAGCCACGGACCGTTGCCCCGTCCCGGACGGCTCCGCCCCCGAAAGCCCCGCACCTGACGGTCCCGACGGCCCCGAGGACCGGCTCCGGCGGTTCGCCACGATCTGGAGCCGGGCCATCTTCCCGGCCACCGCCACCTCCCTGACCCGCCCCGAGTTCGAGCAGCTCCTGCTGCCGCTCGCCCGGAGGCTCGGCAGGGCCCTGCACCGGCGGCCCTTCGACCCGGCGCCCGCGCACGAGGTCGGCTCCGCCCTCGTCGCCGCGCACTGCACCGACCCGGACGCCCTCGTCCGTACCCTCGGCGTCGTCGACTCGTACCTCGTCCTCTACTGCGCCGCCGGTGACGAACCCCCGGCCGCCGCCGAGGAGAACCGGGCCCGCTGCGCCCGCCTCCAGCACTCCATCGCCGCCGGTTTCGCCCAGGCGCTGCGCGAGCGGACCCTGCGCGAGCAGGAGGCCATCGCCCGGTCCGCGCTGTCCGCCCGCAGCGAGGCCCAGCAGGCCCTGCACGCCACCGAGGAACGCTTCCGCGCGGTCTTCGAGGGGGCAGCCGTCGGCATCGGCATCGCCGCTCTCGACGGCACCATCCTGGAGGTCAACGAGACGCTGACCCGCATGTTCGGCGGCCTCGACGCCCAGGTCCGCGGCCGCAGGGTCAGCGAGTGGGGGCACCCCGAGGACACCGCCCAAGTCTGGCGCATGTACGAGGAGTTGGTGCGCGGCGAGCGCGACCACTACCGCTGCGAGAAGGCGTTCTACCGCGGCGACGGCACCGTCCTGTGGACCAACCTCACGGTGTCCCTGCTGCGCGACGCCGACGGCCGCCCCCAGTACCAGCTCGCCCTCATGGAGGACACCACCGAGCGCCGGCTGCTCAATCTGCGGCTGCGCTACGAAGCCACCCACGACGCGCTCACCGGCCTGCCCAACCGCACCCTGTTCTTCGAGCGCCTGGAGAAGGCCCTGTCCGTGCGCGGTGCCACCCGCTTCGGGCTCTGCTACCTCGACCTGGACGGCTTCAAGGCGGTCAACGACAGCCTCGGCCACTCCGCGGGGGACCGCCTGCTCGTCGAGGTCGCCGACCGGCTGCAGAGCTGTGCGACCGCCCCGGGCGAGATGGTGGCCCGGCTCGGCGGCGACGAGTTCGTGGCGCTGACCACCGGACCCGACACCCGCCGCGAGGTCGACGACCTGGCCGCCCGGATACTGTCCGCGCTGGCCACCCCGATACACCTGGAGGGCCGCGAGATCACCGTGCGCGGCTCCATCGGCATCGTCGAGGGCCCGGCGGGCGAGCGCGGTCCGGCGGACGTGCTGCGCAGCGCCGACATCACCATGTACCGGGCCAAGTCGGCGGGCGGCAACCGCTTCGAGTTCGCCGACGACGAGGCCGACGCGCGCGCCATCACCCGGCACGGGCTGACCAACGCGCTGCCCGCGGCCCTGGAGCGCGGCGAGTTCTTCATCGAGTACCAGCCGCTGGTGCACCTCGGCGACGGCAGCGTGCACGGCGCCGAGGCCCTGGTCCGCTGGAGCCACCCGCAGCACGGCGTCCTCGGCCCGGACCGGTTCATCCCGCTCGCCGAGCACACCGGTCTTATCGTGCCGCTCGGCCGCTGGGTGCTCCAGGAGTCCGTCACCCAGGCCAGGTACTGGCAGGAGAAGCACGCCGACGGCGGCCCCCTGCGCATCAACGTCAACCTCTCGCCCACCCAGCTGCACCACCCGGGCCTGGTCGCCGACACCGTCGAGGTCCTGGAACGCGCCGGTCTCTCGCCCGGCGCGCTGTGCCTGGAAGTCACCGAGTCCGCGCTGATAGGGGCCGACGACGACCTGCTGAAGCCACTGCGCCAGCTGGCCGAGATGGGCGTCGACATCGCCCTCGACGACTTCGGTACGGGGTACTCCAACCTCGCCAACCTGCGCCGTCTCCCGGTGAGCGTCCTGAAGCTGGACCGCTCCTTCACCCAGAGCATGCAGCAACTGCCCGCCGATCCGGTGGACTTGAAGATCGTCGAGGGGATCGTCTCGCTCGCCCACAGCCTCTCGCTGGCGGTGACGGTAGAGGGCGTCGAAACGGGCGCCCAGGCCGATCAGTTGAGGGAGCTGGGCTGCGACACGGCGCAGGGGTGGTACTACGCGAGGCCGGGTGCGCCGGACCGGATCCACTCGTTGGTGTTGACCGACGCGGTCTGAGGTGCCCCCGAGTCCTGGGCGGCGGGGTTGCCCGTCCGGGCCGGGTGGGCATCGTGCGGGTGCGTCGTGGCTGGTCGCGCAGTTCCCCGCGCCCCTAAATGCCTGCCCCCGCGCGACACCTCGCCCCCGACACCGCCGACCGCCTCACCGCACGCCCAACAACACCCGCTGCAGCTCTCGTGCCGCCCGGGGCGGAGCCACGTCGCTGCGGTGTGCCAGAGCGATCGTGCGCCGCAGGCCCGGCCTGGCCAGCGGCGTGACGCGCAGGCCCGTGCCGGCCCGTTCCGCCACCATGCGCGGGACGACGGCCACGCCAAGACCCGCCCGTACGAAACCCAGCACCGCGTCCATCTCACCGCCCTCCACCGTGAAGGTCGGCTCGAAGCCCTCGGCCCGGCACGCGGCCACGGTCAGTTCCCGCAGGTCGTAGCCGTGCCGGAACATCACCATCGGCTCGTCCCGCAGATCCGCGATCCTGACCGGCCTGCGCGGCGCACGCGCGGACGGCGACGACACCACCACCAGGTCCTCGTGCAGCAGCTCGACCGTGGTGAGCGCGGGGGAGGGGGTGGGGAGGGGCAGGACGACGAGGGCCAGGTCCAGTGCGCCGCGCGCCAGTTCCCGTACGAGATCGTGCGAGCCGCCCTCCTCGACGAGGAGCTGGATGCCGGGGTGCGCGTCGTGGAAGGTGCGCAGTACGTCGGGCAGGAGCCCGGTGCAGAGGCTCGGCGTCGCGCCGAGGCGCACCCGCCCCCGCCGCAGCTGCGCCAGCTCCTGCACTTCGAGGCGGGCGGTGTCCGTGTCGGCGAGGATCCGCCGGGCGAGCGGGAGGAGGGCCTCGCCCGCGTCGGTCAGGGCGATGTTGCCGCGTGCCCTGGTGAAGAGATCGGCGCCCAGCTCCCGCTCCAGCGAACGGATCTGCTGGGAGAGCGAAGGCTGCGCCACATGCAGCTCCTCGGCGGCACGGGTGAAGTGCCGCGACTCGGCGACGGCCACGAAATAGCGGAGCTGCTGGAACTGCATGGGCCCAGTCTAGGTGGGTCGATAGGCTTTCCCTATGGAGATGAGCCGTACCATGTCTTGGACCTCTGGGGCCTTTCGGCCCTAGCGTCTTGATCCATGGCTCTGGCAACGCGGCAGGACACCGCACCCTCGCGAAAACCGCCCGTACGGCGCCCCACCGGACTCCGGGGATTCTGGGGATCGACCGTCGGCAAGAAGGCCGTCATGGCCGTCAGCGGGCTGATCATGCTCGGGTACCTCGTCGCGCACATGATCGGCAACCTGAAGATCTTCTTCGGGACGGACGAGTTCAACGGTTACGCGCACTGGCTGCGCACCATGGGCGACCCCGTCCTGCACTACGAGTGGGCGCTGTGGATCGTCCGCGTGCTGCTGCTCGCCGCAGTCGTCGGGCACGGCGTCGCCGCGTACCAGCTCAGCCGCCGGGACATCCGGGCCAGGCCCGTCGCGTACGCCCACAAGCGCAAGCGCGCCAGCTACGCGACCCGCACCATGCGCTGGGGCGGCATCATCCTGCTGCTCTTCATCGTGTGGCACCTGCTCGACCTGACGACCCTCACCGTCAACCCGCACGCCCAGTCCGGGCATCCGTACGAGAACGTCGTCGCCACCTTCTCCCAGTGGCACGGCAACGTGATCTACATCGTCGCCATGCTCGCCGTCGGCCTGCACATCAGGCACGGCTTCTGGAGCGCCGCCCAGACGCTCGGCGTCGGCAACGCCACCCGCGAACGCGTCCTGAAGGCGGTCGCCAATCTCCTCGCCCTCGTGCTGACCGTGGGCTTCCTCTCCGTACCGGTCGCCGTGATGACCGGATTGGTGGGCTGACATGACCTCCCCGTACGCCCAGTACTCCACCGGCGACCCGATCGCCGACACCAGGGCCCCCGGCGGACCCGTCGCCGAACGCTGGGACACCCGCCGCTTCGAGGCGAAGCTGGTGAACCCCGCCAACCGGCGCAAGCACACCGTGATCGTCGTCGGCACCGGCCTGGCCGGCGGTTCGGCGGGCGCGACGCTGGCCGAACAGGGCTACCACGTCGTGCAGTTCTGCTTCTCCGACTCACCGCGCCGCGCCCACTCCATCGCCGCCCAGGGCGGCATCAACGCCGCCAAGAACTACCGCAACGACGGCGACTCGGTGCACCGGCTCTTCTACGACACCGTCAAGGGCGGCGACTTCCGCGCCCGCGAGTCCAACGTGCACCGGCTCGCCCAGATCTCCGTCGAGATCATCGACCAGTGCGTCGCCCAGGGCGTCCCCTTCGCCCGCGAGTACGGCGGCCTGCTCGACACCCGCTCCTTCGGCGGCGTCCAGGTGTCCCGGACCTTCTACGCGCGCGGCCAGACCGGACAGCAGCTGCTGCTCGGCGCCTACCAGGCGCTGTCGCGGCAGATCGCCGCCGGGAACGTCGAGATGCACCCGCGCACCGAGATGCTCGACCTGATCGTCGTGGACGGCAAGGCGCGCGGCATCGTCGCCCGCGACCTGATCACCGGCAGGATCGACACGTACTTCGCGGACGCCGTCGTCCTCGCCTCGGGCGGCTACGGCAACGTCTTCTACCTCTCCACCAACGCCATGAACTCCAACGCGACCGCCGTCTGGCGGGCGCACCGGCGCGGTGCGTACTTCGCCAACCCCTGCTTCACCCAGATCCACCCCACCTGCATCCCGCGCACCGGCGACCACCAGTCCAAGCTGACCCTGATGAGCGAGTCGCTGCGCAACGACGGCCGCATCTGGGTGCCGAAGGCCGCGGGCGACGCACGGCCCGCGCGCGAGATCCCCGAGGAGGAGCGCGACTACTACCTGGAGCGGATCTACCCCTCCTTCGGCAACCTCGTCCCCCGCGACATCGCCTCGCGCGCCGCCAAGAACGTCTGCGACGAGGGCCGGGGGGTCGGCCCCGGCGGGCAGGGCGTCTACCTGGACTTCGCGGACGCCATCGCCCGGATGGGCCGCAAGGCCGTCGAGGAGAAGTACGGCAACCTCTTCGACATGTACGCGCGGATCACCGCCGAGGACCCGTACGAGACGCCGATGCGGATCTACCCCGCCGTGCACTACACGATGGGCGGGCTGTGGGTCGACTACGACCTCCAGACCACCGTGCCCGGCCTGTTCGCCGTCGGCGAGGCCAACTTCTCCGACCACGGTGCGAACCGCCTCGGCGCATCCGCCCTGATGCAGGGACTGGCCGACGGGTACTTCGTGCTTCCCTCCACCATCAACGACTACCTGGCCCGCAACGCCCACCAGGAGCCCGTGGACGCCTCCCATCCGGCCGCCGTCGAGGTCGTACGCGAGACCGAGCAGCGCATCGAGCGGCTCCTGGCCGTCGACGGCGACCGCACCCCCGACTCCTTCCACCGCGAACTCGGCGAGCTGATGTGGGAGTTCTGCGGCATGGCGCGGACGGCGGAGGGCCTGCGCAAGGCGCTCGACCGGATCCCGGAGATCCGCGAGGAGTTCTGGGGGCGGATCAAGGTGCCCGGCACCGGCGAGGAGTTCAACCAGTCGCTGGAGAAGGCGAACCGCATCGTCGACTACCTGGAGCTCGCCGAGCTGATGTGCCTCGACGCACTGCACCGGGAGGAGTCCTGCGGCGGCCACTTCCGCGAGGAGTCCCAGACCCCGGACGGCGAGGCGGCCCGCGACGACGAGAACTTCTCGTACGCGGCCGCCTGGGAGTTCGCTTCCGGAGCCGCCCCCGTCCTGCACAAGGAAGACCTCGTCTTCGAGTACGTCCACCCCACCCAGCGGAGCTACGCATGAGGCTCACCCTGCGCGTCTGGCGCCAGCAGAACCCCAACACCCCGGGGGAGATGGAGAGTTACGACGTCGACGGCATCTCGGCCGACATGTCGTTCCTGGAAATGCTCGACACCCTCAACGAGGAACTGATCCTCAAGGGCGACGACCCCGTCGCCTTCGACCACGACTGCCGCGAAGGCATCTGCGGCGCGTGCTCGCTCGTCATCAACGGCGACGCGCACGGCCCCGAGCGCACCACCACCTGCCAGCTCCACATGCGGTCCTTCGCCGACGGCGACACCATCGACGTCGAACCGTGGCGGGCCTCCGCCTTCCCCGTCGTCAAGGACCTCGTCGTGGACCGGTCGGCCTTCGACCGGATCATCCAGGCCGGCGGCTACGTGAGCGTGCCGACCGGCGCCGCGCCCGAGGCGCACGCCACACCCGTGCCCAAGGCCGACGCCGACTTCGCCTTCGAGCACGCCGAGTGCATCGGCTGCGGGGCGTGTGTCGCGGCCTGCCCCAACGGGTCGGCGATGCTGTTCACCTCGGCCAAGATCAACCATCTGAACGTGCTTCCGCAGGGTGCGCCCGAGCGCGAGACGCGGGTGCTCGACATGGTGGCCCAGATGGACGGCGAGGGATTCGGCGGCTGCACCCTCACCGGGGAGTGCGCCACCGCGTGCCCCAAGGGGATTCCGCTGCCGTCCATCGCGGCCATGAACAAGGAGTGGCTGCGGGCGAGCAGGAAGGGCGGCCGCTGAAGCCGGAGTTGCCGCACGGATCCTGACGTACCGTCAAACTCCGGGTAGTTTCCCCTCCATGTACCCGGGAGCGTACGACCCCGCGCATCCGGCCGTCGTCACCGCCGACGGCGGCCGGACCCTGACATACGGACAACTCGAAGAGCGCTCGGTGCGGTTGGCGAACCACCTGCACGCCGCCGGACTGCGCCGCGGCGACCACCTCGCCCTCCTCTCCGACAACGACCCGCGCATGCTGGAGGTCTACTGGGCGGCCATGCGCTCCGGCCTCCACCTCACCGCCGTCAACCACCACCTCACCGCCGGGGAGGCCGCGTACATCGTCGAGGACTGCGGGGCTACCACCCTGATCACCTCGACCTCGCTCGGCCAACTCTCCCTCGACGTCGACCGGTTGGCGACACGGGTCGTGCACCGACTGGAGTACGGCCCCGGGCCCGGCTCGTACGAGAAGGCCGTCGCCGAAGCCTCCCCGGAGCCCCCGGACCGTCAGCCCATCGGTGCGGACATGCTCTATTCCTCCGGCACCACCGGCCGCCCCAAGGGCATCGAAGGCGATCTCCCCGACGGAGACGTGCGCGAGTCGCCGGCCTTCTACGTCCCGCTCTTCGCCGCCGTGTACGGCTTCGACACCGACTCCGTCTACCTCTGCCCGGCGCCCCTCTACCACGCGGCTCCGCTCCGCGTCTGCGGCGTCGTCACCGCCACCGGAGGCACCGTCGTCCTGATGGACTCCTTCGACGCCGAGGGTGCGCTCGCCGCGATCGAGCGGTACCGGATCACACACGCACAGTGGGTGCCCACCATGTTCGTGCGGATGCTGAAACTCCCGGAGGAGGCCCGCAGCAGGTACGACGTGACGTCGCTGAAGGTCGCGATCCACGCAGCCGCCCCCTGCCCCGTCGAGGTCAAGCGGCAGATGATGGACTGGTGGGGGCCGATCCTGTACGAGTACTACGGCGCCACCGAGGGCAACGGCCTCACCTTCATCGGCCCCGAGGAATGGCTCGCCAAACCCGGCTCCGTCGGCCGCGCCGGACTCCTCGGCGAGCTGCGCGTCTGCGGCCCGGACGGTGCGCTGCTGCCCGCCGGTGAGACCGGCACGATCTACTTCGAGCGCGCGGAACTCCCCTTCCGCTACCACCACGACGACGACCGCACCCGTGAGGCCCAGCACCCGGACCACCCGAACTGGACCACCACGGGCGACGTCGGCCACGTCGACGAGGACGGCTACCTCTTCCTCACCGACCGCAAGGCCTTCATGATCATCTCGGGTGGGGTGAACATCTACCCGCAGGAGTCCGAGGACTGTCTGGTGCTGCACCCGAAGGTCGCCGACGCGGCGGTGGTCGGAGTGCCGGACGCCGAGATGGGCGAGGCCGTCAAGGCGGTGGTGCAGCTGGAGCCGGGAGTGGTCGCGGGTCCTGAACTCGCCGCTGAGCTGCTGGAGTTCGTACGGGCGCGGATCGCGCACTACAAGGCGCCGCGCACCGTGGACTTCACGGACTCGCTGCCCCGTACGCCCACCGGAAAGCTGGCCAAGTCCCCGCTGCGGAAGGCCTACTGGCCCCCGGACGGCTGAGTAGGGGCGCGGGCCGGGAGTCGCGGGCCGGGAGCCGCGGGCCGGGATGGTGGGTCAGCCGCTCACCGCGCGCAGAGCCCCGGGCCTGCGTCCGGTGAGCCGGTCGAGAGCGGCCGCGGTGGCGTCGTCGGCGGGCAGGTGGACCAGCAGCCGCTGTCCGTCGGCGTCGGGAAGTTCCAGGGTCTCGTAGGCGAGGCGCAGTTCGCCCGCGTCGGGGTGGACGAACCGCTCGACCCCGCTGCGTACGGGAAGTTGGGGCGTGGCGGTCAGCCGGTCGGTGAACTCCGCACCGGCCGTGATCGCCAACTCGTCGGCGAGGGAGGAGACATGAGGGTCGGCGCGGGCGAGGTCGAAGCCCGGCAGGGCGAACTGGGCGTCGGCCACCCGCCCCCAGTCCGGATACGTGTCGCGCGCCCGCGGGTCGGTGAACACGTACCGCAGCAGGCTCGGCCGGTCCCCGTCGAGCAGTCCCACGGGCCCGGCCAGCCGCTCGTACCCCGTGGTGCAGCCGACGATCTCGCTCAGCCGGTTGAGCAGCACGGCGGGCGAAGGGTCGAGCCGGTCGAGGAGGGCCTGCACGGTGGGGCGCACCGAGCGGACGGGGGTCTCGGCGGCCGGGCAGAGCAGTTTGTTGTCACCGGCGTGCTTGAACAGCCGGTTCAGGTGCAGACGGGTTTCGCCGGACAGCCGCAGCGTGTCGGCGAGCGCGGCCAGCACCTGTGGGGAGGGGTTGCGGTCCTTGCCCTGTTCGAGCCGGGTGAGGTATTCGACGCTGATGCCCGCGAGCGTGGCCAGCTCGGATCTGCGCAGACCCGGTGTGCGGCGGCGCGGCCCCTCCGGGAGGCCGACCTCGGAGGGCGTCACCGCTTCTCGGCGGGCGCGCAGGAAGTTCCCCAGCTCGTTGTCGCTCACCCCCGGATCGTAACCTCCCGCCCGGCCCATGCGGAGGGTGGCTCCCCTTCCGGTCCGCGCGGAGGGTGGCCCTCCCACTACCAGCATCGGGCCGGTCTTCCTCACCGGCCCGGATTCCCCCAGGTTGGGAACATGACCTCTGACGCACAGACCACCGCAGGCACGTCCCTCCTTCCCCTGGCCGCCGGCCGGTGGGAGCTCGACACCCAGCACTCCTCCGTCGCCTTCACCATCCGCCACCTCGGCATCTCCAAGGTGCGGGGCAGGTTCGCCGAGGTGGAGTCCGCACTGACCGTCGGTGCGACGCTCGCCGAGAGCTCGGTGCACGCGACCGTCGCCCTCGCTTCGATCGACACCGGCAACGAGACCCGTGACGCGCACGTCCGGGCGTCCGACCTGCTGGACGTCGAGAAGCGCCCGACGATGACGTTCCGCTCGACCGGCGCGCGCGGGGCGGGCGAGGACTGGACCCTGGAAGGGGAGCTGACGATCGGGGACATCAGCAGGAACGTCGAGTTCGATGTGGAGTTCGGCGGGGTGGTGGCCACCCCCTTCGGCAGCAGGCACGCGGGCTTCGAGGCCCAGGGGCAGATCCGGCGCAGCGACTTCGGCCTCGACTTCGGGGCGGGCGAGGCGATGCTCGGTGATGTGGTGAAGATCCAGATCGACGCCCAGTTCGTGGAGCCGCAGCAGGGGGAGTAGCGGGGTCGCGGTGGCGGCTGCGTGGTGTGCGCGGCTGTCGTGTGCCGGGATGTCGTGCGTGCGGCTGACGTGTGCGCGGTGGGGTCCCGGTCCGTCCGGGAACGGGGCCCAGCCGTGCGCGACGTACCAGGGGCAGGCCCTACGGGCGTCGCGAGCCGAGCATGCAGAAGGCGTTGCCCTCCCGACGTTCTAGACGGCGCAGGACGCTCCCGCCCCTTCGGTGAACTCCCTGGCCAGATACGGTGCGGTGCGGCTCTCGCCGGACTCGGCCACCTGTCGCGGCGGGCCCGCGGCGACCACCAGGCCGCCCTCGCCACCGCCGCCCGGTCCGAGGTCGAGCACCCAGTCGGCGCCCGCGACCACGGCCATGTCGTGCTCGACGACCACCACCGAGTTCCCGGCGTCGACGAGGCCGTGCAACTGGCGCATCAGGACCTCGACGTCGGCCGGATGCAGCCCGGTCGTCGGCTCGTCCAGCACGTACAGGGTGTGCCCGCGCCGCGTCGTGGCGCGCTGCAGCTCCGATGCCAGCTTGATGCGTTGGGCCTCGCCGCCGGACAGCTCGGTCGCGCTCTGACCGAGCCGCAGATAGCCGAGGCCCACCTCCAGCAGGGCGCGCAGGCTGCGGGCGGCGGCGGGCGAGTCGGCGAAGAACTCCGCCGCCGCTTCCACCGTCAGGTCCAGCACCTCGGCGATGTTCAGCCCCCGGTGCGTGACCTGGAGGGTCTCCGGGCGGTAGCGGGCACCGTGACAGTCGGGACAGGGCGTGTACGTACTGGGCAGGAAGAGCAGCTCCACCGAGACGAAGCCCTCGCCCTGGCAGGTCTCGCACCGGCCGCCCGGCACGTTGAAGGAGAACCGGCCCGCCTTGTACCCGCGCGCCTTCGACTCCTCCTCGGCCGTGAACAGCTTCCGCACGACGTCGAAGAGACCGGTGTACGTGGCCAGATTGGACCGCGGCGTGCGGCCGATCGGCTTCTGATCCACCGTCACCAACCGCTGTACGCCCGGCAGTTCCTCGGAGATCTCGCCGACCAGGGTGGACTTTCCGGATCCCGACACCCCGGTCACCGCGGTGAGGACCCCCAGCGGCAGCTCCGCCTCCAGTGCGTCGAGGTTGTGCCGGGTCAGCGGGCCGAGCTTCAGCCACCCGGACGGCTCGCGGACGGCCCGTACCGGAAGCGGCCGCCGGTCGAAGAGGAAGCGGCGCGTCGCCGACTCCGTCACCCCGGCGAGAGCGGCGGGCGGCCCGCTGTGCAGGACCAGACCGCCGTGCTCGCCCGCCGCGGGGCCGACGTCCACGAGCCAGTCCGCACGTCGTACGACATCGAGGTGGTGCTCCACGACGAAGACCGAGTTGCCCGCCGCCTTCAGCCGGTCCAGGACCACCAGCAGGGCCTCGGCGTCCGCCGGGTGCAGTCCGGCCGACGGCTCGTCCAGGACGTACACCACGCCGAACAGGCCGGACCTCAACTGGGTGGCCAGACGCAGCCGTTGGAGCTCCCCGTTGGAGAGGGTGGGGGCGGTGCGGTCCAGGCCGAGGTAGCCGAGACCGAGCTCGGTGACGACGGCGATGCGGGCCCGGAGGTCGTCGGTGAGGACGCGGGCGGTCTCGCCGCCCGTGCCGGCCGCGAGGACCTCCGCGAGCTCGGCGAGGGGGAGCGCGGCCAGCTCCGCGATCGTACGGCCCGCGAAGGTGACCGCGAGGGCCTCCGGGCGCAGCCTGCTGCCCCCGCACGCAGGACACGGCGCGCTGCTCAGGAAGCGCTCGGCCTTCGCGCGCAGGGACTGGCTCTTGGTGTCGGCGAACGTGTGCAGGACGTACCGCCGGGCACTCATGTACGTGCCCTGGTACGGGCGTTGGATGCGGCCCGCGTCGCGCACCGGGTGCACGGTGACCACCGGCTGCTCGTCCGTGAACAGGATCCAGTCCCGGTCCGGCTGCGGCAGCTCCCGCCACGGCCGGTCCACGTCGTACCCGAGGGTGTCCAGGACGTCCCGGAGGTTCTTGCCCTGCCAGGCGCCCGGCCAGGCGGCGATCGCTCCGTCGCGGATCGACAGCGAGGGGTCCGGCACCAGCAGCTCCTCGCTGGTGCCGTGCACCCGGCCGAGACCGTGGCACTGGGGGCAGGCCCCGGCGGCGGTGTTCGGGGAGAAGGCGTCCGAGTCGAGGCGTTCGGCGCCCGCCGGATAGGTGCCCGCGCGCGAGAAGAGCATCCGCAGCGAGTTCGACAGCGTGGTGACCGTACCGACGGAGGACCGGGAGGAAGGCGCTGACCTGCGCTGTTCCAGGGAGACCGCGGGCGGCAGGCCGCTGATCTCGCCGACGCGCGGGGCACCGACCTGGTGGATCAGCCGGCGGGCGTACGGGGCGACCGACTCGAAGTAGCGGCGCTGCGCCTCCGCGTAGATCGTGCCGAAGGCCAGGGACGACTTCCCGGAGCCGGAGACTCCGGTGAAGACCACGAGGGCGTCGCGCGGAACGTCCACGTCGACATCGCGGAGGTTGTGCTCACGGGCGCCCCGGACACGGACGTACGGATCGTGCGGGCTGTGCATGGGGGGACTCCGTACGAACGGGGGCGGTGGCGCGGCGGCGGGGGAGCCGCGGGACAAACAGTTCGATTCTAGGCGCGCGCGGGGATCGGGGCGTGTGCGGGACCTGGGAGGGCGTGCGGGACCCGGGAGCGTGTGGGGGGCCTGGGTGGGGTGGGGGACAGGGCGCGTGCGGAGATCTAGGCGTGCGTGGGGACCGGCTGCCGGTCGCGTCCCACCAGGGCCGCCAGCAGCCGGTACGACTCCAGCAGGCCGGTCCGGTCGTACGTACTGGTGGTGACCAGCACCTCGTCCGCACCGGTGGCCCCGATCAACTCGGTCAGAGCCGCCTCGACCTGCTCCGGAGTGCCGTGCAGATGGCCGCGCAGCCCGCCCTCGTAGAAGCCCCGCTCCTTGTCGCTCATGCCGCCGTCGGCGAGGGCCCGCCGCTCGATGTCCTCGGCGGGGGCCAGTGGCGGGAAAGTGCCGTGGGTGCGCGAGTACGCCATCGACCAGGCCTCTGGGACCAGCAGCCGCCGGGCCGCCTCCTCGCTGGCCGCGACCGCCACCGTCCCGGCTATCACCACATACGGCTCCGCCGCCCACGCGGACGGCCGGAAGTCCGCCCGGTAGCGGTCCACCGCGGCCAGCAGCTTCTCCCGGCCGCGCAGGTCACCGACCACCACCGGCAGCCCGGCCGCGGCGGCGATCCCCGCGCCCTCCCCGGTGGCCAGCACGAACGGCGGCACCCGCAGACCCTCCGCCGGGTACGCGTGCACGGCCTCGCCGCCGGTGAACCGGCGCAGCAGCTCCGCGAGCTGTTCCGCGAAGCGGTCGGCGTCGTCCTTGTCCCGCCCGAGCGCCTTGCGCACCCCGTCGGTGAAGCCCACCGAGCGGCCCAGACCCATGTCGATCCGGCCGGGGAACAGCGACTCCAGCACCCCGAACTGCTCCGCCACCACCAGGGGCTGGTGATTGGGCAGCATCACTCCGCCGGTGCCGACCCGGATCGTGGAGGTCGCGGCGGCGACCGCGGCGGCCAGCACCGTCGGAGCGGAACCGGCCACCCCGGGCACACTGTGGTGCTCGGAGACCCAGAAGCGGTCGAAGGAACCCAGCGCTTCGAGCTGCTGGGCCAGCCGCACCGAGTCGCGCAGCGCCTGCGGGCCGTCGTGCCCCTCGCGGGTGCGGGAACGGTCCAGAACGGAAAACCGGGTCTGCGCGATCACTGTGCTCACACAGGGTTCAACGCAGGAGCGACGACAAGATTCCCGAACCTCCCGAACTTCCCGAACGGCGTTTCGAAAGGGGTCCGCCCGGGTCCCTAGGCTGTGCCCATGACGGATCACCTCAGACCCCTCGCCGTGTTCGACCTCGACGGGACCCTCGCCGACAGCGCGCACCGCCAGCGCTTCCTGGAGCGCAGGCCGCGCGACTGGAACGCCTTCTTCGCCGCGGCGCCCCAGGACCCACCCCTCGCCGAGGGGGTCGCGCTCGCGCTGAGCAGCGCACGGGAGTGCGAGGTCGTCTACCTCACCGGGCGCCCGGAGAAGTGCCGCCGCGACACCGTCGCCTGGCTCGCCGCCCAGGGACTTCCCGAGGGGCGGATGTGGATGCGCCGGGACAACGACCGGCGGCCCGCCCGGCAGACCAAAATGGAAGTCCTCGGGAGGCTGGCCCGGGACCGGGAGGTACGGGTGCTCGTCGACGACGACGCCCTCGTGTGCGACGCCGCCGAGGAGGCGGGTTTCACGGTCGTACGGGCCCGCTGGACCGCGGCGTCCCCCGCGCTCAAGGACGCCCAGGAGCGGGACGGACGTACCTGAGAAGCGGAACGCGCCGGGGGAGGATCGGGTCAACGGCGGTGCACGGACTGCAAGTCGTGTCCATGAACCCCTTGACCAGCCGAATGGTCCATGCATATCTCTTGATCCGTGAACCTTGTGCAGAAACGCTCCATAGCCGTCGCCACCGCGTGTGCCACGACAGGCGCCCTCCTCACCGGCTGCGGGATGCTCCCCGGCTCGTCCTCCGAGGAGAAGACCAAAACCATCACGATCTGGTTGATGAAGGACAGTGCTTCCCAGGAATTCCTGAAAAGGTTCACGGAGGAGTTCGAGCGGGACCACGCGGGCACGAGACTTGAGTTCCAGATCCAGCCGTGGGCCGGTATCGGCCCCAAGGTCAACAAGGCCCTGGAGAGCGACAGTCCGCCCGACATCATCGAGGTCGGCAACACCCACGTCGCCCAGTACGCCGACCGCGGCGGCCTGCAGAACCTCACCCTGGAATCGGTCCGCGACTTCGGCGGCGACGACTGGCTGCCCGGACTCGCCGAACCGGGAAGGCTCGGCAACGCGCAGTACGGCATCCCGTGGTACGCGGCCAACCGCGTGGTCATCTACCGCAAGGACCTCTTCCAGCAGGCCGGCGTGAAGACGCTGCCGCGCGACCGCGCGGAGTGGCTCCAGGCCACCAACAAGCTCAACACCGATGTCAGCCAGGGCATTTACCTGGCCGGGCAGGACTGGTACACGCTGTCCGGCTTCATCTGGGACGAGGGCGGCGAGCTCGCCGCCGAAGCCGGCGGGAAGTGGAGCGGCACGCTGCACAGCGAGGCCGCGCTCAAGGGCATGGCGTTCTACAAGAAGATGCAGGCCCTCGGCCGCGGCCCCCGGGACGCGGACGAGGAGAAGCCCCCGCAGGCCGACATGTTCGCCCAGGGGGACATCGCGCAGATCATCGCCACCCCCGGCACCGCGAAGCTCGTCGAGCAGAAGAACCCGCAACTCCGCGGCAAGCTGGGCTTCTTCCCCCTCCCGGGCAAGACCGAGGACAAGCCGGGATCCGTCTTCATCGGCGGCTCCGACCTGGTGATCCCCGAGCGCACGGACGAGCGTCGCGCGGCGATCGAGGTGGTGAAGGCGCTGGCGGGCGAGAAGTGGCAGACCGACCTCGCCCGCACCATGAACTACGTCCCCAACAAGGGCAGTCTGGCCTCCGCCGTGGCGGGCGAGGAGGGCATGGTGGCCATGGCGAAGGGATCCCTGGGCGGGCACGCCACTCCCGCGTCGCCGAAGTGGGGGGACGTCGAGGCGGACAACCCCATCAAGAAGTACATGACGAAGGTGCTGAACGGCGCCCCGGCCGCCGCCGCCGCGAAGCAGGCGTCGGCCGAGATCACGAAGGTGCTGCAGCGGGTCGGCAGGGAGGAAGAGGAGTAGGCCGGGCGGCGGGCCCGCCCGGCCCCGCTCGACTTCCCCGTCCTGCGGCGGATGTTCCTGGGACGGTCCTGCCTACGCGGGGGTGGACAGCGACAGGGCGAAGCGGTTCGCCCCGTCCGTCCACCAGTGGGACAACTCCATTCCGGCGGCCGCCAGTTCGTCCCGTACGCCCTCCTCGCGGAACTTCGCGGACACCTCGGTGCGCAGCTCCTCGCCCTCCGCGAAGGTGATCGCGAGACCCAGCTCCCGCACCTTCACCGTCAGCGCCGAGCGGGCCCGCAGCCGCATCTCGATCCACTCGTGGCGGGGGTCCCAGTGCGCCACGTGGGCGAAGTCGTCCGGGTCGAAGTCCGCGTCCAGCTCACGGTTCAGGACGGCCAGGACGTTCTTGTTGAAGGCGGCCGTCACCCCCGCCGCGTCGTCGTACGCCGCGACGAGGGTGGACTCGTCCTTCACCAGGTCGGTGCCGAGCAGCAGGGCGTCCCCGGGCAGGAGCATCGACCGTACGGACTTCAGGAACACGGCGCGCTCGTCGGGCAGCAGATTGCCGAGCGTCCCGCCCAGGAAGGCCACCAGCCTCGGCCCGGGCGTACCGGGCAGGGCGAGCCCGCGGGTGAAGTCCGCGATCAGCGCATGCACGGAGAGGCCGGGACGCTCGGCCAGGAGGCCTTCCGCGGCGAGGGCGAGCGCGCTCTCGCTGACGTCCACGGGTACGTAACTGTGCAGGCCGGGAAGGGCGTCGAGGAGGATCCTGGTCTTCTCCGACGACCCGGAGCCCAGCTCCACCAGCGTGCGCGCCCGCGCGGCGGCGGCGATGTCCCGGGCACGGGCGCGCAGGATCTCCCGCTCCGCGCGCGTGGGGTAGTACTCGGGCAGCCGGGTGATCTCCTCGAACAGTTCGCTGCCGCGCGCGTCGTAGAACCACTTGGGCGGCAGCGACTTGGGGCCGCGGCCGAGCCCCTGCAGCACATCGGTGCGCAGATCGGCGTCGGTGGAGTTCACGGGGAGGGTACGGGTCACGAGGTACGGGCTCACGCGGCGGGCTCCTTGAGCGGGGTCAGCAGGACGTCGTAGCGGGTGGCGGCGAGCAGGGTGCGGTCGGGGACCTCCACCCAGTGCGGGTCGTCGTCGTACGGCTCGGAGGCGACCACCGTGCGGCGGCCAGGCTCCGCCAGGTACCAGAGGGTGTCGCCCCAGGCGGTCGCGGTGACCGTCGTGCCGTCGGTGAGCAGCAGGTTGAGCCGGGCTCCGGGCGCGGCCCCCGCCACCTCCAGCACCGTCTCGGCGAGGGCCTGGCCCATCTCGTCGCCCGCCCGCAGCCGGTGCAGGACCAGCGCCCACACCAGCGCGGAGTCACAGCGCGCCTCCAGGGCCAGCAGCTCCGCCGCGGGCAGGGCGGCGGCGAGCCCCGCCATCGACCGGGGCCAGCCGGGCAGCGCCCCGTTGTGGCTGAACAGCCACGGACCCGAGGCGAACGGGGCCGCTGCCGCCTCCCCGTCGGCGCCCGGCTCGGTGGCGTCCCGGACGGCCGCGAGCAGCGCCCCGGACCGTACGACCCGGGACAGGTCCGCGAAGTTGGTGTCCGCCCACATCGGGCCCGTACGCCGGTACCTGGCGGGCACCGGGTCGCCGTCGGCGTACCAGCCGACGCCGAAACCGTCCGCGTTGACCGTGCCGTACTTCTGCAGCCGGGGCTCCCAGGCCTGATGGTGGAGCCCGTGAGGGGGCTCGACGACCACCTTGCGCAGCGGCAGCTCCGGTCCGAGGAAAGCAAGGTGACGGCACATCAGATCTCACCTTCCGAGGCGTCCCGTGCGGTGCGGAACCCGGCGAGTATCTGCCGCCGCACCGGCAGGTCCCAGTTGCGGAAGGTGCCCCGGCACGCCACCTGGTCGACGCCGAAGGAACCGCCGCGCAGAACCTTGTGCCCGGGGCCGAAGAAGACTTCCGAGTACTCGCGGTACGGGAACGGCGCGAACCCCGGATAGGGCAGGAAGTCGCTCGACGTCCACTCCCAGACGTCCCCGATCAACTGCCGCACCCCCAGCGGTGATTCACCGTCCGGATACGCCCCCACCGGGGCCGGACGCAGATGACGCTGGCCGAGATTGGCGCGCTGCGGGGTCGGGTCCGCGTCGCCCCACGGATAGCGCATCGAGCGGCCGGACACCGGATCGTGCCGGGCCGCCTTCTCCCACTCGGCCTCCGAGGGCAGCCGCCGGCCCGCCCAGCGCGCGTACGCGTCCGCCTCGTACCAGCTGACGTGCAGGACCGGCTCG
Source organism: Streptomyces sp. NPDC021093 (assembly GCF_044333135.1). Taxonomy (NCBI): domain Bacteria; kingdom Bacillati; phylum Actinomycetota; class Actinomycetes; order Kitasatosporales; family Streptomycetaceae; genus Streptomyces; species Streptomyces sp. NPDC021093. The sequence continues at coordinate 436,857 of NZ_JBIRQJ010000009.1, read as the reverse complement.
TCGAGCGGCACGGGCTCGGTCGCACCGAAGTGCCGCCGCAGCCACTGGCCCCCCTCGTGCCGCCAGAACAGCGGTGCGACCAGGCCGTGTTCGCGGACCGTCGCCCAGCCCGCCGCCTCCCACCAGCGCGACTGCGCGTAGCCGCCGTCCTCGACGAAGCGCAGATACGCCCCGCACGAGACCGGTGTCGTGTCGATGTGGAAGGGCGGTACGAACGTGGCGTGCGCGGGCCGCTCGTTGTCCAGCGCCCACGGCTCGACCGACGTCCCCATCGTGAACGGACCGCCAGGGACGAGGACTTCACCCGGCAGCCGCGCGGCGCCTTCGGGTGCGGAAGGCGGTGGGGGAGCGGTCAGCGCGGTGGGGCCGCTGCGCAGCTGATGGGTGATCAGCATCGTCTCGTCGTGCTGCTGCTCGTGCTGGGCGATCATTCCGAACGCGAACGCGGCGTCCACCAGCGGACCGCCGCGCAACGGGCTGCGCTCCAGCACGTCCAGGGCCCTGCCGCGCACCTGGGCGGCGTACGCCCGCGCCTCGGCGGGGGCGAGCAGCGGCAGCGTCGGACGTTCCGACCGCGGGTGCTCGAAGGCGTCGTACACCGTGTCGATCTCGGGCCGCAGTGCGCCCTGCCCGGCGACGTTCCGCAGGAGCCACTGCTCCTCCTGGTTGCCGATGTGCGCCAGGTCCCAGACCAGCGGGGACATCAACGGTGAGTGCTGGGCGGCCAGTTCGGCGTCGTCGACGCAGGAGGTGAGCAGTTCGGTACGGGTCCTGGCAGTGGTCAGCGCCTCGACGGCGCGGCTGCGAAGCCCCTCGGAATCCACGTCCGGGGGCTGAGCGGTGTCGGTCATCGAAGAGGTTCCTCCAGATCGAGGTCGAGCAGGTCGTCCGCGGGGCAGCGGCCCCGGGACACATAGCGCTCGATGTACGAAGCGACCGCGTCCCGCACCGGCTCCGCCGCGCCCAGCCGGGGCAGCGCGTCGAGGGCCGCGGCGAAGCAGATCACGGCGGCGGCGTGCAGCTCCGGGTCGGACAGTCCCTCGCGGGCAGCGGTCTCCCACAGCGGATTGTGCGGCGCGGGACCCGAACCCGCTGTCTCCGCGAGGGGTTTGACGGTGCGGTAGGCGATCTCCGCCGCCTCGGCGTCGTCGAAGAGCGCCGCCGTCACGGCGAGCGGCACCAGCCACCCGTCCTCGCCCGGCTGCGCGTCGATCATCCGCAGCTCCAGATGGCCCTGCGGCCTGACCGGCGGGAACAGCGTCGTGAGGTGATAGGCGAGATCGGCGCGGTCCGGTGCGCGCGGCGCCCCGCCGCGCGTCCACTCCCGGAAGGTCAGCCCGTCCGGCACCTCCCACGGCTCACCGCCCCGGGCCCGTACGCACATCACCGGGGCGTCCAGGACCCGCTGCGCCCACGCGGCGCGCGGCTCGGCGCCGGACGGCGGGGCGAGCGTGCGGCCGTGCTCGATGCCGGCCCAGAGGGCCTGCCTGTTCGAGCGCCAGCCGGTACGACGCCCTTGAGCGTAGGGGGAGTTGGCGAACGCGGCGAGCAGTACCGCACCGAGCAGGTGGGCCAGCAGCCAGCGCCGTCCGAGCCCCAGCGGTCCCGGCTCCTCGTGTCCGGCGTCCACGCACACCTGGACCGACGCCGAGGTGCACATCATGGCCAGGCCGTCAGGACCCGCCCGGTCGAGGTACCGCTCCATGGCCTCGTACCGGGGCTCCCGCAGGAAACGGCGCGGCGGCTGCCAGGGGTCCTGGCCGAATCCGGCCAGGGCGAGCCCCTGCGCGTGCAGTGCGCCGCGTACGGCGGTCAGATCGGCGGAGACGGAGTCGACGACTTCCGTGAGAGAGGGGGCGGGCAGTGAGCTGAGCTCCAACTGGCCGCCGGGTTCGACGGTGAGGGCCGACCGCAGCGGCAGGGAGCGTGCGGCGGCATGGGCCGCTTCGAGGCGGCCGGGGGAGACGGGCAGGTGCGGCGAGTGCAGGTCGTGGACGAGCCATTCGAGTTCGGCCCCGACCATCCGGGGTGGGCCCGTCTTGAAACAGATACATCGCAGCAGGTCCGCCGCCTCGGTCTCGGCGATGGGCGGTCCGCCCTCGGTGAACCGGTCTGGGGTCACGGTGAGTTCCTCCTTCTCGAAGCTCTGGGACTGTGTCCGTCGTCGCGCTCCCCGGCCGCTCGGGCCGGGACACAGCAGACCACCCAACAGACTGTGCGGGCAACGCACAAGAGGCGTCTTTTGGCCGTGCCGGGTGCGGTGGCACTCCCTCAAATCCCTTTGCGTCGCGGGGCGATCGGGGCGGAAGATCGTCCGGTGAGTGCACGACTGCGCGGGATCGCGCGAGAAACGGAAGGCATCGTCGCCGCCGGGCAGTACGTCTGCCCCGATGGCCGGGCGGTGTCCATCGCCGCGGACACGGCCGCCGCGGCGGCGGGCACGCGGGTGTACGGGCCGGAGCCGGTTGGTGTCGGGCCGGTGTCCGTCGCCTGTGAAGGCACGGTCTCCGGGAACACCGTCTCTGTCGGCACCGTATCCAGAAGCACCGTCTTCGAAGTCACCGGCGAGAGCAGCACCGAGGCGGCCCGCCGCCTCACCGGTGAGGCCTCCGACCCGGTCGCCGTCCTCTGCTTCGCCTCGGCCCGCAACCCGGGCGGCGGCTACCTCAACGGCGCACAGGCCCAGGAAGAGGCGCTCTGCCGCGCCTCGGCGCTGTACACCTGTCTGCTGCGGGCCCCGGAGTTCTACGCCCACCACCGCGCCGAACGCGACGTGTTCTACACCGACCGGGTCATCCACTCGCCCGGAGTCCCGGTCTTCCGCGACGACCGTGGACGGCTGCTCTCCGTCCCGTACAAGGCGGGATTCCTGACCTCGCCCGCCCCCAACGCCGGAGTGATCCGGCAACGGGAGCCGGAAGAAGCGGGGCGCATCCCTGCCGTGCTCGCCGCGCGGGCGGAACGGGTCCTGGAAGTCGCGGTGGCCTGCGGCTACCGGCGGATCGTCCTCGGGGCCTGGGGCTGCGGGGTCTTCATGAACGAACCCCCGGTGGTGGCCGGGGTGTTCAGGGACCTGCTGACCGGCGACGGGCGGTTCGCCGACCGCTTCGACCGGGTGACCCTCGCGGTGCTGGACCGCACCGGCGAGGGCCCGACCCTCGCGGCGTTCCGTACGGCCTTCGCCGCCTGAAGCACGCCGAAGCCCGCCGGAGCCAGCCGAAGCCCGGTCGGCCGGACTCCGCCGCCGTCAGCCGCGCCAGCCGTACCGTTCGCCGAGCCGCTGCGCCACCCGGTCGAACCGGGGCCTGTCCAGCGCACACGCCTCGCGCCGCATCCCGTCCTCGTGCACCCGCAGCACCCGGTCCAGGTCCACCCACGACTCGCGGCCCGCGCTGTCCCACGGTCCCGCACCGATCGGCAGCCACTCGCGGTCGTGGTCGTGCCGCTTGCTCGACAGCCGCACCGCCAGCAGCGTGCCCGCCGCCTCGCGGGCCACCACGAGCACGGGACGGTCCTTGCCGCGTCCGTCGTTCTCCTCGTACGGCACGAAGGTCCAGACGATCTCGCCCGGGTCGGGGTCGCCGTCGCGCTCGGGCGCGTACTCCATCCGCACCGGGCCGATCTCGTGCGGCTCGGCCTCGGTCGTCGCGCTCGGACCGCTGCTGCCGGGCAGGTCGGGCCGGGATCCGGGGCCCTTCGGGTTGTCCAGTGAAGTCGTCACGCCGCCAGGGTAGGGGGCGGCGCGGTGTACGGCCGGGCGGCCCGTCCCGCAGGGCGTGCCGCCCGCCGTCACGGCGGGAGCGGTGACTAGATCCAGCCATCCAGCGAGGACATGAAACCGTCGAAGTCGTCACGTTGGACGGTGTGGCCCGCGCCCTTGACCGTACGTACCTCGAAGCCGCGCCCGCGCAGCAGCTCCGCCCGCTCCTCGTTGATGAGCATGCTCGGGTCGGCCAGCTGCACCAGCGACGGCACCACCGGCTTCGCGGGCAGCATGTCGCGGTCCTTGAAGCCGGCCAGCGCGAGCGCCGACGCCTCGTCCCACAGCGCCAGGGTCGCCACCTCGACGTCGACGTCCTCCGCGGCCCAGCGCGGGTTCAGCATCGCTATCTGCTCCCGGGAGGCCGACTTGAACTCGGCGAAGAGCTCGGGGCCGAAGCCCCCGGGCAGCTCCAGGTGCCACGCCGGGTCGGAGTACACCGCACGCGCCGGACGCAGCCGGTCCACGGCGAGGGACAGGACGAGAGCGCCCAGCGAGTGGCCGACGGCCAGTTCGGCGCCCGCCGGAAGCGTCTCGACGAGGTCGTCGGCGAAGTCCTCCGGGGCGTACGAGTCGCCGCGCTCGCTGAGGCCGTGGCCCCGCAGGTCCACCGCGATGACGCGGTAGCCCTTGTCGGCCAGCGCGGGACCGACGGTCCGCCAGGCGCGGTGGTCGGCCATGATGCCGTGGACCAGGAGGGCGGTGTGGTCGCCCTCGCCCCAGGTGTGGGTGTTCAGCTGCACGACGGGGTGCCTTTCTCGGTGGTGCGGGTGGGGCCCGGTGGGCCGGGGGTGCTGTGCAGGGCAGTCTGCCAGCGGACTTCCGGCGGGCGGACGGCCGGTCGTCGGACTGGCCGCCGACGGGCTGCAGTTGGGCTGCAGTTGGGCTGCTGTGGGGCGGCTCGCGGACGGACTGTGGGCAGTCGGCCGGTCAGCGCACGCTGCGGATCGGGCGTACCGCGAGGGCGCCCAGCACCGAGAGGACCGCCGCGACCAGGAAGAGCGCGGTGTATCCGCCGCTGAGCCGGACGACCAGTCCGGCGACGAACGGGGCGGCGATCTGCGGTCCCGCGTTGGCGACGTTGAGGATGCCCATGTCACGGGCGGCGTCCTCGGACTTCGGCAGCACCATCGTCACCAGCGCGGTGTCCACGGCCATGTAGCAGCCGAAGCCGAGACCGTTGATCGCGCCGAAGACCAGCATCGCGGTCCAACCGGTCGAGAGCGCCGGGAAGATCATGGCGACGGCGGCCAGCATCGCGGAGACGCCGACGAACAGCTTGCGGCGGTCGTACCTGTCGGAAAGCCAGCCGCCGAGGACGGTGGAGACCACCGAGGCGGCGGAGTTGACCATCGTCAGGACGGCCGCGGCGGACGCCGGATCCATGCCCGCGGGCAGCTTCGTGTGGTCCTGGAGGATGTACAGCTGGAAGCCGAGGACCCCGAAGTAGCCCAGGATCAGCAGGGCCCGGCCGATGAAGGCCCAGCGGAAGTCGTGGTTCGCCAGCGCACCGGCGAAGGACTTGAACTGCTCCTTGAACGGCACCGCGGGCCTGCCCGGGCGCCGCTCCTCACGGGCACACGTGGTGAACAGGACGGCCGCGGCCGCCACCAGCGCCCCGAACAGCAGGTACCCGGTGCGGTAGCTGTCCGAGAACGCCGCGCCGATCAGTGCGCCGAGGGTGGAGCCGAGCGGGATGCCGAGACCGACGGCCGCCGACGCCCTGCCGCGCGAGGCGAGCGGAACGCGGTCCGGAACCACCGAAGTGAGCGCCGCCTGGTAGAAGTTCATCGCCGCCTGGCCGAGGCACCAGACGATCGTCACGAGCAGCACGGTGTTGACGCTGCCCAGCAGCGCCATCACCCCGAGGGCGGCGACACCGCCGCCCAGGATCCACGGATTGCGGCGGCCTGAGCGGTCGGACATCGCGCCGGCGATGGGGTTGAAGATCGTGGCGAAGACCGCGGACACACCGGAGACGACGGTCATGTTGCCGACCTTGTTCGCCTCGTCGATGCCGGCCACCTGCATCGCCAGCACGAAGCCGGGCACGCCGATGTAGAGCGCGTACATGACGGTGTTGCCGACGAGCAGCAGCGGGAGCAGCCCGCGGGTCGGGGCGGCGGTCCGGGCGGAGTCGGTGCCGGCTGCAACGCCGGTGCCGGGGGAGGAAAGGGCCACGCTGCCCTCCAGTGTGAAATGAGCGGCGAATGGGACGGAAAAGGGGAGAGCTCTGCCCGCAGGGTGGTGCGGAGAGGGGTCTGCCGGAGAGTTCCGAAAGCCTGTGATGACACGTGTCAGTGACCCGTGTAAACGCTTTGTAGCACCCAATTCCGGCCAACCGCTAGACCCTGTGACGCACCCGTCTGGAAAGATGCCGAACGCGATGAGCCAGACACCGAAGAAGTCAGCCGATCAACCCGTCCCCACCAGCACAGATGTCGCACGCCTGGCCGGCGTGTCGCGCGCCACCGTGTCGTACGTGCTGAACAACACCTCGGCCGTGCGGATCAGCGAGCCGACCCGCCGCCGGGTCCGCGAGGCCGCCGAGGAACTCGGCTACGTCCCGCACGCGGCGGCCCGCAGCCTGCGCGCGGGCCACACCCGCATGGTCCTGCTGCCGACCGCGCACATCCCCGTCGGCCCGCTCTACGGTCAGTTCTTCAACGAACTGCACTGGGCGCTGCGCAACCTCGACTACACGGTGGTGCAGTACGGCAGTCTCGGCCTCACCGGCGACGAGGCGGCCCGCGCCTGGGCCGAACTGCGGCCGGTGGCCGTGGTGTCGCTCGGCGAGATCACCCTGAACGCGCGCGGCGTGCAGCTCCTCAAGAGGTCGGGGGCCAAGGCCGTCATCACACTGGGCCCGCAGCGCGTAGAGGGCGCCCACTCGCTGGTGATGGACCAGCGCGAGGTCGGCGTCGCCGCCGCCGGGCACCTCCTGGAGCGCGGCCACCGCCGCATCGGCGCCGTCGTGCCGGAGGAGCCGGGTCTGGAGCTCTTCTCCAAGCCGCGGTTGGCGGGCCTGCGCAAGGCGGTCACCGGCACCGGCGCGAGCGTCGTACCGCTGGGCATGCGGTACGACGAGGAGTCGGCGGCGGCTCTCGCGGCCCGCTGGCGCGACCTCGGCCTGGACGCCGTGTTCGCGTACAACGACGAGTACGCCCAGCTCCTCATGAGGGCGCTCCAGGACGCCGGCATCGACGTCCCCGGCGAGACCGCCGTGATGGGCGCCGACAACCTCCTCATGGGCAAGCTCCTGCGCCCCAGCCTCAGCACGGTGCAGCTGGAGATGCCGCCCGGCCAGTACCTCGCGGACCTGGTCGACCGGCTGGTGCAGCACCCGTCGGAAGAGGTGGAGAACAACGACCTGATGGGCGCGCACGCGGTGCCGCGGGAGTCGAGCTGAGACCTCGGGTCCGGCCCGGGGTCAGGAGGGTCCCGCCGGCCGTTGACAGCCGACGGGACGCGGAACAGACTCGGGCCGGGTGATCAAGGACGATCACAGGCGGTCGTACGGGTCGGGAATCCGGTATCGGGTCGGAGCCCGACGGTGCGAACGCCCTTGAGCCGGAGGAGAGTTCCGATGCCCACGAGCATCCGTGACGTCTACGTCGTCGACGCCGTCCGCACGCCGATCGGCAAGTTCGGTGGTGCGCTCTCGGGCGTACGCCCCGACGACCTCGCCGCCCATGTGGTGCGGTCCCTGGTCGCCCGGACGCCGGACCTCGATCCGGCTCGGGTCGACGACGTGTACTTCGGTGACGCCAACGGCGCGGGCGAGGACAACCGCGACGTGGCCCGCATGGCGGTGCTGCTCGCGGGGCTGCCCGTCACCGTCCCCGGCGTGACCGTCAACCGGCTCTGCGGGTCCGGCCTGGAGGCCGTGATCCAGGCGGCGCGCGCGATCGCCCTGGGTGACGCGTCCGTGGCGATCGCGGGCGGCGTCGAGTCCATGTCCCGCGCCCCCTGGGTCCTGCAGAAGCCCGAACGGGCCTTTCCGGCAGGTCACCAGCAGCTGCACTCGACGACTCTGGGCTGGCGGATGACCAACCCGCGGATGCCCGCCGAGTGGACCGTCTCCCTCGGCGAGGGCGCCGAACTCGTCGCCGACAAGTACGGAATCGGCCGTGCGGAGCAGGACGCCTTCGCCCTCGACAGCCACCACAAGGCCGCTGCCGCGTGGGCCGCGGGTCTCTACGACGGCGAGGTCGTGCCGTACGAAGGAGTGGACCTCCCGCGCGACGAATGCATCCGGGAGTCCTCGACCCCCGAGACGATGGGCCGGCTGAAGCCGGTCTTCCGTACGGACGGCACGGGCACGGTGACGGCGGGCAACTCCTCGCCCCTCAACGACGGGGCGGCGGCGCTGCTCCTGGTCGACGAGGAGGGGCTGCGGGCCACCGGACGCGAACCGCTCGCCCGTATCCGTACCTCGGCCGTCACGGGCATCGAACCCCAGCTCTTCGGGCTCGGCCCGGTCGAAGCGGTCGGCCGGGCCCTCGGCAAGGCGGGCCGCGGCTTCGCCGACCTGACCGTCTTCGAGCTGAACGAGGCCTTCGCCGCCCAGTCGCTCGGCTGCCTCGCCGCCTGGCCCGACCTGGACCCCGCCGTGGTCAACCCGCGCGGCGGCGCCCTCGCCCTCGGACACCCGCTCGGCGCCTCGGGCGCACGCCTCGCGGGATCGGTCGCCCATCAGCTGGCGGCGGCGGGCTCGGGCACCGGGCTCGCCGCCCTGTGCATCGGGGTGGGCCAGGGGCTGGCGCTGGTCCTGGAGCGCTGACGCGACGGTGAGGGCCGAGCACGTGCGAGTGGGCGCCGCCTCTATGAGGCGACGCCCACCGGCCGGTCACAGGGCTGCGGGATTCAGCCCGCTTCCTTCTGTTCCCCGGCCCCCTCCGGCGCCCCGGCCTGCGCCTTCTCGATCGACTTGCGCACCTCGTCCATGTCAAGGTTGCGGGCCTGGCCGATGATGTCCTCAAGAGCCGCCTCGGGCAGGGCGCCCGGCTGGGCGAACACCGCGACGTTCTCGCGGACGATCATCAGGGTCGGGATCGACTGGATCTCGAAGGCGGCCGCCAGCTCCTGCTGGGCCTCGGTGTCGACCTTGGCGAAGACCAGGTCCTCGTGACGGTCGGAAGCACCCTCGTAGACCGGCGCGAACTGACGGCAGGGGCCGCACCACGACGCCCAGAAGTCGATCAGAACGAAGTCGTTATCCGTGACGACTGAATCAAAGTTTTCCTTTGTCAGTTCGACAGTGGCCATGTTGTGCTCCTCTTCCGTCATTCCGGACGTCACCGTCACCGCACAACGGTGCACGGCGCCGCCCTATTCCGTCGGTCCGCCTTCCCCTGTGGTCGCGGCGCACACCACCCATCAGACTGAGTTTCATGACAGCTGCCGCAGGAACCGAAGAAGGCCGGGAGCCGACCGAGTACGACGTGGTGGTGCTGGGCGCCGGCCCGGTCGGTGAGAACGTCGCGGACCGGGCCGCCGCGGCCGGGCTGAGCGTCGCCGTCGTCGAGTCCGAACTCATCGGCGGCGAGTGCTCGTACTGGGCGTGCATGCCCAGCAAGGCGCTGCTGCGCCCGGTCACCGCACGTGCCGACGCCCGCCGGGTACCGGGGCTGAAGCAGGCGGTCCAGGGCGACCTCGACGTACCGGCCGTCCTCGCCCACCGCGACTACTACACCTCGAACTGGCAGGACGACGGGCAGGTCGGCTGGCTGGAGTCGATCGGCGTGGACATCCACCGCGGCCACGGCCGCCTCGCGGGACCCAGGAAAGTCACCGTGGATGCCCCCGACGGCGGACGGACGACGCTCACCGCCCGGCACGCCGTGGCCGTCTGCACGGGCACCAGGGCCGTCGTCCCCGACCTGCCCGGCATCGCCGGTGCCGAGCCGTGGACGAGCCGCGAGGCGACCAGTGCCAAGGAGGTGCCCGGCCGGCTGGTGGTCGTCGGCGGGGGAGTGGTCGGCGTCGAGATGGCCACGGCCTGGCAGGCGTTCGGCTCGCAGGTCACCGTCCTGGTACGGGGCGACGCGGGACTGCTGCCGAGGATGGAGCCCTTCGCGGGCGAGCTCGTCCGCGAAGCCCTGGAAGAGGCGGGCGCCACGGTACGTACCGGAGTGTCGGTCTCCGCGGTGGAGCGCGCCGGAGCGACGGTCACCGTCACGCTCGACGGAGGCGAACGGCTCGAAGCCGACGAGATCCTCTTCGCGGTGGGCCGCGCGCCCAGGACGGACGACATCGGCCTGGACACGGTCGGCCTGGGGCCCGGCTCCTGGCTCGACGTCGACGACAGCTGCCGGGTGACGGACTCCGACTGGCTGTACGCGGTGGGCGACGCCAACCACCGGGCGCTCCTCACCCACCAGGGCAAGTACCAGGCCCGCGTCGCGGGCGAGGCGATCGCGGCCCGGGCGCAGGGCCGCTCCGTCGACGACGCCCCCTGGGGGGCCCACTCGGCGACCGCCGACCACGCCGCCGTCCCCCAGGTGGTCTTCACCGACCCCGAGGCGGGCTCGGTCGGCCTCACCCTCGCGGAGGCCGAACGGGCGGGCCGCAGGGTGCGGGCCGTCGACTACGACATGGCGTCCGTCGCCGGATCGGGCCTCTACGCCTCCGGCTACAAGGGCCGCGCCCGCATGGTCGTCGACCTCGACACCGAGACCCTCGTCGGCGTCACGTTCGTCGGCCCCGCGGTCAGCGAGCTGGTGCACTCCGCGACGGTGGCGGTGGTGGGCGAGGTGCCGCTGTCACGGCTGTGGCATGCGGTTCCTTCGTACCCGACGATCAGCGAGGTGTGGCTGCGGCTCCTGGAGACGTACCGGGGATGAGCGGTCCGCGGCGGCCTCGGCGTGGGCGTCCGCAGACGTCGGCGCAGTTCACGCGGGTGGTCCCCGCAGTTCACGCGAGTGTGCGAATGAAGCTCGTCTTGGGGGCCACTTAAGAAATCCTCGATGGACGCGGCCCGCGCGGATCGGCAGATTGGAGCCCGCAAGCGATCACCATGGGACCGCCGTGGCGATCGCCACGGGTCAGCGCTGTCCGCGCGCCGCCGTCACGCCCTACCGCCTGGAGCCACAGCCATGAGAGCACTCGTCAAGCACAAGGCCGAGCCCGGGCTGTGGCTCATGGACGTCCCCGAGCCGGAGACCGGCCCGGGCGACGTACTCATCAAGGTGCTGCGCACCGGCATCTGCGGCACCGACCTGCACATCCGCAACTGGGACGGCTGGGCGCAGCAGGCCGTCACCACGCCCCGGGTGCTCGGCCACGAGTTCGTCGGCGAGGTCGCGCACGTCGGCTCCGACGTCGCGGACATCGCGGTCGGCGACATCGTCAGCGGCGAGGGCCACCTCGTGTGCGGCAAGTGCCGCAACTGTCTGGCCGGCCGCCGCCACCTGTGCCGCAGCACCGTGGGCCTCGGCGTCGGCCGCGACGGCGCCTTCGCCGAGTACGTGGCACTGCCCGCCTCCAACGTGTGGGTGCACCGCACCAAGGTCGACCTCGACGTCGCGGCGATCTTCGACCCGTTCGGCAACGCCGTGCACACCGCGCTGTCCTTCCCGCTGGTCGGCGAGGACGTCCTGATCACCGGCGCGGGCCCGATCGGCATCATGGCCGCCGCCGTCGCCAAGCACGCCGGCGCCCGCAGCGTCGTCATCACCGACGTCAGCGAGCCCCGTCTGGACCTGGCCCGCCAGGTCGGCGCCACCCTCGCCGTCAACGTCGCGCAGAGTTCCATCGCCGAGGCACAGGCCAAGCTCGGCCTCAAAGAGGGCTTCGACATCGGCCTGGAGATGTCAGGCCGCCCCGAAGCCATGCGCGACATGGTCGACAACATGACGCACGGCGGACGCATCGCCATGCTGGGCCTGCCCGCCGAGGAATTCGCCGTCGACTGGTCGAAGATCGTCACGTCGATGATCACCGTCAAGGGGATCTACGGCCGCGAGATGTACGAGACCTGGTACGCGATGACCGTCCTGATCGAGGCCGGTCTCGACCTGCGGCCCGTGATCACCGGTTCGTACGGCTACGAGGACTTCGAGGCGGCGTTCGACGAGGCGGCCACGGCCCGCAGCGGCAAGATCATCCTCAACTGGGGCTGATTTTTTGAGGCTCGGTTCGCCGCCGGGGCGCCCAAGCGGACGTCGACTGTCGACCGTGCTCGGCCGATCGTTCCTCACGGCCTGCGCGCGCTCTCTGTTCTTTTGGGGCTCGGTTCGCCTCCGGGGCGCTCTAGCGGACGTCGACGGTCGATCGTGCTCGGCCGATCGTTCCTCACGGCCTGCGCGCGTTCTCCCTTTCGACGTCCGCGCGCCCCTTCGGCTCACTCGCCGGGCCCCATCCGGCAGCACCTTCGGCCGACTCGCCGGGCGCTCAAGGCCGTGCCCCTTCGGCCTACCCGCCCGGTTCCACCCGACACTGAACACTCCGCACCGCGACCCCCCAGGGAGCCCTTCATGTACGCGTCCGTCCGCGACGACCTCCGTGCCACCCTCGACGAGATCCGCGAAGCCGGACTCTTCAAGCCCGAGCGCGTCATCAGCAGCCCGCAGAGCGCCACCGTCGGCGTCACCGCCGACGGGCAGGCCGCGGACGTGCTCAACTTCTGCGCCAACAACTACCTCGGCCTCGCCGACCACCCCGAGGTCGTCGCCGCCGCCAAGGACGCCCTGGACCGCTGGGGCTACGGCATGGCGTCCGTCCGGTTCATCTGCGGCACCCAGGAGATCCACAAGGAGCTGGAGGCCCGCCTCTCGGCCTTCCTCGGCCAGGAGGACACGATCCTCTACTCCTCCTGCTTCGACGCCAACGGCGGCGTCTTCGAGACCCTCCTCGGCCCCGAGGACGCGGTCATCTCCGACGCCCTCAACCACGCCAGCATCATCGACGGCATCCGCCTCTCCAAGGCCGCCCGCCACCGCTACGCCAACCGCGACATGGCGGAGCTGGAGGCCAAGCTCAAGGAGACCGCCGGTGCCCGCCGCCGCCTGATCGTCACCGACGGCGTCTTCTCGATGGACGGCTACGTCGCCCCGCTCCAGGAGATCTGCGACCTCGCCGACCGCTACGACGCCATGGTCATGGTCGACGACTCGCACGCGGTCGGCTTCGTCGGCGCGGGCGGCCGGGGCACCCCGGAGCTGCACGGCGTGATGGACCGCGTCGACATCATCACCGGCACCCTCGGCAAGGCGCTCGGCGGCGCCTCGGGCGGCTACGTCGCGGCCCGCGCCGAGATCGTCGCCCTGCTGCGCCAGCGCTCGCGCCCGTACCTCTTCTCGAACTCCCTCGCCCCGGTCATCGCCGCGGCCTCCCTCAAGGTCCTCGACCTGCTGGAGTCGGCCGGTGACCTGCGCGAGAAGCTCGCCGCCAACACCTTGCTGTTCCGTACGAAGATGACCGAGGCGGGCTTCGACATCCTGCCCGGCGACCACGCCATCGCACCGGTCATGATCGGCGACGCCGCGGAGGCGGGCCGGATGGCGGAGCTGCTCCTTGAGCGCGGCGTGTACGTGATCGGCTTCTCGTACCCGGTCGTCCCGATGGGCAAGGCACGCATCCGCGTCCAGCTGTCGGCCGCGCACTCCACCGCCGACGTCGAGAGGGCGATTGCGGCGTTCGTCGACGCTCGGGCGACACTGGCTGGGTGATCGACCCCAGACGGCTCCGCATCCTGAGGGCCGTGGCGGACCACCGTACGGTGACCGCCGCGGCCTCCGCGCTGTACCTGACCCCCTCCGCCGTGTCCCAGCAGCTCAACGCGCTGGAGCAGGAGACGGGGCACGCCCTGCTGATCCGTACGGGCAAGGGGGTGGAGCTCACCGCCGCGGGCGAGATCCTGCTCGCCCACACCCACGCCGTCCTCGCCCAGCTGGAACGTGCCGAGGCCGAACTCGCGGACTACGCGGGCGGCGTCGCGGGCGAGGTCATGGTCGCCTCCTTCGCCACCGGCATCGCCGAGGTCGTCGCCCCCGCCGTCGGCCGCCTCGCCACCGGGCACCCCGGCATCATGATGCGCGTGTGGGACGCCGAGGGCGACGAGAGCCTGCCGCTGGTCCTCGGCGGCAAGGCGGACGTGGCGGTCGCCGTCGAGTACCGGGGCGCACCCCGCGAGGACGACCGGCGGCTCGCCCGCGTACCGCTGTACGCGGAGCCCTTCGACGCCGTGCTGCCCGCAGGCCACCCCCTGTGCGCAGACGAAAGGGTGGCTCTCTCCGGGCTCGCCGACAGCGACTGGATCGGTCCCTACCCCGGCAATCCATGTCATGACATGGTGCTGCTCGCCTGCGAGCTCGCGGGCTTCCAGCCGCGCCTGAGGCACTCCTCCGACGACTTCCGCGCGGTGGTCGCTCTCGCGGGCGCGGGAGCCGGTGTCGCGCTCGTCCCGCGGTCCGCCCTGCGCGGCATGGAGCTGAAGGACGCCGTCGTACGTCCCGTGGAAGGGCCCGCCGCCACCCGCAGGGTGTTCGCCGCGGTACGCCGCGGTGCGGAGGACCATCCGCTGATCCGGCCGGTGCTCGACGCCCTCGTCGCTTCCGCGGGCGGTCTCTCCACGGGACTCTCCACCGGATGAAGGCACGTCAACCTCTGTCCGCGGCAGGCCCGTGGGGGCGGGTTCGCGAAATTGTTTGACCGCAAGTCCGGTTGAGGTTCTAGCGTTCAGTGCGTACCCCGGGCCAGGCAGGCCGACGGGACGCCCAACGTCGCACCAGCTGATTCCGGAGGCACCTCCCGTGGACATGGAAGTCACCGCGTGGACATCGATGCACAGCGTGATGACCGCGCAAGACGACAAGCGCCCCTTCTCCAGGGCCACCCTGCGGAGGATCGCCTCTTTCGCCAAGCCGCACCGCAGGCAGATCTACCAGTTCCTGCTGCTCAGCGTGGTCACCGCACTTCTCGCGGTCGCCACCCCGGTCCTCGCGGGCCGCGTCGTCGACGCGATCGTCAAGGGCGACGAGACGGGCACGGTCACCCGGCTCGCCCTGCTCATCGCACTGATCGCCGTCGCCGAGGCGGGCCTCGGACTGCTCACCCGCTGGCTGTCGGCGACCCTCGGTGAAGGGCTGATCCTCGACCTCCGCACGGCGGTCTTCGACCACGTGCAGCGGATGCCGGTCGCCTTCTTCACCCGTACCCGCACCGGCGCCCTCGTCAGCCGCCTCAACAACGACGTCATCGGCGCCCAGCGGGCCTTCAGCAACACCCTCTCCGGGGTCGTCTCCAACCTCGTCACCCTGCTGCTGACGCTCGGCGTGATGCTGAGCATCTCCTGGCAGATCACCCTCCTCGCCCTCGCCCTGCTGCCGGTGTTCGTCGTCCCGGCCCGGCGGATGGGCTCCCGGATGGCCCGGCTGCAGCGGGAGGCGGCCGGGCACAACGCCACCATGGGCACCCAGATGACGGAGCGTTTCTCCGCCCCCGGCGCCACCCTCATCAAGCTCTTCGGCAGGCCGGCGGACGAGTCCAGGGAGTTCGCCGCGAGGGCCCGCCGGGTCCGCGACATCGGCGTCCGCACCGCCATGGTGCAGTCCACCTTCATCACCGCTCTCACCCTCGTCTCCGCGCTGGCCCTCGCGCTGGTCTACGGACTCGGCGGCTTCTACGCCCTGCGCGGCAGCCTCGACCCCGGTGCCGTCGTCGCCCTCGCGCTGCTCCTCACCCGCCTCTACGCCCCGCTCACCGCCCTCGCGGGCGCCCGCGTCGAGGTCATGAGCGCCCTGGTCAGCTTCGAGCGGGTCTTCGAGATCCTCGACCTGAAGCCGCTGATCTCCGAGAAGCCGGACGCCCGCACGGTCCCGGACGGACCGGTCTCCGTGGAGTTCGACGGCGTCACCTTCGGCTACCCCTCCGCGGACAAGGTCTCCCTCGCCTCTCTTGAGGACGTGGCGGTCCTCGACAACCGCGGCGGCACCGACGTCCTGCACGACGTGTCCTTCCGCGCCGAACCCGGCCACATGATCGCCCTCGTCGGGTCGTCGGGAGCCGGAAAGTCCACCATCGCGCAGCTCCTGCCGCGGCTGTACGACGCGGACGAGGGCGCGGTACGGATCGGTGGCGTCGACGTACGCGACCTGAGCGCCGACTCCATCCGCCGCACCCTCGGCATGGTCACCCAGGACGGCCACCTCTTCCACGAGTCCGTACGCGCCAACCTGCTGCTCGCCCGCCCCGAAGCGACCGAGGACGACATCTGGGACGCACTGCGCCGCTCCCGCCTCGACGGGCTCGTGGCAGCCCTGCCCGACGGCCTCGACACCGTGGTGGGGGAGCGCGGCTACCGGCTCTCCGGCGGCGAACGCCAGCGCCTCACCATCGCCCGGCTGCTGCTCGCCCAGCAGCGCGTCGTCATCCTCGACGAGGCGACCGCGCACCTCGACTCCACCTCGGAGGCGGCCGTCCAGGAGGCGCTCGCCGAAGCCCTTGAGGGGCGTACCGCCGTGGTCATCGCGCACCGGTTGTCGACCGTACGGGCCGCCGACCAGATCCTCGTCGTCGAGGAGGGCCGGATCGTCGAACGCGGCACCCACACCGGACTGCTGGCCGCGGGCGGGCGGTACGAGCAGCTCTACCGCACGCAGTTCGAGCGGCCGGGGGCGGAGGGGGCACACCCCGTCCGGTGAACACGCAGGCGCGGCCCCGGAGCGAGTGCTCCGGGGCCGCGCCTCCTTGATGCGCCTCTTTGATGCGGCGGT
Source organism: Streptomyces sp. NPDC021093 (assembly GCF_044333135.1). NCBI lineage: Bacteria > Bacillati > Actinomycetota > Actinomycetes > Kitasatosporales > Streptomycetaceae > Streptomyces > Streptomyces sp. NPDC021093. The sequence goes on along the minus strand of NZ_JBIRQJ010000009.1, from coordinate 420,381 downwards.
TCGCCGCAGCGGGCCTACTCGCCGATGTCCTCGTTCCACAGCTCCGGCTTCGCCGCGATGAAGTCCCGCATCATCCGCACGCACTCCGGGTCGTCCAGCTCGATGATCTCCACGCCGTGCTCGGCCAGCCAGTCGTGCCCGCCGTGGAAGGTCTCCGACTCGCCCACGACCACCCGCGAGATGCCGAACTGCCGCACCAGACCGCTGCAGTACCAGCACGGCGACAGCGTCGTCACCATGGTGGTGCCGCGGTACGTCCGCTGTCGGCCGGCGTCGCGGAAGGCCGCCGTCTCCGCGTGCATCGACGGGTCGCCGTCCTGCACCCGGAGGTTGTGGCCGCGCCCCAGGAGGGTGCCGTCCGCGCCGTACAGCGCGGCGCCGATCGGAATGCCGCCCTCGGCGAGACCGGCCCTGGCCTCCTCGACGGCGGTCGCCAGCCACTGACGGGCCTGCGTGTGATCCATGATTCTTCTCCGATCGCTCAGTGCTGTTTCCCGGGGCGGCTCAGGACAGTCCCCGTCCGGCCTGCCCCTCCTCGTACGTCAGCTGCTTGATGCGGCGCAGGACCGGCGTGCACTCGACGTGCTGGACGCCTTCGAGGCGGCCGAGCTTCTCGCTCAGATAGGTGTAAAGGGCCGTGGTGTCCCGGTTCAGGACGACCGCGAGGACGTTGCAGGGACCGGCGGCGGCGCTCGCGAACGCCACTTCGGGATGGACCGCCAGCGCGCGGCCGACCGCGGCCAGGGCGGAAGGCGCGGCGGTGATCCACAGCAGCGCGGCATTGGCGTGCCCCAGGCGCTCCGAGTCGAACTGCACGTCGATGAACAGGGCGCCCGAGGCGAGCAGTTGGTCGAGCCGGCGCCGCAGCGCAGACTCGGAACGCCCCGTCGCCTTCTGCAGTTCCGCGAAGGTGGCCCGGCCGTCCCGCTCCAGGGCGGTCACCAGAGGCTCGTCGTCGGTGGCGATGCGGGCCGCTCCCGCCGCGCCCCCGGCCTCGGTTCCGTACCGCGGAAGCAGCGCCTCCACCTGCTCGGGCGTGAGCGCCGCGCTCTTGCGGAGCCAGCCCTGGGGGCCTCCGTAGAACCGGTGCAGCAGCTGGTACGCGTGGATCTCCACAATCCGGGGCGTGCGCGGCAGCTTCCCCAGCAGCAGCTCCTCGTGCTCGCCGCGGGTACGGACCCTGGTCATGCAGACCACCTCGGTGCCGCCGGACGTCAGCGCGATCCAGGCGGTGTCGGGGCGGCGGGCCAGCGCGCGGGCGATCGCGGAGGCGGAGTCCGGGGTGCAGCGCAGCCGCAGCATCCACGACTCCTGGCCGTGCGCGACGTGGTCGCGGACGCCGACCACCCGCATCTCGGCACCCGTGCGCAGCCGCTTGAAGCGGCGGGCGACGGTCTGGTCGGAGACGCTGAGAACGGTCGCGATCCGGCTGAAGGAGGCACGGGCGTCGACTTCGAGGGCGTGCAGGAGACGGCGGTCGAGTTCGTCGTACTCGTGGACTTCCATCGCCAAGCCGCCTCCAGATGTCGGATTTCGTCGACCCACGGGCCTTGGGTAGGTGATCCCGTCGGCCCGGACCGATCGTACGGGAAGCCGTTCGACGGAGACGGTGCTGTACGGAGAGGACGCAACCATGCGCAAATGGGGACCGCTCACAGCGGTCTGTCTGGGCACGTTCATGCTGCTGCTGGACGTGACGATCGTGATCGTCGCGCTGCCCGACATGGCGGGCTCGCTCGGGGCGTCGCTCTCCGAGCTCCAGTGGGTGATCGACATCTACGCCCTCGCGCTCGCCGCGCTGCTGCTCGGCGCGGGGGCCGCGGCCGACGTGACCGGGCGACGGCGGATGTACGCGGCCGGAACCGCCGTCTTCGCGCTGGCCTCGCTCGCCTGTGGGCTGGCGTCGAGCCCGGCGCTGCTGATCGCGATGCGCGGGCTCCAGGGGGTGGGCGGCGCGGCGATGTTCGCCACCACCCTGTCCCTGCTCGGCTCGGCCTATCAGGGGCGCGACCGGTCGGTCGCGCTCGGAGTGTGGGGTGCGGTGAGCGGCGCCGCCGCGGCGATAGGCCCGGTACTCGGCGGAGTGCTCACGGAGGCGCTGGACTGGCGGTGGATCTTCTTCGTCAACCTGCCGATCAGTGCGCTGGCGATCTGGATGACGCTGCGGTCGGTGCCCGAGTCGCGTGCCGAGGGCACCCGGCGGATCGACTGGGCGGGTACGGCGGCCTTCGCCGTGTTCGCCGGCGCGCTCACCTTCGCGGTCGTACGGGCGGACGCCGAGGGCTGGGCGTCGGCCGCCACCGGGGTCACGCTCGCCGTCGCGGCGCTCGCGCTGGCCGCGTTCGTGGTCGTCGAGCGGCGTGCGGCGCATCCGCTGCTCGACCTGCGGCTGCTGCGGCGGCCCTCGTTCGCGGTGGTGATGCTGGGGGCGCTGGCGTTCAACGCGGCGGCCTTCGGGGTGCTGCCCTACACCTCGATCTGGCTGCAGACCCTGCTCGGGCTGAGTCCGGTACGGGGCGGGCTCGTCGTGCTGCCCCTCGCGGCGGCGTCGTTCGTGGTGGCCGCGGTCGGCGGACGGCTGCTGCACGGCGCTCCGGCCCGGCTGGTCATCGGCGGCGGACTGGTGCTGATCGGCGGCGGAGCCCTGGCCCAGGGCGTGCTGGAGGCGGACTCCGGGTGGGGTGTGCTGGTGCCCGGGTTCTTGGTCGCCGGAATCGGCGTCGGTCTGGTGTCGCCCGCGCTGGCGGGCGCCGCGCTGGCTTCCGTACCGCAGCGGAACGCGGGCATGGCGGGCGGCGCGGTCAACACGTTCCGCCAGCTCGGGTACGCACTCGGCGTCGCCGTGTTCGGCACGGTCGTCACGTCCCGCATGGCGGACTCGCTGCAAGGGGTCACCGGGGACGCCGGCACGGCACAGGAGGCCGCGCACACGCTCGCGGGAGGCGGGGCCGCGGCTCTGCGCGGACGGATCCCGGACGAGACCCTGCACGAGGCCTTCGCCTCGGGGCTCGACGGAGCGGTGCTCGTCGCGGGAGCGGTGGGAGTGCTGGCCGGTCTCGCGGTGCTGGTGTTCCTGCGCCCGGCGCGCCCTGTCGCCGCGGAGGAGAAGAGCCGGCCGGCCACGGCCACGGCGGCCGGGTAGGGCCTCACCCGTGCGGCGCAGAGCGGAGGGCACGGTCCCCTGGGCGGGGGCGGGCCGGTCCTGCGCCGCCCGCCCCCGACGCCTCTTTGATGCGGCGGGCGGGGCCCGACGGCCCTTCGCGGGGGCTGACCTGCTGCGCGAGCGGTACGCCCGACCCGGGGCGGTCGGTGGCGGGCCGGACGCGCCGGGATAGCCTGAACCACAATGAACCGCTTGACGACGCCATGGGGCGTGTCCGAACTCGCCCGTTTCCCCACGGACCCGCGCGACACGCTGCGCGCGTGGGACGCCGCCGACGAGTACCTCCTGCGACACCTCGCGGGCACCGACGACGCCCCGCCCGTGGACCTGTCCGGCAGCGTCGTCGTACTCGGCGACCGGTGGGGCGCACTGACCACCGCGCTGACCGCCGCGGGGCGCCACCCCGTACAGATCACCGATTCGTACCTCGGGCGGCAGGCCACCCGTGCGAACCTCGCGCGCAACGGCACCGACCCGGAAGGCGTCCGGCTGCTGTCCACGCGCGACACCCCGCCGGACCGCATCGACGTCCTGCTGATCCGCGTGCCCAAGAGCCTCGCGCTCCTGGAGGACCAGCTGCACCGGCTCGCCCCCGGCATCCACGAGGGCACCGTGGTCGTCGGCACCGGCATGGTCAAGGAGATCCACACCTCCACGCTGCGCCTCTTCGAGCGGATCGTCGGCCCGACGCGCACCTCCCTCGCGGAGAAGAAGGCCCGCCTGATCTTCTGCACGCCCGGCTCGCTGCCCGACCGGGGCGGCGACCCGTGGCCGCTGACGTACACGCTCGACGCCGACGCGGGAGCGGGGGCGGGTCTGGCCGTCACCAACCACGCGGGGATCTTCTGTGCCGAGCGCCTCGACGTCGGCACCCGCTTCTTCCTCCAGCACCTGCCGCAGGGCACCGGCGCGTCCCGCATCCTCGACCTGGGCTGCGGCAACGGCGTGGTCGGCACGGCCGCTGCGCTCGCCCACCCCGGCGCCGAGGTCCTCTTCGTCGACGAGTCGTTCCAGGCGGTCGCCTCGGCGGAGGCGACGTACCGCGCGAACCTCTTTGAGGACGAGGCGGGCGGCAAGGCCGAGTTCGGGGTCGGGGACGCGGCGACCGGCATCCCCGCCGACTCCGTCGACCTCGTACTGAACAACCCGCCCTTCCACTCCCACCAGGCGACGACCGACGCCACGGCCCGGCGCATGTTCGCCGGGGCGCGCGACGTGCTGCGCCCCGGCGGGGAACTGTGGGTGGTCGGCAACCGGCACCTCGGCTACCACGTACGGCTGCGCAGGCTCTTCGGGAACTGCGACGTCGTCGCGAGCGACCCGAAGTTCGTCGTCCTGCGCGCCGTCAAGCGCTGAGACCGTCAGTCACCGGTCTCCAGCGACGCGAAGTCACCGGACAGGGCCGCGGCCGTGCGCAGGTACGGCGCGGCCTCGGCGTGCCGCCCCTGGCGCTCCAGGGTGCGGCCCAGCATCAGCTGCGCGTAGTGCTCGACCGGGCAGTCCGCCAGAACCGCACGCAGCTCGGACTCGGCCCTGGAGAGCTGGGCGGAGTGGTAGTACGAGCGGGCCAGCAGCAGCCGCGGAGCGGTCAGCCGCGGGGACTCGTCGACCAGCACGCGCAGGATGCGCGCCGCCTTGTCGTACTCCTTCGAGTCGAAGAACAACCGCGCACGGTCCCAGCGTTCGGCCTCGCTGCCCTGCTGGTAGTACGCGTCGTTGAGATTCACCTGCACGTTCACTGCTGCTCCGTTCCGCCTGCCGTGCCGCCGGCTCTTCCGGCTGCTCACCCCCTCCAACACCCCGAAGTGGTTGAACATTCCACTACGGGGTGTCGGTCGGAAGCCAGCGTTGCTACTGCGCCGCCGTCGCCGCCGGAATGTCGACGCGGGCGGCCCTGCGGGCCGGCCAGAGCGAGGCGAGCAGTGCTCCCGCCAGGGCGAGCAGCACTCCGAGGGCGAGGCGCCCCCAGGGCAGCACCAGCGTGTAGCCGACGACGTTCTCCTGGAGGGTGCGGCCGAGCGCCCAGCCCAGGAAGACACCCAGGACTGTGCCGACGGCCGCGCCGAGCGCCCCGACGAGCAGGGCCTCCAGGCGGATCATCCGGCCCACGCCGGCCCGGTCGAGACCGATGGCGCGCAGCGTGCCGATCTCCTTGCCGCGTTCGACGACGGACATCGCGAGGGTGTTGGCGACGCCCAGCGCGGCGATCACGAGGGCCATGCTCAGCAGTGCGTGGAACACGTTGAGCTGGTCGCCGATGCCGCTGGTGTCCTCGGCCGCGATGCTCTCCTTGTCGAGGACGGCCAGCGCGGGATTGTCGCCGAGAGCGCGGGTGACGTCCGCGCGCGCGGCCCCGCCGGGGCCGCCGTCCGTGGCGACGAGGATCGCGTGGGTGCTCGGGTTCGAGTCGTAGCGGGCCACGAGGGAGTCGGGCGCGGTGATGCTGGGCGTCAGGTCGCTCTGCTCGTCCGCCCGGTAGACGGCGCCGACGGTGACGCTGCCGCGCTTGCCGTCCCGTACCAGCGGGAGGCTCTGGCCGACCTTCCAGCCGGTCGCCGCGGCCTTGAAGTCGGCCACGGCGATCTTTCCTTCGGCGAGGCTGGCGAGAGTGCCCTCGACGACGTCGTACCGCAGCAGCCGGCCGATGACGGTGGGGTCGACACCGGTCAGCACCGAGGGGGAGCCGCCCAGCTCGTACGAGGTGGACTGGTTGAGCGGGCTGTACGTGGCGCCCGGCAGCCTCTTGAGGGGCTCGGCGGTGGCGGGGGTCATCCGCTGGCCGCCCGCCGGGGCCTTCACCACGTAGTCGGCGGTGAGGGCGTCGGTCGTCGCGCGCTCCAGGTACTGGGTGGCGGAGGCGCCGAGGACGGACAGGCCCGAGGCGAGCGCGAGGGCGATGGCGAGCGCCGCTGCGGTGGCACCGGTACGGCGGGGGTCGCGCACGGTGTTGCGGGCGGCGAGGTCGCCGTGCACCGGGCCCAGCTTGAGCAGCAGCGGCCGGAGCAGGGCGACGAACGGCCGCGACAGCAGCGGAATCAGACCGATCGCGCCGATCAGGGCGAGGGCCGCGCCGAGTCCGATGACGGTCCGGGCGTCCCGCCCGGCGGCAAGGGCCCCGTACAGCACGGCGGCGACGCCGACCAGCACCAGCGCGGCACCGGTCCGGCTGCGCAGCGATCCGGCCCGCGCGGGCGCCGTGTGCTCGGCCGTACCGAGTGCGGCCACGGGCGGGACGGCCATGGCCCTGCGGACCGGAAGCCATGCGGCGACCACGGGCAGGGCGGTGCCGACCAGCATCGAGACGAGCACGGTCGCCGGGGTGAGGACCAGCGGGGCGGCCGGTGCGTCGGCGGCGGCGAAGAGCGTCTGGAGGAGGGCGGCGACCCCTGTCCCGGCGGCGAGACCGGCCACCGAGGCGAGCACACCGACGAGGAACGACTCGGTCAGCAGAATCCGGCGCACCTGCTGACGGGTGGCGCCGACCGCCCGCAGCAGGGCCAGCTCCCGGGTGCGCCGGGAGACCAGCATGGTGAAGGTGTTGGAGATGAGGAAGGCGGCGACGAACAGGGCGACCGCGGCGAAGCCCACCATGATCTGACTCATCGTGTCGCTGTCGCTGGAGGCGAGGTTGGCCTGCAGTCGGGCGAGCTGGGCACCGGTGACCGCGCTGGTGTTCTTGGGCAGCACCTGGTCGACGCGGTCGCCGAGTCGGCTCATGTCGGTGCCGGGGACGGCCGTGATCTCGATGTTCGTGTACTGGCCCGGCCGCAGGAACAGTTGCTGTGCGGCGGCGTTGCCGAACAGCGTCAGGGTGCCTCCGGGGGTGAGCTTGGACCCGTCCGTACGGAAGACCCCGGTGAGCCGGTAGGAGCCGGCGCCCGTGTTCGTACCGACGCGCACGGTGTCGCCGATGCGATAGCCGGCCTTGGCCGCGCTGGCCTCGTCGAGGGCGATCGTGCCGTTGCCGGTCGGGCCCGACCCCCGGGTGAAGACGTAGGCGGGGTCCGAACCCCGCGGGTTCGGGGCGAAGTTGCCGCCCCGGCGGAACTCGCCGGTGCCGAGCGGCCTGCCCTCGCGGTCGGCGACGGCGGCGAAGCCGCTCACCCGGCCCGCGGCGGCGTCGACGCCGGGGAGCCCGGCAAGAGTGGCCGCGGTGCCGGAGTCGAGCGTGGCGGGCGGGGCACCGGGGACGGTGTCGGGTGCGACGTTGAGGGAGACGCGGTCGTAGCCGGCGGTCGCCCGGTCGACGGCGGCCTGCTTCAGGCTGTCGCCGTGGACGAGGCTGCCGGAGATGAAGGTGACCCCGAGCACGACCGCGAACGCGGTCATCAGCAGACGGGCCTTGTGCGCGAGGACATTGCGCAGGGCGGTACGGAACATGGGGTGCGGGTCCCTGGGAGAGGCGGGCTCGGCGGAGGCGAGCGGGTGGCTGGTGGCGGGTGCGGTGCCGGGGGAACGCGGGCAGCCGGTCAGGTGCCGGGAGAGAGGGCGGGCGGCCGGTCCGATGCGGCGAGAGGGCAGGCGGCTGGTCCGAGGCGGCGAGAGGGCGGCAGTCGGTCCGTGACCGGGCGTGGGTCGGCCGGTGCGTGACCGGGCGTGGGTCAGCTGGTGCGGGACCGGGTGTCGAAGGCCTTCATCCGGTCCAGGACCCGGTCGGGGGTGGGCCGCGTCATCTCGTCGACCGGACGGCCGTCGGACAGGAAGACCACACGGCCGGCGTACCCGGCGGCGACCGGATCGTGGGTGACCATGACCACGGTCTGGCCCAGTTCCCGCACCGAGTCCCGCAGGAAGCCGAGGACCTCGGCCCCGGCGCGGGAGTCGAGATTGCCGGTGGGCTCGTCGCCGAAGACGATCGCGGGACGGGACACCAGCGCGCGGGCCACCGCGACGCGCTGCTGCTGCCCGCCGGACAGCTCGCCGGGGCGGTGACCGAGCCGGTCCGCGAGGCCGACCATGGAGACCACGCGGTCCACCCACTGCGCGTCGGGGCGACGGCCGGCGATCGTCATCGGCAGGGTGATGTTCTCCAACGCGGTCATCGTCGGCAGCAGGTTGAACGACTGGAAGATGAAACCGATCCGCTCCCGGCGCAGCGCCGTGAGCTGCCGGTCGTTGAGCGCGGCCAGCTCGGTGGTGCCGATGCGGACGGAGCCGGAGCTGAACGAGTCGAGCCCGGCGGCACAGTGCATCAGGGTGGACTTGCCACAGCCGGAAGGGCCCATGATCGCGGTGAACTCGCCCTCCCGGAAGGAGAGGGAGACCCGGTCCAGGGCGACGACACGGGTGTCTCCGCTGCCGTAGACCTTGGACAGGTCGGTGACGGTGGCGGCGATTCCGCCGGCCGGGTGCGGTGCGAGCGTGTCGAGGGGTACGGCGGTCACGGGGGCTCCTCTTCGGGTGCGGAACGGTGCACTCCGAAGGGTGTCCGGGCAACGTATCGGGGCCTGGGCCGCCGTGTATCGGTGCCCGCGCCGCTTCGTATCAGTTGTGTACGACCCGGGCGGTGGGGTCTCTACGGTCAGGCCGGTAGGCGCAGGGTGGCGACGGCGCCGCCGTCCGGGGCGTTCTCCAGGAGCAGTTCGGCGCCGAGGAGCCGGGCCTGGCCGAGGGCGATGGTCAGGCCGAGACCGTGGCCCGAGCCGCGTTCCGCCGCGCCCGTGTGGAAGCGGCGCGGGCCGTGCAGCAGCAGGTCGGAGGGGAAACCGGGGCCGTGGTCGCGTACGACCACGGTGCGGCCTTCGACGGTGACCTGCACCGGGGCGCCCCCGTGCCGGTGGGCGTTGACGACGAGGTTGCCGACGATCCGTTCGAGACGGCGCGGGTCGGTCTCCACGGTCTGCGCGGCGTCCGTGACAGCGCTGCCGGTGTCCGTGACAGTGCTGCCGGTGTCCGTGACAGTGCTGCCGGTGTCCGTGACAGTGCTGCCGGTGTCGAAGCCGGTACGCGCCACGGCCTCGGCGACGACCGCGCCGAGCGGGACCCGGGCGCGGACCGGCTGTTCGGCCCCGGCGTCCAGCCGGGAGATCTCCAGGAGGTCCTCGACCAGGCCGCGCAGATCACGCACCCGGGCCCGGAGCAGGTCCTCCGTCTCACCCGGCGGCAGCAGGTCGGCGGTGGCGAGCAGACCGCCGACAGGGGTGCGCAGCTCGTGCGCCACGTCCGCGGTGAACCGGCGCTCGGTGCGCAGCCGTCGGCCGAGACTGTCCGCCATGAGGTCGACGGTGGCGGCGATGTCGGCCACCTCGTCACCGCCCTTGGTGGGTCCGGTACGGGCGTCCAGGTCACCGGCGGAGATCCGGCCCGCGGTCTCGGAGACCCGCCGCAACCGGCGGCCGAGCAGCCCGGCCCCGCAGACCGCGAGGGGAGTGGCCGCCGCGAGCGAGACCAGCGAGGCCACCACCATGGTCAGGTCGAGCCGGTGCAGCCCGTAGAGCTCCGAACTCATGTTGACCCGGAAGGCCAGCACCTTACTGCCCGGCCCTTCGACCCGCTGGGCGGCCCAGACGCTCGGGCCCACATTCCCGTCGACACGCTCGTCGTGGGCCGCGTGCCGGTCGTCGTCGGTCGGGTGCCGCAGCGCGGCGGGCAGGTCGGCAGGATCGAGCTCGGCGCCGTCGACGAGGGTGCCGGTGCGCCGGTAGGCGTCCGCGGCCGAGTACAGCGAGTTGAGGGCCTGCGCCTCGGCGCGGCTGCGGATGTCCCCGGCGGTCCACACGTGCACGAGCACACCCACCGCCGCCGCGACCAGACAGGCCGTGGCCGCGGCCAGCGCGGCGATCTTCCAGCGCAGCGGAACGCGGCGCCGGAACGTGCCCGACGGCCACAGACGGTGGAGCGGACCCATGCGCCTCACCGCCTGAGCTTGTAGCCGAAGCCGCGGACCGTCTCGATCCGGTCCCGGCCCAGCTTGCCGCGCAGCCGCTGCACACACAGGTCCACGACCCGGCTGTCGCCGTCCCAGCCGTACTCCCACACGTCCCGCAGCAGGGTGTGCCGCTCCAGCACGATGCCCGGGTGGGCGGCGAACTCAAGGAGCAGCTTCAGCTCGGTCGGGGTCAGCGCCACCGGGCTTCCGGAGACGGACACCTCCAGGCCGCCTGTGTCGATGGTCAGGTCCCCGAAGACCAGCAGGTCGCCCTCGGACGGCGCAGGACCGTCCGCTGCGGCCCCGCCGGGCACCGGGGCGGGCGCGTAGGTCGCCCGGCGCAGCAGCGAACGGATGCGTGCCACGAGCACGTACGTATCCACGGGCTTGACCACGTAGTCGTCCGCCCCGGCCTCAAGACCGGCGACGACGTCGAGCCCGTCGCCGCGGGCGGACATCATCAGCACCGGCACCAGGCTGCTCTCCCGGACCCTGCGGCACAGGCCGATGCCGTCAAGACCGGGCAGCATCACATCCAGGATCAGCAGGTCGAAGCTCTCGTCGCGAAAGAGCTCCAGCCCCGACAGCCCGTCGGCCGCAGCAGTCATCCGGTAGCCGTAGCGCTCAAGGGCAACGGTGAAGGACCGGCGCATCAGGTCGTCGTCCTCCACCAGCAGCACGCGGACGGGGTGCTGAGAGACCGGGGCCGGAGGGGGCGAGGACACGGGTGGAGGGCTCCTGTTCGTACGGTCGGGGGGCACGGGCGGTCGTCGTGAGCACGGGCCCCGTGCGCACGCACGTGCGGAGGAGACCTGACAGGAACGATATGGCAGATATCCGGCGCGGTACTGCCCGCGCGGCCCGGCGCACGGATCCGATGGACGACCAAGCGCTTCCTGATACACGGTCGATACAGAGCCGTCGGCCGGGCCCGCCCGGGTCAGGACGGCTACCGGCCGGAGGTCCAGACGGTGCCGCGGGCCTCGTACTCCAGCACGGTCTCCACACCGAGTGCGGCGTCGACACCCAGCTCGCGGCGGACCAGCCGGAGCGCCAGGTCCAGGCCCGAGGTGACGCCTCCGGCGGTGACCAGGTCACCGTCGTCGACGACCCGCGCCTTCTTCAGCACGCCGCCCTGCTTTTCGAGGTCGGTCCTGGCCTTGTGATGAGTGGTGCAGGGCCGGCCGCGGGTGACACCGGCGGCGGAGAGGAGCAGCACACCGGTGCACAGACCGGCGAGGGTCAGCCCCGGCCGGCGGGCCTCGGCCAGGGCGCGGGGCAGGGCGCCCCGCCGGATCTCGGCCCAGACCCCCGGGCCCTCCGGGCGTGCGTACCCACCGCCGGGTACGACGAGGACGTCCGCCTCCTGAGGTGCCCAGCCGTGGTCGACGCGGACCTTGGTGCCGTAGGCGGCCGTGACGGTGCGGGGGCCGTCGAGGGATACGTAGCGCACCTCGACGTCGCGGTCGGTGAAGTGGTCCGAGGCGGAGAACACCTCGTACGGGGCCACGAGGTCGAGCTCCTCGACGCCCTGGAAGAGCACGACCTGTACGCGCAGGGGGCGACGGGGGCCGGATCCGGAAGGTGCGGGCGCCGTGGTCGCGGCGCTCGCGGCGGCGGGGACGCCGGTCGCGAGGCCGGCGGCACCGAGAGCGGTCGCGGTGCGCAGCAGAGTACGTCGGTTCACGTGGGTCTCCTGTGTTCGTGGTGGGGTGGGCAACCGCCGCCCGTCGGCGACGTACCGGGCGCAGGTCACGCGCTGCGTACGACGCCGCGGCGCTCGTACTCCAGGACTTCCTCGGCGAGCAGGGCCGTGTCCGGGCCGAAGAACCGCTCGACCAGCCAGATGCCCAGGTCGATGCCGGAGGTGACGCCTCCACAGGTGACCAGGTCTCCGTCGTCGACGACCCGGCCGCCGACCACGCGGCCACCCTGCGCCCGGAGGTCCTCCAGAGCGATGTGATGCGTCGTGCAGGGGCGCCCGTCCGTCAGGCCGGCGGCGGACAGCAGCATGGTCCCCGTGCACACCGCCGCCAGGACCAGGCCGTCCCGGCGGGCTGCCGCCAGCGCCCGCGGCAGGGTGCCGCGCCGGATCTCCCGCTGGACGCCGGAGCCGTCGCCGTAACCCGCTCCGGGAACGACGATCACGTCGGCGGCCCGCGGTGACCAGGCGTCCCGGCAGACGACCTCCATGCCGGCGGCCGTCGTCACCCGACGGGAGCCGTCCACGGTGACGAAGGACTGCGTGAGGTGCTCCTCGCCGACGATGCCGAACACCTCGATGTGACCGGCGAAGTCCTGTTCCTCCACACCGTCGTAGAGCACGGTGTGCACGCGGAGCGGGCGCGCGGGGCGCGGACGTGCGGACGGGGACGCGGACGGGGAAGGCATGGAGGGACCTCCGTGAAGACGCGAGGGCGTGGTCCCCGGAGGAGACCGGGGAGCGGGAACGCGTTCAGTCTTCCGGCGGCCGGTGATCAACAACACCGGCACGCGTGCCCCTGGTGCGCAAGATACGGCCAGCCCGGTCGCGCGAGAAACGGCCGGTCAGGTCTGCGCGAGATACGGCCCGTTCGCTTGCGCCGGGGACGTCGTCAGTGGCGGAAGGCGGCCCGGTACGCGGACGGTGTCGTGCCGACCTGACGTGCGAAGTGGTGGCGGAACGTCTCCACGGAGCCGAAGCCGGTCGCCTCCGCGACCCTCGTCAAGGGCAGCCCCGTCGTCTCCAGGAGCTCCCTGGCACGCTGGACGCGCTGCGCGAGCAGCCAGCGCAGCGGTGTGGTGCCGGTCTGGGCGCGGAAGTGCCGGGCCAGGCTGCGCCTGCTGATCATCGCGTGCGCGGCGATGTCGGCCAGGGAGAGCGGCTCGCTCAGCTTGCCGCGCATCCACTCCAGCGTTTCGCCGAGGTCGGCGGAGTCCGTTCCGGGCGCGCGGTGCTCGATGAACTGGGCCTGGCCGCCGGAACGTTGAGGAGGCATCACCAGCATCCGGGCGGCGTGCGCGGCGGCAGCCGCACCGTGGTCACGGCGGACCATGTGCAGACACAGGTCCAGGCCCGCGGCGATGCCGGCCGAGGTGAGCACCTGCCCCTCGTCGACGTAGAGGACGGACGGGTCGACGCTGGTGCCGGGGAACCGCTCGGCCAGTGCGCCGGCGAACCGCCAGTGCGTCGTCGCCCGGCGGTTCTCCAGAAGTCCGGCATGCGCGAGGGCGAAGGCCCCGGTGCAGATGGAGGCGATCCGGGCTCCCCCGGCCGACGCCTCCCGCAACAGCCGTACCGCGCGGGGGTCAGGCGTGCGTTCGACGGGGATGCCGGGGACGATGACCGTGTCCGCACCGAGGACGTCGTCCCAGCGGTGGGAGGAGGAGACCCGGAAAGGTTCCGTGGGCCCGGCCGTTGCCGCCGTCTCACGGTCGACGCACACGCGGACCTCGTAGGCGGGCGAGCCGTCGGGGCCGGTGACGAGCGCGAACACCTGGCAGGGTATGGCGAGATCGAAAGCCGACACCCCGTCGAGCGCGAGAACCGCAACCACGTGCATACGCCCGGAGCGTACGCCACGCGGGACCAGGGCGGGGGAGTGCCCACCGACCGGCCCCAGGAGGCCTCTCCGTCGGTACGCTGGAGAGATGGTGGACGAGGTGTTGATCGCACTGGCCTCCGCGGCCGGAGCCGCAGTGGCTTCCGCCGCCGGTACGGACGCGTGGAGCGGCTTCCGGCAGCGGGTGAGCCGCATCTTCGGCCGTACCGGAACTCCGGAGGCCCGCCTGGCTCTTGAGCGCCTCGACCGGACGGCGGCCGAGCTGGACCGGGCCGACGCCCAGGACGCCGAAAGGGCCAGGGCCACGGCGGTGGCTTCCTGGCAGGCTCATTTCCAACACGTTCTGGAAGGTCTGAGCGAAGCGGACCGGGCCGAAGTGGCCGTACAGCTCCGCGAGTTGGTGGCCACCGTCCGGCAACCGCCGGGCGGGGCCACGGCCGGTGACGGCGGGCTCGCTGTCGCGGGCAGCGCGGACATCCGCGCCGACCACGGGTCCGCCGCCGCCGGAGTGATGGGCGACGTGACCCTGGGAAACCCTCCGGGGCCGGTCCAGGGGCAGAGCTGAGTCCACCCTGGACCGTTCCGGCACCGCCGAGCACCGGCGGTCCCACGATCAGCGCGCTGCACCACAGCATCGCGGTCAACACCATCAACCACCTCGACTACTACGCCGTTCCCGCGCCGCGTCCGGCCGGCACATGGCCCCGATGGGTCGGTGTCGTCCCCGGAGAGGCGGAGTGCTTCCAGCACCGCAGTGCCGCCGAAGCGCTGGAGCCGACGGTGGCCGGAGACGGAACGGGGGTGCTGTGCCAGGTCCTGTCCGGGACCGGCGGGGTCGGCAAGACCCAACTGGCGGCGCACTGTGCCCGCCGGGCCTGGCGGGCCGGGTCGGTGGAGTTGCTGGTGTGGGTCACCGCGTCGAGCCGGGAAGCGATCGTCAGCTCGTACGGCCGGGTCGGGACGGACGTGCTCGGAGCGGATCCCGCAGACCCCGGGCAGGCCGCCTCCCGCTTCCTGGCCTGGGCCGAGACCACCGACCGCCGATGGCTGGTCGTGCTGGACGACTTGGCCGACCCCGCCGACCTGCGCGGCCTCTGGCCGCCCGCCGGGCCCCGGGGCCGGGTGCTGGTCACCACGCGGCGCCGCGACGCCGCCCTCAGCGGTCAGCGGCGCCGGCGGATCGACGTCGGCCTGTTCACCCCGGCCGAGGCCACCTCGTACCTCACTGCCCAACTCGCCGCCCACGGCCGCCAGGACGACGTGGAGGAGATCGCGGGCCTGGCCGCCGACCTGGGGCACCTTCCCCTGGCCCTCGCACAGGCCGCCGCGTACGTCGTGGATCTGGGCCTGCACTGCGCCGAGTACCGCGCCCGGCTGGCGGACCGGACCCGGTCCCTGCCCGATCTGGTCCCCGAGGACAGCGCTCTGCCCGACGACCACCGCACCACCCTCACCGCCACCTGGTCGCTGTCGGTCGAGCACGCGGACCGGCTCCGTCCCACAGGGCTGGCGCGCCCGATGCTCCAACTTGCCAGTCTGCTCGACCCGAACGGCATCCCCACCGCGGTGCTGACCAGCGCTCGGGCCCTGGCCCATCTCACCGGGCACCGGCCCCTCGGCGGCAACGGGCCCGTGCGTCCGGCCAGCGCGGAGGACGCTTCGGGAGCCCTCCGGTGCCTGCACCGCCTCAGCCTCGCCGACCACACCCTCGACACCCCCCATCAGGAGGTGCGCGTCCACAACCTCATCCAACGTGCCACCAGGGAGCGGCTGTTACCGCACGAACACGACGACCTCGCCCGTATCTGCGCCGACGCCCTCGTAGATGTCTGGCCCACGACGGAACGCGACACGTCCCTCGCGCAGGCCCTGCGTGCCAATGCCGCCATCCTCATCGCCCATGCGGGCGCCGCACTGTGGCGGACCGGCAGCCACCCCCTTCTGCTCCGCACCGGAATCAGCCTGGGAGCAGTCGGCCTGGTCGCCGCCACGACCGCCTATTTCAGGGACCTCCACGCCACAGCGTGCCGCCGCCTCGGCCCCGGGCACCCCGACGCCCTCGTGGCCCGCCACTATCTCGTCGTCTGGCAGGGCGAGGCAGGGGATCTGGCAGGCGCGAAGGCCGGTTTCAGCGAGCTGCTCGCCGACCGGGAGCGGCTGCTCGGCGCCGAGCACCCCGACACCTTGGCCGCCCGCGGCGACATGGCCGCCCTGCTGGGGCAGTCGGGCGACCCGGCGGGTGCGGCCCTGGCATCAGAAGCTGTCCTCAGGGACTCGGTACGCGTACTTGGGACGGACCACGAACAGACCTTGACGGCCCGTCAGAACATCGCCCACTGGACGGGCGAGGCAGGAAATCCGGCGGAGGCGGTGCGGGCTTGCGAGCGTCTGCTCGCCGACACCTCACGGCTGCTCGGCCCGGACCACCGCAAGACCCTGAGCGCCCGGTTCCACCTCGCCATCTGGCGGGGGGAGGCGGGGGATCCGGCGGGTGCCGCTGTCGCCTTCGAGGAACTGGCCGCCGATCAGACACGGATCCTGGGTCCCGACCACCCGTTCACCCTGGGCAGTCGGCACAACCGCGCCCGGTGGCTGGGGAGAGCCGGGGATCCGGTGGGCGCCACGGCCGCCTTCGAGGAGCTGCTGGCCGACACGATACGAGTCCTGGGCCCCGACCACCCGGAGACTCTGGACACCCGCCACCATCTCGCCTCCTGGCGGGGCGAGGCAGGAGACACACCCGGCGCCGTGGACGCGCTGGAGGAGGTGCTGGCCGACCGGCTGCGGCTGCTCGGGACCGACCACCCCCATACCCTCACGAGCCGCGCCAACCTCGCCTACTGGCGGGGAAAAGCGGGAGATCCGGCGGGCGCCGCCACGGCCGCGTCGGCGCTGCTGGCCGATCGTCTGCGGATCCTGGGCCCCGACCATCCCGACACCCTGACGACCCGCGCGAACCTCGCCCAGTGGCAGGGTGAGGCGGGCGATGCCCCCGGTGCCGTCGAGGTACTGGAGGGCCTGCTGGCCGATCGTCTGCGGGTGCTCGGTCCCGACCACCCCCACACCCTGTCCGCCCGCCACACGCTCGCCGAGTGGCGAGGACGGGCGGGCGACCCGACGGGCGCCGCCGCCGCATTCGCACAGCTGCTGACCGATCAGCTACGGACACTCGGCCCCGACCACCCCTCCACCTCGGCCACCCGTCGCCGCCTCGCCGCCTGGCAGGCCGATCTACCGGACGGGGGTGACCCACGGCGGTGGAGCACCGTGCCGAGGCCGACCTGAGCAGGTTCCGTACGGTGCTGACGTGACGGTGGCGATGTGGCGATGTGGCGGCGTGGCGGCGTGGCGACGTCACCACGGCGGAGGCTTCTCGGCCGACCGAAAGCCGAGGCGGGACCGGGCTCTGACGGCTGCCGCCAACTGTGGTCACCGGTCGAATGACCATGGCTCGATAGCGCTCTTGACCATGATGAAACGCCAGAGCGAGTCTGTTCGAAGACTGAAGACCCAGGAGCGTACTCCAGTCTCGTGCTCCACTCGCGCATGGAGGTTCCATGGAAATCCAGCTGAACACCGAACTCGACAGCGACCTCGGTGAACTAGAGGTACTTGAGATGGATGAACTGCAAGTCAGCGGTTCGTCCACGGCCTACAACTACATCGCCAAGAACGCAGACCGTTCCTCGGACATGCCGGCGGGCTGACCGGCCCGACCGAATCACCTCATGAGGAGCTCACAAGGTCCTCTGAATTCTCTGGTGTCCTGCACGTCACCGGAGCGCCAGAAGGGCAAGGGCACCACTGCGGCCTCGCGACCGGTACACGGTGCCTGACTGTCGCGAGGCCGGAGCGCTGCCTGCTTGTGGGCTCCTTATGATTCTCTCCCCGCGATCCGGCTCTCTCCCCGATCGTCGAGGATCGTTCGAGAATTCCAGCACCTTGCGTACCCGGTCGGCTCCACCGTCCGGATCAGGACGGATGGCATGGATCTTCTGCTGCTCTTTCCGCCGCTCACGGAGGCAACTCTCTTTCCGTATCTGAGCCTGCCCTATCTCGCCGGTCACGTCCGCCGGTTCGGCTACAGCGCACATCAGGTGGATCTGAGCATCGAATTGGTCCACCGGCTTCTGGACGGCCCGGCGCTCAAGCAGAAGGCCCATGTCCTGGACGAGGCGCGGTCTCTGCCCACCTGGTACCGGGCGGTGGTGGCCGATGCCGCCCTGCAGCATCTCGGTGAGATGCGTGACTTCGTCCTGACGAAGGCTCCGGCGCCCCGCCTCGGTCCCGTGCGCGCGGTGCGACTGGCCCGGCAGGCCGCCCAACTGATGCTGCGCGAATCGGCGTTGTCACAAGTGTGGGACGACTTCGACTCACTTGACCGGGCGGTGCTCGGGCTGTCCGAATCGAAGGTGGATTCTCTCGACTTCGCGACCCGGAATCTGCACAGCCTGCTGACCGAGGCCCTTGACCGTTCCGCGCCGAGGGCGGTCGGCATATCCGTCGCCTTCTTCAGCCAGTTGGCGCCGGCTCTGCTGATTGCCCGGTGGATCCGGCTGCTCCACCCGGGCATTTCCATCTGCCTCGGCGGACAGCAGATCATGCTGCGCCACGATGAACTGGCCGCCATGACCTCCGTACGTACAGCGGTGGACGCGCTCTGTGTCACGGCGGGCGAAGAGCCCTTGGAGCGCTGGCTGGCCCATCTCACCGGGAACGCGCCGTGCTCCGATGTACCGGGGATGAGATGGCTGAGCCCCGGAGGCGTGACGGTACCCAGCCGAATGCCCACTCTTCGCTTCCAGGACGTGGGCGCGCCCGACTACGGCGGGTTGAAGGTGCACTCCTATCTCAATGACACCGTCGTCCTCTCCATGGTGTCCTGTGTGGGCTGTTACTGGGGACGCTGCATCTTCTGTTCCTACGGCAACCGGTCTCTCGAACGCGGGGCCTACCAGCAGGCTTCCCCGGGGCAACTCGCAGACACGGTATGCCGGATCGTGGAGAGTACCGGAATCAGCTTCGTCACCGTTGTCGACGAGAACACGAACCTGCGACTGCTCGCCCGAGCCATGCGGCTGGTGCGCGAGAGCGGTCTTCGGGTCCGTTTCAACACGCGCAACCGACTGGAGCCGATCCTGCTCGATCCGGCCTTCTGCCAGGAACTGGCCGAACTCGGCTGTGAGGGAATGGCCGTCGGCTATGAGGGCGTCACACAGCGACTGCTCGACAGACTGGACAAGGGCGTCCGTGCCGCAGACTTCCAGGTCATCCTCGACAACCTCGCGGCAGCGGACATCCAGGTCAACCTCTCGGTGATGGGCGGCCTTCTGGACGAGACCGAAGAGGAGTCCGAGGAGTCACTCCGGTTCCTCGAACGCAACCGGGAAAAGTTCGCGATTGACGCATTCGAACTCATGGTGGTCGAGCCAGGAACCCGTCTGCTGGCCGAGCCGCAATGCTTCGGCGTGGTCCTCGACAGCTCCGATGCGTTCGCCGACAACCGCGAACTCAACTACCTGGGCGGCAGAGTGGGGAAACGGCACACCGTCGTCGGCGGACCCGGGCGCCCGGACATGCTGCAGCGGCTGAAGAGCGGCATGCGCCGGATCTCTGCGGCGTCGGCCGCACCCGCAGGAGCCGCAGGGCAGTCCCCGGTGAACCACGTCGCGCTGCGCCCGCATCCGTGGATCCGGTGCGCTCCAGCGAGGTTCGCCCCGCACGGTCCGGGCGGCGGCTCCTCGCTGTTGGCCGATCCGGTACGGGAACGGGTGTACTCGCTGCCGAAGAACCACGTGACCCGACCCACCGCGCCTGGCGGGCCCTTGATCGCGACCAGTGCGCAGGGCCGGTCGCTGCTCGGCAAACTTGCCGCAGCGGATGTCGGTGTCATGTGCGACGCACCGCTGCCGGCAACTCGTTCGTCACGCTGAAGGAGTCACACGGTGCACATCACCCTGGTCAATATGCCCTGGGCCTCAATCGACTTCCCTTCCCTGGCCCTGGGAATTCTCAAGCGTCGCGTAGCGGACGAGTTCCCGGGCAGTCGCGTCGACGTCGTGAACGCCAATCTGGACTACCTCGACTGGATCACCGAGCGAGCAGGACTGACGCGTGAGGAGTACAACTTCTGCTGGGACTCCTACTTCACCGGCTATAGCGAGTGGATCTTCTCCTCCGCCCTGTACGACGATCCGCACTGGCGCAACTCGGAATTCGCGGACCTCGTGGCGGAAGCGGTACCGGGGGACATGCTCAACAAGGGGCGACAACTGCACGCGCTCGCCCCCGAGTACATGGAATCCCTCGTCGGCCGAATTCTCGCCGACCGGCCCGACGTCGTCGGCTTCTCGACGACCTTCGCGCAGAACAGCGCGGTGCTTGCCGCGGCCAGGCTCATCAAGAAGACCGCACCCGACGTGTGCGTGGTGCTGGGCGGTGGGAATTGCGACGGCCCCATGGGCGCCGCGCTCCACCGCGGCTTCCCGTTCGTCGACTACGTCAATCGCGGTGAGGGCGAGATGTCGTTCACGCGGCTCCTCACCTGTCTTCGCGACGGGTCGGACCCTGCGGACGTTCCCGGACTCTGCTGGCGCGGTGCGGACGGCACTTCGCATGCCAATGCGATGAGCGCGGCCCCCCTGCCGGCGTCGGCACTGGTCACACCGGACTACACGGACTACTTCGAGCAGCACGCGGCCTCCCGCGCCGGGGCCATGGCCGAGCCCCACCTGGTGGTGGAGAGCTCGCGCGGCTGCTGGTGGGGCCAGAAACATCACTGCACCTTCTGCGGGCTCAATGGTTCGTTCATGGAATTCCGCAGCAAGAGCCCGGAACGGTTCGTCGACGAACTGCTCGCGATGACAGAACGCCACCAGGTGCTCAACGTCGCCGTGGCCGACAACATCCTCGACATGACCTATCTGCGGTCGGTGGTTCCGAGGCTCGCGGAGGCCGCATGCGATCTGCGCATCAGCTATGAGATCAAATCCAACATGCGCCGCGAACAGCTCGCCTCCCTCGTCGCCGCCGGAATTCACTATGTGCAGCCCGGCATCGAAAGCCTCAGTGGCCGTGTGCTGAAGTTGATGGACAAGGGCGTGACCGGCTGCCAGAACGTCCGCATGCTGCGGGACGCGGAATCAGTGAGCCTCGGCGTCGTATGGAACTACCTCTTCGGCTTTCCGGACGAGACCGAGGAGGACTACGAAGCGGTCATCGACCAGTTCCCGGCCATCCACCATCTCGCTCCGCCGAACGGTGTCACCCGCATAGCCATCGAACGCTTCAGCCCCTACTTCAACCGCCCAGAACTCGGATTCGGCGACCTGCGGCCCGCCGCTCACTACGCGGTGATCTACGACCTTCCGGAATCCGAACTCCGCGACATGGCCTATGTCTTCGACGCGGCGCACCGAGGAATCTCCACCACGCAGGCAGAGCGGTTGGAGAAGGCCGTCGAGACCTGGCGTCACGAGTTCCCTCAAGGGCGGCTGACGCAGTGCGACCTGACCGACTCCATCGTCCTCACCAACACCCGCCCCGGCTTCGCCTGGAGGACGATGCGTATCGAAGAACCCTGGGAGACGGCCGCCTTCCGCCTGCTGGAACAGCCCTGCACACGCGATGTACTGAGGAAGAAGCTCCGGGCGGACAGCCACCACATCGCCGCTGAGGACGTGTCGGCCTTGCTCGCCCTCTGGCGCACGCGGGGACTGCTCTTCGAGGACGGCGGTCAGACCGTGCACGTCGTACCGCATGCCGCCAACCAGGATCTCAGGCGCTGGGTGACCCGCGACGGCAGTCCGGCGCTGGTGCCCGCACTGCTCCACGGCCAGGAGCGCCGAACTCCGGAAGCGAGTGCGGCGACGGCGCTCCGGTGCTGGCGGGAGCGCGACGAAGAGACGCGCGAGAGGGCCGGCATTTACAGGGGAGAGGAGCGGTACGAGGACACCGCTGTGGAAACCGTGTCGGACCTGGTCGCACGGGGCACCCAGCACGTCGCCCTCCCCAGGCCGGTGATAATCGGCCAAGGCGATCCCGAAAGTGACCGGCAGGCGGTCCGCGGGCTCACCCATGTGCGGGAGCTGACGGGTCACGGCCTCTCCGTCGACTGGGATCTGGACCTCGGCACGGAGATCGGGCAGTGGCGGCTGTTCAGCCATCTGTACCCGCCGCGTTCGGTGGCCGGCCCCGACGGGGACGCCGTCCTCGATCAGTGGCGCACCACGTTCCACATGAACAAGTGCGGCTACCGGCGCGGCATGGGCTTCGTCGAAGTCACCGACCTGCGCCACGGAACGCAACGGCGCGTCATCATGCGCAAGGTGCACCAGGGGAAGCTGGCGTCACTGCTGGACGGCGCCCCTGTCGCGGATTTCCGGCAACGAGAGAGAGAAGCGTTCACGAAGTCGGGTCTCGTGCACCGGATCGGCTCCCTTCTGTGGTGGTTGCCCTCCCGCATCACCCGCTGGCCGGTGGTGGGGTGACATGGCCGAGCTTCCTGGCGGAGCCGCCCTGCCGCTGCGCTCCCTCGCCGCCCGCCCGCTGCGCTCCCTCAACGCGGCCGAATGGGACCGCACTTACGATTCCGCGATCGCCGGATGGGACGAGGAGCCGCCACCCGTGCTCGGCGAACTCCTCGCCGAGCACGCTCCGCCCCCGGCCCGCATACTGGACGTCGGCTGTGGGCTCGGCACCACCGCGCGGTGGCTCGCCGGCCGCTCCTACACCGTGACGGCCTGCGACTTCTCGGCCCGGGCGGTCCAAGAGGCCCGGCGCCGCACACCTGCCGGTTCGGCGGTGCGGTACGAGGTGCTGGACATCACCGGCCACGCTCCGCCCCCGGACCCGTTCCCGGTGGTCCTCGACCGTGGCGTACTGCACACCTGCCCCACCCGCCGTGAGCGTCGGACGTTCGCCGCGGCGATGGCCCGGACGTGCGGGCCCGGCGGCCTGTGGGTACACGTGGGGGCCGCCGCGCTCAGCGAAGAGGACGCCCTGGACCAGTCCTGCGGACCGTCCTGGACCACTGAGGAGACCTTCCTCGACGCGGTGGGTACCTGGTTCACCGTGCTCGACCTCAAGATCGCCGACTTCGGCCGGCAGAAGGGTGTGACGGACTGGCCGGCTCGCTACGCCGTGCTCCGGAGGAGGGAGAACTGAGACCTTGGGCGAGCCCTTGTGCGTTGCCTGCGGGCATCTCCGCTTCGGTCTCCGGTCGGTCTCCGGTCGCTCTCCGGCTCCGGACAGCGGCAGGGTGCACGGAAGTTGCGGGAGAGGAACACCCTGCCGTGGTCACGGACGATGCTCAGACGCAGGTGCTCGTCTCGGGGGTGCAGAACCTGACCTGCGGGTAGCGCTGGGACGGCTTGTCCAGCAGGGGCTGCGGCCGGTGGCGCAGGTGCAGTTCGAGGAACGCGCGGGTGTAGCCGCGGACGATCTCCGATGCCCGGGCGGCGGGCAGTTCGGCGCCGGTGCCGAGTCCCAACTGCTCGGCCAGCAGCCCGACGTCGGTGAAGGAGGCGTGTTCGGCTCCGGCCACCACGAGCCACCGCTTCCACCCGGTCAGGTGCGGCCAGTCGCGTTCCCAGGTGGCGACCGCGTCGCCACCGCCGCCCGGGGTGTACTGGGACTGCCGGCCGAGGAACAGGAACGGCCGGGACAGACCGCTGTCCGGGATCGGGACGTCGGTCGAGCCGTCGATGTCGATCCCCGCGCGCACCCGGGGATCGGCCACCATGGACGTGACGGCGCTCGCACCGCCGACGGAGTGGCCCGCCATCGCGATTCGTGACGTGTCGATCAGCCGGGCGCCGTCCCATTTCGGGTGCGCCCCGGTCAGTTCGTCCAGTACGAAGGAGACATCGGTGGCCCGGCCCGTCTCCAGCCGTGTCCAGAACGTGGCGTTGTGCGGGATCTCGCAGGCGGCGCAGGTGGCGACCCGGCCGTCCGGGAAGGTGGTGGCGACGCTTTCGTAGGTGTGGTCGATCGCGGCCACCATGTAGCCGTGGCTCGCCAGGTCCTCGGCGAGGCCGGTCAGCGTGGTGCGCGGCTTGGTGAAGCCGGGGGAGAGCACGACGAGCGGCAGACCGCGCGGGGGCCCTGTCGGTGGGGCGTCGGCGAAGGCGTTGGTCCGCGTCGTGCTCAGCACGTCCAGCGGTACCCCGGTGATGCCTCCTTCCCTGAGGAGCAGTTCCGACTCCGTCGGAGTCATGTACTGCGCCCGCCGCCCGCTCGGCGAGGCCGTCGGGTACCACAGGGAGACCATGAGTTCGCGGGCGTTCACCCCGGAAACCCAGGGGTCGGGGCGGGAGTTGTCCGTGAGGTGCAGGGACGTGGTACCGACCGCACGGGGCCCGGTCGGTCTGGGCAGATGCGGTGCGCTGTCCGGGCCGCCCGCCGCCGTGGCGGAAGGCCCTCCGGCGGCGAGCGTGAGCAGTGCGGTGGCGACGGTCAGGCAACGACGTAAGAGCGCATGGTTCATGGGGTCGTCCGTTCTCTGCCGGGGCGGCGGACGCGGCGCAGGCCAGGGCGTCCTGTGTGTCGTACTGGACGCTATGTGCGCCTCCGCGCCGGGCGCGTCCCCCGGCAGGCCCAGTTCTGTTCGTCCGCCGGGATGAGTGCGCCCGGTGTCCTCCTTGCGGAGTAGGCGGCAGGCGTATCCGGTGGAGCTGCTGGGGGCATTGGGGAGGATGCCGCGGCGTGCGGAGGCGGGGGAGGACGCTCCGGTCGCACTGGCTCGTACTCGGCACGGCCCCGGGACTCGTACTCGGCACGGCCCCGGGACTCGTACTCGGTACGACCCCGGGACCGGCTGTGCCGACCGTTCCGTACGAGAGGGTCCCGCTGCTGGTTCTGGTGCCTCACGCGGGGGCGGCAGGCGGGCTGCGGAACTGCGCCGAGCCGCCGAGCACGAGCGAGCCCGTCTCGCTCGTGGGCCGCACGACGTGG
Organism: Streptomyces sp. NPDC021093; assembly: GCF_044333135.1. NCBI lineage: Bacteria > Bacillati > Actinomycetota > Actinomycetes > Kitasatosporales > Streptomycetaceae > Streptomyces > Streptomyces sp. NPDC021093. Next base: position 395,855 of record NZ_JBIRQJ010000009.1, on the reverse strand, counting down.
TCACGTACAACGTCAGCGTGACGACCATCCAGGCTGGTGCTGCCCGCAAGGCCCTGGACACGGCTCCCGACCAGGCACGCGAGGCGATGCTCGCCGTCGAGGCCGAAGGTCGGCCAGCCATGGCGGAGCTGCGGCACACAGGGGTCCCCGTCGAACTGACCGCGCTCGGAGCGCCCCGGGACGTGCCTGCCGGGCAGGGCCTGGCGGTGCAGCGGGTGGGGCAGGAGGCCCTGACTCGTACCGTCACACACGTACCGTCAAACACGCGACCGGCGCGAGCGCGCACATCGCCGGTCTGCCGACCCCGGGCCGAGGCCTCGCACGACCCCGGCCCTCGGCGGGGGCAACGGGCTGTCAGGCTTGAGGTGCTCCGCTGCCGGGTCCGTTGGCCGTGTTTCCTTCGGCGCCCCCGGGGCGGACGCGGACGCCTGCCGGGTTCTGCGGCGCTTCCTTCTCCGCCTTCATCGCCCTGGCCTCGCTCTTGAGGATGCGGGTGGCCTTGCCCGCGTTGCGGGCGAGTTCCGGCAGCTTCTTGGCGCCGAAGACGACGATGACGACGATCAGGAGGATGGCTATCTCACTGAGTCCGAACACCGGTAACCGCTTTCTCTGAAGGGGGCGGAGGGAGCAGGGGCCGGGATGCGGGAGCACGTCCCGCATCCCGGCGGATGCGGAGGTCCGGCCAAGGGCCGGGGCTCGGTCAGACGTTGACGCCGAAGTCCGAGGCGATGCCGGCCAGTCCGCTCGCGTAACCCTGGCCGACCGCGCGGAACTTCCACTCCGCACCGTGGCGGTACAGCTCACCGAAGACCATCGCGGTCTCGGTGGCGGCGTCCTCGCTCAGGTCGTAGCGGGCGATCTCCGCGCCGCCGGCCTGGTTGACCACGCGGATGAAGGCGCCCCGCACCTGCCCGAAGCTGTGACCGCGGCTCTCGGCGTCGTGGATCGACACCGGGAAGACGATCCGCGCCACCTGGGCGGGTACGGCGGCCAGGTCGACCTTGATCGACTCGTCGTCGCCCTCGCCCTCACCGGTGAGGTTGTCACCGGTGTGCTCCACCGAACCGTCCGGGCTCTTCAGGTTGTTGAAGAAGACGAAGTGCTGGTCGGAGAGGACCTTGCCCGACTCGTCGACGAGCAGTGCGCTGGCATCGAGGTCGTAGTCCGCGCCCGTGGTCGTCCGTACGTCCCAGCCCAGGCCCACCACGACGGCGGACAGACCGGGGGCCTCCTTGCTCAGCGAGACATTGCCGCCCTTGGCGAGGCTCACGCCCATGCCGGTTCCCTTCTGTGAAGCCGGAACGCCGCAGCGCTCCGGGACAGGTATGACTGCATCTGAAATCTACAGCACTGTAGAACCATTGGTGAGCGGCAGCAGGTGCCGGGTCGAGGCGATCGGCGGCGCGGGCAGGGCGAGCAGGGGGCCGGGACCCGCACCCGTTCCGGGCGGTCCTTCGAGCGGACGCCGACGCTCTCGGATCAGCGCACCCGGCCCCGCGGTTTCAGCGGCACCGGCGGGAGTTCCGGGGCGGGCAGCGGAGGTCCGTCGTACCCCTTCACCTCGCCGAAGCGGGAGCCCGTCATCCAGTCCGAACGGGCCCGGGCGATGTCGTCGTTCGAGCGGCCGATGAAGTTCCACCACATGACGATCTCCCGCTCGAAGGGCTCGCCGCCCAGCAGCATCAGCCCCGCGTCGGACTCGGCGCGCAGCGGCAGTTCGGTGCGGCCGCAGCCGAGGTAGAGCATCGAGCCGGGGAGCAGCGGCACACCGTCCACATGTGCCTCGCCGGACATGGACAGCACGGCGTACTCGAAGTCCGGGTCGAGAGGGAGGGCCGTCTGTGTGCCCCGGGCCAGGGTGAGGTCCGCGCCGACGATCGGGGAGTAGGTCGTGCCGGGTGACGGTGCTCCGTCGAGTTCGCCCAGGATCACGGTGGCGGTGAGACCGGGCGCGGTCACCGTCGGCAGGTCCGTGTGGTGCTGGAAGTGCGGTTCGACGTCGCGGTGGGCGTCGGGGAGGGCGACCCAGAGCTGGGCGCCGTGCAGCAGTCGGGCGTGCGGCCTCGGGCTCTCCTCCGAGTGGCTGATGGCGCGGCCCGAGGTCATCAGGCCCAGTTCGCGCGGGCGGATGGTGGCGAGGCTGCCGGTGCTGTCGCGGTGCAGGACCTCGCCCTCGTGCAGCCAGCTGACCGTCTGCAGGCCCATGTGCGGGTGCGGCGGGACCTGCATGCCGGGCTCGTCGGCGATGTCGTCGGGGCCGTAGTGGTCGACGAAGGCCCACGCGCCGACCATCCGGCGGCCCAGGTTGGGCAGCAGGCGCCGTACCTCGGTGGACTCGCCGAGCTGTACGCGGCGGGGCGAAAGGAGTTCGCGCACGGGTTCCGCCGCAACGAAGCCGCGACCGCCGCACAGGGAGGGTGCGCTCTGACGATCAAGATTGCTCATGCCGTCAACGTAGCGCCCGGACACGACGAACGGAGCGTCGGAGGGGAGTGGGGGCGGAGCGTCGGAGGGAAGTCCGGACGGAACGGCTGCCGGGGCCGGATCACCTCCGTCGTGGACGGCGCCCGCCCGGCGGGGCCCGCCGGGGCAACCCGTACGGGCCAACAGGACGCGCGGGCACCCGCCTCCGGGGGCTGGAATGGACGGGTGACCGCGCCTCCGGACGACTGCCTCGCGCGCAATGAGTGGATCTGCGGCGCCTATCTGTCCAGCCGGCGCGAGATCCTCTGGGACGCGGTGCTCCAGCACCTCCAACTCACCGTTGTTTCCGTGCTGTTGGGGCTGATCATCGCCGTTCCCCTGGCGCTCGCGGCCCGCCGCTGGCGGTGGGCGTCCGCGCCCGTTCTCGGGCTGACGACGGTGCTTTACACCATCCCCTCGCTGGCGATGTTCTCGCTGCTGCTGCCGGTGTACGGGCTCTCCGCCTCCCTCGTGATCGCCGGGCTCGTCCTGTACTCCCTCACCCTGCTCGTACGGAACCTCCTCGCCGGGCTGCGCGCGGTCCCCGAAGAGACCCGGCGGGCCGCCCGCGGCATGGGCTACGGGCCGATCCGGCTGCTGCTCGGCGTCGAACTGCCGCTGGCCCTGCCCGCCGCCATGGCCGGACTCCGCATCGCCACCGTCTCCGCCGTCTCCCTCGTCACCGTGGGGGCGATCGTCGGCCATGGCGGACTCGGCAACCTCATCTATTCCGGGATGAACACCTACTTCAAGGCACAGGTCCTCACCGCCTCCGTGCTGTGCGTGATCATCGCCATCGCCGCCGACCTCCTCCTGCTCGGCGTGCAACGACTGCTGACCCCCTGGACGCGCGTATGAACACCCTCACCGCCGCCTGGGACTGGCTCTCCAGCGCCGCGCACTGGAACGGCGACGGCGGCATCTGGAGCCGCCTCGGCGAGCACCTCTTCCTCACCGTCGTCTGTCTGCTGCTGAGCTGCCTGATCGCCCTTCCCGTCGCCCTGGTCCTCGGCCACCTCGGCAAGGGCGGGGCGCTCGCCGTCAACATCTCCAACGTCGGCCGGGCCGTGCCCACCTTCGCCGTACTGGTCCTGCTGCTGCTCACTCCGCTGGGCACTAAGGGCGAGTGGCCGACGATCATCGCGCTGGTGCTGTTCGCCGTGCCGCCGCTGCTGACCAACGCGTACGTCGGGATGCGCGGCGTCGACCAGGACACCGTGCGGGCCGCCCGGGGGATGGGCATGACCGGCCGGCAGCTGTTGTTTCACGTGGAACTTCCGCTCGCCCTGCCGCTGATCATGACCGGTGTACGGATCGCCGCCGTCCAGCTGGTGGCGACGGCGACGCTCGCCGCGCTCGCGGGCGGCGGCGGCCTGGGCCGCATCATCACCGCGGGCTTCAACCTTGCCAGTACGCCGCAAGTGGTCGCGGGCGCCGTCCTGGTCGCCGTCTTCGCCCTGCTGGTGGAAGGCCTCTTCGAGGTGGCGCAGCGGCTGGCACCGGAATGGATGAGGGGGCAGACGGGATGAAGCGACTTCGTTGCGTCGCCGTGGCCCTGCTCCTCGCCGTCACCGCCTGCACGACGGGGCCGTCCCTGGAGGACCGGGGCGAGATCACGGCCGATCCTGGCGACAGCAAGGTCCTGCACATCGGGTCGGCGGGCTTCACCGAGAGCGACCTGCTCGCCCAGATGTACGCCCTGCTCCTGGAGCATGCCGGATACAGCACCACCGTCCTGTCCGTCACCAACAGGGAGCTGTACGAACCCGCCCTGGAGAGCGGCCAGATCGACGTCGTCCCGGAGTACGCGGCCACCTTCGCGGACTGGCTCAACGCGAAGGTCCACGGCGCGGACGCCGCCCCCGTCGGCTCGCCCGATCTCGACGCCACCATGAAGGCGCTGCGGAAGCTGGCCGTGCCGCGCGGGCTCACCGTCCTCGACGCGGGCCGCGCCGTCGACCAGAACGCCTTCGCCGTCACCGCCGCGTACGCGAAGAAGCACCGCCTCAGGACGCTCAGCGACCTCGGCAGGTCCGGGCTGCCGGTACGGCTGGCGGCCGGTGACGAGTGCGTGCAGCGCCCGTACTGCGCACCGGGCCTGAAGAAGACGTACGGCATCAACATCACCGGTGTCGACCCCAAGGGCGTCGGCACCACCCCCGCCAAGCAGGCCGTGCAGACCGGCCAGGACCAGATGGTGCTCACCACGACCACCGACGCCACCCTCGACGCGTTCGGCCTGGTCCTGCTGGACGACGACAAGCACCTCCAGAACGCCGACTACATCGTGCCCGTGGTGAACAGGGCGCAGGCGGGATCGGCGCGCGTCACCGAGGCGCTGGGCAGGCTCAACACCGTACTGACGACCCAGGACCTGGCCGATCTCAACCGGCAGGTGGACAGCTGGCGGCGGCTTCCGCAGGACGTGGCGCGGGCCTACCTGGAGTCCGAGCGGCTGATCTGAATGAGCCGTTCCGCGTCGTCCAGGGCCAGCCGGGCGGCCAGGATGCGGTCCCGGACGCCGAGCGCGTCGAGCGGGTCGGCGTCCTGCGCGGACTTCTCCGGCACCGTCTCGCTGCCCGTTCCCCCGTCCGCCTTCTTCTCCGAGCGGTCCGAGTCGCGGGCCTGCTCAAGGGAGTTGATGACGACACCGATCAGCAGGTTCACCAGCAGGAACGAGCTGAGGAGTACGTACGAGCCGTAATAGGCCAGCGACCACGGGGAGACGAGCAGCCCGGCGTGCACGGCGTCGCCGAGACCGTCGAGCGACATCAGGATGAAGAGGGTGACCACCGCCCGGCCGAGCGATCCGTAGTGCTGGGGGTCGGCGGCGGCGAAGCAGAGCCAGCCCACCATCGCGTACACGTACAGCAGCAGCGTGCCCACCATGACGAAACTGGCCGTGCCCGGCAGGCACTTGCCCAACGCCGTCACGATCACCCGCAGTTGCGGCAGGAAGCGTGCGGTGCGCAGCACCCGGAAGAGCCGCAGCAGCCGCAGCAGAGTGGTGTTGTCACCGGTGACGGGCAGGAACGCGAACAGCACGACGGCGGCGTCGAAGACGTTCCACGGATTGCGGAAGAAGTCCCCCGGCCGGTCGGCGTGGGCGGCGGCCCGCAGCACGACCTCCCCGGCGAACACCGCGAGGAAGCAGTGCTCCAGCAGTGACAACTGCTCCTGCCAGCGCACCGCGAGCCCCGCGTAGGTCTCCACACCCAGCAGCGCGGCGTTGGCGACGATGGCGGTCATCACCAGGACCGAGAACCACGTCGCTGAGACCAGCCGGCCGGCCCGCTCCGCGAGGGCTTGCCGCCGGCCCGTGCGCAGGGCAGTGGAGAAGGGGATACCGCGATGCATGTTGGTCATGAGGTCGAGTCCACCCGGCATGGTGTCGTGGGGCGCGGAAGGCGAAGGTCGACCGCAGCTCTATCCGCGAACCACACGGCTCACACCGGACTCAGCGGTTCTCACCGCTGGGGCGGACGACGCGTACACCTGCGCGAAAGGCGCCTGGTCCGGACGAGTGCCGCCATGCGTCCGAGGCCCCTCGGGTTTCCGGCTGCCGCGTTCGGGCCCCGCGTGTCCGTGACCCCGTGTGTCCGTGACCCCGCGTGTCCGTGACCCCTCGGGTCCCGGCCGCCCGGGTCTACACGTCCGCGACCGAATCGAACTGCACTTCGTCGCGCTGGACTCCCTGCACGTCGGCGTCCACCGAGCGCCGCAGCGCCTCGTGCAGCTTCACCGGGGTCAGTACGCCGACCAGCCGCGCCCCGTCGAGGACCGCCACCCATCCGGCGTCCCACTGGAGCATCTCGCTGAAGGCGTGCTTCAAGGGCGTTCCCACCGGCACCCACGCGTCCATCCGGCGAGCCAGGTCGCCCACCGTGCCCTCCGTGCCCGCGAGGACGAGGTCCTCGGTGGACACCCAGCCGTGGAGTTCGCCGCGCTCGTTCAGTACGACGGCCCAGCGGGCCCCCTCGGCCCGCAGCCGGGCCGCCGCGGGGGCGACCTGCTCGTCCAGGCGGGCGCGCGGCGGATCCTCCAGGTCGTCCGGCTCGATGGGGGTGACCGACAGCCTCTTGAGGCCGCGGTCGGCGCCCACGAACTGCGCCACGTAGGGCGTGGCCGGGGCGCCCAGCACCGCGGCCGGGGTGTCGAACTGCTCGATGCGGCCCTGCCCGTACACCGCGATCCGGTCGCCCATCCGCACCGCTTCCTCGATGTCGTGGGTGACGAGCAGGACCGTCTTGCGGACCGTCGCCTGAAGGCTGAGGAACTCGTCCTGGAGCCGCTCGCGGACCACGGGGTCGACCGCGCCGAAGGGTTCGTCCATGAGCAGGACGGGCGGGTCGGCGGCCAGGGCACGGGCGACGCCGACGCGCTGGCGCTGGCCGCCGGAGAGCTGCTCGGGGTAGCGGGAGCCGTACACGCCAGGATCGAGGCCCACCAGGTCGAGGAGTTCGGCACCGCGTGCGCGTGCCTTCTCCTTCTTCCAGCCGGTCAGGAAGGGGACGGTGGCGGTGTTGTCGAGGACCGTGCGGTGCGGGAAGAGGCCGACCTGCTGGATGACGTAGCCGATGCGGCGGCGCAGCTTCACCGGGTCGATGCCGGAGATGTCCTCGCCGTCCATCAGGATCCGGCCCGAGGTCGGTTCGATCAGCCGGTTGACCATCATCATGGTGGTCGTCTTGCCGCAGCCGGACGGGCCCACCAGCGTGACCAGTTCGCCCTTCGCGACCTCGAAGGACAGGCCGTCGACGGCCGTGGTGCCGTCCGGATACACCTTGCTGACCTGCTCGAACCGGATCATGTATGCACGCTAGGCGTGCCGGGGACGCGGCGCACACGGACCGGGACTGTCCGGGTGGGACCGGGAGGGCCCGGAACAGCGCCCTACAAGGGTGTGCTGAACTGATCGCGAACGATCGGACCAGGAGAAAGCAGGAGTAAGAGTGACCAGATATCGCCAGCCCGGTGCCGTCCTCACCGACCACCGCTTCACCGTGCCCCTCGACCACGCCGACCCCACCGGCGAGCAGATCGAGCTGTACGCGCGCGAGGTGGTGGCCGCCGACCGGGCAGCCGGCGATCTTCCCTGGCTCGTCTACCTGGAGGGCGGCCCCGGGTTCGGCGCCCGCCGCTTCGTGGGACGTGAGGCCTGGCTCGGCCGGGCCCTCCAGGAGTTCCGGGTGCTCCTGCTCGACCAGCGCGGCACCGGCCTCTCCAGCCCGGTCAACCGGCAGACCCTGCCGCTGCGCGGCGGCCCCCGCGAACAGGCCGACCACCTCGCGCACTTCCGCGCCGACTCCATCGTCTCGGACTGCGAGACCATCCGGCCGCTGCTGACCGGCGGAGCGCCCTGGACGGTGCTCGGCCAGAGCTTCGGCGGGTTCTGCGCCGTCCACTACCTGTCCACCGCCCCCGAGGGGCTTGACACCGTACTCATCACCGGCGGGCTGCCGTCGCTGCACGCGCGCGCGGACGACGTCTACCGGGCGGCGTTCCCGCGCATCGCGCGCAAGACCGCCGCGCACTACGCCCGCTACCCGCAGGACGTCCAGCGGGCCAGGGACATCGCCGCCCACCTCGCCGAGCACCGGACCGTCACGCCGAACGGCTACACGCTCACCCCCGAGGCGTTCCAGTCGCTCGGCATCGCCCTCGGCGGCAGCGACGGCACGCACCAGCTCCATTACCTCCTGGAGAACGCCTTCGTCCGCACGCCGCAGGGGCCCGCCCTCTCGGACACCTTCCTGGAGTCCGCGCAGTCCGCCCTGTCCTTCGCGGGCCACCCGCTGTACGCCCTGCTGCACGAGTCCATCTACGGCCAGGGCGCGGAGCCCACGGCATGGGGCGCCGAGCGGGCCCGCGCCGAGTTCCCGGAGTTCGACGCGGCGAAGGCCCTCGCCGGAAGCGGCCCGCTGCCGTTCACCGGGGAGAGCATCCACCCCTGGCACTTCGAGTGCGACCCCGCGCTGCGCCCGCTGCGCGAGACCGCCGAACTCCTCGCCGCCCGCACCGACTGGGCGCCGCTGTACGACCGGGCCCGTCTCGCCGCCAACGAGGTGCCGGTCGCCGCCGCCGTCTACCACGACGACATGTACGTCGACACCGCCCACTCGCTGGAGACCGCCAGGACCGTCCGCGGCCTGCGGACCTGGGTCACCGACGAGTACGAGCACGACGGACTGCGCGCGGGCGGCCCACGGGTGCTGGACCGGCTGCTGGCCCTGGCCCGCGGCGAACTCTGAGGGCCGGCGCGGCAGGCTCCGGGGGCCTGCGCGGCAAGCTCCGGGGGCCCGCGCAGGACCGTCCGAAATGAGCCTGCGGCCCGGGGTCGTTGTCGGTGCCGACGCCTATCCTGCGCGTATGACCCCAGACATGACGTTCGCTCAGCTGCTGCCCATGCCGGACGACTGGCACCGTGCCCTCGCCGTCGTCGCGCACCCGGACGACCTGGAGTACGGATGCGCGGCGGCGGTCGCCGCCTGGACCGACGCCGGGCGCGAGGTGACCTATGTGCTGGCCAGCCGCGGCGAGGCCGGCATAGACACCCTCGAACCGGCCAAGTGCGGCCCGCTGCGCGAGCAGGAGCAGCGGGCCAGCGCGGCCGTCGTGGGTGTGCGGCAGGTCGAGTTCCTCGACCACCGCGACGGGGTGATCGAGTACGGAACGGAGCTGCGCCGGGACATCGCCGCCGCGATCCGCAGGCACCGGCCCGAGCTGGTCATCACCCTCAACCACCGCGACACCTGGGGCGTCAACGTCTGGAACACCCCGGACCACCTCGCCGTGGGCCGCGCCACCCTGGACGCGGCGGGCGACGCCGGGAACCGGTGGATCTTCCCGGAGCTGACGGAGCGGGGGCTCCAGCCCTGGGACGGAGTGCGCTGGGTGGCGGTCGCGGGCACCACCTCGCCCACGCACGCCGTCGACGCGCGGCCCGGCCTGGAGCGTTCGGTGCGGTCCCTGCTCGAACACCGGGCGTACATCGAGGCGTTGACCAGCGAGGACCCCGAGCAGTACTGCCGACGCTTCCTGACGGACAACGTGCACGCGGCGGCCCAGCGCTTCGGCGGGATCCCGGCCGTGCCCTTCGAGGTGTTCCGGCGCTGAGCGGTCCGTGCGCGTTCACCGTTCTGCGTCACGGGCGCCAATCTGTCACATCACAGCATCTTGGCACGTTGTGTCACATGGGCATAGGGTGGCGCCATTCGTCGTGATCACCGAGCCCCGCGCCGGGAGTGGATCCGAGCGCGGCGAGGGGCCGAGAGCAGGGAGCGCACCGTGTCCCGTACCTACCTCGTCACCGGCGCCTCGTCCGGCATCGGCAAGGCCACCGCCGCCCGCCTGCGCGACCAGGGGCACACCGTCGTCGGCGCCGACCTGCAGGGCGCCGACATCGACGCCGACCTGGCCACGGCCGAGGGCCGCGCCGCACTGGTCGCCCGTACGACCGAGCTCACCGGCGGCCGTCTCGACGCGGTCGTCGCCTGCGCCGGCATCGCCGCCTTCGACCCGCTGACCATCAGGGTCAACCACTTCGGCGCGGTCGCCACCCTGGAAGGCCTGCGCCCGCTGCTCGCCGCCTCCGAAGCCCCACGCGCCGTCGTCATCTCCTCCGTCGCCGCCGTGCACCCGGCCGACGAAGCCCTCGTCGAGGCCGCCCTGTCCGGCGACGAGGACGCGGCGGTCGCCGCCGCCCAGGACGCCGTGGACCGTGGCGAGGGCCGCCTCGTCTACGGCTCCTCCAAGCAGTCCGTCGCCCGCTGGGTACGCCGCACCGCCGCCACCGAGGACTGGGCCGCCGCGGGCATCACGCTCAACGCCATCGCCCCCGGCACCATCGTCACGCCGATGACCCGGCCGATGATCGACAACCCCGAGACGCTTGCCGTCATCGACAGCGCCGTCCCGATGCCGCTGAACGGCCACGCCGCCCCCGAGCAGGTCGCCCCACTCCTGGACTGGCTCACCGGGGCGGAGAACACCCACGTCACCGGCCAGGTCGTCTTCATCGACGGCGGCGCGGACGCCGTACTGCGCGGCGACCGCACCTGGTGACGGAGCCCCGCTGCGACACGTCAGGCGAAGCAGATGAAACAGAAGAAATAGCAGCAGAAGCAGCAGAAGCAGCAGACGAGAGGAACCGAAGGACATGACCGCGCACCGGCTCACCCGCACCGTCACCGTCAACGCCACACCCGCCGAGGTCTGGGCCCTGATCGGCGGCTTCGGCACCCTCGGCGACTGGCACCCGTACGCCCCGCAGTCCACGATCGAGGACGGCGCCGACCCCGAAGTGCCCGGCGCGGTACGGGTGTTCGCGATCGACGGCAAGGTGGTCGCCCGTGAACGCCTGCTCGGAAGGGAAGAGACGGCGTACACCTACGCGTTGCTCGACCCGATGGTGCCGATCAGCGACTTCGTCGCCACCCTCGCCGTGCGCCCGCACACCGACGGCGCCGAGATCGACTGGTCCGCCGATTACCGGGCCGGGTCGGACGACGTCGTGGCGCAGCTTGAGGAGCTCTTCGGCGACGGCATGTACGGCGCGGGGCTCGCGGTGCTCCAGGAGAAGTTCGCCGGCGCGTAACGGCACAGGCCGTCCCTGTCCGCGCGGCAGTCCCGAATCCGTACGGGGCTGCCGCGCTCTGTCGTACCCGCGCATCCGGAGCGGGCCGAGCCCTTCCCGGCGGGACAAGCGACCGCTTAGTATGTGCGTGCACGGTACTGCCGACGACAGCGCGTGGAGGCCCTTGATGCAGGCATGGCGAGTGCACGAGAACGGCGAGCCCGGCGAGGTGATGCGCCTCGAAGAGGTCGACCGGCCGGTCCCCGGCGACGGACAGCTGCTGCTCAAGGTGCGTGCCGCGAACATCAACTTCCCCGATGCGCTGCTCTGCCGCGGCGAGTACCAGGTCCGCCCGCCGCTGCCCTTCACCCCGGGCGTCGAGATCTGCGGCGAGGCCGAGGACGGGCGCCGTGTCATCGCCAACCCGGCGCTGCCGTACGGCGGATTCGCCGAGTACGCCGTCGCGGACGCGGCGGCGGTGCTGCCCGCCCCCGACTCCCTCGACGACGCGGAAGCGGCCGCCCTGCACATCGGCTACCAGACCGGATGGTTCGGCCTGCACCGGCGCGCACACCTCCGAGCGGGGGAGACCCTCCTGGTGCACGCCGCCGCGGGCGGTGTCGGCAGCGCCGCCGTCCAGCTCGGCAAAGCGGCCGGCGCCAAGGTCATCGGCGTCGTCGGCGGCCCCGAGAAGGCTGCGGTGGCAAGGGGGTTGGGCTGCGACGTCGTCATCGACCGGCGCAGCGAGAACGTCATCGGCGCGGTGAAGGAAGCCACCGGCGGGCGCGGCGCGGACGTCGTCTACGACCCGGTCGGCGGCGACGCGTACACCCAGTCCGCCAAGTGCGTCGCCTTCGAGGGCCGCATCGTCGTGGTCGGCTTCGCCAGCGGCACGATTCCGGCGCCCGCGCTCAATCACGCCCTCGTGAAGAACTACGCCGTCCTCGGCCTGCACTGGGGTCTCTACAACGCCAAGGACCCCGCCGCCGTCGCCGGTTGTCACACCGAGCTGACCCGGCTCGCGGCCGAGGGTGCCATCAAGCCGCTGATCAGCAGCCGCGTCCCGGTCAAGGACGCCGCGGCGGCGGTCCAGCAGGTAGCCGACGGCCGCAGCACCGGCCGCATCGTCGTCGTGCCCGAAGGGAGCGTCCGATGACCGACGCCGCCGGACTCCGCGCCCGTACGCGGGAATTGATCGCCGCGCACCCGCCCGCCACGACCGACCCCACCGACTTCCTCAAGGCGCGCTTCGACGCCGGGCTCGCCTGGGTGCACTACCCCGTCGGCCTCGGCGGGCTCGACGCACCGCGCGACCTTCAGGCCGTCGTGGACGCCGAGCTGGCGGCGGCGGGCGCCCCCGACAACGACCCCCGCCGCATCGGCATCGGCCTCGGCATGGCGGCCCCGACGATCCTGAAGTACGGCACCGACGCGCAGAAGCAGCGCCTGCTGCGCCCGCTGTGGGTCGGCGAAGAGGTGTGGTGCCAGCTCTTCAGCGAACCGGGCGCGGGCTCCGACCTGGCCGCCCTCGCCACCCGTGCGGTGCGCGACGGCGACAGCTGGGTGGTCAACGGGCAGAAGGTGTGGACGTCCAGCGCACATCTCGCCCGCTGGGCCATCCTGGTCACCCGCACCGACCCCGACCGGCCGAAGCACCGCGGCATGACGTACTTCGTGTGCGACATGACCGACCCCGGTGTGGAGGTGCGGCCGCTGCGCCAGATCACCGGCGAGGCCGAGTTCAACGAGGTCTTCCTCAGTGACGTGCGCATCCCGAACAGTATGCGGCTCGGCCCGGTGGGGGAGGGCTGGAAGGTCGCCCAGACAACTCTGATGAACGAGCGCGTCTCCATCGGCGGCGCCCGCATCCCCCGCGAGGGCGGCATGATCGGGCCTGTCGCGAGGACCTGGCGCGAACGCCCCGAACTGCGCACCCACCCCCTGCACCAGCGGCTCCTGGAGCTGTGGGTGGACGCCGAGGTGGCCAGGCTCACCGGGGAGCGGCTGCGCCAGCAGCTCGTCGCGGGCCAGCCGGGCCCCGAGGGCTCCGGCATGAAGCTCGCCTTCGCCCGCCTCAACCAGGAGATCAGCGGCCTGGAGGTCGAACTGCGCGGCGAGGAGGGCCTGTTGTACGACGACTGGACCCTGCGCCGCCCCGAACTCGTCGACTTCACCGGGCGCGACGCCGGATACCGCTATCTGCGCTCCAAGGGCAACTCCATCGAGGGCGGCACCTCCGAGGTGCTCCTCAACATCGTCGCGGAACGCGTCCTCGGCCTGCCCTCCGAACCCCGCACCGACAAGGACGTCGCCTGGAAGGACCTCGCCCGATGACCCCGACGAATCCGACGGCCCCGATGAACCCGACGTCCGAGCCGCACAAGCCCGACCTGCTGTACTCCGAGGCGGAGGAGGACCTCCGCGCCGCGGTACGGGGCCTGCTCGCCGACCGCAGCGATCCGGCGGAGGCGGCCGTCCGGGCGGAGGAGGGCGTGCCGTACGACGCCGGGCTGTGGAAGGCGCTCGCCGCCGACATGGGGGTCGCCGGGCTGCTGGTGCCGGAGGAGCTGGGCGGGCAGGGCGCCTCGTACCGCGAAGCCGCGGTCGTACTGGAGGAGCTGGGGCGGGCGATCGTCCCCGCGCCGTACCTCACCAGCTCGGTCGTGGCGACCGCGGTGCTGCTGGCCTGCGACACCGGGAACGCCGAAGTGGCCTCGCTGCTGGGCGATCTGGCGTCCGGACGGCGGACGGCCGCGCTGGTCTCCCGGTTCTCGGCGGGCCCCGACTGCTTCCGGCTGCGGCCGGGACTCGACGGGAGCTTTCCGGGGGTGGCGGACGCCGCGACGGCCGATGTGCTCCTGATCCCGACCACCGGTGGCCTGTACGCCGTCGGGAAGCCCGGGGACGGCGTGGGCGTCCGGCCGCAGACCCCGCTCGACCTCACCCGCCCGCTCGCCGAGGTCGCCCTCGACGGGGCGACGGGAACGCTGCTCGCCGACGCGGAGACCGGGCGTGCCGCCGTGCGCCGGGGCCTCATCGCCGGAGCGGGCCTCCTCGCCTCCGAGCAGCTCGGCCTCGCCGAATGGTGCCTGGAGGAGACCGTCAGGTACACGAAGGAGCGCCACCAGTTCAACCGCCCCGTCGGCTCCTTCCAGGCGCTCAAGCACCGCATGGCACAGCTGTGGCTGGAGGTCGTCTCGGCCCGTGCGGCCGCCCGCAACGCCGCCGACGCGCTGGCCGCGGGCAGCTCCGAAGCGCCCCTCGCGGTGGCGGTCGCGCAGGCGTACTGCGGGAAGGTCGCCGTCCACGCCGCGGAGGAGTGCGTACAGCTGCACGGCGGCATCGGGATGACCTGGGAGCACCCGGCGCACCTCTACCTGAAGCGCGCCAAGGCCGACTCGATCGCGTTCGGAACCTCGGGAGCGCACCGGGAGGCCGTCGGAAAGCTGGTCGGACTGCCGGCCCCGAGCTGACCGGCCGACCCGCCGACCGATCGGTCCGCCGCCCCTGCCGACCCTCTGACCTGCGTCGCTGCCCCGCCCCCGAGAGGGGCGGGGCAGCGCGCACCCCTTTATGTACGGTTTAATTGCGAGCTGCTTGCAAGAACAGCCGATCTTAAAGAGGGGTGTGGGGAGTCCATGACGGCCCGATCGATACGCGCGGTGACCGCAGCGACGCTGGCCGGAGCCCTGGCCATGACCGCGGCGGCCTGCTCCAAGCCGGGCGGATCCGCCGCAGGCTCCGGCCCAGGCGCCAAGGACTCGGCGGTCGTCGGCATCGCGTACGAACCGGAATCCCTCAGCCCGCTCCTCGGGTACGGCAAGGACGGCAACTCCAAGATCTTCGACGGGCTGCTCGCCTTCGACGCGGACATGAAGCTGCGGCCCGCGCTCGCCGTCGAACTGCCGAAGGTCGCCGCCGACGGACTGACCTACACGTACAAGCTGCGCCAGGGCGTCAAGTTCAGCGACGGCAAGCCCTTCAGCGCCAAGGACGTCGTCTTCACGTACGAGACGATCCTCGACAAGAAGACCAACAACGCCGCCAAGACGGAGCTCGACGCCGTCAAGAGCGTCAAGGCCGAGGGCGACAGCACGGTCGTCTTCACCCTCAAGTACCCGTACGCGCCGTTCGCCGAGCGCACCGTGCTGCCGATCGCCCCCGAGCACATCGCGGGCAAGCAGGACGTGAACAACGGGCCCTTCACCACCGCACCCGTCGGCACAGGACCGTACAAGCTCACCAAGTGGTCCAAGGGCGAGAAGCTCAGCTTCCAGGCCAACGCGGACTACTGGGGCGGCGCCCCCGCCGTGAAGAAGTTCACGATGGCGATCATCAAGGACGACGACGTCCGCGCCACCCGGCTGCGCACCGGCGACCTCGACGGTGCGATCCTGCCGCCCAACCTCGCCAAGGTCGTCCAGGCCGAGAGCAAGAAGCGGAAGACGTACACGGCGAAGTCCTTCGACTACCGCAACGTCACCCTCCCCACCCACAACAAGGTCGCCGGTGACACGGCGGTCCGGCGCGCCCTCGACGTCGCGGTGGACCGCGAGGTCATGGTCGACAAGATCCTCGGCGGTGCCGGAAAGCCCGCCTACGGTCCCGTCCCGACCGACAGCCCCTGGTTCGCCAAGGGCACCGAGCGCACCCACGACCTCGCCAAGGCGAAGAAGATCCTCGACGACGCCGGGTGGAAGCCGGGCGCAGACGGCATCCGCGTCAAGGACGGCGTGCGCGCCGAGTTCCCGCTCTGGTACCTCTCCGGCGACAAGCTCCGCCAGGACCACGCCCTCGCCTACGCGTCCGACGCCAAGAAGGCCGGCATCGACATCAAGACCCAGGCGGGCACCTGGGAGGTCATCGAGCCGCGGATGAAGATCGACGCGGTCCTCGCGGGCGGCGGATCCCCCGGCGACCCCGACTTCGACCAGTACACCCTGCTGAAGTCCTCCCTCGGCGGCGACGGCTTCAACAACATGGCCTGGTACGACAACAAGGCCGTCGACACCGCCCTCGAAGCCGGCCGCAAGACCGACAAGGCCGCCGAGCGCAAGGCCGCGTACACGACCGTCCAGCAGGAGCTCGTGAAGAATCCGGGCTACACCTTCCTCACCCACATCGACCACCTGTACGTCGTCAACGACAGCTGGGACGGCCTGTCCACCCAGGTGGAGCCGCACGACCACGGCCTGGCGTCGGGTCCCTGGTGGAACGTAGAGGACTGGAAGCCCAAGAAGTGACCGGGGCAGTGACCGAGGCGGGGGCCCCGGAAGGGGCCCTGCGCCGGAAGCTCCCCTGGGGGCCGATGGCACGGATGGCGGGGCGGCGGCTCCTGTTCGCCGCCCCCGTCCTCCTCGCGGTGACCTTCGGCGTCTTCGCCGTCGCCGCGGCCTCCCCCTTCGACCCCGTCAAGGCCTACGCGGGCACCGCGGGCCTCACCTCCTCGCAGGCCAACCTCGACCAGCTGCGCGCCAACCTCGGCGTCGACCAGCCCCTGGTGACCCGCTGGTGGAACTGGCTGACCGCCGCCCTCACCGGCGACCTCGGCGACTCCGGCGTGATGCGCCAGCCCGTCGTCGACGTCATCACCGAACGCCTCGGCTGGTCCACGCTGCTGGCCGCCACCGCGTTCCTGATCGCGATCCTGCTCGGCACGACGCTCGGCGTACTGGCCGCGCGCCGCCCCGGCGGCTGGCTCGACCGGTGCGCGAGCTCCGCCGCGTACACCCTGGAGGCGGCGCCCGCCTTCTGGCTCGGGCTGCTCGCCATGTGGTTCTTCGCCCTGAAACTGGGCGTACTGCCCGCGGGCGGACTCACCGACACCGACAGCGACGTCATCACCTTCGGGCAGGTCGCCTCCCACCTGGTGCTGCCCGCGCTCGTCCTCGGGATCACCCAGCTGCCGTGGTTCTTCCTGTACGTGCGCCAGGGCGTCGCCGACGCACTGGAGGAGGATCCCGTACGCGGTGCCCGCGCACGCGGCACCAGCGAACACACCGTGCTGTTCGGGCACGCCCTGCGCTCCGGAATGCTGCCGATGCTCACCCTCATCGGCTCGCGCGTCCCCGAACTCATCACCGGCGCGCTCCTCGTCGAGACGGTCTTCAGCTGGCCCGGCATCGCCGCCGCCACCGTGCAGGCCGCCACCGCCGTCGACTTCCCGCTGCTCGCCGCACTGACCGTGCTCGCCACGGCAGCCGTACTCGCGGGCAACCTCCTCTCCGACGTCCTGTACGGACTCGCCGACCCGAGGGTGGGCTTCGATGGCTGACCTCGCCAGGCCCGTGGCCACCGACGCCGACCGCCGCGTCGAGTGGCGCAACCACGGGCGCACCCGCCGCTCCACCCGTACGCTCCGGGTGCGCACCTCCGCGGTGATCGTGGCCCTCGTCGCGCTCGCCGTCCTCGTCGTGCCGCCCCTGGCGAACCTCGACGAACAGGCCGTCGACCTGGCGCTGAAGCTCCAGCCGCCGTCCCTCGCGCACCCCTTCGGCACCGACGACGTCGGCCGCGACCTCTTGCTGCGGTGCGTCTACGGGCTGCGGGTGTCCCTGCTCGTCGGACTGGTCGCCGCTGTGGTCGCCACGGTCATCGGTACCGCTGTGGGCGCTGCCGCCGCCGCTTTCGGGGGCTGGGTGGACAGGGTGGTGATGCGGCTGGTCGACACCTTCTCCTCCGTTCCGCACCTGCTGCTGGGCATCTTCATCGTCGCCATGTTCCGGCCCGGCGTCTGGCCGGTGATCGTGTCCGTCGCGCTCACGCACTGGCTGTCCACCGCCCGCATCGTCCGCTCCGAGGTGCTGTCGCTGCGCTCCCGTCCGTACATCGACGCGGCGGTCTCCGGCGGCGCCTCGCGGTGGCGGGTCGTCGTCCGGCACCTGCTGCCCGGGGTGATGCCGCAGGCGGCGCTCGCGGCCGTCCTGATGGTCCCGCACGCCATGTGGCACGAGTCGGCGCTGTCCTTCCTCGGCCTCGGCCTGCCCAGCCACCAGGCCAGCCTCGGCAACCTCATCCAGTCCGCCCGCAGCTCGCTGCTCGCGGGGGACTGGTGGCCGACGCTCTTCCCCGGCCTCTTCCTGATCGTCCCGACGCTCGCGATCGCGGGCCTCGCCGGTGCCTGGCGGGAACGGATCAACCCCCGCCGCCGATCGGAGCTGATGCTGTGAGCACCCGCCCTCTGGAGCCGCTCGAACCCTTTGAGTCTCTTGAGCCCCTCGAACCTCTTGAGGCGGCCGGGGCCCGGGCCACCGACACCGCACCCGTACTCGCCGTGCGCGATCTCTCGGTACGTTTCCGGATGCGCGGCGGACGGCACGTCGCCGCCGTCACGGACGCGTCCTTCGACCTTCCGGCGGGGGAGTGCCTGGCCCTCGTCGGCGAGAGCGGCTGCGGCAAGTCCGTCCTCGCCTCCGCACTCCTGGGGCTGCTCCCCGGCAACGCCCAGACCGCGGGCCGGGCCCTGCTCGGCGACACCGAGCTGCTCACCGCCGACGAGAAGACCCTCGCCCGCACCGTACGGGGACGGCGCATCGGCCTCGTGCCGCAGAGCCCCGCCGCCCACCTCACCCCGGTACGGACGGTGGGCGCGCAGCTCGGCGAGACGCTGCGCGAGCTCACCGGGACCCGCAAGCCGGACGTCCCCCGGGCGGTGCGGGCGGCAGCCGAGCGGGCCGCGTTCCCCGCCGACCACCTGGACCGCTATCCGCACGAACTGTCCGGCGGGCTCGCCCAGCGCGCCGCGACCGCCCTCGCCCTCGTCGGCGACGCCCCCCTGCTGCTGGCGGACGAACCGACCACGGGGCTCGACCGCGACCTGGTCAACCGCACCGTCGACGAACTCCGCCGGCACGTCGACGCTCCGCTGCGCTCCGCCTCGGCTCTTTCAACGGACTCCGGAGGCCGAGCCGGCCGCGCTCTCCTGATGATCACCCACGACCTTGCGGCGGCCGAGCGCATCGCCGACCGCATCGCCGTCATGTACGCGGGCCGCATCGTCGAACTCGCCGACGCCAAGGCCTTCTTCGGGAGACCGGGGCCACGCCACCCGTACGCGCGAGGCCTGCTGAACGCCCTCCCGGAGCGCGACTTCACCCCGATCCCCGGCATGCCGCCCGAGCTCGGAGAGCTCCCCGCGGGCTGCGCCTTCGCGGCCCGCTGCCCGCACGCCGCCGAAGCCTGCGCCGTACGGCCCCGGTTCGCGGACGGCATCGCCTGTCACCACCCGTCGGCCGAGGAGCCCGCCCGTGCTTGAACTCGCCTCCATCACCGCCGGGTACGAGCGCGGCCTGCCCGTCGTACGGGACGCGAACCTCACCGTCGCCCCCGGCGAAGCCGTCGGACTGCTCGGCCCCAGCGGCTGCGGCAAGTCGACGCTCGCCAGGGTCGCCGCGCTGCTGCACCGGCCGGAAGCGGGCACCGTCACCCTCGACGGCACGCGCGTACAGGGCTGGCGCCACCGGGCGCCCCGTGACCAGCGCACCGCGATCGGCGTCGTCTTCCAGCAGCCGAGGCTCTCCGCCGACCCCCGGCTGCGGCTGCACGACCTGATCGCCGAACCCCTGCGGGCGACCGGACGACGGGACGAAGCGGCGAGCCGCGTCGCGGAGCTGAGCGACACCGTGGGCCTCGGCGCCGACCTGCTGGGCCGCCGCCCGCACGAGGTCAGCGACGGGCAGCTGCAGCGCGCCTGCCTGGCACGCGCGCTGGTGCTGCGGCCCCGCTGGCTGGTGTGCGACGAGATGACGGCGATGCTGGACGCCTCGACGACGGCCGCCCTGGTCGCGGTCGTCGAGGACTACCGCAGTGCCCGTGGCGCCGGTCTGCTCACGGTCGGGCACGACCGGGTGCTGCTTGAGCGCTGGTGCGACCGCACGGTGCGCTGGGCGGACGTGGCCGCCGCGCCCGTCGCCTGAGCGGGTGCTCAGACCAGGTTGAGCGAGCGCTCAGGCCCGGTTGAGCGACCGCTCAGGCTCGTTGAGCGTCTGCTCAGGTCGCGTTGGGGGTGCTCGGCTTGCCCTGTACGGCGTCCAGGCAGCCCCGTACCCACGCGGCGGGAGAGTCGTCCGCCTTCTTCCCCGCGGTGCGCGCCGCGCGCTCGCACCCTCCGGCGACGGCCGCGGCCACCACGCTGCCGTCGCGGTCCGTCTTGCGGAGCTGCGAACCGTCGTAGTAGCCGGCGCCGTAGGCGACGTTCATCGGCCACACGGGCTTGTCGTTGAACTTCGCGATCACCAACCCGGCAGCGGTGCCGAGCACCACCGCGGCGACCACTGCTGCGATCACCAGGTTCTTGCGGCGAGGGCCGCGTACATGAGTGGACAGATCACCTGTGAGGACCATGTGAACAGGGTGTCAGACGCCTCGCACGCGTGATCCACCGGGTCCGCCCGATGACCGGCGGCCGAACATGGCGCGAACTCGCGTGCGCACCCCTGCCGTTCGACCCCCTCCCTGACGGATACTCGCCGGGTCCCCGAGCCGCCCCGCCGACCCCGGAGCCTCCGCATGTCCCTCACCACGCGACGTACCGCAGCAGCCGCCCTCGCAGGAGCGCTGGTCGGCGCCGCGGGATGGGCGAGCACCCTGCCCGCATCCGCGCACCTCCCGGCCGCCGCCCCGGAGGCGAAGCGCCCGCCCGGGCCTCGGCCCCTGCGCCGCGCCCACGCCCACAACGACTACGAGCACCCGCGCCCCCTCCACGACGCCCTGTCGCACGGCTTCACCAGCGTCGAGGCCGACATCCACCTGGTCGACGGCCGGCTCCTCGTCGCGCACGACCCGGTGGACCTCGACCCGGCGCGCACCCTCGAAGCGCTCTACCTCGACCCCCTGGCGGCCCTGGTGAAGGCCCACCACGGCTCCGTCCACCCCGGTGACCACGGGGCCTTCCAGCTGCTCGTGGACATCAAGACGCAGGGCGTCGAGACCTACCTCGCACTGCACCGGGCACTGCACCCGTACCGATGGATGCTCAGTACGTACCGCGACGGCCGGGTCCGCAGGGGCGCGGTCACCCCGGTCGTCTCCGGCGACCGCGCGGCGCGCACCCCGATGGAGGCGCAGCGCACCAGGTACGCCTTCTACGACGGCCGGCTGGACGACCTCGGCACGGCGGCGCCCGCCTCGTTCATCCCGCTGATCAGCAGCAACTGGACGGAGAGCTTCGGCTGGCAGGGCAGCGGCCCCTTCCCGCGCGCGGAACGCGACAAGCTGCACGCCCTCGTCCGCGCCGCCCACCGCAGGGGGCAGCGCGTGCGCTTCTGGGGCACGCCCGACGTGCCGGGCCCGGCCAGGGAAGCCCTCTGGCGCGAACTCCTGGCGGCGGGCGTCGACCACCTGAACACGGACGACCTGGCGGCGCTGGAGAAGTTCCTCAGGACGTACGACCGGTAGGGCCGGTAGGGCTGGTGGGGTCGGTGGGGCCGGGACGACCGGTGGGGCCGGGCCCGTCCGCACGGCGGCCGACGGGCCCGAACACGGCGGCCGGAGCTCCCGTGCTCCACGCCCAGTAGCGGTCGCCGTACGACCAGTGCCACCACTCGGTGGGGTAGTTGACCAGTCCGGCCCCCGTCAGCGCCGTGGCCATGACGGAGCGGTTCCGGCGGGCGGCGGCGGGAAGGCCGGGGGCGCGTGTGCAGCAGGCGCCCCCGGACTCCTCCGGAGTGGCCGCCTCCGGGCTGCCCATGTCGACCTCGGTCCCGTCCGCCGTGCACACGGTGAGGTCGACGGCCGCCCCTGCGACGTGCCCCGCGGTCTCCATGGGCGCCACATAGCGGGTGGCGTCCCGGCGGATCTCGGCCTCCGGCGCGTCGGGCCCGAGCCGCCTGAGTTCGGCCGCGTAGCCCTCGAAGATCTCCGTCTGCACGGCAGGCGGCCGGTACCCCTCGGTGAGCAGCCAGTGCCACCCGTCGGGCAGCAACTCCTGGGCGCGCAGCAGGCGTTCGGCCACCGATGTCCGCAGATGGGCCCAGTGGCCCGCCGGGTCGGCGCGCCGCAGGTCCACCCGCAGCAGCGTCCGGCAGTCGACCAGCGGCTCCCCGCACTCACGGACCGGGACCGCGGCCACCCGCGGATCACCGATCAGGACGATGGCGTCGTCCTCCGAGCCCACCCTTGACCTTCCCTCCGAACCCGCCCCGCCCGCGGCCGGGTTCAGATCATGCGCGACCTGATCAGGAAACGCACCCCCTCCGGAGCCTCCAGGGAGAATCCGGAGCCGCGCCCCTCGACCACGTCGACGATCAGCCGGGTGTGCCGCCACACCTCGTACTGACTCGTCGACATCCAGAACGGTACGGACTCCTCGACGCCCTCCACGGCGAGGGACGCGAGGAGCACGTCGGAGCCACCGGTACGGAACTCGCCGTCCAGGTAGCACATGGGCGCGCTGCCGTCGCAGCAGCCGCCCGACTGGTGGAACATCAGCGGGCCGTGGGCGTCCCGCAGCCGTCGCAGCAGGCCGGCGGCTGCGGGCGTCAGTTCCACGGGTGCGGCTTCCCTGGGGGTGGTGCCGGGGACGGAACTCATGATGTGCGGCCCCTCTCGCGTGCGGTCGGTGGTGCGGCTGTCCCGTTCAGCTTCGCTGCTGAACGGGCCGGCCGACACCCCGCGTTCCGCCTTGGTTCGGGGCCGCGATTCAGCCCGCGTCGGCCACCAGCGCCGCCGAGACGACCGCCTTCGCCTCCTCCTGGACCCGGCCCAGGTGCTCGGCGCCGTGGAAGGACTCGGCGTAGATCTTGTACACGTCCTCGGTGCCGGACGGGCGGGCCGCGAACCAGGCGTTCTCGGTGGTCACCTTGATGCCGCCGAGCGACGCGCCGTTGCCGGGGGCCGAGGTGAGGACCGCGGTGACCGGCTCGCCCGCGAGGGTGTCCGCGCCGACCTGCTCCGGCGACAGCTTCCCGAGCACCGCCTTCTCCTCGGGGGTGGCGGCCGCGTCGATCCGCGCGTACGCGGGCTCGCCGAACCTGGCCGTCAGGTCCGCGTAACTCTGCGACGGCGTACGCCCGGTGACCGCCAGCATCTCGGAGGCGAGCAGCGCCAGGATGATGCCGTCCTTGTCGGTCGTCCACACGGAGCCGTCGCGGCGCAGGAAGGACGCCCCCGCCGACTCCTCGCCGCCGAACCCGAGCGAACCGTCGGCGAGCCCGTCCACGAACCACTTGAAGCCCACCGGCACCTCGACCAGCGTGCGGCCGAGGTCGCCCGCCACCCGGTCGATCATCGACGACGACACGAGCGTCTTGCCGACGCCCGCCGACGCGGCCCACCGCTCGCGGTGCGCGAACAGGTAGGAGATCGCCGCGGCCAGGTAGTGGTTGGGGTTCATCAGCCCGCCGTCGGGGGTGACGATGCCGTGCCGGTCGGCGTCCGCGTCGTTGCCCGTGGCGATCTGGAAGCGGTCCCGCTGCTCGATGAGCGAAGCCATCGCGTACGGCGACGAGCAGTCCATCCGGATCCTGGCGTCCCAGTCCAGCGTCATGAACCGCCAGGTCGGGTCGGTCAGCGGGTTGACCACCGTCAGGTCGATCCGGTGCTGCTCCGCGATGCGCCCCCAGTACGCGACCGACGCCCCGCCCAGCGGGTCGGCGCCGATGCGCACCCCGGCGGCGCGCACGGCGTCCAGGTCGAGGACGGCGGGCAGGTCGGCGACGTACGTGCCCAGGAAGTCGTAGCGCCCCGTCGTGGAAACGGTCAGGGCACGCGCGTACGGGATGCGCCGCACGCTCTTGAGGCCGCCGGCGATCAGCTCGTTCGCCCGGTCCTGGATCCAGCCCGTGGCGTCGGAACCGGCGGGGCCGCCGTTCGGCGGGTTGTACTTGAAGCCGCCGTCGGCGGGCGGGTTGTGCGACGGGGTGACGACGACACCGTCCGCGAGGCCGTTCGTACGGCCCTTGTTGTACGCGAGGATCGCGTGCGACACGGCGGGGGTGGGCGTGTAGCCGTCCGCCGCATCGATCAGCACCCGCACGTCGTTGGCGGCGAACACCTCGACCGCGGTGACCTTCGCGGGCTCCGACAGGGCGTGCGTGTCCGCGCCCAGGAACAGCGGTCCGTCAATGCCCTGGAGGCTGCGGTACTCGCAGATCGCCTGGCTCGTGGCGGCGATGTGGTCCTCGTTGAACGCCGTGTTGAGCGAAGAGCCCCGGTGGCCCGAGGTGCCGAAGGTCACCCGCTGGCGGGGCTCGGCCGGATCGGGGTGGAGCGCGTAGTACGCGGTCACCAGCCGGGCCACGTCGACGAGATCGTCCGGCCGGGTCTGCTGTCCCGCTCGTTGGTGCGGCATCCGCCCGTTACCTCCATGGTGTGTCGCAGTGCGGTCGGCACATTCTCCCGGACCGGCGGGGCTGATTGCACGCACGCATGTTCCCGCTGGTGGGGCAGGTGTGAGGTGTGATGCGGTGGGGTAGCAGGGCCGATGTCGACGAGTGGAATACCGCAGTAAATGGGTGGAAACTCGTCGAAGAGTCACAGAACAACCGAGTCACAGAACCACAGCAACGTCGAACGTGAGGAGAAGCGCCATGTCGTCCAAGCGCCGCCGCAAGAAGAAGGCACGTCGCAAGAACGGTGCCAACCACGGCAGCCGCCCCCAGTGCTGAAGCCCACGTGCTGAAGCCCACATGCTGAAGTACGGCTGACGCGGTGCCGAAGTGGCGTCCGTCCCGGTCGAACCGGGGCGGGCGCCACTTTGCTGTGCGGGCGGGCCGCCCCACCTGGTCGGAGCCCCGTCGTGACCGGACAGTAGAGTTTCGGCTGCGTCGTCCCCCGGGCCGGCTGCGTCCTCCCCCCGAGCACAGAGGTACCGTCCGTGACCCCCGCAGCACCCGCACCCCCCGCCCCGCCTGCGGTGACCGTCATAGGCATCGGCGCCGACGGATGGCCGGGACTGCCCGACGCGGCACGCGCCGCCCTCCTCGGCGCACAGGTCGTGATCGGCGGCGGACGACAGCTGGAGCTGCTGCCTCCGTCCTGCACGGGCGAGCGCGTCCCCTGGCCCTCGCCGCTGCGGCCCGCCGTGCCCGGCCTGCTCGCCGCTCACCGGGGGAGCCGGATCGCCGTACTGGCCAGCGGCGACCCGATGTTCTACGGCATCGGCCGCGCCCTCGCGGAAACCCTCGGCCCCGACGCCCTGCACGTCCTGCCGCACCCGTCCTCCGTGTCGTACGCCTGCGCCCGCATCGGCTGGCCGCTGGAGGACACCGAGGTCGTCACCCTGGTCGGCCGCCCCGCTGCCCGCCTCGCCGCCGCCCTGCACCACGGGCGCCGGGTACTGGTCCTGAGCGCGGGAGCGGACACACCCGCCGAGGTGGCGGCCCTGCTGCGGGACCGGGGCTTCGGCCCCAGCCGCCTGCGGGTGCTCGAACAGCTCGGCAGCGTGGACGAGACCTGCACCGAGGGCACCGCAGACACCTGGGCGCACCCGCCGGGCGACGCGCTCAACGTCGTCGCCGTCGACTGCGCCCGCGCCCCTGGAGCGCTCCGCCTGGGCGCCGTCCCCGGACTGCCCGACGAGGCGTACGAGAACGACGGACAGCTCACCAAGCGCCACATCCGCGCCGCCACTCTCGCCACCCTCGCCCCCGCCCCCGGCGAACTCCTGTGGGACATCGGCGGCGGCTCGGGATCCATCGCCATCGAATGGCTGCGCACCCACCCGTCCTGCCGCGCGATCACCGTGGAACGCGACCCGGTCCGGGCGGAGCGCATCGCCCGCAACGCCGACCGGCTCGGGGTGCCCGCCCTGCGCGTGGTCACCGGCCGCGCCCCCGCCTCCCTGGCCGGGCTGCCCGCGCCGGACGCTGTGTTCATCGGCGGCGGACTCACCGCCCCCGGCCTCCTCGACGCCTGCTGGGCAGCGCTGCCCGACGGCGGCCGGCTCGTCGCCAACACGGTCACGCTGGAGTCCGAGGCCCTCCTCGCCGGCTGGCACCGCCGCCACGGCGGCGGCCTCGCCCGGCTCGCGGTGGCCCACGCAGTGCCCGTCGGCGGCTTCACCGGGTGGCGGCAGGGCATGCCGGTCACCCAGTGGTCCGTCACCAAGAACCCCACGTCCCCCGCAGTGACTCCAGGAGACAACGCATGACCGTGTACTTCATCGGCGCAGGACCCGGCGCGGCCGACCTGATCACGGTGCGCGGCGCCCGCACCCTCGCCGCCTGCGGAGTCTGCCTGTACGCGGGCAGCCTGGTGCCCCGCGAACTGCTCGCCGAATGCCCGCCCGACGCCCGCCTGGTGGACACCGCGCAGCTCGACATCGAGCAGATCACCGCCGAGCTGACCGCCGCCCACGCGGCCGGACAGGACGTGGCCCGGCTGCACTCGGGCGACCCCTCGGTCTTCAGCGCGGTCAACGAGCAGATGCGGCGGCTCGACGAGGCGGGTGTGCCGTACGAAGTGATTCCCGGGGTGCCCGCCTTCGCCGCCGCGGCAGCGGCCCTCAAGAGGGAGCTGACGGTGCCCACCGTCGGCCAGACCGTCATCCTCACCCGCATCGCCCAGCGCGCCACCGCCATGCCCGAGGGCGAGGACCTGGCGACCCTGGGCCGCAGCGGCGCCCTGATGGTGCTGCACCTGGCCGCGCAGTACGTGGACCGGGTCGTCGAGGAACTG
The DNA here is from genome assembly GCF_044333135.1 of Streptomyces sp. NPDC021093. Taxonomy (NCBI): domain Bacteria; kingdom Bacillati; phylum Actinomycetota; class Actinomycetes; order Kitasatosporales; family Streptomycetaceae; genus Streptomyces; species Streptomyces sp. NPDC021093. The sequence goes on along the minus strand of NZ_JBIRQJ010000009.1, from coordinate 369,202 downwards.
GTGCCGCACTACGGGGCGGACTGCCCCGCGGCCGTCGTCGCCTTTGCCTCCCGGCCGGACGAGATCGTGCTGCGCGGCACGCTGGAGGACATTGCGGGGCAGGTGAAGGGAGCGGGGGTGCTGCGCACTGCCGTGATCATGGTCGGGCGGACGCTGGGCGCGGAACAGTTCCACGACAGCCACCTGTACTCGCCGGGCCGCGAGCGGCACAGTTGCTGAGCTGACGGGGGTGGGCCGGGGTGGGCCGGGGCGGTCGCGGGGCGGGCCGCAGTGTGGGGGCCGCCCCCTTGCCCACCCGCCCCCAAGCTCTCAACTTCGTTCGAGCAGGGGGGACCCCCGCCAAGCTCTCAACTTCGTTCGAGCAGGGGGGACCCCCGCCAAGCTCTCAACTTCGTTCGAGCAGGGGGGACCCCCGCCAAGCTCTTAAGGAGCAGGGGAGACCCCACTGCCCCCGGGGGGCGGCCCCGCTGCCCAAGAGGGCTAGGGGGTAGGGGGCAGGCTTTTAGAGGCGCGGGGAACTGCGTGACCAGCCACGACGCTCCCGCAGGAATCCGCTCTCAGAGAATGTCGCTGCGGCCCACGATCGTGCCCGCCCGGTCGATGCAGATCACGTCCACCGCGACCGGCGCTCCCCGAAGCACGGCCAGTGCCTCCTCCCGCGCCGCCGCCGCCACCAGGTCCCCCAGCGGCACCCCCCGCGCCTGGCACAGTTGAAGCGCCGCGAGACCCGTGTTGGCGGCCGCGATCTCAGCCGCCAGCGCCTCGTCCGCGCCGCCCCGGCGGGCCAGCTCGGCCAGGAAGCCCTTGTCGACCTGGGAGCGGGCCGAGTGCAGGTCCATGTGCCCGGCGGCGAGCTTCGACAGCTTGGCGAAGCCGCCGCAGATCGTCAGGCGGTCCACCGGATGACGGCGCACGTACTTCAGGACCGCGCCCGCGAAGTCCCCCATGTCCAGCAGGGCGATCTCCGGCAGCCCGTACTCGCCGACCACCGTCTTCTCCGAGGTCGAACCCGTGCACCCCGCCACATGGGTGTGCCCGGCCGCCTTCGCCACGTCCACGCCCCGGCGGATCGAGTCGATCCAGGCCGAGCAGGAGTACGGCACGACGACACCCGTGGTGCCGAGGATGGAGAGCCCGCCGAGGATGCCCAGGCGGCCGTTCCAGGTGGAGCGGGCGATCTCCTCGCCGTGGTCCACGGAAACGGTCACCTCGACGTCGCCGGTGCCGCCGTGCTCGGCCGCCACCTTGGCCACGTGCTCGCGGATCAGCTTGCGGGGCACCGGGTTGATGGCCGGTTCGCCGACGTCGAGCGGCAGGCCGGGGAGGGTGACGGTGCCCACGCCAGGGCCCGCCCGGAACACCACGCCCGAGCCCGGCGGCAGCCGCCGTACCGTCGCCCGGACCAGGGCGCCGTGCGTCACATCGGGGTCGTCGCCCGCGTCCTTGACCACCCCGGCCATCGCGCGGGCCGCCCCCAACTCCTCGACGGCCAGCGCGAAGGCGGGCGTCTGGCCCCGGGGCAGGGTGATCGTCACCGGATCGGGGAAGTCCCCGCTCAGCAGGGCCGTGTACGCGGCGGTGGTGGCCGCCGTGGCACAGGCGCCGGTCGTCCAGCCGGAGCGCAGACCGGTGTGCTTGAGTTGGGCGTTGCGCCCGCCCTCGGCGGCGGGCCCCTTGCTCGTGTCACTCATGGATGGATCCCGTGCACATACTCGTTCTCGGCGGTACGACCGAGGCGCGGCGCCTCGCCGAACTCCTGGTGGACATTCCGGGCGCCCGGGTCACCAGCTCGCTGGCCGGACGGGTCGCCAGCCCGAGGCTGCCCCCGGGCGAGGTGCGGGTCGGAGGGTTCGGCGGGGCCGACGGTCTGGCCGTCTGGCTGCGTACCCACCAGGTGGATGCGCTCATCGACGCCACCCATCCTTTCGCAGAGACGATCAGTTTCAACGCGGCCGCCGCTGCCGCCGAGACCCATGTTCCCCTGCTGGCGCTCCGCCGGCCCGGCTGGGCGGCGGGCGAGGGCGACCGGTGGCACCCGGTCGGCTCACTGGCCGAGGCCGCACGGGCGCTGCCCGCACTGGGCGAGCGGGTCTTCCTGACCACCGGCCGGATGGGTCTCGCCGCCTTCGCGGGGCTGGACGCACAGTGGTTCCTGATGCGGTCCGTGGACGCACCCGACGCACCGCACCCCGCCCGCATGGAGGTCCTGCTGGAACGCGGCCCCTTCACCCTCGACGGCGAACGGGAGCTGATCCGCCGCCACCGCATAGAGGTGCTCGTGACGAAGGACAGCGGTGGCGCAGCGACCGCCCCCAAGCTGACCGCCGCCCGCGAGGCGGGGATCCCGGTGGTCGTGGTGCGCCGGCCGCCGGTGCCCGGGGGCGTACCGGTGGCCGGCACCCCCGAGGCGGCCGTCACCTGGCTGACCGGTGGTCACGACCGCCTCAAGAGGTGACGGTTCAGGCCTCCGGATAGCGGCGCGGGGTCCACACGACCTGGCCGCCGTCGCCGCGCCGCACCCACCGCGTCTGCGAGGACCCGACGAGCAGGATGGTCCGCATGTCGACCTCCTCCGGCACGAGATCGCCGAGCCGTACGGTGCGCACGCTCTCGGTCGGCCCGCCGACGTCCCGGCCGAGCACCACCGGGGTGTCCGGCGAACGGTGCTCCAGGAGCAGGTCCTTGGCCTTGCCGACCTGCCAGGTGCGGCTGCGCGAACCGGGGTTGTACAGCGCGAGCACCAGGTCCGCCGACGCGGCGGCCCGCAGCCGTTCCGCGACGACCTCCCACGGCTTCAGCCGGTCCGAGAGCGAGATCGTGGCGTAGTCGTGGCCCAGCGGCGCACCCGCCTTCGCGGCGGCGGCGTTGGCCGCCGTCACCCCCGGCAGCACCCGTACGGGCACGTCCGCGTACGCGTCCTGCGACGCGACCTCCAGCACGGCGGTCGCCATGGCGAACACGCCCGGGTCGCCGCCGGACACCACGGCCACCCGCCGCCCGCGCCGGGCCAGGTCGAGGGCGAACTCGGCGCGCTCCGACTCCACCTTGTTGTCGGAGCCGTGCCGCACCTGCCCCGGCCGCACCGGCACCCGCGCCAGGTACGTCGTGTACCCGACCAGGTCGTCGGCGGCGGCCAGCGCACCGCGCGTCTCCGGCGTCAGCCACAGCGGCCCGGCGGGGCCGGTGCCGACCACGACGACCTCGCCCTCCGCCTGCGGACGTGCGGCCGGCGGCTCGGTGTGGGCCGAGCCGATCCGGCTGGGCAGCACCGCGACCGCGAAGTAGGGCACCGAATCGGCGTCCACGTCCGCGAGTTCACCGGTGCGCTCGCCCTCCATGGTCGCGCGCTCCACATAGCGGGCCTCGGCCAGCCGCCCCGACGCCTCGAAGGCGCCGCGCACGGCGGGGAACGTACGCCCCAGCTTCATCACCACCGCGGAGTCGGTCGCCGCCAGCCGGGCCGTCAGCTCCTCCTGCGGCAGCGTGCCGGGCAGGATCGTCAGCACCTCCTCGCCCTCCACGAGCGGCGTGCCGAGCCGGGCGGCCGCGGCGCTCACCGAGGTCACCCCGGGGATCACCTCGGTGGGGAAACGGTCCGCGAGCCGCTTGTGCATGTGCATGTACGAGCCGTAGAAGAGCGGGTCGCCCTCCGCGAGCACGGCGACGGTGCGTCCCGCTTCGAGGTGCACGGCCAGCCGGGCCGCCGCCTCCTCGTAGAACTCCTCCAGCGCGCCCCGGTACCCGCCCGGGTGGTCCGTCGTCTCTGTCGTGACGGGATAGACCAGCGGCTCCTCGACGTGGTCCGCGCGGATGTGCTTCGCCGCGATGGACCGCGCTATCGACCGCCCGTGCCGGGCACTGTGGTAAGCGACCACATCGGCCTCGGCGATGATCTCCACCGCGCGTACGGTCATCAGGGACGGGTCGCCAGGGCCGAGCCCGACTCCGTACAACCGTCCCGTGCTCTGCTCGTTCACGCTTACTCTTCCTCGCTGGCGATCGCGTTGAGCGCGGCGGCGGCGATGGCACTGCCGCCCCGCCTGCCGCGCACGATCAGGTGCTCAAGACCGGACCCGTGCACCACGAGGGCCTCCTTGGACTCCGCGGCACCCACGAAACCGACCGGGACGCCGATGACGGCCGCCGGACGCGGAGCGCCCGCCTCGATCATTTCGAGCAGCCGGAACAGCGAGGTCGGCGCGTTGCCGACGGCGACGACGGAGCCTTCGAGCCGGTCGCGCCACAGCTCCATCGCGGCGGCGCTGCGGGTCGTGCCGAGCTCCTTCGCGAGGTCGGGCACCGACGGGTCGGAGAGCGTGCACACCACGTCGTTGTCCGCGGGCAGCCGCTTGCGGGTGACACCGCTGGCGACCATCTGCACGTCGCACAGGATGGGCGCACCGGCCCGCAGCGCCGCCCGGGCGTCGGCCACCACGTTCGGGCTGAACACGAGGTCCTGCACGAGGTCGACCATGCCGCAGGCGTGGATCATACGGACCGCGACCTGGCTGACGTCGGCGGGCAGGCCCGCCAGGTCCGCCTCGGCGCGGATCGTGGCGAAGGACTGGCGGTAGATCGCCGGTCCGTCCTTCTCGTACTGGTGCACTGTGCTGTCGCTCTCTTCTGCGGGCGTGATGGATGGATCGAAGCAGGGGGAAGTACGGGGGTGGATCAGCCGCGGGCGGCAGCCACAGTGGCGGGCAACGTCTGTTCCGCGACCGTGACGGGTGCGGTGCGGGCCCCTCCCCGTACGACGGACACTTCGTGCCCCTCGGGGGTGGCCACGACGTCGACCCGGTCGCCGTGCGGGTGTCCGCACCGGCGTGCGCACCCGGACCAGTAGACAGGAAGCTCTCCCACCGGGCCCACGGCGGCCCCCGCCAGGGCCCGCACGTCGGAGAGCGACTTCGCACAGCCGGGCCTGCCGATGCAGGCCCCGACACCGTGCCAGGGGGATTCGGGGCCTGTGATCAGCCCGGCCGCACCCAGGGCGCCGAGCAGTGCCGCGGCCCGCTCCGGGGCGACGCCCGGCACGACGACCCCGCGCCAGGGGGTCAGCCGCAGGGTGCGGTCGCCCTCCCGGCGGGCGGTACCGGCCAGCAGCCGCCACTGTGCGGCGGTGATACGTCCCAGGGGCACGCCCACGGACAGCGCGGCCGCTCCGGACGCGCCGCCGGTCACGGTGCCGAGCTCCGGGGCAGCGGCCTCGCGCGGGCGGGCCGGGGCCCCGGAGCGCGTCGCGTCGATTTCGGCCGCCCCCAGCCTCCGTACCACCTCCGTGAGGAGTGCGTCGGGGCCGTCCGGCAGATCGGACACCCGCCAGGTGCCCGCGTCCGGGGCACTGTCGAGAAAGGCTTCGGCAGCCACCAGGGCGGCATGTGCCGCCTGCGCACCCGGCACACGTACCGCGTCGGCAGCCGCACCGACGCGCAGCAGCGCGGCACCGTCCCCCTGCTTCAGCAGCGTCACGTCCGCCCCGAGGGCGTCCACGTCACCGCGCCCGTCGTCCAGCGCGAACAGGAACCGGCCGGACAGCGAAACAGCCCGGTCACTGGCACACAGCAGCGCGTCCAGCTCCGCCAGCCACGGGCCCACGCCGCCGTGCCCCCGGCCGTCGAGACCGGACAGCGGCGAGGCCACCACGTTGCGCACCCGCTCGTGCCGCGGCGACGGCAGCAGCCCCGACTCGCCCAGCCGCAGGGCCAGTTCGCCGCCGCAGCCGTCCGCGAGGCCGCGCAGCTGCGCGTTGCCACGGGAAGTGAGGTGAATGTCACCCTCGCCCAGCAGCCCGGCCAACTCCCCGAGCGCGTCCGCCTGCTCCGCGGTGACGACGCCGCCGGGCACCCGGACACGCGCCAGCGCACCGTCGTCCGCACGGTGCAGCCGCAGGGACCCGGGGCACGCGTCGCCCTGGGTGCGGGGGGAGTTCTCGCCGGGAGCCAGAGGCGAGGGGGCTGGTGGGGGCATGGCGGCGAGCATACCGACCCAAGCCCGACCCGTGTTCGACAACCGGGTGCCACGGCCTTGACCCGGGGCCCTAATATGCCTGGTGGCGGGCCATGCGGTCCGTCACCGTCGCCGCAAGGCGGCAGTCGCCACCGAAAGGCGACGGGGGAGGAAGCCCGGTGCGAGTCCGGCGCGGTCCCGCCACTGTGAGTCCGGCCCACCGGCCGGACGAGTCAGGAACTCCCTTCCGCAGCTTCTCGATCCCGGTCGAGCAGTCCGAACACCGCCCGGGGCGTGGACACCCCGAGGAAGGCCCGACGCCGCATGATCCTGCTCCTGTCGACGTCCGACACCGACCTGCTCAGTGCCCGCTCATCGGACGGCCCGGTCGGCTACCGCTACGCCAACCCTTCCCGGCTCGCCCTCACCGACCTCCCCGCGCTCCTGGACGGCACCGACCTCGTCGTCGTACGCCTCCTCGGCGGTGTCCGTGCCTGGCAGGACGGTCTCGACCAGGTCCTCGCCACCGGCCGCCCCGTCGTCGTCCTCACCGGTGAACAGGCCCCGGACGCCCAGCTGATGGCCGCCTCCACCGTCCCCGTCGGCATCGCCGCCGAGGCCCACGCCTACCTGGCGCACGGCGGCCCCGCCAACCTGGAACAGCTCGCCCGGTTCCTCTCCGACACCGTCCTGCTCACCGGCCACGGCTTCGAGTCGCCCGCGCCCGCACCCTCCTGGGGCCCGCTGGAGCGCACGGCGCGCGAGGTCCAGGGACCGACCGTCGCGGTCCTCTACTACCGCGCCCACCACATGAGCGGCAACACGGCCTTCATCGACGCCCTGTGCGGCGAGATCGAGGCCGCGGGAGCACGGCCGCTGCCGCTGTACGTCGCCTCGCTGCGCACCCCGGAGCCGGAGCTCATCGAGGAGCTGCGCGCCGCCGACGCGATCGTCACCACCGTGCTCGCGGCCGGTGGCACCCGTCCCGCCGAGGCCTCCGCCGGCGGCGACGACGAGTCGTGGGACGCGGGCGCGCTCACCGGCCTCGACATCCCGATCCTCCAGGCGCTCTGCCTCACCAGCTCGCGCGCCGACTGGGAGGAGAACGACGAGGGCGTCTCTCCGCTCGACGCGGCCAGTCAGATCGCCGTTCCCGAGTTCGACGGCCGCCTGATCACCGTCCCGTTCTCCTTCAAGGAGATCGACGAGGACGGCCTGCCCGCCTACGTCGCCGACCCCGAGCGCGCCGCCCGGGTCGCCGGAATCGCCGTACGCCACGCACGACTTCGGCACATCCCCAACGCCGACAAGCGCGTCGCCCTCGTCCTCTCCGCGTACCCCACCAAGCACTCCCGCATCGGCAACGCGGTCGGCCTCGACACCCCCGCCAGCGCCATCGCCCTGCTCCGCCGCCTCAAGGAGGAGGGCTACGACTTCGGCGCGAAGGAGATCCCCGGCCTCATCTCCGGCGACGGCGACGAACTGATCTACGCCCTCATCGAGGCCGGCGGCCACGACCAGGAGTGGCTCACCGAGGAGCAGCTGGCCCGCAACCCGGTCCGCATCCCGGCCGCCGACTACCGGCGCTGGTTCGCCACCCTGCCCGCCGAGCTCCGCGAGTCCGTCGAGCAGCACTGGGGCCAGGCCCCCGGCGAGATGTTCGTCGACCGCTCCGCCAACCCGGAGGGCGACATCGTGCTGGCCGCCCTGCGGTTCGGCAACCTGCTCATCCTCATCCAGCCGCCGCGCGGCTTCGGCGAGAACCCGATCGCGATCTACCACGACCCCGATCTGCCGCCCTCGCACCACTACCTGGCCGCCTACCGCTGGATCGCCGCCTCCGCCGACGACAACGGCTTCGGCGCCGACGCGATGATCCACCTCGGCAAGCACGGCAACCTGGAGTGGCTGCCCGGCAAGAACGCAGGACTGTCCGCCGCCTGCGGCCCCGACGCCGCACTCGGCGACCTGCCGCTGATCTACCCGTTCCTGGTCAACGACCCGGGCGAGGGCACCCAGGCCAAGCGCCGGGTGCACGCCACCCTGGTCGACCACCTGGTGCCGCCGATGGCCCGCGCCGACAGCTACGGCGACATCGCCCGGCTGGAACAACTCCTCGACGAGCACGCCCAGATCGCCTCCATGGACCCGGCGAAGCTCCCCGCGATCCGCGCCCAGATCTGGACGCTCATCCAGGCCGCGAAGCTCGACCACGACCTGGGGCTCGAAGACCGCCCCGAGGACGAGGGCTTCGACGAGTTCATCATGCATCTCGACGGCTGGCTCTGCGAGATCAAGGACGTTCAGATCCGCGACGGCCTGCACGTCCTCGGCGGCGCGCCCGCAGGCGAGGCCCGGGTCAACCTGGTCCTCGCGATCCTGCGCGCCCGTCAGATCTGGGGCGGCACCGCCTCCCTGCCGGGCCTGCGCGAGGCCCTCGGCCTCGACGAGTCCGCCGCACAGCGCACCGCTGCCGACGAGATCGAGGAGCAGGCCCGCGGCCTCGTACAGGCGATGGAGGACGCGGACTGGGCTCCGGAGGCCGTCGCAGGCGTCGCGGCGGGCCACCCCGCCGCCGTCGCCGACATCCTCGGCTTCGCCGCCCACGAGGTCGTCCCGCGCCTCGCCGCCACCACCGACGAACTCACCCACGCCGTCCACGCGCTCAACGGCGGCTTCGTCCCGGCGGGCCCCTCGGGCTCCCCGCTGCGCGGTCTCGTCAACGTCCTGCCGACCGGCCGCAACTTCTACTCCGTCGACCCCAAGGCCGTGCCCTCCAAGCTCGCCTGGGAGACCGGCCAGGCCCTCGCCGACTCCCTCCTGGAGCGCTACAAGGCCGACAACGGCGAATGGCCCACCTCGGTCGGCCTCTCCCTCTGGGGCACGAGCGCGATGCGCACGGCGGGCGACGACATCGCCGAAGCCTTCGCCCTGCTCGGCGTCCGCCCCGTCTGGGACGACGCCTCGCGCCGCGTCACCGGCCTCGAAGCGATCCCGGCCGACGAACTCGGCCGCCCCCGCATCGACGTCACCCTGCGCATCTCGGGCTTCTTCCGCGACGCGTTCCCGCACACCATCGGCCTCCTCGACGACGCCGTGCGGCTCGCCGCGTCCCTCGACGAGCCCGCCGAGATCAACTACGTACGGGCGCACACCCAGGCCGACCTCGCCGAGCACGGCGACGAACGCCGCGCCACCACCCGCATCTTCGGCTCCCGCCCCGGCACGTACGGCGCGGGCCTCCTCCAGCTCATCGACTCCCGCGACTGGCGCACCGACGCCGACCTCGCCGAGGTCTACACGGTCTGGGGCGGCTACGCCTACGGCCGCGAGCTCGACGGCCGCCCGGCCCGCGAGGAGATGGAGACGGCGTACAAGCGCATCGAGGTCGCGGCCAAGAACACCGACACCCGCGAGCACGACATCGCCGACTCGGACGACTACTTCCAGTACCACGGCGGCATGGTCGCCACCGTCCGGGCGCTGAAGGGCAAGGCCCCGGAGGCGTACATCGGCGACTCCACCCGACCCGAGACGGTCCGCACCCGCACCCTCGTCGAGGAGACGTCCCGCGTCTTCCGCGCCCGCGTCGTCAACCCCAAGTGGATCGAGGCGATGCGCCGCCACGGCTACAAGGGCGCCTTCGAACTCGCCGCCACCGTCGACTACCTCTTCGGGTACGACGCGACGACCGGCGTGGTCGCCGACTGGATGTACGACAAGCTCACCGAGACGTACGTCCTCGACCCGACCAACCGCGAGTTCCTCAAGGAGGCCAACCCCTGGGCGCTGCACGGCATCGCCGAGCGCCTCCTGGAGGCCGAGTCCCGCGGCATGTGGGCCAAGCCCGACCCGACGGTCCTGGACGCGCTGCGCAAGGCGTACCTGGAGACCGAGGGCGACCTGGAGGGCGAGGACTGAGCACGGTCGGGCAGGGGCGGGGACCGGCCACCAGGCCCCCCGCCCCTGCCTGAACTCGCTTTGTGCGGAACCGAGTTGGCCGGTGAGTGCCTTGCCGTCCGGCAGTCGGAGCCTCACCATGAGGAGGGCGTCCGGAGTCGTACACCCCCGAGGAGTCCCCCATGGACAGCGACGAGCCGCAGAGCGCGGGGCTCGCCCGTCGCGCCACAGGCGAGGCGGACGGGGCGAGTGTCCTCAGCGTGCTCCCGAACCACCGTGGCACCGCGCTCGACGAGGTGACCGAGGGCGCGATGAACGACGCCCTGGCCAGGACGGGATCCGGGCGCGAAGTCACGGTGACCGCGTTCCAGTCCTCGATCTGAGGAGCCCCCGGTGCCCGCGGCGACGCGGCCTTTCCGGCAGTTCGTGGTCAAGGTCCACAGCCGCTGCGACCTGGCCTGTGACCACTGCTACGTCTACCGGCACGCGGACCAGAGCTGGCGCGGCCGGCCGGTCACCATGTCGCAGGAGACCTTCCGGCTCACGGCCGCCCGGATCGCCGAGCACGCGGCTCGGCACGGACTTTCCCGGGTCCACGTGGTGTTCCACGGCGGCGAGCCGCTGCTGGCAGGACGCGAACGGCTGCGCGGCCACGCCAGGGAACTGCGGCGCGCGCTGCACGGAGTGAGCGGCCTCGACCTGCGGATGCAGACCAACGGCCTGTGCCTGGACGAGGACTTCTGCGCCATGCTCGCCGACGAGCACATCGTCACCGGCATCTCCCTCGACGGCGACCGCGTCTCCCACGACCGGCACCGGATCAGGAACGACGGCTCGGGCAGTCACGCGGACGTGCTGCGCGCCGTGCGCCTGCTCGGTGCGCCGGCCCACCGGAGCGCCTTCGGCGGTCTGCTGTGCACGGTCGACGTGGCGAACGACCCCGTCGCCGTGTACCGGGCGCTGGCCGAACTGGACCCGCCCGGCATCGACTTCCTGCTGCCGCACGCCACCTGGGACCGGCCGCCGCCGCGTCCGGGCGGCGGGACGGACTACGCGGACTGGCTCATCGCCGTGCACCGCCGGTGGACGGCGGACGGGAGACCGGTGCCGATCCGGATCTTCGACTCGATCAGCAGGCTCGACAGGGGCGGCCCGAGCCTGACCGAGGCGCTGGGGCCGGGCAGTTCGGACCTCCTGGTGGTGGAGACGGACGGCGCCGTCGAGCAGGCGGACTGGCTGAAGACCGTGGCCCACGGCGCCCCGGAAACCGGCTTCCACGTGGCGTACGACAGCTTCGACGAGGCCGCCGCGCACCCCGGCTTCCAGGCCAGGCGCACCGGGCCGGACGGACTCTGCGCCCAGTGCCGGTCCTGCCCGGTGGTGGCGGTGTGCGGCGGGGGACTGTACGGACACCGCTTCCGGACCCCGGACGGTTCCGGCAAGCCCGATTCCGGCACCCCGGGCTCCGGCACCTCGGGCTCCGACTCCTTGGGCTCCGACACATCGGGCTCCGGCATCCCGGACGGCTTCGACAACCCCTCGGTGTACTGCGCCGACCTGCTGAAGCTGATCCCGTACGTACAACAGGCCGCCGACGGGACCGAGTTGCACGCCCTGGCCCCGGCGCACTTCGACGACCTCGCCGCCGGACACGGCGGCGCACCGGCCCTCCGGGAGCTCGCGGAGGCGCAGAGCAGCCTGCGGCGGGTGCTGCTCGCGGCCGCCCGCCGGGCGGCGCCGCACCCGGCGGCGGCCTGGGACGCCGTGTTCGCGCTGCCCTTCGACGCGCTGGAGGTGCTGCTGGCCGACCCCTATCTGCGGGTCTGGGCGCTGCGCTGCTGCGCGGGGCGGCCGCCCGATTCCGGGCGGCCCGCCGAGAGTGCCCTGGCCGCGGCCGTCAGGACCGGCGGACGGCTGAGCCTGACGGTGCCGCTGCGACACGGGGCGACGGTCCAACTCCCCGGTCTCGGACGGCTGTTGGTGGACACGGGAATACGCTCCATCAGGCTCGCGGCCGGTGCGGAGGGGCTCGCCGTCGAAGGCCGCCCGCTCGACGCCCTGCCGGAAGGTGTCGTCTGGCAGCCGCTGCGGCACCTGGACGCGGACGGCATCCGGGTGGCGCTGGACGACATCGACCCGTACCGCACCTGCTACCGGGCCGAGGCCGCACCCCGGCTCTCCGAATCCGGGGTGCGGGCCTGGCAGGAGACCTTCCGGGAGGCCTGGCGGCTGATCCGCACGGAGCACCCCCGGTACGCCGCCGGGCTCGCGGCACTGACCACGGTGACGCCACTGGCCGCCCCGCCGCCCGGCACGGAGGCCAGCGAGACCTCCCGGGACGCCTTCGGAGCGGTCGGGGTCGCACTGCCGTCCTCGCCCGAAGCCCTCGCCCTGCTGCTGGTCCACGAGTTCCAGCACGTCAAACTCGGGGCCCTGCAGGACATGTTCGACCTGCTCGACGGATCCGACGACGGCAGGTACCCGGTCGCCTGGCGGGAGGATCCCCGGCCGCCCGACGCCGTCCTCCAGGGCGCCTACGCCCACCTCGCGGTCGCCGACGTCTGGCGGACCCGGAGCCTGCGCCGTACGCAAGCAGCCGATGACGCCGCCGCCGACGCCGTCCACCGGGCCGAGTACTGGCGGGACGGGGTGCTCGCCGCCCTGGACACACTGGCCGGCACGGGAGCGCTCACCGGCCTCGGCCGGCGGCTGGTGACGGGCATGAGGACGGCGGCCAAGGGCCCCGGTGACCGGGGTACCGGGGGACAGGACAACTGACCCGGGCAACCGATCCGGACAACTGACAGGCTCCCGCCTCTGGTGGCAGCAGTGGATTTCGCGCTCCAATGGTCTGCCGGACACCGGCCGGGACACCGGCGGAGACCCGGCGCGCAGCGACGACGTGGAGGTGGGAGACGAGCCCATGGCCCATCCGACCGCCGCCCCGTCCCCGCAGCCGTCCGCGGGCCAGGACCCGCACTTCTTCCTCAGCTACGCGCGCACCCCCTCGATGAAGGAGGGCCGTCGACTGGACCATCCGGACAAGGAACTGGAGAAGTTCCACTGGGAGTTGTGCGGGAACATCATGCAGCTGACCGATCTCGACGGCAGCGGCCCACCCGGCTTCCTGGACCAGCGCATGGGCATCGGCGAGGAGTGGGAGAAGGCCCTCAAACGGGCCCTGGCCACCTGTCAGGTGTTCGTGCCCGTCTACACCAGGCGCTACTTCACCAGAGAGTGGTGCGGCAAGGAGTGGGACGCCTTCGCCCGGCGGCAGGACGCACAGCGCGGCACCAGGCCCTACACCGTCAACGCGATCGTCCCCGTCCTGTGGACCAGCCCCGCACACCTGGAACTGCCGCCGGTCGCCGAGGCCGTCCAGTACTCGCACCCCGACCTCGGACAGGCCTACCTGAAAACGGGCCTCTACGGACTGCTGAAGGACGGATACTGGACCCGGTACCGCAGGGCCGTCTGGGGGATCTCCCAGACGATCGTCAAGGTCGCCCAGCAGGCGCGCCTCGACCCGTGCGACATCGAGCTGTTCGACGACCTCCGCAACGTCTTCGACGAGGGAGCGTAGGATGCCGCTCTTCTTTCTGAGTTACGCGCGGATCCCCGGCAGCCGGCGCACCGGGGACGACCCCGACCGGCTGGTCTTCGACTTCTACGAGGAACTCGCAGGACTGGTCGCCGCACACGCCGGAGTGGAGCGGACGGCCGCCGGATTCGTCGACCGGCAGGGCACCCGGGGCGAGGAGTCCGTACGGGCACTGTCCGGCTGCCGGGTGTTCGTCCCGCTGTACTCCAAGCGGTACTTCACCGACCCGGTGTGCGGCCGCCAGTGGACCGCGATCACCCGCCGCGCCCTGCGGACCCGGGCCCCCCGGACCGTACCCGTGCTGTGGACGCCCTACCCGGCGGCCTCCGTGCCGGCGGCGGTCCAGGACGTCCCCGAAGTCCCGGCGGAGCAGGAGGGGCCGGACGACGAGGAGGAGAGCTACGCGGCCATGGGGCTGCACCAGTTGCTCGACCTGGAGGAGGGCCGGGCCCGCCGGATCACCGAGTGGCTCGCGCTGCGCATCGCCTCCGCGGCGGCCACCGTCCCCGCGGGCTCCGCACCCGGCTCCCTCGACCGGACGGCGCTGGCCCGGCTGCCGGACGCGTTCGCGGCGGCCCCGCCCAGGCCGCCCCTGCGCATCACCGTCCTCGCCCCGTACGAGGACCGGCTGCCGATCGGCCGCGAGGCCGCACGCTACGGCCCCGGGCCGCTCGACTGGCGTCCCTACGGTCCCGTGGCGGGCGGCCCGATCGCCGAGCAGGTCACGGAACTGGCCCGCAACCTGGGCTTCGCCCCCGAAGTGGTGGAGTTCGACAAGGTCGACCTGCGGGGCAGGGACACACCGGCCGCGCCCTGGATCCTCGTCGTCGACCCCTGGGCGCTGGGCGACCCAGGGACGGCCGCCAGGGCAAAGGAGTTCGACGACGCGCACCGGCCCTGGACCGCCGTACTGACCGCCCTCGCGGACAACGACCCGCAGACCAAGGAACACTTCGACCGGCTGCGCGGACTCGTGGAGTCCGTCTTTCCCCGCTCGCTGCGGGAGGGCCGGGTGGGGGAGCAGACGGCCGTCCGCGGACTCGCCACGGCCGACGCCTTCGCCCTGTGGTTCGGCGAATTGGCCGAGTCCGCCAACATGAGGTACCTGCGGTACATTCAGCCACAATCGTCCCCACGGAACACAACTGCGGTGAAACCGCCAGGAGTCGGCGTCGACGAACCCGGCACGGACGGCGGCGCCCTGGAGGCCAGGCCATGACCAGCGACGACGCGGGCCGGATCGTCACGTTCTACTCGTACAAGGGCGGCACCGGGCGGACGATGGCGCTCGCCAACACCGCGTGGATCCTGGCGTCCGCCGGGAAACGGGTCCTGATGGTCGACTGGGACCTGGACGCCCCGGGACTCGACCGCTTCCTGCACCCCTTCCTGGAGGACGAGAAACTCCGCACCACACCCGGCGTCCTGGACCTCGTCACCCGTTTCAACCAGTCGTACGGGGAGGAGCGGCGGCTCGCCGAGGCGCAGCACCCGGGCCGGGGCGAGTCCGAACTGCCGGTCACGGTCGACGCCGCATGGGTCGCCGAGCGGGCCCGCTACAACCACTGCCGCATCCCGGTCGACTGGGCGTTCCCCGACGCAGGCCGGCTCGACTACCTGCCGGCCGGCATCAAGAACAAGAAGTACCTGAGCGCGTTCTCGCAGTTCGACTGGAAGCCGTTCATGGACGGACCGCTCGCCACCCGGTTCCTGGAGGCGCTCAAGCACGAGTTCGTACAGAACTACGACTACGTCCTCATCGACAGCCGGACGGGTCTCAACGACATCTCCGACATCTGCACCGTCACCCTGCCGCACACCCTCGTCACCTGCTTCACCCCGAGCAGCCAGAGCATCGAGGGAGCGGCCAACGTCGCGGAACGCATCGACCTCATGCACAGCGACCGCAACATCCGCATCCTGCCCGTGCCCATGCGCGTCGAGGACACCAACGGCCAGGCCGACCGGCTGGAAGCCGCCAGGGGCCAGATCAGGGTGCGCTTCGACCGGATCCTCAGCCGCCACCACGACACCGACCCGGAGGACTACTGGGGCCGGGTCGAGATCCCCTACCGGCCCGTGTACTCCTACGAGGAGCTCCTGGCGCCGTTCCGCGACACCCCCGGCAACCCCTCCTCCCTGCTGGCCGCGTACGAACGGCTCACCGAGGTCGTCTCCGACGGCGAGGTGACCGCGCTGCCGCGCATGGAGGAGGGCCTGCGCCGGCGCTACCTCGACCGCTTCATCCGGCCCAAGCCGCTCAACGTGTCCGACGTGTACATCAGCTTCGTCCCGCAGGACCGCAGCTGGGCCGAGTGGATCCGCGCCGTACTGGAATCCGCCGACTTCCGGGTCCACC
This sequence comes from Streptomyces sp. NPDC021093, assembly GCF_044333135.1. Classification (NCBI taxonomy): domain Bacteria; kingdom Bacillati; phylum Actinomycetota; class Actinomycetes; order Kitasatosporales; family Streptomycetaceae; genus Streptomyces; species Streptomyces sp. NPDC021093. The sequence continues at coordinate 353,396 of NZ_JBIRQJ010000009.1, read as the reverse complement.
TGGCCCAGGAGGGCACGGCCGAGGGCACGCGGCTCAGGACCGAGACCGAGCGGGGGGTGGAATCCGCTGCCCACACCCTGGCGGTCATGTCCGGCGCCTACCTCAGGTCCTCCCGCTTCAGGACGACCTGGGAAACGGTCTACTCGGTCGACGAACTCGGCAAGCGCCGCCAGCTGGTCCCGGTACGGATCGAAGAGGTCAGGCTCGGCGCGCCGTTCACCGAGCACCTCGCCGACCTCACGCGCTGCGACACCCCGGAGGCCGCCAGGGAAACCCTGCTGAAGGCCTTCGGCGCCCCGCTGGAACCCCGCTCGCGCGCCCATTTCACCGGGCCCGACCACGTGCTTCCGCGCTACCCCGGCGCCGAACCGCCCGTCTGGAACGTCCCGATCCGCACCACCCCGTTCTCCGGCCGCACCGAACTCCTCGAAACCATCAGGGAGCGGCTGCAGACCGTCCACAAGCCGGTCCTCCTGCGCGGCATGGGAGGCGTGGGCAAGACCCTCCTGGCGCAGGAGTTCGCCCGCAGGTACAAGGGCGACTACGACGTCGTGTGGCACATCCAGGCCGAGCAGCGCAACCTCGCGGTCGAGCAGTACTCGGCGATGTCGGGCCCGCTGGGCCTGGCCGAGCGCAAGAACCCCACCGACACCGCGCGAGCGGTGCGCGACGCCCTCGACAGCGGCCGCTGGCTGCTGATCCTCGACAACGCGGACGACCCCGGCAACCTGGCCGACTTCCTGGTGAGCGGACGCTCCGGGCACGTCCTCATCACCAGCCAGCGCTCCGAGGGCTGGAGCCGCTACGCCGACACCGTCGAAGTGGGGGTCTTCAGCAGGCCCGACAGCATCACCCACCTGCGCCGGTGGCTGCCGGACATCGGCCAGGACGAGGTGGACATGGTCGCCGAGGCCCTCGGCGACCTGCCGATCGCCGTCGACCAGGCCGCCAACGCCATGAAACAGACCGGCAAGAGCGCCCGCGAGTACGTCGGCCAGCTGCAGCGCAGGACCGATGTCACCAACATCACCGGCGGCACCTGGGACTTCGCCATCAAGCAGCTGCGGGAGAACTACCCGCCCGCGGTCCGCCTCCTGCAGCTGTGCTCCTACTTCAGCCCCGAGCCCATCTCCATGGACCTGCTGGAGAGCGTGGAGATCTGCCGGGCCGTCGGCGGCGCCCGCACGCTCTCCCGCGCCTACCAGGAGCTGAGCCGCTTCGCCCTGGTCCGGGTGGACCGCAAGGCCAGGGGCGTCCAGGTGCACCGGCTCGTCCAGCTCTCCATGCGCAACAGCATGTCCGAACAGGAGCAGGAGTCCGCCCGCGAAGTCGTCTACCGCACGCTGGTCGCGGCCAGGCCGGGGCAGGACGACCCGGAGGACCCCGACACCTGGGACCGGTACCGGATCATCTGGCCGCACCTCGGCACCACCTGGGCGTTCAGCACGCCCGACGACGGCATCCGCGAACTCGTGGTGGACCGGGTGCGCCAGCTGCGCCGCCGCGGCGAGATCGCCCAGGCACTGGAACTCAGCGAGCGGTGCGTGGACGTCTGGAGCGAGGACGGGGACCCGGACGAGCGCTGGGTGCTGCACGTGCGGTTCCAGATCGGCAACATCCTGCGCGCCCAGGGCAAGTACGAGGAGTCCCTCGCCCTGGACAAGGAGGTGCTGGAGCGGCAGCTCGACGTCCTCGGCGACAAGGACGACCAGCACGTCCTCATGACCACCAGCAGCGTCGCCGCCGACCTGCGCGGCCTCGGCCGGTTCTCCGAGGCGCTCGCGTACGACCGCGAGACCCACCAGCGGTACGGCGACGTCTACGGCGAGGACCACCCGCGCACCCTGGGCGCCGCCAACAACCTCGCGGTCTCGCTGCGCCTGTCGGGCGACTACTACGAGGCGCGCGAACTGGACCGCAAGACCCTCGACACCCGCGAGGCGATCCTCCGCCACGACCATCCCCTGACCATCGAGACGGCCGTCAACCTGGGGCGCGACCTGCGCGACTGCGGTGACTACCGGGCCTCGGTCAGCCTGCTGAAGCGCGCCTACGACCGCTGCCTGCGCAACGTCGAACTCACCGAGGGCGCACCGACCGTCCTCAACACCATCAAGGGGCTGGCGGGTTCACTGCGGCGGGTGGGCCGCCCGGGTGAGGCGGAGGCGTACACCAGGGTCGTCCTGAAGCACACCCCGGAGGGGGAGGGGGAGATCTCCCCGGAGCGGCTCCTGGTCGAGATGAACCTGGCGGGCGACCTGATGGCGCTGGACCGGACGGGCGAGGCGCTGGAACTGGTGAGCAGGGTGCTGGACGACTTCCGGCGCGGCCTCGGCAAGGCACACCCGCACACCGTCGCCTGCTCCGCGAACTACGCGGTGCACCTGCTGGGCACCGGTGCGGTCGCCAGGGCGAGGGAACTCACCGAACAGGCCGTGGCCGACTTCACCGAACTGCTGGGGGAGGACCACCCGAATGTGCTCAGCTGCCGGGTCAACCTCGCCAACACCCAGGCGGAACAAGGGCAGTTGGCACAGGCGCGCGCCACGTACGAAGCGGTCTACGACCGGCTGCGGGAGGTCCTGCGCTCCAGCCACCCCTCCACACTGGTGTGCGCGGGCAACCTCGCCGTCGTACTCAGGGACCTCGGCGAGGGCGAAGCGGCCCGCACGATGCACGACGACGTCCTGGCCGAGCTGGTCAAGCGGCTCGGCGCGGACCACCCCAGGACAGTGGCCCTCCAGGAATGGCAGCGCACCAGCCTGGAACTGGAACCGCACCCGATCTGAGCCCGGTCGGAGCCCGGTCCGAGAAGGGGACACGGCGTCGTCATACGGCGTTGTCGCGCACCCACGCCAGGGACTGCGGCAGCGCCGGCAGCGCCGAGAAGTGCGCGGCGGACGGCTGGAGCACGGCGGACGCCGTGGGAATGCGCTCGGCGAGCCAGCGGAAGTGCGCGACGGGGGCGAAGACGTCGTACTCCCCGTGCCAGAGCAGCACCGGTACAGCCTCGATGTCCTGCGGCCGGAAGCCCCACGGTTCGCGGAAGGCCACCAGGTCGTCCACCCAGCCCTCCGGCTCCGGCGGGCTGTCGAGCCCGGCGACCGCGTCGGTCATCTCGCCCACCGCGGACAGGTAGTTCTGCAGCAGCAGCTCGCGGATCCCCGCGTCCTCGACGACCACGCGGTCCACGGACGGCATCTCCGGGTTGAGGGTTCTCAGCAGGGACGACGGATCCCGCCGGATGGCATCGGCGTTGCGGGCGAGGAGAGCGCCCACCTGGGTCCGGTCCGGCGAGTGGTGGTCCAGCGTGCGGTACGTCGTCACATTCGAGTCGGCCATGTCGGCGAGCCAGTCGAGGCCTTCGGCGTCCGGGGGTGCCAGGGTCACCAGTGCGGCGGCGCTCGCGACCCGGCTGCCCCGGTTCAGTGCCGCACAGGCCAGTGCGTGCGGCCCGCCGCCGGACCGGCCGACCACCGAGTAGCGCTTCAGGTCCAGGGCATCGGCGATGGCGTCGACGTCGTCCGCCGCGTGCCCGATCCGCCGGCCGGGGTGGCGGGTCGAGTCCCCGTAGCCGGGACGGTCGTAGGCGATCAGCCGGACGCCGAGCTTGTGGAGGTCGAAGGTCCGGGGGCGGGGGCCCTGTCGGCTGCCGGGCGTACCGTGCAGCAGGAACACCGGGTGCCCCTCGGGGTCCCCCCATGTCTCGTAGGCCAGCTGCCCGTCGCGGCCAGGCGCTCGCACCGAACCAAACACCTGATTGCCTCCCGTTACCAGCGGCTTCAGCCCGGAACGGCACCACCGCTCAGCATGGTGGACGGTGGGTCCGTTCGTAGCGCTCAAATCAGCCGAGTTGCCGGGCTCCCCAGCACGGACGCAGTAGCATTCGCGCCGCCGTCGCGCCGTCGGCCGTAGCGAAACTAGCCGACAGCCCCGGGGAGCGCGCGGCGGAACCGCGAAGAGCGGGGATGTGGCGGGTGTGAACCAGTGGGCCGGAGGTTGACGGCCCCGTACGGTACGTCGCTCAGTCCGGGGCGCCCCCCAGATCCGCGAGGTGGCGCCGGACGTCCTCGACGAGCGGGTCCTTGAGCTCGTCGAGGACCACCTCGGCGCGGGCCAGCTCCGCGGCCGCCTCGTCCGTCCGGCCGGCCGAGGCGAGTTGTCTGCCCCGTGCGAAGAGCGAACAGGCCAGCCCGAAGCGGTCGCCGACCCGCAGACGTACCTCGACCGCCTGCCGGTACCACTCGATCGCCTCGTCCGGCCGGCCCGTCGCGCGGCGCACCTCGCCCAGTCCGTGCAGCGACTTGGCCTCCGTGGGCAGATCGTCCGTCGCCCGTGCCCCGGCGAGGGCCCGCTCGTACTCCGCGTACGCCTGCTCAGGCCTGCCCAGCACGAGTTCCAGCGCACCGATCTCGGTCAGGGTGATCGCCGCGCCCCGCTCGTCACCGGTCTCCTGCTGCATCGCCAGCGCCTGACGCTGCCGCTCCAGGCCCTCGGCGTGCCGGCCGAGCAGCCGCAACGTCCAGGCCAGGTTGTAGATGCTGTTGCCCTCCCAGTGGCGGTCCTGGATCTCCCGGCTGATCCGCAGCGCCTCGGTGAAGTGCCCGAGGGCGTCCTCGTGGCGCTCCAGGTCGGACTCGGCCCCGCCGAGACAGATCAGGCTCCAGGCCTCGGCCCACCGGTCGCCCTCCCTGCGCGCCGCTTCGACCGCGATCGCGGACAGCTCGACCCGGGACGTGTCGCGCTTCTGCAGCCGCAGGAAGTAGACCAGCGCCACCGGCAGCTTCCACGCCACGTCGTCGAAGCCGAGCTCGACGGCCTGGTCGACGGCGTGCACCAGGTTCGCCAGCTCGGCGTCGCACCAGGCGAGGGCGGGACCTGGGCCGGGGAAGGACGTCGCTGCCCGGTCCGCGCCGTGCTCCAGAGGTACGTGCTGCCGCTGCGGCGCCAGCACCCGGTCGCAGGCGTCCGCCTTGCGGAGGTAGAAGGACAACTCCCTGCGCAGGGCGCCCAGTCGATCCGGCAGCGGCTCCTCCTCGACCACCCGCTCCCTGGCGTAGTCGCGGAGCACGTCGTGGAAGCGGAACCGGCTCCCGCCCAGCTCTTCGAGCATGTTGACGGCGCCCAGCGTCTCCAGGATGCGCCGGGTCTCGTTCTCCGGGCGGTCGATCAGCGCGGCCGCCGCCGGGACGGAGAAGTCGGGGCCGGCGTGCAGGGAGAGCAGCCGGAACGCCCGGCCTGCCGAAGGGGGCAGTCCCTGGTAGGACCACGAGAGCACCATGCGGGCCTCCATTCCGTCGTCCAGCGTGGACAGTGCTTCGAGCCGGTCGCTGTCCCGTGTGAGGTCTTCGACCAGCCCGCTCAGATCCGCGGCGGCACTGGCCCGCTGCGCCGCGATCCTGACGAAGAGCGGCATGCGCCCGCAGCGGAGCACGAGTTGGGTGGAACCCCGCAGGTCCTGATGGCCCGAGAGCTGCTGGAACAGCCGGACCGCCTCCGGGATGCCGAGCGGTCTGACGGCCACCGGTACGGCCCCGTCCACCGCGGACAGACTGCCCAGCCGGTTTCGGCTGGTGACGAGGGTGAAGCAGCCGGGCGACGAGGGCAGCAGCGGCCGCACCTGGTCCGCGCTGCGCGCGTTGTCCGCCACGACCAGCACCCGCTTCCCGTCGACCAGCGAGCGGAACAGCGCCGACATGGCGTCCAGATCGTCCACTATCCGGTCGGCCGACGCGTTCAGCGCGGACAGGAAGCCGTGCAGCACGCTCTCGGGCCGCAGCGGCGCCCGCTGGCCGAAGCCACAGAGGTTCACGTACAGCTGGCCGTCGGGGAACTCCTCCTTGCACGCGGTCGCCCAGTGAACGGCGAGGGCGCTCTTTCCGACCCCGGCGGGGCCGGAGATCATGGCGATGCCGTTCCTGCCCGCCGCGGCCAGCCGGCTCAGCCGGGCGAAGGCGTCGGTGCGGTCCGTGAAGTGGGTGGCGGCGCGCGGCAGTTGCCTCGGTACCGGCAGAACGTACTGCCCGCCGCTGTTCACACCGCCGAAGATGTTCCCGGCCTGCACGACGTGGGTGGCCCGTCCCGCGAAGGCGTTGGGGTGGGGGTCTGCGCTCATGTGCTCGCTCTCCAGGGCCGGCTGCCGGTAGGGGTCATGGCTGTGCCAGCCTGTCGACGGCGGTACGCAGCCCGGTGGTGAAGCGGACACCGGCCGGTTCCATCGCCACCTCGGCCGCGAGGGTGTCCACGGTGATGTCCGCCCGGTCCAGGTACCGCCGGTGTGCCGCGGCCGCGTCCCGGTACGCCCTCGCTCCGGTCGTGCGCGGGGCCCCGGCCGACCGGGCGCGCCACAGCTCCGCGAGAGCCACCTGGGCGTAGAGACCGTGGAGGACCCGGTGCGGGGACAACGGCACCCGTGACCACGGTACGGACACGAGGGCGGCCTCCGTCGCCGGGAAGAACGCGTACACGTCCAGCAGCGCGGCCAGCTTGGTGTGCTGGAACGCGCGGAGCAGTTCAGCGGCCGGGTCCGTGCCGGCACCGCCGGCGGGCCCCCTCCGTATCGCCAGACCGATGCCCCCGAACGCGCGCCCGGCCAGGTACGGGGCGTCCTGCTCCGCCGCCGGGGCACGGAGCGGGACGATCGCCCGCAGCCCCGCCCGCAGCACCGCGGCATGGGCGGGGACCAGTTGCGAGAGCTCGCTCCCCGCCGCTGTCAGTGCGGTCCGCCACGTCCGCCAGTCCGGTGCGGAGAGGCGGCCGAGAGCGGGCCGGGCGTCGTCGGCGCGGTACGGGTCGAGGTCGTCGACGGCGACGGGCAGCGACGCCGCGGTCAGCCGTCGGAGCCCGACGGGTTCGAGGTTCGCCCGGCCGCGGCCCCCGAGCGGGACGAGCGCGGTGGGCCCGTCGTCCGGGACCCGGAGCGCGCCCACGCCCGGCAGGTGGACCAGCCCGGCCCGTACCGGCAGCGGCAGGCTCACTTCCACACCCGCCCGCCGGGCGACGGCAGCCGCGACGCAGGCGATGTGCGCCCGGTCCAGGTCGGCCGCCGCCGTGCCGGCGGAACGCAGACAGCGGTCCGCCCATGCCTGGACGAAAGGGGAGCGCAGGACCTCCAGGGTCTCGGCCGGACAACGGCGCTCGCACTCGATCAGCAGTGCCAGGCCCTCGCGGGCGGCGACGCCCAGGGCCGACCGGCGAACGGGTCCGGCGGCCGCGCCCGCCAGCAGCGCCTTCGTCAGGGTGAGCTGCAGGCGCTGGAGCGCACGGATGCCCTCCGCGGTCCCCGCACCTTCGGCGAGGGCACCGAACGCGCTCTCCGGCAGGTGACCGGTGACGTACGGGAGGCCGTCGGTGCGGGCAGCGGCGGCAACCGCGGTGATTCTGGCGCCAGTTGTCCGTACGGTCCGTGCCGCCGGGACCTCGGCCGCCAGGACCCGGAGGTCGGCGCAGTACACCGACGGGTTGTCGAAACCGCTCCCGTGCCGGTAGCGGTGGGCGTAGAGCCCCCCGCCGCAGGTGCGTACGACGGGGCAGGACGTGCACGTCGCGCACAACTGCGCGTAGCGCTCGTTCCTGGCGGCCACGCCGGGGTGGGTCAGGAGGTCGTCCACGCTGTGGGTGAAGACGGACATGCCCGTGGAAGGTGCGCCCGCGTAAGCGGTCTTGAGGGAATCGGCCTGCTCCCACGACCCGTCGGTGTCCACCACGGCGAGCGCGACCGGCCGCAGCCCCACGGCTTCGCTTCCGCTGGGCTCGCCCCGGGACGCCCGGGTCAGGGCCTCGAACAGCCGGATCGGCACCGGCCTGCCGTCGGCGAGCCAGCGGGAGTGAATGCGGCCCAGCCAGGCGGCATAAGGGGCCGGTGATTCCCCGTGCCGGGGCGGTGGATTCTCCCACGTCGCATGGGGAAAAAGGAAGTCCATGCGCGGAGGCGACTCTTCCAGTAATGCCTCGTAGACCGCTGTCGGATCGTTCTCCACATCCACGGTGCACAGGATTCCGCCGTAAAGATGACGGAACTCCGGACGCCTCAGTAACTCAAGGGAACGGAGTACTTTCCTGTGACTGCTGAGACCACTCGCATAACGGCGGTGCCGGTCGTTCGAAGTCCGGTCGCCGTCGAGCGAGACGCCGACCTGGATGCCGAATTCATCGAAGAGCGAGCAGAATTCCTCGTCGAGCAGTACACCATTGGTCTGCACATGAAGACTGAGTCCGAATTCACCGCCCACGACGTCCCGCAGTGTGGTGGCGACCTCGCGCAATCGTCGCGTACCGAGGAGCAGCGGCTCTCCGCCGTGCAGGCTGATGCGCACGACGGGCGGCCGATGGGCACCGGCGTGCTCCGCGATACGGGTCGCCGCCCGCGTCACGACCGACGGGCTCATCGTCCGTGGTTTGGTGCGCCAGCTCTGGTCGGCGTGCTCGTAGACGTAGCAGTGGTCGCAGGCCAGGTTGCAGCCTCCGTGCACCTTCAGGATGAATTGGTCGATGCGGGGAGGCACTCGTCTCCCCCGATTTCGGAGTTGAAGGCCGCCATGCGCGCGGGTGTGCCACGATGCAGGATCAATGCCCGGAATTCCGCGGCCGGTGCGGACGACTCGGCGAGGAGATCCGCCAGAGTTACTTCTCCGATGTCGGGGAGAGGGCGCCCCGGGACAATGGCATCACTCATGGTCGTCTCTTCTGTCGCAGAGGTGTTTCGGGCCTGTGCGGAGCGCAGCGGGGGCAACCCCTCCAGCGGCCTCAGAATAGCACCGGATTCCACCGCCTTCCTAGGCTTTCCGGGTACTCCGGCACTCCTTCGCGGCGTAGACTTCGGCCGGTGAGTATCGAATCGGCTCAGGGGTCACAAGTCCTTCTCCGGCCGGTCACGGCGGAGGACGAGGAGAGATTCATCGAACTCGCCAGGATGAGCGTCGATCTCCACCGCCCGTGGGTGGGAATACCGTGCACGCCGAGCGGGTTCTCGGCCTATCTGGCGAGATCCGATCGGACGACCGGTGTCTGCATGGTGGTCTGCCTCAAGGACCGTTCCGACCTGGCCGGAATGGTCAACATCAACGGCATCGTCCGGGAGCCCTACCAGCGGGGCGTGCTCGGCTACGCCGCGTTCCTGCCCCACGCGGGACGGGGCTACATGTCCACGGGCGTCGCGCTCGCGGTGCACTACGCCTTCGACGAACTGGGCCTCCACCGGCTGGAGGCCGACATCCAGCCGGGCAACACCGCCTCGCTGAGGCTCGTGAGGCAACTCGGCTTCCGGAAGGAGGGCGTCTCACCGGGCTTCATCAAGATCGGCGGAGTCTGGCGCGACCACGAACGCTGGGCCCTCACCCGGGAGATGGAGCTGCCGCCGGTCCGGCAGCGGTGAATCTCCGCCGGGCCGCACCCTCGGGCGTCACGGCGGGGGCTTCACTGGATCGTGAACCCGCCGTGGATGTCACGCGCCTGCACGACGTTCCTGGCCTCGCCCTGGAAGGAGTTGGCCACGCCGCCGTCGGCCGCCTGGTTCCACAGGGCCTCGCACTCCTGGCGGAACGCGGGATCGCGCCCGAACTCCTCGTCGAGTGCCGCCGAGAGCTGTGCCCGGGACTCCGGCCGGTGCGCACGGCCGGAGAAGCGTTCGGTGATCCTCCGGGCGAGGGCAGGCAGCGCGGCCCCGGCGGATTCACCCGCTCCGGTGGCGACACCGGCGGCGAGGGCACCGGCAATGGCAAGCGACAGAGGGTCCATGAGAGACCTCCACGGTGAGGGCGGCGTCTTCCATCATGGGTCCGTGGCCCGACCGAGACCAGAGGCCAGACGAAGGCCAGAGGACCGACGAAGGCCAGAAGCCCGACGGCCCGCCGGAGCTTGTTCAACGAGGCGGCTGCTCGGGCGACTTGGCGGGTCCGGGTCGGCATACTCGTCATGTGATCACTGACGACCCGTACCTGTGGCTCGAAGACGTCGAGGGCCCGGCCGCCCTCGCCTGGGTGAAGGAGCGCACGGCCGAGGCCGAGCACGCGCTGTGCACGGCCTCGTGCGCGCGACTGGCGGACGAACTGCGCGAGGTCCTCGACGACACCCGCCGCATCCCCCACGTCCGGCGCCGCGGCGCACACCTCTACAACTTCCGGCAGGACGCCGGGCACGTACGAGGGGTGTGGCGGCGCACGACGCTCGACGAGTACCGCACGAGCGAACCGCGGTGGGAGACCGTCCTCGACATCGACGCCCTGGCCGCGGCGGAAGACGTGGACTGGGTCTGGTCGGGGGCGCCGGTCCGGTACCCCGACCACGGCAGGGCCCTGGTCAGACTCTCCCGCTCCGGCTCCGACACCGTGGTCGTGCGCGAATTCGACCTGGAGACCAAGGAGTTCGTACCGGACGGATTCCGCGTCCCGGAGGGCAAGACCAGCATCGGGTGGATCGATCAGGACACCGTCTACCTCGGCGCGGACCTGGGCCCGGGATCGCTCACGGCCTCGGGCTATCCGCGCACGGTCCGCCGCTGGCGGCGCGGCACCCCGCCGGAGGAGGCGGAGCAGGTGTACGAGGCCGCCGCCGACGCGGTCTCCGTGGCGGCCTGGCGCGACCCCACCGAGGGCTTCACCCGCGACTTCCTCGTGGTCCACCGCGACTTCTGGCACCGGGACACCTACCTGCTCGGGCCCGACGACAGGCGCGTGCGGATCGAGGTGCCGGCCGATGCCTTCGCGTACGCCCACCGGGAGTGGATCGTCGTCACCCCGAAGTCCGACTGGCTGGGACACCCGGCGGGCTCCCTGCTCGCCTTCGACTTCGACGCCTTCCTCGACGGGCGGCGCGAGCCGGTCGTGCTGTTCGCCCCGACGGAGCGGACGGCGCTCGCCGGGCACTCCTGGACCCGGCACCATCTGATCCTGGAGAAGCTCACCGACGTCGCGACGAGCATCGAGGTCCTCACCCCGGGCCCCGGCGACACCTGGGCCACCCGCCCCCTCGCCGAGGTCCCGGCCCTGGCCTCGGCGGCCGTCGTCGACACAGACCCCGACTCCGACGAGTACTTCCTGGAGACCGACGGCTTCCTCCAGCCGCCCACCCTCCACCGGGGAGAGACGACCGGCGGCACCGAGGTGCTCAAGGAGGCGCCCGCGCTGTTCGCCACCGCCGGCCTGGACGTGCGCCAGCACTTCGCGGTCTCCGACGACGGCACCCCGGTGCCGTACTTCGTGATCGGCCCCGACCACACGGAGCCGGCCCCCACCCTCCTCCACGGCTACGGCGGTTTCGAGCAGTCCCTCACCCCGGACTACAGCGGCCTGCGGGGCCGCGCCTGGCTGGCCAGGGGCGGCAGATACGTCGTCGCGGGCATCAGGGGCGGCGGCGAGTACGGGCCCGCCTGGCACCGTGCCGCGCTGAAAGCCGGACGGCCGCGGTCCTTCGAGGACTTCGCCGCGGTGGCGCGGGACCTCGTCGCCCGTGGGCTCACCACCACCGACCGGCTCGGCATCGAGGGCCGGAGCAACGGCGGCCTCCTGACGGGGGCGATGCTCGCCCGCTACCCCGATCTCTTCGGCGCGGTGGTCATCGGCTGGCCGATCCTGGACCTCCGCCGCTTCCACCTGCTGCTCGCCGGGGCGTCCTGGACCGCCGAGTACGGGAACCCCGACGACCCGGCCGACCGGCCGCACCTGGAGGCCGTCTCCCCGTACCACCACTTCCGCGCCGACCGGAACTACCCGCCGGTCCTGCTGCTCACCTCCACCAGCGACGACCGGGTCCACCCGGGCCACGCCCGCAAGGCGGCCGCCCTGCTGCGCGACCAGGGGCACCGGGTCCTCTTCCACGAGACGACCGGCGGGGGACACAGCGGCGCGAACGACCACGTGCAGACCGCCGCGGTACAGGCGTTGAAGTACACGTTCCTGTGGGAGGCCCTGGCCGGAGGCACCGAGGGCTCGTAGCGGCGTACGGATCATGCCGCCTTCCTTCGTTCTCAGGTACGAATCTTCCGCCCCGGATCTCCTCTAGCTTCGGTTGCATGCCTCTTGGAAGGAATCGAAGGTGACCGGAGATCTGCACGGCCGCGCGGTCGTCGCCGACACGCACAACGACCTGCTCATGTCGGTGGTGGAACGGCCCCCGCGACGGTGGGCGGAGTTCTTCCGCGAACAGTGGCTGCCACAGCTGCTGGCGGGCGGGGTGAACATCCAGGTGCTGCCCGTGTTCGTGGACGACGGGTTCCGGCCCGAGGGGGCGCTGCGCCGCACCCTGCGGATGATCGAGTGCGCGCACGCCCTCGCCGAGGGCAACGCCGAACACGTACGGCTGTGCCTGGACGGCGACGACATCGACGCCGCCCTCGCACAGGGCCGCATCGCGCTGGTGCTCGCGCTGGAGAGCGCACCCGGTGTCGACGTGGACGTGGAGCTGTTCCGTACGCTGCACCGGCTCGGCGTACGGGTCGCCTCGATCGCGCACTGGGGGCGCTCGCCGCTCGGCGACGGCAGCGGCGAGGACGCGACCGGCAGCAGGCTCACCGGCGCGGGCGTGGCGGCGCTGCGCGAACTGGAGCGCCTCGGCGTCGTGTTCGACATCTCCCACCTCGGGGCGGCCGGGGTGGCACACGTGCTGGAGCTGGCCACCCGTCCGCTGATCGCCTCGCACTCGTCGGCCCGAGCGCTCTGCGACCACCACCGCAACCTCACCGACGAGCAGATCCGCGGCGTGGCCGCGACCGGCGGTGTCGTCTGCGTCAACTTCGTGCCCGACTTCCTCGCGACCGACCCCGAGTCGCGGACGATCGAGCGGATCGCCGACCACATCGAGCACATCGCCGCGCTGGTCGGCTACGCGCACGTGGGCATCGGACCGGACTTCGTACGCGAGGTACTGGCCGACGTCACGCCGCCGTGCTGCGACAACAACGACTATGACGGGGTGCCCATGGACCTGTCCCTGCCCGGCCTGGACGGGCCCGCCGAACTGCCCGCGCTGACCGAGGTGCTGGTGAAGCGCGGACTGGACGAGGACAGCATCCGTGCGGTCCTCGGCGGCAACGTCCAGCGGCTCTTCCGCGCCGAGCTGGGCAGGGCCCGATGAGCGGGGCGGGCGAGGTACGGAGCGGGGCGGGTCAGGGGCCGCGGCTCTCCGAGATGCTCGCGGACCTGGCGGAACTGGTCGTCTGCGAGTCCTTCTCCGCGGACCTGGACGCGGTCGCACGCAGCGCGGACCTGGTGGCCGCGCAAGGGGCCAGGCACCTGGGGGCCGCACCGGAGCGCATCGTCGTCGACGGCGTCACGCACCTGCGGTGGACGTTCGGCGCCCCCAGGGTGCTGCTGCTCGGGCATCACGACACGGTGTGGCCGATGGGGTCGCTGGTCACGCACCCCTGGTCGGTGACCGACGGCGTGGCGCGCGGGCCCGGTGTCTTCGACATGAAGGCGGGGCTGGTGCAGATGTTCCACGGGCTGGCCTCGCTGCCCTCGCTCGACGGGGTGTGCGTGCTGGTCACCGGGGACGAGGAAGTCGGCTCGGACACGTCACGGGCCCTGATCGAGGAGGCCGCCCGGAGCTGCGCGGCGACCTTCGTACTGGAGGCGTCCGCCGACGGCGGGGCGGTGAAGACGGGCCGCAAGGGCACCTCGGGCTACGAGTTGGTGGTGCACGGCAGGGCGGCCCACTCCGGGCTCGAACCGGAGAAGGGCGTCAACGCGGCGATCGAGGCCGCACACCTGACCCTCGCTCTGGACGAGGTGGCGGCGGAGGTCAACGTCGACGCGTCCGAAGGCTGGCGCACCACGGTGACCCCGACGGTGGTGGCCGCGGGCTCCGCGACCAACACGGTGCCCGCGACGGCGACGGTCAGCGTGGACGTCCGGGTGCCGACGCTGGCGGCCCAGGCGAAGGTGGACGCGGCACTGCGCGCACTGACGACCACTGTGCCGGGAGCCCGGCTGGAGGTGCGGGGAGGCCCCAACAGGCCGCCGCTGGAAGAGAGTTCGTCGGCGGATCTGTTCCGGCGGGCGAGCGCGCTCGCCCAGCGGCAGGGACTCCCGGCGCTGTCGTCGGCGGCGGTCGGCGGGGCGTCCGACGGGAACTTCACCGCCGGGCTCGGCTGCCCGACCCTGGACGGCCTGGGCGCCGTCGGCGGGGGAGCGCACGCCGACCACGAGCACGTGATCGTCGCCGACATGCCGGTACGGGCACGGCTGCTCGCCGCACTGGTCGCCGAGGTCGCCGGAGCCGACGGAGTCGCCGGAGTCACCGGAGCCGGCGAGGCCGCCCGATGAGCGCGCCGGAAGTGCGGGAACTCCACGAGCTGAGCGAACTCGAAGCCGTCGACGCCCTCTTCGTGCGGATCTGGGGCAGCGCACCGGGCGCCTCGCCCATGGGCGTCGAGCAGATGCGGGCCCTCTCGCACGCGGGCAACTACGTTGCCGGCGCCTACGCGGACGGCGAGCTGACCGGCGCGTCGGTCGCCTTCTTCGCCGCCCCCGTCGGCCGGGTACTGCACTCCCACGTCACCGGCGCGCTGCCCGGCCACGGGGCGGGTCTCGCCCTCAAGCTCCACCAGCGCGAGTGGGCCCTGGCCCGCGGACTCACCCGGATCACGTGGACGTACGACCCCCTCGTGCGCCGCAACGCCCACTTCAACCTCAGCAAGCTCGGGGCGCGCCCGGTCGAGTACCTGCCGTGCTTCTACGGGGCGATGGAGGACGCCATCAACGGCGGCGACGACACCGACCGGGCCCTCATCGCCTGGGACCTGTCCGCGCCCGCCGCCCCGTCGCCCGCGCCCGTACCCGCCGACGCCGTCACGGCGCTGGCCGTACGGGACGGCCGCCCCGCCGTCGGCCGCCTCGACGCACCGACCCTGCTGGTCGAGGTCCCGGCCGACATCGAAGGGCTGCGCCGCACCGACCCGGGGGCCGCCAAGGAGTGGCGCCTCGCGCTGCGCGAGGTGCTCGGAGGACTGCTCGCCGAAGGCGCCCGCGTCACCGGCTTCCACGACCGGACCTGCTACGTCGTCACGCGTGACACCACCGCCTGACCCCCACCCTCCCAGGAGCCCGCACACCATGAAGATCACCGGAATCGAACTGCGCCGGATCGCGATGCCGCTGAAGGCACCGTTCCGTACCTCCTTCGGCGTGGAGACCGCCCGCGACGTCCTGCTCGTACGAGTCGTCACCCCGGACGCCGAGGGCTGGGGCGAGTGCGTCGCGATGTCCGAGCCGCGCTACTGCTCCGAGTACGTCGAGGGGGCCGCCGACGTCCTGCGCCGCTTCCTGATCCCCGCGCTGCCGGAAGCGGCGGACGCCCACGCCGTCAAGCGGGCGCTGAAGCCCTTCAAGGGCCACAAGATGGCCAAGGCGGCCCTGGAGACGGCCGTGCTCGACGCCCAGCTCCGCACCGCGGGCCAGTCCTTCGGGAACTTCCTCGGCGCGGCACGCGACCGGGTCCCGTGCGGAGTGTCGGTCGGCATCATGGACTCGATCCCCGAACTCCTCGACTCCGTCGGCGGATTCGTCGACGAGGGCTACGTACGCATCAAGCTCAAGATCGAACCGGGCTGGGACGTGGCCCCGGTGCGCGCCGTCCGCGAACGCTTCGGCGACGACCTGCTCCTGCAGGTCGACGCCAACGCCGCGTACACCCTGGCCGACGCCCGGCTCCTCTCCCGGCTGGACGCCTTCGACCTCCTGCTCATCGAGCAGCCGCTCGCCGACGACGACCTCGTGCAGCACGCCGCGCTCGCCCGCCAACTCCGTACGCCCGTCTGTCTGGACGAGTCGATCGAGTCCGCCGAGGACGCCGCCGCCGCCATTACCCTCGGGGCCGCCTCGGTCATCAACATCAAGCCGGGACGGGTCGGCGGCTACCTGGAGGCCAAGGCCATCCACGACCTGTGCGTCGCCCACGGCGTCCCGGTCTGGTGCGGCGGAATGCTGGAAACCGGCCTCGGCCGCGCCGCCAACGTGGCCCTGGCCGCGCTGCCCGGCTTCACCCTCCCCGGCGACACCTCCGGCTCCAGCCGCTACTTCGCCACCGACCTCACCGCCCCCTTCGAACTCGCCGACGGACACCTCGACGTACCCACCGGGCCGGGCCTGGGCGTGGAACCCGTCGCCGACTTCCTGGACGAAGTCACCACCTCCAGCGAGTGGATCCAGCTCTAGCACCCCCGGCGCGGGACGGCGGGCGTCAGGCCAGGCGGAGCTGCAGCATCAGCGCGAAACGCACCGACGGGTCCCGCAGATCGACCTCCGCCACCTCGGCGACCCGCCGGATCCGGTAGCGGAACGTGTTCGGGTGGACGAACACGTCCGCCGCCGCGGCCGGGACGTCCCCGAACGCGTCCAGCCACGCGCGCAGGGTCTCGACCAGGTGGGACCGGTGCCGGGCGTCGTACGCGGCGAGGCGGGCCACCGGACCCGACGGCTCGTCCCCGTGCGCCGCCACCAGGTCGCGCAGCTCCAGCAGCAGCGACTCGACGTGCACGTCGCCGATCGAGGCGACCCGCCGGTGCGTACGGCCGCTCAGCAGCACCCGCAGCGCACGGTCGGCGCTGGTCCGCGAACGCCCCAGCGCCGACGGTTCGGTGGCCACTGAACCGATGCCGATGACCGCCCCCGCCCGCTGCCCCGCACGGTCCAGGAAGTGGCCCGCGATCTGCGCCGCCCGCTCCCGCCCGGCCGTCGGGTCGGCCGGAACGGGGACGATCGCGTACGCCACGTCACCCAGCAGCGCGAGCGCGGAACGGGGCTGCACCGCGTCCAGGTGGATGCCCAGCGCGCTGGTCAGCCGCTGCCGCTCGGCCGTGACCCGGGCATGATCGCCGCCCTGTCCGGCGGGCCCGCTCTGCCTGCCCTGCTCGGCCAGCCCCAGGGCCATGACCACCGTGGGTTCGTGCACCAGACCCAGCCGGGCGAGCGCGTCCGCCACGCCCGTACCGCCCTCCAGGACGGTGCTCACCAGGTCGGCCCGCAGCCGGTTCTGCGCGTCCGCGCCCGCCCGGTGGCGCAGCAGATGCAGGGCGACCAGCTTCGCCGCGTCCTGGAACGCCTGCTCACGGTCGGGCGTCAGCGGCTCTTGCACCGCCGCCCACACCGACCCGAGGAACTCGTCACCGGCGCGCACCGCGACGGCCACCCGGGGTATCGCCCACTCGCCCTCGTCGAGGGTGGCCGGAGCGATGCGCACCGGACGGTCGCTGCGGTACAGCTCGCCGAACACCCCGCGGCCCTCCAGGATCCGCAGGTATCCGTCCGGCACCCTGCGCGCCAGGATGGTGGCCACCCGGGACTGGTCGGCCTCGTCCTGACGGCCCGAGAACGCGAGGATCCGCGAGCGCCGGTCCTCGATCGTGATGGGCGCGTCCAGCAGCGTCGCGACCGCGTTGGCCAGCGCGAACAGATCGCCGGACGGCACACCGCCCAGCGTCTGCACCCCCGCGTCCCCGACGTCCCCCTCGGTGAGCAACGTCCGCAGCAGAGCGGTCAGCTGGGACCAGGAGGCGCCCTGGGTGAGGGCGATCAGCGCCACCCCCGAAGCGGCCGACGCCTCGGCGAGCGCCTCGTCCCGCTCCACCGGCCCGCGCACCACGAGGGCGGCCGCGCCGTGGGCACCCAGGACGTGCAGCAGCCGGGCGATCTCCGGCACCCCGTAGACGGCCACGCCCAGGACGATGGCGTGGGAGGGGTACGCGGCCTCGTCCCCGGGGTCGTGAATGACCACGCCGCCGATGTCACCGGCCGGTTCCGGACTGCCGTGCACGAGATCCAGCAGGGTGGGTCCGAAGTCGTCGAGCACGCGGGCCAGGCTCGTACGGGGATTTGTCGGCATGTCACTGATCACCGCCCCAGGCTAGGACGTCGGGCGGCACCCGCGTTCGACCCGGCCCGGCCGTCCGTGCGGACCCGTTCACCCCTCCCGATCGGGGGTACCGCTTCCTCTGACAGGTTCACGGACCATACTGGTCGGGCCCCCGTCTCCCACAGAACGACTCCATGGCCAAAAAGAGCACCTCCTCGACCACCGTCCCCGACACCGCGTGGCTCGGTCGCGGGCGCCATCTCGGGCCCGAGCCCGAGCAGGACGTCCGGCGCAACCTGATCGCCCTCAAGGCGGCCGGGGTGCTCGACGACTTCCTGGACCTCGACCCCGTCGAGGCGGCCCGCTCCACCGTCCTGTACCCGCGCGACGAGTCCGCCGACCCCGGCCCGTCGGCCCGCCGCCTCTTCGAGGCCCGCTGGCGGGTGGCCGACGACGTCACGGTGCGCGCGCAGCTGACCACGTACGACGCCGAGGGGCGCCGCAAGGAGGGCGAGGGCGTCACCTGGGTCCTCGCCGCCGAGGCGGAGCGGATGTGGGACGTGCACTGGCCCTCGCCCGTCACCATGTTCTGGCCCGACAGCGACCGGGTCGCCTGGGACCACGGCACGACGGTCCCCGACGTGCGCCTGCGGAGGGCGAACCAGCTGCCGAAGGACGACGACGAGCTGCGCAGACGGCTGCGCGACTGCACCCGGGAGAGCTGGTTCCTGCACGTCGTGGTGCACGAGGCGATGACACCGGACGCGCTGGGGCAGCAGCCGGTCTCGGCGTTCCTGCCGCCGAGCCTGCGGCACCGGGTGGTCGAGCACCGGGCCACGCCCGAACAGGCCCAGATCGCCGACTTCGCGATGAAGCGGGAACTGGGCGTACGGATGCCGCGCGGCGGCGCCGTCGTCCTGCCCACGGCGCCGCAGAAGGCGGACTACGACGCGGAGCACTTCACGGTGCGCAATGTCTTCCTGGACGGCTCCCTGCCGACCGAACTCCTCGACAGGATCAAGGAGTTCGCCGCCCTGCCCCGGCTGATGCCGGCCGAGGGCGAGCGGGCCCTGACCCGGCTGCGCCAGGGCTGGCACCTGCTCACCCCGGACGAGGAGCTGGCCCACGCCCGGGAGATGGCCACCAAGTACGCCGAGGCGCTCGACGCCATGACGAACTCCCGCGACCTGTACCGGGAGGCGGCCGAGGCGGCGCATGCCGCGCTGGCCGAGGTGACCGGCGGCGACGGGGTGCCCCGGCCGCCCGTGCCGGGGGCGGGCAAGGCCGAAGGCTCCCCGCTGGGCGCCCTCACGAAGGCGTTCGGCCGCTTCCGGGGCCCGAACAAGTAGGGCGCCGCCCGCCGGTGGAGCCAACTCGCCGCACAGCAGATCGATATGACGTGGAGTCACCTGAGGTGAGGTCATGTCGTGCGAGGTCATACGGTGTGCGGCCTGCTTGCACACACTCCGCGTAGTTGGTTAGGTTAGCCTCGCCTTCCTGGGTTGGGGTGGGTGTCACCGGGGGGCGGCCAGAGGCATCGGCGCTGCCGTGGTGACGGATTCCGACGCTCCCGCCCGCACCGCCGATCTTCGCTGGAGCCGTCCGATGAACCAGTTCCTGTCGCCCGAGCGTGCCCGTCCGACGGGTGGGACCGTATGAGCCGGGAAGACCACAGGCACCGTCACCTGGAGCGGATCGCGGAGGTCCGGGCGGGGCGGCAGGCCGAGGACGTGGCCTACCCGATCCGCATCCGGGAGACCGAGGTCCTGCGCACCAGCACGGTCGGCTCCGGGCTGATCCGGGTGACCCTGGGCGGCGAGGGGACCAAGGGGTTCGAGGCCCACTCGCCCGACGAGCACGTGAAGTTGTTCTTCCCCGACGAGGACGGCACGCTGCGGCTGCCCGAGCCGAACGGGCTGATGCTGCGCTGGGCGGGGGCCGCGGCCGCCACCCGGCAGTACACCGTGCGCCGGTACGACCCGGACACCGGCGAGATCGACATCGACATCGCCCTGCACGAGGGCGGACTCGCATCGGAATGGGCGAGCGCGGTCGAACCGGGCGCCGTCATGCCCCTCGCGGGACCGCCCGGCGGGATGATCGTTCCGCACACGTACGACCGCTATCTGCTCGCGGCCGACCTCACCGCGCTGCCCGCCCTCGCCCGCTGGCTGGAGGAGCTGCCCCGGCACGCGAAGGGCTGGGCGTTCACCGAAGTCGCCGACGCCACCGAGGAGATCGAGCTGGACGCCCCCGAGGGCTTCGAGGTGCACTGGCTGCACCGCGGCGGCAGCCCGGCGGGCACCGGCGACGCACTGGCGAAGGCCGTGACCGCGGTGACCGTGCCCGAGAACGAGCGGGTGTACGTGTGGGCCGCGGGCGAGGCGGACAGCTCAAGCCGCTGCGCCGCTGGGTGCGCGACGAACTGCGCCTGGCGAAGGCCGACCACGACATCACCGGCTACTGGAAGTGCGGCGTCTCCAACTTCGACGACGACCACTGACCCGTACGCACTCACGAAGCACGAAGCACGAAGCACGAAACGCGAAGCAAGGAGCCTCACATGTCCATACGCAGAACCTCGGGCCTGGCCGGCGCCATGACGCTGGCCCTGGTCCTGACCGGATGCGGGTCGTCGGACGGCACGTCGGACAGCGCCTCGGAAGCCTCCGGCAAGGGCAAGACCCGGGTGTTCGCCGCGGACAACGGAAAGATCACCATCCCGGCCGCCCCCAAGCGCGTGGTGGCCACCGGCTATGCCGTCCCCGTCATGATCGAGGCCGGTGCGCCGCTGGTCGGGATCTCGTCGTGGAAGCGCGGCGAGCCGATGATGAGCGAGCAGGACCTGGCCGCGTACAAGAAGCTCCCCAAGGTCGCGGGCGAGCAGGCGGCCGAGACCAACTACGAGGCCGTCGCCGAGGCCGAACCCGACCTGATCGTCATCGGCGTGCCCGCCCCGGTGCTCGGCGACATCGACGTCAAGCGGCTGGAGTCCATCGCACCGGTCGTGGCGATCGGCCCGACCGTGCCGGCCGCATGGCGCGAGCAGTCCAAGAAGCAGGCGGACGCCGCGGGCGCGCTGAAGAAGTTCGACGCGGGCAAGGGCCGGTACGAGGCCAGGGCCGCCGAGCTGGCCACCAAGTACAAGGACGTGCTGCCCCAGCTGAAGCTGGGCCACCTCGGTGCGTACGGCGAGGCCGCCAAGGGCACCTTCCAGCGCGAGTTCGGCAAGTCCTGGGGCACCAACATCGCCGAGGACATGGGCGCGAAGTACTACGGCAAGGTGAAGAAGCCGGGCCCCGGCTCGCACGCGGTCAGCGAGTACCCGTCCGTCGAGGAACTCCCGGCCTCGTTCAAGGACGCCCAGGCCATCACCTACTCGGTGAAGCCCGACGGCAGCCTCCCCGAGTCGGTGAAGTACGCCATGGAATCGAAGCTGTGGAAGAACCTGCCCGCCGTCAAGGCCGGCCAGACCTTCCCGCTCCGCTACACCGAGGCGGCGACCTACGGGCAGGCCCTGCAGACCCTGGACGCGATCGACAAGTCGCTCGCCCCGCTGCTGAAGAAGTGACCGTCACCGACACCGCTCCCCGGGCGGCGACCAGGAGCCGGGCCGTGCCGCAACTCGGCCTGCTCGTCGGCGGGTTGGTGCTGCTCGTGGTGGTCGCCGTGCTCAGCATGGGCGTCGGCGCCCGCCCGGTCCCGCCCGGCGAGGTGGTGCGTGCGCTGTTCGACTTCCGGGGCACCGACGACCACCTGGTCGTACGGGACGTCCGGGCGCCCCGCGCGCTGCTGGCCGTCGCGGTCGGCGCCGCCCTGGCGGTGGCGGGCGCGCTGATCCAGACGCTGGCCCGCAACCCGCTGGCCGAGCCCGGCATCCTGGGGGTCACCGCGGGCGCCGGATTCGCCATCACCCTCGGCTCCGGGCTCGGCCTCGCCGCCGGGCAGGCGGGCGAGCTGGGCTGGGCGATCACCGGCTCGGTGCTCGCCGCACTGCTGGTCGCCGCCGTCGGGCGCCGCTCGCCGCTGCGCCTGGTGCTCACCGGCGTGGCTCTGACCGCGGTGCTCAGCGGTGTCGCGCTGGGCATGCGGCTGATGCTGCCCGACGTCTTCGACGCGTACCGGTTCTGGTCCGTCGGGTCCCTCGCCGCCCGTGAACAGGCCCCGCTGGCCTGGCCGTTGACCGCGATCGCGGTGTCCCTGTGCGGCGCGCTGCTGCTGAGCCGGGCGCTCAACGCCCTGTCGCTGGGGGAGAGCGTGGCGCACACACTGGGTGCGGGGGTGACCCGGGTGCGGGCCGCCGCGCTCGTACTGATCACCGTGCTCAGCGGGGCGGCGACGGCGGTGGCCGGGCCGATCCTCTTCGTCGGGCTGATCGTGCCGCACCTGGTGCGCAAACCGGCGGCGGGCTCGGTGCCGTGGATGATCCTCTACACGATGGTCCTGGGCCCGGTCCTGCTGCTGGTCGCCGACATGGGCTCACGGGTGCTGCTGCCCACCGGCGAGGTGCCGGTGGCCATCGTGACCGCGTTCCTCGGCGCCCCCATGCTGATCTGGGCCGTCCGCCGTCACGGGGCGGGGGCGCTGTGACCACTCTCGTACTCGGACGCGGACGCGGGCGGGAGCTCCGGGTCGAACGCCGCACGGTGGTGCTCGTCGCCGTCATGGTCGCCCTGATGCTGGCCCTCGGCCTGCTCGGACTCTGCTACGGCGCTTCCTGGTCCACCCCCGGACGGGTCCTCTCCGTACTGACCGGGGCGGAACGCTCCGTGGTGATCTCGGACTGGCGGCTGCCGCGCGTGCTGGCCGGGCTGGTCTTCGGCGCGGCCCTCGGCGTGGCCGGGGCCATCTTCCAGAACCTGACCCGCAACCCCATGGGCAGCCCGGACGTGATCGGACTCGACGCGGGCGCCTACTCGGGCGCCCTGGTCGCCCTGACCGTACTGTCCGGTACCTCCGCGCAACTGGCCGTCGGCTCGGTGCTCGGTGGGCTGCTCGTCGCCGCCGCGATCTACTTCCTCGCGTACGACAAGGGCTTCTCCGGCCTGCGCCTCGTGGTGATCGGCATCGCGCTCAACGCGATGGTCACCGCGGTCAACTCGTGGATCGTGCTCCGTGCCGACCTGGAGGTGGCGATCGCCGCGGTCGGCTGGAGCGCGGGCTCGCTCAACGGCGTGGGCTGGGCCGACCTCGGGATTCCGTTCGCCCTGATCGCCGTGCTCCTCGCCCTGCTGGCCACCCGGGCGCACTCCATGCACCAGGCGTCGCTCGGCGACGCGGTCGCCGTGACCACCGGCGTCGGGCTTGACCGGCTGCGGCTGCTGATGGTGCTGGTCGGCGTCGGCTGCACGGCCACGGTGACCGCGGTGGCGGGACCGATCGCGTTCATCGCGCTCGCCGCCCCGCAGATCGGCCGCCGGCTCGCGGGCGCGGCCGGAGTGCCGCTGCTCCCGGCCGCACTGGCCGGAGCGGTACTGCTCCAGGGCGCCGACCTGCTCGCCCAGATGCTCCTCGCACCCGTCGCGCTGCCGGTCGGCGTGGTGAGCACCGCGATCGGCGGTTGTTATCTGATCTGGCTGCTGACGAAGGAGGTGAGGCGCGCATGACCGCACGCCCGCCCGCACAGGACACGACCGCACGTCCGGCGGACGGGGCGCCGACCGCGCGACTGACCGCGCGGGACATCACCCTGCGCTACGGGGACCGGGTGGTGTCCACCCGGCTGAGCCTCGACGTCCCCGACGGCGCGTTCACCGCCGTCGTGGGCCCCAACGCCTGCGGCAAGTCGACGCTGCTGCGCGCACTGGTCCGGCTGCTCCGCCCCGGGACAGGACACGTGGAGTTCGACGGCCGCGAGGTCGGCGGCTACCCGGCCAAGGCGCTGGCCAAGGAACTCGGCTTCCTGCCGCAGGACCCCCTCGCCCCCGACGACATCAAGGTCCGGCAGCTGGTCGGGCGCGGCCGCTTCCCGCACCAGTCGCTCCTCGCCCTGTGGTCGCCCGACGACGAGGAGGCCGTCACCGGAGCGATGGCCGCCGCGGGCGTCGCGGACCTCGCCGACCGGCCGGTGCAGGAGCTGTCCGGCGGCCAGCGGCAGCGGGTGTGGATGGCCATGGTGCTCGCCCAGCAGACGCCCTACCTGCTGCTCGACGAACCGACGTCGTTCCTGGACATCACCCACCAGTACCAACTGCTCGGCCTGCTGGCCAAGTTGCGCGACGAGGGCCGCACGGTGATCGCCGTCCTGCACGACATCAACCAGGCCTGCCGGTTCGCCGACCACCTGGTCGCCATGAAGAACGGCCGGGTGGTCGCCGAGGGCGACCCCACGGACATCGTGGACGCCGCACTGATCAAGGACGTGTTCGACCTGCCGAGCGTCATCGTCCCCGACCCCGTCACGGGCACCCCGATGGTCGTCCCCACGCTCCACGGGGGATGACCCGAGGGGCCCGCGGCGGAAGAACCGGCCGAGGCCGCTCTCACTCGTGCGCGTCGTGCCGCTGCCTCAGGTGGTCGACGAGGACCGCCACATGGCTGTGCTCCGGCTCCTTGACGGCGGTGACCAGGGTGACGGCGGAGGTACGGGCCAGGCCGAGCAGACGGCCGACCGCCGCCGCGTGGGCGGGCTCGGCCAGCTCCGCCCGGTAGCGGTCCCGGAAGCCCGCGAAGTCCAGCTGCCCGGAATGGTAGGCGGTGCGCAGGCCGTTCGACGGCGTCACGTCCCTGAGCCATTCGTCCACCGCTGCCCGCTCCTTGGACAGCCCGCGCGGCCACAGGCGGTCCACCAGGACCCGGCGGCCGTCGGCCGGCCCGGCCGGTTCGTAGACCCGGCGCACACGGAAATCGGGACCCGACTGCACGGTGTGCCTCCTCGGACGCGGCGATGGACGTGACGGCGGCGACGGGCCGGACAGGGCGGTACCGCCCTGTCCGCACCACCGCCTGTCCGCACCCTACGTACAGGCCGCGGCCACGGCTCCCTGAGCGGAACCAAGGGCGTGAACCTGTGCCGGGCGGCCGGTCAGTCGTGTTCCTCAAGGGCGAAGGCGACGGCCCGCTCGGGAGGGAACCGGGCGCCCTGGAGCAGGGCGGCTTCGAAGGCCTCCCGGCCGAGTGCTTCCCGTGCCTGCCGTTGTCCCTCGTCATGGGGGGCCCGCCAGTACGCCGAGCCGAACCAGGGGACCCCGATGGTGTTCCACTCCTCAGCCGCCGCTCCGAGCAGTACGGCTGCCCGGTAGCCGTTCCCATCGGCGGCGGCGATCCAGCCCAGCAGGTCGATGATCATGGCCGTACCCAGCCTGTCGCGGAAGCCCCACTTCATGCGCAGGCACTCCCGCGCGTGCCGGGCCGCCACCGCCCGGTCACCACCGGCCCACTCGGCCAGGGCCTGGACGTAGAGGGCGTAGGCGAGGGTCCACTTCTCGTCGTGCGCGGCGCAGATGCTCCGGGCCTTCCGGCAGAGCTCGACCGCCTGGCCCGAGTCGCCCAGGAAGACGCTCGACAGGGCGAGTTGGGCCTGCGCCATGATCACCATGCTGCTCATGTCGCCGAGCAAGGCGTAGTGGCCGACGGCTTCCTCAAGGAGGAGCTGCGCGTGCCGGGGTTCGTCCCGGAGCAGGGCGGCGGCGCCCGCCATGTGCGTGCCGTGGGCCATGGCGACGTCGTCACCGAGCCGCCGGGCCAGGTCCCGGCACTCCGCCGATCTCACGACGCTCTCGGCGATGTCCCCGCGCAGATACGCGATCCTGCTCATCACCCACAGTGCCTTGGCGCGTTCCCGCGATGGTTCGCGAGCGAGGCCCAGCGCCTGGTCGAGCCAGCACTGTGCCTCCTCCACGTAGCCGCACGCGACCCAAAAGGAGTACAGCGCGGCGGCCAGGCGGGCACCGGCCAGGCCTTCTCCCGGTGTCGTGAAGGAGAAGCTGAGCGCCTCGCGGAAGTTGGCGTGCTCCAGCCGCAGGCGGTCCGCCCAGTCGGCCTGGCCGGATCCGAACCACTCCGACTCGCCCTGTCGGGCCAGCGCCAGGTAGTGGTCCCGGTGACGGCGCCGGAGAGCCGTCCGCAGTCCGACGTCGCTGATCTGTTTCCTCCCGTACTCGCGGAGCGTCTCCAGGAGCCGGAAGCGGATGCCCCCTTCGGACCTCTCGCGGATCAGGACCGACTTGTCGACGAGCCCTTCCACCAGGTCGAGCACCTCCTTGGTGGGGAGGTCCGCACCGGCGCAGACGGCCTCGGCCGCCTCCAGGTCGAAGGAGTCGGTGAAGGTCGACAGCCGTACCCAGAGCAGCCGTTCGTCGTCCGTGCACAGGTGGAAGCTCCAGCACACCGTGGCCTGCAGCGTCTGATGGCGTGGCAGTGCGGTGGGCCGGGCCGTCGTCAGCACCCGGAAGCGGTCGTCGAGCCGGGCCAGGAGCTGTTCGGGCGACAGTGTCCGCAGCCGTCCGGTCGCCAGCTCGATGGCCAAGGGGATGCCGTCGAGCCGTTGGCAGATCCGGGTCACGGTCGCCTTGGTCTCCGGCGACATCGGGAACCCGCACGGAACCGCGTCCCGCGCCCGGTGGGCGAACAGCGTGACAGCGGGCGCGTCCTCGTCCGGCTCGGACCCGGCCCGGTCCTCGCGGGCACGCGGTGCGTCCGGCAGTACCCGCAACGGCGCCACCGGGAAGACCTGCTCACCGTCGATGGCCAGCGGCTGCCGGCTCGTGGCGATGACCCGCAGGTTCGTGGCCGCCCGGAGCAGGGTGTCGACGAGCACGGCACAGGCGCCGAGCAGGTGCTCACAGTCGTCGAGGACCAGCAGGACCTGTCGTTCCCGAAGATGCCTGATCAGGGAGGCCAGCGGGGCGCGACCCTTCTGGTCGTGGATGTCCAGCGCCGCGGCCACGGCGTGCGCGACGAGTCCGGGATCGGAGAGACCGGCCAGCTCGACCAGCCACACGCCGTCCCGGAAGGCCGGCCGGAGGTTCAGCGCCGCCCGGAGCCCGAGCCGCGTCTTGCCCACGCCGCCGACCCCGGTGAGCGTCACCAGCCGGTTGGTCGCCAACAGGTCGCGCACCCGGTCCAGTTCGTGCTGACGGCCCACGAAGCTGGTCAGCTCCGTGGGGAGGTTGCCGGGCGCCGGCGGCTCGACGGCGTAGGGATGAGAGCCGTCCCTCCGTGCCAGGTCGGTCGTCACGGGACGGGGCACGGCGGGCGGGTCCAGGGCGGCATCGGCGGCCAGGATCTGTTCGTGCACGCGCCGCAGCTCCGCACCCGGCTCGATGCCGAGCTCCTCCGCCAGCAGGCGGCGGGCCTCCCGATACGTCTGCAGGGCCTCGGCCTGCCGACCGGAGCGGTGCAGGGCACGCATGAGCAGGCCGTGCAGCCGCTCGCGCAGCGGATGCGCGTCGATCAGCCGGCGCAGCTCACCGACGAGGTCGGCATCGGCGCCGAGCGCCAGATCCACCTCGACGCGCTCCTCCAGCACGCCCAGCCGGTGCTCCTCCAGCCGGTCCCGCTCGGCGTCCAGCAGCGGACTGGCCAGCCCCTCGCACAGCCTGCCCCGCCACAGCTCCAACGCGGAGTGCAGCGCCTCGGCCGCCGCGGGAAGGTCCCCGGCGGCCCGGGCGGACCGTCCCCGTTCCAGCTGTTCGTCGAGGACCTCCCGGTCCAGCCCGTCGGCCGGCACCGTCAGCAGGTAGCCGGCCTCGGTCCAGTTCAGCAGCCGCGACGGCGCGCGGGCCGGGCGGCCCGGCTCCAGGATCCGGCGCAGTCCTGCGGCGTGCCGCTGCAGCAGATTCACCGCCCGTTTGGGAGCCGCCGTCCCCCACACCGCCTCGATCAGTCTTCCCCGGGACACGGGCCGGTTGGCGTGCAGCAGCAGCACGGCGAGCATCACGCGCTGCTGTACCGGCCCGGCGTCCAGTTCCTTGCCGCCGCACCACACCCGCAACGGGCCGAGCAGATCGAACCGAAGCCTTCCGGACATCGATTGATCCTCCATCGACGCCACCCCCGTGTAGCAGTCGTCCACAACCTAACCGGCGCAACGCCCGCCGGACACCCATGGGACGGCCTCTTCGCACCGGCCGAGGCCGGTGCTGAGACTCGTCCCGCACCATTGGCTTGCACGAGGAGGCGGTTGCCTCACCCCGACCGACCGTGCCACCGGCGGCGACGGTCCTCGGCCGCGGGGGAAGTACAGCGGAGCTGCCGCGTCGGACGACGGGGGTGCCGGAGCAACCTGTCAAGCCGTCAACTCGGCCGATTCCGACCGCTCGACGACCGCAGGCGCAGCACCCTCTCGTGCTGAAGACCTTCCGCGTCACTCCTCAGGAAAGACGCAGGGGTGATGTCCGACGATGCCTCCGAATGGCAAAGACGCGGTCATGGGACGGCACATCCGTCTCAGAAGGGGGTATGCGTGCCGGTCCGTTTCTGCTCCGGGCACCCCCGGCGGGGGCCGAGGAGGTGCTCTCCGACCGGACGTCGAAACGGGGCGGCCGCCGAGTGGGGCGGCCGCCGTAGTGGAGCGGGCGCCGGGGGAGGGATTACCGTGCGGTTCGCCGTACTGATGTCCCCGGTCGGCGAAGCGGACAGGCCCGCGCCCCCGACCGGTCCGCAGCCGGCTCCCTACGCCAGAGCGCCGTCGAGCCAGCGGTTCAGGAACCTCCGGCTCCGGCTCTCCAGCAGTCCCGCGTGCCGTTGCGTGTCCGCCCGGATCTCCTTGACGGACACCCCTGCGGCCTGCGCTATCTCATGGGCGTGGCCGATGAGCCAGGATTCGATGGCGGCACCGAGAACCTCCACGTGGAACTGCAGTCCCAGTGTGGAGCGCCCGACCGCGAAGGCCTGGTTCCTGCACACCGGTGTGGAGGCGAGATGCGTCGCTCCCGCCGGCAGGTCGAAGGTGTCGCCGTGCCAGTGCAGTACCGGTGTGGTCAACTCCGCGACAGGGGATCCGGTCCCCGCTGCGGACAGCTCGACGGACCCCCAGCCGATCTCCTTCGCCTCGGCCGGATAGACCTTGGCACCCAGCGCGGCAGCGATCAGCTGCGCACCCAGACAGATGCCCAGCACAGGCTCCCCGCGGGACAGACGGGCCCGGATCAGCGCCACTTCCTCCTCCAGGAAGGGATACGCGTCGGTCTCGCCCGCCCCGATCGGTCCGCCGAGGACGACGAGCAGGCGCGGGGAGCGCCGTTCGACCCGTTCCAGGAGCCGACCCTGCCCGGCATCCACGTACGTCGTGCCGATGCCCCGTTCCCTCAGCACCTGCTCGAAGGAACCAAGGTCCTCGAAGGCGACGTGCCGGATCGCCACAGCTTCTGTCATCTCGATCATCCTCGGGATCTACGACGGTGCACCGGACCACTGCGGCCGGTGGTGCTTCTGCGGTCAGAGGTCCAGGACGAGCCGGGAGCCGCAGGCCCGGGAGACGCAGATCATCATGGTTTCCCCGGACGCCTTCTGCCGGTCGGTGAGGATCGAGTCCCGATGCTCGGGGACACCCTCGACGACGCTCGTCTCGCACGTCCCGCAGATTCCCTCGCGGCAGGCCGCGAACGTCCGCACGCCCGCGCGTTCGGCCGCGTCGAGGATCGACTCGTGCGGTGCGACCGCCAGGGTCGGGCCCGAGCGCCGGCACACCACCTCGAAGGCCGCGGCGTGCTTCTCCTCTTTGGGCAGCACCGGCCGGGCCCTGAACCGCTCCGTACGCAGGCTGCCGGCCGGCCATCCGGCGCAGCGGCTCTCCACGGCGCCGACCAGGGGTTCGGGACCGCAGCAGTACACCAGGCAGTCCTGGCGCGGCGCGTTCAGCGCCTTCGCCAGCGGGAGCAGACCGGCCTCGTCCTGCGGATGGATCCGTACCCGGCCCCCGTAGGCCGTCAGCTCGTCGAGGAAGGCCATCGACGCCCGGGACCGCCCGCCGTAGATCAACTCCCAGTCCCGCCCGGCCGCCTCGGCCGAGGCCACCATCGGCAGGATCGGTGTAATGCCTATGCCGCCCGCGATGAAGAGGTAGCGGGCGGACGGCTCCAGCCGGAAGTGGTTCCGCGGGCCGCGGACCAGCACGGTCGTACCGACGCCGAGCGCCCGGTGCACATGGCGGGAACCGCCGCGACCGTTCGGCTCACGGAGTACGGCGATGCGCCATGCATGCCGGTCGTCCGGACTGCCGCACAGCGAGTACTGCCGTACGAGATCGACCTCGGGCAGGACCAGGTCGATGTGCGCCCCCGGGGTCCAGCGGGGCAGCTCCCGTCCGGCCGGATGGACAAGGGTGAGGGTGACCACACCGTCGGCGGCCCTCTCCCGCTCGCTGACGCGAAGGACGGTGGTGTATTCGTGACGAGGATCGGGCGGCGCTTTCGGCGCCAACAAGTCCGCGGTGTCAACTGACATGTCCTGCTTACTCCTGCGTTCTGTCTGATATTGCGTGCGGGTGGCCATGGGCCGTCGTCCGTGTTCCGGCCGCGTGAATGCGGCGAATCGGTCCGGTGCGCTGCTGCTGCCGCGCACCGGACCTTCTCGGTCAGGCGATCAGACCCTGCCGGGAGAAGCTGTCGCGTGCGGCGGCGGAGTCCAGGAGACCGATCTCCTCCGCCAGCGACACGATCTCCGAATAGTTCAGCGACGTCAGGTCGGCAGCGCCCGAGCCCTTGCATTCCCGAATCATTTCGTCGGCCTGCGGGAAGCCGATCTGCCGCAGCATGGACAGCCAGACATCCAGCTCCCGGTCCGCGAACCAGACCACGGGTTCGGACAGGACGTCGGCGAAATAGGCGCGCTGCTGTTCCGTCAACTCGTGGGAGAAGAGCTGCGCCAGAGACATGAACAGCGGGCTGTGCACCATTTCGTCGTGCCGGTGCGCCGCCACCGTCATGCGGTTGAAGGACTGGATGCCGTCGGTTTCGCTGAGCAGATGCAGGTAGTCACTGATGAAGATCTCCGACACCACCGCCGTGGCGAACTGGATCATCCGCCCCTGCCAGGGCTCGCTGGACTCCTGCTGGCGCCTGCGCATGTGGCGGACCAGGTTGAACTCCGGGATCACCAGGTCTCCCAGCCCACGACGACTGCGCGTCAGCCGGCTCGCCTGCTCCACCAGGTGTACGTGGTACACCTCGTCGACCATCGTCTCGCAGACCGCCTTCTGCGAGTCGTCGGAACGCAGGCCGGGCATCGTCCCGGTGAGGATGTCGAGGCAGGTCGGATTGACGATCTCCGTCTCGATCTGCACGGTTTTGGCGTTGTACATCAGCCAACCGCAGCTCAGGACACGGGACTTCAGCTCGGGCGGGCACGACTGGTACTGCGGCATGTTCCGGAACGGCAGGAGGCTCTCAAGGAAGTCCTCCTTGTCCGCTTCGAAGAACGGTTCCAGCTCCTGCTTCTTCACATAGGCTCGCCGGGGCCAACTGGTGGCGAGCCGCTCAAGCATGAGCTTGGTGTGGGACAGGTCATCGGTCTCGGCCCTGGTGTCCGGGCCGTCATCCATGATCACGAGTTCTACTCCCATGCGGCAACGCGGCCGCGGTTCACTTCTCCGGGCTTCCGCAGAGGGCTGCCCTTGGTCATTCGGCTGCGCCCGGTCAGCGGTTCCGCCCGGCGGCGAACTCCCCGTGGAACATCATCAATCCGTCGTCACAGTCGTAGATCTTGGCCACCTTGTCCGTATTGGTGTCGATCCGGACGAGGTGATCGCTGACGAAGCTGGAGATGAACACGGAGTCCTCGTCGAACATGGCCGTGGCCGTGTGCGCGTTGCGGAAATCGGCGGGCAGTTCGCGGCCGGGCCGCATCCGCTTGAGGAAAGTGGGCTTGGCGGGGTCCTGGATGTCCCAGATCGAGATGTAGCCGTCCCGCCCGTAGTTGAAGGGGCTCTCGAACTGCGGACCCCACGAGTCCTCTTCCGCCACGTACAACTTGTTCTTCGCGATCGCCAGGTCCGAGGGCGACCTGTACATTCCCGCGCCGCCCGGTGTGCGGGTGGGACCGATGACGAGCTCGGCGGTGTCCAGATCGGTGTCGACCAGCCAGACACTCGGACCGACGACCGTGGCACCCTGGGGCGTCCTCGACGTGGACCCGACCTGCATGGCCCCGACGTAGGCGAAGCGGTTGTCGATCCAGCTCGCGTAGTGCGCGAAGGCGCCGTACTCGGAATCCGTCCCCAGGGCGATCGCGTGTGTCGCCTCGACCTCGCCGGTGTGGCGGTCGGGTCGGTAGACGCGCACCTCGCCGATGTCGTAGTCGTACCCGACGCCCAGTCCGACGGTGCCCTTCGCGTTGAAGTTCACCCCGTGGGTCTGCCGCGTCAGCTTCCGGTCCGTGTATAGAACACGCTGCTCCAGGGTGCCGTCGGGCTTGATCTTGAACCCACGTACGCGATCGTCCGTGTAGTGCGTGATGTAGGTGAACTTCGAGCGCGGCAGGAAGGTCGGGCCGTGCGTCTGTGTGTAGAGGGGCCGCGTCCACGGCATGATCGGCTGCTTCGGCGAGGTCTGCTTGAGGTTCGGCATGTCGGACGGCGTACCGGCGACGTCCAGCGGAACGATCTGCCGGATCTCCACGTCCGTTTCGCCGGTGTCCCAGTCGATGCCGTTCAGGTGCAGCACGACGATGGACCCGTTGAAGGGCGGGATGGCGTCTGTGGCGATGTACACGGTCACCTCGTCGGAGGCGATCCACGAGTGCTGGAGACTGGCCGGTTGCCAACCGTCGAGACTTTCGAGCGGCACCGTTACCAGTTTGTCCTCTTCGGCGTGGACCAGGACGAGTTCCTTGGACATCATGTTCACGCCGGTGAGAATGTGCATTCTCTTCTGCTCCTCTTTCGATGTTGGTGTTCACGATTTCGTTGGTGTTCACGAACTTGATCGACGCAGATCTGCCGTGTTTGTTGCTGTTGTTGTTGGCGGAGTGGGCCAGGGAAGTCGTCCGGCCGTCTGTTGTCCGCACGCTCAACTCGATGGAGAACTCATCGTGCTTGTACGGGTTGCAGCATCGGTTGCAGAACTCGTTGCAGTGGCCTCGCCGACACGTGGCTGTCGGCCGGGTCGCAGCAGGCCGGCGGGAGCGCCGCCGCCGTCAGTACGGCGTGCACCCGACCGACGGTGACACCGGCGTCGCGCGCGGGTGCGAGCCCGGGGACCTCACGGGCGCACCGTCGGGCAGACCGGCCCGGGGCACTGACGCAACTTCAACCGCTTCCACAGGTGTCGGCCGGCGCAGCGGCCGGGCCGCTCCGCCCGCAGCGGGCCGGCCCTTCCTGCGGTGCCACCGGCCCGCCCGTCCGCAGCGGCGACTTCCTCCACCTGAGGCCTGCCGAACTCACCGGTGCCCCTTAGGAGTTCGTACGGCACCGCTCAGGAGGTTGCCTTCGCCGTGCGCGCCTCGATCCACGTGCGGATTGCCGACACGGTGGTTTCCGCGTGTTCCTGCATCATCGTCAGGTGGTCGCCGGGGACCTCCACGGCGTCGTGCGCCGACGGCCAGGACGTCCGCCAGTCGTCGTCGGCCGCTGCAGCCGCCATGGCCGGCGTGGGGAGCGACGCGCGGACCAGGAGCGTGGGCGTGGCGACCGGCTCG
Organism: Streptomyces sp. NPDC021093; assembly: GCF_044333135.1. NCBI lineage: Bacteria > Bacillati > Actinomycetota > Actinomycetes > Kitasatosporales > Streptomycetaceae > Streptomyces > Streptomyces sp. NPDC021093. The sequence goes on along the minus strand of NZ_JBIRQJ010000009.1, from coordinate 320,036 downwards.
GGGTCCCAGCCGAGGAAGATCCGGTTGTACGCGCCCACCGCGGCCAGCGTGCTGTCGTCGTCGCCGGTGAGGGCGGGCAGGCCGGTCCCGCGTGGCGCTGGGGCGGCCAGGGACAGCAGCCAGTCCTTGCCGCTGTTGTCCGGGGTGATGTGGTAAGTGTCCAGCAGCACCAGGCCTGTTGGTGCCCGGCCCATGCCTTCCAGTTGGTGGGCCACCAGGTGTGCCACATTGCCGCCCGCCGACCGGCCCACGATCACGAAGGGCCCGTCCCCGACGTGCCGCAGTACGTTCTCGGCCTGTGTGCGCGCCAGCGCGGCGCGGTCCTCCGGCACCGCGGCACCGGTGCCGATGCCGGGGTGCGGGAACTCCAGTACGTCCCTGAGGTCCGGGTCGTCCCGGAGGGCGCCGTGGAAGCGGGGAAAGTCTCCGCCGCCCGGCGCGGGCGACGGATGGTAGGCCGGGAAGTAGACGACGGTCGGCCCTCCGGGGCCGGGGCGTCCGTGGGCCCGGCGGCTCGGCGGCAGGGCGTGCTCGCGGCCCTGGGCGGCCGTGAAGGTGGGCAGGGCCCAGGACGCGGTGACGAGCAGGTGCATCGCCGCCACCGGTTGTCCGGCGGCGCTGACCGTCCGGAAGAGGGAGGAGAGGGTGTACGCGGGCCGCTCGGCCCCGGGGACCTCAGGGGTCTCAGGGGTCTCAGGGGCGGACGCGGTGGTCCCGGCGGCCCCGGCGTTCGCTTCGCCGTCCAGCAAGGCGAGCAGGTGGCGCGCCAGGTCCTCGGCGGTGCGGTGCTCGAACACCACCGCCGCCGGCAGCCGGACCTCAAGCGCCGTACTCAGCCGGTTGCGAATCTGCACGGCGGTCAGGGAGTCGAAGCCCAGCTCGACGAGGGACTTGCCGGCCGGCAGCGCGTCGGCGTGCGGGTGTCCGAGCACCGCGGCCACGTCGGCCCGCACCAGTTCCCGGAGCGTCGCCTCCCGCTCGCCCGCGGGCAGGTGGCCCAGGCGCCTCCGCCAGTCTCCCGGCGCAAGCATCCGCTCGGAGCCGGAGCCGGAGCCGGAGGCATTCGTGGCAGCCGTCGGCCGGTTCCGGCGGACGAATCCGCGCAACAGCGGCGGGAGTTGCCCCGCACCGGCCTGGAGCGCTGCTCGGTCGAGCAGCATCGGCGCCAGTACCGGCTCCGTCGAGCGCAGCGCGGCGTCGAACAGGGCGAGGCCCCGCCGAGTGGACAGCGGTACGAGCACCTCACGCGGCCGTGGCCGTCGTCGGGACCGGTCGGGAACCTGCCCCGCCGCCATGCCGCCGGAGCGCTCCCACGGGCCCCACGCCAGCGAGACCGCCGGCAGCCCTTCGGCGGTACGGCGGCGGGCGAGGGCGTCGAGGAACGCGTTCGCCGCCGCGTAGTTGCCCTGGCCCGCCCGGCCCAACAGGCCGGAGACGGACGAGAACACGACGAACGCCGAAAGGCCCATGTCCCGGGTCAGTTCGTGCAGATACCAGGCGGCGTCGGCCTTCGGCCCCAGCACGGCCGCCATCCGACCGGGGGTCAGCGAGTCCAGCACGCCGTCGTCGAGGACCCCGGCGGCGTGCACGACTGCGGCCAGCGGCGGATCGCAGTGCTCGACGACCCCGGCCAGCGCGGCGCGATCGGCCACGTCACAGGCGACGATGCCGACCCGGGCACCCAACTCCTCCAGATCAGCGCGGAGTTGACCGGCTCCGGGTGCCTCCGGACCACGGCGTCCGGTCAGCAGCAGATGCCGTACGCCGTGTTCCGCGACGAGATGACGCGCCACCTCCGCCCCCAGTGCGCCGGTGCCTCCGGTGATCAGCACCGTGCCCTCCGCCGCGAAGGCGGCCGCCGTGCCTTCGCCCTCGCCGACCGCGGCCAGTCGGGGAACCGTCACCTGTCCGTCCCGTACCCGAAGCTGTGGCTCACCGGTGGCGACGGCCGCGGACAGCAGCCGCAGTGACTCGGGGCGCCCGTCCACGTCCACCAGGACGACGCGGCCGGGCAGCTCCGCCTGGGCCGTACGCACCAGTCCCCAGACCGCCGCACCCGCCAGGTCCGGTACGGAGGCAGTGGCATCGCGCGTCACCACCACCAGCCGTGAGCCCGCCGCGCCCGGATCGCCCTGCCAGTCCTGCAACGTCCTGAGCACGCGGCCGGTCGACTCGTGCACGGCCGCCAGCGGATCGGGGTCGGTCGCGGCGGCGGCCGCGGCGGTGGAGGCGGTGGAGGCGATGGCGGTGACGGCGGTGACGGCGGTGGAGGCGGCGGCGGTGGAGACGGCGGTGATGGCGATCAACTCGGGGTGTCCTGCGGTGGGCAGGATCCCGGCGAGGCCCAAGTCGTCCGGACCCCGTACCTCCCAGACGCGGTCATCGGCGACGCCGGAGAGTTCGAGAGCGGCCCATTCGGGGCGCAGCAGGGACCCTGCCGCGATCGCGTCCGGCGCGTCTGATCCGCCCGTCAAGTCGTCCTGCCCTGCCGGGAGTTCCCTCGTGGTCAGGGAGTCCACGTGGGCCACGGGCCGGCCGGTCGGGTCGGCGAGAGTCAGTGAGACCGTGTCCGTGCCGGTCCGTACCACCCGGACCCGCAGTTCCGTGGCTCCCGAGGCGTGGAGGCTCACTCCGCTCCATGCGAACGGCACCCGGACGGCGTTCGTCCCGGCGGGCGTGTCAGCGGCCGTGTCGACGGGTGCGGCGAACAGTGACGCGTGCACCGCGGCGTCGAACAGCGCCGGGTGGAGCCCGAAGCGGCCCGCCCCCGCGAGGTGTGCCGCAGGCAGCCGGACCTCCGCGAAGACGTCGTCGCCGTGGAGCCAGACCGCGGAGACCCCCTGGAAGGCAGGCCCGTAGGCGAGCCCAGCATCGGCGACCGCGGCGTACGCGCCGGTGAGATCCACTGCCTCGGCGCCCGGCGGAGGCCACCGGGTCGGTTCGTGCCGCGCCGCATGCCCCGTGCTCCGTTGTGCCGTACGCCCCCTGCTGAGGTGCCCGGAGACGTTCAGGATCCACGGTGCGTCGTCGGCGGAGTCATCGGGCCGCGAGTAGATGTGGACCGCGCGGCGCCCCGAGTCGTCCACCGCGTCCACCACGACCTGGACACGTACCCCCGCGGAACCGGACAGGGCGAGCGGCGACAGCATCACGAGGTCGTCGACCACCGCACAGCCCGCCTCGTCGCCCGCCCGCACGGCCATCTCCACGAAGACCGTGGCCGGCACGATCACCCTCCCGGCGACGCGATGGTCGGCGAGCCACGGGTGGGTCACGAGGGACAGAAGTCCGGTCAGTACCGTCCGGTCCGTGCCCGGCACCGGGAAGGCGGGGCCCAGCAGCTCCGGAGCGTCGACGGCAGTCGGCCGGGGCACGTCCAGCCAGTACCGCCGGCGCTGGAAGGCGTACGTCGGCAGGTCCACGCGGCGCGCTCCGGAGCCCGCGTACACCGTCGCCCAGTCGACATCCGCCCCGGCCACGTGCAGCCGCGACACCGCCGACAGGAGCGTCTTTGGCTCGTACTCGGTGCCCCGGGTGGCCACGGCGAGAACGGCGCCGCCGTGGAACGCGTCGGCCAGGCAGTCGGTGGCCGCCGCGGTGAGGGCAGGTCCGGGGCCGAGCTCCAGGTAGGCCGAGACGCCGTCGTCCGCGAGCCTGCGCACGGCGTCGGCGAAGCGCACGGGCAGCCGCGCATGCCGCGCCCAGTACTCGGGCGAGCACAGCTCCGCGGCATCGGCGGGCCGTCCCGTCACCGTGGAGACGATCGGTATGCGCGGCGGTCGGAAGGTCAACTTCCGTGCCACATCCAGGAATTCGTCGAGCATCGGATCCACCAGGGGCGAGTGGAAGGCGTGACTCACCCGCAGCCGTACGGCCCTGCGGCCGCGCACCTCGAAACCGGCCGCGACCGCGAGCACCGCGCTCCGCGCACCCGAGATCACCACCGAACGGGGCCCGTTGACCGACGCGACGGCCACCTGCCCCGCGAACTCGGCTGCCACCGGGAGGACGTCCTCCTCGGCCGCGTCGAGCGCCACCATGGCGCCGCCGTCGGGCAGCGCCTGCATCAGACGGCCACGGGCGGCGACGAGCGTCGCGGCGTCGGGCAGATCGAGTACGCCCGCGACGTGCGCCGCCACCAGTTCGCCGACGGAATGGCCCACCAGGCGGTCGGCCCGCACGCCCCACGACTCAAGCAGCCGGAACAGCGCCACCTCGAAGGCGAAGAGCCCGGCCTGCGTGAAGTCCGTACGGTCCACGAGGGCCGCCCGGGGCGAGTCGGGCTCTGCCGACAGCACCGCGCTCAGCGGCTCGGGGAGAAGACAGTCCAGGTGCTGACAGGCCTCGTCGAAGGCCTCGGCGAACACGGGGAAGACGGCGCGGAGTTCGGCGCCCATCCGGGGGCGCTGCGCCCCTTGTCCGGTGAACAGGAAGGCCGTACGGACCGCCGGGTCCGCCAGGCCCTGTACGACGCCCGGTGCCTGCCGCCCCTCCGCGAGTGCGCTCAGCGCGTCCAGCAGCCGCGTCCGGTCACCGGCCGGCACCATCGCCCGGTGGACGAGGGCGGAGCGCGACACGGCCAGCGAGTGGGCCACGTCGACGGCCAACAGGTCCGGCTGGTCCGCCACTTGGGAAGCCAGCCGCCGCGCCTGGGCGTGCAGGGCGGATTCATCGGCGGCGGAGAGCAGCCACGGGGCGGGCAACGGCGCGGGCGACGCACACGGGGCAGGCAACGGCGCGGACGACGCAGCAGGCAACGGCGCAGCGCCCCCCTCACGGACCGACGCCTCGTCGCCCGGCGCCTCCTCCAGGATCACGTGCGCATTCGTCCCGCCGATCCCGAAGGCCGAGACCCCGGCACGCCGCGGCCGGTCCGAGGCGGGCCAGGGCCGGGCAGAGGTGAGCAGTTCGACCCGGCCCGAGCGCCAGTCCGCGTGCGGTGTCGGCGAGTCGGCGTGCAGGGTCCTGGGCAGCTCGCCGTGGCGCATCGCCTGCACCATCTTGATCACACCTGCGACTCCGGCGGCCGCCTGCGTGTGCCCGAGGTTGGACTTGACCGACCCGAGCCACAGCGGCCGGTCACGGCCTTGTCCGTACGTGGCCAGAATGGCCTGCGCCTCGATGGGATCGCCGAGCCGGGTGCCCGTGCCGTGTGCCTCCACCACGTCCACGTCACCGGCGCGCAGCCCCGCGTCCGCCAGCGCCCGTGTGATCAGCCGCTGCTGTGCGGGGCCGTGGGGCGCGGTGAGCCCGTTGGACGCACCGTCGGAGTTGACGGCGGAGCCGCGGAGCACGGCCAGTACCGGATGACCGGCCCGCCGCGCGTCGGACAGCCGCTCCAGCAGCACGAGCCCCACGCCCTCGGCCCAGGCCGTACCGTCGGCCGCCGCCGAGAACGACTTGCAGCGCCCGTCCGGCGAGAGCCCGCGCTGGCGGCTGAAGGCCAGGAACGGATTCGGCGTCGTCATCACCGTGACCCCGCCGGCCAGCGCCATCGAGCACTCGCCCGAGCGCAGCGCCTGCGCCGCCCAGTGCAGTGCCACCAACGAGGAGGAGCACGCGGTGTCGACCGTGATCGCGGGACCGCGCAGACCGTAGACGTACGAGATCCGTCCGGAGGCCACGCTGCCCGTCGAGCCCAGGCCCAGGTGCGCCTCCAGCTCGTGGGGGCGCGTGAAGCGGGCGGCGTAGTCGGCGTACATCACACCGACGAACACCCCCGTGTCGCTCTCGCGCAGCGCCGCAGGGTCGATCCCGGCGCGCTCCCAGACCTCCCAGGACGTCTCCAGGAGCAGCCGCTGCTGCGGATCCATCGCGAGCGCCTCGCGCGGTGCGATCCCGAACAGACCGGCGTCGAACTCCGCGGCCCGGTGCAGGAATCCACCGTGCCGGGTGTACGAGGTGCCGATCCGGTCGGGATCGGGGTCGTACAGGGCGTCCAGGTCCCAGCCCCGGTCGGCCGGGAACTCCGAGACGGCGTCCCTGCCCTGCGACACCAACTCCCACAGGTCGTCGGGCGATTCGACGTCACCGGGATACCGGCACCCCATCGCGACGATCACGACGGGATCGTCCTCGTGGAGCAGGCCCTGCCCGCCGTGCGGCTGCGGGCGCTCCGCGGGCTCGCCCCCGAAGAGCGTGACGTGCAGGTGCCCGGCCACGTCGGCCGGCGTCGGGTGGTCGAAGACCAGTGTCGGCGGCAGGCTCAGTCCGGTCAGCGCACCGAGCCGGTTCACCAGCTCGACCGCGCCCACGGACGTCATGCCGAGAGCGGCGAAGGGGGCGTCCGCGTCGGGCAGTTCGCCCGGCGCGGACCGGCAGACCCCGGCCGTCTCGGTGAGCACCGCCCCGCGCAGCGCGCGTTCCTGCTCGTCGCGCGGGAGAGCGTCGAGCCGCGCGCGCAGCGCGGTGCCAGCCGTGACCGGGGCGGCCGCGGCCGGGGCCGATGCGGCAGGAGCAGGAGCAGGGGCCGCAGGGGCAGGGACGACCAGCTTGTGGCGGGCGATCTTGCCGGACGCGGTGCGCGGGACGGCGGCGATCTCGTGGATCCCGGCCGGCACCTTGTAGTCGGCCAGCCGGGTACGGCACTCGGCGAGCACCTGCCGTGCGTCGATCCCGTCCGGACCCGGTACGACGAAGGCGACCGGCACCTCGCCGAGCACGTCGTGCGGCGCACCCACGACCACGGCCTCCGCCACGCCGGGACACCGCAGCAGCACCTGCTCGATCTCCGTCGGGTGGATGTTCTCGCCGCCGCGGATGATCAGTTCGCTGACCCGCCCGGTGAGCAGGAGATGGCCGTGTTCGACGCGGCGGCCGAGGTCGCCGGTGCGGTACCAGCCGTCCCGCAGCGCGGCGGCCGTGGCCCCCGGCTGCTCGTGGTACCCCGTCATCAGGCTCGGCCCGCGCACCCAGACCTCGCCCTCGTCCCCGTCCGGGGCGCTCTCGCCGCTCCTGGGGTCGACGATGCGCACGTCCATGCCCGGGACGGGCGGCCCGCAGGAATCGTCGACCCTGGGCCCCTCGGGACGGTTCGCCGTGACGACGCCGCAGGTCTCGGTGGAGCCGTACACGTCGAGCAACGGCGCCCCCATGGCCCCCTCCACGGCCGCCCGCAGTGCGGCACCGCTCGGTGCGCCGGCCACGACGCACATCCGCAGCGCCTGCGGGGCCGCACCGGTCGATTCGACCAGCCGGTGGTACGTGGCAGGCACTCCGGCCAGCACGGTGAAGGGCCCGCCGAGCGCCTCGTACGCCGTGTGCAGCTCCTGCCGCAGGCCGCCCGGCGGCAGCAGCTCGTCGGCGATCCGGGCGCTCGCGCCCACGGCCGTCACGCCCAGGATCGCCAGCGAATGACTGAAGCTGTGGAACAGCGGAAGCGGCCAGAGCAGCCGGTCGTCGGACGAGAGACCGAGGACCGGCGCGTAACAGGCGGCCGTGGACCACAGCGCGGCCCGCTGCGTGGACAGCACGCCCTTGGGCCGGTGCGTGGTCCCGGAGGTGTAGAGCATCCAGGCGGGATCGTCGAGACCCAGCAGGTCGATCTCGGCGTCGCCGTCGCTCTCGGCCGCGCTCCGGAACCGCGGGACGCCGTCCGGGAGCGGACCCGTCCCGGTGACCAGGACGCCCAAGCTGTCGTACGGCGCGCCCGGACGGCGAAGTCGGGCGAGGCGCGTGGTGTCCACGATGGCGAAGACGGCGCCGCTGTCCTGAAGGAAGTGGGCCAGCTCGGTGTCGGACGACCGCGGGTCGAGCGGGACGCCGACCAGCCCGGCCCGCAGGACGGCGAGGCAACTCTCCACCGCCTCCACGCAGTTGCCGAGGCAGATCGCGACGCGGTCACCGCGGCGGAGCCCGGTCCGGGTGAGGTACCCGGCCAGCGCGCGGGTGCGCCGCTCCAGCTCGTCGTAGGTGACGCCGCGCCGGGAGTCGGAGTAGGCGACGCGTCGGGGCGCCGACGCGGCGTGCTCCTTCAGCAGTTCGGGCAGCGGCCGGATCAGCTCGTCACGCGTCATGTTCCGCCTTCCACTTCCTTTGCGGGGCAGGGGTGTTGAGCCTACGGGGGCGTGCGGCGACCGTCCGCCGGGCGGCCGGCGTCAGTACGGCGGTTCATGCACGCGAAGGAGCGGATCTCCGGGAAATCGAATGCGTGGCCTGCCGCATTTCTTTCCCGGGCGGAGAATTCCCCGTGGCCCTGCCCTTTCAGCGCCACGGACGACGTGCGGGCGATGCGGGTCCGGTACACGTACGGGGAATCCGCGCCCCTGACGCCGACGTTCATCGCCGGCGGGCGTCCCGGCGGACCTTGTGTCAAGTGCGGTCTCGGGTCTACCACGAGCCGGAGACCTGGACTTACGCCTGCCCGGGATTCATCGGGCATGCGGTTCACCGAGATGAATGTGACCGGTTCTGATCAATGAGCGAGTCGCCGTGGCCGGGGCGTGCAATTGCGTGAGGGGCTGATTCCGATTGAGCTGGCTGTTTCGTTGCCCGCGGCGATGAATTTCTTTCAGAGAGGCGGGATTCGGCACACCGGCGGGGTGGGGAGCGCTAGCGTCGTAGGACGCCCCGGAGGTCCCGCCGTACGGACCCGGGGTGGATCGGAGGCCCCGAAATCTATGGGAGTAGCTGTCGGGGCCCCGACCTCTCACCGGCCACAAGAAAGGGAATGCTCCAATGGCCAGTCATTTCCTCGCGAGGGCAATTCAACCGACCCCCGCCGTCCAGGACGTTAGCACTCAGGGACTTTCAGGTCCCGGTAAGAAAGGGATTGATGTCTGGACTGTCACCGCGGACGGCGCGGCATTCGGCGCGCTCGCCGTCCGCCCGCTGATCGCCCTCCTCCCCACCGGCCCGTCGCCCGCGGTGCCGACGTGGCCGCTGTCTGCGGCAGCGCCGCCCCGCGGCGCGCGGTTGCCGCGCATGCGGGCCCGCAGCGCCTGAACCGGCCCCTGTCGCCGGGGCGTTCTGCCAGGGACGCCCCGACAACAGTTCTGTCACTCGGTGGAGAAACGTGGAGAACGCGGAGAAGGGGACAAGGAATGGAACACGCACACCAGGAGCGCAGGTGCGGGCACTGCGGCACCCCCGTCCGGCGGGTGCGGCAGGAAGGCCGCTGGCCCGAGTACTGCGACGACTGGTGCAGGCGTCAGGCGCAGCGGGAGCGCGAGGGGCGGCTTCCTCCAGGGCCGCGCCCCGCACCTGTGGGCCGACCGGTGGCCGAGGACCTGCAGGTGCTGGCGGCGGAACTGCTCTCCGCCGAGTACGGGGGCGAGAGCCTGCGGCGGCTGCTCGGCCTGGCGCGCCGACTGGAGTCGGAGATCGACGCGTACACGGCGGCCGCGGTCCTGGACGCCGTGGGCGGCGGGGCGGGATGGAAGGAGATCGCTCAGGACGCGCAGGTGAGCGTGCCCACGGCGCGCAGCCGCTGGGCGGGCGGCCGGAGCGAGCGCAAGCTGCAGCGGCGTGCCGAGGAGCGGGACCGCCACGGACCGGACCGGCACGGACTGGACAAGGCCGGGGCTCGCACTCCCGAGGCGGCGGCGCCGCGCTGTGCGCAGCGGCGGCTCGCGGCCGCCCTGTCGGTCCTGCAGAGCCGCAGCGGCCTCACCATCCGCGACCTGGCCTCCCGCGTCCGGCTGTCGCCCTCCTACGTTTCGCGGATCCTGGCCGGCGAGCGCACGGCGTCGTGGCGGGACACCGCCCGGCTGGCCGACACGTGCGCGGGAGACGCCGACCAGCTGCGGGTGATGTGGGAGCACGCCACCGGCTCGGCGCCGCCGGTCGCGCTGCCCTTCCCCGCGCAGGCCGACCGGCTGCGCGCCACCCTGCAGGGCTGCTACCTCGCCGCGGGCTTCCCGCCGCTGGAGCAGTTGTGCCGGATCCGCCCCGCGGTGCTGACCCCGGAGGCCCTGGAGGGGCTGCTGAGAGGGGAGTTAGTACCCGCGTGGGAGACGGTCGGCGCCTACGTGAGTGCCCTGGGCGTGGTGCCCGCGGACCTGAGGGGGCTCTGGGAGGAGACCCACTACGCGTACCTGGTGTGGACGGGCATGGCGCCGCTTCCCGGGACCTGCTCGCAGAGCCTCGGCGCGGATCAAGGGGAAGCGGACGAGGGCGACGAGGGCGACGAGGGCGACGAGGGCGAGGACGAAGGCGGTGAAGGGTGAGGGCCCCGGGGGCCGCGCCGCATGCGGTCCTGCCTGCCGGGCGCGACCGGCTCGACGTCCTGACCATCCGTCTGCCGCTGACCTTCACCGCGTTCTGCGCGCAGCACACGGACGTCTACCTCGACTACCTGCGGCTGCACGGCCACGACGAGGTGCAGGCCCGGCACCTCATGGAGAGCATGCTCGGCAGCCTGGTGCAGCTGTGGCCGCAAGCGCTGCGCAGCGAGGAACCGGCCGCGTTCGCCTGGTCGCTGCTGACCGCTCTGGCCGGCGGCTCCGTCCCGGGGGGCGGGCCACGGGGCGGGGCCGCCGGCCGGCAGCGGGACGTCGTCCTGCTCTGCCAGCGCCTCTCGCTCACACCGGCGCAGGCCGCGGCCGCCATGGGGGTCGACGAGGGGACCGTGGCGACCCATCTGGGCACCGCCAGGCGCCGCGCCCGTGTCCAGGACTGAACCCCGTTCGGGGGCACGGCCGTTCACCGCAGTTCCCCGGGGCCGCGACACCCCGTTCGGGTGTGTCCGCGGGCCGGCGGCTGACACCGGCACCCGCCCGGCGCGTACCCGTCCGGCTGAATTACTCCCGTGAGCCCCGGTGGCTTCGGGGATGGTCTGGCAGCGGGCCCGAATCTGTCCCTACGATGGGGAGTTCAGGGAATGTGGTCCAGGTGCGGGGGAGCCGTAATGACGTCGTCGATCGATGTGAACGTACCGAGTGTCGCGCGCATGTACGACTACCTCCTGGACGGCAAGGACAGTTATCCCGCCGATCAGCAGGCGTGCGAGGAACTCCTGAAGACGGTGCCGAGCATGAAGGCCCTGGCCCTGAACAACCGGGAGTTCCTGCGACGTGTGGTGCGCACCCTGGCGCAGGACTACGGGATCCGGCAGTTCGTCGACCACGGCTCGGGGCTGCCCACCCGCGACAACGTCCACCAGGTCGCCCAGGCCGTCCACGAGGACGCACGCGTCGTGTACATCGACGACGATCCGATCGTGCTCGCCCACGGACGGGCGCTCCTGCAGGAGGACCTGTCCACCACGGTCATCCAGGCCGACATGCGCGACACCGACGCCATCTTCGACCACCCCGAGACCCAGCGGCTGATCCGCCCCGACGAGCCGACCGCCGCACTGTTCGTCTCGGTCATGCACTGCATCCCCGACCACGAGGAGAACGGGCCGGCCCAGGTCCTGGAGCGCGTCAAGGCCCGTCTGGCCCCGGGCAGCTTCCTCGTGGTGTGCCAACTGGTGAGCCCCCGCCCGGACATCCGCGACTCCGTCACGGAGTTCATGCGGGAGAGCACCGGCGACCACTGGGGACGGGTCCGTGAGGAGGCCGACGTCGAGGGCTACCTGCACGGCCTGGAAATCGTCCCGCCCGGACTCGTCGAAGTGTCCCAGTGGCGCCGTGACAACGACCTGCTGCCCCGTCAGGAGAGCTTCGAGTGGAGTGAGTTCGGCGGCGTCGCCCGCCTGCCCTGACCCGCCGCTCTCAGAGAGCGTCGCGCACCTGCCGGATCCGCCTGCGCGTGTCCTCGGGCGACAGCGCGCAGGCAGCCAGGTGGTCGAGCAGGACCCGGTAGCGCAGCGTCTCCTCGGGGTCCTCCACGAACTCCGCGCCGCTCACCTGCTCCAGATAGACCACGTCGGCCACGCTCTGCTCGGGAAAGCGCAGATAGGTGAACGGCATGCCCGGGGACACGGCTGCCGCCGACCCGAACGGCGCGATCTGCACGGTCACCGTGCACCCCGCCTCCGACCGCTCGGACACGTCCAGCAGATAGTCCAGCTGCTCCCGCAGCACTTCGGGCCCGCCCGGCGCGTTGTGCAGCACCGCCTCGTCCATGACCGCCCACAGCCGGGGCGCACCCTCGCGCCACAGCATGGCCTGCCGGCCCAGGCGCAGCGACACCCGCTCGTCCACCTCGGCACGCTGCGCCATGGGCAGCCCGGCGCGGACCACCGCCCGTGCGTAGGCCTCGGTCTGCAGGAGTCCGGGCACCAGCTGCACCTCGTAGGTACGGATGAGTGCCGCCGTCTCCTGCAGACCGATGAACCGGTTCAGCCAGCCCGGCAGGACTGCCGCGCCGAACCGCTGCCACCAGCTGTTCGCCGCGCTCTCCGCCCGGTCCAGCAGTGTCATCAGCATCTGCGCCTCGGCCGGGTCGGCCCGGTAGTGCTGGAGCAGCCGGGCCACGTGGGCCGGTTTGACGGGCCTTCTGCCCAGCCCCTTCTCGATCCGGCAGACGGTCGAGGTGCTGAGGCCGAGTGCCGCGGCGGCCTGCCCCTGGGTCTCTCCCGTCTCTTCCCGCAGGTCCTTCAGGGACGTGCCCACCAGCCGTTTGATCAGGGCGGGTTCGGCCGGCTGGCTCAGGTACTGCTGCAAGTGCAGCACGCGGGACGGGTCGGCGGACATGTTCACTCCTCGACGGCGGTGGACGGCCGTCCGAGTCTGGCAGGTCCTGCCCCCGCGCACTGCCCTCGCGGCCCAACTCGTCCCGCTGTCACAGGAGGTGGTCGAAATCGCCGTCCTTCACCCCCGCGAGGAACGCGTCGAGCTCGTCCCGCGTGTAGACCAGAGCGGGCCCCAGCGGGTCGCGCGAGTTGCGCACCGCCACCCCGCTGCCGTCGGCCAGCCGGGCCACCTCCACACAGTTGCCCACCGCGTTGCTGCGGCTGCTCTTCACCCACACCACCGGACCCAGCACGCCTGCCGGAACACCATTGCGGATCTCGCCCATCGTCATCTCCTGTTCACGCACTGGTCTGCCACGGACCGGTCTCCCGCCCCTCTCCCCGCGCTCGCACACACGTACCCGGAGACCACGGATCGGAGGGATTTCGCGTGCAATTGCACGCCGGGGCCGCCCAGTTGGGACATTAGTGGTCGGCCAGGGATTCCGGCCGTGCCGTGCACCAGCGCAGACAGGAAGCAGCCAGTGCCCTCAGCTGCAACGACGCCGCAGACCCCGGCGGGACCGGCTCGGGCGAGGCACCTTGCCGTTCTTGCGGATTCCCTCGAAAGAGAGCGTGCGAGCACCCGCCTGGCACTCGAATGGATGACCCGACTGCGCGTCGGCCCACCGCAGTTCACCGCCCGGCGCCTCACCCGGACGTCCACCACGCTCGCCCGTACCCGCACCCACGTCCGGCAGACACTCGCGGCGTGGCAGCTCGCCCCGGTGACCGACGATGCCCTCCTCGTCGCCGGGGAACTCGCCGCCAACGCCCTCCGGCACGCGCTGACCGACCACCCCGGCCAGCAGGCGTGGCTCGGTCTGCTGAACCGTCCCGGTCAACTGCTCATCACGGTCACCGACCCCGACCCCGCCCCACCTCGCCCCGGCCCCGCGCACGACGACGCCGACCCCGCCGACCCCGGCGAATCCGGCCGCGGCCTCCTCCTCGTGTCCCATCTCGCGGACAGCTGGGACTGGACGCCCTGTCCCGGGAGGGGCAAGACCGTCTGGGCGCTTCTGTCGACCTGGCCCCGTCGCGGTACCGCGTGAGCACGGGGTTACAGAAACCCACATTTCGCATCATTCAATGACGAAATAACCCAATAGGGTGGCGCTGTGAGTACTCCAGCCGATGTCGCGCCGCCCGCACCCCCGGCCCCGCCCGCCGTCTCCGCCCGCACGCTGCTGCCGCTGGTCGCGCCCGCTCTCGTGGTGGGCGTCGGATGCAGTCTGCTGTTCCTCGCGGTCAGTGAAGTCGCCGAGCAGCTCCAGGAGGTGCTCTGGGCGGATCTGCCCGACGCACTCGGCATCGGCGGGTACTCCGCACCGTGGACGATCCTGATGCTGACCCTCACGGGGGTGCTGGTCGGGCTCGTGGTGTGGAAGGCACCCGGGCACGCGGGCCCCGATCCGGCCACGCTCGGCCTCGGCGACGAGGAGCCGCTGCGGCTGCGGGTGGTGCCCGGACTGCTGGTCGCCAACGCCCTGATGCTGGCCGGAGGGCCCAGCCTCGGCCCGGAGGGCCCGATCATCGCCGCCAATGTCGCCCTCGCGTTCTGGCTCGGCGCGAAGACCGTGCCGAAGGCCCCGGGGCGGATGTGGGTGTCGCTGGCCACCGCGGCCACGCTCGGCGCCCTGTTCGGCACGCCCGTCGCCGCCGCGCTCGTGGTCTCCGAAGCACTGGCGGGACGGCCCATGCCGGTGAAGGGCTCGCTCTGGGACAACCTCTTCGGACCGCTGCTCGCCGCCGCGGCGGGCGCGCTGACGACGACGCTGGTCGCCTCGCCCTCCTTCGGCCTGGGGCTGCCGGCCTTCGGCAGGCCGGGCTGGGCCGATCTGCTCGCGGCCGTCCTGGTCGCCTGCGCGGCCGCGGCGCTCGGCATGGTCGCCGTCCGCCTCTTTCCGTACGTGCACCGGGTCTTCCGGAAGCTGAGGCATCCGATGCTGATGCTGCCGCTCGGCGGGCTCGTCCTCGGTCTGCTCGGCGCACTGGGCGGTCGTCTGACGCTGTTCAAGGGCCTGCACGAGGTCGGCGAGCTGGCCGCGGACCCGGACGGCCGGTCGGCCGGGCAGTTCGCGGTGCTGGCCGTGGTGAAACTGGCGGCGCTGCTGATCGCCGCGTCCTGCGGGTTCCGGGGCGGGCGGATCTTCCCTGCCGTGTTCGTCGGAACCGCGTTCGGACTGTGCGCGCACGCCCTCGTGCCGGGCGTGGACCCCTCGGTCGGTATCGCGGCGGGAGTGCTCGGCATGCTGCTCGCGATCACCCGGCAGGGCTGGATCAGTCTGTTCACCGCCGCGGTGCTCGTGTCGTCGCCCGCGATCCTTGCCCTGATGTGCATCGCGTCCCTGCCCGCCTGGCTCGTGGTGACAGGGCGGCCGCAGATGCAACTCACGGAGAACGGCGCCCCGTTGCGCTAGTCGAGCAGGGTCCACCGACCGCCCGCGGCCTCCGCCGGCCGTCTCGGGAAACGGAGTGTTGACGGCGGGCCCGGCCCGGTTCACGCTTGACGTGCCGGCCCGTTCGGTACAGCCGGGCAGCCCGTACAGCGGAGTCAACAGCCCCGACGGGAGGGGAGGTGCGTCGTCAAGAAGCCAGGACCCGTCAACACCGTCCGCCGATCACGGCGAGCGACGGCAGGCCGACCGGACGCGGTGGGCGGGTGAGCGGCCGGCCGGCGCCCGCGGTGCTGCCTCCGGCGCTGCGCGCGTGGCTCGGACTGGTGGCGGGCCTCGCCGCGCTGGTGGTCGCCTGGGTCGGGGTCGTGCATGCCGGTGACAGCGAGTCCGGCGCGGTGGACAGGTGGTTCATCGATCCGACGGCGGACAGCGTCGGACCTCCGTGGCGGGGCGTTGCCCTGGCCACGGACTTCCTGGGGGAGCCCGTGGGGGCGGCGGTACTGGTGACGGCCGCCGTGGTGGGGTGCCTGCTGCTGAGGCGCCCTCGTGCGGCGGTGCTCGTCGTGGCCGGCGCGGCCGTGGCCGTGGGGGTGGCGACACTGCTCAAGTACCTGGTGGGACGCACCATCCACGGCGCCGACAACCTGTCGTTCCCGAGTGGGCACACCGCCTTCCTCACCGCGTTCGCCCTGGTGGTGGCGCTGCTCGCGGTCGGCAGGCTCGGCCTGGGCAGGGCGGCCGGGACGTTGCTCGTGCTTGCCGCCTCGCTGGTCGCCGGTGGCGCCATGGGATGGGCGCAGGCCGCGCTGAGCGCGCACTATCCGACCGACGTCCTCGGTGGCTGGTGCACCGCGCTGGCGGTGGTACCGGCGACGGCATGGACGGTCGACCGGGTGGCCGACGCCGGTCGCAGAGAGCGTCGCTGACCTCACACCCGGCGGCGGAACACGGGCTTCACCGGCCGCCCGGCCAGCCAGGGACCGGGGTCGCCCGCGTCCAGCGCCTTGCGGTACACCGCACATGCCCGGGCCACCACGTCGACGGTGCGGTCGATGTCGGCGTCGTCGAGCGCGCTGCTCACCACGAACGACGGGGCGAGCACCCCGCCCGCGAGCAGTTGGCGAAGGAAGAGGGTGCGGTACTCCTGCGACGGCTGCCCGTACTCGTCGAGCGTGGCGAAGACCAGGTTGCTGGCCCGGCCCCGTACGACGACGTGGTCGCCGACGCCCGTGTCGGCCGCGGCGGCGCGGACACCGGCGGCCAACCGCTCGCCCAGGGCGTGCAGTTGGGCGGTGATGCCCTCCTCGACGTAGGTGGTGAGCACGGCCATGGCGGCTGCCAGGGAGTGCGTTTCGCCGCCGTGCGTGGTGGACAGCAGGAACACCCGGTCGCCGGAGTGCCGCAGCCCGCCCCACTCCATCAGCTCGCGGCGCCCGGCCAGGGCGGAGACGGCGAACCCGTTGCCCAGCGCCTTGCCGAACGTGGAGAGGTCGGGGACGACGCCGTACAGGCCCTGGGCACCCGCCTCGGACCACCGGAGGCCGGTGATCATCTCGTCGAAGACCAGCACGCAGCCGTGCCGGTCGGCCAGCTCGCGCAGGCCGGTGAGATAGCCGGGAGTGGGGTCTCCCCTGCTCGAACGAAGTTGAGAGCTTGGGGAAGGTTCGGTGTGCCCGGCGGGTTCGAGGATCAGGCAGGCGACCTCGCCCTCGTACCGGACGAGCAGCTCCTCCGTGGCGGCCAGGTCCCCGTAGGGAAACGCCACGGTGAGTTCGGTGGTCGCCGCCGGGATGCCGGCGGACATCGGCGTCGTACCGATGAACCAGTCGTCGACGGAGAAGAACGGATGGTCCCCGCAGACGGCCACCCGCGGGCGCCCGGTGACCGCGCGGGCGAGGCGCACCGCGGCGGTGGTGACGTCGGAGCCGTTCTTCGCGAACTTCACCATCTCGGCGGTCGGCACCGTGGCCAGGAAGCGTTCCGCCGCCTCGACCTCCACGATGGACGGACGGGCGAAGTTGGAGCCGCGGTCGATCTCCCGCCGCACCGCCTCAAGGACGCGCGGGTGGGCGTGGCCGAGGCTGACCGACCGCAGGCCGGACCCGTACTCGACGTAGCGGTTGCCGTCGACGTCCCACACGTGGGCGCCGCGGCCGTGGCTGATGACCGGGGCCAGGTCCTCGGGGTACTGGTCGTCGCCCTTGGCGTAGGTGTGCGCGCCCCCGGGGACCAGGGCGTGCAGCCGCTCGTTCGCCAGCCGCGACCGGGGCAGCCGGAACTCCTCGGTGTCCACGTCGACTTCAGCTCTCTTTCCGGATCAGGGCCTGCTTCAGGGCCTCGGCGAGGCTCGGCGCCTCCCGGTCCCGCGGGGACATCGAGGTGGCCGGCAGCGGCCAGGGGATGGCGAGTTCGGGGTCGTCGAAGGCGATCGTCACGTCCTCGGCCGGATCGTGCGGGCGGTCGATCCGGTACGAGGTGTCGGCGGCCTCGGTCAGCGCCTGGAAGCCGTGCGCGCACCCCGCCGGGATGTAGAGGGTCGCCTGCGTCTCGTCGGACAGCTCGAAGTGGGCCTGGCCGCGGTACGTCGGCGAGTGGGGCCGCAGGTCCACGACGACGTCGAAGATTTTGCCGTACGAGCAACGCACCAGCTTCGCCTCGCCGGCTCCGGAGCGCAGGTGCAGTCCGCGCAGCACCCCACGGGCCGAGCGGGACACGCTGTCCTGGACGAAGGCGTACGGGTCGAGGCCCACCGAGCGGACCACGTCGGCGTCGAAGGTGCGGCAGAAGAAGCCGCGCTCGTCGGCGTGCGGCGTCGAGGTGAAGAGGAACGCGCCGTCGATCTCCGGGACTTCGGTCGCCTTCATGGAGCCTCCCGTGTGGTGTGGGCGTGGTCGGCCGTCGGAAACAGGGCCTTGGTCAAGTCGTCGAACTGGCACCGGAGTTGGCGGGTGACGGTCAGGTTCCGCCCGGTGAGGGTCCGCCGCAGCTCAGCGGAGTGCTTCTCCAACTCCCGGAACTGCTCCATCAGTCGACCGGCGTCGATCTCGCGGGCCGGGTGGCGGTAGGTGCCAAGCCCCATCCGCTCCATCAGTGCGTCGCTCTTCGCCGCATAGCTGAGCGCGAGCGTCGGCGTGCCGACCTTCAGCGCGCAGATCAGGTTGTGGTACCGGGTGGCCACCACGGTCCCTGCGGCCGCCGTCTCCCGCATCAGGTCGGCCAGCGAGCCCGCCTGGGCAGCGGTGACCAGCGGCGAGTCCACCGCTTCGAGGATCGCGGCGGCCACCGGGGCGTCGCACGCGTCGCCGGTGAGCAGCCGGACCGTCCTTCCCTCGTCAACCAGCGCGCGGACGAACCGGGTCGTCCCGTCGAGGTAGCGCCGGTGGATCTCCTCGGCCCGCGCGCGGTCGTCGTTGCCGCCGTGGAAGTCCATGACGCCGACGCAGACCGGGCCGGGGCGCGCACTCGCCTGCGGTGCCGGCAGGGCGAAGGCCAGGTCCGGGTAGACCCCGTCGCGCGAGGTGTCCACGCCCATCGCCCGCATCGCGTCCCGGGACAGGCCGTCCCGGTACGACCGGTACGAGGCCAGCCGCGCCGACCGGGCAACCAGGGCCCGGGTCGGCCGGTCGGCGATCGCGTCGGCGCCGACACCGACCAGTGCGACCCGGGTGCGCAGCAGCCGACCGCTCGCGCAGAGCAGGAACAGCGCGTACGGGAACCCCCAGGGCCGCAGCGGCAGCGTGGCCTCCAGGACGCCCATGCCCGGCACGATCACCACGTCGTGCCGGCGCACCCAGGCGGCGGTGCGGAAGGCGTCGACGAGTTTGCCCAGGCCCTTCCCGGCCAGTGCGCCCGCACGCGACGCGGTCCGGTACTCGCCGCGGTACCAGTGCAGCCGCGTCGCGGGGATCCGGTACCGGGCCGCGACGGCCTCGGGTCCGCCGCACAGCGCGTCCACGACCGCATCCGGGTGCTCGGCGCGGAGGTAGCCGAGCACGGCTTCGAGGGACCCGTCGTTGCCGAGGTTGCCGGAGCCGAGCAGGCCGAACACCCCGACGCGCACCGGAGTTCCGGGTCCGGACGTCATGTCCGCCTCCCCTCGCGCCCGGCGACGAGGGCGTCGAGGGAGACGGTGAGAGCGGCCGGGTCGACCGGGGCGCGGTCCTCGACCCGCTCGCCCGTGCCCGGCCGGGCACGGCTGGCCGCCCACGCGGCCAAGTGGCGGTAGCAGGCGCGCCGGTCGGCCGAGGACAGCGGCGCCCGCCGGATCGCCGAGACGAAACCCCAGACGTACTCGGCGAGCAGCCTGGGCGTCGGGTGCAGCGGGCCCGCCCTGCGCGGGTCCAGGTTGACGCACCGGGAACGTTTGGAGGGGTTGGCCCGCTCGGCGCGCGTGGGGTGGTCGCGGCGGAAGTACAGCAGCTCCGGCACCTGGTGGAAGGGCCCGTGCAGGCCGATCTCCGCGACGAACGTGCGGTCCGCGTGGTGGTAGCTGTCGTGCGGCTTCACCCGGCGCAGCACGTCGGCCCGCAGCACCCCGTAGAAGTCGTCGCCGCCCGGCTCGAACAGCATGCTGCGGAAGCGCTCGGGCGCGCGGGGCGAGTCGGTGGCGAGCGTGTACGCGTACGGGACCTTCACCTGCCCCTCGCCGTCGATGACCGCCTGGTCGGCGTGCGCGAGGATCACGTCGGGGCGCTCGTCCAGCGCCTCCACGCAGGCCCGCAGCAGGTCCCGGGCGTACAGGTCGTCGTGCGAGGCCCACTTGAACAGCTCGCTGCGGCACTCGGTGAACACGTAGTTGTGGTTCGGTGCGGCGCCGATGTTGCGGGGGAGCCGGATGTACCGGATGCGCGAGTCCCGCGCCGCGTAATCGCGGCAGATGTCCTGGGTCCCGTCGGTCGAGGCGTTGTCGGAGACGACCAGCTCGAAGTCCTCGTAGGTCTGGCCGAGCAGGGCGTCGAACGCTTCGGCGAGGTACTCCTCGCCGTTGTACACGGGCAGGCCGATGCTGAGCCGGGGATGGGCGGTCATGGCGTCCTCACTTCACGGATCCTCAGTTGCGTTTACGGATGGGGGAGTTGGCGGTGCTCGCGCAGGGCGGACCGCAGTTGCAGCCACCACACGGCCGAACCGAGGGACGTCGCGGCGGCGACGCCCCAGGCCGAGCCCGCCGTGCCCGCGACGGCCGCCCCGCCGAGCCCGCCGCCGACGTAGCAGGCGGAGGCGAACAGCTGGCAGCGCAGGCTGCGCCGGGCCGAGGCGAGGGCGCGCAGCCCGGCCGCCGCACCGACGCCGAGGCTCGCGCCAGCGACGCCGAGCACGGCCGGCACGACGAGCGCCGATGCGGAGGTCCAGACGCCACCGAGCACGAGCTCGCCGAGCCGGTCCGGCACGAGCAGCAGCGCGCCGCCCCAGAGCAGCGCGGCGACGGCCTGCCCGCCGCCGAGCAGGAGGCAGAAGGCGGCAAGGCGGTGCGGGGCCTGCCGCAGGACCCGGGCCGCCTCCGCGACGGTGACCAGCGAAAGCCCCATCAGCACGGCGAGGAACGGCCCGAGCAGCAGCTCCGCGCCCCGGACCGCACCCACCGCGCCGACTCCGACGATTCCGCCGAGCCCGTACGCCCGCAGTTGGGCCGCGCCGCTGAGGCTGACGTTCTCGACCAGGTACCGGTAGCCGAGATCGCGCTGCTCGTGCAGCCACCCGCGCGCCTGCGCGAGCCGGGGCCGGATGCCGGACTGGAAGCAGCCGTACAGTGCGGCCACCGCTGCGGACGCGCCCCAGGCGAGGACGAAGGCCGCCACGCTCCCCACGCGGGCCGCCACGAACATCGCGGGGACGAGCGCGACGCCCCACACGAGATCGTTGACGAACGCCTTCCGCCCGGTCCCGGCGGCGAAGAACGCGAACCGCCAGGCGTCCTGCAGCAGCAGCCCCGGCAGCACGACACCGAGGCAGGCGAAAGCGGACCCCACGGATCCGCCGACACCCAGCCCGATCACCAGACAGACCGCGCCGAGGGCCGTTCCGACGCCGAGCGCGGCACCCGACGACCGGGCCGCCGCCGCGCGCCAGGCGGCCTCCGGCACACCGCTGAAGCGCACCACGAGCGGATCGGTGGCCAGCCCGCGGGCGACATTGAGCACCACGCCGTACGTCAGCCAGGCCAGGCTGAACACGCCGAACGCGGTCAGGCCCAGCGAGCGGGCCACGTAGATCCCCACCGCGAAGTTGGTCAGGCTGGAGGCCGCCTGGTCGGCAAGACCCCAGGACAGCCGGCCGGCCATGGCCCGCTTGCCGGTCCGTCGCTCCGCCGGTGCCGCCGCCTTCTCCCCCTCGGTGGTCATGGGCGTCATTCCTTGATCAGCCCGGCGCCGTGCAGGGCGTCGGCCGCGGCGGCGACGGCGCCGAACGGCAGGGCGGACCGCTCGGCGATGTCCAGCAGACCGTGCTCGCCGTCGGAGAGGCTGAGCACCCAGAGCATGGCCAGCTGGGCCTGGACCGCGTCGCTGCGGCCGCCCAGCGAGTCGTACAGCCCGCGCCGCCCCAACTGCGGTTCGCCGTAAGGGCTGAGGTTGACGTACCGCCGGTTGCGGTCGAGCACGTCGAACGCCTCGCGGCAGACCGAGAGGGTGTCCGCCATCGCCTCCGGGGAGACGAAGTCCGGATTGTCCGCCGAGGTGTGATACTCGGGGTAACCGGCGTACGGGGTCCGGGAGAGCGAGCCCACCCCGAGGTTGAACCCGGGCGAGCAGTACTGCCGCTCGTCGTAGCCGTACGGGGTGAACTCGGCGACGCGGTGCGGGCGTTCGGACGCGGCCAGCACGTACCGCAGCACCCGGTCGATCTCCGCGTCGCCGCGCCTGCTCTGTTTGTACGTCAGTTGGCCCGGGTCGCCCGCGCAGGCCAGCACGAGACCGTGCTTGACGCGGTCGATCCGCTCCGCGTTGCGGGCCAGCCAGGTGATCGCCCCGATGGTGCCGGGCGCGTAGATGAACCGGTAGGTGTAGTACGGCGTCTCCCGCGCCAGCGCGCGGGCCAGGAACGTCGCCACCGCGATGCCGGTCAGGTTGTCGTTGGCCAGGGACGGGTGGCAGACGTGGCAGGAGACGATCACCTCGTCGGGGACCTGCCCCGGGACCACGTGCTCGGCGTAGGTGAGGTGGCCGTCGGCGAGCGTGGAGTCGACGCGCACCTCGTAGTCGCCCTCCGGCAGCGCGTCCAGGGTCTCCTGGGCCAGGCAGAACCCCCATTGAGGCGTGTAGTAACTGGTGCGGTACGGCACCCAGGACGGCTGGTCCGGCAGGGTGTGCAGGTGTGCGCGCAGCTCGGCCAGCGGCATGGTCGCCGACACCGGCACGCTGTAGCCGAGCACGTGCAGGCTGGACTCGGCGAAGTCGACGACCCGGTTTCCGGCGCTGTCGGCGACGTACGCGTCCCGGATGTTCCACTCCTGCGGCACCGTCCAGTCCAGCACTTGCGTCCCCGTCGCCACTTCGTGCACCTGGAGCGGCACGTACTCGCCGATGATCTCCAGGGTGGCGCGCACGCCGTCGCCGGTGATGCTCCGGCACAGCGGGTACAGCCGCTCCACCAGCGCGTGCATCTGCGCGCCGACCGCGGTCACCGGCCGTGGGCCCGTCCCGGTCATCGGCGCCACCGCAGGGTGTCGTCGACGGCTCCGGCGTCCGACGCGGTGCGCAGTACCGCGAGCCGGGTGAAGCGCCGCTCGAAGTCCTCCCGGGTCAGCCCGAACTTCCGGTAGGCGTCGGCGAGTTCGTTCGCCCCCTGCCGCACGGTCCACACGCACTCGAAGCCGGGGACCGCGGCGCGGAACCGGGAGAAGTCCACCCGGTACGACCGGGGGTCGGCCCCGTTCTCCCCGGTGATCCGCACCTTCGAGCCGGACACCGCATCGGCGACCTGCTCGGCGATCTCGGCGACCGTGACGTTGTTGACCTCGCTGCCGATGTTGAACGCCTTGTCGTGCACCGCCTCGCGCGGTGCGTCCAGCGCCCTGGTGAAGGCCCGTGCGATGTCGGCGGCGTGCACCAGCGGGCGCCACGGGGTGCCGTCGGACAGCACGAGCACCTCGCCGGACAGGAGTGCGTGGCCCACCAGGTTGTTCAGCACGATGTCGGCGCGCAGCCTGGGGGAGTACCCGAAGGCGGTGGCGTTGCGCATGTACACCGGGCTGAAGTCGCCGTCGGCCAGCGCGTGCAGGTCGTCCTCCACCCGCACCTTGGACTCCGCGTACGGCGTCACCGGGCGCAGCGGGGCGTCCTCGCCCACCAGGTCGCCGCCGCCCGCGGCCCCGTAGACGGAGCAGGTCGACGCGTACAGGAAGCGCCGCACCCCCGCGTCACGGGCCAGCCCGGCCAGCCGTACGGACGCATGGTGATTGATGTCGTACGTGAGGTCAGGGGCCAGCGAACCCAGCGGGTCGTTGGAGAGCGCCGCCAGATGGATCACGGCGTCCACCCCGGCCACGTGCTCGGCCGTGACGTCGCGCAGGTCCACCCGGTGCCCGGCCGGGTCATCGACCGGCGGGCCGAGCACGCAGTCGGCGAACAGGCCGGAGTCGAGGCCCACGACCTCGTGCCCGGCGGCGGCGAGCACCGGAGCCATCACGGTGCCCAAGTAGCCCTGGTGTCCGGTCAGTAGTACGCGCAAGGTGGTCAACTCCCAAGATTCAGCGTGAGTTTGGTGACGGCGAACGCCTCGGCGTACCGCGCGTGGCATTCGATGCCCCGGATGCGGGCGAGACCGAGGAAGGCCTCCCGGTCGTACCAGGGACGGTGCCGCTGCGAGGGATAGTGCTCCTGCAACAGCCGCACCTTCTCCTCGGCGACCTCCGGCGACAGCGGCTGGTACGCCCCCATGCGGCCGAGGTCGCCGTCCCACTTGACGATCTCGTAGCCGAGCACGAGGTGGTCGCGGAACGCGGTGGGCATCAGCCGCGCGAGTCCCCGGTGGTCCTGGTGCGCGTCGTCGGTGCGCGGCGCGAGCACGAGGTCCGGATCGGTCCGCGCGCGCAGCTCCTCGACGGCCGCCTTGGCCTCCTCCCACTGCGCGGGCATCCGGCCGTCCGCCAGCTTGAGCACGGTCAGCCGCAGGTCGGCGTCCGGGCAGAAGGCGGTGAGCGCGGCCTGTTCCTCCTGCTCGCGGTCGCTTCCGCCGCCGGACAGCACCAGTGCGTCGATGCGGATCCCCGGCCGGGCGCGGCACAGCGTCAGCAAGGTGCCGCCCGCGCCGATGGCGAGGTCGTCGCAGTGCGCGCCCACCGCGACGACCCTCCGCAGGGGCCCGGCCCCGAGCCGGATCACGCGCCCACCCGCACGCCGTCGCGCTCCCACACGGCCCACGGGCGGTCGCCCCTGGCGTACGCGTCGTCGAGTGCGGCGCGCTCCTTCACGGTGTCGGTCGGCTTCCAGAAACCGCGGTGCCGGTGCGCCACCAGCCTCCCCTGCTTGGCCAGCCGACCGCATCCGTCGGCGACCAGGTCGCCGCCCTCGGGTATGTGGTCGAAGATCTCCTGGCGGAGCACGAAGTAGCCGCCGTTCTCCCACAGAGGCAGCTCGCTCACCGCGGTGATGCCCCCCACCAGGCCGTCCTCGCCCAGCTCCACGCAGTGGAACGACGACTGCGGGGGCACCACCATCATCGACGCCCCGGCGTCGCGCACGGCGAAGCGGTCGATCATCTCCGGCAGCGGCGCGTCGGTGAGCACGTCCGCGTAGTTGGCGAGGAACATCTCGTCGCCGTCCAGGTGGTGGCGCACGCGGCGCAGCCGCTCACCGATCGGCGACTCGACGCCGGTCTGCGCGAACGTGATCGTCCAGTCGGATATGTCGGTGGACAGCAGCTCGGTCCGCCCGCCCCGCAGCACGAAGTCGTTGGACGTCGTCTCCTCGTAGCGGAGGAAGAACTCCTTGATGTGGTGCGCCCCGTACCCCAGGCACAGGATGAACTCCGTGTGCCCGAAGTGCGCGTAGTAGCGCATCACGTGCCAGATCAGCGGGCGCGGACCGACCATCGCCATCGGTTTGGGCACGTCGTCCGCGGCGCCGCTGCGCATCCGCATCCCGTAACCCCCGCAGAACAGGACGACCTTCATGCTGTGACCTCGACAATGCTCAGTTCCGGTATGGGAAAGACCAGTCGGCCGCCCCACTCGTGCACGAAGGCCAACTGCTCGATCAGCTCGTCCCGCAGGTTCCACGGCAGGACCAGGACGTAGTCGGGTCGGTCGGCGGCGATCTGCTCGGGAGCCAGGATCGGGATGCGGCTGCCCGGGGTGAACCTGCCGTGCTTGTACGGGTTCCGGTCGACGGTGTACGGCAGCAGGTCGGGCCGGACCCCGCAGTGGTTGAGCAGCGTGTTGCCCTTGCCCGGGGCCCCGTACCCGACGACCGTCTCACCGCGCTCGGCCGCGTCGATCAGGAACCGCAGCAGGTCCCGGCGCACCTTGGCCACCCGGCCGGAGAACTCCGTGTACCCCGACAGCTCCTGGAGCCCGGCGGCCTTCTCCCGGTCCAGTACGTCGGCCACCCGGCGGGACGGCTCACCGGCCACCTCGGCAGGGCGCGCCCACAGTCGGACGGAGCCCCCGTGCGTGGGCAGCAACTCGACGTCCACCAGGGCCAGTCCACCGCTGGCGAGCGCCCGGATCGCGGACGCCACCGTGTAGTACTGGAAGTGCTCGTGGTAGATCGTGTCGTACTGGTTCTCCTCGATCAGCGTCAGCAGGTGCTGCACCTCGACGGAGACCCAGCCGTCGTCGGCGACCAGGGCCCGCAGCCCCCGGGTGAACCCGACCACGTCGGGGATGTGCGCGTACACGTTGTTGGCCACGACCAGGTCCGCCGGGCCGTGCTCGGAGCGGACGGCCGAGCCGGTGTCCGGGCTCAGGAACTCCGTGAGCGTGGGCACCCCCGCTTCCCGCGCCGCGGCGCCGACGTTCACCGACGGCTCGATGCCCAGGCAGCGGACCCCCCGGTCCACCAGGTGCCGCAGCAGGTACCCGTCGTTGCTCGCGACCTCGACCACGAAGGAGTCCTGGCCGAGGCCCAGGCGCGCCGCGGTGTCGGCGACGTACGTGCGCGCGTGCTCCACCCAGGAGGTCGAGAAGGACGAGAAGTACGCGTACTGCGTGAACGTCTCCTCCGGGGTGATCAGCGGAGGGATCTGTGCGAGCCAGCAGTCGGTGCAGACCCGCAGGTGCAGCGGGTACGCCGGTTCCGGCAGGTCCAGTTGGTCCGCGGCGAGAAAGCTCTCGCACGGCGGGGTCGCCCCCAGATCGACGACGCTCGCCAGCGCCGCCGAGCCGCAGAGTCGGCATCGTGTCATCTTCTTCCCCCATCCCTGCCCGCGCGGGAGCCCCGTCGCGAGCCAGCGTGTGTGTTCCCGGCCGGCGTGGCGCTGTCCCCGCCGCCGGACCGCACCGCGATCGCGGTGCGGTACCCCTCCACCAGGCGCTCCAGACCGACGGCCGGGCTGAACCCCTGCTCGTAACGGCGCCGGGCCGCCCGGCCCATCTCGCGGTTGCGTGCCGGTTCGGCCGCGATCCGGCGTATGCGGGACGCGAGCGACACGGGATCGCCCGGCCGGTGCAGCAGCCCCGTCACCCCTTCCTCGACGAGTTCGACGAAGGCGCCGTGACCGGCGGCGACGGCCGGGACCCCGGCCGCCATCGCCTCCGCGACCACCAGGCCGAAGGTCTCCAGGGCCATCGAGGGAGCCACCACGGCGACCGCCCGCCCGACGGCCTCCCGGCACTGGGCCGGGTCGTACAGGCCGACGTAGCGCACGTCGTCCCGGCCCGCCGCCCAGGCGGTCACCTCCTGCTCCAGCGGCCCCGCGCCGGCGAGCACGAGCGGCACGCCCACACCGCCGCCCGCCGCGATCTCGTCCCACGCGGTCATGAGCAGCCGCACGCCCTTGGCCTCCGCGAGACGGCCCAGGAAGAGCAGGTGCTCGCCGGCGTCCGATCGGCAGGCGCCCGGGTCGGGCACGAAGTTGTGCTTCACCGCCAGTCGCTCGGGCGGCATGCCGGACGCCACCAGGAGGTCGCGCTGCGCCGTGGAGATGCAGAAGAACCGCTCCACGCCGGACCACCATCGCCGCCGGTTGACCAGCAGACTGACCGCGAGCGGCACCGTCGCCAGCCGGGAGTTCCGGTAGCAGCCGTGCCGCACGGCGGGCAGCGGCACCGCCGACCCGACGCACTCGGTGCACAGCCGGCCGTCCCGCCGCAGCGTGCCGGGCGGGCAGATCTGCGAGTAGTTGTGCAGCGTGGCGACGGCGGGCACACCGGCGTCGGCGCAGGCGGCCAGCACCGAGGGCGACAGGAGGGGAAAGACGTTGTGGACGTGCACCACGTCGGGGCGCGAGGTGCGCAGCCGGTCGGCGAGATCCGACCGGACCGACGGGTTCCACGGCACGAGGAGCGGCACCGCGACCTTGCCGGGCAGGGAGCGGGCGGCGATGTCGTCGCTGCGCCGCTCGAACACGTCGACCCGGTGGCCGGCCGCGCGCAGCAGCCCCACCTCCTCGTCGACGACCCTGTTCTCCCCGCTCGGCTGCGCCGAGGAGTAGCGGTTGTGGACCACAAGGACGTGCATGTGGGGGGTCACCTCCTGGCCCATCGCGGGACATGTCGTCGGGGAGCCGCGGGTGTGGCGAGCGGCGTGGCGGTGGCAGGCACCGCGAGCAGCGAGGCGGCCACGGCCAGGTGCAGCAGATACGCCGAGGCGTCACCGAGACCGGCCTCGGTGTACGACGAGATCGCGACGTAGCTGATCAGGAAGATCGCGCAGGCCCTCGGCAGCGACGGCGGCCGCAGCAACGCGACGCCGCCCAGCACGAGGAAGACCGCCGCCACGATCGCGACGCCGGTCAGCCCCTGCTCGGAGTAGACGGCCAGCCAGCTGTTGTCGATCGGCAGCCCGCCGTACGACTTGTCGCCGAGGCCCGTGCCGAACAGCTGCTCCGCGGTGGTCCTGGGGGCGTCCAGCAGGGCGTCCCAGACCTTGGCCCGGCCGGTGAGGCTGGTGAAGTACTCCTGGGACTGGCCGCGCAGGAACCACGCCTGCAGCAGGGAGGCGAACCCCACCGCGGCCACCACGGCGCACACCACCGCCCAGGTGAAGAACCGGCGGGCGGCGGCGCTGGTCAGGACGAGCGAGAGAATCGCCAGCACCAGGGCGGCGAGCAGGCCGATCGTGGCCGTCCGGGTGTGGGTCAGCGCGAGCAGGACGAGCGACGGCACGATGATCACGGCCGCGCCCGCCCAGGTGGTCCGGCGGCCCAGGGCGAGCAGCACAGTCAGCCCGATGATCACCGCGGCGTACTGTCCGATCTGCGGCGGGGTGAGCGGCCACAACGCGCCGACCAGCCGCCCTCCGTACAGCTCGGGCATGGCCGCGCCCGGTGAGATCACCAGGCCGGCGACCACCGACACGAACACGGCGAAGTACATCCGTATGTGGCTCCGGACGAACGTCAGGCTGCCGTCCCACCAGCGGCTGAGCAGCCACAGCGTGCCGACGAAGAGAGCCAGCCGGGAGCATCGGAACAGCGCGCCGAACCCGGACTCCAGGTCCACGCTGGAGATCGCGCTCGGCACCAGCAGCAGGGTGAGCAGGAGCAGGAAGGCGCTCGCGCGGATGCGCAGCCGGAGATTGAGCGCGAGCGCCAGGGCGAACGCGGCGGCCAGCGCGCCCATGGTGACCATCTGGATGAGGGAGCGGGGGATCGGGAAGATGGTCTGCGCCCCGGCGGAGCCGAGCACGTTGAGTCCCAGCAGCCCCCAGACCACCCCGACTGCCTTCGGCGTACCGGCGGGGCGCAGTCCGGCGCCGGACCGAGTGCCCGACGTGTGCGGTCCGCCCGGCAGCTGGCGGCGCATCAGGACCCCGCCCCTCAGCCCGCCGCCCTTCAGACCCGTGCCCCTCAGCCTCAGCCCCCCGCCCACCTCAGCCACCGGCCTGCGGGTCGAAGGTGCTGCCCGCGTCCTGCCCGTACGGCGCGGCCTGCCACTGCCCGGAGTCGACCTTCCGGCCCGGGTCGTCGGCGACGAAGCTCCACGGCCCGCGGTAGACGTTGTCGTGCCAGCGGTTGTGCTGCTTGTGGAGGAGCGCGTCGGACACCTTCTTGGCCTTGTACGGCGACCAGTCCGGATAGGTGCCGTAGTTGGACAGCACCGCCATCCGGCCGCACTCCGCCGTGCACTTGACCACGGACGCGTCCAGCAGGAAGCGGTTGTCGTGGATGTCCACCCGCTGGGTCTTCCACCGGCAGTCGTCGTAGAGCGGTGCGGACCTGATCGCGGGCTGCGCGCAGGTCCTGGTGTCCTTCACCAGCAACGTGCAGTACCCGGTGGAGGTGTTGGCGGGGCTGTTGCAGAACCGGTTGGCGTTCTCCCACAGGGTGATTCCGTTCCAGTTGTTCTCCAGCACGTTCCGGTAGATCTCGATCCTGTCCGTGCGGGCCTTGACCCGTGGTTCGCCGCCGGCCTCGGAGACGTAGACGGTCCCGTACGGGTAGTTGTCGCCGCGCTTGGCCGCACCGCCGCCCTCGACCCAGTTGTTGCGCCGCATCGTGTTGTTCCGGATGACGGCGTTGTAGCTGGTCTCGTACATGATCGCGACGCCGTCGTTGGACTCGAACACGTTGTTCTCGAAGAGGAAGTCGTTGTTGTTGTTGTCCGCCCACAACCCGGCCCCGCGGTTGTCGTGCACCCAGTTGCCGCGGATGTCCGCGCCGTTGACGGCCCAGAACTTGATCCCTCCGGTGCAGCCGCAGCCCGGCTTCTGCCGCTCCCAGTCGCCGGTGTTGTTGCCCACGATCTCGTTGCCCTCGACCACCAGGCCGCGGATGGAGTCGCCGTCCTTGTAGGCGTTCATGCCGTACTGCCCGTTGTCGCGCAGGCAGCTCGCGCGGACCTGCTGGCGGGCGCCGGCCATCAGCCCGCCGCCGGAGTTGTTCTGGATCGTCGCGTGCTCGATCACCCACCCGTCGGACGAGCTGCTGTTGACCACACCCTCGTCGTGCGGTGCGACGAAACCCTGCACCGTCAGGTGGCTGATGGTGACGTCGGTGGCTTCGCCGCCGAACGCGTACTGGTTCTTCTTGCGGCCGTCGAGCACCGCGCCCGGCGCACCGAGGTAGCGGTTCCCCTTCTTGGGGACGACCTGGGCGTACTGCTCCGGCACGAGCGTGTGCTTGCCGGGCCGCAGCCAGAACGTGGTGTTCGGCGGGCTGCTCTCGGTCTTCCCGGCCAGGTCGCCGACGACCGCGGGGTCGACCGTCACCGCGCCCGCAGGTGCCTTCGCCGGCCCCGCCGAGGGTTTGTCGCACACCCGGGCCACGGGTGTGGCGGCCGCCCCGGCCGCTGCGGACGAGGACTTGCCTGCCGGCTTCTCCGGGGCGTCCGGCGTGCTCGTACAGCCGGTCGCCGCCAGCAGTACCACCGCCAGCGGTGCCGCCGTCAGGGCCGCCCGGTGCCGCCACTTGATCCCCACGTGTTCCCCCTGGCCGATCTAGTCGCTGAACCTGAGTACGGCGGCGAACTCCGCCGGCCGTGCGGCGCCGTCGGCGAAACCGGAGCCGATCAGCGTGGTCGCGGGCACCTTGCGCCCGAAGCCGGGGGAGTACCAGCCCAACGGCGGGTCGCTCTCGCCGCGATGCGCCCGCCAGCGCAGCTCGCCGGGCAGATCGAGCACAGCGGAGCGCTCCTCGCCGTCCCGGGTCCAGGTGAGCAGCGCCCGGTTCCCCGTCAGGTCCGCGGTGATCGCCGGGCCGAGGTGGAACGCCAGGCGCACGGCCCGGCGCGGGCCGCGCACCTCGTCCACCACTCGCAACTCCCGTGCCACGGCGGAGAGTTCGACCCGGCGGCGGTGCACGGAGCCCGGGTATCCCGCGTGCTCGGCGCACCAGCGGGCCACGCCCGTACCGGACGTGTCCGCGACCAGGACGCGGCTGCGGGCATGCCTGGTCCACAGGAAGGGCCCGCCGGAGACGGACTGGTCACCGCCGTCCAGCTGCAGGGTGTTGTGGCCGAGCGTCGACCGGAAGTACTGCCGCCACTTCGGCTGCCCGTGGTAGCAGTACGTCCCCGGGTCGGCGAGCACGTCGACCCCGTCGTGCCGGACCTCCACGGACAGCGCGTCCGCGTGGGCGTGCGCGGCGATGGACAGGAACCCGTGCGGACCGCCGTCGCAACGGCACCAGATCTCCGCCGGGCCGCTCTCCGTCCGACCGCTCTCGGCTGCCCCGCTCTCGGCTGCCCCGCTCTCTGTCGCCCCGCTCTCTGTCGGACCGCGCAGGATGGTCATGCCCGCATCGGCGAAGTGGTCCTGCCGGTGCGCCGGACGGGTCACGGCCGGTGCACTTCCGTCTTTCGCGTACGGGCGGACGAGCGCGGTCAGCAGCGGGGTGCGCACATCGGTGCCCGTCACCGTCGGCCACCAGCCGAGCCTGCCGAACACGGCGTCCCCGGTGGCCAGCAGCGAGGCCCAGCGGTCGGTGCCCGCGCCGTCCACGACCAGACCGTGCCCGTCGTCCGCGTCCCCCTGGCGCGGCGGCCGCAACCGGCCGTCCACGACGGCCGCGAGCGCGTCCGTCATCCGCAGCAGCACCAGCCGGACCGACGCGGGGACCGGCACGCCTGCGGCATCCGCCTCGGCCACCGCGGCCAGGCCGAGTTCCAGCACGAGCCCGTGGTACTCGGTGGCCAGCTCGCGGTTGAGTCCTGAGCGGAAGGTGTTGCTCCGCAGGTTTCGCTCCAGCGACCGCAGTGCGTCCGCCCGCCAGCGCGCGGACGCGGGGAACCAGCCGAACGCGCAGGCCGCGGCGGACTGCCCGGCGGCCTCGGCGACGACGTGGTTGTTCGCCGAAGAACCCCGGCTGGGGAAGGCGGCCAGCCAGCGCTGGTGGTGCCAGATCTGGTTCAGCGCCACCGGGTTGTCCTCGAACAGGGCGGCCGCGCCCGGCCAGCCGTCGAGCAGCCGGCGGATCCACACCCAGGACAGCAGCCGGATCCCCAGCTCGATGCCGCTGATCCAGTGCACCCCGCGCAGCGGCGCGTTGGCCGCCCACCACGACCGCAGGTGCGCGGCCACCCGCTCGGCGTACCGGTCGTCCCCGGTGAGCGCGTAGGCGGCGGCGAGCACGGTCAGGTACTGGTGCCGGGACGGCTCCCAGATCTGCTTGATGTCCCCGACCGCTTCCTCGTCCCGGTACGGCAGGCCGAACGCGTACCCCCACGGAGCCCGGCGCCCGGTCTTCGGGTCGTACCACCAGTCCGGGTCGACCAGGTCGTCCCGTACCACCCCGAAGAACTCGGCGTGCCCCGCCATCAGCCGGTCCGCCTCGGCGACGAGACGCTTCGCGGCGTCCGGCGGCACCGCTTCGATCGTCCCGGGGGGCAGTACGGCGGTGAACCGGGCGCCGGTCACGCGCGGACAGTCCGGCAGCGCCGACCGCCACCGCCGCCTGCGCACCGCGTCGCCCACCCGGCCGCCGACCTCCCGCGGCCCCATCCGGGACAGCCGCCGCAGGTACCAGAGCGCGCTCAGGGCCATCACGCCCTCGCCAACGTCACCGGTGCGCCGGAGGCCAGGCCGGTCCGCACGGCGAGGGTGGCCGCCGTGGTGGCGACCAGCGACTCCAGTGGCACCGGCATCGGCCCGCCGCTCCGAACCGCCTTGACGAACGCGGCCAGTTCGGCGTTCTGTCCCTTGTCCCTGGCCTTGGGCAGGCGAGAGCTGACCCACCGCTTCGTCCCGTACACCGAGGCCCGGACGAAGTCGTCGAGCCGCAGCACCTTCCCGTCCGCGACCAGGTCGAGGGTCTCCTTGGGGAAGGCGGACGAGCCGGTGGTGACGTAACTGAGGGTGGCGGTGGACCCGTCCGGGTAGCGCAGCACGACCTGGAGGTCCTCGTTGCCGGGCGTGGCGAGGGCGTACACCGAGACCGGGTCGGCCCCGAGCAGCCAGCTCGCCGTGTCGATGAAGTGCCCGCCCTCACCGGCGAACCGCGAGCCCTCGGTGCCCTGTCGGAGGTACCAGCTGCCCTCCTGCAACCGGCCCGCGTTGACCAGGTAGCGCAGGCTCGCCGGGCCGGTCCTGGCGCCGAACTGCTTCCTCGCCTCCTGCAGCAGCGGTGCGAACCGGCGGTTGAAGCCCACCTGCAGCCGGTCGTTGCCGGACTCCTCCACCGCCGCGAGCACACCGGCCAGTTCGTCCTCGGTGAGGGCCAGGGGCTTCTCCACGAACACCGCCTTGCCGGAGAGGAGCGCCCTTCGGGTCAGTTCGGCGTGCGAGCTGTGCCGGGTGGCCACGAAGACCGCGTCGACGGACTTGTCGCCGAGCACGGCGTCGAGATCGGTGGTCGCCTCGGCGAAGCCGAACTTCCGCTTCGCGTTGGCCGCGGACAGCGCCGTCGTGGTGACGACCGTGGACAACTCGACGCCGTCGCGCCGTGCGAGGTGCGGCAGCAGCATCGACGTCGCGTAGTTCCCCGCGCCGACGAACGCGAGGCGCACCGGTGACTTGGCGGTGCGGGCACGGGGGGACGCGGCGCGTCGCACTTCGGGTACGTCCACCGCCGGGGCCTGTGCCCCGGCCGTGTGCCCGGCGTACCGGAACAGCACGGCCACGGCCTTCAGGTCGCCGTCCTTCAGGCGCTGATACGTCTCGACGGCGTCGTCGAAGTCGGCGACGTGGGAGACCAGCGGCTCCACGTCGACGCGGCCACGGGCGAGGAGATCCAGGAAGCAGGCCAGATTGCGGCGCTCGGTCCAGCGCACGTAGCCGATCGGATAGTCCCGCCCCTCCAGTTCGTACTCCGGGTCGTAGCGCCCCGGACCGTACGAGCGCGAGAACCGGACGTCGAGCTCCTTCTCGTAGTACGCGTTCCACGGCAGGTCCAGTCGGCACTTGCCGATGTCGACGACCCGGCCGCGGTCCCGGCAGAGCCGGGCGGCCAGCTCGACGGGCTGGTTGCTGCCGCCGCCGGCCGCCAGGTACACCTGGTCCACGCCGTGTCCGCCGGTGAGTTCGGCGACGGCCGCCTCCACCGCGGCGGACGAAGGGTCGCCGCAGGCCGCGGCGCCCAGGCGCGCGGCGAGCTCGCAGCGCACCGGGTCCGGGTCGGCGCCGACCACACGGACCCCCGAGGCGGTCAGCAGCTGCACCACGAGCTGTCCGATCAGCCCGAGGCCGACGACCAGCGCCACCTCACCGAGCTGCGGTCCGCCCTGCCGGACGCCCTGCATCGCGATCGACCCGACGGTGCCGAAGGCCGCGTGCCGCGACGCGAGACCGTCCGGCACCGGCGCGTACAGGTTCTTCGGCACCCAGTTCAGCTCGGCGTGCAGCGCGTGCTCGTTCCCGGCGCAGGCCACCAGGTCGCCGGTCTTCACGTCGTCGATTCCCGGGCCGACCTGCTCGACCACCCCGCACAGCGAATAGCCCAGCGGCGTGTACGAATCCAGCTTGCCCATCACCTTGCGGTACGTGGCGGGCAGCCCGTTGGTGGCGACGCTCTGCATCACCTTGGCCACCTGGTCCGGCCGGGAGCGGGCCTTGCCCACCATCGACATCCCGGCCTCGGACACTTTCATGAGCTCCGTACCGGTGGATATCAGCGAGTGGACGGTGCGCACCAGCACTCCGCCCGGCTTGCACCCCGGCACCGGCACATCGAGCACCGCCAGCTCGCCGCTCTTGTAGTTCTGCACC
Source organism: Streptomyces sp. NPDC021093 (assembly GCF_044333135.1). NCBI lineage: Bacteria > Bacillati > Actinomycetota > Actinomycetes > Kitasatosporales > Streptomycetaceae > Streptomyces > Streptomyces sp. NPDC021093. Next base: position 285,276 of record NZ_JBIRQJ010000009.1, on the reverse strand, counting down.
ACTTGCTTCACTCGGACTCCCCGGAAGTCGCGCCGCGATACCAGTACTCAAGGGTCAGTACGTGCCACAGATGTTTGGAGAAGTCCCGCTGCCCGGCCGCGTCCTGGGCGACCATCCGGGCCAGCGCGTCACGCCGCAGGAACCCGGAACCGACGAGCGCGCCGTCGTTGATCACCTCGCGCACCAGCGGCGCCAGGTCCCGGCTCATCCAGGCCCGCAGCGGGGCGCTGAACAGCCCCTTCGGCCGGTGGACGATCTCCCGGGGCAGCACCGAAACGGCCGCCTCCTTGAGCGCGGCCTTCCCCTGCCGTCCGACGATCTTGCGGTCCCCTGGCACGGCGAACGCCGCCTTCACCACCTCGACGTCCACGTACGGCACCCGCACCTCGGTCGACGCGGCCATGCTGGCGCGGTCGGTGTACGCGAGGTTCAGGCCCGGCAGGAACATCCGGGCGTCGCCCAGGCACATCCGGTTGACGAAGTCGTCGAGCTCGTTGTCCTCGTAGACGTCCCGGTGCTCGGTCAGTACGTCGTCGACCGCCGGGGCCAGGTCCGGATCGATCAGCGCGAGCAGCTCGTCCTGGTCGTACATGGTGTAACTGCGCCGGAACGCGGTCTCCTCAGGCAGCTCGGCGAAGGACAGGAACCGCTTCGCGAAGCGCACCGACCGGTATCCCCGCCGTGCCGTGGCGACCGGCAGCCGGTCCACGACCCCGGAGATCCCCCGCCGCAGCGGTCGCGGCACGCGCTGGTAGCGCAGCGCGAGCCGATTGGCCAGGTGCTTGCGGTACCCGGCGAACAGTTCGTCGGCGCCCATCCCCGAGAGCATCACCTTGACCCCCGCCTCGCGGGCGGCCTGGCAGATCAGGAAGGTGTTGATCGCGGCAGGGTCGCCGATCGGCTCGTCCAGGTGGTACGTCATCCGCGGCAGCAGGTCGAGCACGTCCGGAGCGATCTCGATCTCGTGCAGATCGACGCCGAACCGCTGGGCCACCTGCCGGGCGTAGCGCAGGTCGTCCGGCATCGCCTCGAACTTGGCGTCCTCCGCGCGGAATCCGATCGTGTAGGCCGAGATCCCGGGCCGGTGCCGGGCCGCGAGCGCGGTCAGCCAGCTGGAGTCGAGGCCGCCGGAGAGGAAGGTCGCCACGGGTACGTCGGAGAGCAGGTGACGCTGGGTCGACTCCTCGACGACGGCGGCCAGGTCGGGCGGCTCGCTGTGCCGGGCCTCGTGGGCGACGTCCTTCAGGTTCCAGTACCGGCCGCGCTCCACCCGGCCGTCGGGCCGGCACCTGAGCCAGCTCCCCGGCGGCAGTTTCTCCGCCTCGCGGTACGCGCACCGCGAGTCCGGCACCCAGTAGTAGAGGAGCGAGGCCACCAGCGCCGCACGGTCCACCTCCAGCGTCCCGCCGGTGGCCGCTGCGAGCGCCTTGAGTTCCGAGGCGAACACCAGCCCCTCGCCGCGCCGGAGCAGGAACAACGGCTTGATGCCCAACTGGTCGCGGGCGAGGACCAGTTCGCCGGTCCGTTCGTCGAAGATCCCGAAGGCGAACATGCCGCGCAGCCGGGGCAGACAGTCCGTGCCCCAGCGCCGCCAGGCCTCAAGCAGCACCTCGGTGTCGGAGGTGCCGCGGAAGCGCACTCCGGCGGCCGCCAGTTCGGTGCGCAGCTGGGGTGCGTTGTACAGCTCGCCGTTGTACGTCAGGGCGAGGCCGTCCGAGACCATCGGCTGGGCGCCGGTCTCGGACAGGTCGATGATGGAGAGCCGGCGGTGCCCGAGCTGCACTTCGCCGTCACCGAGGGGGTGGCCGTACCGGCCCGCCCCGTCCGGACCCCGGTGGGCGAGGACATCGGTGAGCCGGTCGGTCACGGACTTGCCGTCCGGCCATCGGTAAGTGCCTGCGATGCCACACACGTTCTACCGTGCCTCCTGGTCGTTGTCCGGAATCCGTGCGGCCCGCACCGGCACCCGCCGGCCCGTTCCGTTCTGCCGGGTCGACTGCTCGCTCCGGTCGGTCCGGCCGCGCAGCGCGGTGTCGGGCCCGTCCCACAGCGTGCCGTCGGTGCGGTCCCGCGGATCGGGGTCGATCAGCACCACACCGATCACCGGGATGCGCTGGTCCGCGAGCTGCCGTGCCACGGTGTGCAGCCACGCGGTGCTGCCGTGCCCGGCACGTACGACGAGCACCGTCCGGGTGCCGAGGTACTGGAGGTCGGTCCACGCCGTTCCCGGCGCCACCGAGCCGACACCGAGCCGCAGTTCCTGATCCGGAGCGGCCGCGGCATGCTCGCCGCCGACCACGGTCGGGTCTCCCGGCTTCGGCCGGCGCCTCGCGAGCTGCCGGCCGGGCAGCGCGTCGACGACGACCACAGGACCCTCCTGCGCCAGTGCTCCGGCGAGGGCCAGGGCGATCGTGCCCGTGCCGCGCGCACAGCCGAGTTCGAGGAGCGACAGCGGCTCCGCGGAGGCGCGCACGGTGCGGGCCAGGGAGGCCGTGAGCCGTCTGCGTGCCGCCTCGGTCCTTCGGCGCCGCCACGGCCTGCCCGAGCGGTGCGGCAGCTCCGCGACGACCGAGGCGCCCAAGTGCGCCGCGATGTCCCGGCGCAGTACGGGGCGGTCCGCCACCACCGAGCCGACCGCGGCCAGCGCGAGCCCGAGGACGAGTCCGAGGGCGAGCCCGATCGCGGCGTCGGTGGCAGCGGTCCTGGGCAGCGAGTGCTGCACCGCGCGCGGGGCGTCCACGATCTGCGTGCCGGCGACGAGCCGGGGCGTGCCGGTGCGCGCCTGTGCGGCGCGCTGGTCGAAGTCGGCGATCCGCGAGTTGAGTTCGGCCCGGCGGGCGTAGAGCGACTCGATGGTCGCCGACGCCGTCGGGTCGCTCTCCGGCGAACGCTCCCCGATCGCCCTGTTGACCTCGGCGAGCTCGACCCGCATGCGGTCGCGCTGGTCGAGCAGGGCCTTCGCCTCGGCGTTCGCGGTCGCCCGCATCCGGCGCACATGGTCCGCCACGAACGCGTCGGCCAGCGCCTTGGCCCTGGCCACCGCGTGTGCGTCGGTGTCACCCGTCACGTCGATCTGCAGCACGTTGTTGGTCAGGCCGCTGCCCCGGTAGTCCTGAATGAAGTCCTCCGGTTTCTCCGGTGAGTTGAGGGACTTCAGGGCCTCGCCGGCGATCCGGGTGGTTCCCAGGAGCGCGACGTCGGTGCGGATCAGCGTTCCGCTGTCGTTCGGCTGGTCCTCCTGGTGCGCGACGAGGACCTTGGTCACCGCGCTCGGCGGCGGTGGCAGCAGGACCGCGACCGCCGCGCCGGCCAGCAGGCCCAGAAGCGCCATGGCGCACCAGAGCCGACGGCGCCTGCGCACCGCCACCACCAGGGCCTGCAGGTCGATCAGCGGAGCGGCCGCCGAAGAGTCCGAAGCCGTGTGCGTCGTCACTCCGGACCTCCCGTCGCGCGGCCGCTCCCCGCGAGCGCGGGAGCGGCGTTGTCCACGGCAGGGGCGGAGCGCGTCGTACAGGCCCGGACGGTGCCGGCGACGACCGTGCCGACGACCTCGTGCCTGCCGTCCGCACACGCCTCGGCGATGTCGGCGAGCTCCCCCGCGGTCCTGCTGCCCGCGCTGAGCACGACCAGGGCGCCGGACTCGGTGTCGCGGTCCGGCACCACCGGCCGGTCCACCGAAACCTCCACCAGCCGCAGCACGGGGTACCCCCTGCCCGAAGAGCCCGGAGCGGGATCGTTGCCGGCCTCGGCACCCGCGGCCTCGGCGACGAGCTGTTCGGCGGCCCGGCGGGCGATCGAGTCGTCGGCCGGTACGACGACCAGCAGCCGCCGGGGGGCAGGCAGCCGGTCGCGCAGGCGCGCGCACACCCGCTGGTAGCGGATCCGCAGACCGGCCTCGTCGCCGTACGTCTGCGGGGTCGGCACGTCCCACCGGGTGTCGACGCCGAGGAACCGGCGGATCCTGGCCCGCGCGCCACCGTCCTCAGGCCGGAGCGCGCGCCGTTCCTCGGGCACGTCGACGGAACCGAGGAGCGGTGAGCCCAGCGCCGCGGCGATCTCCGGTTCGGAGCGCAGCCGCCGGTTCGCCCGCGCGGCGGCGAGATGGCCGACGACGGCGAGCAGGAAGAACAGCAGCGCCCCGGCGACGACGAGCTGCATCCGCGTCGGTGGCGCCTCCCCGGCCGGCCGGGGCGCAGGACCCATCACGACCATGGTGGCCCTGTCGTTCGCCGGGTCGGCCTCGTCCAGCTTCTTCATGGCCGCCTCCAGCGTGGCGCGCAGCTTCTCCAGCGAGGTGCGCGCCTGCACGCTCTCCACGGACCGCCCCGGATCGGCCGCACCGGCCAGCTCGGTGATGCGCCGGTTGGTCTGCACCACCTGCCGCCGCAGTGCTTCGGGCTCCGTCACCGCTTCGGGGCTGGCGGTGCCGCCCGTGATCCGGGCGGCGAACGCGACGAACTGCTGGGCCGCCCGGTCGGAGAGTTGCTGCGCGCGCTCCGGAGTGTCGGCCGTGCCCGAGATCTTGATGATGTTGCCCTCGGCGGCCGTGGCGCTCACCCGCTCCCGCAGGTCGCCGCCGCTGACGCCCGGCCAGCCGAGCGTGGCGGCCACGCGGTCGGCCACCGCGGAACTGGTCGCGATGTTCACCTGGGTCAGCAGCTCGCGCTCTTCCCACTGCCCCGGCAGCAGTATCGACGCCGACGCCGTGTAGCGCGGCGGGAACAGCACCGAGGTGCCGTAGCCGACGAGCGCGCCCACCACGGTGAGGACGGCGAGGAGTTGCCAGCGCCGCCGGAGAATCCGACCGATCGTGGCCAGGCGTATCGTGTCCTCGCTCAACTGCGCGGCCTCTTCCGTGTCCGCAAGGCCCTGCCCGCCCGCACCGGAGTGCGGCCGCGGCAGGCAGCGGCGTACGCGGCGAGCAGCGCCGCCTGCGAGTTCCGCCAGGAGAGCCGCCCGCCGATCCGCTCCTGACCGATCTTGCCCATCCGGGCCCGCCTGTCCGGATCGTCGAGGAGCAGCGCGATCAACCTCGCGAATTCGGCCTCGTCGTTGGCGGGCGCGTAGACGGCGGCGTCACCGGCGGAGACCCGGGCCTCCCGGAGGTCGAACGAGACGATCGGCCGGCCCATCGCCATGTACTCCAGGACCTTGTTCATGGTCGACACGTCGTTGAGCGGATTGCGCGGGTCGGGGGAGAGGCACACGTCCGCGGTGGACAGGTGGCGCACCAGGTCCGCGTCCGGAATGCGCCCGGTGAACTGCACCTGCTCACCGAGACCGAGCTGCCGGGACAGCTCCACCATCGCGTCGAAGGCGTCGCCGGAACCGACGAACACCGCGTGCCAGTCGGTCCTGCCGAGCTCGTCGCGCAGCTTCGCCAGGGCCCGCAGGGCGTAGTCGACGCCGTCCTGCGGACCCATGACGCCCAGGTAGCACAGCAGATGGGGCTTGCCGCGCTTCAACTCCGGCTCGGGCGGCACCGGTTGGAACCGGTCGACCGCGGGTGCGCTGCGCACCACGAAGACGTCCTCGGGACGCTTGCCGCCACGGCGCACCGCGACGTCCCGGTAGCTCTCGTTCGTGGCGAGCACCACGTCCGCGGCCCGGTACGTCATCCGTTCCAGTGCGCACACCGCGCGGTGCAGCAGGTCCTCGCCGCGGCCGAACCGGGACAGGTACAGCTCGGGCACCAGGTCGTGCTGGTCGAAGACGAACCGCGCGCCGAGCCGCTTCAACCGCAGCGCGGGCAGGAAGAGAAGGTCGGGCGGGTTGCAGGCGTGGACCACATGGACCGGTCCGACCCTGCGGGCGAGGCGGGCCGTGTGCCACAACGCCGATCCGTACTCCCGCAGATAGCCGGCCGGTCCTCCGGTGGCCGCGCGCAACGGGTAGCGGTGGATCCGCACCCCGTCGATCACCGCCTCCGGCTCCGTGTCCCGCTTCTCCCCGCGGGGGCAGATGACGTGCACCTCCCAGCCCGCGTCGCGCAGCGTCGTGCACTCCTGCCACACCCGCCGGTCGAAGGGCACCGACAGGTTCTCCACCAGGATCAGCGCGCGCCGGTTCGTTCCACCGCTGCCCGCGGTGCCGTCGGACGATGTGTTACCAAGCAAGGCCCACGTACCCCGGTTCGGCCCGGCGCGCCTCGGCGTCGGGAAGGTGGATGAGGTCGACGATCACCGGTGCGGCGCCATGGGGGAGCGCCGCGAGAACGGCCGGATCCCTGGTCCCGACCAGGCACACCTCGGCGTGTTCGAGCACCTCGTCGACGGAGTCCGCGAGCAGCTGCGCGAGGTGCGGCAGCCGGGTCTCGATGTACTCGCGGTTCGCGCCGAGCAGCCGGGAGAGGCTCACGTTGGCGTCGTAGATCTTCAGGTCGTAGCCCTTGCCGAGGAGCGTCTCCGCCAGCTCGACGAGCGGGCTCTCGCGGAGGTCGTCGGTGCCGGGTTTGAAGGAGAGGCCGAACAGCCCCGCCCGGCGCTTGCCGGTGCGCTCGACCAGCTCCACCGCGCGCTGCAGATGGGCGGAGTTGGAGGGCAGCACATGGGCGAGGATGGGCACCGAGACGTCGGCCCGCTGCGCCGCGTGCACCAGGCTGCGGAGGTCCTTGGGCAGGCAGGAGCCGCCGAAGGCGAAGCCGGGCCGCAGATAGGCGGGGCTGATGTTCAGCTTGCGGTCGGCCAGGAACACGTCCATCACCTGGTACGAGTCCACCCCGAGCGCCTGGCACACCGCGCCGAGCTCGTTCGCGAAGCCGATCTTGAGGCCGTGGAACGCGTTGTCCGCGTACTTGATCGCCTCGGCCGTCGGGACCGGCACCCGGAACACCTCGCCCGGCAGGGCGTCGTACAGCGCCGCCACCGCGTCGCCGCTCGCCCGGTCGAGCTCGCCGATGACGGTCTTGGGCGGGTCGAAGAAGTCCCGCACGCTCGTGCCCTCGCGCAGGAACTCCGGGTTGACCGCGACCCCGAAATCCACCCCCGCCGTGCCGCCGACGGACTTCTCCAGGATCGGCACCAGCAGGTTCAGACAGGTGCCGGGGAGCATGGTGCTGCGGAACACGACGGTCTGCCGCCCGCCCCGCTCGGTCGGCCCGTCCTGCCCGCCCCGCTCGGCCAGCGCGGCGCGTTCGGCCAGCGCGGCGCCGATCTGCTCGGTGACCCGCTCCAAGTAGGTGGTGCACAGGCTGCCGTTGGGCTCCGACGGCGTACCCACGCAGACCAGCGACACCTCGCTGCCCATGATCGCCTCGCGGACGTCACGGGTGGCCCGTAACGCCCCCGTCCGCACGCCCTCGGCGACGAGCTCGCCGATCCGCTCCTCGACCACCGGGGCCCTGCCGTCGTTGACCAGGTCGACCTTCACCTGGTTCACGTCCACCCCGATGACCTCGTGCCCCATACCGGCCAGGCACGCGGCCGACACGCAGCCCACGTAGCCGAGCCCGAACACACTGATCCTCATGACTCGTTCCTCCCCCCAAGCAGGCCCTTGTGGCCCGCAGTCCGCGCGTCGTCGGGACCCTTGAACCGCAGCCCCCCGCGCATCAGTACGCCCCCTGCCCGTGGAGCACCGCACGCAGCGTCTTCCACAGGATCACCGCGTCCAGGGCGAGCGACCAGTCCTCCACGTACCGCAGGTCCAGCCGGACCGCCTCCTCCCACGGCAGGTCGCTGCGTCCGCTGATCTGCCAGAGGCCGGTGAGCCCGGGCTTGACCAGCAGCCGCCGACGGATGTCCGGGCCGTAGGCTGCGGACTCCTCCGGCAGCGGAGGCCGCGGACCCACGAGCGACATCGATCCGGTGAGCACGTTGAACAGCTGCGGGAGCTCGTCGATCGAGTACCGGCGCAGCACCGCGCCCACCCGGGTCACCCGCGGATCCCGGCGGAGCTTGAACAGCAGGCCCGCGCCCTCGTTCCGGTCGGCCAGCTCGGCACGTGCCCCGTGGGCCCCGGCGGCCATGGTGCGGAACTTGAAGATGGTGAACTCGCGGCCGTTCTTGCCGACCCTGCGCTGGCGGTAGACCGCCCCGCCCCGGCTGTCCACCAGCACGAGCAGCCCGACGAGCATCATCAGGGGCGCGAACAGCATCAGCAGGATCGCCGCTCCCGTCCGGTCGACGACCGCCTTGACCACCCGGTGCCCCCCGGTGAAGGCGGGCATGCTGACCCGCAGCAGCGGGATCCCCAGCACCGCGTCGACGTGCAGCCGCGGGCCGGCCACCTCCATCAGCACGGGGGCCACGATCATCTCGGCGTCGCTGCCTTCGAGGTTCCAGGCCAGCCGCTGCAGCCGGTCGGGCGACCAGTGCGGGTCAGGTGTGAGCGCGACGACACGGTAGCCGTCGCAGTGGACGTGGCCCGCGACGTCCGCCAGCCGGCCGACGACCGGCACTCCGTCGACGTCGAGCCGGTCGCCGTCGAGACCGAGACCGTCCGTCGTGCACACCGCCTCCACCCGCCAGCCGAGGTGCGGGAATCTGCGGGTCCGGGTGATCAGGTCGCGCACGGTGTCCAGGCTTCCGGCGGCGAGCACCGGTCGCAGACACCGTCCTTCCTTGCGCTGCTTGTGCAGCCAGAGACGGAGCAGATACCGCGCGATCATGGTGATGAGCGCGATCGCGGGCATCGCGACGAAGATCCAGAGTTTGATGTTGCGCGAGGTGAGGGCGATTCCGCCGAGCGCCAGGACGACGGTCGCCATGAACAGTGAGCGTCCGAGCCGGCGGAACTCCTCGGCGCCCTGGCCGAGTACGGCGGGAGCCCATGACCGGCTCACCGCGAGCGCCCCCAGCACCAGCAGTTCGGTGCCGAAGGCGAGAATTATCCACTTCTCGTGCCAGTTGGCCGCGTCCCGGGCCCCGAAGAAGTTGCCGATCGCCCCCACTACGACGGCGGTGGCCATGGTGTCGCTGGTGATCACGGTACGGCGGTACCGCTGTTCCCAGTCGGTCGCGGGCCGGCTGATCGCCGCGTCCGCCAGGCGCTCCGGCGCTGACGGAAACGGGCTGACTAAATCCCCCTGCTGCACAAGACCCCCCAGGTCGCCAGTGGTTCGACGCGTTCGCCTAACACCGCTTCCTCTCCCCCCGGAAGGCCCCCCGGCCCTCATGCTGGATGCTCCCCGCGGGAGGCCCCCGCCCCCGCGCCGCGCTGTTCCTCCCCCCCCCGGGAGGCTTCCGCCCCCCGCGTGCGATCTCTCGAACCGTTCCGGTGCTCTTGGAACAACTCACCGTTGGCAACAGCGGACTTGGACGCCCTGCCGGATTCTTGAGACGTGATCACCCCGACGTCTGACGCCGGGGACGCAACTGCCGGCTGGCCTTGGCACAGGACCTATTGATCATTTACTGGCTGCTTCTTGATCATTATCGGTCTCTTCGTGCCCGAACAGCTGAAGCACGGTCAATCTAGACCATCGGGGCCGGGATGAAGAGGGGATGTGTGAAATTCGTGCCCAAGCTTTGAGGCCGGATTCACCGATCACCCACGACCTGGGGGTACTTGGCGACACGCGCGTGCCGTGCGACCTGTGACGACGGCAGTTCTCCGGGCAGCCGGCGCGGGCGGTCCGGAGGTGTCCCGGGACTGCCAACTGGGCGGCACCCAGGCCCTGTTGGTGCCCTTTGGTGGGGGCGTCGCGGTGGAAGGCGTCGCCGGTCCCGGCGCACTGCCGGGCAGGCCCGTTCGCCCTGCCGATCGGCAGGGCGGGGCCGGGGCCTACTGAGGGTCAGGCTCCCTTTGTGAAGACGAGTACCTCCGTGGAGGCGACGCCCATGGGTGCCAGGAACCCGGCCTGCAGGCTGCAGCCGAGGGACGCGAAGAGGTCCACGCAGGCCTGGCGGGGCATGGCGGCCGGGTAGGAGCCGTGCCCCGCGCCGCCCTCTGTCGCCCAGGTGCGCACCGCGGCCGGGTCCAGGCAGGTCTCCGTCATGACGTCGAAGACGATCCGGCCACCGGGCCGCGTGACCCGCGCCATTTCGAAGAAGTAGCGGGCGGCGCAGAGGAAGGTCACGGTGTTGAAGACCTTGTGGGCCTGAACGAGGTCGATGCTGCCGTCGGGAGTCGGGGCGAGACTGCACCCCGCGGTCGGTTGGGCGACCACGCCGAATGTCTCCACCAGGTAGCCGGCCCACGGCGCTGCCGTCTCGTAGATCTCGTAGCGGCCCGGTGAACACTCCTTCAGCGTCTTCTCCAGGTACCTCCCGGACCCGGGGCCGATCTCCAGCACCGACTTCGGGTCGGCGGCGAAGACGCCGAGAGCGCTCAGTTCGTCGATGGTGGACTGGGTGGCGCCGGGCGTCCCGTTCATCACCTCGTCGATGTGGTCACCGACCGACAGACCGGCCGCCCGTGCGGCCCGCATCGTCGCTTCGAACGGGATGAAGTCGTCCACGCCCTCAAGGTTGTTGGTGCTGCGAACGATGTCGAATCCCGCACGTCCCAGGAGTCGCTTGACCCCGGACTTCACTAATGACGTTCCCTTGTCCACTGCCCTCATCAGGCATGACCCCCCAGGTCGTCGCAAGCCTCGGTGCCAGCATAGGATCGCGCACGCACCAGCGCAGTGGGACGACGAATTCGATGCGCGGCTGTCGAGGCCGATGGAAACGCATCACCGCCCCCGTGCACCACGAATCCACGCGCCAGATCGGTACGGAGTTGTCTTCGCCACCGTCGGCGATCCAGGAACCGTTTTCGGTGCGCCCCGGCGGAGCCGGGTGGCGAGTGTGCGGTCGGTATCGCCGGGTGCGACACGGGAGTTCGGCCTCCTTGCGGGCTGGGCCGCGGTGTCGGCCGGGTTCCGGTGCGGCTCGGTCGGGTGCGGGGTGTGACCGGTTCCTTCTCTCCTTCGGTCTCTCCTCTCGTTTCCCCCCCGGTTCCGTCGGCATGTCCCTCGCGCAGGGGGCGGCCGCGCCGCCCCCTGCGGCGGTGCGGCCCTCGCTGAGCTCGTGGTGTTCCACGATGGTCCGCAAGATCCCCGAACGGCAGGCTGACCTCACCGCCCTTTGCCGGCGGCGGACGCACCTCCACACGAGTCTGCGCCCGCCGCGCGTTCCGGCAGCCGCGGTGGAAAGCCCTCATCCACGGGGCGAAATCCACAGAGCGAAGGAGAAGCACATGAACAACATCGTCGAGAGCATCGCCGCCCACCGGGACAGCGTCGAGGTCGCGGGCCTGTTCGCCCCGGCCGAGGCCCCGGCGGCCGCGTGGGTCCTGGTCGTCGAGGAGGACTGACTCGACCCGCAGGACCAGCACTTGGGTGCCCTGTGCCGCTCCGGCGGCACGGGGCACCCGTCCAACGGCTCCGCCCCACGGCTCCTTCCGACGGCTCCTTCCCCCCCGGAGGTTTCCCCTTGTCCCTGCACGTCTTCGTCGGGCCGACCCTGCCGCGCGAGGAGGTCCTCGCCCTTGCTCCCGGCGCCGTGGTCCACCCTCCCGTCGCCCACGGCGATCTGACGGTGCTGCACACGGGGCCGGGCGACACGGTCGTGATCATCGACGGCTACTACCACCAGCGGGGCGCGGTACGCCACAAGGAACTGCTCGGCCGACTCGCCGCAGGGGTACGGGTCGTCGGCTGTTCCAGCATGGGTGCACTGCGCGCCGCCGAACTGCACCCGTACGGCATGGTCGGGCACGGAACCGTCTTCCGGATGTACTGCGACGGCGTCGTCGAGGCGGACGACGAAGTGGCCGTCGCACACGGCCCGGCACCGGACTACGACAGCCTCAGCACCCCCTTGGTCACCGTGCGCCACGCCGTGGACGCCGCGCGCCGGGCAGATCTCCTCACGGCCCAGGAGGCGGCCGACGTGGTCGCCCGGGCCCGCAGCATCCCGTACCAGCAGCGGAGCTGGCGCGCCATCGGCCACCGTCCGCCGTCCGCCGTCCCGGATCTCCCCGACGCCCTCAAGAGGCTGGCGGCCTTCCTCGAACGGCACCCGGAGCACCGCGACATCAAGGCCGCCGACGCGCGCGACACCCTGCGGGAGCTGGCGCGCGGCGGCCTGCTCTGCGCCCCGCCCGGAGCCTGGGCCACGACCACGGACTGGCGCAGCCGCGCACACCACGACTGGGACGCCGAGTTCACCGGCGCGAGCGTCGACGGCACGCCGGTCGGCAACGCCGCGGTCCTGCGCCACCGCCAGGTGTACGACACCGGATTCCCCGCGCTGTGGCGCCGGTTCGCCCTCACCGGCCTGGCCGACGAGTCCGGCCCCGCCGACGAGTCCGGCCCCGCCCACGAGTCCGGCCTCGCCCACGAAGCGGGCACGGCTCCCGCCCCCGACGGAGTGGAGAGCCGCGCGCTGGCCTGGGCGGCCCACCGCGGCCTCACCCCCGCCGAGCTCGCCCCGCACCAGAAGGACGAGTGGCTGACCGCAGGGGAAGCCACCGAACTCACGCCACGGGAGATGCTGTTGCACGTTCTCGTACGCTCCTACCGGCCGCCCCTCGGAGCCGCCGCGGTCATCGCCGCCCTGCCCGGCCTCGTGGACGACGCCCGAACACGCCGCGCCGTCGCCGAGTGTCACGCCGTGAACGACGAAGTGGCGCGCTGGCGCCCCGGGCAGAGCATCGCCCAGCTGACCGGCTCCGTCCTCGTGGACCACCTGAAGCAGACCTGGGGCCTGCCCGGCGCCACGGACCGCGAGCTGACCGCCGCGGCCAGGGACCGGGGGCTCGCCTCCCTCGGCACGGCCGTCGCCGCCGTACGCCCCTTCTTCCTGCACCGACGGCTCGGCGCTCAGGAACAGAAAGCGGGGACACCGTGCTGAGCACACCGACAGCGAAGGACGCGTACGTCACCGGCGCGCACCGCACCCGTCACCCCGAGGAGACCTGGAACGCCGTCCGGCCGCTCCTCGCGCGGTTCGGCATCACGCGGGTCGCGGACGTCACCGGTCTCGACGCCCTCGGCATCCCGGTCATGATGGCGGTGCGTCCGCTGGCCACCACGGTGAGCGTCTCCCAGGGCAAGGGGGCCAGTTCTCTGGCGGCCAAGGTGTCGGCCGTGATGGAGGGCGTGGAGCTGTGGCACGCGGAACAGGTCCACCCGCCCCTCACCGCCCGGTCGGTGTCCGCCCGCGACCTCCAACTCCCGTATCAGTACGCCGACTTGATCACCTCCCCGGGTGCCCTCGTCACCGAGAACACACCGCTGGACTGGGTCGGCGCGCGAGGCCTCCGCGACGGGGCGCCCACGCACCTCCCCCTCGACACGGTGTGCTTCCTGCCCGCCCCCAGCCGCCGCCCGCAGCTCCCGGGCATCGGCAGCAACACCAACGGCCTCGCCTCCGGCAACTGCCGCGCGGAGGCGGCGCTGCACGGCCTGTACGAGATCGTCGAGCGCGACGCCCTCAGCGGGCCGACCGCAACGGGCCCGGCCGAGCGCGCCGTCGACCCCGCCACCGTCGACGACCCCGTGTGCGCGGAGCTGATCCGGCGGATCGCCGCCGCGGGAGCCTGGCTCCACCTCACCCACGTCCCCAACCGGTTCGGCGTGCCCTGCTACACCGCACACCTGTGGAGCGAGGACGTCCCGCTGCGCTGCTTCGGCGCGGGCGCCCACGGGACCCCCGCCATCGCCCTGTCCCGCGCGATCACCGAGGCCGCGCAGAGCCGCCTCACCGCCATCGCGGGGACCCGCGACGACATCCCTCCGATCTACGACCAGGTGCGCCACGCGGACGCTCCCCGCCCCGAAGGGCCCCGCGACACCGTGCCGTACCCCGCGACGTGCGCCGACCCGCCGCCCGCCTTCACCGACGTCGACCGGGAACTGGCCTGGGTCGGCGAGCGGGTGGCGACGGTGACCGGGCAGCAGCCGCTCGTCGTGGACCTGAGCACCGAGGACGCGTTCGCCGTCGTCAAGGTCGTGGCCCCCGGCGCCGGACTCGACACGCACCGCATGCACCCTGCCGACGCCGCGCGACGCGGCGCACACGAGGAAAGCCGCCCATGACACAGCAGGACATAGCGCCCGTACCCGAACGGACCCTTGAGCAACGGGAGTTGAGCGACCCGCACGCGCTGCACGCGGCGCTGCGCGCCGACGGCGCGGTGCACCGGGTGCGGCTGCCCACGGGGCTGCGGGTCTGGCTCGTCACCGACCACGCCGCGGCCCGCGCCGTCCTCGCCGACCCCACCATGAGCAAGGACATGCGCGGCGCGGGCGCCCTCTTCGACCGGCACACGGACTGCCCCGCACCCCGCAAGCGGAAGAGCCCGACCCTCGCGGTGAACATGCTCGGCAGCGACCCGCCGGACCACACCCGCCTCCGCCGCCTCGTCTCCCGCGCCTTCACCCCGCAACAGGTCGCCGCACTGCGCCCCGGAATCGAGGAATCCGCACACGCGCTCCTGGACGACATGGCACACCGCGACGGTGGCGACCTCCTGGAGCTGTACGCGAATCCGCTGTCCATCACCGTGATCTGCGCACTCCTCGGCGTCCCGGAACAGGACCGGGTCGACTTCGCCGCATGGTCGCGGGCGCTCCTGGACCAGGACCCCGCAGGGCGCGCACGGATGCGCGAGGCCGCCACCGCGACCCGCACCTACCTGACCGACCTGATCGCCGCCAAGCGCGCGAACCCCGGCGACGACCTGCTCTCCGCACTCGTCCAGGCGCGGGCCGACGACGCCCTGAGCGAGGACGAACTGGTCGCCACCGCACTGCTGTTGCTGCTCGCGGGCTTCGAGACGACGGTGAACCTCATCGGCAACGGCATGCACGCCCTGCTGACCGACCCCGGTCAACTCGCCCTGGTCCAGGGCGATCCGGACACGCTGCCCGCCGCCCTTGAGGAGATCCTCCGCTTCGACGGCCCGGCCAACCACACCAGCTACCGCTACACCACGCGGCCGGTGGACATCGCCGGAACCACCGTGCCCGAGGGCGAGTTCGTGCTGGTGTCCCTCAGCGCCGCCAACCGCGACCCCGCCCGCTTCCCCGACCCCGACCGGCTCGACGTCTGCCGGGACACGGGCGGACACCTCGGCTTCGGCCACGGCATCCACTACTGCCTGGGCGCCCCGCTCGCCCGCCTGGAGGGCGAGGTCGCCCTGCGGCTCCTGCTGCGCCGCCTGCCGCACATCCGGCTCGCCGTACCGCCCCACGAGCTGGTCTGGCGGCCCAGCACCCTCGTCCGCGCCCTGGAAGCGCTGCCCGTCACCTGGAGCACCGATGACACCCGAGCCCCGAGAGCCGATGACGCCCGAGCCCGCAGCGCCGCCGACGTCTGAGCGCACTCTGATCGCCGTCCGCACCCCCGTGGCCCTGACCCGCGTCACCCGCGACGACATGCGCGCCTTCGCTGCCGCCCGGGACAACGCCTACGAGGTCGACCCGGACCCCCGGCCCCTGCCGATCACCACCCCCACGGACAACGCCGCCGTGGTGGACAGCGGGACGGGCCGCCTGTACGGACTCGTGGGCTGGCACGCCGTCAGCCACGGCAGTACCCACGCCTGCCTCGCCTGGAACGTCGGCCTGGCCATGCTGCCCACCGCACGCGGGCAGGGCGTCGGCGTCACGGCCCTGCGCCTGGTCGTCGAGCACCTCTTCGCCACCACGGACTTCCACCGCATCGAGGCGGCCACCGACGTCGACAACATCGCGGCCCGGCGGACCGCCGAAAGCGCCGGATTCCACCACGAGGGCACCCTGCGCGGCGCCCAACTGCGCGACGGCCGACGCCGCGACCTGATGACGTACAGCCTGCTGCGGAGCGATCTGTGAGCCTCCACCTCGCCTTCGTCACCGTCCCCGCCCCCGGCCACACCTACCCCGGACTCGGCCTCGTACGGGAACTGACCGCCCGCGGCCACCGCGTCAGCTGCGTCAACACCCTCCGCCACGCCGACCTGATCGCCACCACCGGCGCGCGCCTCGTCCCGTACGACTCGGTCCTCCCGGCCCCCGACCGGGGCGACGCCTGGCCGGGCGACCCCGTGGCCCAGCTCGACCTCTTCCT
Source organism: Streptomyces sp. NPDC021093 (assembly GCF_044333135.1). Taxonomy (NCBI): domain Bacteria; kingdom Bacillati; phylum Actinomycetota; class Actinomycetes; order Kitasatosporales; family Streptomycetaceae; genus Streptomyces; species Streptomyces sp. NPDC021093. The sequence continues at coordinate 269,293 of NZ_JBIRQJ010000009.1, read as the reverse complement.
CGACGAGGCCCGCGGCATGCTGCCCCAGCTGCACCGCGCCCTCTCCGACGACCGTCCCGACCTCGTCCTCTACGACCAGGCGGCGTACGCGGCCCGGGTGCTCGCCGAGCAGTGGAAGATCCCCGCCGTGCAGCTCTCGTCGACGTTCGTGCCCTGGGAGGGGTACGAACGCGACGGCGCCCTCGCCCCGCTGCGCGACACCCCGCACGGCGTGGCCCATCTGCGCGCATGCGAGAAGTGGCTCACCGCGAACGGCATCGAGGACGCCGACCCCGTCGCGTTCACGACCCGCCCCGAGCGCGGCCTGGTGCCCGTCCCGCGCTTCCTCCAGCCCCGCGCGGACGAGGTGAACACCGACCGCTACACCTTCGTCGGCCCGCTCACGCCCCCGGTCGGGCGGGCGGCGGTCCCGGCCGGACCGGAAGGGGACCCGGCCCACGACGGCTGGAAGGACCGCCGGGCCTCCGCCACGGACAAGCTCCTGCTGGTCTCGCTCGGCTCGCTGTTCACCGACCGCCCCGCCGTCTACCGCAGCTGCCTCGACGCGTTCGGCGGCCTGCCGGGCTGGCACGTGGTCATGCAGACCGGCCCCCACGTCACGGCGGCCGACCTCGGCCCGCTGCCCGCCAACGTCGAAGTGCACAGCTGGGTACCGCAGTTGGCGGTACTCCGCCGGGCGGACGCCTTCGTCACCCACGCCGGGATGGGCGGCACTCTCGAAGGGCTCGCCTGTGCGGTGCCGATGATCGCCGTGCCGTACGCGGCCGACCAGTTCAGCAACGCCCGCCGCATCGCCGAACTCGGGGCGGGCCGGCGCATCCACCCCCGGGATCTCACCGCGGACGCGCTGCGCACCGCACTGCGCGCGCTCGACGGCGACCCCCGCGTCCGGGCCCGGCTGGGGGAGTTGCGCGAGACCCTGTACGAGGGCGGCGGCGCCCGGCGGGCCGCTGACCTGATTGAGACATTCGCCCACTCCCGTCGGGCGACGCAGGAGGCGTGACGACCACGCGCTCCGCACCCTTCCGCCGACGTGCTCCGTCGTTACGGTGGAGTGCGGGCGTCCCCTCTTGCCTGCCGGATCGGACGGGCGGTGGACGACCTCGACGAGACCATAAAGATCATCCGGTCGACCATCTTCGGCCTGCGCGCCCACGAATCGCCGGTGCCCGGCAGCGGGTTGCGGATCAGGGCGGTGCGCACGGTCGAGGAGGCCATCTCGGCGCTCGGGTTCACCCCCGCTCTGCGGATGGAGGGACTGCTGGACACGGACGTGCCGCATGCCGTGGCCGACGAGGTGGTCGCGGTGCTGGGCGAGGCGCTGGCGAACGTGGCCCGGCACGCCCGGGCGTCGCGGACGGACGTCGCCGTGACCGTGGGGCAGGGCGTGCTCACGGTGGCGGTGGCCGACGACGGTGTGGGTCTGCGCGAGGAGGAGCAGCGGTGCAGCGGGCTGCGCAATCTGGCCGAGCGGGCGGAGCGGCTCGAAGGACGGCTGACCGTCGGCCCCGGGGCGACGGGAGGGACGCGCCTGAGGTGGAGGGTGCCGCTCCAGGGACTGAAGTGACGCCTGTTCACTCGCCTTTCGTGTCGGGCGGGGTGAACCGGGTGGCGAGGACGGCCGCCTGGATGCGGCGCTCGACGCCGAGCTTGGCCAGCAGCCGGGAGATGTGGTTCTTGACCGTCTTCTCGGAGAGGTAGAGCTGCCTGCCGATCCGACGGTTGGTGAGTCCCTCGCCGACGAGCGCGAGGATCTCCCGCTCCCGCGGGGTGAGACCGGCCAGCCGGGCGTCCCCGGCCGTGGTCTCCTGGGCCGGTCCGCGCAGGCTGCTCATCAGCCGGGCGGTGGTGGCCGGGTCCAGCATCGACCGGCCCGAGGCGACCGTGCGGACGGCCTCGACCAGGTCCGAGCCCTTGATCTGCTTGAGGACGTAGCCCGAGGCGCCCGCCATGATGGCGTCGAGCAGCGCGTCGTCGTCGTCGAACGAGGTCAGCATCAGGCAGGCCAGCCCCGGTGTGCGGGAGAGGAGTTCGCGGCAGACGGTGATGCCGTCGCCGTCCGGCAGCCTGATGTCCAGGATCGCGACGTCCGGACGCAGCGCCGGACCCCGGACCAGAGCCTGTTCACCGGTGCCCGCCTCGCCCACCACCGCCATGTCGGGCTCGGCGCCGAGCAGGTCGTGCACCCCGCGCCGTACGACTTCGTGGTCGTCGAGAAGGAAGACCCGGATCGGTTCCTGCGGCGAGAACGCCCGTACGGTCATGACTGCCCCTCGCGTCCTGTCGTCCCGCAGCGATCGTGCCCGGCAAGGGCGTCTGCACACCAGGGCCAGTCGGCCCCCATTCGTCTTCCGCGTGCTCGTGCCGTACCTCCCGGGATCGCGCGGAACGTTTCACAACTCCCTTGCACGGAGCGGCGGTTCGACCAGGTCCCAGCCGACAACCGGGCCGGCCCGGCAGAGCAGCAGCGGGCCGAGCCTGCAGTGGCCGCAGTGCCCGGTGGCGCAGTGCATGGTGCGGTCCAGGGAGACCCGGACACTGCCGGGGGCGAGGCCGCGCTGCACGAGGCTGCGGGCGGCGGCGCGGATCATCGGTTCGGGGCCGCAGACGAACGCCGTGGCGTGGTGCGGGTCGAAGCGGGCCCGGTCGAGCAGCTTGGTGACGACGCCGATCTGGCCGGTCCAGCGGGCGTCGGGCCGGTCGACGGTCACTCCGGTGTACGCGGTCGACCACTGCCCGGTCTCCACCTTCGCCATCAGACCGGCCGGCGTGCGGGCGCCCACGAGCACGTTGAGACGCCCGTACGGTTCCGGGTCGGCGACCGCGTCGCGGACGAGGGGCCGCAGGGGTGCCAGCCCGATGCCGCCCGCGAGGACCACCAGGTCCTGCCCGGCGGCCTCCGCAAGCTCCCAGCCGGTGCCGTAGGGGCCGCGCAGTCCGATCGCCCGGCCGACCTCCGCCGCGTAGAGCTCCTCGGAGACCGCACCGACACCGCGTACGGTGTGCGCGAGGCCGCCCGTGGTCGGGATGGCGCTCACCGACAGGGGTATCTCGCCCCGGCCGAACACCCAGACCATCGCGAACTGCCCCGGCACGAAGGGCGGCAGCGGTTCGCCGACGGGTTCGATCCGCAGGGTCGCGGTGTCCGGGGTCTCCTCCCAGCGCGCGACGATCCGGTACGGAACGGGGACGGCGGTGGTGGTCATCGCCGCACACCGTCTCCGCTGCCGTAGGGGGCGTACAGGTCGAGCAACCGGGTGCGTGCCGCGTGGAGCCGGTGCGCGAGCACCCGGCCGACCCACTGGCTCACCGCCATGCCCAGCGCGGGATCGTTCGCGCACATCGGACGGACAACGGTGGCGTCGAACTCGTAGGTGCGTACGGGGGTCCAAGTCTCGGCGCCGAACTGCCAGACGTACGGGCTGAACATCCAGGACCAGCCCACGAGTTCACCGTGCCCGAGGGTCTCGATGACGGGCGAGCGGCGGCCGGGGACGTGCGTGTCCACGGCGACCGAACCCGTCCGGACGATCCAGAACCTGTCGGCGTGCCCGCCTTCCTCGAAGAGCCTGGTGCCCGACGGGAAGGACGTCTCGCGGGCGATGCGGATCAGGCGTTGGCGGTGTTCGGCGGGCAGGGCGTTGAGCATGGTGCTGATGGCGGTCATCGTGTCGCCTCTTCCTCGTGCTCTTCCTCGTGGGTCTTCTCGCCGGCCGCGACGGCTACGAGGAACGCTCCCCTCCGGGGTTCCCCGTGGCCGGTGTCGTGGAAGTGGCCGCAGGTCAGGACGGAGTCCGGTTTCAGGGCACGGCGATGCGTGGCGGTGTGTCCATCGAGTCCCCCTCCGTCGGCGGTTCCCTCTCCTCCACCGTGCGGACTCCGACCGGGCGCGCGGCAGGGGCCGAACGGCCCTGTCCGGGGCCGGATATCCCCTCCCCGGCCCGCCCTCCGCGTGGAAACGTCCGCAGCAGCGTCTCCGCCGAGAGGCGAACCGGAAGGTGGTGCCGCGGTGCACAGGCCACTGATCGTGGGAGTGGACGGCTCTGAGCCGAGCCTGGCCGCCCTGGACTGGGCCGCCGACGAGGCGGCAGCGCGCGGGGCGCCCCTGCTCGTCGTGCACGCCTCACGGTGGGACGAGTACGCGGCCCTGGAACCGGCCTTCGGACTCGGCCGCCCTTCCGTTCAGGTCTACGCGGACGACATCGCCGCCACGGCCGTGGAACGCGCGGCGCGCCGCCGTCCAGGGGTGCGGGTGACGAGCACAGTGGTCGGCGAGGATCCGGCGTTCGCGCTCGTACGGCTCGCCGAGGACGCCGACGCCGTCGTGGTCGGCAGCCGGGGACACGGCGAACTCGCGGAGCTGCTGCTCGGATCGGTGAGCCTGACGGTGGCCGCGCGGGCCACGTCCCCGGTGATCGTGGTGCGTGGCGGCCGCGAGCACGCCGCCGCAGAGCAAGAGGCGGTGCGTACGGTCGCCGTCGGTGTGGACGTACCCGAGGATGCCGCACCGGCCGTGGAGTTCGCCTTCCGCGAGTCCCTGCTGCGCGGGGCCCCGGTGGTCGTCGTCCACGCGTGGCGCTGCCCCGCCCACGAGGTCCCCGACCACCCCCGCACCCACCCCGACGACCACCGCCTGCGGGCGGAACGCCAGGTCGAGGAGGCGCTGAAGGGCGCGGTGCGCGCGCATCCGGAGTTCGCCGACGTCACCGTGCGACGCGAAGTCGTCGAAGGCCCCGCACGGTCCGCGCTCCTTGATGCCTCCCGCACCGCGGGCCTGCTGGTGGTCGGCGCACGACGCCGCAAGGGACACCTCGGAATGCAGCTCGGCCCCGTCGACCACGGCGTCCTGCACCACGCCGCCTGCCCGGTGGCCGTCGTCCCGCACGACTGAACACAGCTGTGCCGGTATCCCGTGCACCCGTATCCCGTACACCCACACCTCGTACACCCACACCCCGTACGCCCCGACTCGCAGACGGAGAAGGCAACGTGGCACACGACCGCATGGCCGACCTGGACGCCCACTGGCGCGCCGCCAACTACCTCGCCGCCGGCCAGATCTACCTCCTCGACAACCCCCTCCTCACCGAACCGCTGCGCCCCGAGCACCTCAAGCCGCGCCTTCTCGGCCACTGGGGCACCTCTCCGGGCCTCAACCTGGTGCACACCCACCTCAACCGCCTCGTCCAGGAACACGACCTCGACGCGATCTGCGTCTGGGGCCCCGGCCACGGCGGGCCCGCCGTCCTCGCCAACTCCTGGCTGGAGGGCTCGTACAGCGAGACGTACCCGACCATCGGCCGGGACGCCGACGGCATGGGCAAGCTGTTCCGGCAGTTCTCCTTCCCCGGCGGCGTGCCCAGCCACGTCGCCCCCGAGACCCCCGGCTCGATCCACGAGGGCGGCGAACTCGGCTACTCCCTCGCCCACGCCTACGGCGCCGCCTTCGACAACCCGGACCTGCTGGTCGCCTGCGTGATCGGCGACGGCGAGGCGGAGACCGGACCGCTCGCCGCGTCCTGGCACTCCACCAAGTTCCTCGACCCCGTCCACGACGGCGCGGTCCTGCCGATCCTGCACCTCAACGGCTACAAGATCGCCAACCCGACCGTCCTGTCCCGCATCCCCGAGGCCGAACTCGACGCCCTGCTGCGCGGTTTCGGCCACGACCCCATCCACGTCACGGGAGACGATCCGCGCATCGTCCACCCCGCGATGGCCGCCGCCATGGACCGGGCGTGGGAGCAGATCACCGCCTTCCAGCGCGGGGCCCGCACGAACGGCGCCCGCACCCGGCCCCGCTGGCCGATGATCGTGCTCCGTACCCCCAAGGGCTGGACCGGCCCCGCCACCGTGGACGGCGACCCGGTCGAGGGCACCTGGCGCGCGCACCAGGTCCCCCTCTCCTCCGTACGGGAAAACCCGGACCACCTGCGGCAGTTGGAGGCCTGGCTGCGCTCCTACCGCCCCGAGGAACTCTTCGACGCCGACGGCCGCCCCACCGCCCAAGTCCTGTCCTGCGTTCCGTCCGGCCCCCGCCGCCTCGGCGCGAACCCGCACGCCAACGGCGGCCTCCTCACCCGGGACCTCCCCGTTCCGCCCCTGGAGCACTTCGCCGTCCCCGTCGACAAACCGGGCACCACCCTCCACGAACCCACCCGCGTCCTCGGCGGTCTGCTCGCCCAGGTCATGCAGGACACCGAGCAGCGCCGCGACTTCCGCGTGGTGGGTCCCGACGAGACCGCCTCCAACCGGCTCGGCGCCCTCTTCGACGTCACCGGCAAGGCGTGGCAGGCCGAGGTCCTGCCCACCGACGAACACCTCACCACCGACGGCCGCGTGCTGGAGATCCTCTCCGAACACACCTGCCAGGGCTGGCTGGAGGGCTACCACCTCACCGGCCGCCACGGCCTCTTCTCCTGCTACGAGGCCTTCGTCCACATCGTCGACTCCATGGTCAACCAGCACATCAAGTGGCTGAAGACCTCCCGCACCCTGCCCTGGCGCGCCCCCGTCCCCTCCCTCAACTACCTCCTCACCTCCCACGTCTGGCGCCAGGACCACAACGGCTTCTCGCACCAGGACCCCGGCTTCGTCGACCACGTCCTCAACAAGAGCCCCGAGGTCGTCCGCGTGTACTTCCCGCCGGACGCCAACACCCTGCTCTCGGTCGCCGACCACGTGCTGCGCAGCCGGGACTACGTCAACGTCGTGGTCGCGGGCAAGCAGCCCTGCTTCGACTGGCTCTCGCTGGACGAGGCCCGCGTCCACTGCGCCCGCGGCGCGGGCATCTGGGAGTGGGCCGGTACGGAGGACCACGAGAGGGGCCCCGACGTCGTCCTGGCCTGCGCGGGCGACGTACCCACCCAAGAGGTCCTGGCCGCCGCCCAGTTGCTCCGCCACCACCTCCCCGACCTGGCCGTACGGGTCGTCAACGTCGTCGACATGACCCGCCTGCTGCCGCGCGAGGAGCACCCGCACGGCATGCCCGACTCCGAGTACGACGCGCTGTTCACCCCCGACCAGCCGGTGATCTTCGCGTACCACGGCTATCCGTGGCTGGTCCACCGCCTCGCCTACCGCCGCACCGGTCACCCGCACCTGCACGTACGCGGCTACAAGGAAGCGGGGACCACCACCACGCCCTTCGACATGGTCGTCCGCAACGACCTCGACCGGTACCGCCTCGTCATGGACGTCATCGACCGCGTGCCGGGACTCGCCGTCCGCGCCGCGACCGTACGCCAGGCCATGGCGGATGCCCGCACCCGCCACCACGCCTGGATCCGCATCCACGGCACCGACCTCCCCGAGGTCGCCGACTGGACCTGGACCGGCTGACCCCGCACTACCCTCACCCCGCACCGCGAGGAACCAGTCAGCGGCCCGTCGGTGCGGTCCGTCATCGCCGGGCGATGTGCCCCCGGAAGTGCTGCGGCACGGGGGCGAAGCGACAGGCCATGGTGACGGCGTCGGTGTCCGGGACGGTGAGGCGGTAGCGGGTGCACATCAGGTGGCACAGGGCCATCAGCTGGACGGTGCCGATGTCCGCGCCGATGCACCTCTTCGGTGCCCAGCCGAACGGTACGTAGCAGGTCCGGTCGGCCGGTCCGTGCGGTGCGCCGGGCAGGAAGCGGTCGGGGTCGAAGGTGTCGGCCCGCTGCCAGACCCGGTGATCGCGGTGGATCATGTGCGGGCTGACCAGGTAGCGCTGCCCCTTCTCCAGCCGGGTGGTGCCGACGTCGGATGAGACCCGCGCGTTGCGCACCAGCAGGAGCGGGGGGCTCCACATGCGCAGCACCTCCTTGACGAACCGGTGGGTGACCGGTGCAGCCCTGGCCGGTGCGGCACAGAACTCGGCCCGGTCCACGCCGCGCAGTTCGCGGGTGAGCCGCTGTGCCCACCGCGGGTTGCGGGCGAATTCGTACAGCACGCTCGCGGCTGCGGAGCCGGGCGGTCCGCCGATCGCGGTGAGCACGGCGGTGACGACGTCGAGCGCACGGTCCATACCGAGCTCGGGGAGGAGGTCGACGATCGGATCGGTGAGGTCCGGCTCGCGCACGCGGCGGCCCGAGGCGCGGTCGCGCAGCACCCGTCGCACCACGAGGCCGGCCCGGACCTGCACGGCGGCGAACCGTACGTGGTGGAGCGGCCCGCGACCGGGGTGACGGTCGATCAGCCGCAGCAGCTTCTGCTCCAAGTCCCGTGTGATCAGGGCCGATTCGCGGACGGTGAGGCCGGAGAGCGCGACCGGCAGAACGGACCGCACGGCGATGTCCTGGGCGAGCAGGACGAGGTCGACGTCGTCGCCGAGCCGGGTGTCGACGACCTGTTCCATCCGCGTGATCATCGCGGCGGTGTGCTCTCCGGTGGAGAGCGTGTGCAGCTGGGTGAGCCAGGCGGCGCGTACCCGGCTCCACGGCACCGTCGTGCTGCGACGGCGCCGGATCATGTCGACGAGGCGGTCGGACATGACGAGGCCGTCCCAGTTCGTCCGGCTCACCAGGCGTGCCGCTGCCGGTTCGAAGACGGCGAGCTGCCCGTCGTCCAGCCAGAAGACTCCGCCCTCGGCCGCGCTGCGCAGCCGCAGATCGTGCAGGAAGTCCTCGCCGTGGTGCGGTGTGGTCATGGCACGGCCCCTCCCGGCCGGTGGGGGCCGGCCGGCGGCCCGCCCCCACCGGTTCCGATCAGATGTGGTGGTAGAGGTACCAGAACCGCGATCCTCCGTATGCGGACCGGATGTTGAGGACCGACTTGGCCTTGCGAACGAGCTTCCTCATGTCATTCACCTCCTTCCGGCGCTGCGGCTCGGTGGTGCAGCTCCGCGGTGAAACGCGGCGGAGCCAGTGCGGGCCCCAGCTGGGGTCCGCCGCCGCTCGCGGTGATGGACAGGTGCCAGTCGCGGGTGATGATGCGGATCAGGTCCTCCAGGAGCGACATCGTCACGGTCGCCCCTGCACAGGAGTGCGCGCCGAACCCGAACGGCATGAAGGCAGGCTCGTGCGGAGGTGCCGCCCAGCGGTGCGGTACGAACTCGTCCGGGCGCTCCCAGTGCCCGGGGTGCCGGTGCACGAGGTACAGGCACACGTTCACCTCGTCGTGCGGGCCGGCCGTGACGTCGGCCAGCTCGTGCACGCGGCTGGGCGTACGGGAGAACAGCCAGGCCACCGGCCACAGCCGCAGCGCCTCACGGACGATCCAGGCCGGCTCGTCGTCGGCGGCGGCCGGGTGCGTACCGGCGAGATGGACCGCCCAGCCGAGGGCGAAGCCGATCGAGCCGACCGTGGCGAACAGGAACGACAGGTAGACCTCGGCCACCTGCCCGGGATCCGCCGACGGTCCGGCACCGGCGACGGCGACGTCCAGCAGGTCGCGCGGTCCGCCGGTACCGGAACCGGTCCTCATGCCGGGACCACCGGGACCACCGGGACCGGCGCTGCGGCGTGCCTCCGTCTCCCGGACCAGGAGACGCATCGCCCAGCGGCGGAAGCGGAGCCGGGACAGGGCCGCATGGCGCTCTCGCGCACCGGCCAGAACCGCGCGGTCGATGATGCCGTCGACCGCTCCGTGGAGTTCCGCGGGAGCCTCCGGGCACAGGAGCACGTCCCGCAGGTGCTCGCGGACCAGCAGGTTGCCCGCGTCGGGCCAGCTGCTGGCGGGCGCGAGCCGCGCGCCGACCAGGCGGGGCAAGTCGTCGCGGCGGGCGTCGAGTTGGCGGCGCAGCAGGTCGCGGGCCGCGCGTCCGATGTCGGTCTGCGCCGTTCTGGGGCCGAGGACTCCGGTCCGGGTGTGGAAGAAGTCGGAGGTCTCCAGGAAGGTGCCCTGCCGGTTGCCCAGCACCTCGCGGGCCGCCTGCGGACCGGCCACGCAGAGCCGGCCCGATGCCGAGCGCCACACGTCCCGGGTGCCCCCGAACTCCTCGGCCAGGAACGCCAGCGGGTCGTGCCGGTAGGCGGCGGCGCCGCGGAGCCTTCGAGCCGTTCCGCCTTCAGCCGACCGGGCCATGGCATCCCTCTCGATCGAGCAGCCGACCGGGACCGCACGTGCGGGGGACCGCATGCGTGGGTGGCCGGGCCCGGCCACCGGCACATGGATCCCGGGGCGTCCGGACCGCTTGGAGGACAGGTTCCTCCGCCGGAAGCGCGCTGTGAAGTCGCCTGCGGACTTTGCCCGCCGCATGGCCGGAAGGGGTTGTCCGCGTACGGATCTCCACGCGGAGGGTGCCGACCGAGTGCGCGTCGATCCGGTGCGCCCTCTGCTGCGACGGGTGACGTGCTTCGAGGGGCGTCGTGCTTCGAGGGGCGTCGTGCGTCGACGGGCGTCGCGGGAAGGGTTCGAGCGCCTCGGAGCATGGGAACCATGGAGGCATGACGGGGCGGGTTCAGGCCTGGGTCGGCGGCGCGGTGGCAGGCGCGTTGGTTGCGGCCCTTGCGGCCTATCTGATCGCGGTGGGCTGGGACGAGGCGGACAAGATAGCCAGCGTTCTGGCGTTGTTCGTCGCCCTGGCCGGTCTGGCCTGGGCCGTGGCAGGAACACGACGGGAAGATCCGGCGCCGGTGGTGCGACCCTCAGGGGGCGACGGCCGCGGGCGACCCTCCGTACAGCACACCATCGTGAACAACGGTGGCACGTCCTATTCGGCGATGTACGGAAACGTCATCCACCGTGAGGGCGGTGCTGCCCGCCGGGTGCCCCCGCCCCCGCCCGCACCGGCGTCCCCGCCCTCACCGGCGCCCCCGGCGGATGACGGTGCGGGCGACGGCCGGTGAGGTTCCGGAAGGCGAGGGACGAGGAGCCGGCTGCGCCACGACAAGTCGTGACGGTGGAGAGTGGCGTCGCCTACGGGGTGCAGGGTGCCGACATCCATGTCTTCGGCGACGGCATGCCGGTCTATCTTCTGGAGAACCGGAAGCCCCCGCCCATGACCGACCCCGCGTTCCTGCGCGAACTGCCCAGCCGCATGCTGAACGCTCGCTTCCAGGTCGTCGGATTCACCGGGCGCCAGGAAGAACTCGGGCAGCTGCGCGAGTGGCGCGATCAGGAATCGCGCCTGGCCGTGCGCTGGCTGCACGGGCCCGGTGGGCAGGGGAAGACCCGACTCGCGGACCAACTCGCCCTGGAATGCACGACACTTGGCTGGAAGGCCGTCACCGCTCTGCACGGCCCCGGTGCGGTCTGGCCGTCGCCGGGCCTCCAGGAGGACCTTCGTCCGGGCGATGCTCCAGGGATCCTTCTGATCATCGACTACGCCGACCAATGGCCGCTGTCGCACCTCACCTTTCTGTTCAGCAACGCACTGCTCCACCACACGATCCCGACCCGGATCCTGATGCTCGCCCGGAGTGCGGACTGGACGGCCCTGCGCGCGACGCTGGCCAACCATCAAGCATCCACCTCCACCCGGCAGTTGAGCCCGCTGCCGGAAGGTCCTGGCGGCCGTCCGGAGGCGTTCGCCGCTGCCCGGGACGCCTTCGCCGCGCGGTACGGCCTCCGGAACGCCGCCCAGCTGTCGTCCCCGAGTCCCCTGGAGGGACCGGAGATGGGGCTGACCCTGACCGTGCACATGGCGGCGCTCGTCGCCGTCGACGCCCGGGTCGGCGGGCGTCGGCCGCCCCGTACCCCCGAAGGGCTGACGCTGTACCTGTTGGACCGCGAACACCTGCACTGGGCACGGCTCTACGGCGACGGCACCCATGAACTCGACCCGGACAGCCGTACCTTCCGTACCCCGCCGGAAGCCATGGAACGAGCCGTGTTCGCCGCCGCCCTCACCGGTGCGGTGCCCCGGTCCTCGGCGATCGACGTGCTCGACAGGCTGCGTCTCGCCCCCGGTGCGGAACGGGTGGCGACCGACCACGTCTCCTGCTATCCGCCCTCGGCCCCGTACCGGACCACGGACCAGGTGCACGCCTCCGCGCTGGAACCCCTCTACCCGGACCGCCTCGCCGAAGACTTCCTCGCGCTGACCCTTTCCGGCCACCGCGCCGACTATCCGGCCAGGCCCTGGGCCGCCCCCGTCATCGAGAAGGTGCTCGAACGTGCCGCGGACGGCTTTGCCAGGCCGTGGACTCCGCGTGCGGTGACCTTCCTGGCCGCGGCGGCCGCCCCGGACCGCTGGCCCCATGTGGCGGCGCACCTGAACAGGGTCCTGCGCGACGATCCCGCGTTGGCCGTCGCCGCCGGCAGCGGGGCACTGACGGCCCTGGCGGGCATCCCCGACATGGACGTACAGGTGCTGGGCGGCATCCAGCTCTGCCTCCCCACCGGGCCGTATCCGGAACTCGCTCCCGGAAAGGCCGCGCTGGTCAGAAGGACCACGCTCCACCTCTTGGCAGCCACATCCGATCCGGCGGAGCAGGCCTCGCTGTACAGCGAGCTGGCGTTGAGCGTCGGTGAGGCAGGGCAGCACGAGGAAGCGCTGACCGCGAACGAAGAGGCCGTTCGGCTGCGGCGGCGGCTGGCCCAGGAACAGGAGGTCCACCGACCGGATCTCTCCCGGTCACTCAGTCACCACGCGGTCTTCCTCTCCAGGACGGGCCGGTTGGACGAAGCTCTGGCCGCCTCCGAGGAAGCGGTGACGACCCAACGGCTCCTGGCGGCGGCAGACCCCGAGCACCTGCGCGGACTGGCCCTTCTGCTGAGCAACCTCAGCGGTGAACTGGAGGGGCTGGGTCGGCTGGAGGAAGCGCGCGCCGCCGTGGAGGAGGCCGTGGAGATCCGGCGACGGTTCACCGGGACACTGGACGAGCGGCGCAGTTACGCACGCTCGCTGAGCAACCTCGGCATGATCTTGGGCAAGCTCGGCAGGACGCGTCCGTCCCTGGAGCGGGACATGTCGGCCTTCCTGATCCACCGAGAGCTCTACGGAGAGAACCCGGTTGCCTCTCTGCCCGATGTGGCCGCTTCCGCGAACAGTCTCGGTACGCACATGTTCACCTTTCGGTGGTTCGACAGAGCCGTCTTCTTCGGTGAGGCCGCGGTGCACTTCTACCGTCAACTGGTCCGCGCCAACCGGGACATGTACGAGCCCTACCTCGCCGACGCCCTCACCAACCTGGGGGTGTTCCTGGAAAAGGTGGACCGGGGGGACGAGGCGCTGACAATCGCCGAGGAGTCCGTGGACCTCTACCGCTCCTTGGTCCGCACCAACCGCGCGGCTCACGAGGTGGAACTCGCGAGCGCACTGAGCAATCTCGGACTGCGGCTGTGGCTCCAGGAACGCGTGGAAGAGGCGCTGAAGGCGACCCGCGAGGCCGTACGGATCCATGAGCGCCGGGCGCGTGCCGACTGGGACGCTTCCGGTGAGCACTACGCGATGTCGTTGAGCAATCTGGGATTCCAGCTGGCGGCATCGGGCGAGCGGCAGGCGGCGCTGCACACCTCGGGAGAAGCGGTCCTGTGCTACCGCAGACTCGCGGACGCCAACGAAGCCTTCGTCCCCGAGCTCGGCAGAGCGCTCCTCGCCCATGCCTGGACCCGGCTCGAACTCCGCGAGGAGCTGACGTCGGGGCTGAGCGCGGCCAAGGAGTCGTTCGCTCTCTACAGAGAACTCGCGGAGAGCCTCCCCGAGGCCTTCGAGGCCTATCTGCCGGTCACCCTCGCCATGGTCGCCGAACTCCTCTCGGCTCTCGGCAGGAAGGCCGAGGAGGAAGCAGTCCGGCAGTTCATCGATTCCGGTGACTTCGATGCTGCGGCGAGCGCCCTTTCGTGATCCGTCGTGTTCGGCGGACCGGGCCCGACCGGAGACGTCGCACGCGCCGTCCAGCACACGCGCCGTCCAGCACACGCGCCGCCCAGCCGTTGCGCCGCATCCGAGGAACCGCGCGGCGTAATTCGATTGCGCCCCCTGCCCGCCTGCTGCATCGTGCGACGAGCAATCCGTAAGCCCCTCCCCGCAAGGAGACCTCACATGCGCCGACTCTCCGAGTTCCCTCCGAAGGCCGTTCCCACCTCTTCAGAGAACCGGATTGTCAGTGCACACGGAAACGCACACCTCGACGGGCGCACGCACCCACGCGCACCCCGCCCCCTTCACGACCTCGGCTGACTCCCTCAACCTGGGCATCCTCGCCCATGTGGACGCGGGCAAGACGAGCCTCACCGAACGGCTCCTGCACCATGCCGGTGTCGTCGACGAGATCGGCAGCGTCGACGCGGGAAGCACCCACACCGACAGCCTCGCGCTGGAACGCCGACGCGGGATCACCATCAAGTCCGCCGTCGTGTCGTTCGCGCTCGACGGCCGTACGGTCAACCTCATCGACACCCCCGGACACCCCGACTTCATCGCCGAGGTGGAGCGGGTCCTCGGCGTGCTCGACGGCGCCGTGCTGGTGGTGTCGGCCGTCGAGGGCGTCCAGGCGCAGACCCGTGTCCTGATGCGCACCCTGCGGCGCCTGCGCATCCCCACCCTGATCTTCGTCAACAAGATCGACCGCAGAGGAGCCGGCGACACCGACCTGCTCCGCTCCCTCGGCGACAGGCTCACCCCCGCCCTCGTACCCATGGGAACGGTGCGCGACGCCGGCCTGCCCGCCGCCTCGTTCCATCCGTACCCCTACCCGGACGGGGACGCGGACTTCGCCGACCGCCTCGGCCAGTGCCTCGCGGAGCAGGACGACACCGTGCTGGCGGCGTACCTGGACGCCCTGCCGCACCCCCTGCCGTCCGCCCGGCTGCACCAGGAACTCCTGCGCCAGACCCAACAGGCCCTGATCCACCCGGTGTTCTTCGGCTCGGCCATCACGGGCGCCGGGATCGACGCCCTCGCCCGGGGCGTCAGGGAACTGCTGCCGCGCGCCGGGGGCGACCCGGACGGGCCGGTGTCGGGCACGGTCTTCAAGGTCGACCGGGGCGCGTCCGGGGAACGGACCGCGTACGTCCGGCTGTTCGACGGAACGGTGCGCGTGCGCGACCACGTGACCCTCCATCAGGGGCGGGGGAAGGCCCGCGGGGGCAGGGTGACCGGGGTCCGGGTGTTCACGGACGGCACGGCCGCCCGCACCGGGGCGGTCGCGGCCGGGCGGATCGGCCAGCTGCTCGGCCTCACCGAGGTACGCGTGGGAGACACCGTCGGCCGGCCAGGACCGCGTACGACGGCAGGCGGCCACTTCGCCCCGCCCACCCTGGAAACCGTCGTCGGGCCGGTCCGCCCGGGCGACCGCTCGGCGCTGCACACCGCACTCGTCCAACTCGCCGAGCAGGACCCGCTGATCGGGCTGCGGCACGACGAGATCCGGCGCGAGATCTCCGTCTCGCTGTACGGAGAGGTGCAGAAGGAGGTCATCGGGACGACGCTCGCCGAGGAGTACGCAATCCCCGTCTCGTTCTCCGCCACGACCACCATCCACCAGGAGAGCGTCGACGGCTCCGGACAGGCACACGAAACGATGGGGGAGGACGGGAACCCCTTCTTCGCGACCGTCGGCCTGCGCGTGGAGCCGGGTCCGGAGGGGAGTGGTGTGGACTACCGGCTCGGCGTCGAACTCGGCTCCATGCCCTATGCGTTCATGCGCGCGGTGGAGGACACCGTCCGGCAGACCCTCCGGCAGGGCCTGTACGGCTGGGAGGTGAGCGACTGCGCCGTCACCCTGACGCACTCCGGATACAACTCCATCATGAGCACCGCCGGAGACTTCCGCCGCCTCACCCCGCTGGTGCTGATGACCGCCCTGCGCAGGGCCGGGACGACGGTGCGGGAGCCGATGCACGACTTCCGGCTCGAAGTCCCCGCCGGAGCGCTCGGACAGGTCCTGCCGCTCCTGTCCCGACTGCGTGCGGTACCGGCTCCACCGCAGGCCGAGCGGTACGGCTACCAGCTGACCGGCGAGATTCCGGCAGCCTCCGTCCACGCGCTGGAACGCCGTCTCCCCGGCCTCACCGGGGGAGAGGGGCTGTGGGAATCGTCCTTCGCCCGGCACCGGCCGGTGCCGGGTGCACAGCGGCCCCCGGCCCGGCCGCGCACCGACCACAACCCGCTGCACCGCAGGGAGTATCTGCTGCACGTCGTGCGCAGGGTGTGAGGTCCGGCCGTGTCGAGTACCGGCGTGCACACCCACGGTGCGCCTGTTGCAGGACGGTGACAAAGCGCGGGGAACGCACCCGAGTGGTCAATCATCTTTTCCGGTGAGATCACACCATGGGCGCCTTTGCCGCCTTTGGTGCACAGCCTGTAGTTCTGCGTTGAAAGGCCTGGAATCATGATCGTCACCAAGCGCCACTCCCTGCGCATCGCCGCTGTCGCCGCCCTCGGCGCGGCCTCCGTCGCCCTCGCGGGTACCGCGACGGCGGCCACCCCGGCCGTGCACACCCCCTCCGCCGCGGTCGCGCACAAGACGGCCGCCGTCAAGGCGACCATCACCGCCAAGCCGTCCGTGTCCTCGGTCGGCGCCTGGAAGCTGTTCCGCGTCACCGGCAAGACCACCGGTCTCAAGCCCGGCAGCAAGGTGACGCTCCAGCAGAAGCAGCACGGCACGTGGGTCTCGCTGCCCGCGAGCGTCTCCACCGCGCGCGACGGCTCCTACTCGCTCGGCGTCAAGCTCGGCCTGAAGGGCAAGAACGAGCTGCGTACGGTCAGCGGCAACGTTGTCTCCGCGGTCTTCCAGGTGACCGTGCGCTGATCGGCGTCCACCGGGCCGGGCCACCCTCGCACGCTGCGGGACGGCCCGGCCCGGCTCCGTGCGGCGGGCGCGCACGGGTCGCCGTGTGCTCCCGCGGCTAGCCGAAGACGAGCCCGACGTCCTTGTCGACGCAGAACCGCAGGACCGTGACGAGCTCACCGACGTCGTCGATGCGCCGCCGGAGAACGGGGTCGCCGCTGTCAGGTCGGCGTTGGCCGAGAATTGCCACCAGCCGGGGCAACATGGCCGCGCATTGAGCGGGCGTGAGGTCGGGGCCATCGTCGTCCTGATGGTCGAGCAGGGGCTCCAGCGTGGTGGAGACGCTGCCCCACGGGCGGTCTCCGTCGAACCCCTCCATCTCGGCGAGCGTGAATCCCTCGGCCTGGGCGAGCCAGTTCCTGAACATGCTGAAACCGGTGTAGGACCAGGAGATGTCCGGACTCGCCACGTCGTCGCCGCCCGGGAAGAGCATCAGTCCCACCTTGTCCCCCTTGCTTGCCGGGTACCCATGATCAGTCGTGGGGAGGGCCGTAGGCAACTGGAATGATCACCGGATGGCTGGTGCCGTCCCGCCGTTGTACCCACCGTCCCGGGCGGTCTGCACACCCCGCCCGGACCGTTACACGGCGAACGAGGGCCACGGCCACCGGTGTACCCGGTACGGCAGCCACCAGGCCAGGTTGCCGGCCCGTCCGGCGAGGCTCTCGCCGACCAGGTCGTCGAGCACCTGGGCCGGTACGGCCTCGGCCGGGCAGCCTGCGGACAGCTGCTCCACGGCCCGGAGGTAGGCGGGGTCGTGGAGGGTGAAGCGGAGCAGCGAGCCGCCGCTGCGCCGGTCGCGCACCTGGATGAAGCCGGGGCCTTTGCGGTAGATGCACTTGCAGAGGTAGAACGTCTCCTTCCACTGCTGCCGGATGTCGTCAGCGTCCGGCGCGCCCAGGACGGCGCTCGGCGGGTACAGGTGGTTGAGCGAGCGCCAGATCTCCGGTTCCGCGCCGAGCGAGATCTCCCAGTCGACCACCAGGCCCCAGCTCGTCAGCTCGGCGACGAGCAGCATGGTGGTGACGATGGAACGGGCGCCGGTGGAGCCGGACATGTCGGCGGGCCGGTCGAGCGCGACCCGCCGGGCCCCGCTCCGGTAGAGCTCGGCCGCGAGTTCCGCAGGCCCCGGGCCCGTGGGATCCGCCGCGATCCGGGTGGAGGAGTCCATCCAGGGCAGTTGCAGTACCTCCTCGTCGTGGTCGCGCCAGGTGGTCAGGGAGAGGGGAGTGGTGGTCGTGGGCATGAACGGTGCTCCTTGGGTCCGCTGCGGGCGTCCGGGTCAGGCGGCCGGTACGGGTGCCGCGCCGGTGGTCCCGGCCGGGACCACCTCGTGTGCCTCGGCCGCCGCGGCTGCTCCGTCGGGCTCCTCCCCGTCGGACGTGCCCTTGCGCCGGGTGTCGAAGATGCGCTCGAAGCGCAGCAGCTCCTGGTTGGTGGCGAAGGGGGCGATGTGCACCCACTGCCCGTCGTCGGTGAAGACGACGCCGAGCCGCAGCCACTCCTCCAGGAGCGCGTCCACCTTGGCCTTTGTGGCGTCGCCGCCGAGCTTGCGCACCAGGCCCGGTACGGCGTGCGGCTGGTCGAGCAGCCGGAACGCAGCAACCTCGAACGGGTCGTGCAGGGTCAGCGTGGTCCAGTCGAAGTCCTTGCGGCGGCTGATCAGCACGATGCGGTCGTCGAGGTCGATCATGCTGAGCCGGCACTGCACGTGCTCCTGCTGCCAGCGTTCGCCGCCGGCCTTGAGCGCGTCGCTCGTCTCCTCGTCGATGCCGAGGTGCGGCGCGGTGAACAGATAGCCGAAGTCGAGCATCTCCGACTCGGGCAGGTCGTAGTTGCGCCGGTACTGCGCATCGGGCTTGAGCGGGTGGAAGCCCAGCGCGGGGTTGTTGAAGTTGGGGCTGAACCGCTCGGTGACGATCCTGGCCACGCCCTCCATCGGCGCCAGGTGGTGAAGGGCCGGGAACTGCTCGATGATCGGCAGGTAGTCCTCGGACCGCTCGCCCGGGAAACCGAAGAGGTAGTTCCAGGACACCGACAGGCCGACCGTCTCGGCGTCGCGCAGCATCCGGATGTTCAGACAGCCGGAGACGCCCTTGTCCATCAGCTTCAGGACCCGGCTGTTGAGGCTCTCGATGCCGGGCTGCACATTGACCAGGCCCGCCCGGTAGAGGGTTTCGAGCTGGTCGCGGCGGAGGTTCGACTTGATCTCGTACTGCAGCCGCATGTCGTAACCGGACTCGCGCAGCCTCGGCAGCACCGAGGACAGGTACCGCATGTCGAGGATGTTGTCGACGACGTACATGTCGAGCACCTGGTGCCGCTCGACCTGCCGGATCACCTCGGCGTAGAAGTCGTCGGGGCTCTTGCTGCGGAATTCCATGAACGAGCCGTTGAGGCCGCAGAACGTGCAGTGGTGCTTCTCGCCCCACCAGCAGCCGCGCGAGCCCTCGACCACCAGTTTCGGCTCGACCCAGTCGCGTGCAGTGGACGCTTCGAGGCGGGCGAAGTAGCCGTCGTAGTCCGGCGAGACGATCTCGGCGGGCCGCAGCGGGCGGGTGCTCATGGCGTTGACGACGATGCCGTCCGCACCGCGCCAGCAGAGCCCGGGTATCCCGGCGAGGACCGCAGGATCGGGTCGCCCCTTGTCGAGTTCGTGCAGCAGCGCGGGGAAGGAGTGCTCGCCCTCGCCGCGCACCACGGAGTCGACGAAGTCGAAGTTGCGGTGCAGCGCCGCCCCTTGGGGGCCGTCGCAGTTGGCTCCGCCGAAGACGGTGTGCGTCGCGGGGGCCGCGCGCTTGATGGCGCGGGCGGTGGCCAGTGCGGCGGTGTTCTGCTGGAAGGTGGAGGTGAAACCGACCACGTCGGGTGCGAGGGCGAGGATGCGGGAGGTCAGCTCGGCGATGAACTCCGGGGCCTCCCGGTGCAGTTCGATGCTGAGCTCGCGGTCCGCGTCCTCCAGCGGGATCTCCTCGGTCATCTCGGCGATCCGCCACTCAGGGTCGTCGTAGAGGGCCGAGGAGAACACCCAGTCGCCGAGACCGCTGAAGTAGCTGTCCAGGGCGAGCAGGTTGAACTGGGCGAGGCTGAACTCCCGGCGTTCGGTGAGCCAGTCGACGTAGTCGAGATTGCCGTGCACGACGGTGACCTGCGCGTCGGGAAGGGCGTTCGCGGCCGTACGGCGCAGGATGCCGGTCGCGAGGGACGGTACATCGATGAGGGACCAGGGCATGTTGACGATGACGATGTTCACGTGGGTTCCCGGCCTTTCGAGGCGTACGGGGCTTGCGCTGTTCGGGTTCTCCCGCGGGCGGAACGGCCGGGACGGCCGGCAGGCGGCCGTCCCGACGTCCCCCGTGGTCAGGCGCTGACGATGATGACGATGATCGGCCGGTTGGCCCGCGCCTGATTCTTCAGGTCGAGCGGGTCGTTGTGGACGATGGTCTTCCGCATGGTGTTCACCCCCTTCCCGTACGGGAACGGTCGGCCGCCGGACCCGTGCCGGGCACGGGCCGGCGGAGTCGGTGGGCGCTCACAGCGCCTCTGCCGCGACGTGTCCGCCGAGTGCGGCGCCGAGGAAGGTCACCACCTTGATCAGGGCGGTCGCCTGCGACTGGACGGCCCGGTCGGAGTGCCCGGTGTCCAGTTCGAGCAGCTCCGGCTCGGCGCCGTGCGCGCGGAGCGCGTCCGCGTAGGCCACGATCTGCTCGGGCGGGCACTTCACGTCGTTCCCGCCGGCGATGAGCAGGACCGGTGCGCGCACCCGGTCGGCGTAGGTCAGGGGCGACGATTCGGCGTAACGGTGCGGTACTTCGTCGGGCGTCCCGCCGAACAGCCGCGTGTCCAGGGACCGCAGCGCCGGGGTGCCCGCACGGAACGCGGCGACGCTGTCGGCGACCGGGTGGACCGCAGCCCCGGCCCGCCACAGCTCGGGCCGGGTGCCGAGGGCGAGCAGGGTGAGATAGCCGCCCCACGACCAGCCGGCCAGCGCGATCCGTTCCGGGTCCGCGAGGCCCGCCCGCACCAGGTCGGCGCGGACCGCCGCCAGGTCGGCGACCTGCGTCAGGCCCACCCCCTCGTCGAACGCGTTGCGCCAGGCGGGCCCGTAGCCCGTGGAACCGCGGTAGTTGACCCGTGCGACGGCGTACCCGGCGGCGGTCAGCAGGGTGACCGTCGGGTCGTACGCGTCACGGTCCTGCTCGAAGGGGCCGCCGTGCACCAGGAAGACGGTCGGCCACGGCCGCGACCGGTGGGCCGGGGCGGAGAACAGCGTGTGGACCGGGCCGCCGGGTCCCGGCGTCCACCGGTCGGTGACCTCCACCGGGGGGCCCGCCGCGACCGCCTGCTCTCCCGGCGGCCTGCGCCCAGATGTGGTGCGGAGCACCGGAGGCGTCGCGGTCTCCGTCCAGATGTAGTGGAGATCGGCGCCCGGTCCGCTGCGTTCCCGTACGCCGTCGACGATCGGCTGCATCCGGGCGTCGAGCACCGTTCCCGGCGGCGTCACCAGCGGGATCCGGGTCCGCCGCAACAGGTCCACGGTGGTCAGCGTGGAGCGGCCGTGCCGGTCCTGGCGCACCAGGACCCGGCCGTCGGGGCACCAGCTCGCCGAGATCTCGGTGTCGAACCTGCACCATCCGGCGAGGCGCAGACCGCCCACGAGCGACCAGGTCCCCAACTGGTAGCCGCCGTCCCGCTCCACCACCAGGAGCAGCCGGCCCGGCCCCGGGCCCGGGCCGAACCCCAGTGCCCACAGCGGGTGCCGGGTCCCCGCCAGCGTGGTGACGGGGCGGCCGACGCGGTCGAGCACCCGTACCGCGGCCGGATCCGTCGGCTCGCCGCAGACCGCGAGCAGGGTGCCGTCGGCGGACAGGTCGACCAGCTCGCCGTGGTCCACGCCGGACAGGAGCGTGCGAACCTCTCCCTCGGGCGACCGCAGGTGGAGCGAGAGGCCGTCCGGGCCGAGCAGGCCCACGGCGGCGGTGCCGTCGGCGGCCATGGCGAGCCCGCCGTGCGCACCCGGCGCCACCCCGGGCAGCGCGGGCGTGTCCGCGCCGCCCTCCCACGGCTGCAGCAGCCACCGGCCGTTGCCCGTCGGACCGTCCTCGAACCACCAGACGGTCCGGCCGTGCGGGTCCACGTCGGCGGTGTCGGTGCCGAGCCCGGGGCGGTCGGTGACCTGCCGGACCGTGCCCTGTGCCAGATCCCAGGCGAAGATCTCGCACCGGTCGTCCGCCTCGCCTGCGAAGCAGCCCCGGTCCGGGGCCAGTTCGGCGAGCGTGGGCAACAGGGCAGGCGCGACGCGCAACTGCATCTCCACCTCAGTCTCCTCGGGTCGGGGCGGTCGGTGCGGATTCGTCGGACACTTCGGCGGTCGGCCCCGCCCGGTCCAGGTGGCGGCGGCCGGTGTGGGCGTACAGAGCCAGAGCGGAGAGGCAGCCGGCGAGCACCCAGCCGACCGCCGCCGGTTCGAGGAGGCCCGTCAGCAGGCCCGCGGTCGCCGGCGCGGCGAGCTGCAGAGCATTGGCCGCGCCGCCCATGACGGCGCCGGCGCGGCCCTGGAGTCCGGGCGGGATGATCGCGATCGCACGGGTCTGGAACAGCACGCTGAGCACCGGACCGATGAACAGGGACGTCCCGAACAGGGCCCCGTACATCCACAGCGACCCCACCATTCCCAGCGGGGCGACCAGCGCCACCATCGCCCAGGAGCAGACCGCGACGAGCGTGCCCGGGGACACCCGGCGCAGCACCCACGGCGTCACCAGCGCGCCGACGAGACCGCAACCGCTGGCCAGGCTCAGCATCAGACCGACGGACGAGGCCGAGGCCCCGTCGAGGCGGGATGCGATGAGCACGAAGTAGTAGACGGCGGTGAACACCGCGTTCACCCCGGCCCCCCAGATCAGGGCGAACCGCAGGAACGGCTGGCGCCACAGGAAGCGCAGGCCCTCCACGGCCGACTCGCGGAACGACTCGACGGGCCCGGGCCGCGCGGGCGCCGACAGCTCGGTCCTGATCGCCCGTACGCACAGTGCCGCCCCGACGTAGGACAGCGCGTTGGCGGCGAACGGTACCCACCGGCCGAGCTGGTAGAGCACTCCGCCGACGAGCGGGCCGAGCAGTGCGGCACCCTGGTCCCTGGCCTGCAGCGCCGCGATGGCCCGGCCCGGGTCCTCCGGCGGCAGGATCGCGCGGATCGCCCCGCGCGCGGCGGCGGTGTACGTCGTCGCCGCCCCGCTCTCCAGGACGGTCACGGCGAACAGCAGGGGCAGCGTCACCGAATCGGCGATCACAGCGGCGGTGAGCGCGCCGAACGCGACGAACGACACGGCGGCCGAGACCAGCATGATCCGCCGCCGCGACCTGCGGTCGGCGAACACCCCTGCAACGGGGCCGAGCACGGTCTCCACGGCGACCGCGACCGTGCCGAGCAGACCCGCCACCGCGGGACTCCCGCCGACCGTCAACACCAGGAGCACCAGAACGAGTTCGGCCGCGTGCGAGCCCAGCCGGTCCGTGGCGCCCGCCAGCCAGTACAGCCGGAAGTCGCGCCGCCGGACGGCTGCCGCATCCGCTTTCGGCTTGCTCAACGGAGCCCCCGTCCTCGGCGCGGTCGCCGCACGTCCCGTGCGGTGACGGCCCGGCCGGACGGCGTCCGCGCCCTGGTGGTGACCCGGCGTACGCCTTCCGGCTCGTGCCGCGCACCACTGTGTCCGGGACCGCGAGGGGAAACCTTGGAGAATCCTTGAATCGGCTGTGAGGAGCCTGTACGACGGGAGGGCGGTGTCCGCGGGCCCCGGGGGGAGCGGTCAGGATGACGGTGGAGTTCGGTCTGCTGGGCAGCATCGAGGCACGCATCGACGGAAGGCCCGCCCCGCTGGGCCACGCCCGCCAGCGAGGTGTCCTCGCCGCGCTCCTCGTGGACGTCAACCAGCCTGTGACCATTGACCAGTTGGCCACGAGGGTGTGGGGGGACCGACTGCCCCGCCAGGCCCGCGCCACCCTGCACGGATACGTCTCGCGGCTCCGCAGGGCCCTGGCCTGTACCAGCGAGGCGGGCATCGGCCGCGGTTGCGGCGGCTACGTCCTCACCGCGGCCGACACGGCCACCGTGGACCTGCACCTCTTCCGCGGGCTGCTCGCCTCGGCCCGCGCCGCCGAGGACGACCGGCGTGCCGTCGCTCTGCACGAACAGGCCCTGCGACTGTGGCGCGCGGAGGCCTTCGCCGCCCTCGACACCCCGTGGATCAACGCGCTGCGCGACACCCTGGAGCAGGAGCGATTCGCCGCCCAACTCGACCTGGACGAAATCAAGTTGAGGCTCGGACACCACGCGGCGCTGTTGCCCCAGCTGGCGGCCAGAGCGGCCGCCCATCCGCTGGACGAACGGCTCGCCGGGCAGGTGATGATCGCCCTGCACCGCTGCGGCCGAGCGGCCGACGCACTGGACCACTACCGGCGCATGCGGTGCCGATTGCGCGCGGAGCTGGGCATCGAACCGGCTCCGGCCCTCCGCGAGATCCAGGCCGCTATCCTCCGCCAGGACGCCCCGCCCCGACCCCCGGCCGCCGTCAGACTGCACACGCCACCGGCTCAACTCCCGCTGTCGGTGGCGGCATTCACCGGACGCGACGTCGAAATCGCCCGGCTCGACCATCTGTTGTGCGGCAGCGTACGGGCCGCCCCGGCCCCGACCTCGGTCGTCATCTCGGCGGTGGAGGGCACCGCCGGAGTCGGCAAGACCGCACTCGCCGTGCACTGGGCCCACCGGGTCCGCGCCGCCTTCCCCGACGGACAGCTCTACGTCAACCTGCGCGGCTTCGCCCCGGAGGTCGCGGCGGTCAGCCCGGAGGAGGCGGTGCGCGGGTTCGTCAGCGCGCTCGGGGTGCCGCCCGGCCACATACCGGCAGGACTGGAGGCGCAGACCGGTCTCTTCCGCAGCCTGATGGCGGACCGCCGCGTCCTGATCCTCCTCGACAACGCCCGCGACGCCGACCAGGTGCGCCCCCTGCTGCCCGGCGCCCCCGGCTGCCTCACCCTCGTGACCAGCCGCAACAGACTCACCGGTCTCGCCGTGGCCGAGGGCGCCCAACTCCTCGCAGTCGACCTGCTCACCCCGGGCCAGGCCCAGGACCTGCTCACGGGCCGCCTCGGCGTGTGCCGGGTCGAGGCCGAACCCGCCGCCGTGGACGAGATCGTCGCCCGCTGTGCCGGTCTGCCGCTGGCTCTCGCCGTGGTGGCCGCCCGTGCCGCCGCCCAGCCCAGTTTCCCGCTCGCCCTGCTCGCGGAGGAGCTGCGCCGGGACGGCAGCCGCCTCGACGCCCTTGACGGCGGCGACCCCGCCTCCCAGGTGCGCGCGGTGTTCTCGTGGTCGTACCGCATGCTCAGTCCCGATGCCGCCCGGATGTTCCGGCTGCTCGGCCTGCACCCCGGACCCGACGTGGCCGCGCCCGCCGCCGCGGCCGTCGCCCATGTCACGGAGGAGCACGCCAGGGCCCTGCTCGCCGAGCTGACCCGGGCCCACCTGCTCACCGAACACGTCCCCGGCAGGCACGCCTTCCACGACCTGCTGCGCGCCTACGCCATCGAACTGGCCGGTGCCCACGACCGGGACCGGCGCGAGGCCATCCACCGGATGCTCGACCACTACCTGCACACCGCCTGCACCGCCGACGCCCTGCTCACACCGCGGCTCAACCGGATCATGCTGCCGTCGGCCCAGTCGGGCTCCGCACCCCAGGAGCTCGCCGACCACCGGGAGTCCCTCGCCTGGTTCACCGCCGAACACCGGGTGCTGGTCGCCGCCGTGGAGCAGGCGCGCGGCGCCGGTTTCGAGCCGCGCGCCTGGCAGCTCGCCTCGACGCTCACCACGTTCCTGGACCGGCAGGGGTACTGGCAGACGCTCGCCGCGGTCCAGACCACCGCCCTCGAAGCCGCCGGGTGCCGGGGCGACGCGGCGGGACAGGCCGACGCGCACCGCGGCCTCGGCCTCGCCCACGACCGCCTGGACCGCCCCGAGGACGCCCGCGCCCACTACCTGCTCGCCCTCGACCTGTTCAGCGGGCTCGGCAACCGCACCGGACAGGCCCGTACCCACCAGCACCTGGCCCGGATGTCCGAGTCCCAGGGCCGCCGCCGGCAGGCCCTCGAACACGCCCACCACAGCCTGGAGCACTACCGGGCCGTCGGGGACCCGGCCGGGCAGTCCGCCGCCCTCAACCACATCGGCTGGATACTCGCCCAGCTCGGCGACCACCATCAGGCCCTGGACCACTGCCGCCGCGCCCTCGCCCTGGCCCAGCGGGTCGGCGACCTCAACGGGCAGGCCCACATCTGGGACAGCCTCGGCTACATCCGCCGAAGGCTCGGCCAGTACGACCAGGCGGTCGGCCACCACCGGCAGGCCCTCGCCCTGTTCCACCAGACCGGCGACCGCCACGGCGAGGCCGCCGGACTGGCCTGCCTCGGCGAGACGCACCGCGCCACCACGCATGCCGACGCCGCCCACGAGGCCTGGGTGCGGGCGCTGGAGATCACCCACGAGCTGGGCCTGCCCGACGCCGACCCGCTGCGCACCCGGATCCTCCACCTCCTGGGCCGACCGGGGGGTCCCGATCAGGGGCGGCCGTTGTTCAGCCCGCACAACTCCCAGGTCCCGTCGTCGAAGTAGGGCGGGAGGACCGGGCCAAGGTCCCCTTGCCCGGCGGGCCGCCGATGACCGGCACGTGCACATGCGCGGGTGGCCGGGAAGGCGACCGCGTGCACGGGGAGCAGGCCGCCCACGACGCGGACGCCGTCGTTCTGCGGACTGCGTGGTGCCCCGTACGCACCGGCCAAGATCGGTCGCAGGTCCCGCCCATAGGGTCGGAGGCATGACGACGCCTCTTGCCACCAGCGCATTCGACTCGCTCCGCCTCGACGCTGTGCCCGACCAGGAGACGCTGCGCCGGGTCTACGATCTCCCCGGCGACGCGGCCGTGCGCAAGCAGATGACCGAACTCACCGAACAGACCCAACGGTTGATCGGCTGCTCGTCGCTGGTCCTGGTCGCCAGCATGGACGCCGAGGGCAACTGTGACGTCTCCCCGCGCGGCGGCCCCGCCGGGTTCGTCGCCGTGCTGGACGCACGGACGGTGGCGATACCGGACGCGACCGGCAACAAGCGTCTGGACACCCTGCAGAACGTCATAGCCACCGGACGGGCCGGGCTGCTGTTCATCGTCCCGGGGCGCACCACGACGCTCAGGGTGAACGGCCGGGCCTGCGTCTCCACCCGCCCGGATCTGCTGTCGCAGCTGACCGCCGTGGGCAAGCCGCCGGCCAGTGCGCTGGTGCTGGGCATCGAGGAGGTCTACCCGCACTGCCCCAAGTCGCTGCTGCGCAGCGGGGCCTGGAAGCCGGAGCAGTGGCTGTCGGCGGACGCCCAGCCCGCCTCGGCCGAGGTGACGCTGGCCCAGCTGCGGATGCCGGAGCTGACGATCGCCGACATCGAGCAGGCGGAAGCGGACTCGCTGAAGTACCGGTACGAGTAACGGTCTCGGCGGGTCCCAGGAGCGCGGCGGGCCCCAGGAGCGCGGCGGGCCGCGCGGTGCCGACAGCGTCCGCACCGGCCGCTCGCTCGGTCCCGAACCCCCGGTTCAGCTGCGGCGAACAGCCCCTGCGCCATGCCCGCCACCCAGTGCACGGGCTGCTTCCACGTCGACGGGTCGTCCGGGTCGCAGCCCGTCTCCCGCCACAGCAGCCGCGCGCAGTCCGCGGCCACGCGCGGCGCGACAGCGCCCTCCCACTTCACGAAGCCGTCGCGGAGGAAACGGGATACCAAGGTCGTGTCGTCCATGCCCCATCGTGCGGCGACACCGGCCCCGATCACCCGACATTCCGCGCACCGCCTCTGTCGGGTGATCACCGGACCGGGTGCGACGCCGAGCCGGGCCGCGCCGCCCTCGGCCCGACGGACGGCGGGGATCGCTAGGAGTTGCTCCACCCGGCTGTGCTGGAGAACGAGTCAAGCAGGTCCACCACGAAAACCAGGGTCGAGCCCGCCGGGATCGACGGCGCGGGCGACTGATTGCCGTAGCCGAGACGCGGGGGAACGATGATCTCGCGGCGTCCGCCGACCTTCATCCCCCTCACCCCCCGGTCCCAGCCCTTGATGACCCTGCCGCTGCCCAGGGCGAACTTGAACGGCTCGCCCCGGTCCCAGGAGGCATCGAACTCCTTCCCGGACTCGAAGGTCACCCCGACGTAGTGGACCCTGACCACCATGCCCGGCTTCACCTCGGCCCCGTCCCCGACGACCAGGTCCCGGACGGTCAGCTCGGTAGGAGCGGCACCCTCCGGAACGTCGACCTCGGGCTTCGTCAGTTCGCTCATTGCAGCCTCATCACTCTCCGTCGGAAACCCCCGCACGGACCAGCCGGACACATGGACACCCCATGCGGCAGATGGCCACGCTACCGAAAACGCCGATCCCCGGAGCACACCGGACCGTCTGAACCGCCAGGGTCCCGCGCGGGCGGCCCGGCTATATTCCATGCGTGGACGACGATCACGGGCAACTCCTCGCGGGCCGCTACCGGTTGAGCCGACTGCTCGGCCAAGGTGGCATGGGCGCCGTCTGGCAGGCCCACGATGAGCGGTTGGGGCGGGACGTCGCGGTCAAGGAGTTGCGGCTGCCCGAGCATCTGGGCGAGGCCGAGCGGCAGAACTGGATCGCCCGGCTCGACCGCGAGGCCCGCGCCGCCGCACGGCTGAAGCATCCGGGGATCATCACCGTCCACGACCGGATATCCGGCCCCGACGGACGGCCCTGGATCGTCATGGAGCTGGTGGACGGCGGGTCCCTGGCCGACCTCATCGAGACACAGGGTGCGCTCACGCCCCAGCGGGCCGCCGACGTCGGGCGGCAGGTGGCGGCCGCGCTCGGTGCCGCGCACCGGATGGGCATCACTCACCGGGACATCAAGCCCGCCAACATCCTCCTCGAAGAGGACCGGGTCGTCCTGACCGACTTCGGCATCGCCGCCCTTGAGGGGGACGCCACCCTCACCGCCACCGGCATGATCATGGGCACGCCCGCGTACATGGCGCCCGAGCAGGTACGGGGCCTGCCCGCGACGGCCGAGTCCGACCTCTGGTCCCTGGGCGCGACGCTGTTCGCCGCCGTGGAGGGCCGCCCGCCGTTCGCGGGGACGGCCCCGAGCGCGGTCCTGGTCGCCGTCGCGACGGAGCCGCCGCTTGCGGCCGTGCGGGCGGGGGCGCTCGGCCCCGTACTCGACGGACTGCTGCACAAGGATCCGGCCGCGCGCCTGACCATGGATCAGCTGCAGGCCCAGCTGAACGGAGCCGTCGGCGCAGCACCAACTCCCGCCGTGGCAAGCCCCGTTGCGTTCCGGACCCCCACGATGCCGGCGCGGAGCCCCGCCGTGCGGCAGCCGACGGCACGGCCCGCCGCCGGGCCGCGGCCCGCACCGCGCCGACGTTTCTCACCGTGGGCCAAGCTGGGAGCGACGCTACTGGTGATCGCGCTGGTGACAAGTGCCGGGTACCTCCTTGACCAGCGGGGCGACGACAGCACGTACGAGGCCAACCGGAGTGTGGCCGACGCCCTGACCGTCCCCACGGGCTTCTCCCGGCCGACCACGACCCGCACCCGTGAGAACTGGGCGGAGGTGACGTACACGTGGCCCGACCCGTGCGCCGATCACTGCGCCAACCAGGTCCCCCTGGTCAAGGAGTGGATGAGGCGGCAGGCGGGTGTGGCCCGGGTCGACACCCTCGGGGCCGAACTCGGCGGCTGCCTCGACGACGAGCACGGCTGCCCGATCCTGATCGAGCGGGCGCCGTCGTACAAGGACCCGACACTTCAGGGCGCCGCACTCCAGACGGAGGGCGACCGGCTCTCCTTCCGGGTCGACGTGGGCCGATAGCCGCCGGCCGCTCGCCCTCCTGACGGATGGTGTCCCGCAGATCGAGGGAGCGCCACGTAGCCTCCGGGCCCCGTGCGGCCGACCCTTCAACCGGACTGTCCCAGGACGAGTGGCACGGTGATGGTGAGGTGTTCGTCGGTGGTGGGCAGGGCGGTGGTGAGAGCGTTCATACGAGTGGCGAGGTGGCCGATCACCCGACTGGTCAGTTCCTCGTCCCACTCGGCTGTGCCTTCCGGCGGCAGGCACATCTCTGCCTCGGCAGGTGGGTTGTCACCGAGATAGCGCGCGGTGTCCATGTTGACGACCCAACAGGCCAGTGCGATCTTCACCTGCCCGGGTGCCGCCCACTGCGCCCGTACGTCGGCGCACATGCTGAAGTCGTCCCCGCCGAAGGCGACCGTCGTGGAGAACGGCCTGCCACGGGGGTATTGCCGTACCAGCTTGAGTACAGCTGGTTCCACCACAGCTCGCGCCATAGGTTCCGTGAACACCGTCTGCCCCCCTGTCGAGACTGGCCCTCAGTATCCCGGACGGGGCCTGCGACGGACAGATCGGAGGAACCGCCGGTCAGCCCAGGATCCCCACCTGGTAGAAGAATTCGTACCGTGTGGGGTCGTCCGGCAGGAACCAGTGGAAGCCCTCTTCCAGGAAGACGGCCACCAGGTTGACGGCGATCACCACACCGACGAACCAGAGAACGATCCGGCCGATCGGCCTGTGGAGGCCCGTCGCCGGGACGGCAGGGGCCGCGGTGAGGTGGGCGAAGGCCAGTACGATGCCGATCGCCACCACCGAGGCGATGAAGAGGATCCACGCCCAGACGTACATGTGCAGGCCGAGCACCGGGGCCCCGTACCCCTCGTCGCCCGGCAGGATGTGCAGCATGGTCTGCCGCCAGGCTGTGAAGCCGCCGCCGACGCAGGCGACCAGGGCAAGTCCCCAGCCCGTCATGTAGTCGCGTCCTGTGACGGTGCCGGTCATGCCCTTGCGCACGATGGTTCCGGCCCCGAGCGCGGCCAGCAGCATGAACATCCGCTGGACCATGCACAGCGGGCAGGGGTGCTCCCAGCTGATGAACTGGACCCCGAGCCCGGCGCAGACGATCCCCGTCCAGCCGGCGGCGAAGAAGCAGGCGAACCAGTACTGGACCTTGCCGAGGAGGGCGGAGTTCCCGGTGTCGCTGAGCGGTGCGGTGAGGGAGGCCATGTCAGTAGCTCAGCCCCAGCCCCAGGCTGCTGGTGATGTGGTGCGAGAGCAGCAGGATGACGGCGGCGAGCAGGATCCACCAGCAGATGAGCAGAAGGGTCCGGCCGCGCTGCTGGTGGAGCACCAGCCAGGTGGCGAGCATGCCGCCGAAGATGAGGGTGTCCATGGCGGCGGACGGTACGCAGCGAGTCGCCGACCGAGGCGTGAGCGCGCCGGGCGAAGGCCCGAAGTCCACGAGAAGGGACCAATGAACGGTGTCCGTGCTCACCCGGGCCGTGACGCCGCGCAACGGACACCGCGATCGGGGCTCCATAGGACCGCGTCGGACTCGGCGCCCCGCGCACCGTGTCGTGCACCGCACCGCATCGCGACCGAAACCGGCAATGGTTCGACCGTAACCGGCAGTGGTTCGACCGTCGGCCGGGGCCGGCCGGATCAGGAGAGCTGATCCGGCCGGCCCCGGTCCTGGACACCGCCCCACCGGTGCCCTCAGTCGCTGTGGACGCCGACCTCACTGAGCGAGTAGCCCCACTTGGTGCCGCGCTCCAGCCCCTGGATCCGTACGTAGCGCGCCGGAGTTCCGGCGAACCGTGCCGTGTCCAGGCCGCCGTCACCAGCCGTCGTGGACCAGGCCGTCCGCCAGTTCGTGCCGTCGGCCGACAGCTCGATGCGGTACGACTTCCCGTACGCCGCCTCCCAGTCGAGGGTGACGCGCTTGACCTGGTGCGTGGATCCGAGGTCGATCCGCAGCCACTGGTCGTTGTTCCACTCGCTGGCCCAGCGGGTTCCCTTGTCGCTGTCCACGGCCCGGCCGGGAGTGAACTGGACGAAGGGGTTCCACCACTCCGACGTGGACGCCGAGGCGGCCCTGCCCGAGGCCAGGTTCACCCCGGGTTTGTGCCGCTCGGAGTTCCCCCAGGTGCGGAGGTAGGACTCGGCGCCCGTGAAGAGGTCGTCCACGACCTTCTGGCCGCCGACGATCCGGATGTCCTCGATCCAGTCCGGGACCATGCCGTAGTGCGACGCGCCGTTGGTGTTGAAGTCCCAAGTGCGCTCGCCCGTGGTCTGTTTGTCGATCACCGAGCCGCCGTCCGTGCTGCGGAACGGGTACTTCACCGGGTTCGGGGTGTCCCCGCCCCGCGGGGCCGGCCAGCCGCCGACCCCGTTCATGTCGGTGCCGTAGCCGTAGCCGACCTTGTACTTCTCGCGCAGGGCGGCCGTGCGTTCGGCCTCCGCGCTGAACGCCTTCGAGCCGCTCATGTACTGGGCGGCGAAACCACCGAGCCTGTAGAGCCGCTCGGTCCAGCCCAGGTCCATCCAGCTGTGCGAGGAGATCACGCCCGGGTACGACTCGGACTCCAGGATGTCGAAGGCCTGCCCCGCGGCCTTGACGCTCATGTGGTCGATCTCCAGCATCATGTTGCGTTTCATCATGCCGCGCACCGCGTAATCACCGAGGTCGGTCAGCCCGCGGGTGTTGCACTGCGCGCCCGAGGCGTACGAGGGGACGGCCACCCCCGCCGGCAGCCTCTTCTCGGCCTCCGCCGCCTTCGCGTTGCCGATGGGGTTGTCGTGCTGCGGCCCGCGGCAGGTCTCCGTCTTCCAGAAGGTGCCGGTGGACAGGAACTGGCCCACGTTGATGGCCGTACCGAGGGTGCCGGAGTCGAAGCGCACCCCGCACAGGGCGTTGTCGAACTTGTGGCACAGGAACATGCTGCTCACGCCCAGCTCCTTGAGCTCGTCCAGGCCGCGGTCGATGTCCTCCTTGCTGCACTGCGCGACATCCAGGATCTGCTTGCAGCCGAAGGGCTCGGAGGTCTCGACGCCCAGGACGACGGCCAGCTTGCCCTGCTCGACGATCTTGCGGGCCTGTGCGCTGTCGGTGACGATCCTGAACCAGCCCTTGCCAGGACCGCCGTACATCTTGTCGATGTAGGCCTGCATGTCGTACGTCTTCTTCGCCTCCAGGCGGATGGCGGTCATCTCGTCGCAGCTGCGGTCCTTGAAGAAGTAGACCGAGCAGATCACGCCGTTGGTCACGAGGTCGTTGACGAGCACCCGCTGGCCGCCGCGCCAGGCCCGCTCGACCCAGGCGTAGTAGTTCTGCTGGTGGGTCAGCGAGTCGTGGGCGGGCCAGTCCTTGAAGGTGGGCCACCCGTTGGGATCGTGCTTGCCGTCGCCGCCCTTGGTGATCATGTCGAAGATGGCGAGCGTGCCGTCGGGGTAGTGCTCGGGGCAGTCCTTGAGCGCGTCGGTGACGCCCTGTTCCGAGAACGGCTTGCCGCAGATCAGCCGGCCGCCGAAGCCCTCGTTGGACATGAGGTGGTCGTGGGCGTCGACGAAGCCCCGCACACGGCCCTGGGCGTCGGTGCCCTTGAAGGGCTCGCCCGTGACGTTGATCTGTGAGTCGGGTGCCGGCCGCGCGGTCGGGGTCCACCAGTCGGACTCTGCCGCGGAGCTGGGCACCGGACCGAGTACCAGGGCCATCAGGGTGAGGAGCAGTGACACCACCGTGAGGGATCTGAGCCTGTGGCGCGGAGATTGAACCATGGTCATCACACAGGTCCTTAGATGTGAGGTGGGCTCATGTTCCGCACATACGTTAGGCAGGTGAGCCCGCAGCGCCAACCCCCTTGACGGGGAGTGTCGTTGGGGAATGGGGAGGACTGGTGTTCGTACGGGGTCGGCGGGCGGCTCAGCCGCGCTGGGCGCGGATGAGGTCGCGGTACCAGGCGAAGGACGCCTTCGGAGTGCGGACCTGGGTGTCGTGGTCGACGTGGACGAGGCCGAAGCGCTGGTGGAAGCCCTCGGCCCATTCGAAGTTGTCCAGCAGGGTCCAGGTGAAGTAGCCGCGGACGTCCACGCCCTGGGCCACGGCGGCGTCGACGGCCCGGAGGTGGGTGTCCAGGTAGTCGATGCGGTCGAGGTCGGGAACGGTGCCGTCCGCGGTGACGACGTCCTCGACCGAGCAGCCGTTCTCCGTGATGTAGACCGGCGGGAGTGCCGGGTAGCGCTGCTTGAGACCGACCAGCAGTTCCCGCAGGCCGTCGGGGGCGACGGGCCAGCCGAAGGCGGTGCGGCGGTAGCCCTCGACGGGGGCCTCTTCGAACGGCAGGCCGTCGGAGGTCGGAGCCTGGATGCGGGTCGGGTTGTAGTAGTTGACGCCGAGCGCGTCCAGGGGGGCCGAGATCAGTTCGAGATCGCCGTCCTGGACGGAGCCGCCGAGGGTGGCGTCCACGCCGTAGGCCGACAGGTCGGGGTAACTGCCCGTAAGGATCGGGTCGTTGAACAGGCGGTTGTGGAGGTTGTCGTAGGCCTGCGCGGCGGCGCGGTCGCCGGGGGCGTCCGAGGCGGGCCAGACCGGGGTGCAGTTGTTCGCGATCATCACCTGGAGACCGCGTGCCCGCAGCTCCCTCGACGCCAGGCCGTGGCCGAGCAGTTGGTGGTGGGCGACCGGCAGGGAGTCCAGGAACAGGGTGCGTCCTGGCGCGTGGGTGCCGAGGGCGTAGCCCCAGACCATGTGGATGAACGGCTCGTTGAGCGTGATCCATTTCTGGACGCGGTCGCCCAGCCTGTCGGCCGTGACGGCGGCGTACTCGGCGAAGCGGTACGCGGTGTCCCGGTTCAGCCAGCCCCCTTCGTCCTCAAGGCCCTGCGGGAGGTCCCAGTGGAACAGTGTCGGGACGGGTTCGACGCCGCGTGCCAGCAGGCCGTCGACCAGCCGGTCGTAGAAGTCCAGGCCCCGGAGGTTGACCTCGCCCCTGCCGGTCGGCCGGATCCTGGGCCAGGCGAGGGAGAAGCGGTAGCCGGTGAGGCCCGCCTCGGCCATCAGCGCCAGGTCCTCCTCGTACCGGTGGTAGTGGTCACAGGCCACGTCGCCGGTGTGTCCGTCGCGGACCGTACCGGGGCGGGCGGTGAAGGTGTCCCATACGGACGGTCCGCGGCCGTCCTCCTTGGTGGCGCCCTCGATCTGGTAGGACGCCGTCGAGGCACCCCAGACGAAGTCCGCGGGCAGATGGTCCAGTGTCATGTGCGACCCCCTGAAATATGAGTAGGGCTCATGTTAGCTCGCCGGGTGGGATGATGGAACGGTGAACCAAGATCGCACCGCGGGGTCGCTGCGCCGCATGCCCGTGCAGAAGCGCAGTGCCGAACGTTTCGAACGGTTGCTGGACGCCTGCGCCGAACTCCTGGACGAGGTCGGCCATGCCGCGCTGACCACCAAGGAGGTGGCCCGCAGGGCCGAGGTGCCCATCGGCACCCTCTACCAGTTCTTCTCCGACAAGGAGGGGCTGATCGGCGCGCTCGCCGCCCGCAACCTGGAGGCCTTCCTGGAGCGGGTCGCGGCCCGGCTGGAGCGCGAGGAGCCCGAAGAGATCTCGGGCGTCGTCGACGTGGCCGTCGAGGAGTTCGTCGCCATGCGTCGGACGATCCCCGGTTTCGGCGTGGTCGACTTCGGCGCGGTGGGCCGGGACCACACCCTCGACCCGGCCCTGGACAACAACACGGCGGTCGCCGGAAGGCTGCGCTCACTGACGGCGTCCCTGTCCGGAGTCCCTGACGACGCCGAGCTGGAGCTCGCCATCCGGGTGGCACTGGAGTGCGCGGACAGCGTGCTGAGGCTTGCCTTCCGTACCGATCCGCAGGGCGACCCCCAGCTGATCGCCGAGTGCAAACGAGTCCTCAACAGCTATCTGAACGATCGGATCCGGTCACTGGCGACAGGTCGGCGAGCGCGCCGGCGGACGCCCGTGACCTGCCAGGAACGCGCTAGCGGACACTCCTGACCTTCCACACCAGCACCGCGCCCAACGCGGACATGGCCGCGGAGCAGAGGAACAACGAGCGGTAGCCCCCGAGATCGCCGAGCACGACCGAGGCGATCGGTGGAACCAGCACGTAGGGCAGCGAAGCCATCAGGTTGGCCAGGGCCATGTCCTTGCCGCGGTTCGCCGAGGCGGGGAGCACCTCGGTGACCAGGGCGGTGTCGACGGCCAGGTACACGCCGTAGCCCAGCCCCAGGACGACGGCTGAGACCAGCGTCATGGGCCACGTGGGCGCCAGCGCGAGCGGTATCGCGGCGACGGCCATCGTGACGCCGCCGAGGAAGACCAGCATGCGGCGCCTGCCCAACCTGTCGGAGAGCCAGCCGCTGAGGACGACCGTCGAGATCGTGGCCAGGCAGTTGACGCCGATCACGAGAAGCAGGCCGTCCTCGGTGGACTCGCCGGGGAACAACTGCTCGTAGTGCAGGACGTCGTCCAGGAAGTACGGCATGTAGAGCGTGCCCAGGCCGTAACCAAGACCCATGATGAACCGCGAACCCATCGCCCAGACGAAGTCGGGATGCGCGCGCGGGCTGATCCGGTAACCGTTCAGAAAGGTACGCAGCGAGAACGGCTCGCGGTGCTCGCGGGGGAGCGGCGGATCCTTCATCGTGACCGCGAACACCACGATCAGCAGCGGGAACGCGGCCATCAGCACGTACTGCGCGGGAAAGCCCGTCACAAGCCCGAGCAGCAGCCCGCCCGCGACCATGCCGCCTGCCTGCGGGACCGTGGCCCACCCCAGCACCACGCCGCGTTGCCCGACCGGGACCCGGTCGGGCACCACAGGGGCGAGCCCGGCACCGATGACCATGAAGGCGGAGGACAGTACGAGAGTGCCGAGCGCGACCCCGGCGACCGTCGTCTGGACGCCGGTGAAGACCAGGGCCGCCATGCAGAGCAGCGAGCCCGCGATCATCCACGGCCGGCGGCGGCCGAACCGGCCGGTGGTGCGGTCGCAGAGCGCGCCGGCCAGCGGCGCGATGACGATCCCCGAGATCGCGCCCATCATGCTGACCCAGGCGTAGCTGCCGATCTTCCCCGCCGGGTCGATCTGCGCGATCTGCTCGGGCATCAGGAACGTGGTCGGTACCTGCATCGGGATGAACATCCCGGCGTTGGCCAGGACGTACAGGGCGAGCCAGCCGGGACCGACCCTGCGGGTGGGCTCGGCGAGAGCCTCGGGCCGTACGGGGGCGAGGCTCATCGGGGCACTCTCTTGAGGTGGACGAGCTCGCTCGTCCAGTCGAAGGGCAGCAGGGGCGGGAGACCGTGGCCGAGCAGGACGGCGCCCTCGTGGACGGTGCCGGTGGCCTCGTCCCGGTAGCGGGCGTCGGGGTCCAGACCCTTCAACCGGGTGCGGGCGACCGAGCGGGTCAGCGCGGACGGCTGGAACTGGAAGACGACGACCTCGCCCTCGTCCTCGGTGAGGTACTGCACGGCGTCGTGTCCCAGGCGGTGCAGGACGCCGCCGTGCACCACGGGCCGGATCCGCTTGTACTGCTCGACCAGCATCCGGGCCCAGGCCAGCTCCTCCTCGCTCCAGTTCCGCAGGTCGCCGCCGATGCCCAACGCCCCGGCCATCGAGACATGGAAGCGGTACCGGATCGAGGTCGGGCGGGCGCTGGAGCTGTTCGGGCTGTCGGTGACCCAGGCGCCCATGGTCCGGGCGGGCAGCAGCTGGCAGTGGCCGTGCTGGATCGCGACCCGGTCTGCGGCGTCGGTGTTGTCGGACGTCCAGACCTGGTCGGCGCGGGCCAGCACGCCCAGGTCCGCCCGGCCGCCACCGCCCGCGCACGATTCCAGGTACAGGCCCGGGCGCGCGGCGCGCAGCCGGTCCATCACCTCGTAGACGCCGCGCGTGTGCTCGATCCAGACCCGGTCGGGATCGGCGGCCCCGGGCTGCCCCGCCTCGCTGAAGGGCCGGTTCATGTCCCATTTGAGGAACGCGACGTCCAGCTCGGTGACGGTCCTGACCAGCCATTCGACCGCCCATTCGCGGACGTCGCGGCGGGCGAAGTTCAGCACGTGCTGGTGGCGGCGCTGCGTACGGGTACGGCCGTCCTGGCGGAGGATCCAGTCGGGGTGCGCACGGAAGAGGTCGCTGTCGGGGTTGACCGCCTCGGGTTCGACCCACAGGCCGAAGTCCATGCCCAGCGCGCGGACGCGGTCGGCGAGCGGGCCCAGGCCGTCCGGGAAGCGGTCGGGGTTGGGCCACCAGTCGCCGAGCCCGGCCGTGTCGCTGGTGCGGGCGCCGAACCAGGCGTCGTCCAGCACGAAGACCTCGACGCCGAGACCCGCCGCCAGTTCGGCCAGCTCCATCTGCTGCTTCTCGGTGACGTCGAACTCGGTCGCCTCCCACGAGTTGAAGATCAGCGGGCGCTCGGCCGGACGGGCGGGCAGCACCTGGCCCTCGACGTAGGCGTGCCAGCGGCGGCTGGTGCCGCCGAAGCCGTCGGGGGAGTACAGCCCGGTGAAGACCGGGGTCTCCAGACACTCGCCCGGGAGCAGCTTCCAGACCAGCCCCTCATGACCGAACCCGCCGGTCCAGGAGGCGCGGCCGTAGGGGTCGCGGCGCAGGGTGATGCGGCGGCTGCCGCTCCAGGCCAGGGCGGCGCTCCAGACCTCGCCGTGCTCCTCGGCGGCGTCGTGTGCGTCGAGCATCAGCCAGGGTCCGGCGTGCTGTCCCGTGATGCCGAGGCGGCTGGTGAACACGGTCTCCCCGACGGGCACCCGGTCGCGCCGGAGTTGGCACTCCCGGCCCCATTCCCCCACCACATGGCTGACCCGGTAGTCGTGCCTGGCGGGCAGCGTCCAGGCGGCGGAGTCGAACCGCAGGACGTCCACCGGTTCGTCCGCGGTGAGGACGGCCCAGCGCTCGATCTGGTCATGACCGTCCCGGATCCGGTAGTGCAGATCGAGACCGAGCGAGCGGACGCGGTCGGTGAAGCAGAGCGTGAGCAGGCCCTCTTGGGCTTCTTGGCCTTCTTGGGCTTCTTGGGCGGTGTACGAGACGAACCGCCAGTCGAAGCCGCGCACGCCGTCGTCGAACCGGACGGTCAGCGAGGGCGCCCCGAATCGCAGGCCGCCCTCCACCACGTACTCCTCACCGCCGGGATCGTCGCCACCGGGGTCCTCGGTGGGCAGTCCTGCCGCGATCACGGCGGCCTGCTCCAGGGTCAGCGGCCGGCCCCAGTGCACGTGCCGGGGGACGTCGTCGGCGTCCAACTGGAAGGCGTAGGAGGTGCCGGGCGTGCTCAGCAGCCACAGGCGGGCTTCGGCGTGGTGGGTGATCACGCAATTCCTTAAATATGAGGTGGGCTCATGTTCTGCTCACACGGTAGGCAGGCGAGCCCGTGACGCCAACCCCCTTGGCGGGGGCGATCGTTGGGAAACGGGGAAGGGTGCTCCACCGGGGGAGCACCCGCGAGGAGCGGACGAGAGGGACTCGGTACCTGAATCAGTGTCAGGTCGCAGGCCGGAAGCGGTAGACGCAGAGTCCACGGTCGCCACCGGCGGTGCTGCCCCGGCCGCCAACTGCAAGACCGCAGTGGGCCCTTGGTGCGCTGGGTGGCCACCACTTGCCCGCTCCGGCGGTCCCACACCCGTACGGTGGCGTCCTCGCCCGCCGTCGCGATCCAGTGGGTGTCCGGCCCGTGACTCTCCCGATTCGAAGTCCCGGAGCACGACCCTGCCCTGACCGTCCGCGCCGGCCAGCCGGGAACTGTCGGGAGCGAAGACCGGCCGAGGTTCACCCCGCGGCGGTCCGAACGCCCCGTACCACCCGAAGCTGTCGAACGTCAGCGAGGCGGCACCGTCCTCCGCCCCGTGGAGCTGTACGGCGGTACGACGAGCCGCAGCTACGTGCAATCCGTCCGGCGTGTACGCGACGGTGGTCACGGGCCCGGCCGTTGCCGTCCGGCGACTGTCGGGCGCGACAGGCAGCGGGTCCCGCACGCAG
The DNA here is from genome assembly GCF_044333135.1 of Streptomyces sp. NPDC021093. NCBI lineage: Bacteria > Bacillati > Actinomycetota > Actinomycetes > Kitasatosporales > Streptomycetaceae > Streptomyces > Streptomyces sp. NPDC021093. The sequence continues at coordinate 229,713 of NZ_JBIRQJ010000009.1, read as the reverse complement.
CCCATGAAGCCGGGCCCTCGACCCAGGGCGGGGACAGGTGTGCCGTTCACCGCATGTACGAACCCGCGCTCATCCGCTGCCGCGTACCGGCTCCCGTCCGGTGCGGTCGTCAGGTCGTCCCGTATCTCGCCGGGGAAGTAGCGCCGTGTCTCGTAGCGGCCCGGCTCCGGCCCGCAGAGGTGATCCCGGCGGCCCGGCAGGCACGCGCGACGTGGCTGCTGACGGTGAATGAGGACAACGCTAGTTCGCCGCCGATGCCGTCGTCGCTGCCGCGGCGTGCGAGCCCGCCGATGACCTGGATCTCGGGCGTCTCAGCCGCCGCCGGAATGGTGCGGGGCGGGTGCCCGTCCGGGGTACGGGGCCCGGTGATCTGCGGCCGCGCCGTGTGGGCGCGAGCGACCGGAAGTGACGTGGCAGGCAGGCAGCGGCGGAGGCCGAGAGCCCCGGCCGCGCGCCCGCCGGGACGGTGTGTCAGATCATGGCGAGCCGGTCCACCAGCAGGTCCACCCTCGGTCCGGTGTCCTCCGGCGGCAGTCGTCCCGCTCGGGTCAGGGTGGCCAGCCCGTGCAGGGCCGCCCAGAACACCTCGGTGAACAGTGCCGGGTGGACGCCTTCCCCGGCGACCTCGCCGAGCGTTTCCAGCAGGGCGCCGAAGGCGTCCTTCAGAGGTTGTGGGGTGTCCTCGTTCGCGAAGGCCAGGCCGCCGTCGAGCTGGAACATGGCGTCGTAGACCGCCGGGTTGTGCACGGCGAAGTCGAGGTAGGTGCGGGCGAGGGCGGTGACCCGGGCGCGCGGGCCGTCCGCTGCGGGGGTCGCGGCCCGCAGTGCGGCGGCCATCTCGGTGGCGCCCTCCAGGGCGACGGCGCCGATGATCTCGCGCTTGCCGCGGAAGTGGCTGTAGAGGACGGGCTGGCTGTACTCGATGCGCTCGGCGAGCCGGCGGGTGGTGACCGCGTCCCAGCCCTGCTGCTCGGCGAGTTCGCGGGCCGTTGCCACGATGAGCCGTTCGCGGTCCGCCCGTTCGCGCTGCTTGCGTTCCTGTACCGACATGACTCGATCCTAGCATCGCTAGACAATCGAGCGGCAGTAGTACTAGCGTTGCTTCATCACCTAGCAATGCTAGATCCCAGGAAGGGCCGTCATGCTCAACGCACTTGAGGTCATCACCACCGTGGTCGTCGGCGTGATGGTGGGGGTGGAGTTCTCCGTCGCCTTCGTCATCAACCCGATCCTCAACGCGCTCCCCGACGACAGTGGCCAACTCGGCCGCGCCCACGGGGGCCGGATGCTCGGGGCCGTGATGCCGGTCTGGTACATCACCTCGCTCGTCCTCGTCGCGGTCTGGGCCGTCGCCGGATGGCACGACGGCGGCGCCGGACTGGTCGTCACCGCGGGCGCACTGCTGATCCTCAGCGTGGTCATGTCGGTCCTGCTGCTCGTCCCGATCAACAACCGGGGTAAGACATGGACGCCTGAGAACCGGCCCGCCGACTGGAAGGAGCAGATGAACCGCTGGGACCGCTTCCACTACGTCCGCGTCGCCGTCATCATCGCCGCCTTCGCCCTGCTGGTCGCCGCCCTCGCCTGACCGCACGGCTCGACACCGCGCATGCGGCGCACCGTCCCACTCGCCGGGGCGGCAGCGGGCCACCCCGCTCAGCGGCCTTGAGCGATTCGGGGGCGTCCGCCCGGCTTGGGCGGCGGCACGAGCGGAGCCAGTACCGCCCGTTCCACATCGGACGGGCCCGCGGGACACCCGCGTCGCCGACCGGTCATCACGACCTCCACCAGCGCAAGAGCTACCAACTCGCGTGCCCTGCGCGAGGCTTCTCAGGCACCCACCAGCCAGGGGAGCAAGTAGTTGTGCAGGTGGGGGTGCGTGATTAGAGTGACGGCCGTGCTCGGAGTGGTCGGCGGGGGCCGGTAACCCGGGCCTGAGGAAAGGGAATTCCGTCGTGACCGAGACCGAGAATGCCGCCGCCGATTCCGCGTTACCCGACATAACCAACCGGCCCGACAGCCTCGACGGGATCGAGGTGCTCGCCTCGCTCAGCCCCGACTTCGACGCCGACCCGTACACCGCCTACGCGCGGCTGCGCGAACGCGGTCCGGTGCACCAGGTAGTGACGCCCGACAGGGGCGTGGTGTGGCTCGTGGTCGGGTACGAGGCCGCGCGCGAGGCCTTCACCGCCCCGCAGCTCAGCCGGGACTGGCAGCGCGAGTATCGGCAGGCCGGCTGGAGCCCGCCGTACGCCCTGAACATGCTCGGCAACGCCAACATGCTGATGAGCGACCCGCCCCACCACACCCGGCTGCGGAAGCTGGTGTCGCAGGAGTTCACGGCCCGGCGGGTCGAGAGGATGCGAGGGCGCGTCCAGGAGATCACCGACGAGCTGCTGGACCGCATGTCGGCGGACGGAGCGCGCGGCGCCGACCTCATCGAGGCGTTCGCCTCTCCGCTCCCCATGATCGTCATCTCCGAACTGCTCGGCGTCCCCGGCCTGGACCGGGCCGCCTTCCACGCCTGGTCCAACGAGACCCTCGCGCCCACCAGCCCCGAGGCGGAGAAGGAGGCGTACGAGCAGGTCATGCCGTATCTCGCGGGGCTCATCGCCGCCAAGCGCGAGAGCCCGGGGGAAGACCTGCTCAGCGCTCTCGTCCACACGGTCGACGAGGGCGGCGACCAGCTCACCGAGGACGAGCTGGTCTCGTTGGCCTTCCTGATGCTCGTCGCCGGGCACGAGACGACGGTCAACACGATCGGCAACGCGGTGCGCGCGCTCCTCGCGCACCCCGAGCAGCTGGCGGCCGTACGGGCCGATCCGGCGGGGCTGGCGGCGGGGCTGGTGGAGGAGACGCTGCGCTACGACGGGCCGGTGGAGACCACCACGCCGCGCATCGCCCTGGAGGAGACCGAGATCGGCGGCGTACGGGTGCCGCGCGGTGCCATCGTGCTGATCACCATGGCCGGCGCGGACCATGACCCGGCGCGCTTCCCCGATCCGGCACGCTTCGACGTACGGCGGCCCGATGCCCGGAACAATCTCTCCTTCGGACACGGGATCCACTTCTGCCTGGGCGCCCCCCTCGCCCGTCTTGAGGGTGAGGTGGCGCTGCGCACGCTGCTGGAGCGCTGCCCGGATCTGACGGCGGACGGGGAGCCGGGGGAGTGGCTCCCGGGCATGCTGATCCGGGGGAGGCGGAGCCTGCCGGTGCGGTGGTGATTCGCCCGCCGCGGGCGGGCTGACGGGCGGATGAGCGGTCGCGGCACGCCGTTCGGGCAGGTCGGCGGGGACTGTCAGGGGCGGGGTCCACACTGTCCGCAGTGCTGCGACAGAGGCGTCACGCACCGGGCAGGAGAGAGGCGATCGTCATGACCGTGCCCCTGCTGCTGGCGAGCACCGGAGAGGGGCTCTTCCTCGCCCACCGGCGTGACGGGGCACGGGAGTTCGAGGAGCCGCACCTTTTTGATCGGGCCGTGTACGCCGAGGCCGTCCACGTGCGGCACCCGGGCGGGCCCCGGCTGCTCGCCTCCGGGGACAGCGCGCACTGGGGCCCAGAGTCTTCCACTCCGACGACCTCGGCGCCGGCCGGCAGGAGCCCGAGCGGCCCGCCGTGCGCTTCCCGGAGGGGACCGGTCCGCGGGCGGGGGCGAGACCTTCGAGCTCGTACGCGGCCTGTGGGACCGCCCGCACCGCCCCCGGTGGGTGCCCGGGCGGCGACGCGGGCGCCAGCTGGCGGGCGTCCGGCGAGGGCATCGAGGCGCGCTTCCTGCCGGAGTCGTATCCGGAGTACGGGCAGTGCGTGCACAAGATCGTGCGGGACGCGGACGATCCGGAGCGCCTCTACCTCCGGAACCACTGGTCGTATCCGGGCAGTCGCCTCCCGGGTACGAGTGCTTCGACGTGAGGTTCCGCCGCATCGCCTCCCCCTGTCCACAGGGGCAGGCGCTTTTCGCCTGGCCGGATTTAAAGCGCCGATTATTTCCTTATGCACCATTATTTGCAGACGTCGTCTTGATTGCGTCGCTTTCCCGGCCATGCGTGGGGCCGAACTTTGCGTAGTTTCAAGCCAATTGGAACTCAGTCGCATACTCCGCTCTGAGTGAACGGCCTCTCAACTCCCCCCGGATGGGGTCGGAGTGCGTGTTAGCTTCGATAAGTGAGAGGGGGCGAGTGGAGTGCTGCTTCCGGCTCCAATTGGTCGGATATCAGCTGAACGGACGCAGCTCAGGCCTTTAGCGGACACGCAAGGACAGAGGAGTGAAATCGCATGAGCACTCGGCAGTTGCCTCCTGAAGCAGGCCAGATGATGCCTTACGCCCGCGGTGGTGCCGGTGAGGGGGTCAGCGTGGATGCGGTTTACAACCGTCTTCTTGAGGACCGCATCATTTTCCTCGGCAAGGAAGTTGACGATGACATCGCCAACCGCGTTACCGCGCAGATGCTGATGCTCGCCGCGGATCCGACCCGTGACATTTATTTGTACATCCACTCACCGGGCGGCTCCGTCACCGCTGGCATGGCGGTCTACGACACCATGCAGTACATCAAGAATGACGTCGTGACCATTGCGATGGGATTCTGTGCCTCCATGGGCCAGTTCCTTCTGACCGCCGGTGCGAAGGGAAAGCGATTCGCCTTGCCGCACACAAAGATCCTCATGCACCAGCCTTCGGCCGGTTTCGCCGGCTCGGCCTCGGACATCAAGATCTACGTGGACCAACTGGTGCGCACCAAGCGGGAAGTGGCCGAGCTCATCGGGCAGCACTCCGGCCAGGACACCGAGACGATCACCCGTGACTCCGACCGGGACCGCTGGTTCACCGCCCAGGAGGCCAAGGAGTACGGCCTGATCGACGAGGTGATGAGCTCGACCGTGGATCATCCGGGCCTTGGCGTTGCCGGCTAGTCCTCTGCCCCACGGAGCAGCACATCCATCCACCTCGGGAGGACCACGCTCAGTGAGCGCATCCATGCCCACACCCGCCTCGCTCCCGTTCGGATCCGGCCACCTTCGTCCGGAAAGCCGTTATGTCGTCCCGCGTTTCGTGGAACGTACCTCGCAGGGCACCAGGGAGTACGACCCCTATGCGAAACTCTTCGAGGAGCGCGTAATCTTTCTCGGCACCCCGGTCGATGACGTCGTGGCGAACGACATCATGGCCCAGCTCTTGTGCCTTGAGTCGCAGGACCCTGACCGGGACATTTCTCTCTACATCAATTCGCCTGGCGGTGACCTCACTCCGCTCACCGCTGTCTACGACACCATGCAATTCGTGCGGCCCGATATCCAGACGGTCTGCCTCGGGCAGGCCAGTTCGGTGGCCGCCGTGATTCTGGCCGCGGGCACCCCTGGGAAGCGTCTGGCTCTGCCGAGCGCTCGGATCCTCCTCCAGCAGCCGCACAATGACGGAACCCAGGGCCAAGTGTCCGACCTGGAGATCCAGGGCCGTGAGGTCCAGCGTCAGCGGGAGCTGATCGAAGGGCTTCTCGCCAAGCACACCGGCCGGGACGTCGCACAGATCAACAAGGACGTCGACAGAGCCCAAGTCCTCACCGCCGATCAGGCGTTGAAGTTCGGGCTTGTCGACCAGGTGGTATCTCCTCGCGCCATCCCAGGTGCGGGTTGATGCGGCAGAATGCAGCGGCCTGAGGTTCGACTGCGAACGGACCTCGATTCCCCTGGACATGGAGGCTGCCGTACATGCCGGGCCCGGTGTCCGGATGGCCGTCGTCGGCGATCTTCATGATCTTGCTGACGACGGCCATCGACCGTTGACGAGGTCAACAGCGGCCTGTACTCCATGGTGATGACGCGCCCGGAACAAGATCGGCGACCTTCCGGCCATCACCGCACTTCAGAGACGTGCCGGCGACGGCCGGTCGGCCCTGTCAGTTCGGTCGTCCTGGCCCGGAGGTCGCTACAGTTCGGCCCCATGAGCACGGTTACCACACGCTCGGTCGCCTACCCGGCCGACGGTCTCACGATGGTCGGGCACCTGGCACTCCCGGCAGGCGCCGACCATCGGCCCGCAGTTCTGGTCGGGCCCGAGGGGACCGGACTGAACGACTTCCAGCGCAGCAGGGCCGACGCCCTGGCTGAGTTGGGGTACGTGGCGTTCGCCTTCGACATCCATGGCGGACGGTGGTTCACCGACCCCGAAGAGATGATGGCCCGAGTAACTCCCCTGCTCGCAGATCCCGACCGGATGCGGGGGATCGGTCACGCGGCGCTCGACGTGTTGCGTGCCGAACCGCGGACCGATCCCGACCGGATCGCCGTCATCGGCTACGGCACCGGGGGCGCCATCGGGCTGGAACTTGGGCGCGACGGTGTCGATCTGCGTGCGATCGGGACGGTCAACGCCCTGACCACGGGCCGACCGGGTGAGGCGGCGCGCATCCGCTGTCCTGTGTGGGCAGGGGTCGGATCGGAAGACCCGATCATGCCACCCGCGCAACGGGACGCATTCGTCGCCGAAATACTGGCCGCGGGAGTCGACTGGCGTCTCGTGGTCTACGGCGGTGCTTTGCACGCATTCCACCACCCCCCGGTGGACCAGCGCGTGCGCCCCGGAGTGGGCCACCACCCTCGACACGCGCGACGTGCCTGGAGCGACGTCGTCGGTCTGCTCGACGAGTGTCTGCCTGTAACGGAGTGATCCTTCCAGCAGTGCCGGTTTCGGGCTGCGCCGGTTTCGGGCTGCGCACCAGCAGGCGTCTTGCCCCGCGGCCGGGGCAACAAGGGCGAACCTGCTGATGGCGCACCCGTTGTTGCGGACGCTCTCGGCATTCGGCGCTGCGGAAACATGACCGCCTGAAGATCACCAACAGCGTTCCGAGGCCGTGCCGGAGCCACGTCACGCCCCGCTTCGCGAAGGCGGTCCTCCGAACTGAAGCACCGAGTCGACGGGGCGGCGCAGTGAGCGGGCCGTTGGCGGCGACGCGTAGGAGAGCCGAAAGAGCATGAGCTCGGCCTCGTCCGGCTTGCCGGGGACGACAGCGGTGAACCTGGTGCGCAGAGCGCGCAGAACGTCGGTCTCGGTGGCGTCGAATCCGGTCTCGCCACCACCTTCCACGCGGGCGAACAGGTAGAGCAGGGAGGTGTGGGGCTGGAATCCCAAGCCGAGGGAGGTGGCGGTGAGCCAGAGCCGTTGCAGGGCGCGGCCGCCGTTGGCGAAGGCGTGCGGGCCCTTGCCCGGGATGGTGAGGCAGCCGACGGCCGACGAGGCGGCAAGGGCCTTTCCGGCACTCTCCTCGAAGGCTTTGCCGCCGCCGATCCGGCGAACGAAAGCCAGACCGGACCATTGCCGTGCCAGACGGACGCCCGCGAGGTCGACGTCGTCGAGCCCCAGCGTGGCGACGTCGATGCCGTCCCGCGTGCGCCGCGTCTCCTCGGGGTCCCAGCGCAACTCGTTCATCATGTCCCGATGCAGTTGCGGAGAGAGTATCCGCAGCCGGTCGCCCGCCCCCAGGACCCGTCCCATCTCGTCCAACTGAGCGCGGTCGGTGACGAGGTGGAGTCGGGCGCCGCTCTCGGCGGCGCAGTCCGTCAGCGCTGCGGCGTGCGACTCGTCGAGCGGGCGAACGGGGCCGGGGCTGCGGTTGGTGGTGCGGTGCTCGATCCAGTCGAACAGCGCGGGGCGCGGGACGTCAGCCGCGCTGGAGAAGGTGAGTCGGCAGACCAGGCCGGGGTCGGCCGGGGTGGGGAAGTACTGCACATGGCAGGCCCAGCCCGAGGCCGCGGCCGCGAGGTGAATGTTCTCCACCGCCGCGCCGATGGCCAGATGGGAGGCGCAGCCTTCGAAGTCGAGCAGGGTCTGCGGCTGCGCGGCGTCGATGCGGCAGTCCAACGTCTCGTCATGGGCTATGAACTGCCAGGGCTGGCTGTTGCCGCCGGACGGTGCCTGGATGCCGTGGGCGACCAGGCGGCGCATGCCTTCTTCACCCAGGGTGGCGCCGGCGTTGCTGGGCGGCGGCAGGAGAAGGGGAGGGGAGGCCACCTCCGCAGTGGGCTCGGACGTGGGCTCCGCCGGTGTCAAGGAGGTCTCCGCGCCCTCGCGGATCAGCGTGCCGGGGTCGACGAAGTACCGCCCCGAGGCAGTGAATTGACCGAGGAGAAGGCGGCGAGCGGTATCCGTCACCAGCGCGGCGCCCAGGCTGACTCCCGAGGCGAGCTGTGGCCATGAGGAGATGGTCTTGCCCGTCTCGACGAGGGAGGAGACCAGACGCTCGGACGGCTCGTCCTGACCGAGGATGCGGAGGAGGTGCGGGAGCTTCTCGCGGGTCGACATCACCTTGACATTGGCGGCCGCCACTCCCTGCAGAAGGCCGTGCAGAAGTGGACGTTCCGGTTCTAGGTCGAACCGCTCCACATCCAGCATGCCGCGCTCGTTGGTCTCCATCAGGACGGGGATGCCGAGCGCGCGGGCGCGTTCACGGACGTGGACCTTGAGGTACATGTCGTCGCACTCCTCGACGAGGAGGTCGGTGCGGCCACCGCCCGCGAGGAAGGCGTCGGTGTTCTCCTCGGTCAGTCCCTCCGGCCAGACAGTGATGTCGAGGTAGGGGTCGATCTCGTACATCTGCCGTGCGGCGATGACGACTTTGGGCAGGCCGACATCGGCGACCGAGGCGCGGAGCCGGTTGAGGTTGGAGAGGGAGAGGAGGTCGAAGTCGGCGAGCCGGAATCGGTCGCCCACACCTTCCTGAGCGAGGGTGACCGCACTTGCGGCACCCACGGAGAGGCCGACCACGGCCACGGTCTTCCGCGACAGGAGGTTCTGCTCCTCCGCGGTGATCTTGTAGCGGTTGCGGGACTGACGGAGCTCGCGGTGCTCGGCGGGCGGCAGGACGTGGACGAGCTGCCGCGACCAGGCGTACCACGCCCATGTGCCGTACTCCGCCGGGGGCCTGCCGCCGAGGTGGTCAGTGACCGCAGAGGCCAACTCGTCGTCGTCCGGGCGCCAGTCGGGGCGCCGGGCGGAGAGGAGCTCTGCCAGCTGGTCGGCGCACGTGTCGTGGACGGAGTCGACGGCACCGCTTTCGAGGAGCTCTGTCAGGGCGGAGCGTTGCTCGGGTTCTACCGGTGCGTACAGCCTCGGTTGCCATGGAGCCGTGTTGTCGGCGGTCTGGGTGAGGGCGCCGAGATGCGCTTCCAGGTTCATTGATCTCCTAACGTGCGTTGCTTACGGATGCCGAGGTGGTGGAGTGCCCGAGGCCGAGTTCCTCGGCGACGGCGCGGACCACGTCGGTGGGGATGCAGGGGGCTTCGTCCAGTGCGCGGTCCAGCAGGACCGCCGCATTGGTCAGCCGCTCCTCGCGATGGCGGATGGCCTCGGCCCGGTTGATGGAGTAGTACGCCGTGATGCCCGGAAACGGGCGGTCGTGCAGGGGGCGGTCGTGCCGGAAACGGAGACCGCACCGTTCGTACCCCTTGATTCGCTCAGTGGGGCCGCTGCCACAGATCACGGTGGCCCCCAGTCGCTGAGCCGCCACGACGGAGCTGAAGCACAGCAGGGACGCGAGGTTGCGGCCCCTGCAGTCGTTGTCCACCCAGATGCCGCAGATCTCTGCCACCGACTCGCCGGCGGCGACTTCGTCCGCCAGAGAATCGTTGAAATCTTGACTCGCGAGGTGGATCTCGGACGGCAGTTGGCCCGCTATTTTCCGGTGGATGCGGATACCGCCGACGGGCCTCTCGCCCTCGCCACCTGCCGTCTCGTCGAAAACAGCAAGATAACTCAACGGGTCGCGAATAGTGCGCGCGTCCGTGCTTCCGTACTTTGTCAGCGTCTCGTAGCCGGGCGCGGAGTAAGCGCGTTGCTGGGATTCGAGATAGGCGTCATAGGTGGGATCGTTGAACTGTGCCTCAAGTAGCCGGATATACACCAAGGGTCCTCGTGGGTTGGGTCGGATCCGGATCATGGATAGGGCTGCGGACGGTACCGAAAAGTACAGGACACCCCGTGGGCGGCCAAGTTCTTTGCGGCCTTCTTCGACGCTCGCGCGTCTCGCAGACATTCTCCGGAGCGGATATTCAACCCTAGCGATCAATGAGCGTCATGGTTCCGGCACTCTGTCCGTTTTGGAAAGATGATCCAGTTACCTGCCGCCCTATTCAATGGGCAATTTTCAGCCTCTTGATCGCTCGGACTGTGGCCAGGGTTGGGACTCCTTCAGCCGAAAATGAAGGGGTGCAGAGGTGGAAGCGATCGATTCACGCCACCGACGAGGGGGCGATGTGACGTGAGTGGCCTTGTGCGGTTCTCGGGTTTGGTGTTGCCTCGTGGTGCATCGCGACCTGAACGGATTCGTCATTCGGACAGGACGCGTCAACGGGGAGGAATTTATCGATGATGCAGGTGAAGGCGGCAATCTAGCCCCGCTCACCTGGTGCCGCGTCCCCGGGGCGGGGTGGGGCACGCTGCGGGGATCTCGCTTCCACTGTCTGTCTTGATGTCGCCAATCGGTTAAACCGGACGTTGTTGGATTTCGCCACGCCACGACACGGCCGAGGGTGCACGCCCGAGGCTCGTAGCACCGTGAAGGAGATCGTCATGACCAAACCGTCAGCGACCGCCCTGGACGAGCTGTGGAAGCTGGTTTATACCAGCTTTCGGTTCCCCTTCCTGCACGCCGCACTGCGCCTGAAGTTATTTGCTCTGCTCAAGGAGCGGCCCGGTAGTACTCGCGAAGAGATAACCCAGGCACTGGAGTTGGAGGAACGCGCGGGTCATGTGCTGCTGTTGGGGTGCAGTACATTCGAGCTCGTGCGCAAGGAAGACGGTGGGTATCACAACACTGCCGCGACCGATATCCTCGCGGGCGATCCGGACGAATTCATGCCGGTCATCATCCGCTACACCCACGAGATGTTGTACCGCCCGATGGGCTGGCTCTATGAATCGCTGGTGGAGAACGACAACTTGGGGCTGGAGCGTGAGCTGCTCGCAGGCTCGTCGGCGACCACGCTCTACGAGCTGCTTGGCGAGGACAAGAACCTCGAAAAGGTATTCACCGCCATGATGGAACATCAGAGCCGCTCGGTGGTCGAGGATTTCGTCAACTCCGTGGACTTCTCGTCCTACCAGCATGTACTGGACGTCGGTGGAGGCACTGGAACAAATGCCATCGCCTTCGCTCAGCGGTGGCCGCACCTCCAGGCGACCATCCTCGAACTCCCCAACGTGGCGAAGATGGCGGAAGAGCAGATCGCCGAGGCGGGTCTTGTCGACCGAGTTCACGCAGTCGGAGCCGACATCTGGCAGGAAGAGTTCCCCACTTCCCACGACTGCGTCGTATTCTCTCGATTCCTTGAGATCTGGTCTCCGGAGCAGGTTCGCGACCTTTTCGCGAAGACCTACCGGGCGCTGAAGCCGGGAGGACACCTGGTGATCGTCGCCTGCGCGCAGGACGACGACGAGACCGGTCCCGCCCACGCCGCGTTCATGTCGGCGTACGTGCACACGATTGCGTCGCCCGAGGGCCGCATCTACACGCCGCAGGAATTCGAGCAGTGGTACACCGAAGCGGGTTTCGAGCCGATGGACCGTCAATACCCCGGGCGGTTCGACGTCATCCTGCGCGCCCGTAAGCCCGACGTCGGCTGAGTCGTCCTGCGGCTAAGGGCATGTGTCGCGTTGTTCGGTGGAGGCGTGCATCAGGCTGTGCGGCGGATCGGACACGCCACACAGGCGGGCGTCCTGCCCGCGGGCAGCTCACGCACCACCGTGCGCCGCCTGTTCCGGATGTTCAAGGCGCACTGGCAGGCGATCCTCACCTACCGGCCGGAACCTGCCGACGGGGACCTGGTCCTGCTCCGCGCCACCTCGGAACTGCCGGAGATCCTCCAGCCGATGCACGGAGCCGCGCAGAGCCTGCACGAGGACCCCACCAACGGCTGGGGCGACCTGACCACAGGACGGCTCCAGGTGGTCGACGTCCCCGGCGACCACCTGGTCCTCCTGGAGGAACCGCACGTGAACGACGTCGCCGAGAAAGTGGCACAGGTGATGACGGCCGGCCGACCGGGCCGGAGGCGGCCGTCGAAGAGGAGTGGGAGATGACGCAGTACCCCCCGCGCAAGGCCCTCGTCGTCGGAGCGGGCATCGGCGGTCTCACAGCCGCCGCGACACTGCGCCGCGCAGGCGTCGAGGTGCAGGTCTTCGAGCGGGCTCCCGAGCTGCGCCCGGGCACCACGGCAGTGTCGTTGATGTGCAACGCAGTCCTGGCGCTGCGCACTCTCGACATCGACATCGCCCCGGGGCTCGACAAGCGAGGCGAGGTCTTCGACGAGCTGAAGTTCCTCACCCGGCGCGGCCGTTCGATCAGGACCCTTGTGTTCGGTGAGGTCTCGGACCGGCTGGGGGCGTCGAACTACGCCGTGCACCGGGCCGACCTCCAGCAGACGCTGCTGGACGCGCTGGGGGACGAGAGCGTCATCGAATTCATTGCCACGGCAGCCGAGTTCGTCAGCAGTGAGGACGGGATCGAGGTTACCTTCGAGGACGGCAGGACCGCCTCGGGCGACTTCCTGATCGGGGCGGACGGCTTCAACTCGGTGATTCGCAGGCAGGTGGCGGGCGCCGACGAACCGCGGCCCGGCAACTACGCGTGCTGGCTGGCCACCGTGCCCTTCACGCACCCGCGGATGAGCAAGGGCTACGCAGCCCACTACTGGGGGCGCGGACAGCGCTTCGGCCTCGCGGACATCGGCCGTGGCCGCGCCTACTGGTGGGCGACGAAGAACGTGCCCCCGGGCGCCTCCGGACACCTGCGGCGCGGCAAGGAAGGGCTCGCGGGCCTCTTCGCGGGCTGGGCCGACGAGGCGCGGGAGGCGATCCGTACCACCCCCGAGGAATCGATCGCCCGCATCACCGCCCAGGACCGCCCGTACCTCCAGCTGTGGGGCACCGGACGCACAACCCTGCTCGGCGACGCGGCGCACCCGATGCTGGTGAGCCTCGGCCAGGGAGCGGCGCTCGCCATCGAGGACGCCGTCGTCCTCGCCCAGCACCTGAAAGCGACAGCGGACCCGGTCGCGGCGCTGCGCGGTTACGAGGACGAGCGCAGGCCGCGGACGGAGGGACTGGTCGCCGCGGCCCGTGCGTTGAGCGAGACCGAGCAGTTGGAGGGCCTCTTTCCTGCCCTGGCGCGCGACCCCTACTTTCGGTTCGCACCGCTGTCCAAGCTCACCGGTCAGAACGAAGCGGTCCTCACCTGGCCCCCACGGGGCTGACCACGCCCCACGACCGCTGATGGCCGACCCGCGGGTGGGCATACACGTGCCCACCCGCGGCTGCACCGGCATCCCCACTCTTCAGAGGAGCACATCATGGATCTGTCCCGTCCGCTGTTCACCCTCGACCCGTTCGCCGCCGACGCCCGAGCGGAAGCCAAGCGGCTGCTTGAGGCCGGCCCCGTCGTACCGGTCGACGTGGTCGGTGTGCCCGTCTGGGCGGTCAGCCACCACGCTGTCGCCCAACGGATCTTTGAGGACCAGAGCTTCTCGATGAACAGCAGCAACTTCGGAGCGCTTCAGCGCGGTGAAGTCCCCGCGGGCTGGCCCCTGATGAAGATCATCACCGCCCAGTACATGGGCACCGCCGACGGGACCGAGCACCGGCGGCTGCGCAACCTGGTGTCCCGGGCGTTCACCGCGCGCCGGGTCGAAGACCTGAGGCCGCAGATCCAGCGGATCGTCGACGACCTGCTGGAACGGCTCGCGTCCGCGCCCGCGCACGAGACGACCGACCTCAAGGAGGCGTTCGCCGTCCCGCTGCCGATGGGGGTGATATGCGAGCTGTTCGGCGTGCCCGACGAGCAGCAGGCCCCGCTGCACTCCCTGTGCCACGCGCTCTTCGACACCACCGAACAGCCGACGCAGGTGACCGCCACCGAGGAGGCGCTCCACCGCTTCATGGCCGAACTGGCCGCGAGCAAGGCCGCCTCTCCTGGCGACGACCTCACCTCCATTCTGGTCGAGCAGCACACCAGCGGTTCCATCACCCACGACGAACTCGTCGACACCCTCATTCTGGTGCTGACCGCCGGACACCAGACGACCATCAACTTCTTCACCAACGCCTTCCTCGCCTTCATGACCCACCCCGACCAGCTGGCGCGAGCGCGCGCCGGCGAGGTGTCGTGGGAGTCGGTGACCGAATCGGTGCTGGCCTGGGACTCTCCGGTCAACCAAGGGGCGTTCCGGTACCCGGTGCAGGACATCGAGATCGAGGGAGTGCTGATCCGTGCCGGCGAGCCGGTAATGATGTCGTACGTGTCTCTGGGGCACGACCCCGCCCAACACGGCCCGCTTGCCGCGTCGTTCGACGCCGGGCGCGACACCCGTCACCTCTCCTTCGGGCACGGCCCGCACTTCTGCGTGGGTGCTCCGCTGGCCCGCCTTGAGGCGCACATCGCGCTCCCGGCGTTCTTCGACCGCTTCGACGCCGTACTGGCCGTCCCCAGGGACGAGATCGAACCGGTCGCCTCGCTGGCACTCAACGGAGTCCGTGCCCTTCCCGCCATCGTCCGGCCGCGGCAGAAGGCCGTGGCAGGCGGCTGACCTCGATCCGCCGACACACCGCATCCACCCGCACGACGGGAGAAGGCATGGCTTCCGGGCGTCGACCGGTCCTTCGGGTACGGCCATGACTGACGCCGCGGGGAGCGCACGATCCGGGAGTTCCTCGTGCCCGACCTGAGGGAGGGGCCGCTCGACGCGACCATCGTCGAACGGCTGTTGGTGCCGGGAGACACCGTCACCGTCGTGGAACGGCGCGGCGAGCGGGACAGAGCCTGCCGGTGGGCACACCGCTGACCTTCATCGACAGCGGGGCGACTGCGGGCACCGGCAGGGGCCCGGGCGTCGCTGCGGACCCAGGTGCGGCCACGAATGCCGGACCGGACACGGCCGCAGGCGCGGACAGCGCCGGCCATACCGGGCGGGGAGCGGTCCGCGGACGCCCCGCTCCCCGCCGTTCGCCGTTCGCCGTCCACTGTGCCGACCGACACCGGGCGTCCCCGCGCCAAGCCGCCCGTACGGCATCTCGCCCGCAGGCTCGGGTGGACCTGGCCGCGCTGGGTACCGGCTCGGGTCCGGAGGACACCATCACCCGCACGGACGTCCACTCGGAGGGGCGTGCGCGCGGCCACGACGTGGCGGGTGCCGCGGCTCGGTTCCCTTCGGGACGTACAGCGGGTGATCACCGGCTCGATGCACCGGCCCGGTGCAGAGTCACAGTCCGGGATGTTCCCCCGGGCTCTGCGTGGAGGGAACCTTCGATGTCAGGGGCACCAGCCGGACAGCTCGGCGGCGAAGGAGACTGACCATCGGCTCGGGACACCGGCACCCGTCCGGGGTTCCGGCTGGTGAGCGACAGGGCCCAGGAGAGAAGACCCTCGCTGCGGCGATGACTGCGGCGAGGGCCGTGGCGGTGGGTGCTGACCAAGAGACCTGAGTATCAAGGGAGTTAGTGATCGGGAGGTGCTTTACCGTGCGCCGTGCGTGACCTATCGTCTGCCGAGGTGTGCCGGGAAGTCTGGTCGGCGTTGTACTGCGTCACGTGCCGACAGCCCTGAACGGAGCACACGGATGAACGCCCACTCCCGGAACCGGCTTGCCAGAGTGCGACGAGCGGTTTTCGCTCGGCATTCCAACCCCTGGAGCGCCTGGACGCGTTGGGCCACCACCCCTCTGGTGCTGTGGCTGGTGTGGACGCGCCGCGGGCCGCACGTGGCGGTGACGGCTGCCTGGTTCGCGCTCAACCCCGTCGTCTTCCCGAAACCCGCCGATGACCGGGCCTGGGCCAGCCGCGCCATGCTCGGCGAGGAACAGTGGCTCGCCGACCGCCCCAAGGATCTGGCGCTGGGCGTCAATGCTGCGGCTTCCCTGGCCTCCGCCTGCGCGGTGGCAGCCGCCTATCGCCGCAGGCCGGCCGCCGCGGCCTCGGCAACCGCCGCGCAGATGGCTCTGACGCTCGTGTACTGGGAGCTGATGGCCCGCTATCTCGACGGTCACCGGCGGACGACCGGCTGACGCGCTGCGGCCCCTCGGCGATCGGATCACGTCCAGGGGCCTGCTGGCGGCCCGTCCTGGACGTGCCGCAGTGGTGCGCGGGGATCGGCGGCGTCGATGCGGCCAGTGCGGCAAGGGGCCTCTCAGGACAGGGAACGTCCTGGCGGCGGGTGCAGCGGGTGTGGCGGGTGGCGGCGAATTGCCGGGGATGTGCGACCCCAGTGGGCCAGCGGGCCCGGCCGGCTGCTGTGCGCGTTCTTCGCCGCGATGGCGAGACCGAGCGGGAGAGCATCCGCGAGTCCACTCTCGAAGGCCTCGACGCTGCCGCCCGCAAGGGCGAGCACGGCGGCCGACCCCCGGTCAACGCAGACGACAGGCTCGACACCGCGCTCCGTCGCCGCGCCGCCGAGGGAGCCCAGGCCGACTTCGCGGCCCTGCGCCAGCGTTCAGCGACCGAGCTGGCCAGCTCATGGAGAAGCCGCTGCCGACCGTTCCGATCCTCCCCAGGGGCCGCCTTCGACCTGCGCCCCGTCGTCGAACGGCCCGCGCTCCGCCCCTCGGCCTAGCGAAGCGGACCGGTAGTCCGTATGATCCATCTATACGGACTGCCGGTCCGGTTGCGTGCCGGTGTCCGTCAGGTTCCGGAATTCATCGCTACGGAGAAACGGACGTCCTGACCATGACGAACTCACCGACACCCACGACAGCGCCTGAGACGGCGCCCGGCAGCACACCCGACGAGCTGTACCGCGAGGGCCTGCGACTGCTGCTGGAGAAGGACATCCCCGGGTGGGTGGACCTGTGGGACGAGGACGGTGTCCTGGAGTTCCCCTTCGCCCCCGAGGGGTGGCCCGCGCGACTGGAGGGACGGCAGGCCATCGCGGACTACATGCGGCACTACCCCGACCACATCGACGTCCACGACTTCCGTGACGTACGGATTCACCGGACCGCCGCCCCCGGAACCATCATGGTCGAGATGCGAGGAGTGGGCCGCCTGGTGGAGACGGGCAGTCCGTTCGACACGACGTACATCACTGTGATCACCGTCGAGGGCGGGCGCTTCACCTCCTGCCGCGACTACTGGAGCCCGCTCGCCGTCCAGCAGCCCGGCGCCGACTTCGTGGGAACGAACCGATGAACGCCCCCGGTTTCACCCTGGTCATCGGTGCCACCGGCACCACCGGCAGCCGGGTCACCGCAGGGCTGCTCGCGGAGGGGCGCCGCGTCAAAGCCGCCGGCCGGAACGCCACCCCGGTGGAAGGTGCACAGGCCGTCCGCTTCGACTGGAACGAGCCTGCGACCTGGGGCGGAGCCCTCGACCGTGTCGAGGGGGTCTACCTCGTCCCGCCCATCGGCTCCGCGGACCCGGCTGCGGTCATGCTGCCCTTCCTCCGCCGGGCCCGCGCCGCAGGGGTGCGGCGCGCGGTGCTGCTCAGCTCGTCCGCGATCCCCGCAGGCGGCCCGGCAGTGGGCCAGGTGCACCAGGAACTGCCCGGCCTGTTCGAGGAGTGGGCGGTGCTGCGGCCCTCCTGGTTCATGCAGAACTTCACCGGCTCCACCCCGCACGCGCGCAGCATCCGTGAGGACGGAGCCCTCCTGACGGCGACGGGTGACGGGCGCGTGGGCTTCGTCGATGCGGGGGACATCGCCGCTGTCGCCGTACGCTCCCTGATCGCGGATCAGGCGCCCAACACGGATCTGGTCCTCACCGGACCGCAGGCGCTCAGTTACGCGGAGGTGGCCGCGCTCCTCACCGAGGTCACGGGGCGTCCCGTGGTGCACCGGAGGCTGACGGTCGAGGAAATGCGCGACCGATGGGCGGCCGAGATACCGGCGGAGTTCGCCACCATGCTGGCCGGTCTGGACCGCGCCATCGCAGACGGCGCCGAGGACCGCACCACGGACACCGTCCAGCGGCTCACCGGCCGCCCGCCGGGCACCTTCCGCGACTTCGCCGAAAGGGAGCTGCGATGAGACAGTTCGACTGCCCCGACCACACCGACTGCCCCGACCGCACCCGCACCAGGTGCCCCGATGCCATGACCTGACCTGAGCTGTTCCGTACGACGAGGGCCGCCGGACGCCCTATGCCGTCCTGGGGCCCGCGGGGCGCAGGCCAGGAGAAGGAGGACCTGTGACCCAGCGCCCGGAGCGAGCCGACGCCCTGCGCAACCGAGAAGCCGTACTGACCGCCGCCGAGGCGCTGTTCGCCGAAAGTGGCAGACCCCAGGCCGTTTCGATGGACGAGATCGCCGCTGCCGCGGGCGTGGGCAAAGGCACCCTCTTCCGCCGGTTCGGAGACCGGGCGGGCCTGATCGGCGCCGTGATCGCCTCCCGTCTCGAACCCCTGCGGAAGGCGGTGGGGGAGGCGCGAGATGCGGCCGAACGCCCGCCACGACAGCGGGTGCTGGACCTTCTCGACATCTCCTTGCGCTTCAAGATCGAGAATCGGCACCTGATGTCGGCCGCGGAGGACGCCGGAGTCGGCAGCCTGTACCAGGCCGAGCACTACGGCTGGTGGCACGAGCTCCTCCGTACGGAACTGGACCAGGTGCCCGGCGTTCGCGACCCGGGCTTCACCGCCCACGCACTGCTGGCCGCCGTCCGCGCCGACCTCGTGATCCATCTGATCGACGATCAGAAGATGACGCCGGAGGGCCTGCGGTCCTCCCTCGCCGCCCACGTCGCCCGTGTCCTGGGCGACGGAGCCGATGCGCCCGGACCCCGTCGGGGGAGCGAACCGGCAGGGGCGTGAGCACCGGAACCACAGGGCCCTGCGGGCGATCCCGCCGTCGGGGGAGGGGCGGAACGTGCAGTGCCACGGAACCCCGCTGCTCGCCGGCGCCCACGGCAACGCGGACATGGAGCTCAGCGGCCACCTCGTCACGGGCCAACCGCGCACCACCGCCGCCGCGCACGAGACCAGCGGCGCGGTGGAGATCCAGCGCCTCGCGGACGGGAAGGCGGTCCTGCGCCTGACGAACCTGCGCCTGACGAACCCGCGCACCTCCGACGGCCCCGCCCTGCACGTCCGGCTCAGCGACCAGCCGGTCAAGCAGGACGGCGGCGGCAAACTCGACGACGGTACCCATGTCGACCTCGGTGTGCCCCGACGATGGCCGCGATCAGCAGGTGGACGGCGAAGCCGTCGTACGGCCTTTGCCCGGGGGAGCGCGGCAAAGGCCGAACGAGATCTCGGGCTCCTGCGCCCGCTGTCACACGTACAGCGCGGGCATGCCTGCCAAGCGTGACAAGTGCCTTGGAAACAAAGGGCACTGGCAGGGGGCGGAGCCGTCGGAGACGGCCCGGAACACGGTGCTACCGGGAAGGAAGGATCACTGCCGCTGCCAGTCCCGGAACGCAGTGAGCAACTGCTGTCTGGCGGTGGGCGAGATGCTGTCCGGGGTCAGTTCACCCGTGGCGGCAATCGTCTGACGGAACTGATCGAGGTAGCGCTCGCACCCGGAACACGCGGCCAAGTGCTCGATGAAGCGCTGCTCGTCCTCCTCGGGCAGTGCGCCCTCAAGGAATTCGGTCACCAGCTCCACGAACTCAACGCAGTCCATACCCGTTCCCTCCCGCCGCGAAGTCCGGTCCACCGGACAAGTAGCCCTCCAGCTTACGGCGTACGTAAGCCCTGGCCCGGTGGAGGAGGACGCGCTGGTTGCCGGGCGAGATGTCCAACAGGGAGCACACCTCCTCCGAGCCGTACCCGGCGACATCGCGCAGTGTCATCACCGAGCGGAGGCGGGGCGGGAGTTCACCGAGTGCCTCCTCCACCATCGCGCGGACTTCGCCGCGCAGCACGTGCTCCTCGGGAACGTGCCAGTGCTGCGGCCCCTGCCCGACGGCCCAATGTCCGGCGTACCGCTCGCCGGGAGCGCGGAACCGTGAGGCGTCCACCGTCGGCCCTTCCTCCTCCGGCAGCAGACTGGCGAACGGGATGGTCCTGCTCTCCCTCGTGCCGCGCGCCTTGGCCGTGTGGACCAGAATCCGGTACACCCAAGTCTTCAGGGACGAACGGCCCTCGAAGTCGCCGATCCCCTTGAAGACCGCCAGCCAGGTGTCCTGGACGGCCTCTTCCGCGGACGCCCTGGTCGACACGAACGACATGGCCAGCCGGAGCATTCCCCCCGACCACGTGTCCAGTACCAGCGTGAACGTCTCCTCGTCACCCTCACGCAACCGTTGGACCAGGACCTCGTCCGGCGGCAGTTCGCGTGCACCCAGCATTGTTCCCCCTCTTCCCCTCCTGGCAGCCTGTCGCCTGGTCGTCCGGTCGACTGGTCGGCCAAGGGGTGTCAGCGGCTGTCAGCGTAGGGCGGCTCGGCGGGGGAGAACTCATGGCGGCGGGTTCGGTCATACCTCGGTAAGAACTCGGACAGCGGAGCAGATCGGCCATGACGACCCCGGGCGGCGTTCGGCGAGCGGCCGGTCAGGGCGATCGCAGCCGTCAGCGGCTCAGTCGACGGTGCGCAGCACTACCGTCCTGGGCGGCACTCGCAGCACCCGGATCGCCTCGCCCATGCCGGTCTCCGCGGCGAATTCCATGTGCGCGCGGAACGCCTCCGCGTTCTCCCAGACCTGCACGGCGTAGAAGGCTCCCGGGTCGTTGAGGTCCTCGTACTCCGTCGAGCTGAGAAGTCCGGGCTTCTCGGAGGTCCGGATCGCGTGCGACAGCCTTTCGCGAGCCTCCTCCTCCTGTCCGTCCTTGGCGTGGATCTCGATGAGGACGGTCACCGCGCCGTGACTGCTCATGGCTGTCTCCCCTGCTTGTTCACGGCCCGTCATCACTTCCAGGTGGTGCACCTGGTCGTGTACGTGCTGTCGCGGTCGGCCATGGGGTGCGGTCGTGCGTGTCCGTGGCGACCTGGCCCGTGGCCGGGGCCGGGCGGGCACGGGCCCGTAAGGCTATGTGTTCGGCAGCTCGGGAACACTGTTGATCGTCCGGGCCGCGCTCCGTGCTGCGGCGCGGACACGACGCACCGTGCGGTACGTGGCCGGACCCCGGGCCGGGCCGGGGTCCGGCGACGGGTCTAACTGTCCAGCGTCCAGCGCTGGTTGTTCTGTCCGTTGCCCGGGGAGACGCCGACCGGGCGGTCCTCGCCGGTCAGGTTGCCCAGCACGTCCAGCTCCCAGCCGTAGTAGTCGTTCACCAGGTTCACGGACCCGTTGCCCGTGGGTTCGACCTCCCACTCCTGGGTGAACTGCCCGGCACAGTCGTACTGGTCGACCGGGTCACCCGCGGACGAGGCGGTGCCGTTGGCGACGTCCAGGCACTTGCCGGACTCCTCGTTGACGACGGTGACGGTGCCCGGCCCTGTGGCGTCGAGGTGCCAGCGCTGGTTGGCCCCGTCGTTGGCGGTGTGCGTGATCAGGCGGGCGTCATTGTCGTGAGAGGCGCCCTCGACATCGAGGAGTCGGCCCTCGTTGCTGACGCTGGCGAGCGTGGACGACTCCCGGGAGGCGAGTTCCCACTGCTGGTTGGCCCCGCCGTTGCACTCGTAGATACCGACCTCCGCGCCGTCACCGGTGTCCCCGCGGAAGACGTCGAGGCAGCTGTTGGAGTGGTACAGGTTCCGCAGGACGCCGGTGGCCGAGTCGTTCTGCGACGGCTGGAAGACCCACTCCTGGGTCGGCTGGCCCGCACAGTCCCACTGGTCGACCCGGTCCCGGCTGTGCTGCGTGCCGTTGTGGACGTCCATGCACTTGCCGGTCCGCTGGTTGACCAGCGTGTAGTACCCGGCCGGCGCGTTGAGGGAGGACCGCAGCCGCCAGGTCTGCTCCGGCCCCGCGGCGGGCACCGCGGCCTGTCCGCCGGTGCGGCTGGAGGGCTGGTAGGTGATCAGGTCCGTCTGGTTGGTCTCGTCGCCGTACGGGACCGCGAGGCGGCGTTCGTCGTTGCTGCGGCTGCGCAGCTCGACGGCTCCGGCCGCGGCCCGCAGCCGGGCGGGCAGCAGGGCCACCGGGGCGTGGTCGCTGCTCATCGCGTTCAGCCGCACCCCCTCGTACCCCTGGGCCACGGTCAGCTGCCGGCCGGTGAACATGTAGTCCGCCTCGGAGGGGCTGTCGCCGTAGAAGCCCACGGTGTACTGGGCGCTGCGGTACATCACGGAGCCGGCCGGTGCGTTGACCGGCCGCACGTCCGGGTCCCGGTTCCAGTCGCCCATGGCCAGCCAGTTGTTGTGGGGCGCCGCGGCCTGGATGGCCTGGAGTGTGGACTCCGCGTTGTTCTGCTGTCCGCCCCGGGAGTCGGCGTGCACGGTCCAGTACGTCGCGTTGCCGATCTCAATCCCGAACGACGGCCGCCGCCCGGGGTTCGGGGCGTACCGGATCTGGTTGGTCAGCCAGGGGGAGACGATGGCCAGGTTGACCCGGTTGCCGCCGAAGTCCGTGCGCAGGTAGTAGAGGTAGACGAGGTCCGGGTTGTCCGCGTTGCCGCGATTCCACTCGTGGACCTGCACGTTCTCGGGGCCGCCGGTCGGAAGTGTGCCGATGTTCGCCCCCGGCACCTCCTGCCCGGGACCGGCCTCCTGGACCGCGATCATGTTGTAGCCGGCCGCAAGGAGCTGCGGCAGATCCTTGGTCCACTTGTTGACGTCCTCGCCACTGCCCGCGCCCTGCATGTTGTACGTGGCGGCCTGGACGTCCTCCAGGTTGTTCGGCCGAGGGGGTGCCGCCGCCGTCGGTGCGGCCGACGCGAACGCCAGACCGGCGACGGCCAACAGCACCGCCACGACACCGGCTACGAGCCGGGCCGGCCCGGCACGTAACCAGGTCCGCACACCGCCCCTGCCTCTGAGTTGGCTCCCGCTACCGGATATCCGCATCGCTGTCCTCCGTTCGGTGAGGCCGCCAGGTCGCGGCCGACACGTACACAGAGTCGACCGACCCCCTGGGCGTTACACCGACGTATACGGACCGTCCTGCGGCTCACCCTCCAGGAGGAACCGTCCGGGCTCCACCTCGGTGGCCCGGCCCTGCACGGGCGCCGCTTCAGCCGTGAATTCGCCCTCTCCTCCCGTGCCGGGACCGAGGACTCGCTCAGGTTGCGTGGAACAGCCGCGTGGCGTCGGCGACGCGGATGATGTCGCCGACCGCCGCGTCGTGACGACGGACGGGTCCGCTCAGCGGCGGGCTGCCCAGAAGAGTCGTGCACCGTCTGCTTCGCGCAGACTGACGCCTACGGCGGGCACCTGGGCGAGCGGTCGCAACAGCCTGACGACCCTGACCAGCGGCTCGTCGACGGCGCGCGGCCCGGGTTTCCGCGTTCGACGGGCCGCCGTGTCAGTGGGCTGCGGCGCGAGGAGGTCGCCGTCCTGGCCGGGGTCAGCGCCGACTACTACGCCCGCCTGGAGCAGGGCCGCGAACGCCACCCCTCCGGCCAGGTCATCGACGCCGGCACGGCCGTGGACCGCGACCGGAAGATCTCCTTCACCGTCGGCGACTCGATGGTCAACAAGGTCGACCTGACCGCCCACACCATGACGGTCGTGCGCAACGGCGAGGTCGCGCGGGTGATTCCCGTCAGCGGCGGCGAGAAGCGCTTCAAGACCCGCGAGGGCATCAGGACCGTCCTCTCCAAGGACGGCCGCGTGATCATGGACTCGCGCACCATCGGCATCCCCCGCGAGAGCCCCGACGGGTACTACGACCCGTACAACTGGAGCATGCGCGAGACGGTCAGCGGCGAGTACCTCCACGCCGCCCCCGACAACGCCGAGGCCTTCGGCAAGGAGAACGTCAGCCACGGCTGCATCGGCATGTCCGAGGCCGACGCCAAGTGGCTCTACGGCCTGAGCCGTGTGGGCGACGTCATCGAGGTCACCGGTACCACCGGGAAGCCGATGGACCACTTCGGCAACGGCTACGGCGACTGGAACCTGCCCTGGAGCCAGTGGCTGGCCGGCAGCGAAGCGGGCGAGCGGCCGACCGCCGGATAATTCGGCTTCGTACCAACAACCCACAAAGAGTGAGTAGTTGGCTACTCTGTGACGACCACCCGCAGGGCTGAGGGGGTTGTCGCCTTGTTCGATCTCGTTCTCCCGGACCTGCCGCGCAGGGAACTCAGGATGACCGCGGAGGAGCCCGTGCGGGGGCCGGACAACGCGTCGCCGGTGCCGCCGCCTCCGCTGGGGAGCCGGATCCTGTTGGGCGGCCCGGTCTCGGTTCCCGTCGACGCCAAGGTCGTTGCCCACGACGTGGAGCTCCAGGCTTTCGTGGAGGGTGAGGCCGCCAGGGCCGTCTATCACCTGCTGCACCTCTCGATCACCTGTGAGCAGGAGGACGACGCTCCCGAACTGCACAGGGTCGACGTCGACTTGACGCTTTCCGTGGAAGAGGCGGCGGCCGTGGCCTTCCAGCCGGTCGCCTGGTCCATGACTCCCCGTCGGCTGACGGCGGACGTCGAGAGCACGACATCCGCCCAACTGGGCCCGCAAATGGCCTTCGTGGGCCACAGCAGGACCACCCGGCAGAGCACCGTCCTGCTGGAGGCGCTCCGCGAACTGCGCTCCGACCCCGGCTGGGAGATCCGTCGCACCAGGGCGACGAAGATCGGCGGCACCTACCGGCTCGCCATGGTGGTACGGGCGCCACGTGGTGTCACGAGCCGGGTGACGGTGGCCGTGGGGGCGGTGGTGCGCAAGGGGAAGATGCTGCGGCGGTACCGGGAGGAAGTGCCGGGCCAGGTGGGGCTGGCGACGACCTTGTGAGCGGGCCGGTGACGATTCGACGTTCGACGAGCGGCCCGGGAACGGCTTCATGAACGGGTTCCGGGAGGCGTGGGCTCCATGAGCCAGGCGCTGGAGACATGGGCGCGGGTGCATGCGCGGTCGGTGGGCAGGGGAGTGCCGACGGCCCCCGGCGCCGTCGGGCGGGGAGTCGCGGCGGACCGGCTGGTCGGCTCGCTCGGTGAGGTGCGGGACGTGACGCCGGCAGGCCTGCGCGCGTACACGCGGCTCTGTCTGGCGGCCCCGGAGGGCGGCCCTGTGGTGGGTGCGGCCAGTGCCGTTGCCCCGGTCGGGAATGCGGCCGGGCCCCGGACCGCGATGTTCGAGCTGGTGCCCGACGAAGGGGGCGGCCTTCGTACGGAAGAGTTCCACGCGCCGTTCGTCCCCGTGCCGGAATGGCCCGTCGGGTGGGCGTACCCGGGGGACGGCAGTGCCGTGCTCGCCATGTGCGGAGGAGGGTCGGGAGTGACCCTGCGGACAGCCGGAGCCGGGTACGGGGGCCGTGAGCGCGGCCCGGGCTACTCGGCCGTCGCCCGGGACCCGGGCTTCCCCCTCGTATCGGCGAAGTTCACGACGGGGCCGGGTGGTGCGCTGCTGCTGACCGCGGGAAGCCCGGGACGAATCCTCGTCTGGGACCTGGCCGACAGCGCACCGTGCACGTACTACGTGCCGGACACCACGGCGGTCGAGTGGGGGGAGGTGCAGCAGGACGGAACGGGCCTGGTGGCCACCGGCCACCTGGACGGCAGGGTGCGCGTCTGGGAATTCGATGGCTCGTTCCACCCGCCGCTCCATGTGATGCCGACGGCGGACGGACCCGTCCGGGCCGTGGCCTGGGGCATGCTGCCGGACGGCTCGGCCCTGCTCGCCAGCGGGCACGACCGCGGAACAATCAAGGTCTGGGACGGACTGACGGGAACACGCCTGGCCGCAGGCCCGCCCTGTTCCGGAAGCATCGATTCCGTCGTCTGGGCGGCCCGGCCGAACGGCCGGTGCGTCCTCGCCAGCGGCCACAGCGACGGCACGGTGCGCGTATGGAGCGGGGACTCGCTGCGGCTCCTCCGCGAGTTCGACGACCTCACCGCTTCGGGAACGGGGCCGTTCGACGCGGGCTGCGTGGTCAACTGGCTGCAACTTCCGGAGGGAGAGCTGTGGTTGTACGCCGCCAGTGAGACGGGCGCGAGGATCTGGGAGGTGGACCTCAAGGGCCTGGAGGCCGCGCCTTGGGCCACCGGGACGACCAAGACCACCGGGACGCCCAAGACCGTCGTGGCGGCCGAGACCATCGAGGCCGTCAGGTCCGCCGCCGGCCCCGGCCGTGGAGCGCACCCGTGGGACCGGCCCGTTTCCGAGCCCCTGCGCAGGGGCCTCGTCAGCCTGGCGGCGGGCGGGGCATGTCCGTCCCTCGGCCTGCTCGCCGACCTGGTCGCGCTGATCGGACCGGCCGCCTCCGCCGACCTCCTCGACGAACGGCTCAGCGCCCTTGCCGGCCATCCCGGGGTGAAGATCCTGCGCGACCTCGAATGGCCCGCCCCGTCCCGGGTGGGGCTCGCAGGGCTGCTGCTCGCGGGCCTTCCGGAGCAGGACACCGTCCCACTGCCCCCGCACACCTCACACACCCCGCGCGAGCTGTCGGACGTACTGCGCCGCGCCCTGATCGGGAGGAGTTCCCGGCCGCCCGACCGGGTGCCCCCGCTGGCCGCGCTCAGGACCGCGGCGGACACGGTGACCGGGCGTACGACCGCACTGCTCGCCGTCATCGGACCCGAAGCCGTCGCCGCCGACCCGATGCTTCCCCTGCGTACGGCACAACAGGCCGTGGGCATGCCCGCCGTCGACCTCCGCAGACTCCAGCTCCTCACCGGCTCCGCCTCGTCGGTGGCCCGGCACGCGGGCACCACCGTGCACGCACCAGGGTCGGGCGGCATCTCCCACCGGGGCCGGATCACCCAGATGCTGCCCAGCCAACTGGTCCTACCCGTAACCCTGTTGAACCTTCGCTACGCACGGCAGGAACTCCTCTACCGGCTGCACGGCTCCAGTGCTCAGTGGGAGCCGGAACCGGTGGCGCTCGTCCTGGACACCAGCCCACCGACCTTCGGGCCGGCCGAAGTCGTCCTGCGCTCGCTCGCGCACCTTCTCGCCACCACCCTGTGGTGCCACGGCCGCCACGCAGTGTTCGTCGGACTCGACCGGCCCGACCTGATGCGCCCCGTCGCCCGCCCCGCCGACCTCGCCATGCTGTGGACCTCGCGCACCCTGGAGCCGCCGGACCTCGCCGGCGCGCTGAACACGGCGGCGTCGACCGGAATGCCGACCGTGCTCCTGGCCCTTCACCACCTCGTACGGGACCAGGCTCTCGTCGCGGGCCCGCGACTGCGCCTCGCCACCACGCACCAGGGCGACGACCTGCCGCGCGCCCGCCCGCCGGAGAACCACCATGTGCACCTGCCGCCGGCCGCCGCCGGGGCGCGGCTCGCCGACGCCGTCCGGCTGCTGCTGGCGGGAGGCGGCCCGTCATGACGGTACGAGCGGCGGAGCCGCACTGGCGGGCGGCGCTTCTCGGCGAGCGGCTTACCGGTGAGCCGGGCGCAGGGGCTGAGGTGCGTTGTGAACTCTGCCCCTACCGCTGCCGGTTGAGGGACGGGCAGACCGGCTACTGCCGGGTGCGCCGCAACACCGCCGGCCGGCTCGAAACGGCGACCTTCACCGCCTCCGTCGCCCACCTCGACGCGATCGAACGCAAGCCCTTCTACCACGTCAGGCCCGGCAGCAAGGTCCTGACGCTGGCCGGCCCCGGCTGCAGCTTCCGGTGCGACTACTGCGTCAACCACCGGCTCTCCCAGTACGGCCGCGAGGTGGACGCGCCGTGGACGGGCGAGCCCGCCCGACCGGCGGAACTGGTCGCACTTGCCCACGCGCAGGGCGCCGACCTCGCGCTGTCCTACGCAGAGCCGTCCCTCGCCCCGGAACTCACGCTCGCGCTCGCGGAGCACGCCCGGCCGCTGGGAGTGCGGGTGTTGTGGAAGAGCAACGGCTTCCTGACGCCCCGGGCCGTCGATCTCGTGGCGCCCGTGCTCGACGCGGTGAACATCGACGTGAAGGCCGCGCAGGAGGCCCCGCACCAACGGCTGACGGGGGCGCCGCTCGCACCCGTACTGGCTGCTGTGGAGCGGTTCAGGGCTGCCGGGTCGTGGGTCGAGGTGAGTACGCCGCTGATTCCCGGTACGTCGGCGGAGCCCGGTCAACTCCGGCGGATCGCACGCTGGTTGGCGGCCGTCGACCCCGGAATCCCCTGGCATCTGCTGCGGTTCACACCGGACTTCCGGATGAGTACCGCGAACCCCACGCTGCCGTCCGCGCTGGAGGAGGCACGGTGCATCGGGGCCGATGAGGGCTTGCAATTCGTCTATGTGGAGCGGGCATTGGGGGCTGAGGGCCGCAACACCCGTTGTCCGCAGTGTGCGTTCACCGTCGTGCGGCGCGGAATCTGGGAGGCGCAGGACAACAGGCTCGCCGGGGGCGGCTGCCCCTCGTGCGGGACGGAGGTGCCAGGAAGGTGGGAGGCAGGACAGTGAGTACGGAGAGTACGGACAACGCAGGGTATGTCTTCACCGAGGCGATTCCCGATCTCATCGGACCGGAGGAGTACGCGGACCACCCGCACGGAAATCTCGTCCGCGTCCGCATCCGGGTCACCGGGTCCGGGATCGAGGTCGTCGGCGACGCGCTGCGGCCCCGCGCCGTGGAGGACGTACTCGCCGCGCTCGGCGAAGGGCCGATGGAGCAGATGCTGTGCGGGTAGCCGACGAAGGCCATGCGCGGGCGGACAGCGCGGACGGTACGGACGGTACGGACGCCGACGAGGCCCGTGCCTTCGAAGTGGGGATGGCGGCGGGCCTCGACCCGCAGGAGGAGACCGGCCGGACCGGTGAAAGCGCCGTCACGCACATCTCCTCGCCCTGGAACCACCGGCTGTGCACGACGTGCAGACACAGCTTCCGGCGCGGTGACCCGGTGCACCTGGGGGACGACGTCGCCCACCTCGATCCGGCGCTGGAATGCGCGGGCAGCACCTCGGCCGACCCCACCTCCACCTCCGCCGCCGCCCCCACCGGCTCCTCCGAATCCGCCGCCTTCGCGGCCGGTGTGCTGGCCACCTGGCCGCCGGTCGACGGGGTGCCCGTCGTACCGCTGGGGACGGGCGACTGGCAGGTGGCCGATCCCGTCGTGCACGGGGCGAGGCCGCCCCGCTGCCTGTACTGCGCCCACACCTTCCGCACCGGAGAGCACGTCGTGCTCTGCCCCTGCGCTCCGGACCGGCCCGTCTGCGGTGCGGCAGTCCACCGGGACCCTGCGGCGGGGCTGGTCTGTTGGGAGAGTTGGCGGCCCGAGGGGCGGCTGGCGGTCTGCCCCGTCAAGCTCGTTGCCGTACAGGAGTAACGGCGCCATGAAGGGAGCGGAAGGCGACCGGTTCGCGCGTGAGCGGCTCGTGCCCGAGTGGGATCCGGAGGCGATCGGCGCGGCCACGGCCGTCGTCGTCGGACTCGGTGCGCTGGGGAACGAGGCGGCCAAGAACCTGGCCCTGGCCGGGACCGGGCGGCTGGTCCTCTGCGACCCGGACGTCGTGGAGACCACCAATCTGAGCCGTTCGGTCCTCTTCGGCCCCGGCGACGTCGGAAGGCCCAAGACGGAGGCCGCGGCCGAAGGGCTGCGACGGCTGTCGCCCGGCGTCGTCGTCGAGTCCCGGCCGTACGACCTCGCCGCAGGGGTGGGGCTGGGTGAACTCGCTTCGGCGGGAGTGGTGTTGGGCTGCCTGGACAGCGTCCGTTCCCGGATGCGCCTGCTGGGCCGGTGCGCACTCGTCGAGGCATCGCTCGTGGACGGTGCGACCGGCCCCTGGGAGGGGGAGGTCCGGCTGCGCCTCGACACCCAAGAAGCTTGCTACGGCTGCACGTTGACCGCGCACCGGCGCAGTACCACCGACGTTCCGTGGAGCTGTCTCGACGAGACCGCGGCCGGCCCGCTCGGCACCTCCATCGGGACCACCGCCCTGGTCGCGGCCTGGATGACCCAGGCCGCACTGCGCAGCCTCCTCGGGGTGCGGCCCCCGTACCGCCTCCTGCGCATCGACTCCCTGACGGGCCGCACCGCACCCGTCGTGATGAGCCGTGACCCCGACTGCCCCCACCACCGGCCGATCGAGGGGGACATCACGCCCTGCGCGCTCAACCACCGTGCGACAGCCGGGGAGTTGATCGACTCCTTGCCGCCCGGCGACGAGCCGTTCACCTGGTCGCAGTTTCCCCTGCCGGTTCCCGTACGGTGCCGGGCCTGCCGGGGCTACGCTGATTCCGTCGGCGAACGGGCTGCGGCCGAGGACCCGTTCTCCCCCTGTGACCGCTGCGGACGCCTGAGGCGCCCGCGGTTCAGCATCCGCCTGAGAGACGCAGCTGTGGACACTCGGCTGAGTGACCTTGGAGTGCCCCCTCAGGAGATCCTTTCCGTCCGTCGGCCGAAGGGGGAGTACACATGGCATCGGCTGAGTTCCTGAGCGGCCCGCCTGAACCCCACGATGCGGCAGGCCCCGTGCGTCTGCCGGAGATTCCCATCACCAGGGAGGACAGGTACCGGCTGCTGGAAGTACTGGCCGGGCTCTACGGAACGGACAAGGAGGCCGCCGGGATCCTCGACCGGATCGACTTCCCCCGTGGCCGACGCCCCAACTTCGTCGGAGCGAAGCCCGAGGACACCTGGACCGAGATCTTCGTCGACCTCGCCAACGGGGTCGTCGAGGCTCCCTACCGGCAGCTGATCACCCTCGCGGTACGGACGTACCGGGCCAACGAGAGGCTGGTCGACCTCGCCCGGACGTACGGGATCCTTCCCGCGCCCCCGGTGCCCGAGCCGGCGCCCACGCCTCGGGCCCCCGTCCCACAGCCCGCCCCCGCCGAAGCCGCACCCCGTACCGAACCCACCTGCCACGTGATCGTCCGCGCGGACTCCGAGGACGACCGCCGACGGGCCGCCGCCGCCCTCACCTCCCTGGGCCTGCGCCCCCGGGAGGTCTGGTCGACCGCGCACGCCGTCTCCTTCCGCCTCGATTCCGACCAGCCCGATGTCGTACGGGAAGGACTGCGGGAGACCCTGTCGGGGTGGACCGTCGTCGCACCGGGCCACCCCGACTACCTGCTGCACCAGCTCTTCGTCGAGGGCCCGGACGGCAGGCAGTGGCGGCTCTACGACGCCCCGGCCCAGCAGACGAACAGCGACGTCGCCGCCGAGGTCGTCGACCAGTACGGGCCGGGGTTCGCCGACGCCACGCGCGCCACGGTCATCGACCACGTCCAGTCCGACGGCCAGGGCCGCCGCCTCGACCCCGAGGCCACCCTGCACGACTCGGGCGTCCAGGACGGGGACCGGCTGAGGGTCGGCTTCGAGACCACCGCCGGGGCAGTCAACCCCCTCGACCGGCAGGACGCCCTCTACCGGGTCCGCAACCAGATCGTCGCGTACGCCGACAGCCACCCCGGGTTCGTCGTCCGCACCGCTTCGGCGCTGCTGCCCACCGAATTCGAGGTGGAATTCGACCAGTTGAGCTTCGGGCCGCCCGCCGAGCCGGGCGGCGAACCGTCCGAGATCACCCGCCACGTCGTACTGATCCAGCTCGGCCCCGACTTCCCCGAGACGGCCCCCCAGGTCTACTGGCTGACACCCGTCTTCCACCCCAATGTGTTCCCCAACTACGACAACGAGCAGTCGCGGCTCTACGCCCAGAGCAAGGGTCTGGTCTGCCTCGGGCTGCTGGCCGAGTCGTACCAGCCCTCGCTCAGCTTCGGGGCGCTGTGCCAGATGCTCGTCGACATGGCGGGCTTCCGCAACTACTCCCTGTTCGAACCGACGGGCGAGCTCGGGCCCGAGGGCACCCCACGGGTGCGCGGCAACTTCTACGACCGCACCGCCGCCCAGTGGGTCGAGGACAACCAGGACCGGATCGGCGACATCAACGGCAGCGTCGCCGCCCCCGTCACCCGGGACACCCCCCGCTACCCCAATGTCGTCGAACCCGTAGAAGGCGGAGCCGGCCGATGAACACCCCGGGGGACATCGAGGTGGAACTCTTCCGCACCGACGACTACGTGCGGGCCGGACGCCTGCCGCTGCTGCCGCTGCTGCGCCGCGTCCTGGAACCCGTGGTCGGCCAGTCGCTGGAGGGCACCACGATCGAGCTGGCCTTCCTGCCCCTCACCGATCGCGCCTCCGTCCGGGGCAAGCCCTCCGTCGTCAACCTCAGGGGCAGCCACGGATACGTCCAGGTCCGGATCGTCCGACGGGACACCGTGCTCTACCGGCACCCGCACGCGGTGCGCGAGCTCGTCGGCGTACCCCTCCAGGAAATCCTCGGCGAAAGGCTCCCCGACGAGACCCACTGGGGGTTCGGGCTCCGTGGTCCCGGGCTGGAGAAGTCCCCGCTCGTCCGGCCGAGGCCGCCGACCGACAAGACGATGGAGATCACCGTCGGCGGCCCCAGGCGACGCCTCTTCGGCATGGAGGAAGTACCGGAACCCGACCCGCCGTTGATCACCCTCGAAGAACTCGGCGTCGCCGGACCCCACCCGCGGACGGCCGCCGAACCGGTCTCCGTGGTGCTCCACCCGAGGGTCCACCGGGCACTGAGCGATACGCGGCCCTTCTCGCGCGAGGTCGAGGAGGGTGGATTCCTCGCGGGGCACGTCCACCGCAACGGCACCCATCCGGACGGCCACGTGGTGGAAGTGACCGACGCACTCCCCGCGGAACGCACCGGCGCCTCGCTCCTGCACTTCACCTTCACCGGCGAGTCCTATCTGCGGATCGGCGAATCACTCGCCGCGCGCGACGACGGCGAATGCCTCGTCGGCTGGTACCACACCCACCTGTTCCCGGCCTCGGACCGCTTCGGGCTCTCCTCCGCCGACGTGGACCTGCACACCACCACCTTCCACCGGCCGTGGCAGGTGGCGGCCCTCGTCAACATCGACCGGACGTCACGGGTGGTGCGCCTCTACCGCAGGGACGGGACCGACCGGATGACCAAGGCCCCCTACTGGGTGAGGGAGCCATGAACACCTGGACCACATACGGGGTGAGGGAGCCGTGAACGCCCTGACCACCGCCCTGCGGGTGCTGCGCTGGGCGGTCGACGGGACGGGCCCGCCGCCTGGCGGCCCCCTCCAGCACACCGCTGCCCTCATCGACCCGGGCGCGGACGTGCACCGGGCGCTGGCCGAGCTGATCCGGCGCTTCGCGGCCCAGCACGGCGCCGGCCGACCGCCGTTCGGCGACCCGGAACCCGCAGGCGCAGGGGGTGTACTGCTCGCCGCGGCGATCGGCGGCCGCATGGACCCGGACTCCGCGTGCGCCGTCGCCGAGGCGCTGCCACCGCCCGCTCTGTCGGTACGGGACGGCGGCTGGTGCGACGCGCTCGCCCGGCACGCCGTCGTCGCCCCCTTCCTGGACGCCCTGCCGCGCCTCCCCGGGGCCACCCCGCAAGGGGCCGCGGGCACAGGCCGGGCCACAGCGGAAACGTACGAACGACGCATCTCCGAAGTGCTGCTGGACGCCTCCCCGCTGACCGCCGTGCTCCACCACCCCGCGTCCGGGCCGCTCTCCCGGGGGGCCACCGGCGCCGTGCGCACGGCGGGCGCGCTCGTCCGCAGGCCGGGCGGGCACCGGTTCCTGTGCCACGCGCTCGCCGACTGGCCGGGGCGTGCCCCGGTGCTGGACTGGCGCTCCCAGCTGCTGGCCCGGCTGTCCGCCGACCATCCCGAGGTCGTACTCGACACCTGCCTCACCGCCCGCCTGCGGTACGGCGCCGAGTGGGACCTGCGGATCCGCGAGGCGCGGCGGCAACTCGCCCTGCGCAGCCTGCCCGACGACCTGACGCTGGCCACCGTCCGGTTCTGGGCGCCGCTCGCGGACCTGGCCCGCAGGCACTCGGGGCTGGCGGCGGCCAGGCCCCTGCTGACCGGCCACCAGCCGGCCGTCGGGCTCGTACGCCGCTACCGGCTCACCCCGTCGGCGACCGGTTGAAAGGACGACCCCCATGCCCAAGCGCCGCCTCGTCCTCGTGTCGACCAGCCCGCAGGAGCTGCGGGACCGCGTCGTGATGGCCTCGGTCGACGACCCGGACCTCACTGTCGGTCAACTCCTCGCGGAATACCCCGCGTTGTCGCTGAGCGAGCTTTCCGAGGACCATCTGCGGCTTCTGGTGGGACGGTTGTACGTCGACGTGCTCGACGGCCCGCCCTCCCCGGACACCCCGCTCTACCTGCCGCCCGGCGTGCGGCTCGGCGCGCTGGTGGGCGGTACGGCCGACGACGCACCGACGGCGGAGCAGGCCCCCGGCCCCGTCGAGAAGCCGCAGGACCGCATGGTGGTGGCGGCGTCCGCGCACGACCACCCCGAGCGGCTGAGCGAGCGCGAGGCCGTCCTCCTCGCGCACGACGTCGAGATCAGCCGCGCCGCCGCCTATCTGGAAAGCGGCCTCTCGGTACTCATCCGCTGCGAGAAACTGCTGGTGGAACACCTGGCCACCGAGATAGCCGGACGGTCGGGACGCCCGCGCGAGACCGTCCGGCTCGCCGAGAGCGCCACGGACGCCGCCGCACCCGGCGCACCCGGCGGCTTCGGTCCTGGCCGCCGCGCCGAACTCCTCGCGCTGCTGCACACCGCCGTCACCGACGCCCCGCCCGAGCACGTCGTGGTCGTACCCCACCTCGACCTCCTCGCCGGCGGCAGCGACGCGGCGCTCACCGCCGAGGCCCGAGAGCTGACCGATGTGCTGTACGAGCGCAGCGAACGCGTCCTGCTGGCCTTCACCGACCCCTCTCTCGTCGTCCCCGAGGTACTCGCCGGCCGGTTCGGCGTCCGTCTCGCGCTCGACATCCTGCCGCGCGAGGTGGACGCGGCGGGCGGCGGGCGCGTACCGCTGGGACTGGCCCTGATCACCCGCGACGAGGCGCAACTGTTCTCCGGATTCGACCCGGGCGGCCTCTACAAGTACGTGGCGGGCATGAACGCCGTCCGGCTCCGGCACGCCGTGCGGTTCGCCTACCACCACCACGCGGGACCCGAACGCGCCGGCCGCAGGCCCACGTTCGCCGACCTCCTCCAGGAGCTGCGCATCTTCAAGGCCCGTACCTCCAGCGCCTTCGAGGTCCCCGACGTGCCGCTCTCCGCCATCGGCGGCTACAAGGAGGTCAAGGACGAACTCCAGCGGGCGCTGGACATCGTCGGCGGGGCGGCCGACCTCCCCGAACACCTGCGGCACGACCTCGTCCCGCGCGGGTTCATCTTCCACGGCCCGCCCGGCACCGGAAAGACGCTCTTCGCGAAGGCGGTGGCCAGCAGGCTCGGCGCGACGATCCTGGTCGTCTCGGGCCCGGAGATCACCGACATGTACGTGGGGGAGAGCGAGCGCAAGGTACGCGACCTGTTCGCGGAGGCCAGGCGCAACGCGCCCGCGGTCATCGTCTTCGACGAGTTCGACTCGATCGCCTCCCAGCGCACCGGACGCGACGACGGAGGCAGCCGGGCGGGCAACGCCATCGTGGCCCAACTCCTCACCGAACTCGACGGGTTCCGCCCCGAGGTGCCGGTCCTCATCATCGGCACCACCAACCGCATCGACCTGATCGACGACGCGCTCCTGCGCCCCAGCCGCTTCCGCCCCGTCAAGATCGACCTGCCGGACCATGCGGCCCGCATCGCCATCGCAGAGGTGCACGCGAAGCACTTCGGGGTGAGCGTACGGCCCGCCCTGCTGAACCGGATGGCGACGGCGACGGACGGGATGAACGGCGACGAGATCCGCTCGGTGTTCCGCGACGCACGCGCCGAACAGCTCGTCGGCGGGAGGGCCGCACCCGACGCCCGCAGGCTCGGCGAGCTCGTCGGCGAGATCCGCAGGTCCCGCCAGCAGCGCGACCTCGACCGGGCCCAGCAGCAGACCGGCCGGGGCGTCGCCAGCAGCGCCGCACAGCGCTCGCAGCGCGCCGCAATGATCGTTCTCGCGGGCCGCCCGGCGGCGGCCCCGACGGCCCCCGCGGGGGCAGCACCGCTCGACCGAGGGGACGGCACGACACCGTGAGCGACACGATTCCCAGCAGGCACGACTACACCCGGAGACTGGCCCGTACCTTCGCCACTCGGCTCGAAGAAGTGAAACAGGACTTCGTCGAACGCGACGAAGTGGTCGACCTGCTGGCCCTGGCCACCCTGTGCCGCGAACACGTCCTGCTGATCGGGCCGCCGGGCACCGCCAAGACCCGGCTGATCGAGCGGTACTGCCGCATCCTGGACACCTCGCCCTTCACCTACCTGCTCACCAGGTTCACCGAGCCTGCCGAACTCTTCGGCCCCATCGACCTGCGGAAGTTTCAGAACGACAGCGTGTACGAGGTGAACACCACCGGCATGCTGCCCGAAGCCCGTATCGCCTTCCTCGACGAGGTCTTCCAGGGCAGTTCGGCCATCCTCAACACCCTGCTGACCCTGGTCAACGAGCGGAACTTCTTCACCGGCAGCAAGACCATCCACGGTCGGCTGATCACCCTGCTCGGCTCGTCGAACGAGATCCCCGACGACCCGGTGCTCGCCGCGTTCAGCGACCGCTTCCTGTTCCGCTGTCGGCTGGACTACGTGGCCGACGACGAGATCGAGGAGGTGCTGGGCCTCGGCTGGCAGGCGGAACAGCTCCAGATCCGCGGCGAGCAGGACCGGGCCGAAGGATTCCCGGACGGCGGACCCGTCAAGGTCGCCGGCACGGAGCGCTCCCGGGTGGCGTTCCCGCTCACCGACCTGGCCGTACTCCAACAGGCCCTGGCCGACATCGACTTGACCGCCGTGCGCGAACCGTACGCACGCATCGTGCGCGCCCTGCGCGCCGAAGGCATCGCCTTCTCCGACCGCCGGGCCGTGAAGGCCCAGAAGGTGTTCGCTGCGTCCGCGCTGCTGGCCGGAAGACTGCGGGCGGAGGCCTCCGACCTGGCAGTCCTGGCCCGGCTGTGGACGGACCCCAGGGACGAGCAGTCGCTGCGCCGCATCGTCGCCGACCACGGTGTTCCGGTCGACACCCCGGGACGGGTCCTGCGCGACCCGTACGACCTCCGGATCGACCTGCGCGAATACCGCAACCGGCTTGCCCTGCTGCGCACTTCGGACGAGATCCGCGACGTGCTGCGGCTCCTGGGACGGCTGGCAGCCGAGGCGCGCCGCGACCACCCGGCCGAGCAGCAACTGCTCAAGGAGACGACCCAGATCCAGCGCGAGGCACTCACCAAACTGCGCGAGGACTTTCCCGAGGAGTGAGGCGAGCATGTGCAATCCGAGGCGCATCAGGGTGCGGGCCACACGTGAAGTGGCCGTCGCCTGGGAACAGGAGACCCGGCGGCGTGTGGTCAGGACCGCCGAGGCGACGGGCACCGCACAGGTCCGCGAACCGCTGCGCGGCTCCGTCGGCGCCCCGACACTGGCCGCGCTGCCCGGTGTGCTCGCCAGGACGGCGGGGTGGGAGGAGACCGAGGACGGGTTCCGGTTCACCTTCGACGGTGGCTGGGTCGCCTACCGCCAGGCCGAGGCCGAACTGGAGATCGTGGCGGCCGTGTCGGCGGAGGTCGAGGCGGCGGGCGAGGCGACGGAGACCGTACGCGGCGAAGTCACCGGCACGATCGAGGCCGAGGGGCTGGGCGTGTACGACGACGACTGGGGCAGGTCCGACCGTACGTCCGCATGGCGGCAGGCCCACGCCGATGCCGAGGCGGCGCTGACCCGGGAGACCGAGGAACGGGTCCGCAGCGCCCGCCGCGAGGCGGAGTCGAACACCGAGGGCGCGGCGCGGGAAGCGGCGGCGGGCCGCGCCGAGACGGCCCTCGCCGCAGCGGCCCGGGAGCGGGAGCGGGAACTGCGGGAGCAGGCGGCGGCACGGCTCGCCGCAGTGGGTGTGCTGGCCAGGAACCTCTTCCACCGTGCGCTGGCCGACGCCTACCGGGACGCACTGCTGGCGTACGCGCGCTCGCGTGGCGCGGAGTTCATCAGGTGCGAGGAGTCCGACGGGGTGCTGGAGATCGACTTCGAGCTCCAGATCTAGGGGTCGGGGCCGTCGTGAAAGGGGTGCCATGCGTGTACGAGTGAAGTTCCGCTACCGGGCCGACACCGGCGAGGTCGAGATGTACGAGGTCGAGGACATCGGCACCGGACCGCGCGTCGCCGACCACGACGCCCGGCACGACCGCGTGACCGCCGCGCTGGCCAGGCTCGTCGAGGACCACGCCCTGATCGAGGAGGTGTACGGCGCCACCGGCCCGCCGCGGCGCACCGTGGAGCCCGCATCCGCGTCCGTACCCGAGGCCGAGGAGCGCCGGGAGACGAGGCAGGAGCGGCGCGACCGTGACTGATTCAGCACTGCTGGAACGCGCCGCGGGCTGCTATCTGCGGTCCGGGCTGCCCGGCGAGGCCGCACGCTGCCTCAGAGAAGCGGGCGCCTACCGTCGCTCGGCCGAACTCTGGGCAGAAATGGGGCAGTTCAAGGAGGCGGCCAACGACTACGCGCGTGCGGGCCTGGCGGACGTGGCGGTCTGGCTGCTCGTGCACGACGCGGGGGACACGGCCGGGGCCCGGAGAATGTCGACCGCTCCGCCCCTCAGGATCTCCGACTTCGGTCAGGAGATTCTCTCGTTTCACTTCTGGCCGCAGATGACCGACGTGCCCGACCCGGAGAGGGACCCGATCGCCGAGCAGGAGGCCCGGGACAGTTCGCTGCGGATGCGGCTGGCACTGGCCCGCTGCGACGTGATGGACGGCCGTCCCGACCAGGAACCGCTCGCGGCCCTTGATGCGGCGGCGCGCTTCCTCACCTTCCGCGACCTCGTGTACGACCGGCTCGTGGAGGAGTGGGCGGTGGCGACGGCCGAGTCGATGAAGCGCTACGACCAGGTCGCACTGCTCTTCGCCGCAGCGGTACGGGGTCGGCGCAGCGGCGCAGCGCAGCGCTGGAGGCAGTGGGCGGCCCGGGTGCTGAACTCCGAGATCACGCTGCCCGACCCCGCGCCGTCCGGCTCAGTACCGGGCAACCGTCTGCGGTCCGTCCGCCCACCACGACAGGGGTGAACCATGAAGTGGCCACGCCGACGCCGCAACGACGACAACGACGACAACGAACAGCGGCCGGTACCGCTGCCTGAGCCGTCCGGGCCGACACCTGAGCCGTCCCTACCTCCGCGGGCCGTACCGCCCGTCCCCTCCCGGCGGCCCTTCGGGTCGCTGGAGGAGATCCCGAGGACTACGGTCCGGCCCTCGGTGACGGCTGCCCGCCCGGCCCCGGCCCCCGTCCCCGTCCGGAAGCCGGCCCCGGCACGTCCTGCGGCCCCCGGCCCCGGCCCCGCTCCCGGTGGCACCCGCGGCGGCGCCGGTGACTCCGCCGAATCGGCCCTCGCCGTGCGGTTCGCCACCGCCACCGCCGCCCTCGCCTTCGCCGGACGGCTCTCCGCCCTGGGCAGGCCCAGCGGCGACGACCACCGCTGGAACAGCGACGGAACGTCCTGGTGGGTGCTGACGCGCGTTGCCCTGGACCTCGGGCGGCAGCTGGCCACGGCAGCCGACGGAACGGCATTCCTGGTCAGGGGCACAGAGTTGGTACGGGACCAGGGCTGGGGCGACGCGAAGCGTGCCACGGCCAACCGGACGGCGGAGCGCCTGCCACTGGCCTCGCTGCGGCCGGCCGCACTCCTGGACCTGGTACGGCGGGCCGGTCTGCACGACGTACCCCGACGACCCCTGGAAGAGGCGGTGGTGCTCCTGGAGGCACGGCTCGCCGGAGGTGTGGTCCGGCGGGCACTCGACCTGGGCCTGGAAGTGACGTACCGCCCCACCCGCCTCGCCCCGCTCTTCACCGAGGAATCGCAGGCGGGCGAGGAGCCGCCCGACCCCGCCCCGCACGGCGTCGTACTCGAAATCACCCTGCGCGCCCCGCGCGGAGACCTGCCCGCCGGATTCCTCGACGCGCTCCACCGCGACCCCCTCGTCCTCCTCTGCCGCAACGTCGGGGGAGAGAACACCGTGCTGATGCAGTACGGCCGGGGCTCCGCGCTGAGCGACGGCCCGCTGCTCGAACTCGCCGGCCGGGGAGTGTGGCTGCTGGCGGGGGCGGAGTTCGGCTGCGCCCGGCTGGAGCGGCTGGGCGAGCCGCTCGACGGCGCGGCCCTGGTCGAGCTCGCCACCGACTACCCGTTGCAGGACGTGGGCGTCGCGCCGGACTGGGCCGACGGTGAGCGACTGGCCCCCGACGCCCCCCGCCTCACGGTCGTGCCCACCAGGACCCCGGGTGCGACGATCGATGCCACCCTGTTGGAGGGCTCCCAACTGGACTCCGTACGACTGATGTTGGAGGGGCATCCGCTCGCCGACTCGGTCCAGGTCGTCGCCGGGCGGGACCAGCATCTGCTGCTCGCGGCGGGTGGGCTGCTGGAGCGCCTGCCGTTGGGGGAGCCGCTGCACTGCATCGGACCGGGACCGCTGTACCTCCCGCTCGGTTTCCGTACGGAGCCGCTGCTGCCGCCGTCGGCGCTGCAGGACCTCTTCGAACCCGATGCCGACAGGGCCGTCGTACTGACCGTACGGGCCGCTCTCGTCTTCGACCTGACCCGGCGGTGCCCGGCCTGGAACCTGTGGCTGGGCCCGCTGCCCGAACCCGACCTTCAGCTTCCGCCCGAGGCGGAGACGGTGCTGCGCGTGGTCGACGAGCGGCTGACCCCCCAGCCCGTGCCGCGCCAGGCGCAACCGCCGCGCCGACCGCAGGATCAGCCGAAGCCGCCCGCGAACCGTCGCCGGCGTGCCGGTAGCGGTGGCCCGAACCGACCCAAGCACTGGCGGGAAACCGCGCTCGAAGCGGAGTTCGCCGGTGACCTGGTGCGTGCCGCCGAGCTGCACGAGCACGCCGGGGACGAACTGCGGGCGGCGAGCCTCTACGAACGGGCCGCCAGGAACGCCGACCGGAGGCGGTAGCCGCATGCCAGGTACTCCCGTCATGAACCTGACGGACGAAGAGATCCACGCACTCGCCCAGGCCTTCCCGCCGGGCCCGAGCGCCAGGGCCCTGCTGCACCGGGCCGGATTCCCCCGGGAGCACGTGCCCGGTCAATTCGGCGTCACCCCCCTCGAATTCTGGTACGCGGTGGCCGAAGCCGTCTCGGCGGGCATCATGGAGGACGGTCGGGGACGTCTGCTGGAGACAGCGGCACGGGACTACCCGCACAGTCCGGTCCTCCGTGCGGTCCCACGACCGGCCGTCGCACATGTCCTGGTCGTGGGAGCGAGTCCGCACGGATCCCCACGGGTGCGCACCGACCGGGAGTTGAGAGCCATCCAGCAGGCCGTGGCAGGCGGCCCCGTCGCCGTGGACTACTGCCCGGCCTCGGACGTCACCGATCTGGACCGCGTCCTGGACGTACGCCCCGACCTCCTGCACCTGGTCTGCCACGGCGAGGGCGAACAGCTCGTCTTCGAGGACGCCTACGGCGACGCCCACCGGGTGCCCGCACGCGACGTCGCACGACTGCTGGGTGTGTACGCACGCTACGCACGCGCGGAGCTGCGCGGACTGGTGCTGGCGTCCTGCGACAGCGAGGCCGTGGCGGAACTGTTCACCGGAGTGGTCGAGACGGTGATCGCCCACCGGGGACCGCTCGACGACGACACGGCGGTGCTGTACGCACGGGAGTTCTACGGACTGCTGGCACGGGTGCCCGCACTGGACGCCGCCGCACGGCTGGCGGCGGAACACGTGGCGGTGGCGCTGGGGGACGAGTACGGCGAGCAACTGAAGGCGAATCTGGTGGTGTTGGGGCACAGTGGGGGACATCCGCGATGACAGTGACAGGACCGGCCGACGAGCAGGCGCTGCGTGCGTGGGCGCTGACCCACGCACGCTCGGTGGGACGCGGTGGCCCGGATCTGGAACAGTCCGCCCCCGGTTTCGGCAAGGCCTCGCCGGAGCTGACACCCGGCGTCGCCGAGCTGGAGGGACTGTTCGACAAGTCCTATCAACAAGGCCTGCACGGTGGCGTGACCTGCATGGACATCGCTGCGGTGCCGGGCGGACCGCTGCTGGTGGCCGGGGGCACTCCGACGGGCAGGGTCCGGGTGTGGGACGGGCAGACCGGCAGACTGCTGCGCGTGATGCAGGACGGGTCGGAGCCGGTGCGGTCCGTCACCTGGAACACGACCGGCGGCCGGGCCCTGCTGGCGGTACGGCAGGCCTCCGGTTGTGCGATCTGGGACGGGGCGACGGCGGCACTACTGTTCCGGTTGCCCGGCCCCCAGGCTTCGGACCCGGTCCGAGTCCATGGAGCGGACCGCTTCCTGATCCGCGGTCTCGTCTACGGGCCCGGTGGGTGGTACGGCAACGTGCCGGGCTCCTCAGAGCTGGGGGAGGTGCTCTGCGGATGCGTCGAATCCACCGGAGCGGTGAGTGTCATGTGGGCCGACAAGGGGGCTCTCCGCATGGTGAGCCAGCCGACGAACAGAGGCTTTCGGGACCGGCCGGCGCGCCCCGAATCACTGGTGGCTCCCGTTCTCTCGCCGAGTGCCCTGAGCGCGACGACGTTGTCCAACGGACAGTTCCTGCTGGCGTCGGGATCCGGGGGCGGAATCTCGGTCTACGAAGTGACCTACCCCCAGGCGCACTTGGTCGTCGGCTATCGGGTGCCGGGGGTACGGACACTGGCCTGGTTCGACCTGCCCGACCGCCGGCACCTCCTCGTGGCGGTCTGCGACACGGGCGAGGTGGCGTTCATCGAGCTGGACGGCCCGGGTGACGCGGCGGCCGGCACCCCCGGCAGGTGGTTGTCGACCCGGATTTTCACCCGTACCTACGAACACCCCGGCATCGTCTGTGCGACCTGGTGCCTGTCCGCGTCCGGGGTGCCGATGAGTGCCGTCGTCTGCGAGGACTACGGCGTGCGGCGCGCAGTGGAGCCCTTCGCTCCCGTACGGCAGGCGGCGGGTGACGACGTGCCTCCGGTGCCCTCGGCCCGCGGTGCGCTCATTCGGCTGACCGACACGTTCGTGCCGTCCGAAACGACCCCGCCGCCCGACACACCGCTGGCCCCCGCCGCAGCTCCTGCTCCCGTACCCCTCCCTCAGGTCGACCCGGCCGCCCTCCTCGCCCTTGGCAAAGCCGACCTGTGGCCGCCGCTGTCCCTTGTCGAGGACCTCGTCGCGCTTACTGGCCGGGCGGCCCCCGGCACGCTCCACGACCGGCGCTTCCTCGCGCTCGCCAGTCACCCCGGCGTCGTCCGGCTGAGAGGCCTGGGCTGGCCGGGACGGTCGCGGGTCGGATTCGCGGGACTTCTCGCGTCCGCGACCGATCAACTCGCCGACTGCGTCCCCCCACCCGCCACCGGTGCTTCGGAACGCGTGGCGGCGCTCAGGGAAGCGTTGGCCTTCGGCCCGTCCGAGAGCGAAGTTCCGCCCGTCCCCCCGGCCTCGGTCGCCGCCGCCGCCGACACCGTGACCGACTGTACGATCTCCCTCCTGAGCGTGCTGGGCCCCGAGGCCGTCCAGGCCGATCCGGCACTCCCGCTCCTCCTCGCGCACGCGGCCGCCGACATGCCCCACCTCGCCCCGCACCAGCTCCTGCTGCTCGCGCCACGGGCCGGCGGGGGCTCTGCCCGTACGAGAACCACCGCCCACGCCCCCGGCACCAGCGGCACCAGCAACCGGGGCGCCCTGACGCACCTCCTGCCCACCCAACTCGCCCTGCCCGGACCAGTCCTGCTCATGAAGTACTCCCGCCACGAACTGCTCTTCCGCCTCCACGTCACGGAGGCGGAACCGCTGCCGGGCGAGGTCACCCTGGTCCTGGACACCAGCCCGCCCACGTTCGGACCGGTCGAGGGGGTGCTGCGGGCGGCGGCGCACCTGGTCACCCTTGAGTTCTGGCGGTACGGCCGCCATCCACACCTGGTGACCTTCGACCGGCCGTCCCAGGCCGTGCCCCTCGCCAGGCCCACCGACATCCTCGCGCTGTGGACCACTCGTACCCTCGACGTGCCCGACGTGGCCCGCGCGCTGGAAACCGCAGCCGCCACCGGCGCCCCCGCCCTCCTGCTCACCCAGCACCGGCTCCCCCGCGAGCTGGGCCTGGAGCCGGGCCCCGGACTGCGGCTGCTCACCACCCACTCGGCGGACGATGCGCCCGCGGGCCGCTGGGCCCGCCAGTTCCAGCAGCACGTACCGCCCTCCCCGCACCCCGGCGAGCTGCGGAACGCGATCTCAGCACTGCTGAGAACCTGACCCTCGCCCGCCTGCCCAGGCACCGCCTGCCCGCGCAAGGTCACGAACGCTGCCGCGGTCCGCCCGGCGATCTCGGGGTACCGCGTCTTCCATGCCCATCGACTGCACAGGCCCCACCCTGCCCCCCACCCCGGAGCGAGCTCTCCGCCACCGGCAGCGCGACGAGGGGGAGTGGTGGCAACTGCGCGAGTACGCGGCCCAGCGCTCCCTCCACCACCTCAAGGAGGCCGACCCGCACGTCTGGGTGCTGCCCTCGCCGAGCTGATGGCCGACCCATGAACAGAGCAACGACCCACCTGCCGAACCTTCACGGCAGATGCCGTTGCAGTACTAAGTTGTCGCGCAGGGTGGGGCGTAGGGGAGTTGGACAACGTATTGGTTCCATTGCTGCCGGTTCAAGGCGCCGGAGCTCGCGGCGCAGATGCGGCTGATGGCGGACTCGACCTTGAGGTCCCAGAGTGTGGCCACGCCGTCGTCGGTCGTGGCGGCCAAGGTGTGACCGTTCGGGCTGAATGCGAGAACGGCGACGAATCCGGTTTCCACGGTCAGCGGTCGGCCGATGGCGGTGGGACGGTCGGGATCGGTGACGTTCCACAGGTGGATGGTGCCGCTGTCGGTGTGGCCGGCCGCCGCGAGGGTGTGCCCGTCCGGGCTGAACGCCACGGACCACAGGCTGCCGCCG
Source organism: Streptomyces sp. NPDC021093 (assembly GCF_044333135.1). Taxonomy (NCBI): domain Bacteria; kingdom Bacillati; phylum Actinomycetota; class Actinomycetes; order Kitasatosporales; family Streptomycetaceae; genus Streptomyces; species Streptomyces sp. NPDC021093. The sequence continues at coordinate 184,941 of NZ_JBIRQJ010000009.1, read as the reverse complement.
GGGACGATCAGGGGGCTGCCCCTGCGCGTGAGGTGGTTGGGGTCGGTGGAATCCCAGAGGGTGACGACGCCGCTGCTGTTCCCGGTGGCGAGCGTACGGCCGTCCGGACTGAACGCCACCCAGGTGCTGGTGGCGGTCGGCTGGTCGATCTTCTTCCCGATGCGGACCCCGAGGTCCTTCGAGCTCCACAGTCCGACGCTGCCGTTGCTTCCGTCGCCGCCGGCCGCCAGCACCGTGCCGTCGGGGCTGAATGACAGGGTCTGGACGGACTGCGTCTTCGAATTGGCGATGCCGGACTGGGAGACGGGGTGTGACGGGTCGCTGACGTCCCACAGGGCGATGCTGCCGCGGTCGGCGTCTCCGGCAGCGGCCAGGGTGTGGCCGTCGGGGCTGAACGTGAGGGCGAAGATGAGCCCGTTCGCACCGGTGAGGGGTTCGGACAGACGAACGGGGTGGCTGGGGTCGGCGGTGTTCCACAGCGTGACGCTGCCACCGCTGTCGCCTGCGGCCAGGGTGCGGCCGTCCGGGCTGAAGACCACGGCGTTGACCGGGCCCTTGGGGCCCGTGAGGGGATCACCGCGAGGAACCGGGTTGTTCGGGTCGGCGGTGTTCCACAGTGAGACGGTCCTGTTCTGGTTTCCCGCGGCCAGGGTGCGGCCGTCCGGGCTGAACGCCACGGATGCCACATTGCCTCCGGCGCCGATGATCCGGGTCGGCGGCAGATTCCACAGATCGACCTTGCCGTCGGTGTTTCCCGCGGCGAGAGTCCGGCTGTCCGGGCTGAACACCACGTCGGTGACCGCGGAGCCGGGGCCGGTCAGCGGTCGGCCCAGGGGGACGATGGCCTTGGGACGGGAGACGTTCCACAGGTGGATGGTGTGGTCGGCGCTGCCCGCCGCAAGGGTTCTTCCGTCGGGGCTGAACGCCACCGACATGACGGGCTGGGCGGGACCCTTCAACGGCATGCCCAGCCGAGCTGGGCGGTCGGTGTCCGCCTCCTTCCACAGGTGGACCGAACTGTCGGTCGCCCCGGCGGCCAGGGTGCGGCCGTCGGGGCTGAACGCGAGAGCGTCCACGGAGCGCCCGGCCTTCACGGTACGACCGCGGTCGGGCCGGGCCGGGTCGGTGAGGTCCCACAGGCTGATCGTGCCGGCGGCGTCGTCGCATGCGGCGGCCAAGGTGCGGCCTGTGGGGCTGAAGGCGACGCGATGAGAGAAGACACCGGGACAGTCGAGGCTCAGTGCCCCCGCGGGGCGGGCATCATCGGGGCGAGTGACATCCCACAGGCTGACCAGTCCGGCGTGCCATCCGGCAGCCAGCGTGCGGCCGTCGGGGCTGAACGCCAGCGACTCGACGGAGGCCAATGCGTCCAGTCCCTTGACGGCAGGACTCTTGGGGCGGCCGAGCAGGACGGGGTGGCTGGGGCTGGTCAGACTCCACAGGTCGACGAACCCGCCGGAACCGCCGTCGCCTTTGTTGCTGGTGTGGCCGCCCACGGCCAGCACTCGGCCGTCCGGGCTGAACTCGAGCGACCAGATCGAGTTGACGGACCGGTCCACAGGTACGGGTCGGCCCAGTGCCACCGGTCGGCCGGGATCGGAGACGTCCCACAGCCGGACGAGGTTCTGGTGGGCGTTCCCGGCCGCCAGCATGTGTCCGTCGGGGCTGTAGGCCACGGTGTACACCGCGCCGCGTGGGCCGGGAAGCCGGGTGGCCAACGGCGTGTTCTCGGTACTGATGAGCCGGGACGCCGCCTCCGCGGTCGGGTCCATGCGGTAGGCGGTCAGCGCGAGTTGAGCGGACAACGAGGGGTCGGTCGGCGCCAGTTGGACGGATGCGGAGGTGACTGCGGCGTTGATTGCCTGGTCGCGTGCCTGCAGGGCCCGGGTGGTGGCGTCCCTGGCCTGGGACTCCTGCCGGAAGGCGAACACCGCGGCCAGCGAGGCGACCACGGCCAGGGCGGTGAGGGTGGCGACCGCTGCGCGCCGCACTCGTTGCCCGCGCCGCTGGTGGCGGTCGGCGGCTGCCAGAAACGCCCGGGCGACGCCGCTGAGTTCCGTGCCGCGTGTCTCCGCCCAGGCCAGGGCAGCCGCCAGCCGGTTGCCGCGATACAGCGTGGCAGCCTCCTGGCCCGCCTGTTTCCAGGTCGCGGCAGCCTCTTCCACGTCCTGTCGTACGAGGTTCCCGTTGCGGTCGTGCTCGATCCAGCCCCGCAGCCGGGGCCAGGCGCGGATGAGCACCTCATGTGCCATCACCACCGTTTCCTGGTCCCGCGTCAACAACCGGCCTCGGGTGAAGTCGTCAAGGACTCTGGCGGCAGCGTCCGGGTCGGGCGCATCACGCAGCAGTTCGTCGTTCGGGACGCGACGGCGACTGTCGTCGGCGTCGCGCCCGACAATGACGAGCCGCAGGAACACCCATCGTGCGGCCTCGTGGCAGGACGGCGGCAGAGTGTCATAGAGCCTGTTCGCCGTGGTGGCGATGGCGCCCTGGATGCCGCCGGTTACGCGGTATCCGTCCACGGTGAGCGTGTGGCCGTGGCGCTGCTGCCAGGTGGCCCGCAGCGCGTGTGCGAGCAGCGGCAACCGGCCCGTGGCGCCCGTTCCGACCGGCCCGCCGACCGCGCCCAGGTCCGCCAGGAGTACCTCGACCAGCCCGTCCTCGACGCCGAGTCCCACGTTGTCGGCAGGGCGACGGATCACGTCCTTGAGTTCGTCCTCCGTCATCGGCTCCAGCAGGACCGGCTCGGCTCGTAGCGCCGCTCGGAGCTGCGGATGGGCCGTGCACGCCGCGTAGAAGTCCGCGCGGACTCCCAGCACCACGACCGCACCGCTCCCGGGCCGGGCCAGACGGTCGAGCACATCGATGAGCCATTGCCGTTCGGTCTCGTCACCGCAGGCCGTGAAGATCTCCTCGAACTGGTCGACCACGACGACCAGGCCCGTGGAGTGGGTCTCACCGGTGGGGACCGCGTCTTCGGCTTCGGTGATCTCGCGCAGTTCGGCAACGCACCGTGCGGGATCGGCTCGCCACGCCGGTACCGTGCGCCCGGCGGTCTCGGCGTCGAGCCCGGCGGCGGCCGCCAGTGCCAGGGCCGGGGAGGCCGTCGGGGTCAGCAGCAGCCGTGGCCAGGTGCTGGAGCCCGCCACCGGCAGCCGGCCCTCGTCCAGAGCCGGCAGCACACCGGCCGCGAGCAGGGACGACTTCCCGGCCCCCGAAGGACCGATCAGCACCAGCGGGCCGCCCTCACGCATCCGGGCGTCCATCCTCTCGCACACGAGGTGAACCATGCGCTCGCGGCCGTAGAACCACTGCTTGTGCCGGGCACCGAACGGGGCCAGGCCCGGGTACGGGCACAGCAGTTGGTCGGCGCCGGGTCCGGGCACGGTTCTGCGTCCCTCGTCGCCGTGGCGAACGTGGAGGTCCCGGCCCGCCTGGTAGACGCTGCCCCCGCCGGTCGCACTCGCCTCCTGCTGTTTCGGCTGCCAGAGGGGCGGCCTGTCGGGAGGCGGGGCGCCGGTGCCGTTCTCCGTCACGCCGGTCCGCCCCTGGTGACATTCATGTCCCGGCCGGCCAGGAACGCGTCACCGCCGGAGACATGCGCTTCCAGCGTCATCGAGCCCGTGATCCGCTGCTCCGGAGCCCCGGCGGTACGCAGGTCTCCGGCGAGCAGCGCGCGCAGCTCGTCCACGGTGTCCGGCCGCGTGGCCATGAGGCGGATGATGCGCGCCTGCCACTCGGCGGCCAGCAGCCCTTGCAGCTCCGCGTCGCCGCCCGTCTGCTCCGCCTGCATCAACTCCGCTCTGGCTTCCGTGAGTTCCTCCTCCACTCTCTCCGGGTGCGCGGTCCGCCACAGCGACAGGACCGACGACTTGACCGCGCCCCAGCCATCCGTCGCCAGCAGATCGATCAGGCGCGCTGCGGCCGCCGTTGCCAGCCCGGCGAGTTCCACGCTCGTCTCCATGTCCTCTCCTCCTTCCTCAACGCCCGTGGGCCGCGATCGCGGTAATGGTCAGATGGGAGGCGACGAACACGCGGTCGCCGCCCACCGTCCACAGAAATCCCACGTCCGGCTGGCTTGAGTCGCTGTATTTCCACCGGGCTCTGCCGGTGGCCGCGTCGATGGCCCACAGCGTCTTGGCGCTGTCCGTGGCGAAGACGGTGTCGGCCGAACACTGAGCGTTTCTGCCGCCCAGCGTGAGTGATGCCTTGAACAGGTTGGCACCGCCCATGTCGCCGGCCCCGTCGAGCGTCGCGACCCACCGGGCCGTGCCATCGGCCGTAGCCAGGGCTACCAGGTCGCCGCCGACCGGTACGTAGACGGTCGTGCCGTCCAGGCTGGAGAACGGGGTTCCGATGTGGACCTGGTCCCCGTTCTTCGCCTCGAAGCGCTGATGCCACTTCTCGCTGCCCGTGGCCGTGTCCACGGCGAACAGCGTGTTGCCGGTGCCGCCGGCGAAGAGGAACAGCCCGGCGGCGTAGCACGTCAGCGGCCAACCCATGGTGAAGTAGGACGAGGCGTGCGGGACGGACACCTTCCAGCCGCGGGCGCCCTTCCTGCCGGCGTCGATCATCTGGACACGGCCGGGCTTCTTTGCCGGAACGGCCGAGGCGGCCAGCAGACGTGAGCCGGAGGGCGGCACGAGCACGTTGTTGATGTCCGTGCCCTCGACCTGCCACAGCCTCTTGCCGGTGGTGGCGTTGAACGCGCGGATGTAGCCGGTGGTCGGCTCCTCGGCCGAGAACTTCCCGTCGAACTCACGCACCTGACCGCATACGTAGACCGTGTTCCCCGCGGCCGCCACGTAGTTGCTCCGGTACTTGGATATGAGCTTGGCGCCGCCGGGATCGCCTGCGGCGAGGTTGATCGCCCACTTCGCTTTCCCACTGGCGGCGTCGAACGCCGCCAGCAAGCCTGACTGACTCGGTGTGTCGCAGAGCAGGTAGAACACTCCGTCCACGTAGGCCGTCGGGTACCTGAACAGGCCCGTGCCGGAGTCGCTGGCCGTGTTCAGCGAGTCGAACGCGCGATTGCCGGTCGCGGCGTCCAGGAAGGACGTGGCCTTCTTCCCCACCACCATGATCACCTTGTCGGAGGCTTCCAGGCAGTTGGGGGCGTACTTTCCGGCCCGTGACCACGCCTCGGCGGCGTCGGGCCCGGCCAGGACGACCGGTTCCGGTCCGTCCGCCGAGGACGGTGGCGCGGAGGGGGCGGACGGGGATCGTAGGCCTGACGGAGGGGCCGGCCGCGCACTGGTCCCTGGCCCGCCCGCCCGGCCCTCGGGGGCCGGGGACGAGTCGCCGGAGAACGCGAGTGCCGCCGCCGCTCCGCCGAGTAGCGCCGCTCCGCCGGCCAGACCGATGATCAGGTTCCGGCGGCTGACACCTGTCCCGGCGGCGGGCACCGGCGGCGGCGGAACGGGGCCCCGGGCGCCGCCCCCGGTGGCGGAACCCACCGAGGCGGCCGCTGCGGCCATGTCGGCGGTGACCGCCGCCGGCAGCCAACTGCCCGCCGGCGCAGGTAGGTCCTGATGCTCCAGGTAGTCGACGAGTTGCTCCGCCGTGGGGCGATCCGCCGGTTCCGGGTACAGGCAGCCGCCGATCACCTCGCGCAGCGACGCGGGCAGGGCGCCCGTGTCCTGTTCGCCTCCGGAAGCTGCGAACAGCACGGTCGATCCGAGGGCGAAGATGTCGTCCGTCGGCGAGGAAGCCGGGCTTCCGGCGGGCTCCGGCATCCCCAGGACGCTGATGCGGGGCCCGTCCATGGTCAGCAGCACCGAGTCCGGGTCCACCTCGCCGTGGACCGTTCCGGCCTCGTGGAGTGTGGCCAGTGCCCGGGCGAGGCCGTCGGCGAGCACGCGCAGCGCCGGTTCGGCCAGCGCCCCGTGCCGGTCCACCACGTGCCGGAGCGACAGTCCGGCGGTGAACCGGGTCGCCAGCCAGGGAACCGGCGCGTCGGCGTCGGCATCCACTATCGGTACGAGGAAGGCGCCGGACAGCGTTCGTGACGCCTGGACGGTGGCTCGGAACCGGTGCCGGAACCCCGGGCCAGCGGCCCGTTCTGGTCCCACGACCGTGACCGTGACGAGTAGTCCCTCGTCGGTGCGGGCCGCGAAGAGTTCGCTTCCGCCGACCGTGCGCTCTCTTTGGAGCAGCACGTAGGGCCCGATCCGCTGCGTCCCCTCTGTTCCGGGATGGTTCATCGTCAGCCCCTCACGTCAGCCTGATCGTCTGATCACGGGCCGCTTGGTAGGCGCTGCCGCCGCCGGACACATGGGCCGTCATGGTCGTGGGCGGGCCAGGATCGGCGGTCGGCGCCGAGCCCTGCCCGGGGTCGGTAGCGGTGCCGGCGGCGGTACCGGACAAGAGAGCGGTCAGCGCGTCGCCCAAGTGCTGCAGGCCGTCCGGTAGATGGGTCTCCGGGACCCGAAGGAACTGCAGGCGCCCCAGCTCCGCCATCTCGACGGGCAGTACCGAGGCGTCGGGCAGCATCGTCGCGTCACCCAGAAGCACCGGGACGACTCGGTTTCCGGCCCGCAGAGCCGTAGCGATCTCCAAGCGGACCCAGTCATGGGCCCGGTCCAGGAGCCGCACACCGTCCTCACCCCGCGCGTCGAGCCACCCCGGCCCGATCAGTACGCACATGAGTTTGCATTCGGCAGCCTGGCTCAGCAGGATCTCGGCGAAATCGGCACCGGGTGGTATCGACTGGCTCGACTTGAAGATCTTCTCGGCACCGAGGCGGTCGGACAGCGCGCAGAATACGCGCTCCCGCATCCACCGGGAATCCTGTTTGCGAAAGCTGAGGAAGACGCTCGGCACATTTGCCCCTTCTCCGGCAGGTGTTGACTGCAAGGATCGTGTTCACCCTAGGGGCGGAATACGCCCTCGGTGGCTATTCCCCGAGGATTGAATAACCGCCGCATATCTCCCCGTACGCTGGCGGGTATGGATCCGGCAGACGGCACGGCAGCGACGACGACCTCGGCGGGGAGAGCCACGAGCACGCGTCTGCCGCCGGGCGACTTCGGCGTCGTCCTGGCCACGCTTCGGGCGCGCAACGGCTGGAGCGTGCGCGAATTCGCCCGGCGGGCCAACGTGTCCGAAGGGCAGATCTGCAATCTGGAGAGCGGATTGCGCAACCCGTCGCCCGCCGTGGCGGCGGCCTGCGACGCGGCCTTCGGCACCGGCGGGGACATGGTCGAGTTGGCCGGGTCCGGGCGCCGCGGCGCCCGGACCGACGACATCGTCGAGTCCGGCCCGGTCATCGTCGGATACGAGCGGGTCCTGAGGGAGCTGAAGGGCATCGGCAGGTCCACCGGACCGAGATTCGTCACCACATCGATGAAGTCGATCACCCGAATCCTGACGGACGCCGGTCAGCACGCCGTTGGCGATCAGCATGCCGAAATCTGGTTACTGGCCTCGAAGTTCGCCGAATACACGGGGTGGATGGCGCAGGAGGCGGGAAATCCCGCGGAGGCATTGCGCTGGACGAATCTCGCTGTCCGCTGGGGTGCACTCGGCGGGGACGAAACGGTGGCCGCCTACGCCCTGGTCCGCAAGGCGTACATCGCCCAGCACCGCGGCGATATCTGTGCCGCGCTCGAATTCGCTGACCAGGCGGTACGCCACCCGGCAGCGAACCCGGTGATCCGCGCCCACGCCGCCCGACGCGCGGCTCAGGGGCATGCGTGCCGTGGTGATGCCAGAGCCTGCCGGGACGCACTGGAGCGGTTCAGAAGCCACATCGCCGAGATCACCGGCGACCGTCCACCGCACTGGGGCCCCCGCGTCGGGAACGGCAGCCCGCACCTCCTCGAAGCATCCTGCATGCTCAGCCTCCGCCGCTTCGACCTGGCCGCCGACCTCTTCGCCACCGAGCACGGACCGGCCATTCCGGCGGACAGCAACTCCCGGGCCCGCTTCGCGGTGCGGCAGGCGACAGCCCTGGCCGGTGTCGACTGCCTCGACGACGCCTGTCACATCGTGGACGCCACGCTGCCCGTGATCAAACTCATCGACTCCGCCACCGTCCGCGCGGATTTGGCCCGATTCGTGGAGGAAGCCCGGCTCCGGCGAGCCAGCCCGGGCCAGCTCACCCTGATCGACGCATCAGCCGCCCTCGCGACCGGCTGACAGTGCAGAGCCCCGAATCAAAGTTCTTGGCCGCCCGGCCCTGACGTCGTCGGCTCCTGGGCCTTCACCGGCGCCCATCTCGTCGAGTACGTCCGCCTGTTGCCCGCCCTCACCGCCCGGTTCGACCTGGCGGGCCTGGTGACGGCGTTCCCGTTGGAGGAGCACGCCGACGCGCTCGCCGCGGTCGCCGCCGGATCGGTGATGAAGGCGGTACTCACGTCCTGATACCGGACGTGCCTCGACCCGCGCGTGCCCTGACACCGCACGTGCCCGATGCCCACCTCCTGGCGTACCGCCCACACCCCGCGGCACGCCAGTGACGGTGAAAGGACGGCCCGGCCGCGGCTCACCGCCGCGGCCGGGCCGTCACGCCGTCCGCCCGTGCGCCCGCCGTACGGGCCCCTGACCAGGGCACCGGCTCACCCGACGAGCGCCCCGAGCGCCTTCTCCGAGGCCGGGTCGTCGGGGAGGTAGGCCAGCAGATGGTGACCCGGCTCGTCCACGGCGGCGAGTTTGACGTAACGCAGCCGCAGATCCCCGGCAACCGGGTGCCGGAAATGCCGTACGGCGGGGTGGAACGCCGAGGTCTCCCGACGGTCGTACCAACGGGCGGCGTCCGGATCGGCAAGCAGCTCCTCGGCGATCTCGGAGTATCTGCCGTCCTCCGGGTGTCGGGCCGCCTGCGCCCGGAACTGGCCAAGGAGGCTTCGCGCCTCCGACTCCCAACTGGCCAGCAGTGTACGGGCGGGCTGCCAACAGAAGACCAGCCACAGCAGATTGCGCTGCTTGGGCGCGAGGCGCGCCAGGTCGGTGAGGAGCGCGCTGTACCCGGCGTTCCAGGCCAGCAGGTCCCAGTGCGGGTCGAGCACCGCCGCCGGGTTCGGGGCGAGCGACTCCACCAGTGACAGCAGATTGCGCGACACCCATCCAGGCGCGTGCCCGGCCCGCGCGGTGTGTTCCATGAACGACAGCACATGCGCGGTTTCGTCCGCGTTCAGCCGCAGCGCCCGCGCCACCGACCGCAGCACCTGCTCCGACGTCCGCACCCGGCCCTGCTCGAGCCAGGCGTACCAGGAGGTACTGACCCCTGCCCTCTCCGCGACCTCCTCGCGCCGCAGCCCCGGGGTGCGGCGCCGCGGCGAGCCGGGCAGCCCCACGTCGGCGGGTGCAAGGCGCTCACGGCGGGAGCGCAGAAAGGCGCCCAGTTCGCAGCGCGGGTCGTCGGGCTTGTTGCCGTGCACGCCCCGCACCCCTCCTACTGCTGTCGCCCTGATCCGTTCACGGGTCCGTACGCCGTGCCCGCAGGGTGTGAGCAAGGGTAATCGGCTGCGGGGCCGCGTGGCCAACCTGCGGTGATGGACTGGTGAACGCCGGGCCGACAGGACCGGCAGGCATGGACACAAGGAGCCCCATGAGCACGGCCGACTCACCCCCAGCCACCCCCACACCCACCCCCGAACCCCCTTCACCCACACCCCCTTCACCCACACCCCCTTCACCCACACCCCCTTCACCCACACCCTCTTCAGCCACCGCCGCGATCTCTCCCGCCGGCCCGACTGCCTCATCGATGACCGCCGCCTCGCTGCGCCTGCTGCGCGCCGCCGGCTTCGTCAGCAACTTCGACCGCTTCTGCATCACGCCGATGGTGATACTCATCGGCATCCAGCTCGGCGCCCCGCTGCCCACGGTGATGCTCGCCGCCAGTGGCTACTTCCTCGCGTACGGCCTGATGCAGCCGGTCTGGGGCCTGGCGAGCGACCGCCTCGGACGGGTGTGGGTGATGCGGTTCTCGCTGGCCGGAGCCGCCGTCGCCGCACTCGCCTCGGTGCTCGCACCCAACACGACCGTGCTGATCGTGGCCCGTGTCGCGGCCGGGGCATTCTTCGCCGCCTCCATCGCCGCGTCCATCACCTACGTCGGGGACACCGTGCCCGCCGCGGTCCGCCAGCGTCCGCTCAGCGAGCTGATGACTGCGTTCGCACTAGGCACCGCGGTGGCCACCATCATCGCCGGCGCATTGGCGCACTACGTCAGCTGGCGCCTGGTCTTCGCCCTGCCCGGCCTGCTCGCCGCCTACCTGGCAGTCGCCCTGCGTCGGCTGCCCGAGCCACCGCGCGAGGCGTCCGGTGCGCTGCTCGCCCCGTTCAAGGTCGTACTGCGCTCCCGCTGGCAGTGGTACGTCATGGCCGTCGCGATGCTCGAAGGCGCCGTCCTGCTGGGCTTCTTGACCTATATCGCACCGACGCTGGAGGCCCAGGGCGCCTCGGCAACGCTGGCCGGCGCGGTGTCCGCGCTCTACGGAGTGGGCTCGATGTCCGCGGCGCAGATCGTCAAGCGGCTGGTCGGGCGCTGGTCGCCGGTGCTGCTGATCGTGGCCGGCGGGATGCAGATGCTGGTGGCCTTCGGCCTCGCCGCGGCCAGTACGTCGGTGCCCTCGCTGGTGGGGTGCGCCCTGCTGCTCGGTGGCGGCTGGGCGTTCATGCACTCCACGATCCAGTCCTGGGCCACCGCCCTATCCCCGACGGCCCGCGCCACAGGCGTCGCGATGTTCGGTCTTGCCCTGTACGTCGGCAGCGCGCTCGCCAGCGCCCTGGCCGCCGGACCCGCCGAACACCATGCCTACCGGGGCATGTTCCTGACGGCCGCCCTCCTCACCATCCCGCTGACCATCGCCGCGGCCGTGGGCCGCGCCCGCTACCGGGGGTGAGTGGTGCGGGGCCCCGTGCTGCACGCCTGGCGGGCGTGGGGCGGGGTGGACGTCGGTGCCGAGGCGGGCGCCGTGCTCGATGGCGGTGGTGCGGTAGCAGGCCTCAGCCCAAGACAACGCTGGCCGCACTGCCCTGCGCGACCGGACCGCGACCCGATCCGGTGAACTACGCGACCAGGCCGGGCACTTGACCGCCGACCCGGCCGAGAAGCCAGCGCGACTTACGGACCTGGACCTGTCAGGTACGGGCCTCGCGCTGCTCTTCGCGGGCCGGAATCGGCACGGCCGACGGCTGCCACTCTCGCCTGAGCAACCCGAATACCCAGGTGTCGGACACCTCACCGTTCACGACGCACTCCTCCCGCAGCGCCCCTTCACGCACGAATCCGATCTTCTCCAGGACCTGGGCAGATGCCACGTTGCGCGTATCGGTTTCGGACTGGACCCGGTTCAGGTCCAGTGTGTCGAACGCCCACTGCAGCAGGGCGTGCGCGACCTCCGTCGCGTAGCCGTGGCCCCACATCCCGTCGCCGAGGCAGTAGCCCAACGACGCGCTGCGGTAATCCTCGTCCCATCCGGTCGGACGCACCAGCCGACGAAAGCCCAGGCACCGCCATCCAGCAGGTCGTGCACGCCTTCGACCAGCACTCCGGCCGGGCAAGCAGGATCCACGACCCCGAACCCTCCGCTCACCGGTCGGAGTTACCGCAGCCGGGGGAGGGGCGGACGAGGAGTGATGCAGTCGGACTCGGAGGTCGGCGGCCCTCTTTCAGGACCATGGAGAACACCATCGGGGGCGGCGTGCCGTCTCTTCGCCCTGCCGGTGAAGCCGGTGTACCTGCTCGGGCACCCGCGAGGGTGTGCCCCACCGTCAAGGGCTGACAGCCGGTGCCGTGGGCCCAGGGCACCGGCCGTGACGTGCCGGGGCAGTGCTCAGGCAGGGTCGAGGCGGGAGGTCTTGCCGCCGAGGTCGAGCACGTACAGTTCCCCGGAGCCGTCCTGCGCGAACGACACCACCTCGCCGCCGTTCACCCCGAGGTCCGTCTGCCCGGTCACCTTGCCGTCCTCGATCCGCAGCGTACGAACGGTGCCGTCGCAGTAGTCGCTGTAGACGTACTGGCCCGTCAGGTCGGCGATGGCCTCGCCCCGGTAGACGTATCCGCCGGTCACCGAGCAGGCCAGACCGCTGCGGTCGTACTCGAACACCGGTGGCACATGGTTCGCCGGCAGAAGCATGGGCCTATCAAAGATCCTTGCGTTCAGGCAGCGGAGGTAGTGCCGCGAGGGCACTGTTCGGTCCGCGACTGGTCCGAGAAGGAACCCCTTGAGGGGTGAATGGTGATGCAGGGCTCATGAATGATTACAGTGTGTGATCCTTTGTGGGGGTTGCCTGGGATGCAACGCAGCGTCCAGGCAACCCACTTGAAGCTCCAGAAGAAGCCCAACTTGTTCGGCGAGTACGAGACGAGGAGGTTCTTCGTCTGCTGGCGGTACATGGGCCATTAGCTTCCTGGCCAGCCAAAATGCCGTTCTGTGCGTCGTGTTGGACGGCACTGGCCCGTGATTGGCCTGGATCTTGGTCTGCTGGGGACCAGTTGTCAGGCCGGTCGGCCGCAGCGGGCGGCCTTCGTGACGTCTGACGATGCATGCGTGCGTGGCCGTGCCCAGGCGGGGTGCGGTCCTCGTCACGACGGACCGCACCCCTGGACGCGTGGCGGGGGCCAGCCAACAAGGCATGCAACGTCATGCAACCGCACCCCCGTAGCTCCCTAGGGCTCAGTCCCGTGCCAGCAAGGCTTCCGACCACCCCTCGGCATCCGCACCCAGCCGGTACCTCAGAAACTTCTTCATGTGTCGGCGGTGCGACCGGACCGTGGCGGGTGACAGGCCCAGCACGTTTCCGACCTGGGAATCGCTCCAGCCGTCCGCGGTCAGGAGGAGAACCTGGGCCTGGCGCTGCGGCAGGCCGGCCAAGACGTCCCGGATGCGATCGGCGGCTGCCAGGTCTTCGGGGCTCCAGCCGAACGCCGAGCGGAACATGCCCTCGAAGGAGTCGAGGAACCCCTCCACGGGCACGAAGACCTCACGGCCCGCCTTCTCCATGGCCCGCAGGGCCTTCTTGGCCGCGACCCTGCGCAGGTACCGGTCGGGGTGCGCCATCCGCCCGATCCGCGGCCAGTTGAACCACGCCAGTTCCATCGTGTCCTGGACGACGTCCTCCGGATCCAGACAGACCTCGAACCAGGAATCCCGGAACACCTTGCGGACCAAGCCGATCAGCCTGCCCCGGTGCTCGGTGCAGAACTCCTGGAAGTCCTGGACGCCCAGGTGTTCCTCGACGAGCTCGAAGGGAAAGCCATCGACGTCGCCGTAGCGCTTGTCCGGAACCGGCGCCCCGGGGACGGGCGGCAGTACGTCCTCGCCGACCTCTTCGATGACGAAGTAGAGGGGCGGCTTGTCAGGGGGCGCGTACCTGACGAGCCGAGGCGCGGCCGGGCTGTGCTTCACGGCGGAGAGCGGTCGCACCCGGTAGGAAGAATCAGCGGTCATCAGCTGCAGCAACTGGTCGGCAGTGCTGTCCTGTTCGGCCAGCCGGGCCCGAAACTCGCACAGCACCGAGTGATCGAGACCAGGATCTTCCAGCTCAAGGCCGATGGCGTGTGAAGTAGGCTGCCGACGAGGTGCCCCTGGTTGAGGTCCTTTTCCGACGGCCCCTTCCTGAACCGGGCATGCGGCCTATCACCGCACCCGGCTCTCCAGTGTCGTGCTTCGTGGGCTGCTGCGTGTGGGACGTCCAGCGTGGATGTCCTGGTGGCAGCGTTGACGGACGACCAGGGTTTTGCGACGACGTGCAGCCATCGTCTGGGCCCAGGCAGATCGCCGGGGCCGCCCCTTGACGTGCAGATCTTTGAGGCGACGGATGTGATGGACGTCCACATCCTTCCGCGAACCGCAGAGTTCACAGACCTCAGCCAGGAGCCGTTGCAGCAGCTCTGTCCGATCACCGTTCCAGACCTTGTGGGGCAGTTGTGGGTAGACGCCGAGGGTGGCGGCCAGCGGATCGCCGTTGGCCAACTGATCGGTGGTGTCGATCTCCACCGTGAGCGTGATGTTCTCGATCGACGCGCCGGACAGCCGCAGCGCCTCACTGCGGGCGCTGCCGGCCCCCGTCCCGCCACTGGGTGCCCGCGCCTGCAACGTCCGGGTCATCTCGTCCGGGTTGTACTGGAACACGACGAGGCCGGCGAGCGGGTTCATCGGGTCCACACCGACCAGCGCACCGCGGGCAGAGCGCGGCGACCCGGGGAACCCACTCATCCGCACGGCCTCAGACAGATTTGCATGCCGCGGTACTGGTCCGCCCCTGTCACTTCACCGTCACTGCGTTGTCACTCGGTACCTCCGCCGGTGCCAGTCCGGGACACTTCAGAATGATTGCGCGCAGAACCCAGGAACTGGTCTGCTATGTCTGCCGGTTGGCCGAGGCTGGACGGAATGAACTCGGACGAGGAGGCGTACGGCATGGACGAGGTGGTCCTCGACGTAGCCCGCACCATCCGGCCGTACCTTGCCGGTCTGATCGGAGAGGACGCGGAGGTGCTCGACCGGAACCTTGTCAGGCTGCTCGGTCGGGCGCGGGCCGGCGCGGACGTGGACGAGGCAATCCTTGACCTGTTGAGCGAGTCGCCGGCGACACACGCGTGGACAGCGTCCGTGCTCGGAGACGAACGGCATCTGCCGCCGGATCTGCAGTCCAGGGCCGAGCGGTCAGGCGACAAGGGGGGATACACGCCGTTGGGCAATCCACACGGTGGCGATCCCGTTGATGCCGAGCGGTACGTCTGCCCTGAGGACGGCGCCTACGCGTGGTGGCGGACGTCGGTCGGACAGTCGATCCCCGACTGTCCCGATCATCCGGGAGTGGGGCTGGTGTCGCGGTGAAGGCACTCTGATCGTGGGGAAGTTCTGGGAGAGCGTCGGCGGCAAGCTGGCGGAGCGGTGGGCCGCTGTCTCGGTGCCGGCTCTGGTGTTCTGGCTGGGCGGGCTGCTCGCCTGGACGCGTGCCCGAGGCGGGCCGCACGCGTGGGAGGCGTCCGCGGACTGGCTCGGCCGACAACCCGGTGGCGCGCAGGCGGTGGTTCTGTTGGCGCTGCTCTGTGCTGTGGGCGCCTCCGGAGTGGTGATCGACCGGCTGACAAGGCCGATGCTGGCGTTGTTGGAAGGCTACTGGCCCGCGCCGCTGCGGCCGGTCCGCAGACAGTTGACCGAGAGGGTGAGGCGCAAAGCGCGCGCTGCGGGAGACGAATTCCAGACGCTGGCCGGGCCGGTCCACGACGGCAGCGCGACGCCTGAACAGCGTGCACGGTACACGCGTGTCGACAGACGACTTCGACGCCTGCCCACTGGGCCGCGGCTGCTGCCGACGCGTCTCGGCAACGTGCTGCGCGCCGCCGAGACCCGACCGATCGACAAGTACGGGCTGGATGCGGTCGTTGTCTGGCCTCATCTGTGGCTCCTGCTGCCCGATGCGCCCCGTAGCGAACTGGCCGCTGCCCGCAGGTCCTTGGACGCCTCGGTCGGCGCCTGCGTGTGGGGGATCCTCTTCACCGCCTTCACGCCCTGGACGCTGTGGGCCCTGCCCATCGGGCTCGCAGTCGCCCTGGCAGCCACGTTTGTATGGGCCCCCGCCAAGGCCGAGGTCTTCGCCGACCTGCTGGAAGCCTCGTTCGACCTGCATCGAGGGGCGCTGTACACCCAACTGCGATGGCCGTTGCCGGACAACCCCGCCGACGAGCGGATCAAAGGACGCCGGATCACGACATATCTCATGCGAGGGCTGGACGGTGCGAGTCCGACGTTCACCGGCGGTGAGCCGCCCGCCGCGGTAGGGCCGGGCAGCGGCGCCACCGGTACCTCGCCCCCACCACCGGCCAGTACGACCCCACCGCCGTCTCCGTAGGAGGCCGAGAAGATGACATCGGACGACGCCGTCAGCCGACTCGCAGCCCTGATCGGCGCGGATTCCCTGGATGAGGCGGAGCAGATCATCCGCCGGGACGGGGAACTCACCAACGATGCGAGCATGGAACTGCTCCAGGAATGGGCCGAGCAGGCGGCCGCCGGCGGAGACAGGGAAGCCGCCGACGTTTTCTCGTCGCATGCGCGGCTGCTGTACCGCTGCCGGATCGTCGGTGTGGCCGAGACCTTCGGCGAGATTCGCGGACGCCCCATCGGGGTTACCGATGCCTGGGAGCGCGCCAACGACGCGACCGCCGCGTACGAGAACGACGGAGACGAGACGGATCTGGCGAACGCGCAGGAGGCATGGCGGCAGGTACTCGACCTGGTGCCGTACGAAGAAGACCGCACGTCCCCGGAGGCACGCACGGTCTCGCTGGACGGACTCGCCCGCCTGCTGTTCTCCCGCCCGATGGGGGAGACACCCAGGAGTCCGGATGAGCTCGACGAGGTAGTGAGCCTATGGCGCCAAGCCGCGCACGAGACCGCCGACGCATCGGACAGCGCCGTCTACCGCACCAACCTGGGGGCGGCGCTCGCTCGGCGGTACGAGATGAAGGGTGACACCCGGGACTTGGCGGAGGCAGCCACCGCCTTCACGGCGGCCTCGGAGACCGCCTCGGCAGAGGTCCTTACCCGGGCCAGCGCGTTGACCGGTCTGGGAAACGTGCTGGTCGCCCAGTTCGAGTCCGACCGAGCCGCAGCCGACGTCGATGCCGCGCTTCATGCACTGGAGCGGGCGGTCGACCTTGTGGACGCCGACGACCCGGTCCGAGCCGAGTTCGTCAACAACCTGGGGCTCGGGCTGCTTAACCGATACGAGGCAGTCGGTGCGATCGAGGACCTCGACCGCGCGGTGGAGACTCTTGAAAACGCGCTGCAGGTGCTGGACGAGGAGTCACCGGAACTGCCCGGCGCCTTGGCCAACCTCGGCAACGCACGGCTACAGGCGTACGAGAGCGGCGCGGATCAGGCCGACCTTGAGCGTGCCTTCGAGGCCCTGGAACAGGCGCTGGCCCACCACTCGCTCTCCCTCTCGGAACGGTCCGGATGTCTCAACACGTATGGCGGCTGCCTGTTGGCCCGACACACGCGCCACGGCAGTCTCGACGACCTCGACGTGGCGATCGACGGGTGCGAACAGGCGGTAGCGGACACCCGGGCCTCCGCACCCGAGCGAGCCGTCTACCTGAACACCCTTGCCTCAGCGAGACGGGAACGCTTCCTGCGCACCGGAGACGGCGCAGAGCTGCGCCGGGCGGTCGCGGCCGCGGAGGAGGCGGTCGAAATGACCAGCCCCGACGCCACGGAACGGGCGCGCCGCCTCGCCACGCTCGCCGACTGCCTGGCGACCACCCCCGGAGCGGAGGGCGTCCAGCCGGGCCTGATCGATCGGATAGTGGGCTGTTCCCAGGAGGCGTTCGACCTCACCCCGCATGACTCCCCGCAGTGGTGGGTGTACGCGAGCAACCTCGCCGCCGGTCTGCTCGACCGTTATGAGATCGGCCGGGTTCCGGACGATCTCGACCACGCGTGCCGCCACTACGAACAGGCGATCGCCGCGGCCGGACCGCAGCTGCCCGAGATGGCTGCCCTCTGGTACAACCTCGCGGTGAGCCTCCGGCTGCGGTACGAACACGGTGGTGGCCCTGAAGATCTCAGCAGGGCGACGGTGGCACTGCGCCGTGCCGGCGGCCTCGGACTTGCGCACAGCCCGCAGGTCGCACTCCTCGCCGCCCGCACTCTGGGCGACTGGGCTGCCGACCGGAAGTCGTGGGACGAGTCCGCACGTGCGTACGCGGTCGGGCTGGAGGCCATGCACCGTCTGGTGCGGGCGCAGTCCACCCGGGCGCAGCGCGAGACATGGCTACGCGCAGCCCAACGGCTTCCGGCACGCGCGGCATTCGCCATGGTCATGGCCGGTCGCGGCGCCGAGGCCGCCGTCGGCTTCGAGCGCGGCCGGGCGCTGGTCCTCTCCGAGGTCCTGGAACGCGAACGAGTCGACTTGTCCCGTCTGCGCGCCTCCGGGCACGGCGACCTCGCTGATCGCTACCAGCAGGCCGCCGAACAGGTGACCGCACTCGAGCGAAGTAGTCCCGGCGATGCCACGCTGCAGTTCGCCCGGCCTTCGGCTTCGCGACGGCGAGACGCACACCGCGTCGCCCGAACGGAACTGGAAGGGGCGATCGCGGCGATCCGTACCACGGATGGCCTGTCCGATTTTCTGCGGCAGGATTCCGGGCAGCGGTCGCCCCGGTCGGCGGACGGCACAGCGGTGGTCTATCTGGCGCCCGCACCGGCCGGCGGGCAGGCGATCGTCGTAGACAGCGGTGTCCGCGCCATCGCCCTGCCAGCTCTGACCGAGTCGGCGGTCGCGTCCGCTGCCGCGGAGTTCCTGGCCGCGCAGACGGGGCGATCCGCCTCGGTGGCCGCGTGGGAGAAGTGTCTGGACAGTGTCACGCGTTGGCTGTGGGACGCCGTGATGGCATCAGTGCTCCCGGCACTTGAAGGGCACGAACATGCCGTTCTCGTGGCTGCCGGCGAGCTGAACCTGCTGCCACTGCATGCTGCCTGGCGGCCCGCGCAGACTGCGAGCGGCCGGTGGTACGCGATGGACCAGCTGCTGCTGACCTACGCACCCAACGCCCGGGCTCTGGAAGTGTCGCGGCGACTCGCGGCCGGAGCCGACGCAGCGAGTTTGCTGATGGTCGACGCCGCTGGTTCCGAGCGAGCCGCGGACCTTTCCACGATCGGCCATGAGGTGAACGCCGCGCTCGGTCAGTTCCGCCGACACCAGCGGTTGACCGGCGTCCGGTGCTCCGCACAGAGGGTCCTGGCCGCGCTGCCGGAACATCCCGTGCTGCACTTCGCCTGCCACGGCGTCGCGGATCTCACCAGCCCGCTCGACAGTGCGCTACTGCTGGCGCACGGGGAACTGACGCTGCGCGATGTACTAGAACAGCGGCTGCCGTCGGCCAGGATCGCCGTGCTGTCGGCCTGCGAAACCGCCATGTCGGGTACCGCTCTCCCCAACGAAGTAGTCGGGCTGCCGACTGGACTGAGCGAGGCCGGTGTCGCCGGGGTGGTCGGCAGTCTGTGGCAGGTACCCGACATCACGACCACCCTCGTCATGTCCCTGTTCTACCAACTGTGGCGCGAGGACGGACTGGGGCCGGCCCAAGCGCTGCGCGGCGCCCAACAATGGGTACGCGACAGTACGAACGCCGACAAGGCGGCACGATTTCCGGACATCCTCGAGGTCGCCAAGCCCGACATGCCAGCACTGCACCGCCGCTTCTGGCAAACGGCGCGGGCACACACCAACCCCGCCTTCTGGGCCGCATTCACCTACATCGGGGCGTGAAGCGCACGCGCCCATTCTGCCCTTGGCTCTTTGGGCATCGTTCGTTCAAGTTGGCCGGTAGCGGTTCCGCGTACGCTCCGGTCCTTCGTCGTGAACGGGGGCATGAACCTTCCCGTCAATCCCCCCGTTCAGAGCCTGGTCATGATCCCCGATCGGCTGCGGTGAATTCGGGTGGGGCTCGGCGGCAGGCCGGGCACCGCCAGAGGGTGGCGATCAGTGCTGTCTGGAACAGGGACACGACCTGGTACAGGTTCAGGCCTTGTCCTCGTCTCTTGGGCTCAGGCGCTGTTCCAGGCAGAAGAGGTGTGCGGCGGAGGCGAGGGTGACGTGGTGGTGGAAACCCCGGTAGGTGCGGCCTCCGTAGTTGCCCAGGCCCAGGGCCTGCTCCATCTCGCGGTAGTCGGTCTCAATGCACCAGCGGCTTGTGGCATGCCGGACCAGCACCGGCAGCGGCGTGTGAGGGGGCAGGTCGGTGATCCAGGAACGGAAGATGTCTCCGCCGTGCTTGCGGTTCCACTGGACGGGCAGCGTGCGCACTCCAGGCCGGGAGAGTTCCGGTGCTTCGCCGGAAGGGCGTGGCGAAACCGGCACGATTGGGCTGCTGTACGACGCCACCTCGGCCAGACGGAGGCGGGGTGATGGTCGACTCCGCAAGGCGTAGCCCACTTGGTCTGCTCGTCTACGAGCGACTGCCCGTGGAGAGCCTGGCTTCATCGGGCGCCGCTGTTTGGCTGCGAGTGACCGTGGTCACATTTATGGTGGGCTTGCAGTGGGGCGCGGCTGGGGGCGAGTGACGTGCATTGGGCAGATCTTCGACGGGACAAGGACATAGGGCGCCTGGGGGCGATGGCGGACGAGGTCCGATCCCTCGTGTCTGCGGCGGCGATCGAACTGGATCCACGGTCACAGGTCCTCGACCGCGACTGGATCACTCGGGTCGTCGACCGGGTGTCGGCAACGCTGTCCGTCATGGTGATCGGGCAGGTTTCCTCCGGGAAGTCGTCGTTGATCAACTCACTGCTCGGACGGAAGCTGCTGATCACCGACAGCAAGCCGACCGACGGTGTGGTAGCGGTTCTCAACCCGCTCGACGACGGGGCGCCGGAGGAGTACGCCGAGCGAATCTGGTCCGACGGCACCGTCACCCGGTTCGAATCGGTCGAGCGCGCCGTGGATTTCCTCCGTCAGCAGAAGGCGCTGAGTGAGCAGCAGGTGGCCTGCCGGGAAGTGCGGCTGTACCTGCGTGAGCCGTTGCTCCGCAGGCTTCGCCTCATCAGCACACCCGGCCTCGCCGATCGCCTGCAGGCATTCGAAGACGTGACGCTCCGGTACCTGCGGGAGGACGAATCGGATCTGGTCCTGTGGACCTTCTATCCGGAGAGCGCCGGGAACGCTGGAGAAGCTGGTGTCTTCGCCGGCGCGCTCGCGAACCGGAGGGAGGCGGTCCTGGGGGTTGTCACCAGGTCCCTGGAAGACCACGACGACGATCCTGAGTACGACCCGCACCGTGATCCGCGGCTGACCGGACCGGGCGGCGTGGTCGACGTGCTGCGCGAGAACCTCGGGGCCTATCTGACGGACATCGTGCTGTACGACTCCCACGAGGCACGACGACTGGTCGAGCGCCGGCAGCAGGAGCCGGCTCTGGCCGCCGACAGCGCGTTCCAGCGGGAGCTGGAACGCTGCGGTTACGTGTCCCTGCGTCAGGCACTGGACGACCTCGTGGGCCCCTTCGGCGAGCGGATCGAACGCTCCCGCGTGCGGTTGCTGCTCCTGCGGTGTGCCGGTCACGCCAAGGGCCTGGCCGACGTACTGGAGGCCGCGAAGAGCGAGTTCCGACGCCGCGCCGAGTTCAGCCGCGCGTATCTGCTTGAGTGGGCCCGGCTCGAACGTGAGGTGATCGAGCCTGCCCGGACGCGGATGCGGGACGAGATCCGAGCGGTTGCCGCGGAGCGGGCTCAGGAGCTCGCCCCGCTCTACGGACGCGCCAGCGCCGATACGGTGTCGGAGCACTTCACCCTGGTGCGGACGTTGGTGGGCGCGGCGAGGAACTGGGCGGGCACGGGTGAGTCCCCTGCGGACCGCCTCGACCGGCTGATCCGTTCCGCCATCGTGCGCGCCGAGAAGGAGATCTCCTTCTGGGAGCGGGTCAACGTCGGCGGCACATCCGTCACCGACGAGAGCCTTCGAAGGCTGCAACAGGATCTGCGGGACGTCGGGCAACTCGCGACCCCCGCCGACGAGGGTGGGGGAGAGGCCCCCGCTATGCCGCTCGGCCGCCCGGGGGCCGACGCCCAAGAGACCATGAACACAGCCGTGACGATCGCGGGGACGGTGGCCGCAAGGGCCGCGGTTGCGGCCGTGGGCAAGCTAATTGCTCAGCAAGCCGCCAAGGATGCAGCAAAGGAGACGGCCAAGGAGGCAGCCAAACAAGCTTCCAAAGAAGCCGCGAAGTCGGTCACGGCGATGCTCGGAGCCGCGGTGACGGTCGTCCTCGCCGCTCTCACGGCCGCTGACTTCCGCAAGCTGGGCACGGACTTCCGTGAGGACCGGGATGCCCTCGCCGACAAGCTCCGGGCGCGGTATGAAGCCGAGGAGGTGGCCTTCAATCGCCAGATCTTCGACCACCTGTGGGCCCCTGCCGAACGTCGGCTCGAGGCGATGCTCGGCGGCTCACGGGCCTCCCTCGCCCAGCGTGCGCAGGAGGTTGCACTGGGGGAGGAGAAGGCCGCTCGGGCACAGCAAGTCAGGGACCAGCTCACGGCCATGTCCCACGACTTCACGGAGCGGGCAGGGCGATAGGCGTGAGCGAAAGCAAGCCGCGTGCAGGCCGGTCGAGGCGCCGTGCACTGTCCGTGCCTGACCGTTTCCGCAGGGACTCGCTCGCGCTGATGGAGCGAGCGCACGCGCTGGCGTGCGACGTGGAGGGCAGGACAGAAGGCGGCGGCTCGGACACGACCCTGCTGCAGTTCGACCTCTTTGAAGTTGTCAACCTGTGGTCCGCGCGGGCGCCGCAGGTGCTGCTGCTCGGGGCCTATTCCTCGGGCAAGACCAGTCTGATGGCGCGACTGCTTGGCCTGGACTGGCTCCCCGTGGCCATGACGCCGACCACGGCCGTCCCCACCGAACTCCGCTTCGGACGCCGATCGAGGGGCCTGTTGCGGTTCCGAACCAAGGTCCGCATGGCCCTGCCGCTGCAGATCGAACGCCAAGCCCGGAGCAATGCCAAGATCCTGGCTGGCTGGCTCCGGTCGCCGGACGACTTCGGCGTACAGCAGATCCACGAGATCACTGGAGGCGACCGTACATCGGTGCGGGTACCGGTCCTCCTGGCCGAACTGGACCAGGAACTCGCAGGTTGCTCGGAGCAGCCCCTGCCGGCGCGGACGTTCGAACTCACCCTGCGGCGACGGGAGCCGGCTGAGTTCGACCTCGCCGAGCCGGACGCGTTCGCACATCACCTCACCGACCCCGGACTGGCACTGCTCCTGCACAAGGCCACCTGTGAGATCCCGCGTCCCGAGCTACGGCGCCTCACCTTCCTGGACACCGCGGGTCTGTGCTCGCCTGTGCCGTTGCATGCCGAGGTGTACGCAGAGCTCGTCCCGCCCAGGGCCGATGCGATCGTCGTGCTACTGGACGTCCGCCGTCCCGACTCGTACACCAACAATGCGGCACTGGAGGCGCTCCGCCGTTTCGTCCGGGTGCCCGACGACTACCGCCGCGTGATCTTCGCCTTCACCTGGTGGGACCGAGAGGTCAAACGGCTCATGAGTGCCGAAGACTACTCGACCGGTCCCGAGCGGGACTTCGGCTCCCGGCCCCAGCGGGAAGCCACGGCCGCTGAGCGGATGACCGAGCTCCGTGAGCAGCTGCGAGACCTGCTCGCAGACGTAGTGGGAGTCCCGCCGCCCGGCGAACCCGCGACCGCCTTCCTCGCACTGGCCGCTTCCGTGCCGGAGGAGATGCGGGGCGGGCCCGGAGATCTCTGCCGTCGTTTGGAGGAGGACTTCGCGGGGGAGTTGGGCGCCCGGATGTGGAGGGATCGCTGGCAGTCCGCCGTCGAGTTCGGTCCCCGTCTTCGCGAGGCGCACAGGCGGGCGTACGAGGAGGCGGGTCTGCGCTTGGAGCTCTCCGCTGCTGACACCAACCGTGAGTACGAGGCCCGGCGGATCGTACGGGAGCGGCAGCAACTGCAAGCTGCCGTCGAACGCTCCTGCCAGTCCGTGGCCCAGATCGTCCAGTCCTTGGAGCGGGCGATGCTGGTGGACATCGCGGCTCTGCGGACCAAGAAGCGCGTGCTGGAGTACGTTGGGGAAGGGTATGCCCGAGCGGTGGCCGGAGCGCTGGCCGTCCTGGCCGAGGCCGCAATGGAACAAAGCCGTGCGATCTTTGAACTTTGCCCTGAGGCCGCCGTACTGGAGCCTGTCGTGGTCGACGCACGGCTGCTGGCGCTCGACGAGGCGACGCGGAAACGGATCATGGCCCTCTTCACCGGTGCCGGGTACCGGCTCAGAGCCCTTTCTGACACCGCATTCGGTGGCTTCCATGAGTTCACCACGGCGGAGCGCGAGGCCGCTCGTGAAGAGCTCAGGGGCCGCCTGGGATCGGTGACTGACATCCTCTCCATGAGTGCGCGGGACTGGGCGGCGCGTGCCCGATTGATCGAGGGACAGGCCCTGGAGCGCTTGGAGCGACGCGCCCAGGTACTGACCGTCGACCGGGCCGAGGCCGAGCGCCTGCGTACAGCGCTGCGTGAGCGGTTGACCCACCTCGAGCTGCTGGAGCCGGAGGTCGCGGCGTTTGCCCACAACATTGAGGAGTTCGTGACGGGCCGTACCGCTCCCGTGGCAAGAGACGAGACATGGGTGCGGGGGTGGGTACGGAGGTGGATCACTTGAGTCCCGGACGGCTCGGATGATTTCCGTGGCTTCACTGAGCACCCGCGCTCGGTGCTCGGACCGGGTGCCGGCCATCGTCAGGTGGGTCGCGAGGACGGGGGTCTGTCAAAAGAACGAACCGCTCTTCCAAGATCTTCGTAGGCGTTGATCGACTGCTCGGTTTCGGCCCGGATGAGAGTCTCACTGCGGCAAGGTGGTGGCGTGTGATGTCGAGCTGAGGGACCTGCTGCCGCATCTGTCATCGGTGCTGGTCGAGACGGCGGAGACTGACGGAGCCCTGATCCGCATCACAGCGCGGACCGCAGACACGGTGCCGGTGAGCTGTCCCGCCTGCGGACAGCCCTCGGAATGGGAGCACAGCCGCTATGTCCGGCGGGTCGCCGACGATGCGATCGGTGGCAGACCTGTGATGATCAACGTGTGGGTACGGCGCCTGTACTGCGAAAACCACGGCTGCGCGAAGACCACCTTCGTCGAGCAGGTTGATGGACTACTGACCGAGCGCTACCAGTGCAGAACCCCGGCACTACGAAGGGTAGTTGAGGCCTGCGCCGTGGTCTTGGCGGGATCAGCCGCCGCACGGCTACTGACCGTGCTGCATCAAACGCTGACCCTGGCAACGGTGCTCAATTGCCTGATACGACCACCGCGAAGCGCGTAGGGGTGCAGGAGACCCCGTCACTAGACCGGAGGGAGGAAACGGAGGGGAGCGCCTTCTCACATGTACTCGGCCACGTGGACGGTGAGGTCGAGGAGGCGGTTGCTGTAGCCCCATTCGTTGTCGTACCAGCCGAAGACCTTGATCAGGTCGCCGTGTACCTGAGTGAGACCCGGGTCGAAGAGGCAGGAGGCGGGGTCCTTGATGACGTCGCGGGAGACGATCGGGGCGTCGGCGACGCGGAGGATTCCGTGGAGGGAGCCGTCCGCGGCGTCGGTGAACGCGGCGTTGATCTCCTCGGCGTCGGCCTCGCGGTTCAGGACGACGGTGAGGTCGGTGAGGGAGCCGTCCTCGACGGGGACGCGGACGGCCAGGCCGTCGAGGAGGCCGGCGAGTTCGGGGACGACGAGGCCGACGGCGCGGGCGGCGCCGGTGGACGTGGGGATGATGCTGAGGGCGGCGGAGCGGGCCCGGCGGAGGTCTTTGTGCGGGCTGTCGAGGAGGGCCTGGTCGTTGGTGTAGCCGTGGATGGTGGTCATCAGGCCGCGGGCGATGCCGAAGCGTTCGTGCAGGACGGTGGCCATGGGGACGACGCAGTTGGTGGTGCAGGAGGCCGCTGAGACGACGTGGTGTTCCAGCGGGTTGTACGCGTCGTGGTTGATGCCCATGACGACCGTCAGGTCGGAGGCTTTGCCGGGGGCGGAGAGAAGTACCTTGCGGGCGCCGGACTTGAGGTGGACCGCCGCGCTCGCGCGGTCGCGGAACCGGCCCGAGGACTCGATGACGATGTCGACCTGGTGGGCGGCCCAGTCGACTGCGGCCGGGTCGCGCTGGGTGGTGACGGCGATGTGCCTGCCGTCGACGGTGAGGGAGGTCGTGTCGTGCTGGACGGGGAGGCCGAGGCGGCCGTAGGTGGAGTCGTAGCTGAGGAGGTGGGCCAGGGTTGAGGGTGCGGTGATGTCGTTGACCGCCACCACTTCCACGCCGGTGGCGTTGCCGCGTTCCAGGAGGGCGCGCAGGTAGTTGCGGCCGACGCGGCCGAAGCCGTTGATGCCCACTCGTACGGTCATGGGGTGCTCCCTGGGAATGGTTGGCGGTCCGGTGTACTGGTTCGGTCGTGGATCGGTCGTGGATCGGTCGTGGATCGGTCGTGGATCAGTCCTGGTTCGGCACGATGGCCACCGGGCAGTGGGAGTGGTGCAGCAGGGCGTGGGCCGTCGGGCCCAGGTGCAGGCCCACGGGCGTGTGCCTGTGACGGGCGCCGAGGACCAGGAGATCGGCGGTGGCGGTGAGGTCGCGCAGCACCTTGTGGGCGGGGCCCTCGGCGGTGGTGCGGATCACGCGCATGCCGGGGTGGTCGTCGGCCGCGCGCAGGGCGTCGTCGAGGCGGGCCGCCGCCTGCTGTTCGTAGCTGCGCGTGAACCGGGCTGATGCGGACGGGAGGAGGCGCGGGTCCTGGGCGGGGCTGCGCCAGGCGGCCACCGCTTCGAGCCCGCAGGACCGTGCCTTCGCCTGGTGGAGGGCGAACCGTACGGAGGCGGGGTCGGGGGCCTGCCGCTGGACGCCCAGGAGGATCTTTCCGTAGATGCCGTCGCGGTTGGCCTTGTTGCCTCGGACCACGATGACGGGGCATTGCGCGCGGGCGGCCACCGCCAGGCTCACGGAGCCGAGCAGGAGTTCGGTGAGCGGGCCGAGTCCGCGTGTTCCGGTGATCAGGGCCGAGGCATCGTGGGCTTCGCGGAGCAGGGCCGTCCGGGCGTCGTCGGACACCACCGCGGTGGACACCTTGAGGTCGGCCTGCCGCTTCGCGGCGCGGTCGGCGGCAGCGATCACGGTGCGTTCCGCGACGTCCATCCTGGTGGCGCCCGCGAAGTCGTAGCTGAAGGCGGCGCTGTCGTAGTTCTCCCACAGCGAGGCGTGCACGAGCCGGAGCGGCAGTCCGCTCCGGGCGGCTTCGTCGGCGGCCCAGTCGACCGCCTGAAGGCTCGATTCCGAACCGTCGACACCCACGATCAGAGGCAGTTCCATGCTGTTACCCACCTTTCGGCTCGTCGTTCAGGAGCTCGGGAGGAGCTGTCCCGGCCAGGCTCGCCGCTGCGCCCGGCCTCCGGCAGGGTCCGGTCCGGCCCAGGGCGAGGGCCGATCGGTCCCCATTCAGGGAAGCGCTGTGCGGCGCTGGTCAGCGGGAGATCAAGGCTCGGGCGATGCCGTCGGCCCATTCCTCGATGGCCTCCCAGTCGCGGTAGTCGCCGTACCGGCACCCCATGAGGCGGAACATGATTCGCCCGCTGAGCGGGAACTGATCGCGCGCGACGACGCCCGACAACAGACGGTGGTCCCGGTACGACGCCAGGCCTTGCAGACCGTTGACGATCAGCGGTCCCTCCTTGGCCGCGAGCCGTTTCCAGGGCCTGCGCAGGGCTCCCGGCATGCCCACGCTGAAGAGCCACAGGGGACGGCTGCCGAGCGCGTCGCCGTAGCGGTGGACGAAGTCCTTGGCCGGTGGCAGCCACGCTTGGCCGTGGACGGCGCTGCCGAGCACGAAGGCGTCGTACCTGTCCGGTACTTCGATTCGGCTCATCGCCCGCACATCGGCCTTGAGACCGTGCTCCGTGAGTCGCGCTCCGAGACGTTCGGCGATCTCCCGGGTGGAACCGTGAGCGGTCGCGTAGCCCACCAGGATGTCCATGACGTTCACCTCCCTCGGTAGTCCTGCCGCGTGGTGGGTGGCCTTGCGCTTCCAGCCTCGTCCGCCGGCCTCCCTGGGACGAGATGCCACTGGGCCCCTGTGCAGGGGCTGGGTGGCCCTGGTAGGGCGAGGCGAAGGGGACCGGTTGCCCGGAGGGTGCGACCCGGTCGGCCCGCGGACGGCCACCGGTTCCGGCGGCACGCTGCGGGTGACGGCACGGCCCCGTGCTCGAAGGCCCGAGGGGGCGGCGATGATTCCTCTGATCCTGCTGGCAGCGACAGTGCTGGGTGCTGTGGTGATCTTCGGCCATTCCTCGTTCGTCGTGGGCTTCGCCCTCCTGGCGGGCGGCGTCCTGGGCCTCATCAGCTTCCTAGCCGCCCAGGGGCGGCAGATGCCCGGTGAGCGGGAGAAGATCGTCGACGAGCGCCACTACATCGGCGGCCACGACCACCACCGGGACCACTACGACGAATACGACCACCGCCGCTGAAGAAGCGCCTGAGAGCCTGCGGGCCCCGGCCGGGGCCCGCAGGCTCTCAACTGCCCAGTGAGCGCGCATGGTCGGGCACATGGTGCTGAAGATCCCGCGGCGGACGCCGGTACCCCGTGCCCGGAGGCCGTCGCGGGAGCCGCAGCGGTCTGCCGGGCACCGCGCGGTAGGGGACCGTGGTCAGCAGGTGGGCGATCATGTTGAGGCGGGCCGCGCGCTTGTCGTCGCTCTCGACGACGTACCAGGGTGCCTCGGCGATGTCGGTGTGGACGAACATGTCGTCCTTCGCCCGCGAATACGCCTCCCACCTGCTGATCGAATCCATGTCGATCGACGAGAGCTTCCAGCGCCGGGTGGGGTCCTCCAGCCTTCGGCGGAAGCGTTCCTCCTGCACGGCGTCGCTCACCGAGAACCAGTACTTCCGCAGCAGGATTCCGTCCTCGACCAGCATCCGTTCGAAGGCCGGGCACTGCCGGAGGAAGAGTTGGTGCTCCTGCGGCGTACAGAAGCCCATGACGTGCTCCACACCTGCCCGGTTGTACCAGCTGCGGTCGAACAGGACGATCTCTCCGCCGGCCGGGAGGTGCTGGACGTACCGCTGGAAGTACCACTGGCTCCGCTCGCGGGCGGTGGGCGTCGGCAGGGCGACGATGCGGGCGGCACGCGGGTTGAGGTGTTCGGCGACCCGTTTGATGGTGCTGCCCTTGCCCGCCGCGTCCCGGCCCTCGAACACCACGACCAGCCGGACGCCCTCCGCCCGCACCCATTCCTGGAGGGCGACGAGTTCCGTCTGGAGCCGGTACAGCTCGGCCTCGTACACGGTCCGCGGCACCACGGACGCTTCCTTCCTTCCGCCCGTACCGTGCTTCGGACTTCTGGTGGGCGACATCTGTGCCTCCTGTCCATGGCGGCATTCCGTGCGGTCCGTCACGTGTGGGGCACCACGACCACGGGGCACAGGACGTGGTGGATCACGGCGTGGGTGGTGGGGCCGAGATGCGGTCCGGCGTTGGCGGGGCGGCCTACGACGAGGAGGCTCGCGTTGGCGGACGCCTTCAGCAGGTGGTGGCCGGCCCGTCCGTGGACGGTCTCCGGAACGACCTCGGTGCCCGGGAACTTGTGCTGCCAGGAGCCGAGCACGGCTGCCAGTCGGCGCAGCCGCTGCTGCCCCGGGTCCTCAAGAGCGGCAGAGGGTACGAGCGGCAGCGTCCAGGCGTGCAGTACGTGCAGGGCCGTGTGTCGGGCCGCCGCCGCGTCGAATGCGTACTCCAGCAGCTCGTCGCAGGGGCGGTCCAGGTCGAGCCCAAGGAGGACCGGCCGGTACGGCGCGCCCGGTGCACCCGCGCGTTCGTCGGCCGGCTGCTCCCCGGCCCGTACGAGCGCGACCGGGCAGGTGGCGCGCGCGGCGAGTGAGAGCGCCACCGAGCCGACCATGAGCCCGGTCAGTGCGCTGTTCCCGCGCGAGCCGACGACGAGCAGGTCCGAGGTCTCGGCCATGGCCAACAGGGCCGGCACCGGCGGGCCGGTGACCGGTTCCTCAAGGATGCCGAGTGCGGGGTGGGCGTAGGAGAGGTGCAGCGTCGCCCGGTCCAGTGCGCTCTGTTCCCGGGCGGCAGCGTCGCCGGTGGACGGTTGCCGGGGCTGCGTCGGTGCGGTGAAGGCGTGCACCAGGTGCAGGGGCAGCCCGCGGAGCTGGGCTTCGCGGGCTGCCCAGTCCGCGGCGTCCAGGCTTTCGGGCGAGCCGTCGACGCCGACGGTGATCGTGCGCTGGGTGGGCATGGGGCACACCTCCGTGAGGTGGAACACGAGTGGGACGGGGTCAGCCGGTCCAGGTCCGGTCGGCGACCTCGGGGAGGTCCACGCCGTGGGCGCGGATCCAGGTGTGGTGGCGGGTGCGGGCGTCCGCCATGGTCTGGCGTACGGTCGCGGCGCGGACGGCGAGTCCCGGCACGCGGTCGATGACGTCCATGACGAGGCGGTACCGGTCGAGGTCGTTGCGGACGACCATGTCGAAGGGTGTGGTGGTGGTCCCCGCCTCCTTGTAGCCGCGTACGTGCAGGTGCGGGTGGCCGGTGCGGCGGTAGGCGAGGCGGTGGATGAGCCAGGGGTAGCCGTGGTAGGCGAAGATCACCGGTTTGTCGGGGGTGAACAGGGCGTCGTACTCGGAGTCGGGCATGCCGTGCGGGTGTTCCTCGCGCGGCAGCAGGCGGGTCATGTCGACGACGTTGACGACCCGTACGGCCAGGTCGGGGAGGTGGTGGCGGAGCAACTGGGCTGCTGCCAGGACCTCTTGGGTGGGTACGTCGCCCGCGCAGGCCAGCACCACGTCGGGCGGGCGGGTGTGGTCCTCCGTACCGGCCCATTCCCAGATGCCGGCGCCGCGGGCGCAGTGGGTGCGGGCGTCGTCCAGGGAAAGCCAGTCGAAGGAGGGCTGTTTGCTCGCGACGACGACGTTGACGCAGTCCCGGCTGCGCAGCACGTGGTAGATCTGGCCGGCGGCAAGGTAGTTGGCGGCGCGCCAGTGGGAGTCCAGGTCGGCCATGCGGTCGTGAGCCACGTTGCCTTCTCCGTCTACGAGTCGGGACGTACGGGTTACCGGCACGGCTGTGTTCAGTCGTGCGGGACGACGGCCACCGGGCAGGCGGCGTGGTGCAGGACGCCGTGGCCGACGGGACCGAGCTGCATCCCGAGGTGCCCCTTGCGCCGCCGCGCGCCGACCACCAGCAGGTCCGCCGTGAGGGAGGCGTCAAGGAGCGCGGACCGCGCGGGGCCTTCGACGACCTCACGCCGGACCGCGACGTCGGCGAACTCGGGACGGGCGTGCACCGCGGCCTTCAGTGCCTCCGTGACGTGGCGCTCCGCCCGCAGCCGGTGGTCGTCGGGCACGGCCCTGGGATAATCGGGGACCTCGTGGGCAGGGCAGCGCCAGGCATGCACGACCGTCACCGACGCTCCGCGCAGCAGCGCCTCGCGGAAGGCGAACTCCAGCACGGGCGCGGCTTCCTCGGGCGCGTCCACACCGATGGCGACCGTACGTACGGCACCCGGCTCCTTCCCCTTCGCGCCACGTACGACGATCACGGGCGAACCGCAATGCGCGGCCACCGCCAGACTCACCGACCCGAGCAGCAGTTCCGCCAGCTCGCCGTGCCCCCGGCTGCCGACCACGACGGCGTCGGCCTCCTCGCCGAGTCGCGCGAGCGCGAAGGCCGGGTCCTCGGCGACCACCGTGCTCCTGACCTCCACCGCGGGCTGTCGGCGCACCGCGCGCTCCACCGCCGTGGCGGCGACGTTGTCGGCATAGACCTGGAGGGAGGGGCGGCTGTAACCGAAGGCCGGCTCCAGGGCGGCGTAGTGCTCCCACCGCCAGGCGTGGACGACCCGCAGTGGCGCCCCGCGTGCCGCCGCCTCGTCGGCGGCCCAGTCCAGGGCGGCCAGGCTCGGCTCAGACCCGTCGACCCCCACGATCAGCTGCTCGTGCACCGTGACACCACCTTCCGGTACGCCCCTCGGCAGAGGCGCTGCGGGGCTCTGCTGCGGACGCTTCCACGCGGAAGCCGCGCGGGGGAGGGGATAACCGGCCCAGGACAGGGCCTTTCGGCCCCTGCCGCAGGTCCCGTCGCAGTGGGCACGGTGGAGGCCCCGCCGACGGAAGGAAGCGCCATGATCACGCGGCCACGCATCGCTGTGATCGGTGTCGGCAATGAGTTCCGCCGGGACGACGGCGTGGGATGGGCGGTGGTCGGACGCCTCCGTGAGGACTTCGCCGTCCTGTCCTCGTTCGCGGACGTGGCCCTTGCGGTCTGCGACGGTGACCCCGTCCGGCTCATCGGGCTGTGGGAGGGGGCCGACCTCGCGGTGGTGGTGGACGCCGCCCACGCGCACCCCGCCAGTCCCGGGCGGGTACACCGCCTGGAACTGGACTCCGGAACGGCGGGCCGGCCGTCCAGCACCAGTTCGCACGGGCTGGGGCTCGGCGAGGCGGTCGAACTGGCCCGGATTCTGGGCCGGTTGCCGACCCGACTGATCGTGTACGCGGTGGAGGGCGTCGACAGTACCTACGGGCCCGGTCTGTCTCCCGCCGTCGCGGCGGCGGTGGAACCGGTCGCCGGGAGCATCGAGGGCGAGATCCTGCGCCACGGCGGAGCAGCGGGCAGGGGCGGAGGCGGGGGCGGGGAATCGTCCGGCACCGGCTCGGAACCCGCCGGGGGAGACGACCGGCCATGACCTGGACCCCGCGCGCAGCCGCCAGTACGCCCCGCGCAGCCGCCGGGGCACCGTACACGGCCGTCCGCTTCGAGGTGTTCGGCACCGTCCAGGGAGTGGGCTACCGGCCTTTCGTCCACCGGCTCGCCACCGGTCTGGGACTCGACGGCTGGGCCGCCAACACCGACGGGCACGTGGAGGGCGTGGTCGCCGGACTACCTCTGTCTGTGAGGGAGTTCAGTACGCGGCTCCGTACGAACGCCCCGATGCTGGCCCGGGTGCTGCGCGTACGACTGACCGACGCCGAGTATCAACCGGCCTCGCTCGGAACGGGGTTCAGCGTGCGGCACAGCAGTGCGGGACGCCACGGCACCGGCAGTTCCCGGGAGGTCCCGCCCGACGCCGCGATCTGCGACGCCTGCCTGCGTGAACTCCTGGATCCGCGGGACCGCCGCCACCGCTACCCCTTCATCAGCTGCACCGACTGCGGTCCGCGCGCCACCGTCGTCGAGGACCTGCCCTACGACCGCATCCGCACCACCATGCGCCGCTTCCCGCTGTGCGGTGCCTGCGCGGCCGAGTACAAGGACCCCGGCGACCGGCGCTTTCACGCAGAGTCCCTGGCCTGCCCGGACTGCGGACCCCGGCTCTCCTGGCGGGCCGCGCACGCGGGCAAGGAGCTGCACGGCGAGGCGGCGCTGCGGGCCGCGGTCAAGTCCGTCGAGAACGGGGAGATCGTCGCGGCGAAGGGCCTGGGCGGCTATCAACTCGTGTGCGACGCCACCGACGGAGCGGCCGTCGCGGCGCTCAGACAACGCAAGCACCGCCCCGTCAAACCCCTCGCCGTCATGGTCCAGGATCTCGCAGCCGTAAGGGAGTTGGCGTGCGTGTCGCGGACCGAGCGGGCCGCCCTGGAGTCACCGGTGCGTCCCGTGGTGCTGCTGTCCGCCCGCGGCGCGGGTGTGGCGGCCGAAGTCCACCCGGGCACCCGGCGGATCGGGCTGTTCCTGCCGACCACCGGACTGCACCACCTCCTCCTGCGGGAACTGTCCGGTCCGCTCGTCGTCACCAGCGGCAACCTCGCGGGCGGGCCCATCGCCGTCGACGACGAGGAGGCCCGCCGGGTACTGGGGCCGGTGGCAGACGGATTCCTCGTCCACGACCGGCCCATCCGCTCCCGGTACGACGACTCCGTCGTCCAGGCCACCGGCCGTCACCTGCACACCCTCCGCAGGGCACGCGGCCTCGCCCCCGCCTCCCTCCCGCTGCCGGTGCCCGCCCCCGCACCCCTGGTGGCCGCCGGTGCCCAGCTCAAGCACACCTTCGCCCTCGCCGCGGGACGATCGGCCCAACTCTCGCCACAGGGAGGTGACTTGACCGACGCGGCGACCCTCGACGCCTTCACCCGCGGTTACGCCGATCTCGTCCGGCTGACAGGTCTGACCCCTGCCGCCGTCGCGCACGACCTGCACCCCGGCTACCTCTCCACCCAGTGGGCCCACGCCCAGCCGCTGCCCCGCGTCCCCGTCCAGCACCACCACGCCCACCTGGCGGCCTGCGCCGCCGAACACGGGCTGAGCGGCCCCTTCACCGGCGTCGCCTACGACGGCCTCGGCCTCGGCGACGACGGCACGCTCTGGGGCGGCGAGATCATGGTCGCCGACCTGACCGGCTTCCGGCGGGTGGGCCGCTTCGCGACCGCCCCGCTGCCCGGTGGCGAGGCGGCGGTCCGCCACCCGTCACGGATGGCGCTGGGCTACCTCTACGGGCTGGAGGCCCTGGGAGTTCCACGCCCCTACCCCTGGCTGACGCGTGCGTTCACCGACCGGCTCGACCCCCGGGAGGCCGAGGTCGTCCGGACCCTAGCCGAGCGGGGCCTCAACTCCCCACGGGCCTCCAGCGCGGGACGGCTCTTCGACGCGGTGGCGAGCCTGCTCGGCCTCACCGACACCGTCAGTTACGAGGGCGAGGCCGCAGCCGCCCTGGAGAGCGCGGCAGGAAGCGTGCGGACGGCCCCGCTGGCCCACCGGCTGGTACGGGCGGGCGGGCTGTGGGTGTACGACCCCGCCCCGACCCTGACCGACCTCCTTCAGCGGCAGCACGCCGGGGAAGGCGTGCCGGAACTCGCCGCCGCCTTCCACCTCGCCGTCGCCGAAGCGACCTCCGACCTGGTCGCCCGCGCGGTCGCGGACGGCGCCCCGCGCACCGTGTGCCTGGCCGGCGGCTGCTTCGTCAACCGGCGCCTGCTCACCGAAGTCCGCCACCGACTGCGCGCACAGGGACTGCGGGTCCACGCCGCGGAGAGCGTCCCGGTCGGCGACGGCGGCATCAGCTACGGGCAGACGGCCGTCGCCGCCGCCCGCCTCGCGAAGGAGTGAAGACCATGTGCCTGGGCATCCCCGGCCGCGTACTGGAAACCCACGACGACACCGGACTGCGCATGGCCACCGTCGACTTCGGCGGAGTGCGCAGGCCGGTCTGCCTCGCCTACACCCCGGACGCCGTCGTCGGGACGTATGTCATCGTGCACGTCGGGTTCGCCATCACGGAGGTCGACGAGGCCGAGGCCGCCCGCACGCTGGCCGTCCTGCGTGCCATGGCGGGCGCGGTGGAGGCCGAACTCGGCGAGCGACTGCCCGGCCCGGCCCGGCCGACCTGACGGACGCCACGAGCACGCGGCCGCGCCCGATCCGGCTCCGGGCGAGCCGTGACCGTACCTGCTGCACATTCCTCCCGGGAGAGTCACCTGTCCCGGTGGGGCCGAGCCTCCCCTGCTTCGGTCTCCTCCTGTGCTTCGGTCTCCTCCTGGCGCCGGGTGGAGACCGGCAGGGGCAGCGAGAACCACACGGCTTTGCCCTCCTGCGTCGGCAGGATGCCCCAGCCGGAGGCCAGGTGGTCCAGCAGCGCCAGGCCACGCCCCGACTCCTCGTCAGGCCCTGCGGTCCTGATGCGAGGCAGGACGGGGCTGCCGTCGCAGACCTCGACGTGAAGTTCGTCCTTGGTGCGGCGCAGGCGCAGCCGCATGGGGTCGCAGGCGTGGCGCACCGAGTTGGCCATGAGCTCGGAAGCCAGGAGGCAGGCGGTGTCGACGAGGTCTTCGCAGTCCCATCCCCGTAGGGTCCGGCGCAGGAACCGGCGCCCGTCCCCCACGCTGATCGGTCGGGCCGGCAGGAGCGCGGAAACGGCGGTCGTCGGTGCCGGGGGGATGCGGGCGAGGAGGAGGGTCACGTCGTCGGCGTACTCCTGAGGGCCGGGCAGCAGGGCGCCGAGAACGGAGTCTGCGGCCGTTTCCAGGCATGAAGTGTTGGCATTGGCCTTCTCCAGGGTGATGGCGAGGGCGTCGATCTGCTCCTCGATGTCGCTGGTCGGGGTTTCCACCAAGCCGTCGGTGTACAGGGCGAGAACCGAGGCGGGCTCCACCACCACCCGGGTCTCCTGGTGGGGCACTTCGCCGACGCCCAGAGGAACGCTCACCGGAACCGGGAGTCTGCGGACCTGCCCGGTGGGGTCCACCATCAGCACCGGCAGGTGTCCGGCGGAGCACACGGTCAGTGTGCTGTCGTCGAGGTCCAGGATCAGGTAGCAGCAGGTGACGAGCTGGTCGGGCAGTTCGCTGACGACCGCGTCCAGCGCCCGCATCAACTGCCAGGGCGGCATGCCGGTCTTGGCCAGGGCGTGGGAGGCCGAGCGCAGTTGGCCCATGACGGCGGCGGCCTCAAGACCCCGTCCCATGACGTCGCCGATCAGTACCCCCACGCGACCACCGCCCAGTGCGATCAGGTCGAACCAGTCCCCGCCCACGCCCGGGCCCTGCCGTGCCGGGAAGTACCGGCTGGAGGTGTCCATGTCGGGCAGGGGTGCGGGCGAGCCCATCAGGCTGCGCTGCAGGGTCAGAGCGACGTGGCGCTGTTCGTCGTAGAGCCGGGCCAGCTGGGCTTCGGCCGCCTTGCGTTCGCTGACGTCGCGGATGGCGGCGGAGACCAGGGTGCCTTCCGGCGTCTCCAGGGGGCTGAGGCTGATCTCGACCGGGAATTCGCCCCCGTCCTTGCGCAGCCCGTACAGGTCCAGGCCGGCGCCCATGGGGCGTACCCGGCGGTTGTCGACGTAGCCGTGCCTGTGAGAGGGGTGGTGATGGTGAAAACGCTGCGGGACCAGGACTTCCACCCGGCGGCCCAGGAGCTCCTCGCGCCGATAGCCGAACAGGGCCTCGGTCTGGGCGTTGACCAGCTGGATGGTGCCGGCGTCGTCCACGATCACGATGGCGTCCGGAGCGGCTTCCAGCAGGGCCCGGAAGCGTGCCTCCGCCGCCTTGCGCTCGGAGACGTCGCGCACGGCGGCGGAGATGAGGAGACCGTCGGGCGTCTGCAGCGGGCTGAGGCTGATCTCGACCGGGAACTCCGCCCCGTCCCGGCGTAGTCCGTACAGTTCGAGGTTGGCCCCCATCGGACGGACCTGCTGGTTGGCGGAGTATCCCAGCCGGTGGCCCGGGTGCTGGTCCCGGAAGCGCTGGGGCACCAGAACTTCGACGGGCCGACCGAGCAACTCGTCGCGGCCGTAACCGAACAACGTCTCCGTCTGGGCGTTGACCAGGCGGATGATCCCGCCGTCGTCCACGATCACCATGGCGTCGGGTGCCGCTTCCAGCAGGGCCCGAAACGGTTCCTCCGTGACGGGAATCCCGCGTGGACGTGTCCTGTGCTTGGCCGGTTCCATGGAGCATCTCAGCACCCGCCGCACGGCGAGCGGGTGGTTTGTCGCCATCTGCGCTTTTGTGACGGGTTCTTGACCGTTTGAAGCTGCCCCGGCCGGGGCCCGTTCGTCCGGCCGACGGACGGGCGTGCCGATGGATGGGGGAAGCACCGTCCGCGAAGCACGGAAGCCGACGCCGGGCGGAGACCTTGCTGGACGGCTCCCGGAACAGGACCTGCTCGGGCCCGACCGGGAACCGGTCGGCCATTACGTCGCCACGGCTGCGGGGGCACCGTCGAAGCAGAGGGAGCAACGGCGTGCCCCGGCGCTCTCAAGGCTCTCCACGAGTGGGACCGGGGAACCGTCGAGGCGTCCCTCACGACAGTGCACGAAGCCGGCTGTCGGGCAGTGGCCGCCGTTTGCGGGACTGCGGCGGCCACTCGCCGACCACACCCACGGCACAAGATGCCGACGGGCACGGAGCACGACGTGACCGGGGTCGCGCACGGGGCTGTCCCGCACACCGTGCCAGGCGCGGTGAAGGCCGGGACCGGAGAGCGAAGCTGCCCGGCCCGGCGGGCGAGCAACCGACCGGCCCCGGCGGCAGGGCCGGTCGGCCCCTGACAGCACCCGTCCAGCCCCTGCCCGCCGCTCCGGTTCCGCCGGACGCTCGAAGTGCCGACCCACCCTCAGGAGGCCCACGATGACGGACGGCGCGCACCCCGGCCCCCCGGCCCACGCCCTGCTCGCGGACGGCACGACCACGTGCATCCGTACCGCCGGCCCGGACGACCGGGCGCAACTGCGGTCGCTGTACGAGGAGATGTCCCCGGAGCACCTGAGGCTGCGGTTCTTCGCCGCGAGCCGCCGCTCCGCCGAGCAGGCCGCGGACCGGGCGAGCGCCCCGGCCCGGCCCGGTTACCTGGCGCTGCTCGCCGAGAGCGGGGGCAAGGTGATCGGCCTGGCCGAGTACGAGTGCACGGAGGCAACCGACAGGGGTGAGTTCGCCGTCGGCCTGCTCTCTGCCGATGTGCCCCGCGCCAATGAGCCCCGTACTGATGAGCCCCGCACCGACGGGCCCCGCACCGCCGAGATCTCCCTAGCCGTCGCCGAAGGGCTCCACCACCGGGGCATCGGCACGCTCCTGCTGGAGCACCTCGTCTCGGCCGCACGTGCCGAGGGCGTCACCGTCTTCACCGCCGATGCCCTCGCCGAGAACCGCCAAGTGCTGGAGGTCTTCGCCGACCTCGGTCTGGCCGTCGCCCGTCGGCTGGAGGGCCCCGAACTGCACTGCACCATCCGCCTGGACGAGGACGAGACGTATCTGTCCGCCGTCGAGACCCGTGGGCGCAGGGCGGACGTGGCCAGCCTGGAGCCGCTGCTGCGGCCGGACACGGTCGCCGTCGTCGGCGCGCGCCGCAAGCCGGGCTCGGTGGGCCGGGCGATCCTTCGCAATCTGCGCACCGGCGGCTTCCCCCGCTGGCTCTTCGCCGTCAACCCGCACGTCGACTCACTGCTGGGCGTGCCGTCCTTCCCCTCGGTCACCGCACTGCCCCGGATCCCCGACCTGGCCGTGCTCGCCGTCCCCCTGCCCGCCCTGGTGCCCGTCGCCGAGGAGTGCGGCAAGAGCGGAGTGCGCGCACTGGTCGTGGTCTCCGCCGGGCTGGACGCAGGCCTGGGCGCGGACCTGCTGGCCGTGTGCCGCCGTTACGGGATGCGGCTCGTGGGCCCCAACTGCCTCGGCGTCGCCAACACCGACCGGGGCATGTCCCTGGACGCGACCTTCGCCGCCCATCACCCCCGGCCCGGCTCCGTAGGTGTCGCCGTGCAGTCCGGCGGGGTCGGCATCGCCCTGCTGAGCGGGCTGTCCCGGCTGGGCCTCGGAACGTCCAGCTTCGTCTCGCTGGGTGACAAGTACGACGTCAGCGGCAACGACATGCTTCAGTGGTGGGAGGCCGACGGTCGCACCGAACTGGCCCTGCTGCACCTGGAGTCCTTCGGCAACCCGCGCGTCTTCTCCCGCACCGCACGCCGCGTCACCCGGCGCATCCCCGTGCTCACCGTGGACGCGGGCCGCACCGACACCGGCCGCAGGGCGGCCGCCTCGCACACCGCGGCAGCCGCCACCAGGACCGTGACCCGGCAGGCCCTGTTCACCCAGGCCGGCATCACCGCCACCCGCACCATCGGCGAACTCCTGGAAACCGCCGCCCTGTTCCACTCCCAGCCGCTGCCCGCCGGGCCCCGGGTCGCGATCGTCACCAACGCGGGCGGGGCGGGTGTCCTGGCAGCCGACGCCTGTGCGGAGGCCGACCTCCAGGTGCCGCTGCTCGGCCCGGACGTACGCGAGCGACTCCTTGCCGTACTGCCGACAGGCGCCTCGGTCGCCAACCCGGTGGACACCACCGCGGCGGTCACCGAGGAGCAGCTGAAGACCTGTGTGGATCTGCTCACCGAGTGCACCGGTATCGACGCCGTCCTCGTGGCCCTCGTGCCCACCGCAGTTGGCGCGGCGACCGGCGACGACCTGCCCGGGGCCGTCTCCCGTGCCCCGGGCCGTCGCTCCCGGGCGGTCGCGGCGGTCTGCCTCGACCAGGACGAACCGGTCGCCCTGTTGCCCGGCGTCGACGGAGGAGCCGTGCCCAGCTACGCCGACCCGCAGGCTGCCGCCCGCGCCCTGGCACACGCCGCCCGGCGCGCCCAGTGGCTCGCCAGGCCGCCCGGCACCGTCCCCACCCTCACCGGAGTGGACACCCCTCGGGCGCACACCGTTGCCGAGGCGTGGCTGGCCGCGCACCCCGAGGGCGGCTGGCTGGAACCCGGCGCCTGCGCAGAGCTCCTGGACTGCTACGGCCTGTCCCAACTCCCGTGGGCCTGGGCCGAGTCCGAGGACGAGGCCGTCCTCGCCGCCGAACGGCTCTCCGGCGTCGACGGCCGGGTGGTCCTGAAGGCCCACTGGCCGGGACTGCTGCACAAGAGCACCCAACGTGCCGTCCTCCTCGACCTGCGCGGCCACACCCAGATCCGGTCCGCCCACCGGGACCTGGAGACCCGCTTCGAGGGACTCATGACCGGAGTGGTGGTCCAGCCGCTCGCCCCACGCGGCATCGAACTCTTCGCGGGCGTCGTCCAGGACGAGGTGTTCGGCCCGCTGGTGCTCTTCGGGCTCGGCGGCACGGCCACCGACGTACTGGACGACCGGGCCGCCCGGCTGGCCCCGCTCACCGGTGCGGATCTGCACGACCTGATCACCGCGCCGCGCTGCGCCCCACTGCTGTTCGGGGAAGGTGGCGCGGGCCCCGTGGACCTGGAGGGCCTGGAGCAGACCCTGGCGAGGCTGTCCGCGATGGCGTGCGACCTGCCCCAGCTCGCGGAGGCCGACCTCAACCCCGTACTGGCACGGCCGGAGAGCGTCACCGCACTCGACGTGCGGATTCGGCTGCTGCCCCGCACCGCCCACGACCCATATCTGCGCCGGTTGCGCTGACCCGAGGTCACGGCGCCGTCCGTCCCGAGAGGAGTGCACGATGAAGCACAGCAAGACCGGCTCCGTGATGACCACAGAGGTCGTCACCGCCCGCCACGACACCCCGTACAAGGAAGTGGCCCGGCTCCTGGCCGAACACCGCATCAGCGGACTGCCCGTCGTCGACCCCGACGACCACGTCGTCGGCGTGCTCTCGGAAACCGACCTCCTGGTGCGCGAGGCGGAGGCCCCCGACCCCTACCGGGCCCCGCGCCGCTTCCACCTGCCCCGCATCACCCCGGCCGCGCGTACCACGCGGACCAAGGCGACAGCCCGTACCGCAGGACAGCTGATGTCCACACCCCCTGTCTGTATCCACGCGGAGAACACCATCGCGGAGGCCGCCCGCAGCATGGCCCGGCACTCCGTCGAGCGGCTGCCCGTCGTTGACGAGGAGGACCGGCTGGTCGGCATCGTCACCCGCCGCGACCTGCTCCAGGTGTTCCTGCGCCCGGACGACGAGATCCGTCACGAGGTGATCGAAGAGGTGCTGGTGCGCACCCTCTGGCTGCCCCCGCAGTCCGTCGGCGTATCCGTCACGGACGGAGTCGTGACCCTCGACGGCCAGTTGGAGCGCCTCAGCGAGATCCCGGTCGCCGTGCACATGGCGCGGCAGGTCGACGGCGTCGTCGCGGTCGTCGACAAGCTCACCTACCGCACGGACGACTCCCACCTCCGGCCCACCGAGCAGGCACTCCAGGGCGTGGCCGACGACTGGCTGCGCAAACTCTGAGAAGGGACGGCCCACGATGACGGTCAAGGTGCTCGTCGCGTACGCGACGAAGAACGGGTCCACGGAGGAAATGGCACGCACCATCGCCCAGACCCTGGAAAAGGAAGGCGTCGTCGCCGACCTCCGACCGACGGCGGAAGCCGGTGACGTACGGGAGTACGACGCCGTGGTGCTCGGCAGCGCGCTCTACGCGGGACGGTGGCTCAGGGACGCCCGCCGGTTCGCCGCACGGCAGCGGGCGGCGCTGGCCGCCCGCCCGGTGTGGCTGTTCAGCAGCGGCCCGCTCGACGCGAGTGCGGGCGAACGGGACATCCCGCCGGTCCGAGGCGTCCGCCGCATCAGCAGCAGGATCGACGCACGGGAGCACGTCACCTTCGGGGGCTGCCTGCGCGCCGGAGCGAAGGGCCGGATGGCCCGGATGATCGTCGACTCCGGCAAGGGCGGCGACTTCCGCGACTTCGCGGCAATGGACGCCTGGGCCCGGCGCATCGCCGCCGAACTCCACACCCTGCTCGTGGATCGGCAGGTGGACTGACGCCATGGATGCGCCGACCCGGCCCGGCGCCCGGCTCGCAGGGTGGCGGTGGCGGCGCAGTCCGCTGCGCCGACCCTGCGACGTCATCGAAGCGTGGACCCGGCTGGTGATGCTGACGCTGCTGCTCGGCGTGGTGCCGTCGGCCGGAGTGTGGACCGGCGTTTCCAGGTACGACACCGCTCGCTCGGAGGCGGACCGGCAGCGCGCCGCCCACCACGTCGTACGGGCCACTGTCGCCCGGAACGCCCCCGACCCGTCCGCCGCCTACGGCACGGGCCGGACGGTGCACCCGGTGTCCGTGCGGTGGACCGGTCCCGACGGCACCCCGCGCGTCGCCGTGGTGCGGGTCGAGGCCGGGACACCCGCCGGCAGCGGGACCGACGTCTGGCTCGACGCCTCGGAGCAGGTGGTCGAAGCCCCGTCGACCGGCGCCGAACTGTGGACCGTGGCCATCAGCACCGGCTGGGTCACCGTGGTCGGCGGCTGTCTGCCGGTGGCGGGGATCTGGTGGGCGCTGCGCACCGCCGCCCACCGCAGGCGGACGGCCGAGTGGGCGCGGGACTGGGCCAGGACCGAGCCGTCGTGGAGCGGTCGGCGGGCCTGAGTCCGCCCGTCCGTACCCGGTGGGCCGCCGGGTACGGCAGGACCACAGATCTGGCCCCGTACGACCCCGATGGGGGCCGGTCGGCCCCTGCCCGCAACTGCCCGTTCCTCCGAACCTGGAAGTGGCAGAGGACAGCGGCCCGGCCCGCCTCCCGCCCCCGCCCAAGGAGGGCAACGATGACCACGACCACCGCCACGGCAGTGCTCGACAAGGACGGGCTCGACGCCCTCGTCGCCGCACTGGTCGCGGACGGCCGCACCGTCGTCGGACCCACCGTCCGCGACGGCGCCGTCGTCCTGGCCGAGCTGGAATCCGCCGGCCAACTCCCGTACGGCTGGGGCGTGGAGCTGGAGGCCGGACGCTACCGGCTGTGCCACCGCGAGGACGGGGCGGCCTTCGCGCACTCCGCGGGACCCCAGTCCTGGAAGAACTTCCTGCACCCGCAGCGGGAGAAGCTGTGGAGCGCCGACCGTACGGCGGACGGCGACGTCACCATGCACGCCGAGCGCCCGGAGCCGCCGTCGTACGCCTTCCTCGGCGTCCGTCCCTGCGACCTGCGCGCCATCGAGATCCAGGACCGCGTCCTGACCGGCGGACACTTCCGCGACACGGGCTACGGGGAACGCCGGAGGGGAGCGTTCCTCATCGCCGTCGAATGCACCGCACCGGGCGCGACCTGCTTCTGCGTCTCCATGGGCGGCGGCCCCGGTACGGACAGCGGGTTCGACCTCGCGCTGACGGAGGTGATCGACGAAGCAGGACACCGCTTCCTCGTCCGGGCGGGCAGTGACGCAGGGGCCACGCTCCTGGACAAGCTGCCGAAGCGTGCGGCCGACTCCGCCACCCGCGACGCCGCCCGCACCGCCGTGGCCGGGGCCGCCGACGCGATGGGCCGGGCCATGCCGCCGGTGAACCTCCAGCAGCTGATGGGGGAGAGCCTGGAGGCCGCCCGCTGGGACGACGTCGCCTCCCGTTGTCTGACCTGCGGCAACTGCACCATGGTCTGCCCCACCTGCTTCTGCACCACCACCGAGGAGGTCACCGACCTCACCGGCGACCACGCCGAACGCTGGCAGCGCTGGGACTCCTGCTTCGACCTGGACTTCTCCCACCTGCACGGCGGGCCCGTCCGCTCCTCGGGCCGCAGCCGCTACCGGCAGTGGCTCACCCACAAACTCGGCACCTGGCACGACCAGTTCGACAGCTCGGGGTGCGTGGGCTGCGGGCGCTGCATCGTCTGGTGCCCCGTCGGCATCGACATCACCGAGGAAGTCACGGCGCTCAAGGCGGAGGCCGACGAGAAGACCCACCAGGAAGAGGCAGAACAATGATCCCCGCGCGCACCACACTGAACGCCCTGCCCGCCGAACACCGCCAACGCCTGATGCGCATCGCACGCGAGACGGCCTTCCCCGCGGGCACCCGGCTCTTCGAGGAAGGCGGGCACGCCGACCGGTTCTGGATCGTCCGCACCGGATCCGTCGCCCTGGACATGCATGTCCCCGGCCGCAGGGCCCCCGTGATCGAGACTCTCGGGCACGGTGAACTCGTCGGCTGGTCCTGGATGTTCAGCCCGTACGTCTGGCAGCTCGGCGCCGAGACCCAGAGCCCCGTACGGACCTACGAGTTCGACGCCACCGCCGTCCGGCTGATGTGCGACGACGACCCCGCGCTGGGCATGGCGGTGAGCCA
Source organism: Streptomyces sp. NPDC021093 (assembly GCF_044333135.1). Taxonomy (NCBI): domain Bacteria; kingdom Bacillati; phylum Actinomycetota; class Actinomycetes; order Kitasatosporales; family Streptomycetaceae; genus Streptomyces; species Streptomyces sp. NPDC021093. Next base: position 140,986 of record NZ_JBIRQJ010000009.1, on the reverse strand, counting down.
GTGGGTCGGCCGCGTCCTCACGCACCGGCTCCAGTCGGCCCGCACCCGGCTTCTGGACCTGTACGCCCCCTACGGCAGTGGAGGCGGTGTGCGGCGATGACCACCGCCGTCCCCGTTCCGTACCGGGTCGTGGCGCGCTGGGAGGAGACCCCGGACACCGCGACCCTGCGGATCGAACCGGTCGCCGAGCCCCTCCCGCCGTTCGCGCCGGGACAGTTCGCGATGGTCTGGGCGTTCGGCCGGGGCGAGATACCGCTGTCGGTGAGCGCCATCCCCACCACGGGCGGCCTCGCGCACACCGTCCGCAGCGTCGGCGCCGTCTCCGAAGGCCTGTACGCGGCAAGGGTCGGCCAGATGATCGGGCTGCGCGGCCCCTACGGCACCGGCTGGGAACTGGAGAAGGCCGTCGGACAGGACCTCGTGGTCGTCGCGGGCGGCATCGGACTCGCCCCGCTGCGGCCCCTGGTCCGCGACGCGGTCGCCGACCCGAAAGCGTACGGACGCCTCAACGTCCTGGTGGGCGCCCGCACCCCGGCCGACCTCATGGCGAAGGTCGAGACGAAGCAGTGGCCGACCGCGTACACCGGAGTGACCGTCGACCGGCCCGACGCCCGCTGGTCCGGCCAGATCGGCGTCGTCACCAGACTGCTCGACCGGGCCCGCTTCGACCCGCACCACGCCACGGCGTTCGTCTGCGGCCCCGAACCGATGATCCGCGCCGCCGCCCGTGACCTCGTGCACCGCGGCCTCGCCCCCAGCAGTATCCGGGTCTCCCTCGAACGCAACATGGGCTGCGCCACCGGACACTGCGGCCACTGCCAGCTCGGCCCGCTGCTGCTCTGCCGGGACGGCCCGGTCGTCGGCTGGAACCAGGCCGAACCGCTGCTCTACACAAGGGAGTTGTGAGATGCGTACGACGAGCAGGCCGACCCTTGCGGTCTTCAAGCTCGCCTCCTGCGACGGCTGCCAGCTCACCCTCCTCGACTGCGAGGACGAACTCCTCGCCCTGGCGGGCGAGGTGGAGATCTCCCACTTCCTGGAGGCGTCCAGCACGGTCCGTCCCGGCCCGTACGACCTGACCCTCGTCGAGGGCTCCGTCACCACTCCCGCCGACGCCGAGCGCATCCGGGAGATCCGTGCGGCCTCCCGCCACCTGGTCACGATCGGCGCCTGCGCAACGGCGGGCGGCATCCAGGCACTTCGCAACATCGCCGACATCGAGGAGTTCACCCGGGCCGTCTACGCGCGGCCCGACTACATCGACACCCTCGCCACCTCCACCCCGGTCTCCGCCCACGTCGACGTCGACTTCGAGCTGCGCGGCTGCCCCGTCGACCGCCGCCAGCTCCTCGAAGTCATCACGGCGCACCTGGCGGGCCGCAAGCCGGACGTCTCCGACCACAGCGTCTGCTTCGAGTGCAAGCGGCGCGGCACGGTCTGCGTCACCGTCGCCCACGGCACACCCTGCCTGGGCCCGGTCACGCACGCCGGCTGCGGGGCGATCTGCCCGGCGTACGGGCGGGGCTGCTACGGCTGCTTCGGGCCTGCCGGGCGCCCCGATGCCTCCGGCAGGGCCCTCTCGGTCAACCTGCCCGCCCTCATCCCCGTACTGCACCGCGACGGCATGGACGACCGCGACGTCGAGCGCTTCCTGCACACCTTCAACTCAGCAGCGTTCGAGGATGAGTTGCGGGCCGGCGAGGAGGAAGTGAAGCCATGACGCACCGAGGCTCCCGCGTCCTGCACGTCGGCTCGCTCACCCGGGTCGAAGGCGAAGGCGCCCTGCACCTGAGCGTCCGCGACAACACCGTCACCCGGGCCCGGCTCCAGATCTACGAACCGCCGCGCTTCTTCGAGGCCTTCCTACGTGGCCGTGCCCACACCGAACCTCCCGACATCACCGCCCGGGTGTGCGGCATCTGCCCCGTGGCCTACCAACTCAGCGCCTGCGCCGCGATCGAAGACGCCTGCCACGTCACCGTCGACCCGAAGATCACCGCGCTGCGCAGGCTCCTGTACTGCGGCGAGTGGATCGAGAGCCAGACCCTGCACATCTACCTCCTGCACGCCCCCGACTTCCTCGGCTGCGACGGAGCCCTCGAACTCGCCCGCACCGCCCGCCACCACGTGGAACGCGGACTGCGCCTCAAGAAGTCGGGCAACGCGGTCCTGGAGCTCCTCGGCGGCCGCGCCATCCACCCCGTCAACGTCCGCCTCGGCGGCTTCCACCGCGCGCCCACGATCGCCGAACTGCAGCCCTTGGCTCCGGAGTTGAGGCGGACACTGGACGACGCCTGGCAGACCGTGGAGTGGGTATCCGGCTTCGAGTTCCCGGACGCGACGGTCGACGCGGACCTGTTCGCGCTGACCGCCCCCGGCACGTACGCCATCGAAAGCGGCACCCCAACCGTCCTGCGCGCCGACGCCACCCTGAACACCTTTCCGCTGCACACGTTCCTCGACCGGGTCCGCGAGGAGCACCTCCCGCACTCCACCGCGCTGTACTCCACCCTCGACGGGCGCCGCCATCTCACCGGCTCCCTCGCCCGGTTCGCGATCAGCGGCCGCTGGCTCACCCGCACCGCCCGCGACGCCGCCCGCACCGCCGGACTCGGCGACCCCTGGGACGGAGCGGTCTGCCGCAACCCGTACCGCTCGATCCTGGTGCGGGCCGTCGAGGTCGTGTACGCGGTCACCGAGGCACTGCGGATCATCGAGACGTACGAGCCCCCGGCCCGCCCGTACGCCGATGTGCCACCCGTCGCGGGCACCGGCCACGGCGCGACCGAGGCACCGCGCGGCCTGCTCTACCACCGGTACGCACTCGACGCCGACGGCACCGTCACCGACGCCCGGCTCGTTCCGCCCACCGCCCAGAACCAGGGCGCGATCGAGGACGACCTGCGCCGCACCGCCCAGGCCGCACTCGACGCGGGACAACCGGACGACGCCGAGCTGGCCGCCCTGTGCGAGCGGGCCATCCGCAACCACGACCCGTGCATCTCCTGCTCCACCCACTTCCTCGACCTCACCGTCGAACGCACCCACACCGTCCGAACCCCACCCAGGAGGCCCGCCGTGCCCAGTTCGCCGCACATCGTGAGCGACGTGATGACCCAGACCGTCGTCTCCGTCGGACGCGACGCCGCGTTCAAGGAGATCGTCCTGCTCATGGACCAGTGGAAGGTCAGCGCCCTGCCCGTACTGGAGGGCGAGGGGCGGGTCGTCGGCGTCGTCTCCGAGGCCGACCTGCTGCCCAAGGAGGAGTTCCGGGACCAGGCTCCGGACCTGTCACTGTCCGACCGGCACCCCGCCGCACCTCTGCCGACCGGACGGATCGCGTCCCTCCGGGCGCGGCACCTCGCCGAACTGGCCAAGGCGGGAGCGACCACGGCGGGGGACCTGATGAGCACCCCGGCCGTCACCGTGCACGCCGACACCACACTCGCCCAGGCCGCCCGCATCATGGCCAGGCTCGGCGTCAAACGGCTCCCGGTGATCGACCGCATCGGCATCCTCCAGGGCGTGGTCAGCCGCAGCGACCTGCTCAAGGTCTTCCTGCGCTCAGACGCCGAACTCGCCGCCGAGGTGCACCGGACCCTCGCCCCGCTCTTCCCGCAGCAGGACGTGACAACCTCCGTGGCGGACGGCGTGGTCACCGTCCGCGGCACGATGCACGACCGCCGCCTCGTCCCGGTGGCCGCACGGCTGGCCCATGCCGTGGAGGGCATCGTCGACGTACGGATGGACCTCACCGAGCCGGACACACTCAGCCGATGAAGTACCTCGACGAGTACCGCGACCCCGCCCTCGCCCGGCGGCTGCTCGCCGAACTGGAGCGCGTCGCCACCCGCCCCTGGCACCTCATGGAGGTGTGCGGCGGCCAGACCCACACCCTGGTGCGCCAGGGCATCGACGAACTCCTCCCGGCCGGCCTCCGCATGATCCACGGTCCCGGCTGCCCGGTCTGCGTCACCCCGCTGGAAACCCTCGACCGTGCCATGGCGATCGCCGACCGTCCCGGCGTGATCCTCACCAGCTTCGGCGACATGCTCCGCGTCCCCGGCAGCACCACCGACCTCCTCGCCCTGAGCGCCCGGGGCGCCGACGTACGCGTGGTCTACACGCCCATGGACGCGGTACGCCTCGCCCAGCAGCACCCGGACCGCGAAGTCGTCTTCCTCGCCGTCGGCTTCGAGACCACCGCACCCGCCAACGCGATGACCGTCCTGCACGCCGCCCGCCTCGGACTGGCCAACTTCTCCCTGCTCGTCAGCCACGTCCTCGTACCGCCCGCCATGACCGCGCTCCTCGACGACCCGGCCTGCGAGGTCCAGGCGTTCCTGGCCGCCGGACACGTCTGCGCGGTCATGGGCTGGCAGGAGTACGAACCGATCGCCCACCGGTACGAAGTCCCCGTCGTGGTCACGGGATTCGAACCGCTCGACCTGCTGGAGGGCATCCTGATGGCTGTCGCCCAGCTCGAAGCAGGCCGCCACGACGTCGAGAACCAGTACGTCCGCGCCGTCCGCCGCACCGGGAACACCGCCGCCCAGGACGTCATCGCCCAGGTCTTCCGCGTCACCGACCGGGCCTGGCGCGGCATCGGCACCCTGCCCGCCAGCGGCCTCGAACTCGCCCCCGCCTACGAGAAGTTCGATGCCGCACGGCGCTTCGACGTCGGCGGCCTGCACCCGGTCGAGGACCCCGCGTGCATCGCCGGAGCCGTTCTCACCGGAGCCCGCCTCCCCACCGACTGCGCCGCCTACGGAACCCGCTGCACCCCGCGCACCCCGCTCGGCGCGCCCATGGTGTCCGCCGAGGGCACCTGCGCCGCCTTCCACGCCGCAGGCCGCACCAGGAGGAGCACCGTATGAACACCGCCCTCGCACCGAACGCAGCCTGCCCCCTCCCGTACAGCGAGAACGAACTCGTGCAGCTGGGGCACGGGGCGGGCGGGCGGCTCACCGCCGAGCTGCTCGAAACCCTGGTCCTGCCCGCCCTCGGGGGCTGTGAGACCGGGCCGCTCGAAGACGCCGCCCCGCTCCCCGGCTTCGAGGAACTCGTCGTCTCCACCGACTCGTTCGTTGTCAGCCCACTCTTCTTCCCCGGCGGCGACATCGGCTCACTCGCCGTCCACGGCACCGTCAACGACCTCGCCATGCGCGGCGCCATGCCCCTCGCACTCACCCTCTCGGTGATCGCCGAAGAAGGACTGCCGCTGACCGAACTGCGCACCGTCCTCACCTCCACAGGCAAAGCCGCACGCGAGGCAGGTGTCCCCGTCATCACCGGCGACACCAAGGTCGTGGGCCGGGGAGCCGCCGACCGGCTCTTTCTCAACACCACCGGCATCGGCCGCCGCCTCCCGAGCCTCCGCCCCTCGGCCGCCGCGGCCAGGCCGGGTGACGTGGTGCTCCTCTCCGGTCCCATCGGGCTGCACGGCACCGCCGTCCTCTCCACCCGCGAAGGGCTCGGCTTCGAGACCGACATCGCCTCCGACACCCGCCCGCTGCACCGCCTCGTCCGCGCCCTGGCACCGTACGGACCGGACATCCACGCCCTGCGGGATCCCACCCGCGGCGGCCTGGCGACCTCCCTCAACGAGATCGCCCACGATTCCTCGCTCTGTGTGGAGATCGATGAAGCGGCCGTACCCGTCCCGCCGGCTGTGGCAGCCGCCTGCGACCTGCTCGGACTCGATCCCCTGATCGTCGCCAACGAGGGCTGCCTGATCGCGTTCGTCGCAGCCCGCTCCGCCGACGCGGCTCTGGACGCCCTGCTCTCACAACCCGAAGGAGCGCAGTCCGTACGGATCGGGAACACCGTGCCGGGGCCGGCGGGCCGGGTGGTGATGCGCACCCTCGTCGGCGCGCGCCGGGTGGTAGACATGCCGGTCGGCGAGCAGCTCCCGCGCATTTGCTGACGGTCAATCAATAGTGGGCAGGCAAGGGCTGATTGGGGCCGACCGGCCCTGGTGCGTCGCCCCCACGCAGGGCACGATCGCTGCGGGACGACAGAACGCGAGGGGCAGTCATGACCGTACGGGCGTTCTCGCCACAGGAACCGATCCGGGTCTTCCTTCTCGACGACCACGAAGTCGTACGGCGCGGGGTGCACGACCTGCTCGGCGCCGAGCCCGACATGGCGGTGGTGGGCGAGGCGGGCACCGGTGAACAGGCCCTGGTCCGGGGTCCGGCGCTGCGTCCGGACGTCGCGATCCTGGACATCAGGCTGCCGGACGGCGACGGCATCACCGTCTGCCGCGAACTCCTCTCCCGCACACCGGGGCTGGCCTGCCTGATGCTGACCTCGTTCGACGACGACGACGCGCTGCTCGACGCCATCATGGCGGGCGCCTCGGGCTACGTCCTCAAGCAGATCAAGGGCTCGGACCTGGTCGAGGCCGTCCGCACGGTCGCCTCGGGCCGGTCGATGCTGGACCCGGCCACCACCGCCCGGCTGATGAGCAGCCTGCGCGGACCGGCCCAGGAGACCACGGCCGGGGACGCCCGGCTGGCCGGTCTCACCCCGCGGGAGCGGGAGATCCTCGCGCTCGTCGGCGAGGGCCTCACCAACCGTCGGATCGGCAAGCAGCTCTACCTCTCCGAGAAGACGGTCAAGAACCACATCTCCCGGCTGCTGGCCAAGCTCGGCGTCGAGCGCCGCATCCAGGCGGCCGTCCTCGCCACCCGGTTCACCCCGCCCGACACGAAAGGCGAGTGAACAGGCGTCACTTCAGTCCGTGGAGCGGAACCCTCCACCTCAGGCGCGTCCCGCCCGTCGCCCCGGGGCCGACGGTCAGCCGTCCTTCGAGCCGCTCCGCCCGCTCGGCGAGATTGCGCAGCCCGCTGCACCGCTGCTCCTCCTCGCGCAGCCCGACGCCGTCGTCGGCCACCGCCACCGTCAGTACGCCCTGGCCCACGGTCACGGCGACGTCCGTCCGCGACGCCCGGGCGTGCCGGGCCACGTTCGACAGCGCCTCGCCCAGCACCGCGACCACCTCGTCGGCCACGACCTGCGGCACGTCCGTGTCCAGCAGCCCCTCCATCCGCAGAGCCGGGGTGAACCCGAGCGCCGAGATCGCCTCCTCCACCGTGCGCACCGCCCTGATCCGCAACCCGCTGCCGGGCACCGGCGATTCGTGGGCGCGCAGGCCGAAGATGGTCGACCGGATGATCTTTATGGTCTCGTCGAGGTCGTCCACCGCGCGCACGAGCCGTTCGGCCGCTTCCGGGTGGTCGACGAACCGCCGGGCGCTCTGCAGGGTCATTCCGGTGGCGAACAGCCGCTGGATGGCGAGGTCGTGCAGGTCGCGGGCGATCCGGTCGCGGTCCTCCAGCAGGCTCACCTGCTCGGCGTCGCGCCGCCGGTCCGCCAGCTCCAGGGCCAGGGCCGCCTGTCCGGCGAAGCCGGGCAGCGGGGCCGTTTCAGCTGCGCTGAAGGGCGGCCTGCCCGTGGTGCGGGCCAGTACGAGCACCCCGCGCTCGCCGATCGGCACCGCCACCGCGGGACCGAGCCCCTTCCAGCGTTCGGGAGCGAACGTCACCCGGGGATCGTCCGCGACGCAGGCCGACGACACCAGACCGGCCGTCTGGAGGGCGATGCCCGCGAGGGTTCCCTCCCGGGGCACCGTCAACCCACAGTGAGCTTCAGCGCCCTCACCCAGCGCCAGCACCCCGCGCAGCGTCTCCGCGCCCTCCACCAGATCGACCACACCCAACTCGGCCGACGTGATCCGGCGGGCCCTCTCGACCATCACCTTAAGCACCCGGGCCTCCGGCATCCCGGACAGCAACCCGGCCGTGAACTCGGTGCTCGCCTCCAGCCACTGCTCGCGCAGCCGCGCCTCCTCGTACAGGCGGGCGTTCTCGATCGCCACGCCGGCCGCCACGGCGAGCGTGGTCAGCACCGCCTCGTCCTCCGCGTCGAACTCGCCGCCGCCGCGCTTCTCGGTCAGATAGAGGTTCCCGAACACCGTGTCGCGCACCCTGACCGGCACCCCCAGGAACGAGTGCATCGGCGGATGGTTCGGCGGGAAACCCGAAGAGGCCGGATGGTCCGCGAGCTCCGGCAGCCGCAGGGGCTCCGGATGGCGGATCACCTCCCCCAGCAGTCCGTGCCCGGACGGAAGGTCCCCGATCCGCGCCCGCAACTCCTCGTCGACCCCCATGGTCAGGAACTGCGCGAGCCGCTGATCCTGACCGATGACCCCCAACGCCCCGTACTCGGCGTCCACCAGCACCACCGACGCCTCGACGATCCCCCGCAACACCTGCGGCAGATCCAACTCCCGCCCCACCGACAGCACGGCCTCCAACAAGCCGTGCAACCGGTCCCGCGTGCCCCGCACCGCTTCGATCCGCACCTGGAGCTCGTCGAGCAACTCGTCCAGCCGGAACCTCCCCAGCCGACTGTCCGCCCCACTGCCCCCGGCCTCGGTCCCGCTCATGGACCCCACCTTCCGATCCGGCAGGCAAGAGAGGACACCCGCACTCCACCGTAACGACGGAGCACACCGGCGGAAGGCCCCGGAGCGCAGCCGGTGGCGGAAGGCCGGAAACAGCGCCCCGTGGGTCCCGTTGGTCTACCGTGGCAACGTCAGCCGACGGGACTCCCCGGGTGCCACCGATACCGTCTGCCCCGGGAGTTCGATGTCGATCGGCGACCGGTCCGAGGCCGGAACGCTGACGTCCAGCTGCCCCGGAACCATTCGCAGGCGTACATCCCAGTGCCCCTGGTAGCGGAGGGAGAAACCGTACTCGGACAGTTCGGGCAACGGTGCCGGGGCGAGCCGCAGGACATTGCCACGGGTTTCGAGCCCGGTCAGGCCCCGCTGTACGAAGTCGAGGATGCCGGCCATCGCGCCGAGGTGGATCCCCTCACCGGTGGTGCCGCCCTGAAGGTCCGCGACGTCGCCCCGCAGCGCCTCCTGACAGAACCCCCACGCATCGGCACGCCGCACCCGTGCGAGCACGTGGCCGTGGACGAGCCCGCTCAGGGTCGAACCGTGGCTGGTGCGGCGCAGGTAGTGATCGACGGTGCGGCGCCAGGTGTCCTCGTCGCACCGCACCCCCAACCGGTCGAATACCGAACGCAGTTCAGCAGGGGGGAGGAGGTAGCCGAGCATCAGGACGTCGGCCTGCTTCGACGCCTGGTAGCGGTTGACCGAGTCGCCCTCGGCCTCCAGGATCCGGTCGAGCCGCCGGATGTTCCCGTACCGCTTGCGATACCCCTCCCAGTCGAGCTCCGCCAGTTCCCCGTACCCCTCGAACTGGCTGATGACACCCGCGTGGAAGGGCACGTGCAGCGTCCGCGAGACCTCCTCCCACAGTTCCAGCTCGCCGCCGTCAAGACCGATCCGCTCGACGAGTTCCCGACGCCGAGGCTCGGGCAGGACGCCCAACAGCTCCAGGGCACGAGCAAGGACCCAGGCGGCCATCACATTCGTGTACGCGTTGTCGTCCAGGCCCGGCTCGCCCGCCCCCGGATACGCGTCGTGATACTCGTCGGGCCCCACCACCCCACGGATGCGATGACGGCCGAGCCCTTCGTCGTACGTCGCCGAGGCCGCCCAGAACCGGGCGATCTGCAGCAGCATCTCCGCTCCCTTGGTGTGCAGGAACTCGGTGTCCCCGCTCGCCGCGCAGTACTGCCACACGTTGTACGCCACGGCCGAACCGACGTGGCGCTGAAGGCGCGAGTGGTCCGGCAGCCAGCGCCCGGACCGGGGGTTGAGGTGCAGCTCCTGGGTCTCCTCCCGGCCGTCGCTGCCGCTCTGCCACGGGTACAGGGCGCCGGTCAGGCCCGCGTCCCTGGCGGCGCTGACGGCCTGGCCGAGGCGCCGGTGGCGGTAGGTGAGCAGGGCGCGGGAGACCTCGGGTAGATGCAGGTTGAGGTACGGCAGGACGAACAGCTCGTCCCAGAAGACATGCCCGCGGTACGCCTCACCGTGCAGCCCCCGTGCCGGCACCCCCACGTCGAGGTCCGCGGTGTGCGGCGAGAGGGTCTGCAGCACGTGGAAGAGATGCAGCCGCAGGATCCGCCCCGCTTCCCCCGGGACGTCGAGGGCGGCCCTGTGCCACAGCTGGTCCCAGGCCGTCAGGTGCGATTCGAGCAGCTCGTCGAAACCGGGTGCACGCGCGACCCGGTCGCAGGCGGCGTACAGCGGGTCGCTGATGGCGGGATCGCGCGAGGTGTGCAGGGTCACGGCCTTGTCGACGGTGACGGTCTCACCGGGGAGGAGTCGAAGCCGGACCCGTTGCGCCACGAGGTGTTCCCCGTGGTGAATGGTGGCGGGCGCGTCGGCGGTTTCGGCGGTGAGGCGGGCCGCCATGCCGATCCGGATGTCGGAGGTGCTGGTGCGGCAGCGGAGCCACACGGTGCCGGGCCCTGACTCGCCGGTGTGCACGTGGACGAGATGGCGACCGTTCAGGTCGTGGTAGCGGTGCACTCCACTGTTGGTGACGCCACCGTCGAGCGCCGCCTCGACTTCGAGGTACCCGGAGAAGCCCTCGGCCGTGAACTCGGTGCGCAGCGCGGCCAGATGGGGATCACCCATGTGCACGAGACGCAACTGCGTGACGCAGAGAGTGCCGCGCCCGGGAACCACGTACCGCATCCTCCGCTCCAGGAGCCCCGAGCTGAGCAGGAGGGTCTGCCGATATCCGTCCGCCACGTCGGAGTCCGGACGAAGCCATGCGCCGGGCCCCTCGTCGCCGTGCAGACGGAAGCGCAGAGGAAGCCAGTTGGGCAGATTGACCATGTCCTCGTTCTCGACACGACGGCCTGCCACCGTGGAGCGGAGGCGGTTGTAACACCCCGCCGCATACGTGCCCGGGTAGTGCACCCCGTCCGCCGCGCACTCGGGGGCCGCCCCGCGGGTGGCGAAGTAGCCGTTGCCGAGGGTGCACAGAGACTCCCTGAGCGCTTCCTGGTCAGGGTCGTAACCCTCGTAACTCCACGTCCGGTCCGTGTCCGGAACGCCGATGTCCGTCACGCCGGTGCTCCTTCCACGACCAGTTCACCGAGATCCCGCACGACCAGGTCGGCGCCGCGCCGCCGCAGTTCCTCCCCGGCGGCCTGCCCGGACGTCCGGTTCACACCGATCACCAGACCGAACCCGCCGCGCCTGCCCGCCTCCACTCCGGCCAGGGCGTCCTCGAAGACGGCGGTGTCGGCGGCCGGGACCCCCAGCCGTCGGGCGGCTTCCAGGAAGAGGTCGGGCTCGGGCTTGCCAGGCAGCCCGAGCCGGGCCGCCTGGGCGCCGTCCACCAGGGCGTCGAAGAGCCCCAACACGCCCGCCCGAGTGAGGAGTTCACAGGCGTGCCGGGAAGCGGACGCGGCGGCGAGAGGCAGCCCGTCCCGCCGCAGGACGTTCAGCAGCCGTACCGTACCCGCAAAGGCATCGACGCCGTGCTCCCGCAGTTGCTCGGTGTACCGCCGCTCCTTGTCAGCGGCGACGGCCCGCACCAGGGAGGGGTCGGGATCGATGCCGCGCGAGGCGAGGAACGCGGTGGCCCCGTCCTGACGGGACCTGCCGTCCACGAGGCGCGGATAGTCGTCCGCCACGTCGAACGGCCTTCGCTGGTACGGATCTTCAGGCGGGTGCTCCCTCAGGAAGGCGTCGAAGGAGGCCTTCCAGGCGGCCGCGTGGACCCGGGCCGAATCCGTGATCACGCCGTCCGTGTCGAAGACGGCGGCCCGGACGCCGTGCAGGGCGGGTGCGGACTCCACGCGGGGACCCGCCCCGTCCGGACGTTGCGGTGGAGTTCGTCGGGGGATGGCAGGCACGGAGGTCTCCTCTGCTCGCTCTCGCGGCCCTGACGGGCACGGCATCAGCCTCGCGTCGGAACAACGTTGCGTACAGGGCCCGTTGGACCTCGACGGGGTACGGGGGACGCCGTCAGTGGAGCGAACCGGGACAGTTCATGGTCACCGCGGCGATGACTCCGAGGTCGAGCAGCACGCCGAAGGACAGCCATGCGTGGAACCAGAGTGCCTTGAGTGCCAAGCCGGCCGCGGCGGCGGCGACCGCCACGGCCGGCCACGCGTCGGCCTGCGCGACGACGGCCGCCCCCGCGGCGACGTACAGGACGGCAACGGCACCGGCGAGGAGGACGGAAGCCTGCCCGGCCCGTGCCTGTGGCAGCTCGGCGACGGCGAACGCCCAGGAGTGCCGCGGGTCGAACGGCGCGGACGAACGGGCGGACCCGGCGGAGGAAGCCCACCACACCGGCAGATGAGCGAGACCGTGCCGGACCAGGAACACGGTGACGAGGGCGGTCTGCTCATGGACGCGCTTCCGGCTCCTCGCCACCCTGGTCGAGGCGGAAGGGCGGGTAGGCGTCCGTGAGGGGAGCGGCGTACGCGGCGACCCGCAGCACCCACCGGTTCAGCCCGATCACCAGGTCGAAGAGGCCCCGGGGATAGCGCCCGGTGAAAAGAGGAGGGCGATGCCGGCGAACAGTAAGAGCACGCCGACGAGTCCGCCCGCCGCCCATGGCACGCGGACACCGCCGAGCAGGAAGCTGAGCACCAAGAAGTGGGGGACTGCCAGCAGCCACCACTTCACCAGGACCAGGCCCCGGGAGAGTTGGTCCGGATACGCCACGTCGTAGCGCGCCGGATAGTCGGGTGCGTCTCGCAACGTGAACGGCGGGTAGCGGTCGGTACCGAGCGCGCTGTAGGCGTAGTACCCCACCCGCCAGCTTCCGCGCAGCACACCCGCACTGAACTCGAAGAGCGGACGCGGCTAGCGGCCGGCGATCAGGATGGTGAAGAAGGCTACGACCCACACCACCAGGAGGGCCGCCCACAACAGGATCAGCACGAGGTAATGGGGCAGCGCCAGCAGCCACTTGACCAGCCACAGCCAGCGGGACAAGGGCGAGTCCAGCCGGGCCGAGAGACGGGCCGGATACGCGGAGTACGGAGACTTCGGGGGAGCGGTGTTCATGCTGCTGCGACCTTCCAGGCGAACAGCGTCGCGGGCCTCGACGGCCATGGGTGAAGCCCGGGGCGAGCGCGGAGGAGCGGAGAGAAAGGACTGCGCCGAGAGCAGTGGCGGCGCAGCGCAGGGAGAGCGATGAACCACTCGCTCCCTCAGAAGGAGAACCTCCTGTTCCCGATACGAGGCTGCCCTCTCCTCAACGAGCGCCCGGGGTCGGACGGCCCCATCGGGGTACCGGTCGGCCCTGGAACGTGGGCCGGAACCCTGCCCGACCCGCTCTCGCGCAAGGTCTTTCGGCACTCGCGCGCTGCCCCGCCCCGGCGGGACTCTGGAATCGAGAAAGAAGCACAACCACCCGACAAGGAGGGCGAGATGACAGGAACGACCGAGCGTCGGACGACCTGGCCAACCCTGCTTCCCGACCTGTTCAGCTGGGTCGAGTCGGGCATCCCGGGCCTGCACACCGCACCCGGCCTGCACAGCATCCGCATCGAGGAGTCCCTTGAGGACGGCACCTACATCCTCCGCGCGGAGCTTCCCGGAATCGATGCCGACAAGGATGTCGAACTCACCATCGCCGAGGGCATCTGTGGCGGCCAGCTCCCGGACTGCCTGCTGCTCGTCCGCCAGGGTGGCCAACGGAAGTACGGTGCTCTGGCGCTTCTCGGGCGTTGTGCTGAGCACATGTGAGCTGGTTACGCGGCCGCCGAAGGCGGATCGGAGCCTACGCGGTGTAGCGACCCATGGTCCGGCCGGAGGAGTCCCTGAACAGCCGGCCGGTCTCCGAGCTGCTCTTCGCAGCAACGAGCAGGGCCAGTGCCTGATGGGACAGCCGGGCGCTTTTCGCTCCACCCCTTCACGTTCGTCCGTGAGCCCCTATCTTGCTGAGATGGAGTGGTTCACGCTCGCCAGCACCCTTGTCGGTGGAATGATCGCTGCCGTTGCCGCTCTACTCGCGGATGGTCGTCGCTGGAAGCGGGAACGCAGCAATCAAAGCGCAGAGGTTCGACGCACCCTATACGGGAGCTACCTGGCTAGCCTGACGCAGGCCAGGCACACGTGCAGTGCCTTGGCGCGCGATCCGGAAGCATCGGCAGCTGCGAGGCGTAGCGCGATCAACGTAGCGTTCGATCCATGCAACGCCTTCCGTGCGCAGGTGACGATCGTCGCTCCATGGGAACTGGTTACTCCATCGCGCCGCGCATTCCTAGACCTGCAAGAGTTTGGGAATCGCATTGTCGCAGGGTTGAACTTGGAAGATCCGGAATACACCGTACGACGGATCAGGCACGACCAACTTCTTACGGTGCTGATTGACGCGATGCGGAAGGACTTAGGGAATGCGACCTAAGGGCCCGCAGAAGAACAACCTGCGTGCTCGCATCTCGCTGACCTGGGGCGTCAAGTCCCAGAACCAAAAAGTTGGTGTTATCTACGAGCCCTTAGAGGGCGAGCGGGTTCTTCTGCGTGCCACGGACCGTCGACGATTCCATGCTGCCGAGGGTCCGCCTGCGCGACCGGGAAATGAGTCGGGCGACAGTGTGGCCGACTCATCATCGCTGCGGATTATCGCGTTCGGGAAACGGTGGGTTTCTCGGGCGATGCTCTGCTGGTTCTTCAGGAGCACCCGCCCGTTGTATCAGCGTGGTCAATACATCCTGTACGAGCGGGAGTTCATGCCTGCGCGGGAGTAGAATGGGACTATCGGGAACAGCCCTTGAGCCGGTCCTCGTGTCGGCCCCGTTCCCGGTGAACGATGATGCCGGGCCATCTTTTCGTGGGTCCGGAGACGGGTCCACGTCATGATCGCGACCATCGCATACCCGGAGCCGCGGCAGGCGACCGCAACGGTGCCGTCCGTCCGCCTCGCCCTGAAGGCCCGGAGTGTCGGCAAGGGGCTGTTGGACGGGGCGTGGTGGCCCCGCTCGCGTGACTTGTCGCGGGAGCTTCCCGCGCTCACGGAGGTGCTGGACCCGTTGTGGGGGCGGATCACTCATATCGCGGTCAACCCCGCGCGGTGGCCCCTCATTCCGCGCAGAGTACCCGTCCACGGGCATGTGGTGAAGGTCGGCTGGTTCAGGGCCGAACTGGACCCGCACAAGATTCTCCTGCTGTCCTACAACTCCGGACGCTGGGACCTGCTGGTCGTTCCACCGCACACCGGCGCGGCCGCGGCCGCCCGCCTGATGGCTGCTGCTTCCGACGTGGCGGGTCCGTTCCGCACCGCGAGTGCCCTCGTCGCGGCTGAGGAAGCCGCGTACGGCACTCTGGGCGCGGGCTGGCAACAGGATCCTGAAGAGGGGTGGGAGGGTGAAGGCGGAGCTCGTCCGGCCACTGTGGCTGTTCCTGGCTGTCCGGACTGTCCGGGCGGGCGTTCCGCGAGCGGTCGTGGTGCCCTGGCACTCCAGGCAAGGATCAAGAAAGCAGACCTCGAACTGATGACGGTCACGATCGAGGCCATGCGCGGCATCCACGCCGAGAAGACCGATCCTTAAGAGAGGACCCTCACCCACAAGCGCCCGTTCTGCCTCCGGCAGGGCGGGCGCTTCGCGTTGCCGCCCCTTACTCGTACTGCGGTCCGCTCGCGTCAGTCCGTAGCGGGACCCGCAGGGTTTATTGAGCAGGACCAGCATGTACTCCCTGCTCCTCTTGGCTGCTCACCTCGACTGATGAGGCCCTCGGCGACCTGACTGCGCATGTCCGCGTCGAATCAAGGAAAGGAGCTGCAAGAGCACCTCCTCGCTTCTGAAGGTCACGCCAGTCTCGATGCCATGAAGCACGAATCGTGGCTGGTGCACGGCTTCGACGACGAGCACCAGGGTTGGACGCCGGCCAGGGTCAAGCTGCTGATCGGCCGGATGTTCCACGTCGGCTGCACCGTCCAGGGGATGTGACGGCTGTTCAGGCGCCACGGCTGGAGCTGCCAGGTGCCCGTCCGGTGGTGCGGGTGGCCGGGCGGCGCGGTGGGCGGGTCAACATCGCCGGGACGGTGTGCTTCCAGCCGGGGGTGCGGGCCCGGATGTTCTTCAAGCTGTACGTCTGTCGCGGACGCAAGGGCGAGCCGAAGTCGTTCACCTGGCAGGACTACCGCGACTTCCTCCAGATGGTGCACCTGCAACTGGGCACCCCGGTGGTGTGGGTCTGGGACAACCTTTCCGTCCACCTGCAGCAGGAAGCCTTCGACTTCGCTGAGGAGCACAAGGTCTGGCTGGTCATCTTCCATCTGCCGCCGTATGCATCGGAGACCAACCCGCAGGCGGGGACCTGGAGCCTGCTCAAGCGGGCCCTGGCCGACTTCGCCGCCGCGGATCTGGCGCACCTGATCCGCGTGAGTAAGCGGAAGCTGAAGAAGATCCAGTACCGGTCGCACTTTGATCGACGGCTGCCTGCCAACCACCGGCCTGGACTTTGTCGGCCTGAATGATCAGCCGGACATCGCGGATTCAAGCCGAGTAGATACGCGTGAAGAGCAGCAGACTCCTGCATGGCGCCTGAGCTCAGGCACGTCACGCCGTGATCCGCTGCGTCCATCGCCAGGAACCCGGCTCGCCCGTTCTCTTCCAGGACGCGAGCCCTCTCCTGCTTCTGGCACTTCAGGGTTCGCGGGGCGAGAGGTATAGAGAAGTGTCTGAGTAGGATCCAGGGCGCAACTGTCCGGATTCCAGGAGGGTTTCGGGTTCACCGGATGCATTTCCTGCCGCTCCAGCTAGGCTTACTCCCGGCGTTTTCTGGCACTGTGGCCCTTGGTCCTCGGCTCGTGGCATGCGGTGGCGGACGGGGGAGGGGAAGTGTTCAGTCCACTGGTGTGGCCCGCGTTTCTCAAGCGCCGAGCCCTCGACCCGCTCGTGCCTGACGGTGACATCACCTCGGAAGAGCTGCGCGTTCGGTCCTACGACGTCGAACCCCTGTTCCGGTGGTTTCACGCCCGCCGTCTCCGGCCCGCGCTACTGCTTCTGTTCCTGCCCCTGGAATTCCTGCCGCTGATCGTCAGTACCGCGCTGACCGGGAATCTGAACCATCCAGAAATCTGGCAGGTCGCGCAAGCGGACTTTCTTCGCATGGTGAGGCTGGGAGATGGAACCTCAGATTTCGCGGTTCCATTGGTCAGGGACTATCCCTCGCTGATCAATGTCGTGATCGCGGCGGTCACTCTCCACCTCGCCTTCGGAAACTGCCGGCGTGCGGACGAATTCGCCGCCCGCCTCCATGCGCAAGGCATGCTGCGGGTGCCCCCGCAGAGCCGAACCGTCGTCCGTCTGGCCGTCCTGCGGGCGAACCGGAGATTCGCCGCGTGCGGTCGGCATTCGTGGGCCGTGGCACTGCTCTCCGCCGGGGTAGCCCTGCTTCTCATGGGCGCCTTCCGTCAGGGCGGGGTGTTCTCCTGGCTGGCACCCGACGGGGATACCGCGTCCCGGCGTGCGTGGAGTGCTGCGGCCTACCAGTCCTGGTGGGCCTCGCCGGAGGCCGGGGGCCTGGCCGGTCCCCTCGCCTATGGGCTGGTCGCGACGACGGTCTCGTACGTGATGATCAAGCACAACCTCATGGGCGTCTGCCTGATGTCCTTCTTTGTCGCTATACGGAAAGATGTGCACTATGCCTTCGACATGACCGATGCCGATGGTTTCCACGGCTGGAAGGACGCGCGGGCGCTCGTACAGGGAGTCGTCGTGTCCGTGCTGATCAGCCTGGTCGCGTTCGGCTCGCTCTTCCTTTCCCTCTCGGTGCACCAGGTCCGCTGGACGACCCCGCTGCTGTTGCTCTTCCTGCTCGGCGTTCCCACGTACTTCGTCGGCCCTCTGCTTCTCATCCGGCGGGCGATGCGGGGGTTCCGTGAGCGGGAGATCGCACGGCTGCGGGGCTGCTTCGCCGACCTGCGGGAGCGTACGAGCGCGGACTCACTCGAACGGTTCGAGATAGAGAACGTCGAGCGGCGAGAGATCGCGGTCGTACGGGACGGTCGTGTCCGTCTGTTCCGGGTGAAGGAGGTAGTCGCCACGACCTCCGTCTATCTGGGGTCGGTGGCGGCCGCCATGGTGCGCATCCTCACCCGCTAGGTTCTCCGCGGCTGGCATGGTTGGCGTGTTGGCCTCGCGGCGGCTTGGTGGGGTCGTGGGCGGCGATACCTGCTCGGCGATCGTCAACTGTTCGCGGATCACCGGTCTGACCAGGGACGTGATCGCTGAACTCGTTGCCGGGATCGGCCCGTTGTGGGCCGCTCAACGGCACCAGAGACTTTCGGGACGTCCGCGGCAACGCGCCTTGGGAGCGGGCGCCCGTTACACGTTGGTCTTCGTCGACCGACTAGTTGCCACGCTCTTCCCTCTCCGGCATGAGGTCACCCACGACGTGCTGGCCTGCTGGTTCGGCGTGGAGCGCTCCAACATCACCCGCGCGATCGGAAAGATCCGGCCCTTGCCGGCCCAGCGCGGCTGCACTGCGGGACTGGATGCCCGGCTGCGTACGCTTGCTGACGTCATCGACCACCTCGGCGCGAGCGGGCAGGGCGCCATCATCGAAGCCACCGAGATCCGCGTCCGCCGCCCCACGCAGGCAGTTGGACTACTTCGATGCCCCGGGAACTGAGCACACTGTCTCCTGCCCACGTGATCTGATCGAGCCCGGTCAGGAGTCAAGGACGTACACCACGACACGTGACATCCAGGAGTCCGAACTCCACTCCAAGCGCGCCATGTGCCACCTGAGGGTCACCAGCGGCCAGGAGCAGGAGTTGTTGGCCAATCTGCATGACGGCTACGCGTTTGAACTCCCGGCAGGCGTCGAATCAGTTTCCAACTCTGTCACCGTCGAACGTGCTTGGAAGTGACAGTGGCTGGTTCGATTGAGCGGCCCTGTCCGGGATCTTGAGGAGCGAAGGTCATTTGCCCTGGCGCCATCAACGCGGGCGACAACCCGGGGCGGTCGCCCCGGGGCTACCTGGCTTCGAGGTCCTCCAAGGGCGGCGGCAAGGGTGATGTGTGCAGGCTCCCTTTCGCCACGAAGTCGCGCTGGCTGGCCTGGGGCGATGCAACGTATCGGGCTACCCGTACATTCACTTCCGGGACGAGGCGTGGATGAAGACCGCCGCCTTGTACTGGCCGCGGATGGCCCGTGTAGTCCCGGCCGGTTTCAAGCCGTCGGATTCCGGCTCAGCTCTCGCGCACAGGGACGAGCTTGATTTCCTGGTGGACGCGGACCCGGACGTGGCGGCGCATGCCGTGGCCCCGGTCTTCCAGCGGCTGATCAACGACCACGAGTGGGGTCCTCGGTGTGGCGCCGGTCGGTCGTCTGTTCCGGAATCAGGCGGGCACATACGTAGACCCTGCTGCTTGCGGCACGACGGGGGCACGTGCTCGGGAGTACGTGCTGACCCGTACGGAGCTCGCTGCCGGGCTGGCCAAGCGTCCGTGCGATCTCCGGCACGCGGGGATCTCGTTCTGGCTGTACTCCGGGGTGGACCCGGCCGAGTGCGCTCGCCGTGTCGGCCAGACCATTGAGGTGCTCTTCCGTCACTACGCCAAGTTCCTGGATGGTGTCCGGGAGCAGGCCAACCGGCTCATTGAGCAGTCGATGGAGGAGTGGGATCGCGTCCACCGGGGTGCGACGCCTGGGGCCTGAGGCGGGCTCTTGGTCCGTGACTGGTCCGGAAGGGCTGGTCAGGAGCGGGATACC
This sequence comes from Streptomyces sp. NPDC021093, assembly GCF_044333135.1. Lineage (NCBI taxonomy): Bacteria > Bacillati > Actinomycetota > Actinomycetes > Kitasatosporales > Streptomycetaceae > Streptomyces > Streptomyces sp. NPDC021093. Next base: position 121,365 of record NZ_JBIRQJ010000009.1, on the reverse strand, counting down.
AGTGGGATGAACAGGGAGTTACGCCTCAAATCGATCTCGGCGTCGATGGGGTCGACAGAGGGGCGCCTGGCGGGAGAAACCCCAGTTCAGGCGCCCCTTTTCGCGCGTCTAGAAGAAGCCGAGCTTGTTCGGCGAGTACGACACGAGGAGGTTCTTCGTCTGCTGGTAGTGGTCCAGCATCATCTTGTGCGTCTCGCGGCCGATGCCCGACTGCTTGTAGCCGCCGAAAGCAGCGTGTGCCGGGTAGCTGTGGTAGTTGTTCACCCAGACTCGGCCCGCCTGGATCGCGCGGCCCGCCCGGTACGCGGTGTTCATGTCGCGGGTCCACACGCCGGCCCCGAGGCCGTACAGCGTGTCGTTGGCCGTGCCGATCGCGTCGTCGAAGTCCGAGAAGGACGCGACCGCGACGACCGGTCCGAAGATCTCCTCCTGGAAGACGCGCATCCGGTTGTCGCCCTCGAAGATCGTCGGCTGGACGTAGTAGCCGCCCGCCAACTCGCCGTCGTACTCGATGCGCTGACCGCCCGTCAGGATCTTGGCGCCCTCCTGCTGGCCGATGTCCAGGTAGGAGAGGATCTTCTGCAGCTGGTCGTTGGAGGCCTGTGCGCCGATCATCGTGTCGGTGTCGAGGGGGTGCCCCGGTTTGATGAGTTCGGTGCGGGCGATCGCCGCCTCCAGGAACTCGCTGTAGTGGCCCCGCTGGATGAGCGCACGCGACGGACAGGTGCACACCTCGCCCTGGTTGAGGGCGAACATGGTGAAGCCTTCGAGGGCCTTGTCGCGGAAGTCGTCGTCCGCGTTCCACACGTCGTCGAAGAAGATGTTGGGGCTCTTGCCGCCGAGTTCGAGGGAGACCGGCTTGATGTTCTCCGAGGCGTACTGCATGATCAGCCGCCCCGTGGTGGTCTCCCCGGTGAACGCGATCTTCGCGACGCGCGGGCTGGAGGCGAGCGGCTTGCCCGCCTCGACGCCGAAGCCGTTGACGATGTTGACGACCCCCGGCGGCAGCAGGTCGGCGATCAGGCTCATCCAGAAGTGGATCGACGCCGGGGTCTGCTCGGCGGGCTTCAGGACGACGGTGTTGCCGGCGGCCAGCGCCGGCGCCAGCTTCCAGGTCGCCATCAGGATGGGGAAGTTCCACGGGATGATCTGGGCGACCACGCCGAGCGGCTCGTGGAAGTGGTACGCGATGGTGTCGTCGTCGAGCTCGCTGAGGGACCCCTCCTGGGCGCGCAGCGCACCCGCGAAGTACCGGAAGTGGTCGATGGCGAGGGGAATGTCGGCGGCCAGGGTCTCGCGGACCGGCTTGCCGTTCTCCCAGCTCTCCGCGACCGCCAGCTCCTCAAGATGCGTTTCCATCCGGTCGGCGATCCTGAGGAGTATGTTCGCGCGGTCGCCGGGAGCGGTGCGCGCCCAGCCGGGCGCCGCCGAGTGCGCCGCGTCCAGGGCGAGTTCGACGTCCTCGGCGGTGCCGCGGGCGATTTCGGTGAAGGTACGGCCGTTGACCGGGCTCGGGTTCTCGAAGTACCCGCCGCGCACGGGGGCGACGAATTCGCCGCCGATCCAGTGGTCGTAGCGGTTCTGGTACGAGACGAGTGCACCCTCGCTGCCGGGCGCGGAGTATCGGGTCATCGCGGTGGCCTCCCTCGGGCGGTGCCGTCCGCCGGTGGACGGCACCCGGAGGGACGCTAGAGCGGGCGACGTTGCAACGCCGTTGCAGGAGTCCGCGCAGGAGTCCGTGCTGGTGTCCCTGTTGGTGCTCCCGCAGGTGTTCCTCCGGCGGCCGGTGCCGCCCCCAGTTCCGCGTCGAGCGCGGCCACGCGCGCGTACACGGCCGGACGCCGCTCCGCGGGCACGGCGGCGGCGAGCGCCCGCCACACTCCGAGGTCGTCCTCGCCCCACGGGCTGTACACCCAGTCCGACAGCAGCCCTGGATCCGCGCGCGCCACCAGTGCGGCCCGTAGCTCACCCTCCAGCCGCCGCCTCAGCCGTACGACGGCGGGCGCCTGCGAAGCGGGCAGCAGCGGCCCCGGGTACGCCCCCATGGCGGCGGCCACGGCGCCCGAGCCGAGCCGCCTGGCCACCACCGTGAAGTCCGCGTCGACCGGGACGGTCAGCCGGTACGGGCGCGAGCACAGCAGGTCCGGCCCCAACAGGCGGCGCAGCCGCGACAGTTCCGCCCGCAGTGTCACGGGCGTCACCGACTCGTCCTCGTACAGCTCGCACAGCAGCTCGTCGCCGGAGAGGCCCTCGGGGCGGCGGGCAAGCACCACCAGGATCTCGCTGTGCCGCCTGCTCAGCCGCACTTTGGACCCGCCCGCAACCAGCAGCGCCTCGTCACGCCCCAGGGCATGCAGCAGGGCCGTACCGGTGTCCGGGGACGGCGGGGGAGCGAGCAGCGCCAGCTGGGACTCGGCGGCGCGGGCCACGGCCTGTACGAAGGCCAGGCTGTGCGGATGGGCGAGGCTGTCGCCCCCGGTGATGTCCACCGCGCCCAGGAGCCGCCCCGTGTGCGGATCGTGCAGAGGGGCCGCCGCGCACGTCCACGGATGCACGGGCCGCAGGAAGTGCTCGGCTGCGAACACCTGGACCGGCCGGTCCAGGGCGAGCGCCGTGCCCGGCGCGTTCGTCCCCACCGAGGCCTCGGCCCAGCGGGCGCCCGGCACGAAGTTCATCCGCCCGGCACGCTCCCTGGCACGCGCGTGCCCCTCCACCCACAGCAGCCTCCCGTGCGCGTCGCACACCGCCAGCAGATGCTCCCCGTCGTGTGCGTACGCCCCCATCAGCTCGCGGACCAGGGGCATCGCCCGGGACAGCGGATGGCCGTCCCGGTACGTCCCGAGCTCGTCCTCCGCGAGCTCCACGCGCGCGGAGCCCTCGGGGCTCACCCGGGCGTGCGCGGAACGCCGCCAGGAGTCGGCCACCACGGGGCGCACCGGCCGCTCGATGCGGCCCGCCGACGCGAACGTGTCGTACGCCCGGCGCAGCACGCCGAGCCGCGCGCCGGGATCGGCACCGGGATCCAGAGCCACCCATGTGTCGGTCAACTCGGCCTCCCCGGCGAAGACTTCGGACGGAAGCGGGCCCGGCGGGCCGCGAGATCCATCGTCGTACCGCCGGGGGAGGGCGACAAGCGGTGCGGCAGCCGACCCGAGCGGCGGGAACCGGCCTGTGACGTCCGCCGTCGCTCCGTCCAGCTGCGCCGTCCACCTGCTCCGTCCAGCCGCAGTGCCGTCTGCTGCCGCGCGTCCGCTACTGCTCCGACTGCGCGGCGATGATCAGCTCCTTCATCAGCTCACGGCTCAGCTCCGGATCGTCCTCGAAGGGCAGCCAGTCCCGCCCGCACCTGCACCGCATCCGCACCGGGTCGCCCCACCGGCCCCCGGCGGAGAACCCGATGACCGCCGCGCAGCCCGGGCAGGCCATCGGGCCTTCCCCCGCGACCACGATCGGCGCCAGCATCTCGATCGACCAGGGGTCCAGCAGCTCGAACTCGTCCACGACGGCGCGCCTACCGGGGCGGAATCTCGCCGAGGCCCGCGCCCGGCCGCCACGGGGCGTCCGGAGAGATCCCGGAGTGCGGGGCGGCCTCGGCTTCGCGCGGGCGCTGCAGGGCGAGCTCCGGCGCAGCCAGGCTCTTCTCGGTGTCCATGCAGCGGATAGTGGCACGGGAGCGGAGTGCACTGCCAACCGGTGCCCTGACCGCCCGGCCTGTTCGGCGGGCCCCGGGTCACGCCGCAGCCGGGTCCGGGTCCCGCCGCAGCCGGTTCCCGGTCCCGCCTCCGTGCTGGTCCTGTCCCGTTCCCGGCCCTACCCCCGTACCGTCCGTGCCACCTCGCGCAGGTGCCGGTGCAGCCCGCGGTGCGGGTCGCCGGGCGGCAGCCACTCCTTGCGGATCTTCGCCACGCAGGTGTAGTTCGTGTCGCAGACGTTGGCGAGCGGTGCCTGGCCGGCCTGGCTGACCAGTTGGTACGCATCCAGCTCCGACAGGCCGTAGTCCCGTGCCAGCCACTGCACCAGATCCAGCTGGGAGATCCGGAACGCATCCTCAAGAGGGCGCGCCGAGCCCGTCGAGAGGATGTGGGTGTCGGACTCCAGGCGGGGCCACGGTGTGGCCACCCCCTTCAGCAGCTCGACCACCACGACGGTGTTCATGGCGCACTCCACGGCGACCCCGCACGTCTCGCCCTCGCCCTGACGGGCATGCCCGTCGCCCAGGCTGAGCAGCGCGCCTTCCACGTTGACGCCCAGGTAGCAGGTGACACCGGTACGCATCTCGGGGGTGTCCATGTTCCCGCCGTGCGCGTCGGGCACCAGCGCGGAGCGCACCTCCAGGTTGGCAGGCGCCACCCCGACCGTGCCGTGCATCGGGTCCATGGGCAGCTCGATCTCGATGTCGCTGTCCCGGGCGCGGAAGAGACAGGTACGCCGTTCCCGGTCCAGCTCCCACATCCACACCACCTCGGGCAGCGGCGCCTGCAAGGAGGCCGTCGCGTGCGTCGAGGTCAGCGCGCCGAACAGGGGCACAGTCGTCGACGCAGCCCAGTCGCGCGCGGGCTCGATCGACACGAAGTGCACCGCCACCGTGTCGCCGGGCTCGGCACCCTCCACGTAGAACGGCCCGGTCTGCGGATTCAGGAACGGGAACTCGCACACCTGCGACACGAGGTCCTTCTCGGACCGCACCCGGCCCGCGAAACAGTCCTCCGTATACAGGTCGAGCACCGTGCCCGGCGCGATCCGTGCCACGGGCGCGGCTCCGCCGAAGGTCCAGGCGAACTCGCCCTCTTGAGGTCGTACGGTCACCACGCGGGGATCGGTCATCGGTGTGCGGCTCCACTCTGGGGGTTGTGCGGTGGCGGGGGACTCTGCGGCGGGTGCGGGTGCGGGTCGAGGTCGTTGGGCAGGTCGTCGAGGTGCACCCGGCCGGTCTCCGCGACCCGCTCCGGATGCCTGCGCAGCAGTACGCCCAGGACGACGACCCCGAGGAGCATCCAGACGGCGACGACCGGACCCGCGTACGACACGGGTGCCTTCAGCTCCGACACGAAGTCGAAGGCCGGGATCCCGGCGGCCGTCAGCAGCGCGGGGACGAACGTCGCGATCCCCAGCACCGGGAAGAGCAGGTGCAGCACCGGGTTGAACAGGTCCCGGCGCCGCCGCAGGAAGTACCCGATGCAGGACAGGTTGACGACGATGTACACCCCGATGACGACGGTGACGATGACCGTGGCCAACAGGACGAACGCCGTCAACGGGTCGTACGCGAAGCCCAGTCCGAGCATCGCGGCCACCGCGACGGCGAACTGTACGGCGATCCCGGTGACGGGGGAGCGGTGACGGGGGTGCAGCCGGGCGAAGGCGCTCGGGAAGACCCCGATGCGGCCGAGGGCGAAGGCGGTCCGCGTCGAGACGTTCGCGCAGGCGTTGGCGTTGGCGACCGTCGAGTTGACCACCGCGAGGAACAGCAGCAGCCAGAACAGCCCGAACGACGCCCGGGCCACCCCCTCCCACGAGGCGGCACCGGCGGCACCGAACCCGGCGAACTTCTCCGGCCCCAGATAGACCGCCATCGCATAGGTGGTCAGGACGTACACCAGGCCGATGGACAGGGCGGCCCCGAGCACCGCGCGCCGCATCGTACGGCGCGGATCCTTCGCCTCCTCAGCGAGCGGCGCAGCGGCCTCGAACCCGGCGAACGCGAGCACCGTGTAGACCGACCCGGCGAAGATGCCGCCGACTCCCTCGAACCCTTCCGCCGTGTGCGAAGTGCCGAACACCGAGAGGGTGTTGGCATCGCCCGCCTGCGAGATCAGCAGCACCGCGAACACCACGAACACCAGCACCTCAAAGATGCCGAGGACCGTCCCGAAGCGCGCCGACGCCCGCACCCCGAAGAATCCGGCCAGCGCGATGATCACCGCTCCCGCCAGGGACCACGGCCACCACAGGTCCGCGGGGTAGGAAGCCCACTCCTGGTGCAGCGTGCCCGCCGTGGTGAATCCCAGCTGGAGCAGCAACAGCGCCGGTACGAGCGACTCGACGAAGGCGTACCCCCAGCCCACCAGGAAGCCCACCGTCGGATGCAGCCCCTGCGCCGAGTACGTGGCCACGGAACCGGCGGCGGGCATCCGGCGGGCCAGCTCCGCCACGCACGACGCGGTGAACAGACAGGCCACCAGCGCCACCAGCACCGACAGCGGCAGACTGCCGCCCGCGAAAGCGGCACCGGCCGGGATGGAAGCGGCGATCGCCGCCGCCGGCGCCATGGCCGTCACGCTCTGGAAGAGGACGTCACGCAGCCCCACCGCATCGCGGCGCAGTCCCGTTTGCGGTTCCCCCGACACCCTGTGCTCCCCTGTCCGCCGACCGGATTGCCTCGTTCGCTGAACGGTTGCGCGATGTGCGGGATCACCGTACGGCGCGGGGCGCATGCGGAGGAAGAGGTACGGGGGAAGTGCCGTGCCCGCGCGACACGGCCGCGCCGGAGTGCGCCCGGACATGCGGAATGTTGCGGTCCGTCGAGCGAAGGGTGCCAACTTGCCCACAGGGCTCGCAGGATGACCCCGTACGGTCGACTCTGGACGGTATGGCCACGCCGCCCGTACCACCGCACCAGCCGCCGGGAACGCCGTCCGGAGGAGGCTTCGGACCACCACAGGGGCCGCCGCCAGGGCCGCCACCAGGCCCTCCGCAGGGCGGCCCGCCCGGTGAGCCGCCCGGCGGCTACGGCCCGCCCACCTCGGGCGGCGGACCCGGCTGGCCCCCGGAGGACCAGGGCCCCGGTGGGCCGCCCCGGGGCCCCGGCGGCCGGCGGCCCCTGGTGATCCTGCTCGCCGTCCTGCTGGCCGTGGCCGCCGTCGTGGCGGTCGTCCTCGTCGTGACCGGCAGCGACAAGTCCGGGCAGCCGAAGGCACCCGCCCCCAGCACCACCAAACCGGGACCCTCCTTCAACCTGCCGAGCGAGTTCCCCACCAGCATTCCGACGGAACTGCCTTCCGACTTCCCGACGCTCCCGTCCGACTTCCCGACGGAGCTGCCGTCGGACTTCCCCACGGAGCTGCCCAGCGACCTCCGCTCGGAACTGGAGTCCTTCCTGCCCTGACGACGGTCCCGCCTTGACAGCAGTCGCCACCGACACCTCTTGAGGCGGCCCGGGGGGCCTGCCGCATGCCGCGACGGTGTACTCAGCGACACCGGCGCAAGGGGGCAGGCCCCCGCATGCTCCGGGTGGTGACGCCATGGCCGCGGCCGGTTCTGATCCGTAGATTCACGGAGAGTCAGGCGCCGTATCTTCCCAGTGCGCCTCCAGAGACCGGAGTTCCCACATGCCCCAGGCCATCGCCGCCGCGACGGAGCACTCCTCCGGTGCGGCCCCAGGCAGCGACTTCGCGCCACTTCTGCGCGAGGTCCGGGGGCAGGGACTGCTGGAGCGCCGCCACGGCTGGTACGCCGCGCGGATCGGGGTGAACCTGGCCGGCCTGGCCGCGGTGATCACGGGCATCGTGCTCCTCGGCCACACCTGGTGGGTACTGCTCCTCACGGTCCCGTTCTCCCTCGTGTGGACACGCACCGCCTACCTGAGCCACGACGCAGGCCACGCCCAGATATCGAGCAGCCGCCGCGCCGGCCGGTGGCTCTCGCTCACCCATGCCAACCTGCTCCTCGGCATGAGCCAGGCCTGGTGGAACGAGAAGCACAACCGCCACCACGCCAACCCCAACCACGTCGACAAGGACCCGGACGTCGGTGTCGGAGCGCTGGTCTGGACCCAGCAGCAGGCCGCGGGCCGCGAGGGCTTCGCCCGCTGGCTCGCCCGCCACCAGGCCCGGCTGTTCTTCCCCATGCTGCTGCTCGAAGGCATCGCCCTGAAGGTGTACGGATTCCAGGACCTGCGCCGCCAGGACGTGCGCGAGCGCAAGGTCGAGGCAGCCCTCCTCGTCGCTCACCTCGGGCTCTACGCGGCGCTGCTGCTGACCACGATGTCCCCGCTCACGGCACTCGTCTTCGCACTGGTGCACCACGCCTTCTTCGGCCTCCAGCTGGGCATGGCCTTCGCGCCCAACCACAAGGGCATGGAAATGCCCGACCCCGACGGCGAGCGCTGGGGCCACCTGCGCCGCCAGGTCGTCACCTCGCGCAACGTGCGCGGCGGCCCCCTCACCGACTGGTTCCTCGGCGGCCTCAACTACCAGATCGAGCACCACCTGTTCCCGAACATGCCGCGCCCGCACCTGCGGCTCGCCCAGCCCCTGGTGCGCGCCCACTGCCACCGGGCCGGCCTTCCGTACGCGGAAACCGGACTGATCGACTCCTACCGGCAGGCACTGAGCCACATGCACGAGGTCGGCGAACCCCTGCGGGCCGCGTCCCCGGACACCGTCGCCCGCACGGAGGCCGCGGTCTCCGGCCAGAACGCCTGAACCGGCACCGGGCGGAACCGTCGCGGCCCGGCGTACGTTGTCAGAAGCAGGAGCGGCAGCAGCCGCGGAGGAGGCGTCAAAGATGTCGAAGAGCGCGAAGGTCGCTACCGGTGGTGTCGTCGTGGGCATCGCCCTCATATGGTTCATCGGGTTCTGGCCCGCCCTGCTGGTCATGGTGGGTGTTCCCGTCGCCGCCTATCTGATGCTGGACAAGACCCAGCGCCGCAGGCTGCAGCGGATCACCCGCAAGGAGCTGGGCCGCTGACCTCCCGCACAGGCTCAAGCGGGACATCGATTCGGGCGAAGGGGAGCTCCGGCATGGGCGCAACGGTCGAGGCGGTCAGCAGCAACGGCACCTACTCGTTCACCAAGCCGAACCGCGACAGCATCACGCTGCTGGCCGGACTCGGGGTCGAGGGCGACGTCCACGCGGGAGTGACGGTCAAGCACCGCTCCCGGATGGCCCAGGACCCCACCCGGCCCAACCTGCGCCAGGTCCACCTCATCCACCGGGAACTCTTCGACGAGGTGCACGAGGAAGGCTTCGAGGTCGGGCCGGGCCAGCTCGGCGAGAACGTCACCACGCGCGGCATCGACCTCCTCGCCCTGCCCGTCGGCACACTGCTGCACCTCGGCGACGAAGCGGTGGTGGAGGTCACCGGGCTGCGCAACCCGTGCCTCCAGATCGACGACTTCCAGGGCGGACTGCTCAAGCAGGTCGTCGGCCGGGACGACGAAGGAACCATCGTGCACAAGGCCGGAATCATGAGCGTCGTCCGCACCGGCGGGACGATCCGGCCCGGCGACGCCATCGGCGTCGTGCTCCCCGCCGAACCGCACCGACCGCTCGAACGCGTCTGATTGCCACTGCGACCACCACTGCCGCAGTTGTTGCCACAGCCAGCCACAGCCACAGCCGTCGGCGCCGCGACCGGCCGTCCGTGTGCCGACGGCGTCAGGACGGTCGTACGGCCAGCTTGTCCAACGACTCCAGCAACCCGGGCAGTTCGGCGCCCCGACCCACCGGCAGGACCTCCCCCGGCTCCTCGTCCAGCAGCAGGAACGCGATGTCGTCCGTCCTGGCCACGAACGACCAGCCGGGCCCGTCGGCCCGCAGCGTCCGTGCCTCGACCGTGGCGAACGCCGACCGCACCCGGCCCGGTGGCGGCGGCTCGGCGACGTACCCGTGCAGTGCGTCGATGACCTTCCGCACCCCGGGGTGCAGCTCGCCCTCCGTGCCCTCGAACGACTCGGTGCCGCTCTCCTCGTCGAGCTGCCCGCGCCACGTCGCCCACTGCCGGCCGATCTCGTCGGCCCCCAGCCGCCGCTGCGCGGGCCCCCACTCCTCGGTGTCGGGCGGCGACAGCACCGGCCCCGCGCCCTCCACCCCGGCCTCCTCGGGCCCGGGGTCGTGCGGCGCGGGCACCCCGGGCGCGGAGACGGCGAGGGCGAGCGGCCAGCCCGGCAGCGCGGCCACCACCGAGCGCTCCGGCGGCGACAGGTCGTACTCCATGCCGCAGTCCCAGGACGCGATGGCCACCGCCACCAGCGACACGTCGTCGACGGCCACGGTCCAGCGGGCGCCGGCGCCGTCCTGACCGAAGACCAGCCCGTACCCCGTGCCGAGCGGCTCCAGACCGAGCGCCGCACACGCGGCGGGGAAGTCGTCGCCGAGCACGCTCGGGAACTGTGCAGGCGTCAGCAGGACCGCGGTGAGTACGAACAGCTCGTCGTCCCCGGCAGCTTCCGTCCCGGTCACGGCACCCTCCCCAGATGATCGGTCGTCGGCGCACCTTAACCAGCCGGTAACCGGATCGTCGAGCCCCTGGGCGGGCGGCGGACCTCCGCAGGTCGGGCCGAGGACCTCTCACGGCCCCCAGGGTCAGGCCGCGGGCAGCCCGAGCAGACTGCGGGCCACGCTCTGGGGAGGCTCGTCCCGCTCGCGGGCGAGCGCGATCACCGCCCGGCACGCCAGCTCCGTCACCCCGAACGACAGAGCCTCGGGCGAGACCCATCCGGCCGCTTCGTCACTGCGCGGCTCGTCGTCCTCCGCGCAGGCGGCCACATAGACGGCCGCCGCCTCAAAGAGGTTGTGCTGCCGCCGGGGTTCCGGCACCGCCCTGACCTCCTCCTGGCGCGGCGCCTGCAGCGACCGGACGAACCGCCTGATTCTGTTGAGCACCCGGATCACGTCCCCGTGAGCAGTGGATCGGCCGACTCTTCAAGTGTGCCCGACCACCGTAGAGTTGGGCCTCCGGCAACGCGGCAGCAGTGACGACGGGGCAGCCGCACGACACGGCAGAAGGGCGACGCGTGGTGAAGCGCTACGAGCGGCTCCGGCAGGTGCAGCAGCTCGACCCCGAGCGGGACTTCCTGCAGATCTACCGGATCACTTCCTCCTACGAGTTCCCGTGGGACTTCACCAGGGCCCTGGAGCTGGCCCTCTACCGCACCTATGCGGTCCCCGGCATCGGGCGCCTCCTCGCCGAGACCGCGGAGCTGACCGACCGCTCGCAGAAGCGCTACGACGACACCGCCCTCCTCCTGGACACCGTCGTCGAGCACGGCTTCGACAGCGAGGAGGGCCGCACCGCCGTCCGCCGCATCAACCGGATGCACCGCAGCTACGACATCAGCAACGACGACATGCGCTACGTCCTGTGCACGTTCGTCGTCACCCCCAAGCGGTGGATCGACGAGTACGGCTGGCGCAGGCTCTCCGACCACGAGGTGCGTGCCTCGGCGGCGTACTACCGCACCCTCGGCACCCACCTGGGCATCCGGGAACTCCCGCAGACGTACGAGGAGTTCGAGCGCTGCCTCGACCTCTATGAGGCGGACCACTTCGGCTGGGACGAGGGCGCCCGCAGAGTCTCCGACGCGACCCTCGACCTCATGGCCTCCTGGTACCCGGCGCCGCTGGCGCCCCTCGTCCGGGGCGCGGCCCGCGCCCTCCTCGACGACTCGCTGCTGCGGGCCTTCCGGTACGAGCGCCCGCATCCGCTGGCCCGTTCGGCGGTCCGGGGCGCCCTGCGGCTGCGCGCCCGCGCGGTACGTCTGCTGCCGCCGCGCAGCACCCCGCACTACGCCCGCCAGAACCCCGAGATCAAGGGGTATCCGAACGGCTACGAGGTCGCAGCCCTGGGCACCTTCCCGGTGCCCGGCGTGCGCGGCTGCCCGGTGCCCCACCCGCAACGCGGCACCTCGTAGCGGAATGACGGGCCCAGTCCTGGCCCGTCATTCCGCACGGGCCGCCAGTGCCAGGAACCTGCTGTCCTCGTCGACGTACGACAGCAGGCGCCAGCCCGATCCGGCCAGCAGCGGACGCAGACGGGGCTCGGCCCGCAGGTCGTCCTCGGTGATCTGCCGCCCCTGCCGCGCAGCGAGGGCGGCCCGGCCCACCGGGTGGAACAGGGCGAGCAGGCCGCCGGGGCGCACGGTGCGGGCCAGCTCGCGCAGGTTCTCCCCGGGGCGGGGGAGATGCGCGATCAGCCCCGCGGCGAACACCGCGTCCAGGGAGCCCGGCGCGACCGGCAGCCGTGCGACGTCGGCCTGCAGCAGCAGTGCGGCCGACCCGCGCCCCGCGCGGGCGGCCTCGTCCAGCATCTCCCGGGTCAGATCGGCGCCCAGCACCGTTCCGGTCGGCCCCACCGCCCTCCTCAGGTACGGCAGCGCCCGCCCCGTACCGCAGCCCGCGTCCAGCACGGCGTCGCCCGGCCGCAGCCTCAAAGAGGCGACGGCAGCCTCGTACGCGGGACCGTCGTCCGGGAAACGCGCGTCCCAACGGGCGGCGCGGACACCGAAGAACTCCTGAACCTGCATGTGGTCATCGGTCATGACCACATGATCTCCCGCATCCCGTCCGCCCGGGCTCGCGCGGACAGCGGTGGTGCACCGCAGCAGTGGCACGGCCTTCCGCGCGCACGTTCGGGCCCGCCCCGATCGAGCGTGGCAACCTTCCCGCCACATTGCGCCGGCTTTCGAAACCGGCGGCGGGATCGCACCCCGGCGGGGCTACCGTCCGGAATCCACGGGGCACACCGCACCGCACCGCAGCACCGCCGGAGCCGGAGAAAGCCACGGATGATCGAGCATCAGAGGGCCGCCGAGGGCAGCACCCAGTGGTACGACGCCGACGCGGGCCCACTCGTACGTCCCTACGCGCAGTCCGGCGTGCGCGCCGCCCCGGGCCTGGCGGGCGCGCCCCTCGACCTCGTCGCCCAAGTCACCGCCGTGACCGGCGCCGGTGAACCGGACCCCGCGCTGCTCGGTCGCGCCCACCACACCCTGCTCACGCTCTGCCGCACCGGCCCCCGGACCGTCGCGGAACTCGCCGTGGCGGCGGACCTGCCCACCGGTGTCGTACGCACCCTCCTGAACGACCTCCTCGCAGCGGGCCAGTTGGTGCTGAACGGTCCCGCGCGCCCCGCCGGCCCGCCCGCGGAACTGCCCCTGCAGGAAGTGATCGAAGGCCTGCGCGCCCTGTGAAGCCGCACCACCGCCTGGACGCGGTCCGGGGCGTCCGACCGGGTCCAGGCGGTGCGGATCCCGACCCCAGCCCGACTGCCGAAAGAAGTCCCCCATGTTTCCCGAGGTCCCCGAGGGCTCCGAGCAGAACGACGGCCCCGACAGCCCCGCCGCTCCCGACCGTGCCGTCGCTCCCGACCATGCCCCCGTCGACGACGCCGGAGCCGTCGAGGAGGAGGACAGCGCGCCCCTGGCGCTGAAGATACTGGTGGCGGGCGGTTTCGGAGTCGGCAAGACCACCCTGGTCGGCTCCGTCAGCGAGATACGCCCGCTGCGCACCGAGGAACTGCTCAGCGAGGCGGGGGAGTCGGTGGACGACACCGCCGGAGTCCACCGCAAGGCCGCGACGACCGTCGCCATGGACTTCGGCCGCATCACCATCCGGTCCGGGCTGTCGCTCTACCTGTTCGGCACCCCGGGTCAGGACCGCTTCTGGTTCCTGTGGGACGACCTCTCGCAGGGCGCGCTGGGCGCCGTCGTCATCGCCGACACCCGCAGGCTCGCCGACAGCTTCTTCGCGGTGGACTACTTCGAGGACCGCCGCATCCCCTTCGTCGTCGCGGTCAACTGCTTCGCCGGAGCGCAGTCCTACGGGGCGCGCGAAGTCTCCCAGGCACTCGACCTCGACCGGGGAACCCCCGTGGTGCTGTGCGACGCACGCGACCGCGACTCCGGCAAAGAGGTGCTGATCCGGCTGGTCGAGTACGCGGGGCGCGTGCACACGACGCGCATGCTCGACTCGATGGGCTGACCGGCTACTCCTCGCCGCCCCCGCCGTTCGCCGATTCCCGGGTGATCCGATCTGCTTGCCGCCACGCCGACAGTGGGTAAGGCTTGCGGGAGAACAGGGGACACGGGGAACGAATGAGCGGGGAGAGCCGAACCATGGCGCTGAACAAGGGACTTGACTGGCTGCTCGACGACCTGACGAACCGGATCCAGCACATCCGGCACGCACTGGTCCTTTCCAGCGACGGACTGGTGACCGGGGCGAGCGCAGGGCTGGAACGGGCGGACGCGGAGCATCTCGCCGCCGTCTCCTCGGGACTGCACAGCCTGGCGAAGGGATCGGGTCGGCACTTCCGGGCGGGCAAGGTGCGTCAGACGATGGTCGAATTCGACGACGGGCTCCTCTTCGTCACCGCGGCGGGCGAAGGCAGCTGTCTGTGTGTACTGAGCGCGGCCGAGGCCGACTTCGGCCAGGTCGCGTACGAGATGACGCTGCTGGTGAACAGGGTGGGCGAGCATCTCAAGGTGGCAGCGCGAAGCCCCGGTGCCTGACTGACCTGCGGAAATGCGCTCGGCCTGAGGGTTGTCCACAGGCCGAGCGCGATCCGGTCCCACCGGGCTACGGTCGTTACCGAGAGTGTTCATAACTCACGGGGAGGACCGTCATGGCCGTACAAGAAGTCCGGGAAGTGCAAGGAGTTCGGGAAGTACAAGCAGTCCAGGAAGTACAAGCAGTCCGGGAAGTTCAGGAACCTCGGCAGGTGCGGGGCGGGGCCGACCACCCCCGCCCCGCACGGCACCGTCACCGCCGTCCGCGCGGCACAGGAACTGGGACTCAGAAGAAGCGAGTTCGACCTCGCCGTGCAGCTCGGCCGCATCCGCACCGTCATGGCGGGCGAGGGCGGGCGGCGCGTCGCCCGTGAAGAGGTCGACAGGCTGCGGGAGTTGGAGGCGACCGCCACTCCGCTCAGGGAGCGGCTGCGGACGGCCGGCACCACCGAGGGGGCGGCCCTCCTGCACATCGGCAGGACCCGGTTCACCGGCCTCGCCCGCGCCGGATACCTCAGCCTGGCAAAGTTCTACCTCAACCGGTACCGGGCCGTCGTCTGGCTCTACCTCGTCGAGGAACTGACCGACTTCAAGGCCCGCCATCCCGAGCTGCTGACCGGCAACTACCCGGCGGCCATGCGCACCGCGCTCGACAGGGGAGAGGACCGGCGGGCCCGCAACTGGCGCAGCCGCCGGCTCGGCCAGCTGCTCGCACGGACCGAGAATCCGTGGGAACAGGCGGCGATCTTCAGCTCGCTCCTGGAGCAGGACGAGCTCGACCAGGTACTGGACGATCCGCGGGAAGCCGCCCGCATCGCCGGGCTCCGGTCCGGACTTGTCGCCGCCGAACCCCGCAGTCCCGCCGCCCGCGAGATCGTGCACCGCCTGCTCGTGGCGGACGAGGAGGACGAGATCAAGTGGATCAGGCTGAGCCTGGCCCTGTCACTGGAAGAGGCACGCGCACGTCTGCCCCTGCCCGGCCGGGCCACCACCGTGGCCGGTTCCTCCCGGGCCCGAGCTGCCGTTCCTGTCATGCCTGCTGTGCCTGCCGTGCGTCCCATGCCTGCTGTGCCTGCCCTGCGCACCTTGCTGTGTGCCTGGATGCCCGGCCTGAAGCGGCGGAGGCGGGCCGATGAGGCACACTGATCCACGTGTCGTCTCCTCGCCGTGTATGTCCCGTCTGCCGCCGCGAAATCGCTGTCGTCGCCGCGCGCTTCGCCCGCCACGACCCACCCGGCGCGCGTGGCACGACAGAGCTGATCTCCTGTCCTGGCTCGCGCAGCTCGGCGCCCCTCGGGTCGGCGCTGCAGCCGTCCCTGGACGGCTACGCGACACCGGAGTTCCCAGGTCAGCTGCCGCTGTTCTGACCGTCGAGGTAGGACCAGGCCCCGTCGACCCGCACGAACCTGCTCACCTCGTGCTGGCTGTCCGCGTGACCCTCGTGGACGAAATGGGCACGGAACTCCACGGTTCCCTCCTGGTGGAAGGCGGAGCCGTTCGCCGTGGACAGAATGTCGAGCCCCGTCCAGTGCTGCCCGGGGTCCAGATCCAGAGCGCTGGGCCGGGTCGTCGGATGCCAGGTCTGCAGCAGGTAGTCGGCGTTGAGGACGACGAACGCGCTGTAGCGCGAGCGCATCAGACGTTCGGCGGTCGGTGCCGCGGCGTCCCCGCGGTGGAATCGCCCGCAGCAGTCCCCGTAGGACTGCTCGCGCCCACAGGGGCAGGGGGCCGTGGCACTGGACTTCGTACGAGAACGAGGCATCTGGGACATGCCCCCATCCTCCCCCGACAGCGCCCCGCGTCTCGCACGCCCCCTCGCTCCCGCACGCCGGGGTCCGTCCGTCGGCCGCCGGGGCGCCGCTCAGAGCCCGCCGCGCAACTGCTCCCACTCCCGCCGGTCCCGCTTGGTCGGCCGCCCGGCGCCACGCTCCCGGACACCCGCACCGACGGCCTCCTTCGGCGGACGCGGGGCGCTCTTGTCCACGAAACACTCCGCGGCCGGCACCGCCCCCACCCGCTTGCGTACGAGCTGGGACACGATGACGACCCGCTCCCAGCCCTCCTGCCGCACCCGCACCTCGTCACCGACGCGCACCGACTGTGCCGGTTTGGCGCGCTCCCCGTTGATCCGTACGTGCCCGGCCCTGCAGGCGGCAGCAGCCGTCGACCGTGTCTTCATGAGCCGCACGGACCAGATCCAGCTGTCCACCCGTACGGTTCCCGCATCCGAAGCCATGCGGCCACCCTAATGCGACAGCGCCGCGCGCAGGGCGGTCAGGGAAGGCCGGGCCGCCGTGCGACAGGACGGCACCAGGTCCGCGAAGCTCAGGAACCCGTGCACCATGCCCTCCTGGACGTCCAGCCGGGCGGGGACGCCCGCGTCGCGCAGCTGCCTGGCGTACGAGATCCCCTCGTCCAGCAGCGGATCGTTGCCCGCCACCAGGACGTACGCGGCGGCGAGGCCCGAGAGGTCGTCGGCGTGCGCCACCGCACCGTACGGGATCGCCTCCTCGCGGGAGATCGTCCCGTAGTGGTGCCGGTTGAAGAACCTCATGGCGTCCGCGTCGAGGATCGGCGCCTCGGCGAAACGGGTGCGGGAAGGAGTCGGGTCCAGCGCGGTCGCCGGGTACCAGAGCAGTTGGAAGACCGGCTGCGGCAGGCCCCGGTCCCGTGCCATCAGGCAGACCGCCGCGGAGATCGACGCACCCGCGCTGTCCCCGGCGAGGGCGATGCGGCCAGGATCGCCGCCCCAGTCGGCCACGTACTCCCGCGCCCACGCGTACGCGGCGAAGCCGTCCTCCAGGGCGGCGGGGAAGGGATGCTCGGGGGACAGCCGGTAGTCGACCGAGATCACGAGGGAGCCGGTCTCCCGGGCCGTCGTCCGGCACAGGGCGTCGTGGCTGTCCAGGCCGCCGATCACGAAACCGCCGCCGTGACAGAAGACGGTGACGGGCAGCCCGGGGTCGAGCGAAGGATGATAGACGCGCACCGGAACCTCGCCGGCGGGGCCGGGGATGCTCGCGTTCACGACCTTGGGAAGTTCCGTCGTGACCGGCATGAGGGAGAGTGCGGCTGCCGCCCGCGCGCGGAAGTCCACGGGATCGAGGGACCAGTCCATCGGCGGAATCTGGTCGAGGAACTGCTGGAGTGCGGGTTCGATCGGCATGGCGTCGCTCCCTGACGGTCCGTCACTGATGCGGCGAATGTACGTGCCTCCTGCACGGAGGGGAAGGACCGTACGACAGTCAACTTCCATGGTGTGAAGGCCTTCTGGCCGGGCCACGGCTCGTCCGTCTGTTTCCCCCAGACGGCGAGCACGCGTGCACAGCGAGGACGCGCGCACGGCGAGGACGTGCACACGGCGGTGATCGGGCAGCTCACCGTTGAAATCCGGTGGCGGCTCCGGCCCCGGCCGGTGACGATCGCCGCATGCACCTCTTCCTGGCGACCGAACGACTCGCCCTGCGCCCCTTCACCGGGACCGACACGGACATCGACCACCTGCTGGCGCTCGACAACGACCCCGATGTCATGCGCTACATCAACGGCGGCCGGCCGACGACCCGCGAGGCGATCCGCACCCGGACGCTGCCCCGGCTCCTGCACGACCACCCCTGCCTCGGCACGCGCGGCTACTGGGCCGCCGAGGACAGGAGCACCGGGGCCTTCCTGGGCTGGTTCGAGTTCCGCCCGCTGGACGACCGCAGCGCCGCCGTGGTCGAACTCGGCTACCGGCTGGGCAAGGAGGCCTGGGGCAACGGTTATGCGACGGAGGGCTCACGTGCCCTGATCCACAAGGGGTTCACGGATCTGGGCGTGGCGCGGGTGACCGCCAACACCATGGCGGTCAACACGGGATCCCGCCGGGTGATGGAGAAGGCGGGCCTGACCTTCGTGCGGAACTACACCGACGACTGGCCCGAAGCCATCGAAGGCTCGGAGCACGGCGAGGTCGAGTACGAACTCACCCGCACGGAGTGGGAACGGCGTTCCTGACCGGGTCCAGGCACCGGTGCCTGGACCCGGTCAGGAACGCGGGTACCTGTGCCTGTACCGGCCAGGAACGCGTCCGGGCACCCGCCCGGAATGCGGAAGCGTGTCGGCGGATGCCTACTGGAAGCGGGGCCGGACACACTGGGGTTCCACACCGGCAGTTCCGAGCCCCCGCCGTTCTGCCCGCCGAGGAAGGTCCCACCATGATGCGCGTACGTACCGCCCCTGCCGTCGCCGCGGTCATCGTCGGCGGCAGTCTTCTGTCCGCCCCCGGCGCGTCGGCCGACCGCACACCCGAACCGGAGCGGTGCGCCGTCATCCAGCACGATCTCGACGCCTACCGCCGGGGCGAGGTCCAGTACTTCGTCGACCCGGAACCGGCCTGGCGGGCGGAGGCCGAGCGGCTCGGGTGCGACATCTGCGGTCTCTGAGTCCCTGCCCCCGCTCCGCGTCGATCCCTGCTCCGCGGCGACCTCTGCTCCGCGTCCGTCTCCGGGGCCCCGAGTCGCACGGGCCTTCGCTCAGGCCGGCAGCCGGTTGGGGTGGGACATCCGGCGGGCCGCCCGCAGCAGCCCCTGGATCTGCGGACCCGCCTGTTCGACCCCGGTCACGGGGGTGGGGAACGGCAGCCGTACGTCGCTGTGCGTGTGCGGGTACTCCAGGCGCAGCGTGAGGCCGTACCGGTCCATGGCCAGCGGCAGCGCGCGGGTCAGGGCGGCGGTCCGGGGCGCGGGCGCCAGGCGCAGCAGCAGCGGGATCAACTCGGCGTGCGAGTCCAGGAGATGGGTCAGCATCGCGGCCTCGCAGGGGGCGAGCGGGTCGGGGGAGGTGTGCTCCAGCGCGTCGAGGGTGACGTACGTGCGTCCGTCGGCGTCCTCGATGACGGCCTGCCCGAACTCCATGCAGGTGCTCTCGTCGGTCGCCGACGTGTCGTACGGGGCGGCGAGGAGGCCGGTGAGGGTGACGCGTGCGCGCACCCGGTCCCGTACCGGGGTGGGTGCGACGTCGGTGAACTCCAGCCGGACGGGGATGCGTTCGTGACCGGGGGAGTCGGGGTGGCCGGGGGAGGGGTGGGCGTCCCCGGTCGCCCCGACCGGTTCGTGGAGGTGGATGCGGCTCATCACTCCCGCACCGTCGAGCCTGCGCACCTCCGTGTGCACGCCGTCGCTGACGACCGTCATCGAGTGGGCGGCGGCCAGTACGGAGCGCACGCGTTCGGCGCTGGTCGGCTGCGGGGCGCGGGTGCGGGGCAGGCGCATGCGGAATCTCCATGAGGGCAGCGGTGAATCACCGGAGCGGGCAACTTAGGTAAGCCTAACCTAATGCATCTCTGGGGGGTATGAGGCGCCCCGTTTCGGCCGTAGTCGCGGGCGTCTGCACTCTGCCCCGCCCACCTCCGGCCCACCTCCGGCCCACCTCCGATGCGGCCCGGTGCTGCCCGGTGCTGGACGTCCCGGCGGAGCGATCGGGCTGACACCCGCTCCCATTCAGCCCGCCCCGCTGCCAGAGCGAAAAGCTATACCGGGCGGGAGCAACAGGTCTTGGACGGTGCCGACAACTGCGTGTGAGAGTGACGGAGTTCTCCCGAATTCCGGGCTGCGTGAAAGGTGTCACGTGAGTTCTCTCCGTCAGCGGATCATTCTCATCCTGCTTTGTACGACGCAATTCGTCGCCATTCTCGATTTCTCCATCACCACCGTGCCCCTGCCCGAAATTCAACGGGAGTTGGGTTTCGGGGCCGGAGGCATCCAATGGGTCGTCAACGCCTACGGCGTGGCCATCGCGGGATTCCTCCTGCTGGGCGGCAGGGCCGCCGACGTGGTCGGCAGAAGGCGCATCTTTGTCATGGGTCTGATCGTCTTCACCCTTGCCTCCCTGGTGGGCGGCTTTGCCTCCAGTCCCCTCATGCTGATCGTCACCAGGGCCTTGCAGGGGCTCGGCGCCGCACTCTTCTCACCGGCGGCCTTCTCCCTCCTGACCACCAGCCGTCCGCCGGGCAGGCAGCGGAACCGGGCGCTGGGGGCATGGGCCGCGGTGGCGGCGAGCGGATTGGCGGCCGGAGTGATTCTCGGTGGCTTCATCACCGACGCATGGGGATGGCGCTGGGTGTTGTGGCTCAACGTGCCCATCGGAATTCTGGTCGTGGCGCTGGCCCGTTTCCTGCCGGAGGGGAAGCCTTCGGCGCGCTCGGGGCCCGCACATCTGGATGTGGCCGGAGCACTGCTCGTCGCAGGCGGCGTCACCACACTCATTTACGCCTTCGCCAACAGTGAGCACATCGGCCTGGGGCACCCGGCCACCTTCGGCCTGATGGCAGTGGGAATTCTCCTGCTCGCGGTCTTCGTAAGGGTCGAGTCGAGGGCCGTCGAACCGCTGATGCCCTTGCGTCTTTTCCGGAAGCGCTCGGTGGGCGGTGCCAATCTCATTTCGCTGCTGGCCAATATCGGGCTGGGCCCCACTTTCATCATCGTCGCGCTGCACATGCAGATCGTGCTCGGCTTCACACCCCTCAGGACGGGTCTCGGGCTGCTCCCCATGGCCGTCGCGTTCCTGGTGTTCAGCGCGTGGGTGGGGCCGTCGCTGGTCGCCCGGTTCGCCACCAAACCGGTGATCGTCACGGGCCTTGTCCTGTTCACGGCGGGCCTGGTGCTGCTCGGGTTCTCGCTGCCGGGCGACGGGAGCTGGGCGGGCTCGGTCCTGCCGGGTGCGCTGCTTTCCGGGATCGGGTACGGGATCGCCTTCCCGGCGTGGACGGTCGCGGGCATCGACGAGGTCGACCCGGAGCACCACGGTCTGGCCGGTGGAATGCTGACGACCACTCAGGAGGTGGGTTCGGCCGTGGGGTTGGCGGTCGGTCTCGCGGTGGCCACCGCCGCGGTGACCGCCGGGCGGACAGTGGCGGAGGGATACGGCCGGGCGGTCCTCCTGGCAGGCGTCCTGGTGGCCGTCGGCACCGTGGTGTCCGTACTGCTCCTGCCGAACCGCCGTGGAGACGGCGCCACCACCGCCGAACCGGCATCCAAGGCCAAGGCCAAGGCCAAGGCCAAGTCCGGGCCCGTGTCCGGATCCGGACACGGATCCACGCGCGGACCTGCGTCCGGACCCGCTTCTGATCCCGCGCCCGGAGACCTTCCCGGGGCGGTCCCCGCCAAGGCCGACTGAAGCCGGCCGAGCGGGACCCTGCGCCGCGCCGCACCGCCGCAGCGAGCCGGTAGGTTACCGGCCATGACAGTTGACCTTCGGCAGTTCCGCTACTTCATCGGCGTCGCGGAAGAAGGCAACTTCACCAGGGCCTCCGTCCGGCTCAGAGTCGCCCAGCCGTCCCTCTCCCGGCAGATTCAGCAACTCGAACGGGCCCTCGGTCTCCAACTGTTGATCCGGCACCCGCACGGCGTCCGGCTGAGCCCCGCGGGTGCCGATTTCCTGGTGGACGCACGGGCCGCGGTGGCGGCTTTCGACGGAGCGGTCCGGGCGGCCAGGCTCGCGGCCCAGGGCAGGAGCGGGCGGCTCACCGTGGGATTCCTGGTGGCCGCCGGGCTCGACTTCGCACCGAACATCCTGCAGAAGTTCCAACGCGACGTCCCGGAGGTCCATGTGGAGGTCCGGGAGTTCGACTTCACCGACACCTCGGCCGGGCTGGCGGACCGCACCACCGACGCCGCCTTCATCCGCCTCCCGCAGGACGCCCCCGGCCTCGCCCACGTGGTGCTCGCCCGCGAGCGGCTGGTGGCCGCCGTGCCGATCGGCCACCGGCTCGCTCAGCGCGACGAGGTCATGGTCGACGACCTGCTGGACGAGGCACTGGTCGCCTCGCCGGTCAAGGGGCCCTGGCGGGACTTCTGGCTGCTCAACGACCGGCGCGGAGGCGCCGCCGAGCTGGTCGGCGCCGAAGCGGCCTCGTTCGAGAGCGAGTTGCAGGCGGTGGCGGCGGGAAGGGGCGTCAGCATCACGACCGAGGGAGCACGCCGCTTCTACAACAGACCCGATGTGAGGTTCGTCAGCATCGCCGACGCACCGGTGTCCACCGTCGCCCTGGCCTGGCGCTCCGACAACGAATCCGCCACTCTGCGGCAGTTCGTGGCGGTCGCCCAGGGGACGATCCGCCCGTGATCCCCCTCCGGGTTCTCCACCGGTAGAAGGCAGAAGTGGCAGTAACCACTCGAAAGGAGCAGGAACTACTCGAACCGCTCGGTGTCGCCCGCCCCACGGCGGACGATCTCCGCCTCGCCGCTCGAAAAGTCCACGACCGTGGTCGGTACGGTGCCGCAGTCGCCGGAGTCGATCACGGCATCCACCTCGTGGTCGAGGCGCTCCTTGATCTCCCAGCCCTGCGTCATCGGCTCCGCCTGGTCGGGCAGCAGCAGGGTGCTCGACAGCAGCGGCTCACCGAGCTCGGCGAGCAGGGCCTGCGCGGCGACATGGTCGGGGATGCGCACTCCGACCGTCTTCTTCTTCGGGTGCAGGAGCTGCCGCGGCACCTCCTTCGTCGCGGGCAGAATGAACGTGTAGCTGCCCGGCGTCGCGGCCTTGATGGCACGGAACACCTTGTTGTCGAGCTGCACGAACTGGCCCAGCTGGGCGAAGTCATGACACACGAGGGTGAAGTGGTGCCGGTCGTCGAGATTGCGGATCGACCGGATCCGGTTGATCCCGTCCCGGCTGCCGAGCTGACATCCCAGCGCGTAGCAGGAGTCCGTCGGGTACGCGACGAGCGCACCGGAACGGATGCTCTCGGCCACGCTCTTGATGGTCCGGGGCTGGGGGTTTTCGGGGTGCACATCGAAGTACTTCGCCATCCGCGGAGTCTAGGCGATCAGGACCCCCGCACCCGTCCGCCCGGCCGTGCAGTCACCTGTCGGCCCAGCCGTGCAGTCACCCGTCGGCCCGGCCGTGCAGTCACTTGTCGGCCCGGCCGTGCAGTCGCCCGTCGGCCCGGCCGTGCGGTCTCTCGTCGGCCCCGCCGTGCGGTCACCCGACCGGATCCTGCCCCACCCCCTCCGCACCGCCGCCGCCCATCGAGCTGACCATCGACAGATTGCTCACCAGCAGGCCGCCGTCGACCGGGAGCGTCACCCCGGTGACCCAGGACGCGTCCGCCGAAGCGAGGAAGGCGACGGCCGCGGCGATGTCGTCCGGCTCGCCGACACGCCCCAACGGGTAGTGCCCGGCGGCGCGTTCGAGCACGCCAGGACGGTCGTCCCAGACACTGGTGCGTACGGTGCCGGGCTCGACGAGATTGACGCGCACACCGCGCGGGGCGCACTCGACGGCCAGGGTGCGGGTCAGCGAGGCGAGTCCGGCCTTCGCGGCGCTGTACGCGTGGTTGCCGAAGTGCTGCTCCGCGTTGACCGAGCCGATGCTGACGATCGCACCCCGCCCGCCGGCCGCCGCCAGATGCGGGAGGCAGGCGCGGACACAGCGGTACGCGCCGTGCAGGGTGACCTCGAAGTCCTCGTACCAAGGGCCGTCCTCGGCCTTCTCGAAGCGGGAGGGGTCCGGATGGCACGAGTAGGCGTTGTTCACCAGGATGTCGAGACCGCCGAAGGACTCCACGGCCCTGTCCACGGCCGCCTCCACCGAAGCCCGGTCGACGACGTCGCACGGCTGGGCCACCGCGACCCCGCCACTGTCGCGGATGCCCTCGGCCACCTGTGCCGCACGGGACGCGTCCCGGTCCGTGACGAGCACCCGCGCGCCTTCTGCCGCCAACCGGCGGGCGATCGCAGCGCCGATGCCCTGACCGGCGCCGGTGACCAGTGCGGCGTATCCGTCGAATCGTGTCATGCGCACACCCTAGGGCCGCTGGGTCCGTCCTGGGCGGCGCCCGAACCACCCGCTGCAGCACGGGCGTTGACCGGCTCCGGTCCCTCCCGCCGAACCGGCCGCCCGTGGGATGCTGCCCGGCATGGGTGATCGTGAGCACCACATTTCAGCCGTACGCAGTAGTGAGGTACGCAGCAGCTACGACGCCGTGGCCGAGGAGTACGCGAACCGGCTGCACGAGGAACTCGACGGCAAGCCGCTGGACCGGGCGCTCCTCACCGCGCTCCTGGAACAGACGGAGCGGGGGGCCACGGTCGCCGACCTGGGCTGCGGGCCAGGACACGTGGCGGCCTGGCTCGCCGGGCACGGTGCGCGCACCGTGGGCATCGACCTGTCCGCAGGCATGGTCGAGGCCGGGCGGCGCAGGTTCCCCCAAGTGGAGTTCCGCGAAGGCGACCTCCGCGAACTCCCGGCCAAGGACGCCGAGTTCGCCTCGGCCGTTGCCCTCTACACGATCATCCACCTCGACCCCGGCGACCTGCCCCGTGCCTTCGACGAGATGTGCAGGACGCTGCGCCCCGCCGGTCTGCTCCTGCTCTCCTTCCACGTCGGCGAAGAGGTCCGGCACATGGACGAGTGGTGGGGGCACGGCGTGAACCTCGACTTCCGGTTCCTCGACCCCGCGCACATCGCCCCGCTCCTCGAAGCAGCCGGATTCACCGTCGAGATGCGGATGGAACGCACCCACTACGCCCACGAGGCCGAGACCCGCCGGTGCTACTTCCTGGCCCGCCGCCTGCCGCTCGGAGCCCCGGACGAGCAGCGCCCCGGACAGTCACCACGCTGACGGGCCACTCGTCGGCCCACCACGTCAGCCCGCCGTCCGTCGGCCCACCACTCGTCAGCCCGCCGTCCGCCGATCCACCACTCGTTCAGCCCGCCGTCCACCGGCCCGGCGCGCTTCAGCCCGCCACCTTCCGTCGATGGGCGCTCTCCTCCCACTCCCTTCCGATCCCGCGGATGAAGGCGGAGTACAGCCCCAGGTACCGGAAGGGTTTGATGAGGGCCATGTAGGCAGCGCCGGCAAGTCCGTTGGGCTTCACCAGGACGGCCATCTGTCCTCGGTAGCCGCCTGCCCCGTCCGGCACCCAGCCGATGTGCATCAGCCCGTGCACGGTCCCGTTGCCCATCTCGGCCACCCACTCGTCGTGTGTCTGGTAGACGGACGTGAACGGCTCCGACCGCAGGTCGGATCCCCGGGGGCCGTCGCGCAGATCCGCGGGCAGCCGCCCCCGCAGTGACGGCACCCGGCCCCCGACGCCCTTCTCGGGCCTGTCCCAGCCGAGCAGCTTCCCGAGCTTGTCCCGTACTGCGAAGAGCAGCCGCGACACGGGCGTGGAGACGTGTGCGGCCGGCTTCGAATCGTCGTCCTTGTGTGCGTCGGTGAACAGGTCCACCAGGTGTGCGAGATCGTCCGGGCCGCCCGGCGTCGGAAGCGCCCACACGTCCTCAAGCCGGAAGTCCGGCGCGATCGAATGAATCCGCCAGGGCCGCGAAGTGTGCGCGGTGGTGGGGAGTTTCATGACGGGACCCCTCTCTATACGGTGCCGTATAAAGCAACCTAGCACCATCTGTACGGCGGCGTATAGGCGGTGTGCGAAGCCGCATGGACCGGATCCCGGCCCGGGTGCCCGGCATCGGTCGGCCCGCCATGGGGCTCACGCGTTGTGTGTGACTCCTGCGGTACGACTACTCACCGTTACGGGTGGAAGTGGGTGTATCGGAGATTTGTACGTGGAAGGCTGCGACCGCACTATTCGTCCGCTTCCTCGGGGGCTTGCCCATATGCGTTTGTCCGCCGCCCTGTTGACCACCGTCGCCCTGGTCGCCGCCGTGCCGTCCGCGACCGCACAGACCGTTCGCGCAGCGCCCTCCGCCGAGGCGGCTCTGCCCGGTTACATCTGTTTCTGGCCCGAAGCCAATGAGACGGGCCCGGGCGGCGGCTGGTGCTCCAACGGCACCGGCTACGCCGAAGCCGCGCCCCATGTGAAACGGCACGCGAAGTCCTTCAGCAACCAGACCCAGGAAACCTTCTACGCCCTCCACTTCCCCCGCGATGGCGGCTGCCTCTACCGGACCGTCTACGGGGGCGACTACTCCGGCTACTGGGAGTGGTGGGACAAGCTGGACGGGGTCCAGCGCGGCAGGCCCACCGACTGCCAGCCCGGCTGAGCCGCCCGTCATGCCCGTGCCCGGCCGCACGAAGGGGCTCGTGCCCGACCGTACGAAGGGGCTGTTGCCCGGCTGCACGAAGAGGCCCGTGCCCGGCCGTACGAAGAAGTGCGTGCCCGCCCTGCTGCTGGCCGCCACTCTCGTACTGGGCGGCTGCGCCGCACCGGCACAGCGGATCGAACTCGGGCCCGACGACACGCTCAAGGCGGCCCAGCAGCTGATCACCGACCGCTGCATGACGGGCAGGGGCCTCGCCCCGCCCAGACCCGGAGCCGCCACCCCCTCACCCGCCGGGGCCCGCCGGATCTCCGACGCCCTCTTCGGGACCGGCCGCGCCGAACTCTCCCTCGCCCTCCCCAGCGGCCATGTGATCAGCCAGCACACCGACGGCTGCCTGGCCGCCGCGCAGCGCCGCCTGTACGGCGACCAACGGCGCTGGTTCCAGGTCTCGACCCGCGTCGCCAACCTCCGCTCCGCGGCACCCGCCGCGGACCGCACCGACTACCGACGGCTGCGCGAAGAAGCACTGCGCCGCGCGAGAACCCTCCTCACCGAAGCTGCACACACCCAGAAAGGCATCCGTACATGAAGCGCCTCCTCACCCTGCTCACCGCCACCCTGCTCGCCGCCGGCGGCGCGCTGGCCACGCCCGCCGCCGCGGCGCCCTGTGCCAGCGGCTCCTTCTGCGTCTGGCAGGACGCCAACTTCAGCGGCAGGGTCTTCTCCTCGTCCGGTGACGACGAGTGGTGGGAGAGCTGGATCGCCGACACGGACTCGTCGTGGGCCAACCACGCGATCTCGGGACCCGGCATCAAGGACCACGTCATCGTCTACGAGGACGCCATCCAGTGGCCGTCGGACGGCGGCGCCCGGACGATCTGCCTCGCCCCCGGCCAGGAGGTCGCCTCCAACGCGAACGCCAACGACCGCGGTGACGCACACGTCTGGGCGATGCAGTGCTGACGGAGCGGTCCCGGACGTAGGCGGACCGCTCTTGCCGAGGCCCCTGTTCACCGGCCGTGCGTCGGTGGACAGGGGCCTCTTCACTGACCGTTTTCAGCCATGCTTAGGTTAGGCTAACCTTCGGCGTGTGAATGTCGGTGAAGAACTCCTCCAGGCCGCGTCTCCCCGTGGCCACACCCTTTCCGCCACGGGCGTCACCGTGGCCTACGACGGCGTCGACGTCGTGCACGAGGCGTCCCTCGAACTGTCGGCAGGGCAGGTGACCGTACTGGTCGGGCCGAACGGCAGTGGGAAATCAACGCTGTTGCGGACCGTGGCACGGCTGCAGCGGGCCCGCAGCGCGGCGCTGACCCTCGACGAGGGGACGGACGGATTCGCACTGACCCCCCGTGAGTTCTCGCGGCACGTCGCGCTGCTGACCCAGGGGCGGCCCACGCCCAGCGGGCTCTCCGTGCGGGACGTCGTGGAGTTCGGGCGCTACCCCTACCGGGGACGCTGGGGCCGGGCCGATCCGGGCGGCCGGGCGGCCGTGGACCGGGCACTGGAGATGACCGGCGTCACCGAACTCGCCGAGCGGGGCGTCGAGCACCTCTCCGGCGGCCAGCTCCAGCGGGTGTGGCTCGCGAGCTGCCTCGCGCAGGAGACCGGCGTACTGCTCCTGGACGAGCCGACGACCTACCTCGACCTCCGCTACCAGGTGGAACTCCTGGACCTGATAAGGGATTTGGCGGACGACCATGGCATCGCCGTCGGCGTGGTGCTGCACGACCTGGACCAGGCGGCGGCCGTCGCCGACCGGATCGTGCTGCTCCGGGCAGGACGGGTGATCTCGGACGGAGAGCCCGCGGTCGTACTCGTACCCGAGCAGCTGACGGACACGTACGGCATCCGGATCGAGGTCTCCACCGACCCGCTGACGGGGCGGCTGCGCACTCGGGCGATCGGCCGGCACCACACGCGGCGGACCCCCGACGGCGTCCGCGTGCTGGACAGCGACGACGCGCAGGTCAGCACTCACGCATAGCACCCACGCAGAGGCCGGTGCCCGCAGGGCGGCACCGCGCCCCGCAAACACCACCCCCGCAAACCACTTGCAGGCCCCCCAGGCAGATCGCGCGCACCGCGCACACCGAAAGGCTCAGTACCACGCCATGAGACGACTCCTCCTCGCCGCCGCAGCGGCCACCGCCGCCGCCCTCACCCTGAGCGCCTGCGGCACGACCGAGCCCGCCGCGGACAAGGCGGAGAAGAAGCCCGCCGAGCGCATCTCCCTCACCGACGCCACCGGCAAGAAGGTGGAGCTGGACGGCCCCGCCAAGAAGGTCGTCGGAACCGAGTGGGACGTCGTCGAGCACCTGGTCTCGCTCGGCGTCGACCCGGTCGGCGTCGCCGACGTCAAGGGCTACACCGCCTGGGACAAGGCGGCCCCGCTGAAGAACGCGCCGAAGGACATCGGCACCCGCCGCGAGCCCAGCATGGACACCGTGGCCGCCCTCGCGCCCGACCTCATCATCGCCACCACGGACCTCCCGGCGGCCGCCGTCAAGCAGCTGAAGGAGTTCGCTCCGGTCCTGACCCTGACGGCGGCCGACGCCAAGGACCCCATCGGCACGATGACCAAGAACCTGGACATGATCGCCAAGGCGACAGGTGCCACGCAGAAGGCCGACAAGCTCAAGAAGGACTTCGACGCCAAGCTCGCCGCGGGCAAGCAGGAGTTGGAGAAGGCCGGGCACAAGGGCACGAAGTTCGCCTTCGCCGACGGCTACCTGACCGGCAACAAGGTCGACATCCGCGCCTTCACCAGCGGCTCGCTGATCGGTGCGGTCAACGACAGGCTCGGTCTGCAGAACCCCTGGAAGGTCAAGGGCGACCCGGCCTACGGCCTCGGTGGCACCGACGTCGAGGGCCTCACCAAGCTCGACAAGGACGCGGAGTTCGCGTACATCTCCAACGACACGGACCAGAGCAGCAACGTCTTCACCGGCGCGCTCAAGGACAACGCGGTGTGGAAGTCCCTGCCGTTCGTGACGGGCAACAAGGTGCACCGCCTGCCCGACGGCGTGTGGATGTTCGGCGGCACCATGTCGATGGAGCAGTACGTCGACTCCGTCGTCACCGCCCTGAAGAAGAAGTGACGACGGGACACGCGTAAACATCATGGCCGTCACCACCACCGCACCCCCCGCCCCCACCACGGCGGCGGTTTCCCGGAAGGGCGGCGCGGTAGCGGTGACGGCCGTGCTCGTCCTGCTGGTCGCCGTCCTCGCCGTCATCGACATCGCCCAGGGCACCGCCCACGTCGGCCCCGCCCAGGTCTGGAAGGCGCTCACCGGACAGGCCGACCAGGCGGACGCCTCCGTGATCGTCGCCTCCCGGCTGCCGCGCATGGTCGCCGGAATCCTCGTCGGCGCGGTACTCGGCATGGCGGGCGCCGCCCTCCAGGCCGTCAGCCGCAACGTACTCGCCTCACCCGACACCCTCGCGGTCAACGCGGGCTCCTACCTGGCGCTCGGAATCGCCGCCGCGACCGGCGTCTCGCTGCCGATGTTCGCCGCCTCGGGCGTCGCCTTCGCCGGCGGCCTGGCGGCAGCCGCGATCGTGCTCGGCATGTCAGGACTCGGCGCCGGCACCGTACGGCTGGTCCTGGCGGGCACCGCGCTCACCCTCGGCCTCACCGCCGTCACCGAGGGCCTGCTCCTGCTGTTCCCCGAGGAGACCCACGGGCTGTACGACTGGAACCAGGGCAGCATCGCCCAGAACGGTTTCAGCGGAGTGCTGTGGATGCTGCCCCTCGCCGTCGTCGGACTGACCGGGCTGCTGCTGATCGCCCGCCGGGTCGACGCCCTGGCACTGGGCGACGACGCCGCACGCGGCCTGGGAGTGCCCGTACGGGCCACCCGCGTGACCACCGTCGTACTGTCCGCGCTGCTGTCCGCCGCCGCCGTCACCCTCTGCGGGCCGATCGGCTTCGTCGGACTCTGTGCCCCGGCCGTCGTACGCGTCCTGGCCCGCTACCACCGGGGCTTCGCCCGTGCGCGCCAGAACGTGGCGGTGTCCGCGCTGACCGGCGTCGTCCTCGTACTCGGCTCGGACGTCGTGCTCCGCACCCTGATATCGGCGGACACCTCCACGTCCGTGCCGACCGGCGTGGTCACCAGCCTCGTCGGCGCCTGCTTCCTGATCGTCCTGGCGACCAGGGGCCGGGACCTGGGCGCCGAGTCCCCGCCCGACAAGCTCCGCATCCGCAGCCGGGCCTTCTTCCTCACCGTCGCCGTCACGCTGGTGGCGGTCCTGGTCGGGCTGATCATCGCGTCCGTACTGCTCGGCGACGCCAAGCTGTTGCTCGGCGACGTCGTGAACTGGGCGCAGGGCAACGCCGGCCGGGGTGTCTCCTACGTCCTCGACACCAGGGTGCCCCGGGTGCTCGCCGCCCTCCTCGCGGGCGCGGCCCTCGCCCTGGCCGGCACCCTCATCCAGGCCGTGACCCGCAACCCGCTCGCCGAACCCGGGGTCATGGGCGTCTCCGGCGGAGCCGCGCTCGGTGCGGTGATCCTGGTGACGACCGTGCCCCTGGCCGGGCCGACGGGCATGGCGGGCGCGGCCTTCGCAGGCGCCGCGCTCGCCTCCGTCATCGTCTTCGGACTCTCCGCGCGCGGCGGCTTCCAGCAGAACCGGCTGGTCCTGGTCGGCATGGGCGTCGCCACCGCGAGCACCGCGCTGATCAGCCTGTTCATCGTCCTGACCGACCCGTTCAACGCGACCAAGGCGCTGACCTGGCTGTCCGGTTCGACGTACGGGCGCACCCTGCCGGACCTGCTGCCGCTCGCCGTCGTGCTGGTGGCGGCACTCGCCCTGGCGGTCGTCCGGCGCACCGAGCTCGACCTCGTCTCGCTCGACGAGGACACCCCGCGGCTGCTCGGCCTCGGGCTCTCCCGCTCCCGCCTCGGCTTCCTCGCGGTCGGAGTCCTGCTGAGCGCGTCGGCCGTCGCCGCCGCCGGGACCATCGCCTTCGTCGGACTGGTCGCCCCGCACGCCGCACGCGCCCTGGTGGGCCGCCGGCACGTACGGGTGGTCCCGGTGTCGATCCTGCTGGGCGCGGTGCTGGTGGGCACGGCGGACGTGGTGGGCCGGACGGTGATCGCACCGGCCCAGCTCGGTGCGGGCCTGCTCACGGCGGTCATCGGCACGCCGTACTTCCTGTGGCTGCTGCTGCGTACCCGGGGGGCGAACAAGTAGGGGCAGAGCGCTCCGAAGCACGGACCGGGCGGGCGGCAGTGCACACCGAGGGGTGTGCACTGCCGCCCGCTCTCACATCTCGCCGCTCTCACATCTCGCCGCTCTCACATCTCGACGATCAGCTCCCGCAGCCCCCGCATGACGAAGTTCGGCCTGCGCTCCGGCTCCGCCGCCAGCCTCAGGCCCGGTGCCCGGACGAGCAACGCACGCATCGAGGAAGCCAGTTCGATACGGGCCAGGGGCGCGCCGATGCAGTAGTGGATGCCCGCGCTGAAGGAGATGTGGGGGTTCTCCGGCCTGGCCAGATCGAGTTGCTCCGGCCGGGCGAAGACCTCCGGATCGTGGTTGGCCGAGCCGAACAGCAGGGCGACCTCCGCACCCCGCCCGATCTTCACCCCGTCGATCTCGATGTCGTCGAGCACCCACCGCTCGAAGAGCTGCAGCGGGGTGTCGTACCGCATCAGCTCCTCCACCGCCGTGGGCACAAGACCCGCCGGGTCCGCCCGCAGCGCCGCCAGCTGCGCCGGATTGCGGAACAGTGCGTACCAGCCGTTCGTGGTGGCGTTCACGGTCGCCTCGTGACCGGCGTTCAGCAGCAGTACGCAGGTGGAGATCACCTCCTGCTCGCTGAGGCGTTCCCCGTCCTCGTGCGCGGCGATGAGACCGGAGAGCAGGTCGTCGCTGGGGTCCCTGCGTCGCAGGGAGATCAACTCCCGCAGGTACGAGGAGAACTCGACCGAGGCCCGCACCGCCCGCTCGGCCGTCTCGGGCGACGGGTTCAGCTCGTACATCCCGCAGATGTCCGCTGACCAGGGCCGCAACGGAGCCCGGTCCGATTCCGGGATGCCCAGCATGTGCGCGATGACGGCCACCGGCAGCGGCTCGGCGACGGACCCGAGCAGGTCGCCACCGCCCTCCGCGACCAGCCCCGCCACGAGCTCGGACGCCAACTGCTCGACGTACGGCACGAGTTGGGAGACCGTACGGGGTGTGAAGGCCTTGGAGACCAGGCGGCGGATCCGAGTGTGGTCCGGCGGCTCCAGGTCGAGCATGCCGTGGTCGTTGAGGACATGGAAGGGCTCGTTGCCGGGCGGCGGCGCGGTGCGGCCGAACTCCTCGTGCGAGAACCGGTGCTGGTACGAGCGGCCGAGGCGCCGGTCGCGCAGCAGCGCCGACACATCGGCATGGTGCGGCACCAGCCACTGCTGCGTCGGCTCGAACCAGTGCACCCGGCCGCGCTCGCGCAACTCGGCGTAGGCGGGAGTGGGGTCGGCAAGGAACTCGGGCGACCACGGGTCAAAAACGGCATCCATGGACGGACGCTAGCCGCCCGGCACCCGCCGTGACCAGGGGGGAGTGGGGAAAGCGCCCGCGCGCCCGCCGCCCCGGAGGCTACGAAACGGGCCCGCCCTCGGCAGGAGCGGGCGGGGCGAGCCAGAGTGCCTGGGAGTAGGCGCAGAGCTCGCCCTCGCGCGTCACGATCGCACTGCCCGCCATGTGCTTGCGACCCGAGTGCGAGATCGGCCAGCCGAAGGTCACATGGTCCGCACCGAGTACGACCGGCCGGACCACGGTCGTGGCGAGGTAGGCGGTCACCGTGTGGCGCGGCGCGTCGCCGAACAGCCGGCAGGCCCAGCCACCGGGACAGTCGAGAGCGCCCCACAGGTGCTCGGAGGCCAGTGTCGAACACCCCGCACCCAGCGCCGGATCCGGCCGCCAGGTGGTGGCCACCATGGACTCCTCGGCCAGCAGGGAGAAGTTCTGCCGCAGGCCCCGACCGGGCTCCCGGTCCATGCCGCATCCGAAGCAGTCACGCGTGCTGAAGGGGGAATCCGTCAGGGGATGTTCCTTCTCGGCCCTGAGCGCCTCGTCCCAGGACGGGATGCGCGGGGGCCCGGCAACGGGTTCGTGCACCTGGGCCGTCACGAGGGCGCCGTCGCCGTCGGCCAGCTCGTACCCGCCCCTGGCCGAGGCGCGCACCGTCACGGGGGAGCCGAGCGGAACCGGCCGCCGGAAGCTCACCTTGACCGACGCGTCGGCCGCGAAGTTCCGTGCGAGGAGCCCCGCCGCGTAACCGCCGAACCCCACACCGGGAAAGCCGTACGCGTGCTGCGGAACGACCAACTCGGTCGATTTCACGGGGAGTTCCTGCATGGTGGGTCGCTCCTGGGGTGACGGCATCCGTGCGGCTCGGCATGATCGGGTCGAAGGCGGAAGACCATCACGCCTGCCGGATCGACGTCAACCACCTGCGGGTCCGGCCGACTTGGGCCCGGCGGGCGGGCCGGAGCCGTACGACGAGTCCCGGCAGGGCCACGACGAGCCCCGGCCGGGAGCCCGTACGACGAGTCCTGGGGAGAGCCGCGTCACCGGCGTCAGACGACGGTGCGGCCCAGAGCGGCGGCCAGCCGGTCGAGGGGCGAGGCGCCCGCGGGCACCGGCTGCGGCGGGCCGAAGGATCCGCCTGCGGTACGGGGGAGACCGCTGTAGATCTCCGCCACCACGGGAAGGGCTGCTTCGGCGAGAGGGTCCACGCCGTCGAAGGGGCGCCCGACGGCCCGGGCCAGATCCCACCCGTGCAGCAGCATCTCGATCGTCAGCTGCTCGACGAGGCGGCGCCCGGGGGCGGGCCCGTACCGCTGTTCGAGCATGCCGGGGCGGCGGAATGCCGACCGTGCGGCCCGGGAGGCGGCCCGGAACGCGGCCACGTGATCGTCCCCGAGATGGTCGGCGGCGAAGTCGGAACGGGGCGCGCCGTCGGCGAGTGAGGACCACAGCAGGTTCTCCCACACCAGGTGGTCGAGCAGGGTGCGCACGTCCCATTCGGCACACGGCGTCGGGCGGCCGAACTGACTCGGCCGCACTGCCTCGACCAGGGTGTGCACGGCGTCCAGGGTCGCTTCGCAGGCGTGCAGCACACCGGTGGGCCCCCATGCGTGCTGCCCGGTGTCGTAGATCTCGCCGAGGTCCGCCGCCCGCGCCCCGGGGGCGGGGTTGGCCCGCAGCGCCGCCCGCAGCCAACGACCGGCTGCCGCCAGGCTCGGCGGCGCGGGCCGGCCGTTGATGACGCACAGCAGCTGCCAGTACCGCTCGACGTGGGGCTGGGAGGCGGCGTCGAGCTGTTCCAGGAGCAGGAGTCTGGCCCGTACGCCGTCCACGAGCGTCCCGTCCGAAGGCACCGGCTGGGTCGGGAGCCACATGGCGACGATGGCGGCGACCACGGGGTCGGCGGCCGGTGAGTCCGGGGCGATCCCCTGCTGTCGCGCGGCCGTGACCTGCTGGAGCCAGTGGGCCGTGACCCGTACCGCGTCCTGTGTGGCGGCTTCTCCGCCTTCGCCCGCGGGATGGTCGGCCGCATGGCGGGCCATGCGGCGCAGACCGGCGCGCAGGGCCGGGTCCCGGACGAGTCCGCCCAGTTCGAGCCAGGCGTCGACCTGTGCGTCCGTGGGGTCGGCGGGGAGGTCGGGAGTGGCCGCCAGGAGGCCCTGCCGGTAGGCGGGAACGTCCAGTTCGCCCAGTGCCTCGGTGACGAAGTCGTGGATGACGGTGCGGCGTTCGGCGGCGGACATGCGCGCCAGTTCGGTCATGGTGGTGAGTCCTTCGGCGGTGGTGTCGCGGCGGGTGACGGAGCGCAGCACGGCCTGCTGCGTGCGCAGGGTGCGGATCTGCGCCTCCAGCGCGTCGGCATGGGCCGCGGCCACCTGAGCCAGGGAGCCCTCCCGTTCCAGTACGTCCCGGACGGCCGCCAGCCCCAGACCGAGCCCTCGCAGCGTCTGCGCCCATTGCAGACGGGCCAGGGCCTCGGTGCCGTAGAGCCGGTACCCGGCAGGTGTCCGGTGGGCCGGGTGCACCACTCCGATGTCGGACCAGTGCCGGATCAGCTTCACCGTCAGCCCGGTCTTCCTGGCCACCTCGCCGATGCTCCAGAACGTGTTGTCGTCGACGTGCATGCACTCCACCCTTGGGTCTCCCACGGTGGGAGAGTCAACTGCCCGACGTGAAGATCCGGTCCAGGTGGTGGTGGAGCACCGCGACGGCGGATCCCTGCTTCCGCTGGCCCACCAGGATGCTGGTGCCCATGGCCGCGGCCATGGCGAGCAGGCTGACGGCCTCCGTGCGCGCGTCGGCGCCGGGGTCGGCCAGCCCGGCTTCCTGGGCCTGTTCGAGCAGACCGGTGAGGGCGTTCTCGGCGGCGTCGGGGTTCTCGATGAAGGGCTGGGCGGCGAGCGCCCCGTCGGTCACGGACAGGATCGCGTAGGAGCTGTAGAGGAGGTGGAAGGTGCGGCTCTCCTCGTCCGTCGGGAGAGAGGCGAGCAGCAGGGCCTCGACGGTCGCGCGCGGACCCGGGTCGGGGCCCGCGGCGGCGAGGCGGGCACCCACGCGGGCCGTGAAGCGGTCGGTGAGGTGCTGGAGCCCGTGGAAGAGCAGCTTCTCCTTGGTCTGGAAGTAGTACTGCACGAGGCGGAGCGACACTCCGGCCTCGGCCGCCACGTCGCGCATGCCGACGGCGTGCAGTCCGCGCCGTCCGGCGACCCGGATGAGCGCTTCGGCGATCTGGGTGCGGCGTTCCTCGTGGTCGACGCGCTTCGGCATGTGCTCCAGTCTCCGCCCGGTGGTGTGGGCCCGCTGTCCGGTCCGTTTCCCGTGCGTCGGTCGTACCGGCGCATCGTCATGGTACAGCCGTATCAACGTCATGGTACGTTCGTATCACGAAGAATGGATCTTCCCGGAGGTTGCCCCGTGCCCGAGAGCCCGACCCGCCCGCGCCGTGACATCGGCCGCTACGTCAACGACGCCCTGCGCGACCGCTACTTCGCGGCCTGCGACGCCGTCTTCGCGATGGGTGCACCGGCCCGCTCCGAGACGGACGTGGAGACCAGCTTCGGCACCACGCACGTCTACCGGTACGGGCCCGCCGACCCGGCCGCCGAGTCCCGCACCCCGGTCGTCCTCGTGCACGGCGCCGGCGGCTGCTCCGCCCAGTGGTACCCCAACACCCGCGCGCTCAGCGCCGAACGCACCGTCTACGCCCTGGACACCCCCGGTGACGCCGGCCGCAGCGTCCACCGCGAACCCATGTGGCAGCCCGAGCGCGCGGCCCAGTGGATGGACGAGGCGCTCGACGCACTCGGCCTCGACCGGGTCCACCTCGTCGGCTCCTCCTACGGGGGCTGGCTGGTCATCAACCAGGTCCACCGGCGGCCCGGCAGGATCGCCTCGGTCACCGCCCTCGACCCCGGCGGCCTGGAGAAGGTGGGCCTGCGCTTCTTCGCCTGGGTCTTCGCCGGCCTCTTCGCCACGTTCGCGCCCAGGGCGCTGCGCCCGCGCCTGGCCGCCTGGCTGGATCAGCCCGTCCTCGCCGTCCCCGAACTGCGCACGATGATCCGGGCCGGCGTCCGCGCCTTCCGGATACGCCGCCCTGCCCCACTGCCGCTGACGGACGACGAACTGGGCTCGATCCGGCGGCCGTTCTACCTGGTCATGGGCAGGCGCAGCCTGCTCGTACACCCGCAACGGCAGCTCGAACGCGTACCGAGGGTGATCCCCGGCGCCCGCGCCGAGATCGTCGCGGCCACCGGACACGGGCCGCAGATCGACCACCCCGACCTGGTCAACACCCGGATGCTCGGCTTCATGGACGATGTCGATGCCCTGAGCGCCGGACGTGACAGCGTTCCTCACCCGTAACCCGTAACCCACCATCCGTAGCCCGCAATCCGTGACCCGTGGCGGGGCGGTCCACCCGGCGGGCTCATGCGGGGCGGCCCGCAGCCGGGCGGCCGTCCTCGGCGTGGCTGCGCAGCCGCGGGCGGCAGCGCCGGACGGTGTCCCGGCGGGCCGTCCTGAGTCTGCGCATCGTGGTGTGGCAGCGGCGGCTCCACTCGGCGCGGGGGAGCCCGGCGCGCTGACCGCCCCCGGAGATCAGGGCGTTGACCGGGGCATGCGGGTCGGCGGCGATCCCCTTGGCCACCAGGACCCCGACCACCAGCGGCGTCAGGGCCACCGCGAGCGCCGAACCGGCGGTGGTCACGCGGCGCAGGTGCGGGCGGTTTGCGGCGGGTGCGGCGGCCGGGGTGGGTGTGGTCATGCCCGTATTCCAGCAGCGCGGGCCGGGCGGGGAATCGGTGCGGATACTCAGGCAGTTGGGCGTGAGGTACTCAGATTCACGGGCAGTGTGCTGTGTGCCGACAATCGGCCGAGCAGGGGAATTCGGACAAGGACGCAACCATCGCGCCGCCCCCCGACTCGCACGGTACGGCCGTCGGCCGCCCAAGGCCCCCTGCGGGCAGCCGCTCATCGACCGGCGGCGACCGCCTTGAGTACGGCCGCCACGAGCGGACCCGCGGACTCGCCGCCCCGGCCGCCGCGCTGCATCACGGCAGCCGCGGCGAGGTCACCGTGCCAGGCCGCGAACCAGCCGTTCGGCTTCTCCTGCCCGATCACCTCCGCGGACCCGGTCTTCGCCCCGATGTCCCCGCGCAGTCCCCGCATGGATCCGGCCGCCGAACCGGACGTCGCCGTCGTACGCAGCAAATCCCTCAGCTGCTCGTGCGCGGCGGCGTCGAGCGGCCGTCGCGCCGCGGCGAGCGTGCGGTGGTCGAGGGCGGGCGGGACGAAATACGGCTGTGCGAACCGTCCCGTCCGGGCGGTGGAGATCACCGACGCCATGGTCAGCGGGTTCATCCTCACCTGACCCTGGCCGATCAGCGCGGCGGCCTTCGACGCGGCGTGCTCCACGGGCACGGACCCGGCGAACGCGGGGACGCCGACCGACCAGCGCGCGCCGATCCCGAAGACGTCCCTGGCCTGCCGGGACAGGTCCTCGTCGGCGACCCTGCCCGCCTGCGTGATGAAGGCGGTGTTGCACGACGCGGCGAAGCTGCTGCGGAACGTGCCGCCGGGGATGTCGAAGTCGTCGACGTTGTGGAACTGCCAGCCGCCGTACGACGCGGTCTTCGGGCACGGATGCGGCTCGTCCGAAGCGGCCAGCCGCTTCTCCAGCAGCAGTGACCCGGTGACCATCTTCATCGTCGAGCCGGGCGCGAGGCGTCCCTCCAGGGCCGTGTTCGGGCCGCCCTTACGGGAGTTGGCGACCGCGAGGATCTCACCGCTCGACGGCCTGAGCACCACGATCGAGGCGTCGGCGCGCAGCGCGACCTCGCGCTCGGCCGCCTTCTGCACGCCCGCGTCGAGAGTGGTCCGCAGCCGCCCGGGCGCGCCCTCGGCGACCGACAGGAGCGCCGCGTCGCCCGGCGGTTCCGCGTCCGCGCTCGTCGCCGCCGGCGGCTCGACGCGCAGCTCGACACCTGGCCTGCCGCCGGCCGTCCTGCCGAACGTCTGCCGCAGGCCGTCCACGACCGGGACGAGCGACGGGAACGCCCGCGCGTCCAGGGCCCGCCCGTCACGGTCCACCGCGTCGACCGGCGCGGTCCCCGTCTCCCGTACCGCCAGCCGCTTCCCCTTGCCCAGCCGGGGATGCAGCACCCGAGGCTCCCAGTGGACGACCGCCCGTCCGTCCCCGGCCCGCCGCACCACAGTGAGTGCGGAGTCGTACGTCAGGGGCGCGCGAGCCCCCTCGTACACGAACTGGGCCCGCACCGAGAACGGGACCCGTGCACCGGCCGGTGTCCCTGCCCGGAGGTCCTGCGCCGCGAGGTGGGCACGCTCCTCGAAGTCGCGCAGCGCGGCGTGGGCAGTCTCCGTGTCGTCGGTCCGTTCCGCCGCCTCGGCGACGTCGCCCCCGGCCCATGCGCCGAGGAACGCGTCGGCCGCGGACCGGACCTCCGACGCGGTCGGCGGCCCGGTCCGCGGGGTCTGTTCGCCGCCGAACGCCGCCCAGGTGCCGAGCCCCGCACCAGCCAGTCCGAGGGATGCCAGGCCCGCGACCCGGACGTACCGTCTCCTGCGGGTGTTGCGCCGCTCGCCGCCCACGGGGCCTCCGCCCTGCCGCTGGTTGATCCCGACGCCTCACAGTAGGACGGCCGAACCCCCGCCCCCCTGTCGGAATGAGCCGTTCAGGGGCCGCCTCCTACGCGTGAGCGCACCACCCGGACGGGACGATTCAGCTCTCCGGAGGGATGCGCGCAGCGGTCTCCCTGGCGA
The DNA here is from genome assembly GCF_044333135.1 of Streptomyces sp. NPDC021093. Classification (NCBI taxonomy): domain Bacteria; kingdom Bacillati; phylum Actinomycetota; class Actinomycetes; order Kitasatosporales; family Streptomycetaceae; genus Streptomyces; species Streptomyces sp. NPDC021093. The sequence goes on along the minus strand of NZ_JBIRQJ010000009.1, from coordinate 81,844 downwards.
ACCAGCCCGCCTCCTCGGCCAGTTCGTCCCCCTCCGCCTCGACCAGCTGCAGCAGCCGCAGCAGGTCGTGAGCCTCGGGCAGCGTGAACAGGGCCAGCCGCGGTCCAGCATCCTCAACAGGGAGGCGATCGGGCATCTCAGCGATTTCGGAAAGATCCATGACCAGTACAACGCCACACCGACCGGCGGGACACGAAACGCACACCGATGGCCCGCCCCCGGGTCGCGAGCGTACGGGAGGGCGCCCGTCCGCCCCGGCAGGGACCACCCGGAAACGGCGCCGGGCGGACCCAGTGCCGACTGGATCCGCCCGATCGATGCAGAGGGTGCCGTCATCGGCCCGCCCTGCCGTGCCGCACGCCTCAGATCGTGGACGTGTCGATCACGAAGCGGTAGCGCACGTCGCTGGCCAGGACCCGCTCGTACGCCTCGTTGATCCGGTCGGCGTCGATCAGCTCGATCTCCGCGCCCAGGCCGTGCTCGGCGCAGAAGTCCAGCATCTCCTGGGTCTCCCGGATGCCGCCGATGCCGGAGCCCGCGAGGGTCTTGCGGCCGCCGATGACCGAGAAGAGGTTGAGCGAGACGGGCTCCTCGGGGGCGCCGACGTTCACCATGGCGCCGTCCGTCCGCAGCAGGCTCAGGTACTTGTCCAGCGGAAGCGGCGCGGAGACGGTCGAGACGATCAGGTCGAAGCTCGCCGCGAGCTGCTCGAAGGTCGAGTCGTCGCTGGTCGCGTAGTAGTGGTCGGCGCCCAGCTTCAGGCCGTCGTCCTTCTTGCGCAGGGTCTGCGACAGCACGGTGACCTCGGCGCCCATCGCGTGCGCGATCTTGACGGCCATGTGGCCGAGACCGCCGAGGCCGACGACGGCGACCTTCTTGCCGGGGCCCGCGTTCCAGTGGGCGAGCGGCGAGTACGTGGTGATGCCCGCGCACAGGAGCGGCGCGGCGACGTCCAGGGAGAGGCCGTCGGGGATGCGGACCGTGAAGGCCTCGTCCACGACGATGTGCGTGGAGTAGCCGCCGTAGGTGGGCTCGCCGTTCTTGTCGAGGGCGTTGTACGTGCCGATGTTGCCCTTGAGGCAGTACTGCTCAAGGCCGGCTTCGCAGTTCACGCACTCGCGGCAGGAGTCGACCATGCAGCCGACCCCGACGCGGTCACCGACGGCGAACTTGGTGACGGCGGGACCGACCTCGGTGACTTCGCCGGCGATCTCGTGGCCCGGAACCATCGGGAAGATGCCCTCGCCCCAGCCGTCGCGCGCCTGGTGGATGTCCGAGTGACAGATGCCGGCGTACTTGATGTCGATCAGTACGTCGGACTCGCCCACCGGGCGGCGCTCAATGGTGGTCCGCTCCAGGGGGGCCTTGGCGGACGGTGCGGCGTAAGCGGAAACGGTCGTGGTGCTGGTCGTTGCGGTCATGCCGTCAACGGTGCCAGCCGGATGGACATCCACCCAGGTCACCGTCTTGCCTACGTCCAGTGGTCCTACTACTGGCGGGGACAGTCTCCTGCGCGTACGACCCTGGATACTGGACGGCATGGACGACCAGCCGACCCCTCTCCCCGCCCCCGAGCCCCTCGACGGCCGCGCCGAGCTCAGTGAGTTCCTGCGCACCCGCAGGGCCCGGCTGCAGCCGGAGGACGTCGGCCTGCCGAACTTCGGGCGCCACCGGCGGGTGCCGGGACTGCGCCGCGAGGAGCTCGCGCAGCTCGCGGGGGTGTCCGTCGCGTACTACACCCGTCTTGAGCAGGGAAACGGCCGCAACGTCTCGGGCGAGGTCCTCGACGCGATCGCCCGCGCCCTGCGCCTCACGGACGCCGAGCACTCCCACCTGACGCACCTGGCCAAGCCCAAGCACCACAAGAAGAAGCGCCCGGCCCGCCCCCAGCACGCACGCCCCGCGCTGCACCACCTCATGGACGCGATGGACGGCGTGCCCGCCTACGTGGTGGGCCGCCGCTCGGACATCCTCGGCTGGAACCGCATGGCCGCAGCCCTCTTCGGCGACTGGGCCGCGCTGCCTCCCGAAGAGCGGAACTGGGCACGCATCTGCTTCCTGCACCCCGAGGCGCGCGAGCTGTTCGTGGACTGGGAACAGAAGGCGTCGGACATGGTGAGCTTCCTGCGGATGGACGCGGGCTGCTTCCCGAACGACCCGCTGCTCTCGGCCCTGGTCGGCGAACTCTCCGTGAAGAGCGAGGAGTTCCGCTCCCTGTGGGCCAGGCACGACGTCCGGGAGAAGGGCCACGGCGTCAAGCGCATCCGCCACCCCCTGGTGGGCGACCTGACCCTGTCGTACGAGACCCTGCGGCTGCCCGACGACCACGACCAGTCGCTCGTGACGTACCACGCGGAGCCGGACTCGGCGTCGGCCCAGGGGCTGCGGCTGCTCGCCAGCTGGGGAGCGGACGCGACGCGCGCCGGGGCGTCCGGCACGGGAAACTAGCGCGCCGCGTCCACGGGCCGCCGGTTCAGGACGCACGCCGCCGGCGGAGGAGACGGTCCAGGGAGAGTGCGCCCGGGCCGGTGAAGACGAGCAGCAGGAACGCCCAGGCGTAGAACGCGGCAGTCTCGCCGCCGTTGTCCAGGGGCAGCACACCCTGGGACGCGTGGGTGTCGAAGTACGCGTACGCCATCGCTCCGGAACAGAGCAGGGCCGCCGTACGCGACCCCAGGCCGAGCATCACCAGCGTGCCGCCCACGAGCTCGATGACAGCGGCGTACCAGAGGGGCCAGGAACCGAAGGCGACGGTGTCGATCTGCGGCCCGGCTGCCGGGCCGATCAGGCCGAAGAGCGCGCCGAAACCGTGGCAGGCGAGAAGGAGCCCGACGACGACACGGAAGAGGGAGAGGACGTACGGGCCGGCCGTCTCGGCCCGCCGGACTTTCGGAGCGGACTGCTCCGCGAAGTGCGCGAGAGATGTGGGAAGCACGGGGTGTCTCCTTCGTTCGACGTGGTGGCTCGACGTGGTGGTTCGAAGGGGTGGAGCGAGCAGACACTGCTCCGACCTCACCCTCTCCCGAGCCACCCGCGCCGCGCGTCGTACGGCTGTCGGCTCGTGGCGTACTCCCGGGGCAGTACCGACGGCAGGTCAGCCCGGTGGGAGCGACGGGCTCTGCGGGAAGGCGTCGCTCCGGCGCCCGCGCAGCTGCGCGGCCCGATTCCGTACGGGACGTGTGCGAGCCGCGGCTGCTTGGCCACCTCCTGCGGCGTGAACCGCCCGGGGCCGAACCGGTCCGGTTCGGGCCAGTGCTCGGGGTTCAGACGTATCGCCCAGAAGGGGCGGAAGAGCGTCGTCCCGGCGGGGATGTCGTACGGGCCCAGGGCCAGGTCCTCGGTCGTCTCGCGTGCGCCGTGCGGTGCGGGCGGGAACAGCCGCGTCGATTCCTTGAGCACCATGTCCAGGTGCGTGAGCCGCCGCAGATCGCCGTAGTCGGGTACGGCGCGCCCGCCGAGCACCTGGTCCGGTTCGGCGGCGACGCGGTCGGCCGCGCCCGGTAGTTGGAAGCGTACGACGGGTCCGTACGCGTCGTGCAGGAGCGACTGGTAGGGGTGGCAGCCCGCGCGCGGCCGCGACGGCGCCCCGCCCGCCGTCCTCCTGGTGCCGGGGCCCGTCCCCGGGCCCGGGGACGGGGAGGGGGAGGGGGAGGGGGATGCGCATGACGGTGCCTCCTGTCCGGAGGCTGTCCACGGGGCAGTGGGTCCGGGGCTGCCCACGCGGCCGCGACCGGTACGGAGGCGGGCCGCGGGCAGGCCCTTGTCAGCTCTCCACGGCACCGCGTCCACAGGCCGAGTAGCTGTTGCCGCGGAAGGAACGGTCGGGCTCGCTGTCGGGGGCGAGCAGCCCGGAGGCCGTCGCCCGGTTGACCGCTTCGATGCGGGAGGTGGCGTCCAGCTTCTTGAAGATGTTGCGCAGGTGGCGCTTGACGGTTCCCTCCATGATGCCCAGCCGGTTCGCGATCTGACCGTTCGTCAGACCCGTGGCCACGTGGACCAGCAGCTCGACCTCGCGCGCCGACAGGCTTCCGGTCACCGCCCGGTCGGCCGGCGGAGCGGCGGTCAGACTCTGGCTGGGAACCGCCAGCGTCACGTGCGTGGGATGGGCGACGGCCTCCTGGATCGCCGAGACCAAGGACTGGTTGCTCACCCCCTTGTGCACATAGCCACCGGCACCGGCGCTCAGCATCTCCTGGATCAGCCGAGGGTCGTCGTGCATGCTGACGACGAGGACGCGCAGGTGAGGCAGGTGTTGCCGCAGTTGCGCGATGGTGGACGGGGCGTGACTGCCGGGCATCTCCACGTCCAGCAGCAGGACGTCGGGCCTGTGCCGCTCCGCCATCTCGACGATGGCCGCGCCGTCCCCGGTCTCCGCGACCACGGTGAACGCGTCCGTCTGGTCCAGGACCCTGCCGACCGCCGAGCGCAGGAGCGCGTGGTCGTCGGCGAGCATGACGCGGACGGGATTCGTCCGTGACGACGTCTCCGCGGTACGGCTGTTGGGGACGAAGAAGCTGATGCGGGTGCCGCGCCCCGGAATGCTGGCGATCAGCAGCCGGCCGCCGAGGAGCCCCGTCCGCTCCGTCATCGAGGCCAGGCCGTTCGTCCTGCCCACGGTCCGGGTGTGGTCCACGTTGAAGCCCAGCCCGTCGTCCTCGACATGGCCGTGGATCTCCTGAGGGGCGATATTGACCGTGATGGCGATCTTGCCCGCCTGGGCGTGCAGCAGAGAGTTGCGGAGGCACTCGCGAATGACCAGGAACAATTCGTTGAGGGTGTCCGGAGACGCCCAGGACTCATCGCCGTTGACCTCCACCTGCACCATGGACTCGTCGAGCTCCATGGACCGGGAGAACGCGGTGATCGCGCTCTCCAGAGAACCGGATTTCGATTCCTGGCGCAGTCCCGTGACCATGTGGCGCACCGACCCCATGGTCTCGTCGAGGGTCCGCTGCACCAGCGCGAGTTCGGTGCGCAGACCCTGCTGCGCGACCGCGGCGAGAGAGACGCACGTCTCCACCTGACGCAGGGCGACGCTGAGGTGATTGCCGAGCCGGTCGTGGATGTCGCGGGCCAGCGAGCGCCGGCAGGCGGACTCGACGGCCCGCACTTCGTTGAGGAGCCGGCTGTCGTATCTCGTACTGCTGTCCTCGACGCGGTCCCAGACCGCGTTCTCCAACGCCGTCGCACAGGCCAGGATCTGAGTGGCACCGGCCTTTCCGGCGGCCACCGCCTGCTCCAGCGTTCCCAGGACCAACCCGGTGAGGGCCCGCCCGGCGCGCAGGAAGTACATGGGATGGATACCGTGCCGCACACGGGGCTTGTTGATGTCCCGCAGCGGTGGGGAGGCCAGGTGGGGCGTTCCGTTGTTCGCGGCGGAAGGATATCGGGCGCACTCGGTGATGATGCCGTACGCCAGTGCCGCGCTCTCCTCCCAGATGTCGTCCTCCGAGAGCGGGTTCTGCGAACGGTGTAACGCCGCACGGTATTCCGACAAAATAGTGGGCGCGCACTCCGATATGAATGCGCTGAGCTCATTGTCGTCCGTCGACAACTTTTCAGCGGTCATTGTTGAGAGCCCTTCCTGGTGGAACAAGTGACGAGGCATCCGCCTGCTCGCCGAACGAGCGGCGACCGTGTGTGGGGGTCCCTGTGGGGCTGGCCGTGGGGGTCGGGGTCCGTCGCAGGTGGATGAAGTCGGCGCCGGGGGTCTGTGGCCGGAGGTGCGGCTGGGCCGGCCCAGGACCTTGGGGCCGGGTCCCGGTGCACGACGTCGTCCGCGTGGTGGGAGGAGTGGTCGGCCACAGGGGTGCTCCTGCGCGAAAGTAAAGATCTTGCAGTTGTGCTGGACGCTACCTGCGGCGCGACGTGTGCAGAAGTCCCCTTCCGGACAGCGTCGGTTGGACCGGGTTGACTTTACGCCGTGCCGAGGGGATTCGCCGCACGGGAATGGCCTCCTTTCAGGATCGCAACGCCCTGTCCACCAAAGGACCGGCCGCCCCGACATATCCAGCGGGGTCGAGCAGTTCGGCGAGTTCCGCGTGGCTCAGGTGCCGGCGCAAGTCCGCCGCCTCGCCGAGCACTTCCCCCAGCGTCCGCCCGCTCCGTACCGCCTCCTGGGAGCAAGCCGTGAGCAACTGTCGCGCGGCAGCGCGGCCGAGCAGCGGGGCGAGCACGGCCGCCAACCGCTCCGACACTATCTGACCACCCGTCAGGGACAGGTTGGCGGCCATGCGTTCCGTCGAGACCGCCAACCCCTCGACCAGTTCGACGGCGGTGTGCGCGGCCCCGCCGGTGAGCCGCAGGCACTCCCGGAGCGGCTGCCACTCGGCGTGCCAGGCGCCGGCCGAACGCTCGTCCTCGGTGAGCATGGTCTGGGTGAGGACGCCGGCCAGCGCCGGAACCTGAAGCGCCGCGCTGCGGATCAACGTGGAGAGCACCGGGTTGCGCTTGTGCGGCATGGCCGAGGAAGCACCGCGCCCCGCCGGACCCGGCTCGGCCAACTCGGCGACCTCGGTCCTGGCGAGCGACTGCACGTCCACGGCGACCTTGCCGAGCGCTCCGGCACAGAAGGCGAGCGCCGCGGCCAGATCGGCGACGGGCGTGCGCAGCACGTGCCAGGGCAGAACGGGCCGGGCCAGCCCGGTCTCCTCGGCGAACGCCGCGGTCAGCCGGTCGAGATGGGCCCCCGTGTCCAGCGGGCCGGCGTCGCGTGCGGCGCTCTCAAGACCCGCGTACTCCAGGTATCCGGCGAGCGTGCCCGCGGCGCCGCCGAGGGACACCGGCAGCTCCCGGCGCACCCGCTCCAGCCGGACGTCCGCGTCCCGGACCAGCCGGAGCCACCCGGCCGCCTTGAGACCGAACGTGGTGGGCACGGCGTGCAGCGCGAGGGTGCGTCCCGCCATGACGGTGTCCCGGTGCGTGGCGGCCAGCGTGGCCAGAGCGGCTGCCGTCCGCCCCAGATCATCCCGGATCAGGGCCACCGTCCGGTTCGCCACCAACATCATTGCGGTGTCGAACACATCCTGGCTGGTGGACCCCCGGTGCACGAACTCGGCGGCGCCCTCGTCCTGTTCGGCCACCAGGAGGGTGAAGGCCCGCACCAGACCGACGACCGGATTGGCCGTCTCCCGGGCGCCGATGGCCAGGGCCCGCAGGTCCAGCCGGTCCGCCCGGGCCGCCTTCGTGATCACCGCGGCGGCCCGGTCGGGCACGGTGCCCAGCCGAGCCTGTGCGCGCGCCAGCGCCGCCTCCGCGTCCAGCATCGCCTGGAGCCAGGCCAGGTCGCCCGTCGCGGCCTCGGCGGGCGTACCCGCTCGGACCGGGGACAGCAGGCCGGTGTCGAGATCGGTGTGTGCAGTGGATGCCGTAGGTCTGGTCATGGGGCGGTCGCCTCTCTGAACTCGGTCTCGAAACCCATGCTCTCCGTGCCGGAGCCGGGCAGCGGCGGCAGGGCCAGCACCGCACGCGCGATCGCGTCGGAGTCGCCGAGGGTCACCGAGTCCACGCCGGGACGGATGCCCGCCGCCGTCACCCAGTGCACCCCCTCGGTCGGTATTCCGTACGCGAACCGCCGCGGATGCGGACGGCCCCGTGCGTCGACGAGCCGGTAGGGGCGCTCGGTCACCGCGATCCCACCAGTCTCCAGCAAGGGCCCGGCGGCGGCACTGACGCGGTACGGGGCGCACTGGCCGTCGGCCAACAGCTCGCGCAGCAACGGGTCCCGGGTGCGCGCCAGATCGGTCTCCGGCAGCCGGGCCTCGATCAGCACCTGTGCGTACACCTCGACCCCGGGGACGTCGGACCCGGCCACGAACGCGCCCCGCCCGGCGTCCGGTGCCATCCGCACGCCCGGCCCGAGGACGTCCAGCACCCCGGCCTCGATCAACGCGGCCATCTCCTCGATGCGGGAGGCGGGCGGGCCGATCGACAGGAAGGCGTTGAGCGGCGTGTACCAGCCCTGCAGCTCCTCCCGGTGGGAAGCGCCCTCCAGACCTCCGTGGTCGACGATCAACCGGACCTCGTTGCGCAGGTCGCGCAGCACGTCGAGCGCCGCCTTGAGCGGACCGCTGACATTGCCGGCGCGTGCCGCGGCGACATCGTCGCGCAGATGGTCCACCAGCCAGAGGCGGAAGTCCCCCGGGCCCGCGAACCGCTGCCCCTCGTACGGCCGGACGATCCGCTCCCAGCTCCACCTGTCGGCCACCGGGACGGCGTACGCGTCCAGCAGCCCGTGCCGGGCCTGTGCGGTCCCGGTGTCCAGGTACCGGCGGACGAAGGACTCCCGCACCTCGCCCCGCCCGGCAGCGGCCAGCAGGGTCCCGTAGTAGACGCTCTCGACCTCCTTGGAGATCAGCGGCCACACATGGGACCGGAAACCAGGTGGCTCACCGTTGCGCACGCGCTTGCGCAGGCCTGCAATGGTCTCCTCGGTGAGCAGCCGGGGGGAGTAGCGTCCGTGGGCGCCCTTCTCGTTCTCGCCGCGGGAGTGGTGCGGGACACCGCGGCGCGAACCGGCGTACAGCCGTGGCTCGTTCCCCGACGGGTGGTACGTCAAGCGGCCCCCGACGCGCTCGTACCTGCCGTCCCGGCCCTGGGTGAGCAACGCCATGTGGTCGAAGAAGTTGAGCCCCAGGCCCCGCAGCAGGACCGGACGGCCGGGCTCGGCGACGGAGAGATCCACGTCCGCGGGGTTGGCCGGCGGAATGTGGTGGAGGCCCAGGCGGCGGGCGGACGCGCCGAGTTCGCTCTCCTGACCGGCGGGCCCGGTGTCCACATGCCCCTGCGCCAGGACGACCGCGTGCAGACCGGTCAGCCGGGTGCCGTCCTCCAGGAGCAGCCGCTGCGGGCCCTCGTCGCCGTACAGCCCGATCGCGCGCGTGCGATGGGCGACGACCGTCACGCGTTCGGGGGCGCCCGCCACGATCCGCTCGTAGGCGTGCTCCAGGTAGTGGCCGTAGAAGGCCCTGGTCGGGTACGAATCCGGGCCCAGCCGGCGTGCTTCGGCCAGGGCGGCGCCGCTGTGCCCGGCAGCGCGGGCCTCGGCCGGGCTCAGCAGGGCGAGCGCCGACGCCCAGTCGTGCAGGCTGGGCCCCGCCTCGATCGGACCGTCGATCCGGACGCTGTCGTCGGTGTACACGGTGATCTGCGAAGCGACCGTGTTCATCAGCAGGTGCTGGGACTGCGTCGTGCGCCAGACCCGGCCCGCACCCGGCCGGTACGGATCGATCACGTGCACGACGACGCACCGGCCCGCGCCCGACACCCGCTCGTTCGCGCAGAGCCTTTCGAGCACCGAAAGGCCCCGGGGTCCGGCGCCCACGAGGGCGACCGCCAGTGCCGGATCGTTGCCGGTACGGACCGCCCGCGCCTCGGCGTCCGCGCGGGGGAGGGCGCCGAGGGCCGGGGATGCGGAACGGGCGACGGCCTTGCCGATCAAGGACATGACAGCTCCAGCGCCATGAGAACCCGCCTTTCGTTACGGATCGTTACGGAGAGAACTGCCGGGCTTCGGGCCGTGCGCACAGACGCCGGGACGCCTGGCGGAACCGTTGCGCATCCGGCTACGCCGGCACGCCCTGCGGGAACCTGAAGAAGCCGTTCGGGTCGTAGGCCCGCTTCACCGAACGTAGCCGGGCCAGGTTGCCGCCGTAGTACGACTGCTGCCAGTCCGCCAGCGCAGGGTCGGGGTAGTTGACGTAGGTCCGGCCGTTGGAGTGCGGGTCCATCGCGGCGAAGCCGCTGTCGACCCAGCTCAGCGCACGCGCCAGCGCCTCCGGCTCGGGCTGCGGCGTACCCAGTGCGACGTTGAAGACGGCGAAGTGCTCCGCGTCCCGGTGCACATAGGCGGTGTCCCCCGGAGCGACCTTGTTGGCGTTCCCGCCCAGCGACAGGAAGCCCAGGTACCGGAACTGACCGGCCGTACGGTCGGCGTCGAAGGCGGCGAGCATGTCCGCGACGCCCGATCCGGGAACGGACGCGCTGAACATCCGGCTGCGGTGCCGCACGAACTGGTCGCGCGGCAACTGCGCCTCCGGGTTGCTGCCGGAGATGTGGCACTGCTCGACCGTCCTGGTCTCGCAGCCGAACAGCCGCATCATCGCCTTGTCGTACGCCCGTTCCTTGACCTCCGAGGTCGTGGGAGGGCTGCCGATCGCGGACGTCAGGGCGGCGATCTGCGCCTCCAGCTCCGCCTGTCCGCCGAAGTGCGCGCCATTGATGATCAGGGTGGGCACCTTGCCGGGCGCCGCGTCCCGCAGCACCACGCCGGCCCGCGAGCTGAGGCCCACGGGAGCCGCCGTCGCCCAGTCCTGCCAGACGGTGAACGCCTTCTGCGCCTGGTCCCACGGCCACGTCAGGTCGAAGGTGACCACGTGCGTCTCCTTCGTCGGCGCCATCTCGAAGTCGGTGACGACGCCGAAGTTGCCGCCACCGCCGCCGCGCAGCGCCCACAGCAGATCCGCGTCCTGCTGCTCCGACGCCGTGACGATGCGCCCGTCGGCGAGCACGACCTGCGCGGAGATCAGCCGGTCCGAGGCGGGCCCGTACTTCCGGAACTGCCACCCCATGCCGCCGCCGGTGACGAAACCGCCGGGACTGACGCTCGGGCAGAATCCGGCCGGCACGGTGAGACCGAGCGGCGACAGCGCGGCCACGGCGTCCACCGTCTGGATGCCCGGCCCCACACGGACCGTCGGCGCGGTCGCCCGCACCGTGTTCAGCCGGGTCAGATTGATGACCAGACCCTCGGACGTCGACCAGCCCGTGAAGCTGTGACCGCCGCTGCGCACCGCACAGGGGATGCCGCCCTCCCGGGCGAAGTTCACACAGGCGCGCACGTCCTCCGCCGTTTCGCAGTACGCCACCGCCTGCGGACGGACGTGGTCGAACTGGGCGGTCGCCAGCTGCTTGGCCTTGTCGTAACCGGCGTCGCCCGGCAGGACCAGGTCCCCCCGCAGGGCATCGCGCAACTGCCCCCAGACGGGGCCGCTGCGCACCCGGGTCCGGGCACCGGCCGTGCTCCCGAGCGCGGGCCCGGACATGACGAGCCCGGACGTGACGAGCCCGGCACCGGCGCTCGTCGCGAGAAACGTTCTCCTGTTGATCATTGCCTTTCCCCTCGTGAGTGCTGTCCGCGGCACGTGGTGCCGCGGCGGTCCTGTGTGCATGGCGGACCACGGTGCCGGGCGAAGCCCGGCACCGGGATGCTCCTCTTGACGTCGAGCGCGGCCCGTCGCCGCTCAGGGCAACCGGACGACCTGGGCCGCGTAGCTGAGTCCTGACCCGAAACCGACCAGGAGGGCGGCGCCGCCTCCTGGGTCGTGGCCCTCGGCCCGGAGCCGTTCGAGGGCCAACGGGATCGAGGCCGCGCTGGTGTTGGCCATGTCCACCACGTCCCGCGCCACGACGACCTGCTCGGGCAGCTTCAGCGACGCGACGATGGCCTCGATGATGCGGAGATTCGCCTGGTGGGGCACGAAGGCGACGAGGTCGTCCGCAGCCACCTCGGCCTGGTCCATGGCCCGCCTGGCCACCGCGGGGATCTGAGTGACGGCCCAGCGGTACACGCGTGGACCGTCCATGACCATGAAGGGACGTGTGCCGGGGGAGCCGTCACCGTCCAGCCAGGAATCGTGCTGTGCGATCAGCCCGGCCCGGGAACCGTCGCTGCCCCACACCACAGGACCGATGTCCGCGGGGTCGTCGCTCGGCCCCACCACCGCGGCCCCCGCCCCGTCACCGAACAGGAAGGCGGTGGACCGGTCCTTCGGGTCGATCAGGTCCGACATCCGTTCGGCCCCGATCACCAGCACGTACTCGGCCGTGCCGGCGACGATCATGTCCCGGGCCAGGGCCAGACCGGTGCTGAAGCCGGCACAGGCGGACATCACGTCGAAGGCGGCCCCTTCGATGTCCAGACCGTGTGCCACCCGCGCCGCCGCGGCGGGCGTCTGGTACAGGTACGACATGGTCGCCAGCAGGACGACGGAGACCTGCCGCGCATCGATGCCCGCCTCCACCAGGGCCTTCGCCGCCGCCTGCTGGGCCATGAAGGGGATGGTCTCCTCGGGCCCGGCGAAGCGCCGCGTGCGGATGCCGGAATGGCGCCGGATCCACTCGTCACTGGAGTCGATGGGCCCGCTGATCTCTTCGTTCGTGACCACGGCGGCCGGCCGGTAGGCGCCCACGCTCAGGATGCGGGCTCCCGTCGGTGCAGCCGGTGCCGTTGTTCCGTGCGTCATGACCCTCTCCCTTCTCTGGCCACCGTCACCTGGCTCGGTGCGCGGAACGCCAGCGACGTCAGGTACGGCGGACGGGGCGGCCCCGCCCAGCGCAGATCGGGAAGTCTCCGTACCGCCTGCCGGAGGACCGTCTGCACCTCGGCACGGGCCAGCTCCGCACCCGGGCAGCGGTGCAGCCCGATGCCGAAGGTCAGATGGCCCCGTACGTTGTCGCGCGCCGGGCAGAGCTTCTCCGGCTCGGTGAACACCTCCGGGTCCGAGCCGGTACTCGTCAGGAGCAGCAGCAACTCCGCCCCCTCGGGCAGGTCCACGCCGCCCAGGGTCACCGGCCGGGACGCCACCCTGCGCCACGCCGTCAGCGGGGCGTCGCGCCGCAGCACCTCTTCCGACCAGGCCGGGATCAGCCCCGGCTCGTCGGCCAACTGCTGCCAGGTGCCCTCGTCCTGCAGCGCCCGCAGGAAGGCGGAGCAGACGAACTGGCCGGTCGTGGCGTGCCCGGCCACCAGCATCGTGTACAGCACCGAGGCCGCCTGCTCGGTGGCCAGGGGTGTTCCGTCAGGCAGGCGGTGCCGGCGCAGGGCCGCCAGGACGGAGCCCTCCGGCACGTCGTCGCGCTGGACGGTGTCGGTGAGCCACCGGTAGAAGTCGGCCGCCTCGTCGGCCAGGGCGGGCTGCTTCGCGGGATCGGGCCGCCCCCAGAACAGTTCGATGGACGCCGCGGTCCAGTCGTACAGCGTGTCCACGCCCGGCGCTCCGTCGATGCCCAGGACGTGGAGCAGCACCCGGATGGGCACGCTGCGGGCGAGGGTGCGGCTGATGTCGGCCTGCCCGGCGCGTGCCAACTCCGCTTCCAGGCAGTCGAGTTCCTCGGAGACGATCCGTTCGATGTCCGGGAGGGCGGAGCGTACCCGGGCGGAGCTCAGCAGCCGCAGGGAGAGGGCGCGCAGTCCGGTGTGGCTCTCCTCGCTGTTGTTGAAAAGGGCCGGCGGCAGGGCGAAATCGGCCCTGGCCAGTGCGCGCAGGGACGGCATGCGGAGCCGGGTGACGGCGTCGAGAGTGTTGTCGTTGCGGAACGATTCTGGGTCCAGCAGTACACGCCGCACATCCTCGTAGCGGCTGACCAGCCATAGGTGTGTCAACTCGTCGTAATGGACGGAGTGTTCTTCCCTCAGATTCTGGTAGACGGGGTAGGGGCAGGCCGCGAACTCCTCCTGGAGGAGGTCGAACCGCGGTGGGGCGGACGAGTGGGGGGAGAGGTTCATATCGTTTCCACGGTCCTGCCGCGCTTGAGCCGGTTGCGGCAGTCCAGGACGTACGCCGCCTCGACGCACAGCAGGTCGTAGTCGATTCCTTCGTGGTCGGTGAGCAGGACCACCGCGTCCGCGTTGCGGAACTCGGTGCCGGAGGCGTCCACGCGGTGCACGCCGGTGGGTACGGGGAAGTTCCCGGGCACCCACGGGTCGACGGCCCGTACCTCGGCCCCCAGGGACAGCAGGAGTTCGGCGACGCGGAGGGCGGGCGACTCCCGGCAGTCGGAGACGTTCGCCTTGTAGGCGAGCCCGAGCAGGAGCACCGTCGAGCCGTTGACGGCCTTGCCCTGCCGGTTGAGCCCCTCGGACAGCCGCTGGACCACCTGCGCCGGACGGCGGCTGGCGATCTTCCGGGCCAGCGACCAGAACTGCAGCTCCTCACCGGTCTTCTGGCGGAGCCGCCAGGACAGGTACTCCGGATCGATGGGCAGGCAGTGACCGCCGACCCCGGGTCCCGGCGTGAACTTCATGAAGCCGAAGGGCTTGGTGGCGGCGGCCTCCAGGGATTCCCACACATCGATGTCCAGGGCGTGGGCCGCGTCGGCCAGTTCGTTGACGAGGGCGATGTTCACCGCCCGGAAGGTGTTCTCGATCAGCTTGGTGAACTCCCCCTCCTTCGTGCCGGACAGCGGCACGGTCCTCTCCACCAGAGGGGTGTAGAAGTCCTGGAGGGCGGCCAGCGACCGGGAACCGGTCCCGCTCACGATCTTCGGGGTGTTGACGAAGCCCCACTTCGGATTGCCGGGGTCGATGCGCTCCGGACTGAATCCGAGGTAGAAGTCCTCCTCGGCGGTGAGCCCGGACGCCTCCTCCAGGAGCGGGCGCACCACACCGTCGGTGGTCCCGGGGTACGTGGTGGACTCCACGATCACGGTGGCCCCGCGGTTGAGGTACTTGGCGATGGTGCCCGCCGCCTCCTCGACGAAGCCGAGATCCGGTGCGCCGTCCCGCAAGGGGGTCGGCACCGTGATGACCGCGACATCGAAGTCCTGCAGGACTGCGGGGTCGCAGGTGGGAATGTAGCGGCCGGTTTCGATCACTTTGCACAGCTGTGCGTCGGGGATGTCCTCGATGTACGACTGTCCGGTGGCGAGTTTCTCTGTACGTTCTTGGTCGATTTCCAGGCCGAAGACGGTGTGACCCGTCTCCGCCGCTCTGACGGCCAGTGGAAGTCCCACATATCCCTGGCCTATGACGACGACCTTCACGATGATCTCCCACGCTTCTACGAAGTGAATGAGTCCAGCACTTCCACTGGCCAGCCCATTTCGTCGAACCAGCGGCCACCGATGTCCCGGTTGATTGGAAATGCTTGGTTGCGCACCCCTGAGAAGAGGACCTGGTTGTTTCGCCGCAAAATATCGTCACCAAGCTCTTCGAGGGCTGCGGCGCGTGCCTTTGGATCGGCAATGCAGTCCGCCTCGTGCACCACGTCGACGAATTCGAGCGCGTCGTCGATCGAAGCGTTGTAATTGCGCACCCAGGAGCCCGGCAGGAACCGGTGCTCCTGCTTGGCCTCCATGAGCTGGCGTACTGCCTTGAACCCGACCCGTACGAGATCCCGGCGGCTCAACCACTTCGTCTCGTAGTTGATGCGATTGATGAGCGAGGCGCGCTCCATGCCCCTGCGGTGCTCTTCGGCCGTGCGGTAGAACACCCGATAGCCGTGTTCCTCCGGCTTCTCGAAGAAGGTGGAAGCCGGGTCGAGGAAGGGGATCATCGGGCAGAGCATGGGATTGACGCGCATGCCCTGGAACTTGGTGAGGAGATGCTGGCAGTACTCGACCGTCTCCATGACCGAGCGTTCGTCCTGCTCCGGCATGCCGATGAAGTACCACACGTCGATCTGATGGATTCCGATGTCCAGCGCGCGGTAGATCCAGTCCTCCATCTCCTCGTTGGTGAAGATGCCACGGCCGGCGAGTTTGGCAACCCGGAAGTCGTGGCTCTCCGGCGAGAGCGTGATGGAAGTGTGCAGATTGGCCGCAGCCATGCGCTTCAGGGTGTGTTCGGACGTCAGCCGGAACTGCTCGTAACTGATCGACTTGAACTGCGATTCCGCCACCCGGTCGAGGAAGTACTCCATTCCCTGGCGGGTTTCATTGTAGGAGCCCACCGAGTAGAAGTGATAGTTGTCGGCGCCTTCGACTTTGTTCAGGGTGTCGAATTCATAGGCGACCTCCTCCGGAGCCTTCCGCGACATGGAGGGCTTGCGTTTGAAGATGCGCCGGAAAGCCTCCCGGGAGCCGCCGCACCAGCCGCAGTTGTACGCGCAGCCGGCGTTCTGCGTGGAGAGCACCTCACGGATGCCCGCCCCCACCGAGTCGTCCGGCCCGGTCGTCCAGTCCACGCCGCAGGAGAACGTGGCGGGCAGGTGCGAGAAGTCGTTGTCGTGCACCTCCCCGTCGCGCGACTTCCACATCAGGTTGGGAATGCCGCGGAAGTCGGTACTGCCGAGCCGCACGGCCTCCATGAGCGCCGCGGTCGGCTCGTGGGTGTCGTAGCCGCGCATCACCAGGTCGATCTGCGGCATGCGGACCAGCTCGTCGGCGTAGTACGTCGAGGACGTACCGCCGAAGAGGATCAGGATCTCCGGACGTGCGGCCTTGATCCGCTCGGCGATCTCCAGGCTGCCCTGGACGTGCACCATCCAGTGCAGGTCGATTCCCACCACCGGAGCGTCGATCGCCTCGATGACGCGGTCGATCGGGAGCTGCGGGTAACGCAGCAGCAGCGAGCTCAGGTTGAGCAGCTTCACGTCGTTGCCGCGGTCGCCGAGGAAGCGCTGAAGGGTCTTGAAGCCGATCGGGAAGTACTCGTACAGCGGTGTGATGGGCACGTCGCCCGACGTGCCGAGGAAGGGGAAGTAGATGTCCCTGCGGTCCCGGAAGTCGAACACGGCCGGGGCGTGCAGGAAGAGGATGTCGGCCCGCAGCGAGGGCAGGGAGACGGGGGCGGGGGACACGGGCGTCCCGGCCGGCGAGGTGGAGGACACGGTCTACCGCTTCCCGGGGGAGGTACCGGGAGCGACGGCCGCGGGCCCGGCGAGCGAATCGGCGAGGATCCTGCGCCGTACCTTCCAGGAACCGGTGAAGGGGATCTCCTCCCAGCGGAGTTCGCGGACGGGAACCTCGGCGATCCCCAGCCGCCCGGCCACCTGCTTCCACCGGGTACGGTCCAACGCCGAGCCGTCGCGCACGCACACGGCGGCGGCCAGACCGTCCGGGGCGGGCTTCACGAGCACCGCCTCGCACAGCTCGGGAAGCGCCTCCAGCAGCGCGTCCTCGACCTCCAGCAGACTGATGTGTCCTTCGGCCTGGTCCACCACCCGGTCGAGCAGCTCCAGCTCCCCGTCGGAGGTGAGCCGGCCGACGTCCTGCATGGCCCACCAGGCGTCGCGCGCCGGTGCGGGACTGCCGACGTAGCCCAGGCTCAGCCCTGCGGTGCGTACCTCGATGCCACCGGTGGTGCCCGGCGGGACGGGCGTACCGTCGCCGTCGACCACCCGCACCTCGGAGAGCCCGGGAACGGGCCTGCCGACGTTGCGGCTCGATATCGTGCCCAGGTCGCCGCGGGTGATGACGCGCATCGTGGTGGGACCGCTCTCGGTCTGCCCGTAGCCCTGGAGGTAGACCGCCTCCGGCTGGTCGGAGGCGCCGAGGAGTGCGCGGACGGTCCGCGGGTGGATCGCGTCGAAAGTGCTCACGAACCGCCGGACCCGGCCGAAGGGACGCTCCGGGTCGTCCGCCAGCGCCTCCCAGCGCAGCAGCAGGTTGGGATGGGATTCCACGCTCACCGGCCGGTGGGTGAGGAGCAGCTCCCGGATGTGTTCGATGCCGGGGTCGGCGGCGGCCACCAGCGGGGTGCCCATGATCAGGTTGCCGAGCAGCGCGGAGGACGCCCGGATGTGCGTGGGCGAGACGCAGCGGAAGGAGACGTCGGTCTGCGGTCCGGTCTGCTGGGCGACGCGCAGGGTGGGAGCGGCGTGTGCGTACAGCCCGGCGGTGGACTGCACGATCAGCTTGGGCAGGCCGGTGGTGCCGGAGGAGTGGGTGATGATCGCTCCGTCGCCGTCCGCGCGGCGGTGCGGACGGTGGGCCTCTCCCGCGACCAGCGGGCGGATCCAGTCCGCCGCACTGCCGTCGACCGACCGGACGGACGCGGTGAGGCGCTCGACGTCTCCACTGAAGGGGGCGAGACGTTCGGCGCCGTGGGCGTCGGTGAGGAGTACGGGCTCCTCCAGCTTCTTCAGCAGGGCCACCAGTTCCCTGGCGCCCATGCGCGCCGAGAGCAGTGCCGGAACCGCGCCGATGCGGATCGCGGCGGCGGCCAGGGCCTGCACGTCGATGTGGTCGCGCTTGATCACCGCCACGCGCGTCCCGGGCCTGACCCCCGCGGTCCACAGCCGGTCGGCGAAGTCACGGACGAATTCGGCGAGTCCGGCGTGATCGAGGGCTTCCTTGCCCGTGCCCGCCCAGGGAGCGTCGGCGATCAGCGGAGTGTCGGGGTGCTGCTCGGCCGCGTGGAGGACGGCCTCGCTCAGATTAACGTTCGTCGTTGGGTTCACGCTCGTCGTCCTTCGGTGAGGAGGCGATGCAGGGGGGTGGTTCCTCGGTGCGGCGGACCGCTCGCCGGTCGGCCAGGGCCACGGCGATCCGGCCGGCCAGAGCGGCGGAGTTGAGCAGCACGGCGCGATTGGCGACCGCGCTGCGCTCGCCCGTGGCCGCGCCGATGTGCTTCATGAGGTAGGGCGTCAGGGAAGGGCCGCGGACACCGTCGCGTTCCGCCGCGTCCAGTGCCTCCTGGATCACCCGGTCGTGCTCGGTGACGTCCAGCGCCGCGTCGTGCGGGATCGGCGCGGCCACCAGCAGGCTGCCCGTGCCACCGAGCTGCCAGTGGAACTCGGCCGCCGCGGCGACCTGTTCGTCCTTGTCCATCCGGTGCGGTACGGGGAAGCCGCTGGTCGGGCAGTAGAAGGCGGGGAACTGGTCGCAGCCGTGCCCGATCACCGGGACGCCCTGGGTTTCGAGGTACTCCAGGGTGGCTCCGACGTCCAGGATGCTCTTCACCCCGCCGGACACGACCACGGCGCTGCTGCGGGTCAGCTCGATCAGGTCGGCCGAGACGTCGAACGACTCGGCGGCGCCCCGGTGCACGCCGCCCAGGCCGCCGCAGGCGACGACCTCGACACCGGTCAGGTCGGCGACGGCGAGGGTGGCGGCGAAGGTGGTCGCGCCGAGGCCGCCACCGCTCAGCACCGGGCCGAGGTCGCGGTTGCCGACCTTGGGCACCCGCACGGCGGTGGCGATGCGCTCGGCGGTCTCCGGATCCAGGCCCACCCGGACGCTCCCGTCGACCACGGCGACCATGGCGGGCACCGCACCGGATTCCCGTACCGCGCCTTCCGCGGCGGAGGCCGTCTCCAGGTTCTGCGGGTGGGGCAGGCCGTGGGCGATGACGGAGGACTCCAGCGCGACGACGGGGCGGCCCGAAGCCAGCGCGTCGCGGACCTCGGGTGCGAGAACGATCGGGTCGGGGAGAGTCGCGGGGCTCATGTGGTCACCTTTCGCATGATCTGGGTGGCGGTGCCGCGGCAGCGCAGGTCGCCGCCCTGGAACAGGCGCACCGCGACGGTCGCGTGACGGCGCGTCAGTTCCGTCGCCTCCGCCTCGACGCGGACCGGGCCGACCGCCAGCGGTGCGAGGAATTCCAGAGTGAGTTCGCCGGTCAGGAAGTCCCGGTCGTCGGGCATCAGGGTGAGCATGACCAGGCCGGCGTACTGGTCGATGAGTGCGGCGATGTAGCCGCCGAAGATCGTGTTCTCCCGTACGGCGAACTCGGCGGTGCAGACGAAGTCCACGGTGACCCAACCCGGGCCCCACCGGTCGCAGTTCGGCAGCCGGAGCCGGTCGATGCACGGGGGAGCCGGGGCGGTTCCGGCCACGATCAGATCGAGAAGCGCACGGCGGGCAGTCTTCCCGCCTGCTTCGGGGAAGCCCTCGGGAGGCTTCACGCCAAGGCCAAGGACAGTGCTGTCCACCATTCTCCTACCTGTGTCGAGACCACACACACGGTGTCGTCGGGGAGGGATGTACGAGACGCCGCCGCCGTCGGCGAGCACAGTGCGGTGCGGTGTCCTCGTGGCACCAGCGGCAGCGAGCGGGGCCGGAATCCGTGCCCCGACGAGGAGGAAGTCGCCTTGTAGACAGCCTCCTTCGCGGCGAACAGACGGGTGGGGTCGAGCCAGGAGGGCTCGGTGCGCAGGGCGGCGAGCTCCTGCTCCGTGCACAGCAGCCGCATGGCCCCCGGAGGCACCTGGCCGCGGCGTTCCAGGTCCACACCGACTCCGGTGACACGGCGGCTCGCGGGCCCTCCGTGCCATGCGACGGCCACGGCGTAGCGGCCGCGGTGGGTGAGGGACACCTGCGTGCCGGGGGGTGCCTGGGGGGCGCCGGACTCCGCTGTTCCGAGCGCTCCCGGAGCCACCCCCAGGGCATGCAGCGCGGTACGCAACGCCCGCCGCCCGCCCGCCCGTTCGGCCGCGCGAGGCCAGGTCGGGCAGACGTCGGCGCCGCTGTCCACGGGGGCCGCCAACGGCGGTCCGCCGAAGGGCAGCACACAGATGGCCAGCCGCCCTCCGGCGAACTCGCACACCCGCACCGCTGGTCCCCTCGAACGCCGGCGGCCCCCCGTGGTCATCCGGTCAGCCGGCCTTGCTCTGGCCGGGCTTGGGCAACTTGGCGATCAGGGCCGCGGACACCAGGAACACCGCGACCATGACGACAAGACCCACCGAGAACCCGTTGCCGAGCTGTCCGGCGGTCGCCTCCTCCAGGCTGTCGCCGGGAATCGCGCCGAGCACCGCCATACCGATGACCGCGATGCCCACGGCGCCGCCGACCTGCTGGCCCGTGGACAGCAGCCCCGACGCGGCACCGGCCTCCGACGACTGGATACCGGCCAGCACCGTCGACAGCAGCGGAGCCAGCACGAGTCCCAGGCCGCAACCGGTCA
Organism: Streptomyces sp. NPDC021093; assembly: GCF_044333135.1. Classification (NCBI taxonomy): domain Bacteria; kingdom Bacillati; phylum Actinomycetota; class Actinomycetes; order Kitasatosporales; family Streptomycetaceae; genus Streptomyces; species Streptomyces sp. NPDC021093. The sequence goes on along the minus strand of NZ_JBIRQJ010000009.1, from coordinate 61,278 downwards.
CGAAGATCGGCGGAATGATCCACAGCGACAGCGTCCAGTCGTGGACGAGCAGCACCGGGATGATCATGAGAGCACTGCCGGCCGCGGACGCCAGCGCTCCCCAGAGCGCCACCTTCCGGCCGCCGTGCCGCGCGATCAGCCCCTTCGACCGGGTCGAGGTGATGAAGGAACCGACGGAGTACGTGACCATCGACAGCCCGGCCTCCAACGCGGACTCTCCCAGGCCGTACTGCAGGAGGTAGGAGAAGTACAGGAAGAAGGAGTACAGGGCGCTGAAGAAGACGAAGTACAGCGTCACGCCGAGCCGGAAGACCCGGTCCCGCCACAGTCCCGGGGGCAGCAGCGGTGTGTTCCCGCGCTTGGCGATCCGTCCCTGCTGGACCAGGAAGCCCCAGGCCAGCGGCACGGTCGCGGCCAGCAGGAGCCAGGACCAGAGCGGCCAGCCGTGGTCCCGTCCGACGGTGAGCGGCGTCATCAGCGCCACGAGCAGGGCGCTGAGCAGGAGGGCGCTGGAGACACTGGTCCTTCCGGCGTTCTCGTTGCGGGCCACGGGCACCAGCTTCTGCGCCAGCACCAGGGCGACCAGCCCGATGGGAACGTTGATCAGGAACACGGCGCGCCAGCTGGAACCCGCGATGTCCAGGGAGATCAGCACACCCGCGAGGACCGGGCCCGCGATGGTTCCCATACTGATGACGGCGCCCAGGGCGGCGAAACCGCCGGCCCTGCGCTCCGGCGACAGCACCGTCTGAATGGTGGCGAGCACCTGGGGGTAGAGCAGTCCCGCGCTGAGCCCCTGGACGACGCGGGCGCCGATCAGCAGCTCGGGCGTCGGAGCCAGACCGCAGGCCAGCGAGGCGAGGGTGAAAAGTAACAGCCCGGTGCTGAAGATCGCCCTGCGCCCGGCGAGGTCGCCGAGCCTGCCGCCGGTGACGAGGAGCGTCGCGTACCCGATCTGGTAGCCGGCGACGATGAGCTGGATGTCCGCGAGGCTGGCTCCCAGGTCGTCCTGGATCGCGGGCGCGGCGGTGTTCACGATGGACACATCGGCCAGCACCATGAACGCCGCGGTGAGCACGAGGGCCACGGCGCGGCTGGCGGACTTGTCCGCGTCAGCCGTTGACGAGGGGGACGTCGACGGCGACGTAACCCTTTCTGACATGAATCTCTCCTGGTGGAACGTAGGGGTCTAGGGGGGTGGTCTGCGGGGGACGGGGGAGACCCGGTGGTGGAGTCGTTACACGGGCGTCGCCGCCTTCCGGCCCGTCTCCTCGGCGAGGATCGCCGCGGCCCGGTCGCGCATCTGACGGCGCAGCAGTTTGCCCGCCGGGTTGCGCGGAATGTGCTCGACCGGCAGGAACCTGCTGGGCCGCTTGTAGCTGGCGAGCTCGCGGACTGCCAGGCCGAGGAGTTCCTGCTCGTCGAAGGAGTCGGCGTCGACGGGCTGCACGAATGCCCAGGGGGTGTGCCCCCAGGCCTCGGACGGCGCGGCGACCACCGCCACGTCGGTGACGTTCGAGGAGAGCCGCAGCACCCGTTCGATCTCGGCGGGGTACACGTTCTGCCCGCCGCGCAGGATCAGGTCGGTCCGACGGTCGACGGTCCAGAGCCGTCCGTCCTCCTCCACGTAGCCCAGGTCGCCGGTGTGCAGCCAGCCGTCCCTGAGCGTCTCCGCCGTGGCCTCGGGGCGGCGCCAGTACTCGCGCATCGTGCCTTCTCCGCGCAGGCAGATCTCGCCCACCTCGCCGACCCCGGCGGGCCGGCCGTCCTTGGTGCGGACCTCGGCGTCCACGCCCAGCATGGCCACGCCGGCGCACCGGGCACCGGCGTGCCGGGGAGGCTCGGAGAGCCTGCCGGAGCGGCTGGTGACGACCGGTCCACCGCCTTCGGTGAGTCCGTACGTGTTGAGCAGCGGCCGCCCGAGCCTGGCCACCGCCAGGTTGTGCAGGCTCTCCGGCATGGGCTCGGCGGTGTGGATGATCAGGTCGACACTGCTGAGGTCCGCGGTCTGAAGGGCCTTCGTCTGCACCAGCAGCCGGATCATGCTCGGCACCATCAGGACGTGCGCGACCCGCCACTCTTCCAGCGCCCTCAGACACGACTGCGGCGTGAACCGGTCGAGCACACAGACGGTGCCGCCGGCGGCGAGGTAGTCCAGCGCGATGACCATGCTGCCGTGGAAGAGCGGGCTGGCGTTCAGATACACCGTGCCCGTCGGCGGCCGGACGTCCCCGAGCCAGGACATCGCCTGCGCCTGGAGGGAACGGTGCGTGGTCAGCACGCCCTTGGGATGCCCCGTGGTCGCCGAGGTGTGCAGGATGGCGAAGGCGTCGTCGAGCCCCGCCGGGCGCAGCCGCGGAGTGCCGTCCCACCCGGCGACGGCGTCCGGCACGTCCTCGATCGGCCATGTCTCCAGGGCCGGGGCGAGCCCGGCGAGGCGCCCGACGCTCGTCCTCTGGGCGATGGCCAGCTCTGGTTCGACGTAGTCCAGGATGTACGAGACCTCGGAGTCGGCGAGATCGGCGTTCACCGGGACCACCACCGTGTTGGCCGCGGCGCAGGCAAGGTAGGTGACCAGGACCTCCAGGCGGTTCTGGCTCATCGTCAGCACACGGGCACCCTCGGACACCTGGCGGACGATCCGGCCGGCCAGGGCGTGCACTTCCGCCTGCAGCTGACGCCAGGTCAGTTCCCGGTGGGCGTCGCGCAGGGCGACCGCGTCGGGGGCCAGCGCGACCTGACGGGTGAGGATGCGTTCGAGCCACATGTCAGCCGGCCTCCTTCGCCAGCAGCTGATCGATGCCCTTCAGGGTGTTGGTCAGGGCGAGCTCGTCGTCGTCGAGCGGACGCCCGGCCTCCTCCTCGCAGCGCAGTGCGATACGGATCACCTCGCCCGAGTTGATGCCCGCGGTGTGGAACTCGTCCGCGTCACCGACCCGTTCCAGCATCAGCGGGTTGTCCAGGCAGCCCGCCACCAGTTCGCGTGCGTTCACATGCGTTCCTTCCAGGGTCGTGCGCTGACACCGGCCAGCGCCCAGAGCGGCACCGGCTCGCCGTCCGCACGGATGATCAACGGGGCCGCGTCGTCCACGGCGCAGGGCAGCAGCCTGTTGAAACGCCCGCCGCGGCAGGCTTCGCGGAACGAGTCGTCCGCGCCGGTCCGGCCGATCAGATGGGCGAAGACCGGATCGAGGACCTTCCAGCGTCCGTCCTCCTCCACCTCGCACCAGGTGTGGTCACCGCCGACGAGCCCGAGGATGTATCCCCGCCGGGTCCGCGCGGTCAGCCCGGCCGCGCGCAGCTGCGCGGCGATCAGCCGGCTGGCCACCACGCAGTCGGCCATGCCCAGTTCCCACGCCCGCTCCGGGTCCGCGCGCAGGGCCTCGGCGACGGCCTGGTACGCGACGGCCCCGCTGCCCAGCGCGTCGAGGACGCGGTCGTAGGCCGACCGGACACGCGGGTCACGGGCCTGGTCCTCGGTACCGGACAGCCGCACCACGACGCGGTACCCGCTGTCCTGGTAACCCCGGTCCGCCAGGCCCGGGGTTACCGCGCCCGCATGGCCCGGGGTTGCCGCGCCCGCATGGCCCGGGGTTGCCGCGCCCGCCAGGCTCGGGGTTGCCGCGTCCGTACCGCCCGGCGCGCTCGCGTCCGTACCGCCCGGCGTCTCCAGTACGTCGAGAAGCTCCACCCCGTCGGCGCCGGAGTCCGGCACCGCCAGGCACAGCGGTCCCAGCTCCCTGGCCACCCGGCGGCTCGTCTGGGGCGGCTGCACGGTGACGTCCCAGGTCTGCGGCCGGTACCAGGTGCTCGGCGCCGACTGGCCGAAGCGCAGCAGGAACCGCCAGGCGAGTTCGGGCACGGAGGTCCCGCTGCCCGAGAAGTAGGCCGCGTTGGTCAGATCCGTGTAGTCGAACAGGGTGCCGCGCCCGGGGTCCCGCACGTGCGGCAGGTCCGACGCCGCGAGCGGCGCCAGTCGGTCGGCCGCGATGCCCAGATGGACCGCGGCGTCCTCAAGGTCGGTGTCGTAGCTGGCCAGGTCCCCGGGAACGGGGCGAAAGCCCGTGCCCGTCAGCGTCCCGGCTGCCCGTGTGGCGGCCATGGCTGTCAGCCCTCCACCGGCTGGACGATATTGCGGGCCAGCTCGCGTGCCGTACCCGATTCGTACAGGACCTCGTCCGGCACCGCGATGCCGCACACCTCCTCGACCCGCACTACGACGCGCAGCAGCTTGACGGACTCCATGCCCGGCAGCCCCTTCAGCGGTGCCTCGACGTCGATGTCCGCGGTTTCGACGCCCAGCACCTCGGCCAGGGCGGTGACCACGGCCTGCTCGACCTCCGTGAGCCGGCCGGTGTCCGTCCGATCGGTCTGTGGGTTCATGCCTGTGCTCCTTCGATGCCCGCACGCTGAGGACCTGTGATCTGGCTTTGCACGTACATCTGCCGGGCCTGCTGCCGCTTCACCTTTCCGGAGCTGGTGAACGGGATGGACCGGGGAGCGACGGGGACGACCTCGATGTTGTCGAAGCCCAGCCGGTCCACGATCTCCGTCCGGATCCGGGCCACCAGCTGTGCGGCCTCGTCCGTGTCGAGGGACGTCTCGAACATGACGGCGATCCGCTCGTCGCCCTCGCCCGCTCCGGTCAGACCGAGGGCCGCGCAGTGCCTGCGGTCGACGCCGGGGATCTGCCGGACGATCTCCTCGACGTCCTCCGGGTAGTAGTTCTGACCGCGGATGACGATCATGTCCTTGAGCCGGCCGACGATGTAGAACTCGTCGTCCAGGGCGAACGCGAGGTCACCGGTGCGCAGCCATCCGTCGCCGGTGAACGGTTGCTCCGCCTCAGGCAGGTTGAGGTATCCCCGCATGACCGCGGGACCGTGCAGCTGGATCTCTCCGACGACCCCGTCGGCCAGCGGCAGGTCACCGTCGCCGACCCGGACCTCCAGGCCCGGGACCGCCTTCCCGACGCACACCACCGGGCGCGCCTCTGCAGCCTGTGCGGCGACCGGCCTGACCGTCTCGCCGAGACCGAGCGCGTACCGGTCGACCCGCAGGGTCCTGGGGCGGCTGTGCAGGTCCGCGTAGGTGGCCACCAGCGTCGCCTCGGCCATCCCGTACGCGGGAAGCATGGTCTGCGGCCGGAAACCGAAGGGCGTGAACGCCGCCTCGAACCGGTCGACGGTGCGCTGCTGGACCGGCTCGGCCGCGTTGTACGCCACCCGCCACTTCGACAGGTCAAGACCTTCGGGCGCCCCCTCGGCAACGGCGTCGACCATGTAGTCGAACGCGAAGTTGGGAGCGGGCATCGCGGTGGCCGCCGACGCCGAGAAGCTGACCAGCCACTTCCTGGTGTCGCGTACGAAGTCCGAGGGACGCCACAGACAGACGGACGAGCCCCGGGCGAACGCGCTCAGCATGAGGAACAGACCCATGTCGTGGAAGAGCGGAACCCACTGGCCCATCACGTCGTCCTCGGTGCTCCAGTCGACGCCGTCCGCCAGCGACGCCAGGCCCGCCCGCACGTTGGCGTGGGACAGCGCCACGCCCTTCGGCGCGGACGTACTGCCCGAGGTGTACTGGATCACCGCGAGGTCACCGCTGTCACCGGAGTCCCCGAGGTCCCGGGGCACCGGGCCGGTGGGCCGTTCGGTGATGTTCACGAACGGCAGCGCGGGCAACGCGGCCTGCAGCCGAGTGGCGATGCGGGCCGTGGTGTCGTCCACCAGGACGGCGTCGAGGGCGGCGTCGTCGGCGATCCGGCGGATGTGCGCCTGATAGGTGTCGAAACCCGGGAAGGCCACCGGCAGCGCGATGGGCACGGCCGCACCGCCCAGCCGTGCGGCGGCCAGCAGGCCGCGGACCCACGGCTCACCGTTGGCCATGAGCAGGCCGATCCGGGGTCTGACCGGCTGCCGCAGCGCGCTCAGCAGAGTGCCTGCCGTGCGTTCCGCGTCGCCGAGCACCCGCTCGAAGGGATGGTGGGTGGCGTCGCGGAGCGGAGTGTGCAGCACGGTCTCCGGCCGCACCACTCCGGTCAGATCGGTCCACAACGACTGTGTCATGACGGCTCCAACTCCGTGTTCTCCCTGAATTCGATCCGGGTTCCGACGCTCAGACCCAGTTCCGTGGCGGTCAGTTGCCGCCCGGCGGCGATGAGAACGTTGTAGTGATTGGGCGCGTGGCATTCGTCGAAGCCGACGACGGTGCCGACGACCCGGCCGTCCACGCAGAACGCGTCGCCCCGTTCGATGACGCCGGGCTCGTCGAAGGCCGCGAAGCCCAGGAACCCGACCCGGTCCACCTTCTCGCCGGTCCGCCGCGGTGACTCGAAAGTGGTCACGAGCTCGTGGACGGCCCCGGCGGAGACACAGCGCGAACCCCACGGGGACAGGTGCATCCCGCGGTCGTCGCGCGAGTGGTACATCAGCTTGACCATCCGCCCGGCGAACGGGCCCTTGCTCGGGTCCGCCATGCGCGGACGCTTCTCCTTGCGGCGGGCCGTGCGGTACGCCTCCTCGACGAGGGCGACGATCGCGCTCCCGTCGTCCCCGTGCGCTCCGCCGCGAGCGACGGAGCTCCGGAACTCCCGGAGGATCCCCCGGTATTCGTGGGACAGGGAGGACTTGAACGCGGTGTAGCCCGCCAGCATGTCCGCGGAGAGCACGCCGCCGTCCTTCAGACGCACCGTGACGTCCTTGGTCTCGCCCTCGGGCAGGGCCCAGTCGAGCTCCACGGTCACGGGCACACCGCCGTCGACGGCACGCAGCCGGAGGTCCCCCCAGTACTCCACACCGGAACGCAGGTTCCCGATGGTGGCGTCCTCCAGGACCAGGTCGCCGAGGAGGAAGCGGGCGGTGTCGAGCGCGTTGGGGCCGTTGTCGATGACGCTGCCGCCACCGCAGCGGGCGACGTCCAGGTACCACTGGTCGGAGCCCATGTGCTCCTCGATCTTCTCGTGGTACCGCAGCCGCACCGACGCGATGTGCGAGGCCGACGGCAACTGCTCCCGGAGGTCGCGGACATGGCGGTTGTAGCGGCGGTGGAAGGCGGTGAAGAGGGCCGCACCGGTACGCCGGGAAACCTGCTGAAGCCTGCGGGCGTCAGCGAGGGCGACGGTGAGCGGCTTCTCGCAGCACACGTGCACGCGCCGCTCCAGCGCCGCCTCGATGACGGGCGCGTGGAGATCGTTCGGCAGGGTGATGACCACCGCGTCGACAGTCCCGGAGTCCAGCAGTTCCTCGTACGAGGTGTGCACGCCCACGCCCCGCTCGGCGAACGCTGCCAGCTTGTCCCGGTCGAGGTCGCACACAGCCGTGAGGTCCCAGGCGGCGTCGGCCGCCACCGCCTCCAGGAAGAAGGGGGCGATGCTGCCGAGACCGATCACGCCCAGACGCATGGAGGTCATCCCCGGCCACCCGGGGAGGTACGGAAGGGCAGCGCCGCGAGGGACAACTCCCCGGTGATCTGCGCCAGTTCGGTGACGATGCCCTCCGCGACGGCGACGCCGTCCGCCTCGGCGGCGGTGGCGCGCTCGGCCTCGGGCAGGCCGGGGTAGGCCACACGGTCCACATAGCCGGCCGGCGGGCAGGCGAGAACCGTGCCGAGCAGTTCGTCCACACGGTTCTCGAAATCGGCACGGACGCCGAACGCCTCCGGGGACACCGCGATGAGCACATGGCCGATGTCGTCGTCGTCCTGCGGCCCGTCGAAGGCCGCCGGGTGCGGCCCGTGCCCCGCACCGGCGAGCGGACCGCACAGCAGGTCCACCAGCAGCCCGAGCCCGAAGCCCTTGGCGCCTCCGGTCCCGTGCAGGCCGCCGAGCCACAGCACGTCGGCGGTGCCCTGCGCGTACTCCTCGGGGTGGGTGGTGGAGGTTCCGTCCGGCCGTATCAGCCATCCCGGCGGAACCTGCTCACCCCGCTTGCGGGCCTGGTTGACCTTGCCCGTGGCCGCGACCGTGGTGCTCATGTCCAGCACGAAGGGGGCCCGTTCACCTCCGGGCACCGCCGCCCCCAGCGGGTTGGTGCCGAGCATCCTGACCGTGCCGCCCAACGGCGGAACCACGCCCTGACGGCCGCAGTTGGTCATCGCCAGGCCGATCATTCCGGCCTGGGCAGCCCGATGGGCGTACGCCCCGGTGGCTCCGAAGTGAGTGCTGTTGCGTACGGTCACGAAACCCACGCCCGACTCGGCGGCGATCTCGCACGCGAGGTCCATCGCCTCGGCGGCGCCGACCAGACCGAGGCCGCGGTTGCCGTCCGCGGCCACCGCCACGCCGGTGCGCCGGACCACCTCAAGCTTGGCCGACGGGTCGATGCGCCCGCTGCGCAGGCCAGGGACGTAGGAGTTGACGAGCTGGTTCAGACCGTGCGTCGGATACCCGCGGGTCTCCGCGTACACCAGGATGTCGGCTGCGGTCGATGCGGCTGACTCGGTCAGTCCGCAGGCCCGCAGGATCGACTCACAGCCGGCGTGCAGTTGCTGCACACCGATGAGGGCAGTCATCACTTTCTCCTTCAGGAGGACGTGTGGCTTGGCGGGTGGGCGGTGTCGGCGAACCGCAGGACGGTGCGGCACACGGCTTCGGCATAGGAATCGAGGTCGGCGAGCGACACGAACTCGCGGTCCGTGTGCGCCCCGTTGCGGTCCAGCCGTCCGGGACCGCAGACCGCGACGTAGCGGTCCGGTCCGCCGGCCCAGATCGCGTCGCAGGTGAACGGCGCCCCGTCGGTGTGCGGGGAGTGCCTGCGCAGCCCCGCGTCCCGCAGGACGGCCTCCATCGCCGGATCCCGGTTGGCCAGCGTCGGCAGGCCCTGCTTGAGCCAGTCGGTGCGTACGACGCGGTCCCAGTCGTCCGCCAGCCGCCGTGTCAGCGGATTGGCTCCGTGCCCGGCACGGAACGCCGCCCGCGCGGCGGCGAGCACCTCGCCGACCCGCCGCTGCATCCGGGCACCGGTGGCCGCGTCCGGGTAGGCGATGTTGAGCAGCAGCCGGCCGGAGCCGTAGACGCGGTTGTGCGCGGTGCCGGTGTGCAGCCCCGCGATCGTCACCCGGGCGCCGTCGGCGGCGGAACCTCCGCCCAGATCCTCGGCCAGACGAGTGGCGAGGAAGCCGAGCGCGACGGTGGCGTTGTGCCCCTGTTCCGGGTGGTCGTCCGTCGAGTCCTCGCCGTCCACGGTGACGCACAGCGTCATCGTGGCGGTCGAGGAGTCCAGGAACGTCCGGCCGGTGGGCTCGGCGAACAGCATCAGCCGCCCCACGTGCCCGAGCGAGGTCAGCCAGCGGGTGCCGAAGGAGCCCATGGCCCCGCCCTCCTCACCGGGGACCGAGCACACCCGCACCTCGACGGAGTCGGCGAGAGCGGGTTCCTGCGCGAAGGCGGCGGCCACCCCGGCCAGCGCGGCGACCCCGGGGCCCTTGTCGTCGACGGCCCCGCGCCCGTACAGCACGCCGTCCGCCAGCCGGGGCGGCACGTGCGGTCCGACGGTGTCCATGTGGAAGTTGATGACGATGCGCCGCTCCGCGGGGGCCCGCACCGCGCCCGCCGCGACGACCACGGAGGGCTGGGTGGCCAGCAGACCCGGCTTCTCTCCGAAGAACTCCCTTACCGCACAAGGGACTTGAGTCCCCTCAAGGACCTCGGTGCCGGGTGCGTCGGCGAGCAGCAGCCGAAAGCCACGAGCCTGCGCCTCGCGGGCGAAGAGCTCCTGGGCCAGCACCGTCTGCTTCGGTTCGCCGCCCTCCAGCGGCGAGACCGAGGGAATGTCCATCAGGCGGTGCAGCAGGTCGAGGTCCGCAGCACCGAACGTGCCGGTGAGCGCCGTCATCCGCGCACCTCCAACTGCCCGGCAAGGCGCGGCCACGCCGCGCGCAGGCCGGACACATAGGCGCGGTAGGAGGACTCCAGGGCCGCGCTGTCACCGGTGACGGCGAGATGAGGCATGTGGACCAGGTGCGGTTCGACGCTGTACCACCCGTCGTACCCGTGCGCCGTCAGGTACGCGATGCTGTCCCCGAGCCCGGCCGCTCCCGCCCCCGGCTCCGTGGCGGCCACCTCGCCGTCCGACCCCCGTACGGCATCCTTGATGTGTACGTGATCCACGTGGGGCAGCACCTGGCGGACCAGGTCGGCGCCCTCGTAGCCGTACCAGACACCGTTGCCCGCGTCGAAGAGCAGGCGCAGGTGGTCGCTGGCCACATGGTCCAGCATCCGCAGAACCCGCTCGGTACTCCGCGAGGCCCAGCCGTGGCAGTTCTCGTGCAGCAGCGTGACGCCCAGCAGCCCGGCCTCCCGAGCCAGCGCGCGCATCCGGTCCAGGGCCGCGCGCCGCCATTCCGGGTCGCCGCGCCCGTCGTTCGGGTAGGACATGACACGCAGTCGGGAGCAGCCGAGGCGCAGCGCCCGCGCGGCGGAGACCTCCAGCACCTTCAGCTCGTCCGCGAAGGGCGTGGCGACAGTGGTCGACCAGCCCCCCAGCGGGGTGTCCACCACGGGGACGGTCAACCCCGCGGCGCGCAACGCGACCCCGGCGCGGTCCACGGCGGCCCCGTCCCACTGGTGGATCCAGCGGCCGTCGACCGTACGCAACTCCAGTCCCGTCAGGCCGAGTTCACGATGGATGCGCACCTGGTCGTCGAGCCCGCCCGCCGCCTCGTCCCCGATGCCGCACAGCTTCTGCGGCACGGTGCTCGCGGCGCTCACGCGGTGCCCCCGTAGAAACGGGTGATCTCGGCCGCGATGCGATCCACCGTCTCCAGATCCATCTCCTCGTGGAGCGGCAGCGCCACCACGCTCCGCGCCAGCCGGTCGGCCACGGGGAAGTCGCCACGGGCGTGGCCCAGATGCCGGAAGGCGGGCTGGAGCGGCAGCGGCAGCGGGTAGTGGACCATCGTCTCCACGCCCCGCCCCAGCAGGTGGGCCCGCAGCGCGTCCCGGTCCTCGGCCCGTACCGCGTACGTGTACACGCTGCGCTCGCCGAACCCGTCCGGCGGTGTCCGCAGGGCGGGTGCCAAGGGGCGCAGCCGCTCCTGATAGCGCTGCGCCAGTTCGCGCCGGCGCCGCAGCACACCGGCGAACCGGTCCAGGCGCCGCAGCAGGAAGGCGGCGGTCACCTCGTCCATACGGGAGTTGACACCGAGCCGGTGGTAGAGGAAGCGCACCGCACGGTCCTGGCCGTGGTTGCGCAGTTCCCGCACCCGGCCGGCCACCTCCTCGTCGTCGGTGAGGACGATGCCGCCGTCCCCGATGCCGCCCAGCGGCTTGCCGGGGAAGAAGGAGTAGACACCGAGGTCGCCGACGCTGCCGGCCGGGCGGCCGTCGATCGTCGCCCCCAGGGCCACCGCACTGTCCTCGATCAGCAGGGTCCCGTGCTCCGTCGCCAGCGCACGGAGCGCCCGCATGTCCGCGAGGTTGCAGAACAGATGCGCGGGCAGCAGGGCGCGCACCGGCCGACCGCCCCCACGCAGGGCGGCCGCGACCGACTCCGGTGCGAGCGTCGCCGTTTCCTCGTCCACGTCGGCGAACACCGGCTCCGCGCCGGCCAGCGCGATGGTGCTGGCGGACGCGATGAACGAGTACGCGGGCGTGACCACCCGGTCACCGGGACCGATCCCGTGCGCGAGCAGCCCCAGCTGCAGCGCACCGGTTCCGCTGGCACAGGCGATCGCATGCCGTACCCCCGCCTCGGCGGCGATCCGTTCCTCCAGCCGTGCCACGTTGTCCTTGAGGATGAACGAGTCGCTCCGGCTGACTTCCGCCACCACGTCGAGCACATCACCGCGCCACGAACGCGTGCGCTCCGACCAACCGTGGTACGGCACTCGGACGTCCTGGCTCATGACGACGCTCCCCTGTAGAACGCGCGCACCGCGTCGACGACATGGTCGACCTGCGCCTCGGTGAGATCCGGATACATCGGCAGTCCGACGGCACGCCGCGCGCTCGCCTCCGCCACCGGAACCGGATGGCGTACGCCAGGACGTCCGGCCAGGACGGGCTGCTGGGTGAGCGGGCGGGGGTAGTAGACCTCGGTCCCCACTCCGCGCGTCTCCAGGAACTCGACCAGTTCGTCGCGGCGTTGGCACTCGGCGAGGTACACGTACCAGACCTGGTTTCCGGGCTGGACGGTGGGACGCAGCCAGGGCACCTGGACCTCGTCGATCCCCGACAGCCCCTCGGTGTAGCGCGCGGCGAGCACGGCCCGGCGTTCGATCTCCTCCTCCAGACGCTCCAGCCGGGTCAGCAGCACGCAGGCCTGGATCTCGTCCAACCGGCTGTTCCAGCCGATGAGTTCGTGTGCGCGAGTGCCGTCGGGGCTACGGCCGTGCACGGTCAGCATGCGGGCACTCCGCGCCAACTCCTCGTCGTCGGTGAGGAGCATGCCCGCGTCCCCGAGGGCGCCCAGGGTCTTGGTCGGAAAGAAGGAGAGGACACCGGCACGCCCCCAGAGCCCCGCATGGCGGCCCTGCACCCGCATGCCGATGGCCTCCGCGCTGTCCTCCAGGACGGTCAGGCCGTGGTCGGCGGCGACCTTGGTGAGGGCGACCATGTCGGCCATCTGACTGAACAGATGTACGGGCATGATGGCCCGGGTGCGCGAGGTGATCGCCCGCTCGACCGCCTCCGGATCCAGGGCGTACGAGCCGGGCTGGATGTCGACCAGCACCGGTTCGGCTCCCACGTGGATGACCGAGGAGGCCGAGGAGAAGAAGGTGTACGCGGGGACGATCACTTCGTCACCCGGCCCGATGCCCGCCGCCCGGAGCATGATCGCCAACGCGTCGCTGCCGTTGTTGCAGCCCACGGCGAAGCCGGCCCCGGTGTACCGGGCGATTCCCTCCTCAAGTTCGGCGACCGCCTGCCCCGCGGTGAACTCACCTCGGTGCAAGACGGATTCGAGCCGTTTCTCCAGACGGGGCCAGTCGCGTCGTGCGGCCCGCGCCCAGCTGTAGAACGGGACAGTCGTCTCACTGCTCACGCAATGGCCTCCTCATGCGCTTCGGACGTGGTCATCGGTGCAGGGGGTGCGTCGTCGATGCCTGCCGTACGTGCGGCGAGCGCCAGTACGGCGGTCGCGTGGACATGGAGATCGAGGTCCGTACCGGCGGGCGGGGTACCGGTGTCGCCCGCGAGGTAGCGATAGGTATCGGCCAGGAAGCGGGTCAGCGGCCGGTCGGGCAGCGCCACGGCGGACCGTTGCCGGGACGACTCGAACACGCCCTCCCGTGCGTCGGCACTGAGGGGGTAGTCGCCCCTGGCCCAGCCGTGGGAGGCCAGGGCCGTCAGACTCCGGCGCCGGTGGGAAACGGTGAAGTCCGAGACCAGCTCGCTCACGACACCGGAGCGGTGACGTACGACCAGCCGGGCGCCACCGAGCCGGGCCACGGCCGGGTCACCGCCCGGATACGGCTCCGTCTGCGCAGCGAGGACGTCCGAGACCGGCCCGGCGAGGTGCAGCGCCAGCAGCAGCTGATGCGGCATTTCGATGTCGAACGCACTGCGGTGGCCGACGCCCCCGTCACCGGCACGCGGGGGACGCGGCTTGCTCTGTTCCATGACCAGCCGCTGAAGAACGCCGAGCTCGCCGATCTCGCCGAGCTCCCTGCTCAACCGGTGGGTGACCGTGCTGGACGGCCACACCGCCACGGGCACGAGATGCGCACCGGCCGATGCGGCGGCCGCCCTCATCGCCAGTGCCTCGGAGCGGGTGGCCGCGAACGGCTTCTCCACCACGACGGCGCGAGCGCCGAGGTCCAACAGGGCGCGCAGGACGGGCAGTCGGGAGCCCGGCGGGGTGGCCAGGTGAAAGACGGTCCGGTCCATGTCGGCCGCGGGGTGCCGCGCGAGTTCCCGCACGTCTGCCAGCCAGTGGGTACGTTCCGGCAGCGAGGCGGGCCGACGGGGGTCCACCGCGATCACGTCGGGGGAGTGCAGACCGGCCGAGGCCGTGGTGGCCGCCTCGTTCATCGCCACATGGTGCAGTTCTCGACCGGCCCGCCCGTACCCCACGATGACGGTGCGCAGGGGGCCGCCGGCCAGTGGCCGGATCTGTCGGCAGGTCCCCATCGGCCGAGACGAGTCGTCGGCGCACATGCGAACGAATCCCCCCCCGTTATGAAAGGGCGCCTGGCGGTGCCCTGTTGAAAGATGAACCTCGGTGAGGTCGGCCACAAGGTATGAGGGAACAGGAGGTACGTGTCCATGCCTCATTGGAGGTATCGCCCCTTCCCTGGAGGGCACTGAATGCAGCCAAAGAGGCAGGAAAGGGGGCGCAGTCGGGAGGCGGGGGAGGGCAGGAGTACTTCCATCGGGTGCGCGGATCCCCGCCGGGAGACATGGAGTGCCTCCGTCCGCAGCGGGGCCGCACCCCCTTCCGTGCGTACGCCGAACCGCCCTGGAGGTACAACTGCCGTGCCACACGGGGCAGATGGGCACGGCGCCCGCTGGATCACTCGGTCCTGGATGTGTAATATCCAGAACATGCAGATGAGTGAGGGTGTCGAGTGGGCGCTTCACAGCTGCCTGAGCCTGACCTGGGCCGAGCAGGGGGAAGCGGTCACCGCGGCCAAGCTCGCCGCGCTCTACGAGCTGCCGACGGCCTACCTCAACAAGCAGCTCCAGGCCCTGGTCCGCGCCGGGATCCTCATATCCAGCTCCGGCCCGCGAGGCGGGTTCAAGCTCGCGTGCGACCCGGGCCAAGTCACCGTGCTCGACGTGGTGACCGCGATCGAGGGCCGACAAGAAGCCTTCCGCTGCCAGGAGATCGCCAGAAAGGGGCCGGGCGGGCGTGCGAACGTCAACTACCGCGAAGCCTGCGTCGCCTCGCAAGCCATGCGCCGGGCGGAGATGGCCTGGCGCCGGGAGCTTGCCGCCCAGACACTCGCCGACCTCAAGGGCCAGGTCGAGAGCAGACAGCCTCGAACACCCGAGCTGACCAGGCAACAGCTCGCGAAGCCGTAGCGCTCCCCGCGCACCACGTGGGGACAAGTCGCGATCAAATTCTAGCTATTTACTGTCTTGAATGTGGAGGACCTGATGCAGGCTCGAATGGCAAACGTGTACCGGCTGGCACCCGGTGGCTACCGGGCCCTGGCCGCGATGGAACGCTTCCTGGACGACAGCGGCGTTCCCCCGCACATCCTGGAACTCGTCAGACTGCGCACCGGCCAGATCAACGGGTGCGGGACCTGCGTGGATCTGCACGCGTACCGGGCCGACAAGGCGGGCGAAACCACCGAACGACTGTGGGCCGTCGCGGCCTGGCGCGACGCGCCGTTCTTCACACCTCAGGAACGGGCTGCCCTGGCCCTGGCAGAGGCAGCCACGCGCATCGCCGACAACCCCGACGGGGTGCCGGATGAGATCTGGCGCCAAGCCGCCGAACACTTCGACGAGTCGAGCCTGGCGGCCCTGGTGATGGCCATCGCCTCAGCCAATGCGTGGAACCGCATCAACGTGGCCACCAAGCAGGTGGCCGGCTCCTTCCGCTGACCGTGCGGACGGCGCCCCTCCTCGACCGAACCGGCCGCCGCCTTGAACACCGCGTCCACCAACTCACCCAGGAGCACCGCAAGCCCTAGCAATCTCCAGCAATCTCCTGCAACACCACCGCCAACACCCAACGACCCCGCTCCGGTGAAAACTCACTCACCGCCGGCAAGGCTGCCCGACACTGGTTGCTTCGACCTCTTCACCTGCATCGTTCACGACGCGAGGCTGCCATGATCCTGGCTGAGCAAGATCCCGACCCCGAGAATTTCTGGATCGCACTGACCGTGCTGACCAGTCTCCTCACCGGCTTCCTCGGAGGCTGGGCGACCCTGAGGGCCGCGAACCCCAGACGTCAGCTGGCCTACTGGATGCCCGCAGCCACGCGCTTGCTGCACACATCAGACGTCGTCGGAGACCTCGTAGTGACACGAGGGGGACAGACCTTGCGACATCCCCATGTCCTCGACGTCAGACTGATGAACCGCGGCCGCCGGGACGTGGCCAGCAGTCACTTCGACAACGGCATGCCCATCCGGCTCGATGTCGGGGCCCCCATCGTCGAAATCCTGGGCGTCACCTCCGAACCAGACTCGCTGCACACCCCCACGTCCGCCGTGGAAGGCACCGCAGTCACCATCACACCGAGCCTCATCGCCAAAGGACAGACGATCTGCTTCTCGGTCCTTGCCGACGGGCCGACCCCCCGCCTCACCTGCCAAGCATCCCTCATTGATGTCACGGTCCAAGAGAGGCGGGACCCCAACCGGCAGCATGGACGGGACATCAGTACGGGCATCGCCATTGGGGCGTCCTTCGGCCTGGCGGGCGTGGTGTTTCTGCTCTACCTGACGACCTTCGTCTCGCTGGGCCCAGTGGAGGAACTCTTCGAACTCAGTATCCCGCTGATCACTCTTCTGGCCGGCGGAGCCTTCCTCATGTGGTTGCGCCGACGGCGGCCCACGAGACGCCCTGACCCGCGCTGAATGAACGGGTCACGGCCAGCGTTCCACCTCACGACCTCGTGCGTGGCCGGCGCGGGGGAGTGTTGAGATCTTGGCCGGCGTGTTGATCGAGCTGGTGTGGCGACAAGGTGCACTCCTTGCATCGCAACCGCCGCTACCTGCGACGACGCCAGCTCAAGCACACCATCCCCGCCGTCACCGGCACCGTCACCGTCGCCTCGTTCTGACTCCGACTCTGACTCTGGCTCCGCCCGCGACCTCTCGCGGGTCTAGTCGCCGGTTGTGCCGTCGAGCATCTCGCGCAGGATGTCCAGGTGGCCGTTGTGCCGGGCCGTCTCCTCGGTGAGGTGGAGGAGGATCCAGCGCAGGTCGACGTGGAGGCCGTTGCGGATGGTTCGCCGGGCCTGCTTGTCCAGGCTGTTCCCGGCGACCAGTTCGCGGTAGTGGTCGCTCTGTTCGGCGTACTCGTCGAGCAACTGCGTGAGCGGGAAGTCGACGGCGATACGCATCTCGCGGTCGGGGTCCTCCTCGGTCCCGGGGCCCTGGTCTTCCTCGCCGAGGAAGACCGCTTGGAACCAGTAGTGCTCGACCCAGCGGAGGTGGTTGATCACTCCGCTCATGGTCATCAGCGGTGAGCCCGGCAGGAGTGCCTTGCGTGCGTTCTCCGCAGAGACGCCGTCACATTTGGCGCGGGCGGTGTTACGTGCGTAGTCGAGAAACGTGGTGAGCTGGGTGCGGTCGTCCCACGCAGACGGTGTGTCGTTGATTCTGGTCATCGCGCGAAGCGTCTCCGACCATCGCGACCGGTGTCGAGGCATTAATCGAGGGCCCCAACCTGTTGCACCCAGCTCCTTGCCCGGCGGGCCGATACGGCGATTCAGCACTGCTGGGCCGCCCGGCATGATCTGCCGGACAGGTCCTCAGCGGCCCGGGTGAAGTTGGTTGTGTGGGGCAGGCGCTCGTCGGGAGTTCAGCTTGCGGACTTCTGGCAGGGGAAGGTCTTGCGCAGTTCCGTGCTGCCCCACTGCAGACGCCACGCGAACGGGTAGCACCCCTGCAGGCTTCGCTCCACGGCGAACTTGAACACGGTGGACTCGCCCGGGGCGATCCTCACGTCGCAGGCCGTGATGTAGGGGTCGCCGTAGATGCGGGCTCGCTGGCAGCGAGGGTCCTTCGTGCGAGCGGCGCCGGTGTGGAGTTGCAGCTGGGCTCTGTTGATGGTGTTGCCCTGGGCGCGGGTCACGGTGATGGTGAGGTCGGTGTCCTGTCCGGGTGTCAGGTGGCCGGGGGTGAGGGCGACGCTGAACGGCATCCGGACGCGGGCGGTGGTGAGGGTGAAGGTCTTCTCGGTCGTGCCGGCCTGTGTGCTGTTGCCGATGTGGTCTCCACTGCCCACGGCAGTGACCGAGCTGATCACTTTGTAGGTGCCGGGTCCGACGTACGGCACCGGGGTGTCGATCTCTCCGGTGGCGACCTCGTTGCCGTTCCGGTACATCTTCCACGAGCCGTAAGTGGAACAGACCTTCTGTTTTTCGTAGCCGCCGATGATGGGCGTGAAGCAGTCGGCGGGGGCGGAGACCGTCATGAACTGACCGTTGGTCCGGACACAGGAGTTGACGTTGGCCTTGGCCCCCTCGATGCCCGGGAACTTGGTGGTGCCACCACAGTGCCGTTCGGCCGATGCGCCCGTGGGCGCGCTGAGGGGCAGGGCGGGGGCCGCGTAGCTCGCGGACGTGCCGACCACGCCGAGCAAGGCGGTGGTCAGGCCGAAAAGGAGAGTTCGTCGCATGACGGGGCTCGTCTCAACAGAAGGGGAAAGCGGGACGGCCGCGGTCTGCTGCCCGCCGCCGCGCCACGCCCGTGACCGGGGCACGCGCCGTCCTACTTCACCCGAACGCCGCCCGTACATCGGAGGGCACCCGCCCCCTGCCACGGCGCAGGCGCACGCCGTGCCCACTTGTTTCGGGAACGACTCCGGCTCGGTCTACCGGCTTGAAGTCTGGGGCCAGTTCTCCTCCGTCCAGCCAGCGGGGAAAGCAGCGCAGGGAAGCAACGCACTGGTCGACCCGCTCGGCGGCAGCCCTCGCCGGACTGTCGCAGACCACCGTCTCGAAAACCTGGCGGGCCTTCGGCCTCAGGCCCGGCCGTTCGTACGGCACGAAGCCGCCGATGAAGGCATGCAGGATCTGCCGGTGGGTGGTGCCTTAGCCGTGAGGGCCGGACCGGGATCGGATATTCGGTGTTCTGCCCGCCCATGAGGACACAAGATGATGCGCATGACTTTGGCCACCCCCGTACTGCATACCGCTCGCCTGCGGCTGCGCCCCTTCACCGACGCCGACGCGGACCGCCTGTTCGCGCTGCACAGCAGCACTTACGTGATGCGTTACTGGGACTCCCCGCCGTGGACCGAGCGGGCCCGCGCCGAGCGTTTCATCGGGATGTGCCGGACGATGGCGGACGAGGGCACCGGGGCACGGCTCGCCATCGACCGTGCTTCTGACGGGGCCTTCGTCGGCTGGTGCGGTCTGACCGGATGGAATCCGGACTACCGCAGCGCGTCGTTGGGCTATGTCTTCGACGAGGCGATGTGGGGCCACGGCTATGCGACGGAGGCCGCACACGCCGTGCTGCAGTGGGCATTCGACGCACTGGACCTGAATCGGGTTCAGGCCGAGACCGATACGCGCAACGTGGCTTCTGCCCGAGTCCTGGAGAAGGTCGGATTCGTGCGGGAAGGGACGTTGCGGGAAGACTGCGTGGTGAACGGAGAGGTGTCCGACTCATGGGTGTTCGGACTGATCAGGCGGGAGTGGCGGCCGCAGGCCGGGCCGGTTCCAGCCCGCGAAGTGCGGAGTTGAGTCCGCTTCTGGTGGAGGACCACGTTCGGGTTGAGTGGCGAAGTCCCTTCTTTGCGGGAGGCTTCGCGAAGGTCTGGCCACGCGCATGACGTGAAGGCCCGCACATCCACTCCTCTCACTCACAGGACTGATCCCTGATCTGCCCAGGGGCACGGGCCGGCACCGGTAGATGCCGCGCTGGCACCGCCCCTCGGTCACTTCTTGCTGAAGGCACTGGTGCGGCGTTCTTCCCGCTTGACGGCCACAGGCTTGATCTCGATCTCGCGCATGATGGACACCTCCTTCGGCTTTCTGGTCGTACGCAGTCCAAACGCACGCATCACTTCCCAAGAAGCAGGGAATGGCCCAACCGGCCCCTCGGCGGACCGCAGTTGCCCGAAAACCGCCGCCCACGGGGCAATCCAGCGATCTTGACCGAGAGGTGCCGGCGGAGACGTGCTTGACGTAGCCACACCGCTTCCATACCCGCCCTCGGGCCGACCCGCCCTGCCGGGCGGAATGATGAGGTGCAGCCCCGCAGCCCCGAACCCCACGCCATCGAACACGTCTGGCGTTGAGCCAAGTACGAGGACTACCCCCCACCGCGCCCCTACCCGCGTCAAAGCCCCCGCCTCTGCCGTAGACCGGGCAATGACCCACCAACGGAACCTCGTTCAGGGATCAGCAGCAGACTTCACAGAACCGCTGACGGCCTGGTGCGCAATTGCCTCGCGCATGAGCCGCCCCGCGATCTACCCTCGCGGCCATGACGTCACACGATGCGCCTGCAGGCCCCCGGATCGCGCCCGCTAGTAGGGCCAGGCCGGTGATCCGGCAAGAGACCGCTGAAGATCACCGAGAGGTGCGCGAGGTTCATGCGCGCGCCTTCGGTGACAGCGATCGGGTTCCCGGGCTCGTGGCGGCACTTCGCGTTGCGGAGGCCGCATGGGCGCCGATGTCCTTCGTCGCTGTCGTTGATGACCGGGTCGTCGGGCATGTCCTGCTGAGCGCGACGCGGTTGGACGCTCCGCGTCGGATCGTGGACGTCCTGTCGCTGTCACCGCTGGGCGTGGTCCCTGAGTTCCAGCGTCAGGGCATCGGTACGCAGCTCGTCGCCCACGCCCTTGAGGCGGCCGACAGCCAGGGTGTGCCGTTGGTGTTCCTGGAGGGTTCGCCGCACTACTACGGCACGCGCGGCTTCGAGGGCGCCAGTGCGGTGGGTTTCCGTTCGCCGTCGCTGCGTATCCCGGAAGCCGCGTTTCAGGTCGCCCGGTTGTCCGCTCACGAGCCGTGGATGACGGGCACCTTCGTCTACTCAGAGGCCTTCTGGGCCTTTGACTGCGTGGGCCTGCGGGACCCCGAGGCCTGACCCCGAGGCCTGAGGGGCTGCCCGACTCGACCTGATCTTCAGGACTGTCACAGTGGCGATGTTCGACTCGCCGTCGGGTTGCGTGTGATCAGCGAGGCGTCGGGCCGTCATGTGAACAGGGCCGTAGGGGTCATGGGACGTGTAGTCCCCGTGGCGCTGCCAGCATCGGCCTGATCGGCATGACGGCCCGCTACGCCCTGGCCGCCGGGTTGCACATGGTCGTCGAGGTCATCCTGTACGTCGACCGGCACGCCACGAAACCTGATCTGGCGTACCTGCGCCAGGTCACGGCGAGCACCTACGCAACTGGTATCGCACGCAGGGCCTCCTGCCCGGCGGTCTGGAGACCATCATCGAGGCTGGCAGCGCCCTGGATGACACGGTGAAGCGCATCCTGCGCGAAACGGGCCTCGACGAAGTGTCGGCCGTCGATCGCCGAGCCGACACCGGACGGAGCCCAGCGGCCGCAGCGTGGGCATCGACCGCTGTGCACTCCGCGGGCCCCATGCTTCTTCCGTCTTCTCGCGTCCTGGCCAGGTGGGCTTGCCGGGGACGGGGACGGGGACAGGCCGGAGCGAGGGTTCGTGACCTGCATTGGTGCCGTCGCCTGCGGACCCGCTGGGAGATACGCGACGACAGCATGGTTGGCGCTCTACCAGGGGATGTTGCCGTCGCGGTCGGTGAAGGTGGAGGTCGGGCCGTCGGTGTCGATCTGTGCGGCGCGGACGATGGCCTCGGCGCCTTCGGCAACGGTCTGGATGCCCGTGTTGCCGTTGAAGTCGGTGGCGGTGAAGCCGGGGTCGACGACGTTGATCCGCATGTTCGGGTAGATCTTGGCGTACTGGACGGTGAGCATCGACACCGCGGCCTTGGAGGCGTTGTAGGCGGGGGCGGCGAACTGGCCCTCCATGCGCGAGAGGTCGGTGGTGCGGCCGAAGGAGCCCAGGCCGCTGCCCACGTTCACGACCACGCCCTTGCCGGCCTGAAGCAGCGGCACGAAGGCGTGCATCATGCGGACGATGCCGACCACGTTGGTGTCCAGGACGGTGAGCATGTCCGACCCGGTCGGGCCGTCGTCGTCCGAGGGGTCGGCGATGCCGGCGTTGTTCACCAGCACGTCCAGCGCCCCGCTCTCGGTCCCGACCTGCTGGGCCGCCGCTTTCACGGAGGCGTCGTCGGTGATGTCGATGACCAGTGGGCGGGCGTTCGACCCGAGTTCTTGGGCGGCCTGCTCAGCCTTGGCCTGGGAGCGGGCCCCGATGTAGACGGTGTGACCGGCCGCGAGCAGCTGGCGGGCGGTCTCAAGGCCCAGGCCCTTGTTGGCCCCGGTGATCAGTGTCGTCGTGCTCATGGCTGTGCTCCTTGAGTGCCGGCCCTGCGGGGCCGGCACGGCCGTCGTCTCCCGCGCAGTGCGCCGACAGGTGACCGAAAGAGTCACTCTCAGCTATGAAAGTAGGTGCTCCTGTTGCTCTGCGCGCTCACAAAGACCACCGTAGGAGTCATCTAGGTCAGATGATGTCCGCTTTGCGGCTGGGCGCAGGGCCGGAGTAGAGCCCCTGAAGATCATTTCGTGAGGGGTTCGGAGAGAGGCGGTTCCGACGGGGGTGGCCGGACGGCCGGAGCGGGGCGCTCGACCCCTTGGACGGACTCGACGCGCTCGCTCAGTTCGGCGCGCACCCGCCTCCTGGCCCCGGCCGCGCCACCATCTCGGCCCCGGCACACCCGACGACGGCCCGCCCCGTCCCCGTACCGTCCCGCCCTGACACAGCCCGTCGAACCGGTCTCCCACCCGCTTCGCCGTCGTACCGCAGGGTTGCCCGCCCGCGCGATCCGCGCAGTCAGAAACGGGACTTGCTCGCCGGGAGTCGAGCTAGAGGCGGAGGGTGGCGCGGACTTCCCGGGAGACCGCGTCGTCACCAAGGAGTTCGTTGTGGTCGAGACAACCGACGGCGTTGTTGACGGCACCGGTCAGCGGCACACTGTCGTCGGGGTTGATGACCTCGTCGCAGTTCGACCACCAGGTGGCGTAGTGCACGGCCCCGGGTGTCTCGTCGCCCTCCGCGAGCCGCTTCTGGACGTAGGAGCCGGGAGTCATGTCGCGGCACGCCTGGTCCCACAGGGCACAGGCCCAAGCAGTGCTGGTGCCGTGGTTGGGACCGGCAAGGGAAACCCAGTGCGCCACGGACGACTGGCCGGCGGGGTCGAACTTCGCGTACCAACGGGTGACGAGGCTGCCGAAGGAATGGGCGACGAGATCGACGCGGCTCGCTCCGGTCTGCTGCTTGACGCTCTGGACGTACGCGGCGAGTTCGCCGGACAGGGCTTCGTTGACCGACTGGTGGGTGTCGTAGCCGAAGGAGAAGAGCTCGGCCTCGGTGTACCCGTCGGCCTTGAAGTCCTCCCGCAGGGCGCCCCATACGCCGGGGTCGGCGTTGTAGCCGTGGACGAAGACCACCGGGATGCGGGTGGCGTCCGTGCTTCGCGCCGGCGCCTGCGCATGGACAGTGGCGGCCGGCAGGAACAGGGCCACGACGACGGCGAGCAGCGGAACGGCGATCCTGCCGCCGAACCGGGAGCCGGGCTTCAGCACACTTCCCCCTACGACCTGTTACGCACGAGTAGTCAGGAGCATGGTGGGGCCTGCGGGCGCGGATGAACAGCCCCGTGCACCGCTTCGCTGACCTACCGTCCGCACCGTGAACGGGCGGGTGAAGGAGCGCTTCGCGGCGATCGGCACCGCCGATCTCGGACTCAGCCATGTACCCACCGAGAAGGATGTCAACTGCACCAACTGTCTTGGCAGGGGCGGTTGATGACAGTTGAGCCGGACGGCATCAGCACCCGGCGTGCGCGCGGCTGTTGGGCGAAGGACGCGGCAATGCAGGTCTTGCCGGTTGCGGTCGTCGTGATGACCTGCGTCCGCAGCCCCCCGGACGGCAACGAACCGCCGGCGGGCACATGGAGGACCCCCCCCAACTCGGCGCGGGCGTACACGTCAGCTCGCGTGGCGAAGGTCCATCTCGTCGTCCGCCCACGGGAGTCCGAGGGCACTCAACTGTTGGAGTCGCTCCTCGTTGAGGTCGCTCCGTCGTTGGCGTGCGGTGTGGAGGCGTTGACGGAGCCGGACCATCACCCCGTCCACGCTCACGGTGTACGCGGGGTCGACGATGTGCCGCCCGCGTTCATCCACCAGGGGCCCGATCTGGTCGCGGTGGTGTTCGGCGGCTCGGACGAGGAGTTGGAAGCGCTCGCTGCGGCTGCGCCGCCGTACCACTGCCAGCAGCTCGCCCGGTGCCCCGTGCCCCGCGGAGTCCTTCTCCGCACCCGTGCCCGGAGCGGTGGCGGGTGCACGCCCGAGGCCGCGTTCGACTAGTCCCTGGCGCTGCTCCGGTTTCAGCTGGTACCACCGGTGGTGCTGCCCCGTCACCCACTTCCCGAGATCCTCGCCACCGTACCGACGTGACCCGCCCAGGAGCTCACCGACCGTGCCGCCCTCCCGCAGGTACCGGTCGATGAGTTCCAGATGACGCTGCCACGCGGCATCCCACGGCCCGATCACCCGCCAGGGCACCCCGAGCCCGTCAAGAGCCGCCACACGCCCCGGCCAGCGGACAGCGAAAGCCGGGCGCCGGCAATCGGTCATGATCCGCCCGATGCCCCGGTTCCGCCCCTCGACCTCGATGGTTTCCTCACGCCGGGGGAGGAGATGCCCCTGCCGCACCGCGTACGCACCGATGGCATCCCAGGCGGTGTTCCACGCATCGATACGGGGCGCCCACTGGATCCCCAGCCCTTCCAGCTCCCGGGTGAGGGCTCCGGCGAGTTCACCGGCGCGGTAGGCCTTGCGCCAGCTCTCCACCTGCACCCCCAGGAGAACCTCACCCTCCCGGTAATCACGCGGGACTCTCAGATGCCCGGAGCGCTGGTGGAAGCGGTGCGCGGCGGCCAGAGCGCGGGAGGCGTCCCCCTGCAGCCCCTCCCTGACCTTCAACTTGACCCACTGGGCGATCTCTCCGGCATCCCGCTCACCGAGCAGGAACCGCAGCACCCCCACCCGCTCCTCCTCAGCCGCATCCTCCGCATCGAGGAGCGTGTGCGGCTTCCGAGGACTGGTGAGCTGATCGATCAACGTTTCGCTGTGAGACCGCAACGCCCGCAGAAGAGCAACCACCGGCTCCCACGCCGGACCGTACAGATCAGTCCCGCTGCCCGGCCCGAGATGAACGACCGGCACCACGATCGTCGCCACCTTCTCCGGCAGCCCCGCCCCGGGTCCCACTCCACCCTCCCCGCCGCCCTGCTCCGCACGGGCCCGCTGCCCTGCGGGGATCCGCAGGGCCCGCCCGACACACTGGACCAGGTCGACGGCCCCGCCGCGCGGGTCGATGAAGGCCACCGCGTCGACGGCAGGCACGTCAACACCTTCGGACAGCAGGCGTACGGATGCCACTACCGCGCAGTCCACCGCCCGGCCCCGTTCGTCCAGACCCTGCACGAGCATCTCCCGCAGCACCAGGTGCCGCCGGGACACAGGATCCTTCGCGGACAGCACCGCCCCCGCCACCCGCCGCGGCACCGCCACCCCGGCCTCCCGCAACCGCACCGCCTGAGCCGCGAGACCGGAAGCGAACGCCTCCGCGTCCTGGACCCGATTCGCGTACGCCAGCACCCGCTTCAGCCGGTACTTCCGCGCCGCCTTCAACACCGCCGTCTGCTGCGCCGCGAGATACAGTCCCCGAACCCGCTCGCTCGTACGCCCTTCCAAGGCGACGGCCTCCTGCAGGACCGGGTCGTTGATCTCCGCGACCACGATCTGAAACCGCGCCGCCAACCCCGCAGCCTGAGCCGCCTGCAGAGACAGCTCGTACGCCACCGGCCCGAACCACGCCGGGTTGTCCATCGACGCCAGCGGACGCTCCACCCCGACCACCGGCACCCGCACACCCCGCACCGGAACCTCAAGCTGCGCCCTACCCGCCTCAACAGCCACTGCCTCAACGCTCTCGGATCCCGCTGCTACGCCCTCGTCGTCGGGCCAGGAGAGATCCGTTGTTGCCCCGCCGCCGTGGGGCAGAGTGCTCCAGATCCGGGGAGTGGCTGTCAGGGCGAGCCGCCGCACCGCGGGCAGCGCCGTCTGCTCGTTGACCAACGACCAGCTGGTGGTGCCGGCACTTCGATGCGCTTCGTCGGTGATGATCAAGTCCCAGGCGGGCAAAGGGCGGATGCCGGGGAGATCGAGGGCATGGGCGTCCACAATGGTCGGGATGGAGGCGTAGGTGGTGAACACCGTCCAGGTCCGATGCCCCTGCTTCTCCAACTGCTGCCACCACCAGGCCAGTTGAGCCGGAGACATAGTCGAGGGAACGTCGTACTGGACCAAAGCCTGATCGCCGGCCCCGAGGGAACACACGGCGGCCATCGCTCCGCGGCGCCCACCATCCCGCCGGAAGGCAACCAGGTTCTGCCGCACGAGTTCCAACGTGGGCTCCACCACGAGGACCCGTCCACCCCCGGCCACCCGGTTGGCCACCTCGGCCGCGAGCCGCGTCTTGCCCGTCCCGCACGCCATCCGCACCTGCGCCCGCAGACCACCGTCAGGGACGGTACCGGCCGGAGCCTCCAGGGCACGAACCACCGCCTCGACCCCCGTCGCCTGATGCGGCATCAACTTCTGCATCGAACCCTCGCTCCGCACCGCGGCCACGCGACTCAGGACAGCCACCCGCCCTCTGGGATCATCCGACACGACTCCATTGTCTTTCAGACAAGACTGCCTGGCTCGGCTGATCGGTGGGAACCGAACCCGCCGACACCCCGCGCGTCGCGCCAAATTCGGGATCGACGCACGGTGATGAGGAAACGGCGGGGCCGTTACTTTTGAACCTAGTCGTCAACTTCGGCAGAACTCACAAGCCGCCACGGCGGCTCTGGGACGGGGTGGCGGCCGAAATCGACAGGTGGTTCTGAGCGACGGCCGTTCCCGAGCCGCTATGGTGCCGCTGTGACTGGTGTTCGAACTCCCGGGCGTCTGCTGGCGGTCAGTGACCTGCATGCGTCGGTACGGGGGAACAAGGAACTCGTCGAGAACCTACGGCCTCAGTCTCCCGGCGACTGGCTCGTCGTGGCGGGCGACGTCGCGGAAACCGCCGAGGAGGTGCACCGCACCATGGCGATGCTCGCGGACCGGTTCGAGACGGTGGTCTGGACGCCCGGCAACCACGAGTTGTGGACCCTCCCCTCGGACGGACTCGGCCTGCGCGGCGAGGCGCGCTACCTGCATCTGGTGGAGATGCTCGGGGAACTCGGCGTCGTCACCCCCGAGGACCCCTACCCGGTGTTCCGCTCCGCGCACGGGCCGCGGCGGATAGCGCCGCTGTTCCTGCTCTACGACTACACCTGGCTGCCCGAGGGCGCGACGTCCAAGGCACAGGGCATGGCGGTGGCGAAGGAGACGGGGCTGGCGTTCAAGGACGAGGCCCTGCTGCATCCCGACCCGTACCCCAGCCGTGAGGCCTGGTGCTCCGCCCGGGTCGCCCACACGGAGCGCCGGCTCGCACAGGTGGACGACCCGGACGTTCCGCTGGTGCTCGTCAACCACTATCCGCTGGTCCGCGAGCCGACACGGGTGCTGCGTCACCCGCATCTGGCGATGTGGTGCGGTACCCGTCGCACCGAGTCGTGGCACCGGCGGTTCCATGTCGCCTGCGTGCTGTACGGACACCTGCACATCCCGCGCCGTACCGTCCACGACGGCGTGCCCTTCCACGAGGTCTCCATCGGCTACCCGCGGGAGTGGCAGCGGCACGGCCATCCGCACGGTGTGCTGCGCCGGATCGATCTCTCCGCGGCCACCGGGCTCCCCGCGGGCGTCGACCCCTCCGGCGGCATCGGCCCCTCCGGCGCCATCGGCCGCCCCTTGGAGGACGGCGGCCCCTCCCGGGGTGCCGGACGGGCGTGAGCCTGCTGGGTCCGCTCCTGCCGTCCTGCGTGCGGGTGGCCGAGTCCTTCGGGGACCCGGCGGCGGTGTTCCTCTTTCCCGAGGAGGAGAAGGCCGTAGAGCGGGCGACGGACCGCAGGCGCCGCGAGTTCGCGACGGTGCGGCACTGCGCGCACCGGGCGTTGACGGCTCTGGGGCGTACGGCAGAACCGTTGGTCCCCGGCCCGGCCGGAGAGCCGCGGTGGCCGCCGACGGTCGTGGGGTCCATGACCCACTGCGAGGGGTATCGCGCGGCGGCCGTCGCCCGCGGCGCCGAGGTGGACTCCCTGGGTATCGACGCGGAGCCGCACGCGCCGGTTTCCGCCGGACTGCTCGCGAGGACGGCGCTGCCGCGGGAGCGGCGGCTGGTGGCCCAACTGACCGACCACGCACCGCACATGCACTGGGACCGGCTGCTCTTCAGCGCCAAGGAGTCCGTCTACAAGGCGTGGTACCCGCTCACGGGCCAGTGGCTGGGCTTCACGGAGGCCGAATTGGACATCAGCCCCACCACAGGAACCTTCCGCGCCCGGCTGCTGCGTTTCGGACAAGGCTCTGCGGGAGAACCGCTGGACGTCTTCCACGGCCGCTGGAACATCACGCACGGCCTCGTCCTGACCGCCGTCGCCCACCTGCCCGGACTTCGCCCCGCGTGGAACACGGAGATCCCGGCGGAACACAAAGATCAATAGGGGGGAAAGATCCTTGCGGAGTCCGTCCTGAACTGCCCTTGACGCCCCGGCCCGGAAGAAGGCATTCTGTTCCGAATGTCGCCTCTGAGTAATCAGTGAGCAGGAGGGCACGAGTATGGATCACTTACCGGAACCACAACTTGGCGCCGATCTTTTCCTGTTACACGCGCCCAGCGTTTTCGACTTCCGCGAGCGCGACGACATGCTGTTCGCCTATCTGAGCGACAGCGACAGCGTTAATGTCACCTCGGTCTACGAGATCTACCCCATCGGCTGGTTCTCTATCAAACAGCGCCTGGCCGACAACGGGTTCGACACGAAAATCGTTAATGTCGCCTCGCTTATGCTCATGCATCCCGAACTGGATGTCAAGAAGCTGATCTCCCGCTTCGAGGCCCCGATTTTCGGATTTGATCTGCACTGGATGGCGCACTGTCAGGGATCGGTCGAACTCGCGGCCCTCGTGAAGGAAGTGCATCCCGAGGCGCTCACGATCTTCGGCGGCATCTCGGCGACCTACTACGCCGAGCAGCTCATCCAGTACCCGAGCGTGGACGTCGTGGTGCAGGGCTACGACACCCTCGACCCGGTCACCGAGCTGGTCACCAGGGTCCGGCAGGGCCGGAGGGACTTCCGCTCCATCCCCAACCTCCTGTACAAGACCGACGGCGAGGTGCAGACCACCGGCTTCTCGCACACGCCGGAGAAGAACTACAACAACGTGCGCAACGACTGGTCGTACTACCGCGACGTGACCGACGCGGGGCCGGAGGGCTCCAAGCTCATCATGACCCTGCCCAATACCGGCTGCGCGCACGACTGCGGCTGGTGCGGCGGGTCCAGGTTCGCCTACCGCAACATCATGGGCGTCCGCAGGACCCTGATCCAGAAGGACAACGACCTCGTCGTCGAAGAGCTCCGCACCATGAGCGAAGCGGCGAAGCGCACCTCGATCTACGCGCTCCAGTGCTATTCCGAGAACCGCACACGAATGCACCAGTATCTGGACGCCGTGAAGGAGCTCGGATACAAGAGCGTGCACTTCGAGCAGTTCAGCCTGACATCGCCCGACATCCTCAAGAAGATGGGCGAGTCAACGGATTCCTACATCATGCTCTCCCCGGAGTCCCACGATCTGCGGATCAGCAAGGCAGCAGGTCGCGGGAACTACACGATGGAGCAGATGGAGGAGTGGATTCCGCGCGCTCTCGATGCCGGTGTGAAAGGCATCATGATCTGGTACTTCATCGGGATGCCGTACCAGGACCGACAATCGGTCATGGACACGATTGCGTACTCCGAGCGACTCATCCGCAAGTTCGGCGGATGGGGAGCGCTTCCGCTGATCTGCCCGATGGTGCCTTTCCTCGACCCGGGTTCCCAGTTCTTCGAAGAACCGGAGAAGCACGGCTACACCATTCACCACCGGACGCTGGAAGAACACCGCCGGGCCATGGTCGAACCGCTGTGGCACCGGCGCCTGAACTATTCGACGAACTGGCTCGACAGGCGCCAGCTCCAGGACGTCTCCTACGAAGCGATCAGTCGTCTGGTGGAGATCAAGGGCGAGTACGGGGTGCTCCCCGCCGGTTTCTGCAAGGCCGTACTCAGGACCATCGACGAGACGCGGACGCTGCTCGGGGAAATGGAGCGGGCGCTGGAGCTCGACAAGAAGCTGCCTGCCGATCTGCGGGACCAGATCCGCGACTACAACCGCAAGGTCCTGTCGTACACGAACGACCAGATCATGCCCGTTCCCCGGCCCCTCGGCGGCCGTTGGTTCGACGATGCCACCGTCCCGCCGGAGCTGATCCAGGACGTGCTGGTGTCGTCGGCCGCCCCGTCGCAGGTCCGCGGGGCGTAAATGAGGATCGCTGTGATCGGTGGTGGTCCCGGCGGGCTGTACTTCGGCGTGCTGGCACGTCGGCTCGGCTTCGCCGACGAGGTGACCGTCTGGGAGCGGCACGAGCCCGACGAGACCTTCGGGTTCGGTGTGGTGCTGTCCGACCGGGCGCTGGACGGGATCGAGCGCGCCGACGCGGCCCTCGTGGCCGAGTTGCGGCCGATTCTCGCCCGCTGGGACGACATCGAGGTGCACTGCGCCGGCTCCACGTTCACGGCGGGCGGCAACAGGTTCACCGCGGTGAGCCGCACCGGCCTGCTCACCGCCCTGCAGCGGCGCTGTGCCCGGCTCGGCGTCCTCGTGCGCCACGGCGGCGAGATCACCGACGCGCAGGCCCTCGCCGCCGACCACGACGTCGTGGTGGCCGCCGACGGGGTCAACTCCCTGACCCGGCAACGACTTGCCGCGGCCTTCCGGCCCTCGGTGCGCACCGGCGCGTGCCGGTACATCTGGCTCGGCAGCAACATGGAGCTCGACTCGTTCAAGTTCTACGTCGTGGACACGCCGGGCGGGGCCTTGCTGGTGCACGCGTATCCCGACTCCGACCACTCCAGCACCCTGGTTCTGGAGATGTCCGAAACCGCCTGGCACGCGGCCGGGTTCGCCGACGTCGCTCCTGCGCAGCTCGCGCCCGGGGAAGGCGACGAACGGTCGATCGAGATCATCTCCGAGCTGTGCAAGGACATCCTGGGCGGGCACAAGCTCCACGGGAACAACTCGCGCTGGCTGCGCTTTCCCACGGTGCACTGCCAGAGCTGGCGGCATCGCAACATCGTGCTGATCGGTGACGCCGCCCACACGGCGCACTTCTCCATCGGCTCGGGCACCCAGCTCGCGATGGACGACGCGTCGGCCCTGGCCCAGTGCCTGCACGCACACCCGGACACGGAAGCAGCCCTGGCCGCGTACGAGGCCGAGCGCCGCCCCGCGGTCCTTTCCCTGCAACGCGCCGCGCGGGCCAGCCAGGAGTGGTTCGAGAACGTCGACCGGTACACCCGCCAGGCGCCGCAGCAGTTCGCGGTGAACCTGCTGACCCGCAGCCGCCGGGTCTCCTACGCCGGTCTGCGTCGGCGCGCCCCCGAGTTCGTCGGCCGGGCGGAGCGGTGGTTCGCCGAAGCGGCGGACGGCCGGGCGGGCCCGCCGATGCTCCAGCCGTTCACGCTCGCCGGGGTGGATCTGGTCAACCGCGTCGTGGCCGCCCCCGGCGAGGTGTTCTCCACGCGCCGCGGTGCGCCGGACGACTTCCACCTGGTGCACCTGGGCGGCGCGGCGCTGGGCGGGGCCGGACTGGTGCTGACGGGGCCGCTGTCCGTTTCCGCCACGGGCACGGCCGCCCCCGCTGGAGCCGGGCTGTACACCGGGGAGCAGGAGGCCGGGTGGCGGCGGGTGGTGGACTTCGTCCACGCGCACTCACCGGCGAAGGTCGGCGCGCAGCTCGGCCATTTCGGACCGGACGGCTCGGCCCCGCCGCCGGGCGAGCTGCGCCGCGCGTTCACCGCGGCGGCCCGGCGCGCCGTCGACGGGTTCGACCTGCTGGAACTGGACTGCGCCCACGGCGGTCTGCTCTCCTCGCTGCTGTCCCCGGCGGCCGACGGACGGGGCGGTGAGGGCCGTTCGCTGCGCGAGCGCCTCGCCTACCCGCTGGAGGTGTTCGGTGCGATCCGCGAGGTCTGGCCCGCGGAGCGGCCGATCAGCCTGCGCATCTCACCGGCACGGTGGTACCCGGACGGAGAGGGCGCCGATGAAGTGGCCGAGATCGCGGACGAGTTCGCCGCGCGCGGTGCGACGGCGCTGCACGTCTGCGCCGACAGCCAGAGCGACGCGGACAGGTACGCGGACCGGATCCGCAACCGGTCCGGACACGACAACGGGCTCGCCGTCATCGCGGCGGGCCCGATCTCCGCGGCGGACGTCAACACGATCGTCCTGGCCGGGCGGGCGGACCTGTGCGTCGTCGACGGGTCGCCGGTGAACTGGCCCTGGCACGCCGCGGACGGAACGTCTCCTCGCTCTGCCACACACGACCAGCCCTGACCGATCAGTCACCACCGAGAGGACACCGTGCTTCCTATCGCAGATCTTGGCCTCCTGCCGGAAAGCGCGGCGGAGGACCATGGTGAGACCACCCTGGCTGCGGACACCTCATGGGAATCGGCCTGCCGAACTCCGCACACGGTGAGCGACTTCGCCGTCGTGGTCGCGGACTATGCCGACCGGTTGTGGGCCGCGGGCGTGCGGCCGGGCGCGGTGGTCGCCCTGGTCAAGCCCAATCACTTCGACATCCAGGCCATTCAGTGCGCGGTCGTCCGCATCGGTGCGCTGCCCGCGCTGCTGTCGGTGCAGATGGAACCGGCCGATCTCGTGCGCTGTCTGGAGGACCTCCAGCAGCCCCATCTCGTGACCGACGCCGAGGGCGCCGCCCTCCTGCGGCCCTGGCAGGACCAGCTCGACAAGTGCGTCACCCGCGTCCTGCTGCTCACCGCCGACGCCGTGTGGGCGGGAGGGGTCCCGCTCGTTGACACGGCGCCCCACCGGGTCACCCGTCGTGCGGGCACGGATCCGGTTCTCGTCACGCACTCGTCCGGCACCACCGGGAAGCCCAAACTCCTCGTGCACACGGTGGACTCCCTGTTCGCCCACGTCGCCCCCCAGATCGGCGTGGTGCAGTCGCTGAGCTACTCCGGGACCAGCGCGAAGTGCCTGTCCTTCGTGCACGTGCGGATGTCGTCCGGGCTCCTGACGGTGCTCCACACGGGACTGCCCTTCCTCGGCATCTCCTCCCCCGAACAGGGGGCGGTGTCCGAGGCGCTCCTGCGGCACCGCCCGGAAACCCTCGAAGCCCAGCCGAACATGTTCCTGCGCTGGGAGCCCCTGGCGCGCGAAACACCGAACCCCTTCAGCTCGGTGGGGCGCTTCATCAGCAGCTTCGACGCCCTTCACCCGCGCACGCTGCGGACGCTGCTGGAGGCCTCGGACCATCCGAACCCGACGTTCGTCCAGGCGTACGGGCAGACCGAGACCGGCCCGGTCACGCTGCTGGTCACCACCCGTGCCGACGTCAGGGAACCGGGGCGGCTGGACTCCCGGGACGTGGGCGCGGCGTTCCCCGGCATGGAGATCCGCATCGTGGACGACGCCGGGGCGGAGCTTCCCGTCGGCACCCCGGGCCACATCGAGGTACGTACCCCCGCCCGCGCCGAATCGATGCTCGGACACGCGCCCCTGCCCGGCCGGGACACCTGGTGGCCCATGCGCGACATCGGCATGCTGCGGCCGGACGGGCACCTGGAGCTCTACGACCGGCAGGTGGACCAGGTACCCGGGGTGCCCAGCACCCTGCGCGCCGAGGACGTCCTGCTCGACGAACTGCCGGAGCTGGCCGAGGTGGTGATCACCTCCAGGGACGGTGCGGTCGCGGTGGTGGCGGCCACGGCCGACGGCAGGCCGTTGGAGGAGGAGCGCCGGCGGCGTGCGCTCGACAGGGCGGGGCTGCCGCAGGACACCAGGGTCGACCACCGGCGCTGGGAGGAACTTCCGTTCACCGGCACGATGAAGGTCCGCCGGCACCGGCTGCTGCCCCACGAGGCCCGCGGATGAGCGGTCCGGCCACGGAGGCGGAACCGGCGGCGCACCGGTTCCTGCCGTCGGAGAGGAAGGCCCTGGTACTCGTACTGGGCGCCGCCTTCATGCTGCTCGCCGACACCTCGATCGTGAACGTCGCCGTCCCGAGCCTCCAGCAGGACCTCGGGGCCACCGTGCCGGACGTGCAGCTCGTGGTCGCGGGGTACGTGGTGGCCTACGCGGTGATGCTCATCACCGGCGGGCGGCTGGGAGACCTGTACGGCAGACGGCGCATGTTCATGATCGGCGCGGTGTCCTTCACCCTGGCGAGCCTGGCCTGCGGACTGGCGCAGGGGCCGGGTGAGCTCATCGCCGCCCGTGTGTGGCAGGGCCTTTCCGCGTCCGTGCTGTATCCGCAGATCATCGCGACGGTGCACCTCACGGTGGCGGCGCAGCGGCGTGGGCGCGCGTTCGCGCTGCTCGGGGCGGTCATCAGCTGCGCCACGATCGCGGGCCCCCTCATCGCCGGTCTTCTCATCGCCGCGGATGTCGCCGGTCTGCAGTGGCGCCCGATCTTCCTGATCAACATCCCGGTCGGTGTCGTCCTGGTCGCGCTGGCACCGCGCATGGTGCCGGCGCACAGGGGACTGCGCCTGCGGCTCGACTACGCGGGCTCGTTCATCGTAGTCCTGATGCTGGTCACGCTGCTGGTGCCGCTCACGATCGGCCGCGATCAGGGCTGGCCGCTGTGGGGGTGGCTGCTGCTCGCCTGCGCGCCCGTGCTGGTGGCGGTGTTCCTCTGGCTGGAGGCGGCGCTGGAGCGGCAGGACAAGGTCCCCCTGCTGCGGCCGGGCCTGTGGGCCGATCCGACGTTCCGGCTGGCCCTGGCCCTGTACTTGGTGTACTTCTCCGCGGTGGTCCCGTTCTTCCTGTACTTCTCCATCACGCTTCAGTACGGCCTGGGTTACGGCGCGCTCGCCACGGCGGCGGCGATGGCGCCGTACGCGGTGGGAAGCACCCTCACGTCCCTGTGGTCGGCGCGCATCGTGCAGCGCTTCGACGCGCCGCGCACCATTCTCACGGGGTCCGTCGTCTGTGCCGCCGGCAGCGCTTTCATGATCGCCACCTTGTGGTGGAGCGGCTCGGGGGCGAACGTCGGGCTCGTGATGGTGCCCTCGATGGTGTTCACGGGACTGGGGCTCGGCCTGGTGCTCGGGCCGTTGCTGAACTTCGTCATCTCACGGGTGAGGCACGACGATTCCGGCGCGGCCTCGGGGGTGCTTTCCACCGCCCAGCAGATCGGTTCCTCGCTGGGCGTCGCCGTGATAGGCCTCGCCTTCTTCCGGGGCTTCCACGGAAACCTGACGGATCTGGGCTACCGGGAACTCCGGATCAACATGATGCTCGGTCTGGTCGTGGTGACGGTCGCGTTTCTTCTGGCTTCGGTGCTCGTCTGGCTCATCGCGCGACGGGGCCGCGGGGACGGTGTTGTTTCATGACAGGGAAGGTGGGAGCGTACGTGAATGCGTCATCGCCCTCGGGTGCCATGACGGTGCGGCAGAAGATGCTCGATGTGATCGCCGCCGGCAACACCCCGGTTCCGGCCTTCGTGGCGCGCCTCTCGCTCCAGGTCGTCTCGATGGAGTGGCGGACGGGTTCCGTCACGGTCGACTTCCACATTCCCGACGATCTCTGCGTGGATCCGAACGTCGTCTTCGGAGGCCATGTGTCGAGCATTCACGACCAGGCCGCCGGGTTCACCATGTACACCCTGCTGGGCGACGACCTGATGTTCGCCACGACCCGGCTCAACGTGGAGTACCTGACGGCGACCCGTCCCGGAGCCGTGCGCGCCGAGGCGAAGCTGGACACGATGGACGAGCGCTCCGCCGATGTGCGTGTCTCCCTGTGGCAGGAGGGCCGGGTGACGAGCGAGTCGGTCGTCACCGAAGCGATCCGGGAAGTCAAGAAATGAGGATGCGGTGCTGACCGACCAGTCCGTGCAGAAGTTGGTGGCAGATGTCCTGGAGATCGACGTCTGCGACGTCGGTGTCAACAAGTCGTTCTATGTGGATCTCGATATGGATTCCCTGCACAAGGCGGAGTTCATCGTGGCGCTGGAACGCGCCTGCGGCGCGGAGTTCGACCCGGCGGACGCCGCGGCGATGGACAGCGTGAATGATGTGATGCGGCTGCTCCGCAACCGGCATCAGGTGTCATGAACCCCGTTGCCGGGACGTCGAACCCGGTCGAGCTGCTGCTCCTCGACCGTCCCGGCGGCCGACGCTGCGCCACGGACCGCCGGGTGGGTGAGGTCACCTACGCGGACGTGCGGGCCGCGGTGACGCGGTACGCCGGGCGTCTGCGGGCCGCCGGGGTGCGGCCGGGCAGCCGGGCGGTCCTGGTGTCCGACGACTGCGTCGCGGCCGTCACCCGCGTACTCGCCCTGTGGTGGCACGGGTGCGTGCCCGTCGTCCTGCACCCGATGCTGCGGCCCGCGGAGATCGGTTTCGTCGTGCGCGACAGCGAGGCGGAGTTCGTCGAGCTGAACGTCGCCGCGGAGCACGAGTCGGCGTACCGGGCCGAGTTGGGTGCGATCGGCGCGGAGCGGCGGCGGGCCGGGACCGCCGGGCTGCTCACCGGCCTCGGCCCCGCGCGCGGGAGCCTGCCCACGCCGCCGCCCGCGGGTTTCCGCGACACCGATGAGCTGCTCGTTCAGTACACGTCCGGCAGTACGGGCAGGCCCAGGGGGGTGCGGCACTGTCTGCGGGCGGTGCACGCGGTCCTGCGCGGCATGGGCAGCCTGCTGGAGCTCACCCCGGACGACGTCGTGCTGTCCACGGCGAAACTGTCGTTCGGGTACGGATTCGGGAACTCGCTGCTGCACCCGTACGCGGCGGGCGCGAGCTCGGTACTGCTCGACGGGCAGGCCGATCCGTACGAAGTGGCGGCGGCGCTGGAGAAGTACCGGCCGACCGTGCTGTTCTCCGTGCCCCGTCTCTACGCGGGTCTGCTCGCACTCGTGGAGCAGGGCAAGGCGGTGCGGACCGGCTCGTTGCGGCTGGCCGTGGCGACCGGGGAGCACCTCCCTGACGAGCTGGCCGCCCGTATCTCCGACGTGCTCGACGTGCCGCTGATCAACGGGTACGGAGCGACCGAGGTCCTGCACACGGTCGTGGCGACGGCGGTGGGCCGGGGGAGGGCCACCGCTCCCGGGTCGATCGGCTTCCCGGTCCCCGGGGTGAGTGCCACCGTGCGGGACGAGGCCGGGGGGCCGGTCGAGGACGGAACTCCCGGACGGCTGCACCTCGCCACGGAGTCGGTCGGGCTCGGCTATCTCCACCGGCCCGACGACACCGCCCGCGTGTTCGCCGACGGCGGCGTCTACACGGGCGACATCGCCTACCGCACGGCCGGTGGCGCCCTGTGCCACGTGGGCCGGGCCGACGACATGCTGCTGCTCGGCGGATACAAGATCGCACCGGCCGAGATCGAGGGCGTGGTGCGCGGGGTCGCCGGGGTCGCCGACTGCGCGGTGGTGGGCAGCACGGACCCCGCGGGGCTCGAACAGGCCACGGTGTACGTCGTGGCGCGGGGCCCGGGGGGCCGCGACGCCGTGCGCAAGGCGGTGAAGGCGGTACTGCGCACCGAACTGGCCCCGTACAAAAGGCCCCACCGGGTCGAGGTCATCGACGCGCTGCCCGTCACCGCCAACGGGAAGCTGGCCCGCTTCCGCCTCGGCACGGGACCCGGCGCTCCCGGCGGCCCCGTCCTTCGTCCGGAGGGCGGGACATGAGCTGGGACATCATCGGGATGAGCGCGATGTGCGCGCTCGGGGACACCGTCGCCGACATCCACGGCGCGCTGTGTGCGGGACGCTCGGGACTGGGCCCGCTCGCCGCGTTCGACGCCGCCAAGTACCGGGCGGGGGCGGCGTACGAGGTGCGGGACCGGGTGCGCCCCGGTGTGGACGAGCCGCTGCGGGCGACTCGCTGGCTGGTGCGCGTCGTGCGCGAGGCCCTGTCCGACGCGGGGCTGTCGCGGCCGGAGCCGGGGACGCCGGTGATGGTCGGAACCACGCACCGGGAGATGCGGACCGCGGAGCTCTGGTGGAGCTACGGCGGCTCCCTCTCTCCCGCCGACCTTCACTTCACCTCGGCCCTGCGCTCCGCCTTCGGTCTGCACAACGTGCAGACCATCGCCAGTGCCTGCGCGGCCTCGCTGTGCGGGCTCGGGATGGCCACCGACCTGATCGCCCTCGAAGAGGCGGACACCGCGGTGGTGGCGGCCACCGACTCCCTGACCGAGAGCTCGTTCGGAGGGTTCGACCGGATCCAGTTCCCGCCGCCGGACACGATCCGCGCGTTCGACAGGTCGCGGCGCGGGATGATCATGGGCGAGGGTGCGGTGGCCGTGGTGCTGCGGCGCGCGGGTGAGCACCCCGGCCGGGTGTACGGCCGGGTCAGGGGCGTGAGCATGAACTGCGACGCGGCACATCCCACGGCGCCGGATTCCGCGGGCGTCGTCCGCGCGATCGAGGAGGCGCACGCGCGCGCGTCGCTCACCGCTGACGAGGTCGACCTGGTGATCGTGCACGGCAGCGGCACGTCGCAGAGCGACGTGGCGGAGGCGGTCGCGCTGCGGGAGGTCTTCAAGGCCGCCCGCCCCGGCCCGCTCGTGACCTCGATCAAGGGCGGCACGGGCCATGTCTCCGGTGGGGCCGGGCTGCTGAACCTCGTCGTGGCCCTGGAGGCCATCCGTACCCGGACCGTGCCGGCGGTCGGCGGGCTCACCGACCCGATCGAGGAAACCCGTGAACTGCGGGTCGTCTCCGGCGAGCCGGCCAGGGCGCCGTTGGACATCGCGCAGGTGCACGCCGTGGGTATGGGCGGGATCAACGCGGTGGCGATCGTGGAAGGGGTGGCCTCGTGACTGCTCGGGCTGCCGTGCGGACCGCGATCACCGGTGTGGGCTGGGCGGTTGCGGGGCCCGATTTCGACCCGGCGACCGAGCTGACCGGACGCGGCATGCGGCACAAGGACCGCTCGACGCGGTTCGCTCTGCGGGCGGCGCGGCGCACGCTGGAGGACGCCGGGCTGGTGGGCGCGCCGGAACTGGACGGGGCGGCCGTGATCGTCTCCAGCAACTTTGCGAACCTGGACCCGGTGTGCGACTCGGTCGCGACGCTCGCCGCCGGCCGCAGCGCGGATCTCGGCCCGATGCGCCTGCCGCAGTTGTCGGGTGCCGTCTCGGCGGCCTGGGTGGCCCTCGACCACGGCATGCGCGGCCCGAACCTGACGCTGAGCAACGGTGCTTCGAGCGGGCTCGACGCCGTGGCTTCGGCACGGAACCTGATCGCGGCGGGCCGGACCACGACGGTGCTGGTGATAGGCGTCGAGCCGGACAGCCCGTCGGTGGCCAGGCTGCACAGGGAGAGCGCCGGTACGCGGTGGATCGACGGGGCCGTCGGCCTGGTGGTCGAGTCCGTGCCGCACGCCGTGGGCCGCGGTGCGCGGATCCGCGCGGAGATCGCCGGATACGGCAGGGCGGACGACGAGTGGTCCGCCGTACGGGCGGCGGGCGCCACGGGGGTCCGGCGGCTGGGCAAGGAGCCGACGGCACGGTTCGGCCGGTGCTCGGGCGCACTGGGTGTGGTGCAGTGCGCGTCGATCGTGGAGCAGATCAGCAACGAGCCGGCACTCGCCGTCGCGGGCGCCGGCAGCGGGGAGAGCGACGGGACGTCGGTCTCGGCGCTCGTACTCACACCCCCCAGCGGGAGGGACACATGAACGCGTTCGACGGCGACCGACGTGTCGTGATCACCGGTCTGGCCGCGATATCCAGCCTGGGCACCGGGGTCACCGCGCACTGGGACGGCCTGCTCGCGGGCGGAGCGGAGCCTGCCGAGATTCCGCTGCCGCATCTGAACATGCGCACGAAGAAGATGTATCTGGTCGACCGGTCGCAGGTGCCCGGCGAACCGACCCACTACGCCGGGGTGGAGCTGGGCAGCAGCCCGCGCCTGGCGGTCGCCGCGGCCGAGCAGGCGCTCTTGGACGCCGGTCTGGACCGTGAGGCGTGCCGGGCCCTCCCCGTGATACTCGGGGTGGAGCTGGGCAACTCCGACATGCAGGAGCTCCAGCGCAGCGCGGGGCGCACGACGTGGACGACCCTGACGCCCACGGCCTCGGTCGTGGGCGCGGCCATCGGTTCGCGGACGGCACTGACGAGCGTGGGAAACGCCTGCTCGGCCAGTGGTTACGCGCTCACGATCGCCCTGGACATGATCCGCGCGGGTGAGGCGGACACGGTCCTGGTCGGCGGGGCCGAAGGCGCCACCCGGGCCGGTATGGGTGCCTTCAACCGGTTGGGGGCCGCCGATCCGGTGCGCTGCCGGCCGTTCGACCGGCACCGGGCGGGCACCATGTTCGCCGACGGCGCGGCCATGGTCGTACTCGAAGCCGACGGGCACGCCAGGAGGCGTGGCGCCGAGCCGTACGCCGAGCTGGCCGGTGCCGCCTGGAGCTGCGACGCGTACCATCCGACGGCCCCCGAACCCTCGGGCGAACAGATCGTCCGCGCGATGACCGACGCGCTGGCCGACGCGAAACTGAGCAGTTCGGATGTGGGCTGCGTCATTCCCCACGGGACGGGCACACCGCTCAACGACCTGGTGGAGAGCCAGGCGCTGCGAAGGATGTTCGGCCCGCGGATCCGTTCGCTGCCGCTCTTCTCGCTCAAGGCGATGATCGGTCACACGACCAGTGCGGCGGGCGCGTTCGGCTGCCTGACGGCGACGCTCATGCTGCGCCGCCGCACGTGTCCGGCGAACGCCCCGATCGATCAGGATCCGGAGTGCGACGTCTGGCTGCCGCAGGAGCGTGCCGTGCCGTTGGAGGCGCCCGTGGTGCTGGTCAACACCTATGCGTTCGGCGGCAACAACACGTCGTTCGTG
This sequence comes from Streptomyces sp. NPDC021093, assembly GCF_044333135.1. Taxonomy (NCBI): domain Bacteria; kingdom Bacillati; phylum Actinomycetota; class Actinomycetes; order Kitasatosporales; family Streptomycetaceae; genus Streptomyces; species Streptomyces sp. NPDC021093. The sequence continues at coordinate 20,524 of NZ_JBIRQJ010000009.1, read as the reverse complement.
GTCAGGGACGTCAAGGGGGAGGACGCGCGGTGGTCACGGTGAGCGGCGGGGAGCTGGCCGTCGTCGGCCTGGGGATCGTGGCGCCGGGTGTCCTGGGGCCGGGGGGCGCGCTGGCGGCGGCCGGGGAGCCCGTCTCCGGGTGGTTCCGGGCCGAGGTGGCGCTGCCCGGACGGGGCTACCGGCGGCTCCCCGACGCGTGCAAGTACCTCCTCGCCGCGTCGAGGCTGGCGGTGGGCGACGCCGGGGACCGGCTCGCGAGAACCGAACCGAACCACCGGGCGGCGGTGGTGGGCATCAACCACACGGGCGCCGCGCTGCTGGAGGAGCTGGACCACACGATCATCCGTGAAGGCGCCGACGCGATGTCGCCGTCCGCCAGCCCGTTCATCGCCATGAGCTCGTTCGCCAGTCGGCTGTCCATGGAGCACGGCATCACCGGCTTCAACCTCACCGTCAACTCGCCGGTCACCGCCGGACTTGAGGCGCTGCAGATAGCGGCCCGTGCCGTCGCCGCCGGCCGGGCACGGACGGTGCTGGTGGGCGCGGTGGAGGAGGCGCTGTCGCCTTCCCAGACGTTGCCGCCCGCCCGGCCGACCGCCCCTCGCTCGGAGGCGGGCGCCGTCGTACTGCACTGCGAGCCCGTCGTGGGGGACAACGCGCGTTACGGCACGTGCGGGGCGCGCGGCGCCTTCCTGGCGCACCATGCCGCGGCGGGCGCCGCCGCCGCCGTACTCGCCTCGTTGCTGGGCGACGATCCGCCGGACCGGATCGACGCGGTGCTGGACGACTCCGCGGTGGGTACGGCCGTTGCCCGGTGGCTGGGGCGGCTGTGCGACGAGGTCGTCCTCGTCCCCGCCCCTGCGCAGGCCGGCTGCCTCCTCCCCCTGCAACGCGTCCTGGGCCTGTTCGCACAGGAGCACGCCGTCCCCACCCGACGTGCTGTTCTCGCGGCGTCCGCCCAGGGCTCGATCGCACTTGCCGACATGACCGTGGCCCCCCGTCACACCGCCCCGTCCGAGGGCGGGGGAGCCCTCGTCGTGTGAACCGGGAGTCGCCGTACGCATCCGGAGAAGAAAGGAGCCGCACCGTGTCGGGGAACCATCAACCAGACCGTCTCCGCGCCCGCGCGCCGCGGATGAAGCTCGCTCTCAGCTGCCCCTCGGACTGCCGGGACGTCCGTGCGATCGCCGCGGAGGCCGAGCGGCGCGGTGTCGACCGGTTCACCATGGCGGAGACGGCGGGGAGCCCGTTCCTGCAACTGGCCCGTGCCGCCGACGCCACCTCCTCCATCGAGCTCGGCACCGGCGTGGCGATCGCCCTCGCCCGCACCCCGATGACCATGGCCTACGACGCCTGGGGACTTCACGAGATCTCTCGGGGCCGCGCGGCGCTCGGCCTCGGCTCCCAGGTCAAGGCACACGTCACGCGTCGTTTCGGCATGCCGTGGGACAGGCCGGCCGCCCGGATGCGGGAGTTCGTTCAGGCCGTGCGGGCCGTCTGGCACAGCTGGGAGACCGGGGAGCGGCTGCGCTTCCGGGGCGACTTCTACCGCCACACCCTGATGAGCCCCGCGTTCACGCCGCGGCGGGTGGCCGCGCCCTCCCCGCCCATCCTGCTGGCCGGTGTCGGCCCGCGGATGGTGCGCAGCGCCGGGGCCGTCGCCGACGGCTTCGTCAGCCACGCCTTCACCACCGCGGACTATCTGCGGCAACGGGTGCTGCCGGTGCTCGCCGAAGCCCGGACCGGGGCCGAGGCACAGGGCGCGGCATGGACGGCGCGGCCGTTCGAGGTCGTGGGGAACGTGCTCACCGCGACCGGCCGCAGCGAGGAGGAGCTGAAGCGCAGCATCGGCGGGGTGCGGGAGAGGATCGCGTTCTACGGTTCCACACCGGCCTACCGCATGGTCCTGGAGCAGCACGGCTGGGGCGAGCTGCACCGCGAACTGCACTCCTTGTCGCTGCGGGGCCGCTGGGGCGAGATGACCGATCTCGTCGACGACGAGGTGTTCGCGACGTTCGCGGTCGCGGGCAGCCCGGCGGAGGTCGCCAGGGAGATCCACCGCCGTTACCGCGATGTGTTCACCACCCTGTGCGTCAGCGCGGAACCGGCGACCGACCCGGAGCCGGCGCTGGACGTGCTCACCGAGCTAAGGGCCCTCAACTGACCGTTCCGGCACCTACCAGCAGGGAGAGATCCGATGTTCGTTCCTCTCAAGGGTTCCTGGGCCTTGATCTTCGGCGTCTCCAGCGGCATGGGAAAGGCGACCGCGCGGGCGCTGGCCGAAGCGGGCTGCCATGTCATCGGTGTGCACTTCGACCTGGCCGAGGGACAGCGGCAGGCGGAGGAATTCGCCAAGAGCCTCGGCGAACTCGGTGTCGAAGCGCGTTTCTTCAACGTCAACGTCGCGGCCAAGCAGGCCCGCACGGAACTCGTCCCCGTCATCCAGGACCTCACCTCCGGCGCCGGCCTCCGCATCGTCCTGCACTCGGTCGCCTACGGGACACTGACGTCGCTCCTCCCGGCACAGGACGGTCAAGGCGGTGAGCACGGCCCCGACGGACAGGAGGAAGGGACCGGGGCGGTCACCCCGAAGCAGCTCACGATGACCGTCGAGGTCATGGGACACAGCATCGTCCACTGGACCCAGGACCTGGTGAAGGCGGCGTTGCTGCCGCGCGGGGCGAAGGTCTTCGCCATGACCAGCGCGGGCGGGACCCGGGTACTGCCCGGCTACGCGCCCGTGGCAGCGGCGAAGGCGGTGCTGGAGTCCCACGTCCGCAACCTCGCGGTGGAACTCGCTCCCCGGGGCGTGGCGGTGAACGCCATCCGGGCGGGCACCACGATCACCCCGGCGCTGGCGAAGATCCCCGGCAGCGAGAAGCTGATCGCCCATTGCCGGGACATCAACCCGGGCGGCCGGCTGACCCGCGCCGAGGACGTCGCCGAGGCGATCGTCGCCCTGTCCGCCACCGATTCGTCATGGCTCACCGGAAACGTCATCGGCGTCGACGGTGGAGAGGCACTCGTCGTCTGAACCGAGAGCCGCTGTCCGACCGCAGGGACAAACCGCCCACCCCGGAGACAAGCCGTCCTACCCCCCCCCAGAGACAAGAGGAGCCGCACCGTGTCGGGAAACCAGCAAGCCCGCGTCGACCTCGAAGACCTGCGCGCACTCATCGCCGAGGAACTCGAACTCCCCGTCGACGAAGTCACCGACAAAGCCCACCTCAAGAACGACCTCGACGTGGACTCCCTCACCGCGATGGAAGTCGCCGTACAGCTGGAGAAGAAGTACCGCATCAAGATCGCCGAGGAGGAAATCCCGCTGCTCACCTCGCTGGAGATCATCCACGAGATCGTCTCCGCCAAGACGGCGGCGGCCTCATGACCGACGGGGACAGGACCGTCGCCCTCGTCACCGGGGGTTCGCGCGGCATCGGTCGGGCCGCCGTGCTCCGTCTGGCGGCCGACGGCTTCGACGTGGCGTTCTGCTACCACTCCCACAAGGAGCAGGCCGACGAGGTGGCTGCCGAGGCACGCCGTGCGGGCGCCGGGGTGCTGGCCCTCCAGGCCGATGTCTCGGTCGCGGGCCGGGCCGAGGAGCTCGTGTCCGCGGCCGAGGCCGCACTCGGCCCGGTGGGGGTGGTGGTGGCCAACGCCGGTGTCGTGCGCGACGGCCCCTTCGCCGGGATGGCCCAGGAGGACTGGGACACCGTGCTCCGCACCAATCTGGACGGCACCTACCACGTCTGCCGTGCCGCGGCGCGCTCCCTCATGCGGCACGACCACGGGGCCATCGTCACCATCTCCTCCGTGGCGGGCGTCCACGGCAGCGTCGGACAGGCGAACTACGCGGCGTCCAAGGCCGGGATCATCGGATTCACCAAGTCGATCGCGAAGGAGCTCGGCCGGTTCGGCGTACGGGTCAACTGTGTCGCGCCCGGCATGATCACCACGGAGATGACCGACGGCCTCAGCGAGAAGAACCGCAAGGAACAGCTGGCGAGGATTCCGCTCCGTCGGCCGGGGACCCCGGAGGAGGTGGCCGATCTCGTCTCCTTCCTGGTTTCCGGCCGTGCCTCCTACATCACGGGACAGGTCCTGGGAGTGGACGGCGGCTTCGCCGCGTGAGGTCCCGGCGCCATGATCCGTGTCCCCGTCCCCTTCTCTTCAGGGCCTCCGCCCAGGACGGGGACACGGTTGTCACCGGGTGCAGCGGCGGATGCGGTAGCGCAGCCCGGACGTCGAGGACCGCCAGCCCTCGTCCTCGGCGGCTCGCCACATCGCGTCCACGGTCGGGGCGTAGGTGTCGCCGCCCACGGTCGTGTCGATCTCGGTCACCGAGAGCGTCACGGCGTGCTCCGGGGCGGCACGGTAGATCTCCCCGCCGCCGATCACCCACGTCTCGGCGGGTGCGACCGACTCCGGCGACCCGGCCGCGAGTCCCAGCGCCTCGGCGACGGATCCGGCGCGCTGGAGGTGGTCGGCACCGTACGGCTGGGCGGCCGACGGAGGCTCCAGCAGTCCCGACTGTCAGTTCTGGGCATGCGCGTACGTCGGAGAAGACAGGTGCCCCGTACGGCACTTGCCGCACGGGGCGTCGTGTTGTCCGGGGTCGGGCTGTTGTCTATCTGTGGCGTATGACGGTGTGGTCGGGGGTCGGGCCGGGGGTGAGGGTGGGGGCGCAGGTGGGGCAGGCGTGGGGGTTGTTCCGGGGCCGCTGTTGCTCTGTATGTCGTGGACGGGGACGGCTGCTGTGGTGAGGCGGTGGCAGCTGATGCGAGTATCCGCCGTATCATCTTTGGCTGGCCGTCCACCCCATCGTCGACGACGTTCCGATCCTCGGCCGCCTCGAAGGACGACCGCCACCGGTGATCGACTGCCGGGCGACGGTGGGCATGCTGTGGTTGCGATCCTCGGCCACCCCGGTGGGCGACCGCCACAGGCTGGCCAGGTGGGCAACGCGCCCCAGTGCAACGTTGTTGCGATCCCTCAGTCGTCCCAAAGGGCGACCGCCACTGCTTGGTGTTCTTCCCTGTCGGCGGCGGGTCGATGTTGCGATCCCCGGTCGTCCCGAAGGGCGACCGCCACTGGGACTCGGGCTCGTCCCTGTCCTCGACTGTAAGCCGTTGCGATCCTCGGTCACCTCGGAAGGCGACCGCCACATGCAGGTCGTCGCATGTGATGCGGTCTTGTTCGATGTTGCGATCCTCGGCCGTCCCGGAGGACGACCGCCAGCGCCGTGCCTTCACCGGTGATCGTCGGCATCTCGGCGTTGCGATCCTCGGTCACCTCGAAGGGCGACTGCTCATCCCACAGGAACCGGCGTTACCTGCGCAGATGCCAGATCAACCACACCATTCCCGAACGAAGAACCCAGCAAGTCAAGCGCCGACGTCGCGGAAGTGCAGGCGGCCGACCCCCAGGCTTCGACCGCGGACAATATGCCCGGCGAAGCGAAGTGGAACGAACCATCCTGGTGCTCAAGGGTTTCCGCGCTGTGGCAACCAGGTACGAGAAGCGGGCGGGCGTACGTCTTTCACGGCTGCCGCGGTTCGGCTGTGGCTCCGCTCATGATCCGAGCGTGGGAACCGCTGTCATAGCTGGCCTATACGCTGCGACCGATCTACGACCAGCTGATCGGAAGGCACGATGACACGCACCCGCAGACCGTCGATCGATTCGATATTCGCTGTGCTTCCCGAACTTGTCCCCTACGCGCGCGACGCTGTCGTGCTCCACCCCGAGCGGGCAGAGCCAGACTGCCGCAACAGTTCGATCGGCGGTCCACTGCTGTGGCCGAGTGATGAACCGTGGCCCGAATGCTCATTGCCGGACGAGGACAGCCCTGACGGCGTGCCTTCCACGGCCATGGTGCCGGTCGCTCAGATCTTCCAACACGACGCGCCGGGGCCCTGGTGGCCTGCTGGCATCGACCTCTTGCAGGTCCTTTGGTGTCCAAATGAACACTGGGATCCTCCGGTCCAGCAGGCCGACGTCAGCCCTGTGATCGATGTTCGATGGCGTCGAGCTGCTGACGTGACCAGCCAGTTGGTGAACCAGCCGTCGCCCTCACGGTATGACGAGGACAGCTACCTGCCCGAGACGTGCGCCATCACCGTCGAGCACGTGACCGACTTCCCATTCCGCGAGGAGCTGCCTGCAGAACTTCGTCCGCGATTGGAGGAACTGGTCCGCGAGACCGGCGACGGAGGCGACGTCATCACCCGCCTCGCCGGCTGGAAACTCGGCGGCTGGCCAACCTGGCACCTGACGCAGCCGACAGTCATTTCCTGCGAGAACTGCGGTACGGCCATGACGCTGTTGTTCACCGTGGCCAGCTGCGAAGAGACAGGAGTTGTCGTCGGCCGATGGGGAGACTTGCGCATCTTCACCTGCCCCGCCGACCACCGTCACGCCTTTCAGGTAGACCTGCATTGACCTCGGGCTCACCAACCGCAGCACGACCCATCAGACAGGCACTAGCGATCCTCGGCCGTCCCGAAGGGCGACCGCCACAGTGTGGCCGACGCTGGCATCGGTGATGCCGATCTGGCTGCGATCCTCGGCCGTTCCAAAGGACGACCGCCGCTCCGACGTCGTCAAACGATACGGGTGGGACCGGGGTTGCGATCCTCAGCCACCTCGAAAGGTGACTGCCACTCGCGAATCCAGCTCGTCCATGTCGTGTCGAGAGCGTCGTTGCGACCCTCGGTCACCCCGGAAGGCGACCGCCACGCTGGTTGACCAGCGGAAAGAGTCTACTAACCATCCCAGAGAGGCAGGGCTGCGTGGGGCAAATGGGAACCCAAGGACATCTGGCTTAGGTGCGATATGCGTGTCGTGTGAGGGTTTGGGGTTCCGAAGCAGCACAGAACGAGGGTTTCGCGCAAGGGCTGGAGTGGGGCAGCCGCAAGAGTCTGGACTGCTTCTAAGCCACCGTAAGGGAGACGGCAGATACGGGTGTTTTCCGTGCCGATGTTGATGAGGTCGTCAAGTTCGGCCAGAGGTTACCTCACGACGACGTCGCCGCAAGTCTGCCTAGCGACTGGTTGCGATCCTCAGTCCCCCCGGAAGGCGACCGCCACCGCAGGCCCGGCCCTCACCGTCCTCCCGAAACGCACAGCGTCCTGCCCGGAGACCGGGCTCGGACCGCTGTCGCGCGAGCCTGAACACCGCATACCGTGCCCACGTGATCGGTTCTACGCTGCCTCTTCTCTTTCTCGATGTCGATGGCCCACTCATTCCCTTCGGGGCAACCCGGCAACAGCTTCCAGACGGATACCCGACCTACAAGACCGGGCGCCACGTACCAGGAGCAGACACGAATCCGCTGATCACCAGGGTCAATCCGGCACACGGCCCCCGGCTGATGGCGCTGCCGTGCGAGCTGGTGTGGGCCACCACGTGGATGTCCGATGCGAACGAATGCCTCGCCCCATGGCTGGGCCTGCCGGAACTGCCCGTCGTGACCTGGCTCGAGCCGTCCGACGAAGACGAGCAGGACGGGCTCCACTGGAAGACCCGCGACCTTCACCGCTGGGCCGCTGGACGCCCCTTCGCCTGGCTCGATGACGAAATCACGGACACCGACAGGACCTGGATCGAGGCACACCACCCGGGCCAGGCCCTCCTGCATCGCGTCGATGCCCGGCACGGCATCGCCGACGAAGACTTCGCCACACTCGACCACTGGTTGCGGCTACACCAGGGCTAATTGCCCCTTCCGCCCGCTCGACGAGCTCCCTGCGGAAGAGCTACACCCAATCCGGACAGTGCGATTCTGATCTGATCTGGACTGGCGTGCGAGGCGGTGCTGGGTGGGGTTCTCGTGAGATGGCAACGGAACCTGGCTCTGGGGTGTGGGCTGTCTAGTTCCACAACACACTTGATCGGAGGCCCCGTTGGTGCACGTAAGTACAGCCGAGCCGGTCACGCCGGGCAAGTTTCCTGGTCACGGCTGCACCTGTCTGGTGCATCGGGCGGGGAACGCGGCCGACGGCACGCAGCGGGAGCGTGCCTACTCGTCAGCGGCAATGGGCGGGCGCTCCGGCTCCATGCTTCGTGGTGGTCCCGCCAGTGACCACTCCGCTTCGGCGTCCGTGCCCGCGTGTACGGACGTCCCCCTCAGCGGAAGTCCGCCGCGTGGTCCACCGCCCACTCCTGGAAGGACCGGGCCGGGGTGCCCGTGATGCGCTCCACTTCATCGTTGACCGGCTCCGGACGGGCGAGCATCTCCGCCTGGGCCGGCACGATAGCCTCCACCAGCTCCGCCGGGTAGCCGACGGCCCTCATCTGCTCGGCGGCCTCGTCCAGCGTGATCTCCTCGAACCGCACCGGGCACCCGATCGCCTCGCTGATCAGCGCCACCTGCCGCTCCTGGGTGACCAGTTCGGGGCCGGTGATCAGGGGGCGGGCGCCGAGCAGGGCATCGGTCGTCAGTGCCTCGACGGCGACCGCCGCCATGTCCGCCTCGTGGATCAGCGGGCGGGCCAGCCTTGCCAGCGGCGCCCGTACCGCACCGGTGGTGCGGAGCTCTTCCGCCCAGCCCAGCGTGTTGCTCGCGAACCCGGTGGGCCGCAGTGCCGTCCACTCCAGGCCCGATGCCTCGATCAGCCGCTCCAGCTCCGTGTGGAACATGGTGATCGCCTCGCCGGGCTCCTCCTGCTCGTTCCCGACCCCGGCGGACGACAGGTACACCACCCGTCGAGCGTGCTTCCCGATCGCGTCGATCACGTCCGACGCGCCCTCGGCGCTCAGGAACGGCCACACCAGGAAGACCGTATCGACGCCCTCCAGTGCCGTGCCCAGCGACGCGGGATCACCGAGATCGCCGCGTACCGCCTGCACGCCCTCAGGGAAGTTTGCCTCCCCTCGCACCAATGCCCGTACGGGCACGCCCGCCGAGTGCAGTTGGGCCACCACCGCGCCGCCGACCTTTCCCGTCGCGCCGGTCACCAGGATTGTGGGCTGTGTCATCGGAAACTCCTCGTCTCGCCGTTCGATGACACGACTCTCGTACATCAACCGAGGTTCAGGTCAAGCACGGGCCGAAGCGAGAGCGGGCTGCGGGTTCCCAAGTGTGGTCACAGAGCGCGGAGTTGATGTGCTACTGGGGTCGCGTCAGCACTCTGTGCGTACGGTACGCAGGGTGGCCGTCGCTTGGTGATTAGACCCCTTCGCGAAGCCGGATAGTGCGGGTCTGATCCGGGCCGGCCCCCGTCCAGGGGCGACCACCGAGGGACGTTTCCCGGTGGAGCTCGGTCGGTCCGAGCCCCGAGTCAGCGGTAGCTGGACAGCAGCCAGGCCATAAGGATGGCGGTGAATGCGAGCTGGGCTGCGGCCGCACCCCAGAACCGTCCCAGGGCCAGGGTCAAGGCCACAGCGACGAGTACGCCGCCGGATACGGCCAGTTCCCACACCGGCACGGACGGCTCGCGTCCGTTGTCGTTGTCCGCCCAGCCGCCGAACGCGACAACCAGCCAGGCGTAACCGGCTGGAAGGGTGTTGAACAGCATCACGACAAGGAACATGCCGAGATTGGCCAGGCCACCACGTGGTTCACGGGCGGTGTGGAGATCCGTCATGCCTCCACCGTGCGCAGATGACCACCTTCAGGGGATGAGTATGCGTACTCACCGTCCATGAGTCAGATTCCGCAGTCCCGCACACACCCAGGCCGCCCGCGAAAGCCCTTTTGGCGATGTTCGACGGCATCACGGTGTGTGCGACGACGGGCACGCGAGCGGAACCGGCAGTCGGCCTGGTCCCGCTCGCGCGTGTCACGGTGCGTCAGCAGCGATTGCTGGGGTCCGTCGAACCGCCGTCGTCCAGGCTGGGGTTGTAGACCCAGCCGTTGATCTGGGTCCCTGATATGCGGACGTGGGTCCACTTGTTGCCTGCCGAGTTGGTCACCCAGCAGTGGTAGTACAGCGTCACGGCAGTGCCGACAGTGGCAGTCACCGGGCAGTCCTTATTGGGCCCGGTACGCACCGTGGCACTGGTGCCCTTGGCGGTGCCCTCGCCTCCCGACTTGTTGGACCAGGACGGGTGGGTACAGGCGTCGGCACCGGTAGTTCCGGTAGTTGCTGCACTGGCCTGCGGCGCCGTGACCGCGAGTGCCGCCGACGCCGCCAGCAGCGGCGTCACGACCGCCGTCACAAGCTTCGCCTTCGATCTGGTCGCACGCATAAATGCCCCCTCTGCTCGGTGGGCAGCCTGTGCAGCCGCCTCACGTTCGTTCGAGGATGCGGCAGAAACACGTGAGGACAACCATGTACTGACCATCTGACTGAAACATGACACATGCGTTGAGCAGGGACAACTGTCCAGCCCGCGGATGGAGTTGACATGCCCACCAACGGTGACGACCTGCGGATCCGGTCCGGCCCGGCGGAGATCTCGCGCAGCACCGCGAACGGCCCTCAGCTTGACCGGATCCCAATGCTGTTGCACCACCCGGCGGGACACCGTCCGGACACCCGCACCACACCTCAACGTCAAGGTGTGCCAGCACATGGCCGAGCTGGCGGCGGGCGAGCTTCCCATGACTCGGAGACTCGCTCGTGCCCGCTCCTTCGAGGACGTATCGGCCTCCTAGTGTGTGAGGTAGACCCACCCGACCACCAGGGAGCACTAGTACTGCAACGGTGCTTGTCGTGACTGTTGGCCAGGTCGGTCGTTGGTGTGGTTATGGGTGGGGACCTTGCTGGTGTCAGGTTGTGGGCGGGTGAACTGGACGCTCTGCATGAGCGGTTCGTGCACAGGTTCAACCGGGAGGAGCCGCGTCAGTCGGCGCTGGCGTACATGCGGGGGCTGGTGGCACCGCTACAGCGCAAGAACGGCTGGACGCTGGCGGAGGAAGCCGGGCACACGGGTCCCGATCGCATCCACCGGCTGCTGAACCGGATCGAGTGGGACGCCGACGAGGTTCTGGACGACGTGCGTGATTACGTCGTCGAACATCTCGGAGACCGGGATGCCGTCCTGATCGTCGATGACACTGGCTTCCTCAAGAAGGGCGCCCGCTCGGCCGGGGTGCAAAGGCAGTACTCGGGTACCGCCGGCCGCACCGAGAACAGCCAGATCGGGGTGTTCCTCGCCTACGCAACAGATCGCGGACGCACGCTCATCGACCGGCGGTTGTATCTGCCCACGTCCTGGACGGACGACCGGGAACGGTGCCGGCGGGCGGGCATCGACGACACGGTCGGCTTCGAGACGAAGGTGGCCATGGCCAAGGTGATGGTCCGCCGGGCCATCGCCGACCGGATCCCGTTCGGATGGGTGACGGCGGACGCTGCCTACGGCTTCAGCAAGGGCTGGCGGTTCGAGCTGGAGCAGGCGGACGTCTTCCACGTCATGGCCACCACCCGGCACGACACGGTCGTCACCCGCTGGTCCATCGACCACCCCGTCCACGACCTGTTTCCCGGCCTGTCGCGGCAGAAGTGGAAGCGTCGTTCCTGCGGCGCGGGAGCTCACGGCCGGCGGATCTTCGACTGGGCTCGTGTCGAAGTGAGGCCCTGGCATCGAGAGGACCGTCAGCACTGGGTTCTCGCCCGCCGCAGTGTCAGCCGGCCCGAGGAAATCTCCTACTACATCGCCTACTGCCCGGCCCGGACCACGCTGGACGAGCTGATCCGCATCGCGGGCAGCCGATGGGCGGTCGAGGAATGCTTCCAGACTGCGAAGCAGGAATGCGGCCTGGACGACTACCAGGTCCGCCGCTACCCCGGCTGGCACCGCCACATGACCCTGGCCATGGCTGCCCATGCCTGCCTCAGCGTCCTGCGGGCGCGGGAGCTGGACACGGAGAAAGCAGAAACGGATCCTCCCAGTTCATCCACCTCAGCCTCGCCGAGATCCGACGGCTGATCACCCGCCTCACCGACCGCCGCCCCACCCCGGTCGACGACATTCTCCACTGGTCGCACTGGCGACGACGACGCCAACACCAAGCCCGCATCAGCCACTACAAACGACGCGGGCACAGTCCCTGAAACTGCCCTGCAATCAGAACAAGCACCGTTGCAGTATTAGGCCGTGAACGTCGACATTCTCCCGCACATACGCGCGACCGCGAACGAGCTTGGCATCGGCGTTCCCTACGCCCTCAAGGTCTTGGCCGGTCAACTTGCTGACAACCCGGACCTTGGCCAGCCCTCCCCGGCTGGCGTTTGCACCGTGACGATCGACGGTGAACTGTTCGAGGACTGCCCTCCTCTGGTCCTTGGCTACCTCCGCGAATCCTCTCGGATCGAGGTCCAGTACCTCACCGCGCTGCCATCGGGGGAGCCCCTGGTAGCCCCCGAGCAGGAGCCAGCCGTCGACTTCGCCACCATGGCCGTTGCGCAACGCCAGACCAACGAAGCTTGGAGTCGCATCGCCAATTGGCTGGGGCGCCATGCCCCTTTGTCACACGCCGCGTTGAGGGCTGGCCTGAGCACTGAGGCCATCGCAGCCCTGGAAGACGACCTCCACATGCAGGTGCCCGCTGAACTGCGGGCATTGTGGATGCTGACCGGAGGAGACGACGGCGTGGACGGTGCAGGCTGCTTGCCCGGCAACCAGGCACTGATGGCGCCGGACGCCGTGGTCGACTGGTACCGACAGCAAATGGACTCCCAAGCCCGCCAGGACGCCCTGAACGCACGCTGTCCGGACGACGACCGGATCACGGTGTGGAACGCGTCATGGATACCGATTGCCGCCTACGGTCCGACCGACCACACCTCCGGCCTGTACCTGGACACCGCTACCGGCCACCTCGGCCGCTGGTCCCGGTACAACGAAGGCCCCGGTGACAGCGTCGAGACGCTGACCTCGTACTTGGAAGACATCGCGGACACCCTCGAAGCGCCTGCGCTGGCTGTTCGGGACAAGCCTGGCCTGCTCGACGGAGTTCTTGTGTGGGGCAGCCGGCTCGACCCCTCGCAGGAAGAGCGGTGGAGCCCATTGGCCCCCTGACCACGTGGGCAGGGGGCCAACCCTTCCGGGCTCGCCCCTGCCCTGCATCGATCATCGATGGCTGGCTCTTGGCGTACTCAGGTGATCTTGTGCCAAGCGCAGGTAGTCGTCGGGGCCTTGCCGCAGTGATCGAACCCGGGCAGAGCCAGGAGGAATCCGTCACCGTCCAGCATCCGCCACGATGGCGCGGGGAATCCGCTGAATGCTTGCTGGTTCTGCACGCTGGGAATGGCCGCACGTCCACAAAGTTCCTTCGTGGGCACCGGACCGTCCGTCTTGGCGCGAGTGTCGGCGAGGAGCCCAAAGTTGGCGGAGCCGTCTCCCATCTTGTCGGTGTACAACTGGGCTAACTCAGTACCGGACTTGACCTTGTTCACGCTCTTCGGATAGGCCCCCGACTCATGGGTCGAAGCCATCGCGTGTGAATGGTCGGTGTTGTGGCGGTGGGTTGGCCGGCAGTGAGTCTTGATGTGGTGGATGGCCTGCTGGCCTGCACTATGGACGGCATGGCGCGCTGGATCTGGGCTGTCATGGGATGACTAACTGGCTGCTACAAGATGAGAGTTCGGCCCAGCACACTCAGTCGTGGGCTGTTGCGGGGATGACTATTCCTGTGTTCTTGATCAGGGGTGGGGTGTGAGCTGGTTGGTATGACAGCTGATGCGCCGTCTTCGTCACTACCGTTGCCTCTGCGTGAGGTGGGGAGCGAGGGGCCGGGGGACGGCACCAGAGCGCGGGAACGGACCGTGCTGCGGTCCGTGGTGGTACGCCGTCTTCTGACGCTCGATACAGCGGGAACGCTTCAGACGGTGCATGTACGGATCGCGGCACAGACCGCCGGGGTATCCGCGCGTACGGTATGGCGCTGGCTCGCCACCGAGCGGGAGTCAGGGCATGTGGAACCTGCCCCGCGGCGGGCCGCGTTCACGCTCACCGAGGTGTTGTGGGCCCGGCTGTCGGATGCGGGCGGGAACGTGGCGACGTTGCACCGCTGGATGACTGACCATGCCGATGAAGTCCTGCCCACGCTGGAGCGGAACGCGCTGCCGTCGCTGGCGACGCTGCACCTGGCAGTGCGCCGCGAGCGGAGCGCGGGCCGCGTTCTTCAGGTGACGCGCCCTCGGTACGCCCGGGTGGATCCGGCCGCTTATGACCGGGCGTTGGCCGAGCTTGCCCTGCCGGGCACCGTGGACGAGTCCGGCCGGCACACTCCCTCTTCCCCGCCACCTGCTCCCGCCCCCGGTTCCAGTTCCCCAACCCTTGCGCCCCCGATCAGCTCGCCGGTCACCGACGGGGTGCGCTTGTACGTGCCCGGCGCGCATCTGGTCTCCCCCCGCCAGCTCGGCGACGTCACCGAAGCACTCGCCCACACTGTTGCCGCCCGTGGAGTGCTCTGTCTCTACGGGGACCCCGGCCACGGGAAGACGGTCGCGCTCAGCCAGGCGCTGCGTCTGCTCCCTCGCAGGCTGCCCGTCCACTGGGCCCAGCCCGCGGTCAGACCGGCCCTGCCACAGTTACGGGCCGCGCTGCTGACCGCGTTCGGTCTGCCTGCCACGGCGTTGACGAACCGCACGGACGCCGCCGACCGCGCCCTGCTGGAGGCATTCCGGGAACCCGGTGTGCTGGTGATCGATGACGTACAGCGCATCGCCGCGCCCGAGCTGGACTACCTGCGCCTGCTCATCGACGCTCCGATGACACAGACCTGCCTGGTCCTGTGCGGGGCCGGCGCCGAGAAGAGTCCGCAGCGGGCCCCGGCCATGGCCTCCAGGGTGCTGACGTGGCATCCCCTCCCTCGCCTGGAAGCAGCTCAAGTCCCCGGTGTGCTCCGGTTTGTTCCACCCGCTGTGGGACGCCGCCGAGGACGCCGATCTGCTGCACGCGGACACGACGTGCGCCCGCGGGAACTTCCGGAACTGGGCGAAGATCACCTCCGACGCGTACGCGGCCCTCGCCCGTGACCCCGCCGCCACGGTGGACCGCGCCCTGCTGGCACGCGCCTGTTCCCGCCTCGGCCCTACCCCCTGACCAAACCCCCACCCAAGGGCCGAAGGACATTCCCATGACCGCGACCACCCCTGACGACGACACCCCGCCACCACCACCAATGCCCGAGCCGGTGCTGGACCTCGCGTCGCTGAACGCCCTGCGCGCCCCGGCCGTACGCCAGTTGCTCGCCCTGCGCGCCGCACGCCGCCTCACCCGCGCCCACGTCCACGTCCACACCACCGCCCTATGCCTGAACGTCTCGGAGCGCACCGTGTGGCGGTGGCTTGCCGAAGCGACCGCCACCCCCCAGACTGCGGACCGCCCGGGCGCCCGCCGCACCACCCGCTTCGAGATCACCCCGCAGGTGCGGGTGCTGCTGGCGTACTGGCGCGGTAACGCCTCCGCAGTCCACCGCGAGCTCCTCGCCCGCGCCCACCAGGCCCCAGCCGAGCCCTCACCAGACACTGGAACCTCCGATCCAGGACCGGGCGCGCCACCACCCCATCCGTCCCGCAGCGCGCTCCCGGCCGGCGCCCCGCCCACCGCTGTGCCGCTGTTCGGCCTGGTGTTGTCGCTGGCGATGTTCCTGCGCGCGATCCGCCGGGATCTGACCGTGGGGGAGCGGGCCGGTTACCGCCACGGCCCAAAGGCCGCCCGCGCCCACGACGTGTTCGCCCAACGCCCCCGTACCTGGCGCAACGAGGTGTGGGAGGCCGACCACGTCCAGGCCCCGCTGCGCGTGGACGCCGACGGCACCCTGCTCCACCCGTACGTCACCTGGTTCATCGACTGCGCCACCAAAGCCGTCACCGGCGTCGCGGTCACTCCGGGCTTCCCCACCCGGGCCTCGGTCCTGGCCGCGCTGCGCTCCGCGATCGTGCGAACTGACCCGTACGGGCCGTTCGGCGGGCTGCCCGAGCATCTGCGGTTCGACCGCGGCCGTGACTTCCTCTCCCGTACCGTCACCACCGCCCTGACCACTCTGAACGCCGATCTCACCGTCCTGCCCCCGTACAGCCCGCACCTCAAGGGCAGCATCGAGAACCTCAACCACAGCGCCACCGTGATGCTCTTCGCCGCCCTGCCCGACTACACCCCCAAACCCCGTAAGCCCCCCACCAGGCCCCTGCGCAAGCGTCCCGCCCCTCCTCCCGCCGGCCCGCTCATGACCTTCCAGGACTTCACCGCGGAGCTCCTGTCCTGGGTGAGGTGGCGGAACACCGAACACCACCCCGACGCGCTGAACGGCACCACCCCGCTGCAGGACTGGCAGGCCGACCCGACCCCGCTGCGCGAGGCCCCCCGCCGAGGACCTGTGGTCCTTCACCCTCGAAGACGACGGCCGCACCCGCACCCTCACCAGTCACGGCATCCGCTTCAGGAACCGTGACTACCTCGCCGCCTGGATGACCGGACAAGCCGGCCGCAAGGTCACCGTGCGCTTCATGCCCCACCACACCCACGAGATCGAAGTCTGCGACCTCCACGGCCGTCATCTGGGCACCGCTCACCTCGCCGGCCAAGCCACCGACGAGCAGCGCACCGCCCTGCGCCACGCCCGCAACCAGCGCGCCCGCAACCAGCGCGCCGACGCGAAGGCCGCCGAACGACTCCGCCACGAACGCTTCGCCCCCGCCACCACACCCACCCCGGCCCAGCGCCTGGACGCGATCACCACCACCGAAGCCACCCGGGAACTCGCCCGCTACGAGGACGGCGACCTCACCGCGCTGGCACTGCCCGACCTGATCCCGCCCCCGCCACCGTTCGATGGCTGGGCCACCCCCGCCAGCCTCAAAGCCCGCACCCGGCCCACCACACCCGATCCCACCACCGCCCCCGACCACCACCGCGACGACGAGGACACCCCATGAGCCGCCTGCCGCCCGCACCCACCGACCAGTACGTCTCCCTGCCCGACACACGCCTGGTCACCACCCGCGCCCTGCTCACCGCCCGCGAGAACCTCACCAACACCCTCAACGCCCGCGCCATGATGTGCCTCTACGGCGGCGCCGGCTTCGGCAAGACCGTCGCCGCCACCAGCTGCCTGCGCGCCCTCGAAGCCGACGAGGACATCCGCCGCATCACCTTCCACGCCCGCGCCACCACCCGCGCCGTACGCCACGAACTCTTCGCCACCCTGGAACTCCCGGGACAGCCCCCGCGCTACGCCACCGAGTTCGACCACCTCCTCAAGACCACCCTCGCCACCCACCCACGCACCCTCGTCCTGGACGAAGCCCAGTGGCTCCAGAGCGACCAGCTGGAGTACGTCCGATACCTCTGGGACGACCCCCACACCCAGCCCGCCGTCATCTTCGTCGGCGGCGAAGGCTGCTACCACGCGCTGCGCAAAGAACCGATGCTGTCCTCCCGCATCTTCATCTGGCAGCACTTCACCCGCCTCACCCCCGACGAAGTCCTCGACGTCATCCCGCTCTGCCACCCCTTCTGGGCCGACGCCGACCCCGACGACATCACCTTCGCCGACAGCCGCGCCGCCCACGGCAACTTCCGCAACTGGGCCCGCCTCACCGCCCACACACAAACCGCCCTGCACCGCACCGGACGAACCCGCATCGACCAAGAAGTCCTCCGCTGGGCCTTCAGCCGCCTCAGCAGCACCTGACCACCCCATCCAGTCCGTAGTCCGTACTGGCCTGCGCCCTGCGGGAAGATGGGACATGCCCGTTGCCGCCGTGAGCCGAGGTTGTCCGTGATGCCCCCTGCCACCGAGCCCACCACCGCGGCGCCCACACCCACCGCCTCCGCTACTCGTCGTGTGCTGCGCCCTGATCAGCAGCAGGCGGTGGACAGCGGAGCCCGCGGGCTCAAGAGGCCGGGTTCGCGGGGGCACATGGTCTCCGCGTGCGGCACCGGCAAGACCCTGATCGCGCTGCGTACCGCCGAAGCCCTCAGCGCCCGCCATCTGCTGATCGCGGTGCCGTCGTTGGACCTGATCGGCCAATGGGCGGCCGCGGCCCGCGCGGACGGCCACACAGAGCCGCTGATGGCAGTCTCCTCACTGAGCGCGGACAAGCACCCCCTGCTCGCCGCCGCGGGCGCGGTGGCCACCGGCTCGGGGGAGTACCTGGCCTACTGGCTCGGCCAGCACACCAAACGCCACGAGAAAGCGATCGTGTTCGTCACCCTCGATTCCCTCCCCAGGATCGAGGAGACCCAGCACTCCGTCTTCCCCGCACCCACTTTCGACCTGTTGATCGTGGACGAGGCACACCGCACCGCGGGCAGCTGGGACAAACGCTGGACCGTCCTGCACGACAACCAGCGCATCCCCGCTCACCGCCGCCTGTACCTGACCGCCACCCCGTACGAGTGGGAAGCCCCCCGCCTGACCGAGGCCCCGGACACGCGTCCGCAGCCCAAGCGCACCGCGGCCACCGCCCCCGTCTGGCAAACCCCCTCCCAGGTCGCCTCGATGGACGACCCGAAAGTCTTCGGCAAGCGCCTGCACACCTACCCTCACGCGACCGCGATCGAGGACGGCGTCCTCGCGGACTACCAGCTCCTGATCCCCACGATCACCGACACCGACCTGCGCAGCGTTCTCACCGACACCGACACACCCAGCGGGTCCGGCACGACAGCCCGCCGAACGAGTGCGCTGCACCTGGCCGTCCTCAAGGCCATGACCGAGCACGACCTCCACCATGTGATCGTCTACTTCCAGCAGATCGCGGACGCCGCCGACTTCGCCCGCCAGTTCCCCCACACCCTGCGCACCCTCCCCGAGCACCAACGCCCCGCCTGGGAAGCCGACCTGAGCGTGCAGTCGATCAACGGCACCCACACCCCCGACCAGCGCCAAACGATCCAGAACCGCTTCATCGCCGCCCACCGCGGCATCCTCACCAACGCACAGGTCCTGGGCGAGGGCGTCGACCTGCCAGCCGTGGACGCGATCGTGTTCGCGGACCGCACCGCCAGCGTGCGCCGCATCGTCCAGGCCCTCGGCCGCGCGCTACGCAAACCCCCCGCCCTCGACCACAAGACAGCGAGCCTGGTCATCCCCGCCTACACCCCGCCCGACGCCGACCCCACCGACCTCCTCGGCACCCCCTACGAAGCACTGTGGCTCGTCACCGCAGCACTGCGCCACCACGACCAGACCATCGCCGCCCGCGCCCCACGCAAGAACACCAAACGCCGCCTGGAGACCAACACCCACCAACTGCTCGCACGCCGCTTCCACTTCGACTTCACCCTCGACACCGACCACATCGCCCGCGCAATGGACCTGATCGCCTGGCCCGCAGCAGGCGCCGTTCTATCCGCGCCCCGCCGCGCCGGTCTCGCAGCCGCCGTCCGCTACCACGCCGAGCACAGTCACCTGCACGTCCCGACCAACTACGAAGACGCCTACGGCTACCGCCTCGGCTCGTTCATCGACGGGCAGCGCACCGCCTACCACCAAGGCGCACTCACCGCCGATTGGATCGCCGAGCTCGAAGACCTGGGCATGATCTGGGACGCCCACGAGGCCGCCTGGCAGGGCCACATGGCCACCATCGAAGCCTTCCACACCACCTACGGCCACCTCGCCGTCCCCGCAACCGACCCCGGCGGACAATTCCTCGTCGACCAGCGCGCCCTGACCCGCAAAGGCCACCTCGACCCCACACGCGAAACTCAACTCACGGCCCTCGACGCCGACTGGACGCTCCCTCACGGCCCCGACTGGCACCGCAAATACCACGTGCTGCGCCGCCACATCGAAGCCGGCCACGACCCCGCCACGCTGCACCGCGACCTGGTGATCGACGGCGTGAAGGCCGGCGGCTGGCTGCACCGCCAGCTCACCACCTGGCCCCGCCTCGAAGACCGCCAACGCACCCTCCTCACCCGCCTAGGCCTGACCCCCGATCAAGTCCCGCTCCCCGCAAGGAGCACAAGCGCCACGCCCGGCCCCCGGACCCGCCGCTCCTTCCACCAGACCGCCGAGCTCCTGCGTCTGTTCGTCGAGCGCTGGGGCCGCCCGCCCAGTGCTCGGGAGTGGATGGAGGTCGACGGTGAGCGCATCATGATCGGCCCATGGCTCTGCAAGGTGCGCACCAAACAGAATCTGCACCAACTCACCCACAAACAAAGCCAGTTGATGACGAGGATCCTCAAGGACGACTGGACCACGACAGACCGCGAACCCTCCACAGAAGCTTCCCCTCAAGTCTCGGAGATCCCATAGTTTTTTGCTTCCATAAGGAGCACCAAGCCGCGCTAAGGTAGAAGCCCACCTATCCGCTGACGAAGGCTGGGACAGTGAGCGCGGTGAAGGGAAGTCACCTTTCCACCGGTCGATGGCATGAGTATCCCGGAGACAGAACCCGGCGTACAGTCCCACCTGCCGCCCCCAACCACCGGTTCTAGCTGCTGTATTCAGGAATCCGCGGAGCGGATTGCGCCAGGCCGGATCGCGGAGCGATCCGAGCCGCGGACAACGGAGTTGGCCGCACCGGCCACGGAGTGGCCGGCCCGACGCGCGGAGCGCGTCGATTCTTCCGCCGCGTAGCGGCGGCGCGTCGTGTCTGCGGAGCAGACCGCGCGC